>NZ_JBHUQZ010000005.1:0-552570 GCF_042674205.1 Kribbella sp. NPDC056951
CCGACGCCACCAACACCCAGCCCGGCACCGACCCCGACCGGGCCAGCTTCACCATCGCCCTCAACGCCGCCCGCGACCAACTCATCCAAGCCACCAGCGTCATCACCCACGCCGTCACCGACCTCGTTGCCAACATCGGCCGGCTCGTCCTGGCCAACCTCCTACCACCACGCCGAACCCGTCTCAGCCCCCGCGCCGTCAAACGAGCACAATCGAAATACCCCGCCAAACAAGCAAAAATCAACCGCACCACCTACAAAGCCACCATCACCATCGACATCCTTGACACACCACCCTGACCACTAACTAACCGGCCTTGGGGTGAGCCCACCAAATGACGTGGGACGGAAGAGGGCGGGGTGCAGCGATGGACGGCGGCCGCCCGAGCGAGTTGCTGGGCACACGCCGGCTCGAACTGGGGACCGAAACCACCCGAAAGCGACCGTCAGCGCTCCCCGTCCCCGGCGACCGGGCCACCCTCGACAGGTGGGGAGGGCAACTGCCCTGAGCGGCCAAAATCCACCCCACACTGCAGATTCCGGGCAGGAACGGGGGGTGCGGAGACCGCACGGTGGGCGTGAACAAGGAATCACCTGTTCACCGCCACCAGTTCCTGTCCAAACCCCCGTGTCGACGAGCCGGGGAGCCGGGGCCGACCGGGAACGGACGTAGGCGGCCGGCGGCACTTGTCGGTCGCCGTCGACCGGGTGCCGCTCAGCGGGTGGGGAAGATAGTTGGCCTCACCGGCCCGAGATGCGCCCCACAGTGCGGATTCCGGGGAGGGGCGGGGCGCGGGTGAGGGTTTGCGGAGGTCCACTGCCGCTGGGTGACAGTAGGCATTCGTGTAACGGCAGAAACCACCGCGATGGGTCACTTGACAGGGCACATCACCCTCGGCGGCAACCGAAGACCGTCAGCCCGAGGCGGCGTGCGCCTCTGGTCGCTGGCCTCGCCAAGCGGCTTAGCCACAGGTCCGGCCAGCCACACCTCCTCTGTAAGCCGGCCGCGGCGGCGGTCAGGGACCGCCGTAGGTTTCCGGCCGCATCGCCGTGGCCTAGTTGGCCGGTTTGTGGTCGATCGCAGTCACCTGGCGACATCTTCTTTCCACACAGGTGTGCCGGGTGGCGGGAATTTGGGTTTTATGGCTTCTCAATAGCGTCTATACGGTCGATTCATGGAGAAATTTCAGACGGCGGAAGAGATGTTGGCGGCGTTGCGGGCGGGTGAGGTGAGCTCGGTGGAACTGACCGAGGAGGCGATTGCGCGGATCGAGCGGGATGACACGGCGATCAACGCGATTTGTGTGCGGGACTTTGAGGGGGCGCGGGTTGCGGCGCGGGAGGCCGACCGGGCGCGGGCGCGTGGTGAGGACCGGGCGTTGCTGGGGATTCCGGTGACGGTCAAGGAGTGCTACAACATGGTCGGGCTGCCGACGACCTGGGGGCTGTCGGAGTACCGGGAGTTTGTGCCGACCGAGGACGCCGTACAGGTGTCTCGGCTCAAGGCGGCGGGGGCGGTGGTGCTGGGGAAGACCAACGTGCCTTTGGGGCTGCAGGACATTCAGAGCTTCAACGAGATTTACGGCACTACGAGCAATCCGTGGGATCACGACCGTACGTCGGGTGGTTCGTCCGGTGGATCGGCGGCGGCGCTGGCGGCTGGGTTCGGTGCGTTGTCGATCGGTTCGGACCTGGGTGGTTCGTTGCGGACGCCGGCGCATTTCTGTGGTGTGTATGCGCATAAGCCGACACTCGGGCTGGCGGCTACTCGGGGGATGGTGGTGCCGCCGGAGCCTGCCTTGCCGGTCGATCTCGATCTGGCGGTGGTTGGTCCGATGGCGCGTAGTGCTCGCGATCTCACGCTTCTGCTTGATGTGATGGCCGGAGCGGATCCGCTGACGGCCGGGAAGGCGCAGGTCACGAGCCTGCCGCCGGCACGGCATGAGCGGCTAGAGGACTTTCGGGTGCTGGTTGTTGACGAGCATCCGCTCATCCCGACGGGCGCCGCTGTGCGGGCTGGTGTGCAGCGGGTGGCTGACGCGTTGGTTGATGGCGGGGCTGAGGTCGAACGGCATAGTCCGTTGCTGCCTGACCTGGTTGAGGGCGCGCGGCTCTACATGCAGTTCCTGTTCTCGGGGTCTGTCGCGCGCTTCCCCGTGGACGAATACGAGCAGCTGCAGATCCAGGCCGCCGGGTTGAGCGCGGACGACCAGAGTCTTGATGCGGCGCGGTTGCGGGCCATGGTGCTCAGTCATCGCGACTGGCTTGGGGTGAACTACCAGCGCGAGCTTCATCGGCATGCTTGGCGGCAGCTGTTTGCTGAGTTCGATGTCGTGGTGTGTCCGATCACACCGACGCCTGCGTTTCCGCATGACCACAACCCCGATGTGCTGGAACGGCGGCTCGACATCGACGGCGTCGAGTACCCGTACTTCGATCAACTCGTCTGGGCGGGTTTGGCGACGATGCCTGGGCTGCCGGCGACCGCCGTACCAGCTGGTCGGTCGCCGGAGGGACTGCCGGTGGGGGTGCAGTTGATCGGCCCGATGTTCGAGGATCGCACGCCGCTGCGGTTGGCCGAGCTGCTCTGAAATTGGTACGACGTCGGTTGAGGGCTTTGGTACGGTTTGGGCATGCAGTATTACTACTTCCTCTGACAGACCTGGATCCCGCGGCGCCCGATCGGGCTCGGCCGCGGTTCTGACGTCCGCTGTCAATCCATGTCACCGAACCTCGGCAGAGCTCTGCCCGGGTTCGCTTCGGAGGAAGTATGTCCAGCATCACCACTGCCCTAGCTACCCGCGCCCGAGCGCACCTGACCGCGAGCGGGATCCGGATCGCGCGGGGCGGTCATCCCGTCCTGAACGGTGTCGACCTCACCGTGTCGGCCGGGGATCGGCTCGGTGTGGTCGGCGAGAACGGTCGCGGTAAGACCACGCTGCTGCAGATCCTGGCCGAACGACTCGTTCCCGATGCCGGCGAAGTCCGTCGTACCGGTGCGATCGGGATCGCCGACCAGGAGATGCCGGTCGCCGACGACCGCACTGTCGGCGACCTCATCGACGTCGAACTGACCGACGTACGGGCTGCTTTGGCGGCGTTCGACGCTGCGGCCGCGGCGCTTGCCGAGCAGAGGCCGGGCGCGGACGACCTGTACGCCGATGCTCTCGCCGTCGCCGAGGCGTTGGACGCGTGGGACGCCGATCGGCGGGTCGACATCGCGCTCGCGGCGTTGAGTGCGGTCGACGATCGGAGTCGCGTGCTGTCGACGCTTTCGGTCGGACAGCGCTACCGGATTCGGCTGGCGTGTCTGCTCGGCGCCGGGCACGAGCTGCTGTTGCTCGACGAGCCCACCAACCATCTGGATGCGGGCGGTCTCGCGTATCTGACCGCGCAGTTGCAAGCGCATCCCGGTGGCGTGGTTCTCGTCAGCCACGACCGCGCACTGCTCTCGGATGTCGCCACGGCGATCCTCGATCTGGATCCGACCAGCGACGACCTGCCGCGCACGTACGGCGGCGGCTATGTCGGTTACCAGGAAGGCCGTTTAGCCGAGCGCGACCGGTGGGAGGACGAGTACCGCACGCAGGTCGCTGAACGGCAGCAACTCGCCAACGATCTGTCCACCGCACAGAACCGGTTGTCCACCGGCTGGCGCCCACCCAAGGGCACCGGCAAGCACGCCCGGGCGACTCGCGCGCCCGCACTGGTCCGCGCGGTACATCGACGACAGGAGGATCTCGAAGCCCACGTCATCTCAGTCCCCCGGCCGCCAATGCGGTTCCGGATGCCAGAGCTCGGTTCGCGTCCCGGCGCGACACTGATCCAGGCCACCTCGGCCGGGATGCCGGGTCGACTCGAGTCGATCGAGTCGGTCCTACTGCAGTCGGGTGACCGGCTGCTCGTGACCGGCCCGAACGGCGCGGGCAAGTCGACGCTGCTGTCACTCCTGGCCGGTCAGTTGCCTCCAGCAACAGGTGTGGTCCAGCACGGGCCCAACGTCCGGATCGGGCTATTGAGTCAGGAATCGCCGGAACCGTCCGCTCGGCGTGCCTACGAGGTGTACGACACAGCGGTCGGACGATTCGTCAGTACCGGCAAGCTCGCCGAGTCCGAGCGCGTCTCGTTGAGCGAACTCGGCCTGCTGGGTTCCAAGGAGTCGTCCCGCTCGATCGGCGAACTGTCGATCGGCCAGCAGCGCCGACTCGACCTGGCGATCCTGCTCGCCGCCCGACCCCACGTCGTACTGCTGGACGAACCAACCAACCACCTGTCGATCGCCGTGGTCGACGAACTCACCGACGCGCTGCGCACCACCCCGGCCGCAGTAGTCATCGCCACCCACGACCGCCAACTCCTCCGGGACCTGTCCGACTGGCCGGCGTTGCAACTTTGAGCGTCAACGCCGGGCGGCCCACACGGCGCCCGGCGAGACGTCGTTCAGCAGGTGATCGCCGATCAGGCGGGATTTGTAGATCGCCGGGTTGTGCGACGCGACGGTCCGCGCATTCCGCCAGTGCCGATCGAGCTGCCGGGTGTGACTGGTCGCGGACGCACCACCCACCTCGAACAAGGTCGTGGCCGAGGTCAGCACCAGGTCGATCACCGTCACCTGTGCCTGGTACGCCGCGATCTCGGCCGCGTCGACCAGTTCCTGAGTGAGGCTCCCGTCGTACGCCGCATCGGCGGCGAGACCGACCTGCTCGGCCGCCGCGAGGACGGTCGCGTCGACGGTGAACGACGACGCCGACAGCCGGCCGATCACCTGCTGCACCAACGGATCCTGGCGTGGGACCGGATCCACCGACGCCGGATACGCACGCGTTCGCGGCTGGACGAAGTCGACCGCATCCCGCACGACAGCCCGGCCGATCCCAGCCAGGGTTGCCAGCAGGACCAGCTGGAAGAACGCAAGCAGATGGCTGGGACCGCGATCCCGCCAGCGATAAATGTTGTCCGCGGCAACCTCGACGCCGTCGAACACCGTCGTACCGCTGCCGGTCAGCCGCTGGCCGAAGCCGTCCCAGTCGTCGGTCCGGGTGACTCCCGGCGCATCCGACCGAACGCTCACCGAAACCCGCTCACCGGTCTGCACCCCGCCGACCGAGATCCAGTCCGCGAACAGGGTGCCGGTGCTGTAGTACTTCGTCCCGTTGAGCAGCCACCGATCACCGTCCTGGGTCAGCGCGGTGCGCGGCTCGGCGAGTGACGTCGTCCCCAACTCACTCGACGCATTACCGACCAGCGAACCGGAAGCAATCTCCCGGCCCCAGCGTTCACGTGCTTCCAGATCCGCGTCGACGATCCTGGACTCGGTGAACGCGAAATGCCCACGCAGCAACTGCGGCAGGTTCGAGTCGGCGGCACCGAGTTCGATCAGCAGCCGGAACAACTGCGGCAGGCTCGCACCGGAACCGCCGTACTCGACCGGCACCCGGAGCGCACCGAACCCGGCCTCACGCAACCACTCGATCTCCTCGAACGGCAGTTCGCGCTCCCGCTCCCGCTGTACGGCGTTCTTCGCGATCCGCTCGAAGATCGGCCGGAAGCGGCCGGCGAGTTCGTCGTAGTCAGGCGTCGTCATCGAGACCTCCCGGATCAGATCACGCCGTGGCGTGGGGGCAGGGTGCCGTTCAGCGCGTGCCGGCCGAGGTGCTGGAGCTTCCAGCGTTCGGGATCGTGCAGGGTGTGGGTGCGGGCGTTGCGCCAATGCCGGTCGAGGTTGAGGGGCGCGAGCGCCGACCTGGTCCCGCCGACCTCGAAGATCGCGCTCGAGATCTCGACCGCCGCACGTCCGGTCGCGACCTTTGCCGCCGCGACGGCGAGCGAGGCCGCGGCCACCGACTCGTCGGTCAGCTCCGCGCGCTGGGCCGCGTCGATGGCCCGGGCCGCCGCGACCAGCAGCGCCTCCGCCGACCGGCGCTGCAGGTCGAGTTCGCCGAATCGCTGGATCAGCAACGGCTCCTCGGCTGCCGATTCGAGCCCGGACTCGAACCATGGCCGGGTCTTGGTGCGGACGAACTCCGCAGCTTCGGCGAGTGCACCGGCCGCGATGCCCGCATCGATGGCGGCGTGGATCAACTGCGCATAGGCACCGTGCAACTGCGGCCCCTCGAAGGTGAGGTGATGGGGAGCGACGTGGCTGTCCGGCACCAGCACACCGGTCAGCTTGACCGTGCCACTGGCCGTGGTTCGCTGACCGACCCCGTTCCAGTCGTCGATGACCTGCACCCCGGCCGAGTCCGCGGCCACGAACGCGACGTTCAGCTTGTCGTCCTCGCCACGCGCCAGCACCGGGATCCAGTCGGCGAACAACGCGCCGGTGCTGTACTGCTTCTCCCCGTCGAGCCGAAACCCGCCGCCGGGCTCCCGCACGAGCCGGGTACGGATGTCCTGCAGGTGCCGGGTTTTGGCCTCGGACTGCGCGTTACCCAACCGGCGGCCTGCGAGCAGATCCGTGAAGACCAGCTTCCGCAACTCCGCCGAGCCCTGCCGCTTCAGCACATTCACATAGGCGAAGTGACTCTGCGGGATCTGAGCGACATTCGGGTCGCCGATGGCGAGCAGCCGAATCACCTCGGCCAAGGTCTCCGCGCTGACCTCGGCGCCGCCGTACTCGGCGGGAACGGTGATGGCCAGTAACCCGCTGGCGGACGCCGCCTCCAGCTCGGTCCACGGCAACTCACGCTCGGCATCGCGTTGCGATGCTCCGGCGGCGAGCACCGGCACCAGCCGGCGAGCGGCTTCCAGCGCTTCGGCATCGCTGCCGATCACGACGGCGCTCATTTGCCGGCCAGCCAAGCGCCGGTCAGCACCGGCTGCGGATGCGAGGTATCGATGGCCACCCCGTGCAATCGCTTCTGATAGGCCCATTGCGCGTTGGCCTCCCACTGCGGCAAGGCAGGCACGAGCTCGATCAACCGGTGCTGCGCCTGCGCGTAGAGCGCGGCCGCCTTGGGACCATCCGGCGTACGGCGTGCTTCGGCCAGGATGGCGTCCAGCTTCGCATCCTTCAGGTACGACGCGTTCTGGCCGATCCGGGCGCCCGGGATCTCCGAGGAGTGGTAGCGGATGAAGAGCACGTCGGTCGTGTTGGTGTGCCAGTAACCGCTGGTCAAGTCGTAGTCACCGGCGTATCGCCGATCGGTGACCTGTGCCTGCGGCAACTGTTCGATCCGCAGCTCGATACCAACTGTCTTGAGTTGCCCCTGGACCTGCACCAGCTGCGGGCTCGGTGTCGCGCTCTCGACCGTGGGCAGCGCCAGGCTCAAGCGTTTGCCGACGGCATTGATCCGGTAGCCCTGTCCGTCGCGTCCGGTCCAGCCGGCCTTGTCCAGCAGCTGATTCGCCAGGCCCGCGTCGTACTTGAGGATTCCCTCGGTGGTCTTGTCGTAGTACTTCGAGTTCGAGGCGAGGTAGTTGTCCTTGACCGGGAAGTAGCCGAAGCCGACGCTCTTGGCCACGGCCGCGACATCGACGGCGGCCACCACAGCACGCCGTACGGCGAGGTCGTTCAGCGGGGCGCGGCCGGTGTTGAACCAGATCGCGTTCGGGTGGCCGGTCCGGGTCAGGTTCTCGAACGTCAGGTTCTTGTTCGCTTCGACCGCTTTGGCGTTCTGCGCCGGGACCAGGTCGGTGATGTCGTACTGGCCGCTGGTCAGCGCGTTGAAGCGCACCACCGGCTCGGGGACGATCGTCACCTCGATCCGGTCCAGGTACGCCTCGCCCTGATGTTTCAGCCAGGCCGGCGCCCAGTTGTAGCCGGCCCGCCGGACGTAGCTGATGCTCTGACCGCGTTTGTAGCTCTCGACCACGAACGGCCCGCTCGCGATCGGCTTGTCACACAGCGTTTTCGGCGACTCCTTGATCGCCTTCGGCGACAGCACACCGAGCCAGGACTGCGCGAGTACATAGGTGAACGGCGTGTAGGCCGAGGAAAGGTGGACCTCGAGGGTGCGCGCGTCGATCACCTTCGAGTCCTTGTACGGCGCGATGTACGCAGCCGCCAGCGGGGACTTCGTCTTCGGGTCACGCATGTGCTCGAGGTTCAGCTTGAACGCTTCCGCGTCCCAGGCGGTGCCGTCCGAGAAGGTGACACCGCTCTTCAGCTTGAACGTGTACGTCGTCCCGTCCGGTGACACGGTCCAGGAATCGGCCAGATACGGCGCCGGGTTGCCCTCCCGATCGAGGGTCGTGACGGTGTCGTAGGCGATCCGGCCGAGATACTGGTTCAGTCCACTGGAGATCGCGTGGCCGTCGAGGCACAGCGGATCACCGGAGATCGCGAACTTCAGTGTGCCCCCGCGCACCGGCGAGCCGCTGTCGGCGCCCTGGCCGGCCGACGCGGAAGTTCCGCAGCCGGCGGTCACCAGCGTGGCGACTGTCACCAGGACGGTTCCTAGACGTTTCATACTGACACTCCAGCGGGGATCGGTTTGCCGGTGCTGAAGCCTGCTTCGGCTCGTACGGCGGGGTCTCGGTAGCGGGCACCAGGATGGGTGTCCGGCAGGCGTGCGTGGCCGGCCCCGAAGAGGCGTTCGCGCAGGGTCTCGCCGTCGGCGTACGACTCGCGGTACCGGCCGCGGCGCTGCAGCTCGGGGATGAGCAGGGTGGAGATGTCCTCGGCCGTCCCGGGGGTCAGGAACTGCCGCAGGTTGAAGCCGTCCACGTCGGCGTCGTCCAGCCAGCCGATCAACGTGTCGGCGACCTCCTTCGGCGTCCCGGCGACGAAGAAGGCACCGCGGGAGATCTTGCTGAACTGGTCGACGATCTCGCCGACGGTGAAGTCCGGGTCGTAGCGGCGTTCGATCCGCTGGTAGCCGGGATCCTTGCGGGCGATGATGTCGGCGATCCGCTCCTCGCGCGGGTACTGCGACCAGTCCAGCCCGGCACCGGCGTGAGCGAGGTGGCCGTCGATACTGCGCAGCCGCTCGAACTCGGCGACCTTGCGGGCGACCTCGTCGTCGTTGCGGCCGACGATCACCGCGGCGCCCGGGAAGAACCGGACCGCGTCCCGGCCACGGCCGTGCACCGCCGACGCGGTTCTGATGTCGTTCACATGGCCGCGCAGATCCGCGACCGTGCGACCACCGATGAAGACCGCCTCGGCGTGCTTGGCCGCGAACGCCTTCCCCGCGTCGGAGACACCGGCCTGGAAGATCACCGGCGTCCGTTGCGGTGACGGCTCGGACAGATGCGGACCGGCGACCCGGTAGTGCTCACCGTCGTGGTTGATGTAGCGGACCTTCGCCGGATCGGTGTAGACGCGCTGGTCGCGGTCGAGCTGGACGGCGTCGTCGTCCCACGATCCCTCCCACAGTTTGTACGTCACATCGAGGTACTCGTCGGCGATCGCGTAGCGGTGGTCGTGCTCGATCTCATCGGCCAGCCCGAAGTTGCGGGCGGCGTTCGGCAGGTAGGACGTGACGACGTTCCAGCCGACCCGCCCGTTGGTCAGATGGTCGACCGTGCTCAGCCGGCGGGCCCACGCGAACGGCGGCTCGTAGCTGGTGGAGAAGGTGACCGCGAATCCCAGGTGCTTGGTCACCGCGGCCATCGCCGGTACGACGAGCAGCGGGTCGTTGTTGGGGATCTGCACCCCTTCCCGCAGCGCGGTTTCCGGTCCGCCGCGGAAACCGTCGTACGCCCCGATGACGTCGGCGATGAAGACCGCGTCGAACAACCCGGCTTCGAGGATCTCGGCCAGCTCGGTCCAGAAGCCGATCTCGTTGAACCGGTGCCGGTTGTTGTCCGGGTGCACCCACAGCCCGTGCGAGATATGGCCGGGCGTGTTCATCTCGAACAGGTTCAGGTGGATCTGTTTAGGCATGGGCAACCACTCCTTGGGTTCGCGCGCCGAGGGCCGGGATCGCACTCAGCAGATCGCGGGTGTACTCGTGCCGTGGTTCGGTGAAGACCTGTTCGATCTCGCCCGCCTCGACCACTTGGCCGTCGCGCAGCACGATCACGCGATCGGCGAGGTGGTGGACGACGCCGAGGTCGTGCGAGATGAACAGGTAGGCGACGCCGAGCTGGTCCTGGACGTCGCGCAGCAGGTCGAGGATCTGCGCCTGGACGGAGACATCGAGGGCGGAGACCGGCTCGTCGCAGACCACGACCTGCGGTTCCGACGCCAGGGCGCGGGCGATCGCGACGCGTTGCCGCTCACCACCGGACATCTCGATCGGCCGGCGTTTCAGGAAGTCCCCGTTCAGCTGGACGAGCTCGAGCAGCTCCCCCGCACGATCCCGCCGGGTACGGCGACTTGCGCCTCCGGCCGCGATCGCCTCGTCGAGCACTCGCCCGACGGTGAAGCGGGGGTCAAACGAGCTCAGTGGGTCCTGGTAGATGACCTGAAGATTGCGGTGTGCCTTGCGACGGTCGAGACCGCGCAGCGACGACCACGAGACACCGTTCACCAGCACCTCGCCACCGTCCGGGGTCTCGATCCCCAGCGCGATCCGGGCGGTCGTGGTCTTGCCCGAACCGGACTCGCCGACGAGACCCAGCGTCTCCCCCGCACGCAGCTCGAACGACACCTGGTCGACCACGGTCCGGCTGACGTGGTCGGGCCCGGTGAACTTCTTCACCAGATCCCGCGCCTCGACGACCACCTTCCCCGGCTCCCGGCGTACGGGCTCGGCGGCGGTCGCCGTACTGGTGAGCCGGCGGCCGCGGGAGCGGCGGGATGGGACGGAATCGAGCAGGGACTGGGTGTACGGGTGCCGTGGATTGCCGAGGACCTCGTCGACTGTGCCGGTCTCGACGATCTCGCCGTGCCGCATCACCGCGATCCGCTCAGCGATCTGCGCGACCACGGCGAGGTCGTGGCTGACCACGAGCATCGAGGTCTGGCTGGACTTGAGCGACTTGAGCAGCTCGAGGATCTGCGCCTGCACGGTGGTGTCCAGCGCGGTGGTCGGCTCGTCCGCGATCAGGAACGACGGACTGGTCCCGATCGCCGAGGCGATCAACGCTCGTTGCCGCAGGCCCCCGGACAGCTCATGAGGGAACTGACGCGCCCGCAGCTCGGGCTCGGGAACGCCAACGGCGGCCAGCAGGTCGACCACCTTGAGCTGCCGCTCGGCCTTGGTCAGCTGGGTGTGGAGAGCGAGCGGCTCGGCGATCTCCTTACCCACCGGCCGCAGACCGTCGAGCGAGGCCAGCGCATCTTGCAGGACGAACCCGATCCGGCCGCCGCGCAGTCGGCGCCAGTCCTTCGCACCGAACCCGCGCAGATCCGCGCCCTCGAAGGTCAGCCGATCCGCAGTGACCGTCGACCCGGTACCGGTCAGACCGACCAGAGTGCGAGCCGTGACGCTCTTCCCCGATCCCGATTCGCCTACCAGCGCAAGGGCTTCCCCCTGCTCGACCGCGAAGCTGATCCCGCGCACCACCTGCTTCGCCGACCGTCCGCGCCCGAAGGAGACCGAGAGGTTCTGGACGTCGATACTCATCGTCCGGACCGTCCTTCCGAGCGGCGGCGCAGCTCGCGGCCGACGACGGCGATCGAGATGACGGTGAGCGTGAGCGTCACCGCCGGTACGACGATCAGCCAGGGCGCGTTCGAGATGAAGTTGCGGCCGACCGACAAGGTGGCACCCCATTCCGGACTCGGCGGGGCGGCACCGAGCCCGAGGAAGCTCAGTGACGCGCCGGCGCCGATCATGCCGCCGACTCCGATGGTGGCGAGCACCAGCAACGGCTTGATCGAGTTCGGGAGGACATGCCTGGCGATGACCTGCAGCCGGGACAGTCCGAGCGTGCCGGCCGCTTCGACGTACGTCGATCTCCGGACGACATGTGCCTGGGCGCGGACGAGCCGAGCGTAGTAAGGGATTCCGCCGATACCGAGCGCCCAGATCGCGTTCTGCGTGCCACCGCCGAGAAGGGTGATGACCACCAGGGCCAGCAACAACTCCGGTACGGCGAGAGAGACGTCAATGAACCGCATCACCGCGGCCTCGACCCACCGATGTGACAGCCCGGCCAGCAGCCCGAGTACGACGCCACCGATCGCGGAGATCGCGGTCGCCGCGATACCGATCGTCAGGGACAGGCGGGCACCGTGGATCATCCGGCTGAGCACATCCCGGCCGGACTCGTCCGTCCCGAGCAGATGCCCGCTGCCCGGTGGCAGGAAGCTCTTCGCCGGATCGACCAGCAGCGGGTCGCTCGGCGCCAGCAGCTTCGGCGCGACGACCGCGACAGCCAGCACGATCAGGAACAGGACGGCCAGGGTGAGGCCGGGGCGGAACGTCACTCCCCGCAGGCGGATCCGGGCCACGGCCGGAGCGAACCGCGGCAGTACTTCGTCAGGGGTTGTCATGAGGTCACCAACCGAGGGTCGATCGCGGTGTAGAGGAGGTCGACGACGAGGTTGACCACGACGTACACGCCGGCGGACAGAATCACGACGCCCAGGACCAGCGGGATGTCCTTGGCGTAGACGGCGTTCAGCAGCAGGGCACCGACGCCTTGGCGGGCGAACAGAGTCTCGGTGATCACCGAGCCGCCCAGCAGGGTCGCGACCAGGAAACCCGACATCGTCACCGTCGGGATCAGCGCGTGCCGCAGGGCGTGCTTGATCCGGACCGCGGCATCACTCAGACCGCGGGTGCGCGCAGTGAGGATGAACGGTTGCTCCAATACGTCTTCCAGTTCGTTGCGCAGCACCTGGGTGAGCGTCCCGATCACGGCCAGCGCGAGCGTCGCCGCGGGCAGCACGAGGGCGAGCGGACCGTTGTTCCCGCCGATCGGGAACAACGGGATCGTGAACGCGAAGACGATCAGCAGCGCGAACCCGATCACGAAGGTGGGCGTCGAGGCCACGACGACCTCGGTCCCGGAGAACAGCGATCGCAACCACGGCGCCCGATGCGCCGTCAGCAGCGCGAGGCTCACCGAGACGACGACCGCGAGTACGGCGGCGGTCAGCGCGAGCTGCGTCGTCGCGCCGACCTGTTCGGTGATCGCGGTCAGCACCGGGATCCGCAGTACATAGGACTGACCGAGATCGCCCTGAACCAGCCGGCCCATGTAGTGGACGTACTGGAGCAGGACCGGGTCGTTCAGCCCGTACTCCAGCCGGACCTGGTCCAAGACCTCCTGGGTCGGCCGCGCGTCCGGCCCGCCGAGGATGGCCAGGGCCGGATCGCCGGCGGTCAGTTGCAGCGCGATGAACGCGAGCGTTGCCGCTCCCCACAGCACGACCACGGCCAGCAACAGCCGGATGCCGATTCGCTTCAGGTATCGCATCGGCTAACCACCGATCCAGGCGGTGGTGAAGACCGGGATCGGGTGCGAGGTGTCGACCCGGATGTCCTTGACCTTCTTGCTGTAGGCCCACTGGCTGCTGTTCTCGTACAGCGGCAGCCCGGGGACGAGCTCGATCAGCCGCTGCTGCGCCTGGCCGTACAACTTCGCGGCCTCCGGGCCGTCGGGCTTCTCGCGCGCCGACCGCAGGATCTTGTCCAGCGCGGGATCGGACAGGTACGCCGCGTTCTGGCCGATCCGTTGGCCGCTGATCTCCGAGGAGTGGAACCGGATGAACAACACGTCCGGCGTGTTCGTGTGCCAGACACCGCCGATCGCGTCGTAGTCACCGTCGTACCGGCGTTCGGTGAGCTGCGCCTGCGGCACCTGCTGGATCTGCAGGTCGATCCCGGCCTTCTTCACCTCGCCCTGGATCTGCACGAGCTGCGGTGACGGAGTCGCGCTCTCGACCGTCGGCGCCTCGACGACCAGTCGCTTGCCGTCCTTGGTCCGGTACCCGTCCGCGTCGCGGGCGGTCCAGCCGGCGGCATCGAGGAGCTGGTTCGCCCGGTCCGGGTCGTACTTCAGCTTGCCCTCGGTGGTCTTGTCGTAGTACTTCGTCGGGGTCGCGAGGTAGTTGTCCTTGGCCGTGAAGGTGCCGAAGCCGAGCGACTTGGTGATCGCGGGCGCGTTCACCGCCGCGACGAACGCCTGCCGGACCCGGAGATCGTCGAACGGTGTACGGGACAGGTTGAACATCAGCACCCACGGGTTGCCGGTGCGGATCAGGTTCTCGTAGACGAGGTTCGGATTCTTCTTGATCGCCTCGGCGTTCTGCGGTGGCGCCGCCTCGGTGATGTCGTACTGACCGCTGGCCAGCGAGTTGAACCGCACCACCGGCTCGGCCACCACGGTGATCTCGATCCGGTCCAGGTACGCCGGGCCCTGGTGCTTCAGCCAGGCCGGAGCCCAGTTGTAGTCCGGACGGCGTACGTAGGTGATGCTCTGCTGCCGCTGGTAGCGCTCCAGCACGAAGGGACCACTCGCGATCGGCTTGTCACACAGGGTTTCGGGTGATTCCTTGATCGCCTTCGGCGAGAGCAGCGCGAGCCACGACTGGGCCAGGTTGTAGAGGAACGGCGTGTACGCGTAGGCCAGCTTCACCTTCAGCGTGTACTCGTCGACGACTTCACTGCCGACGTACGGCGCGATGTAGGCGGCCGCGAGCGGGGACTTCGTCTTCGGGTCCCGCATGTGCTCGAAGTTCGCCTTCAGGGCCTCTGCGTTCCAGACCGCGCCGTCGCTGAAGGTGACGCCGCGCCGGAGTTTGAAGACGTACTCCTTGCCGTCCGGCGAGATCTTCCAGGACTCGGCCAGGTACGGCGCGAGGTTGCCGTCGGGATCGATCGTGGTCAGCGTGTCGTAGAGAATCCTGCCCAGCAACGCCTGCTGGGTCGCGGAGATCGCCTGCGCGTCCAGGCATCCGGGTTCGGCGGAGATGGAGAGCTTCAGGGTCCCTCCGGTCCGCGGGCGGGTGTCGGCGGAGGTCTGGGACGCGGCGGGACCACCACAGCCCACGATCAGCAGGGCCAGACTGGCAAGGAGAGCAGGCATGCGGGCACGGGCGGACATGGGAATCCTCTGCAGGGGCAGGACAACTGGACGGGTAAAGACAACTATGTCAGTTCATTTACTCGACTTTGCGGCGTCTCACTGACCGGACACCATCCAGTTGCCTCAGGCAACCTCAGCGGCGAGGCGGCCGAAGCCGCTGCGGTGGAAGACCAGCGGGGACGACGCCTCGACGTGCTCGACGGCGTGCAGCCGGAGCAGCACCAGCAGATGGTCACCGGCCTCGACCTCGCGGTGGATCGAGCAGTCGAAGCGGGCGATCCCCTCATCGAGCGTCACTGCGCCTTCGCCGCTGACAGTTACCGGGACATTGGCGAAGCGGTGGGCGGCCGGACCTGCCAACTGGCGGCAGACCTCACCGTGATGGTCGGCCAGCACACTCAGACCGAGGCGAGCAGCGCGACGCAGGTCCGGCCAGGTCTTCGACGTACGAGCTACCGAGAACGACACCAGCGGCGGGTCCAGACTGACCGAGGTGAACGAACTGGCGGCGAGACCGACGTACTCCGCGTCGACCTCGGCGGCCACGGCGATCACTCCGGTCGGGAAGGTACCGAACGCTGCGCGGAGGACCTGCGGATCGAGTTTCCGGCTGCACAGAACGCTCATGAGGCTGCCTCTCCGAAAGGTACGGCGGACCGGGTTACCACGGGCGCGGGGTGCTGCCAGCGGCCGCGGCGAGCGAGCTCGGGCAGCACACCCTCGCCGAACCAGTACGCCTCCTCCAGGTGCGGGTAGCCGGACAGGATGAACTCCTCGATCCCCACCGCGGCGTACTGCTCGATCAGGTCGGCGACCTCGGCGTACGAGCCGACCAGGGCGGTGCCCGCGCCGCCGCGGACCAGGCCGACCCCCGCCCAGAGGTTCGGGTGGATCTCCAGGTCGGCCTTCGTGCCCTGGTTGAGTTCGAGCATCCGGCGCTGGCCTTCGGCCTCACTACGGCGCAGTCCTGCCTGGACCTTCGCGATCTGCTCCGCCGGAATCTGGTCCAGCAGCCGCTCCGCCTCGGCCCAGGCCGCTGCCGAGGTGTCCCGGGCGATCGAGTGCAGGCGGACACCGAAGCGGAGCCGACGCCCCTTGGTCAACTGACGAACCCGGGCGATCTTCTCGGCGACGGCCTCGGGCGGTTCACCCCAGGTCAGGTAGACATCGGCATGCCGGGCCGCCACGCGCAACGCCGCCTCGGACGAGCCGCCGAAGTAGATCTCCGGGATCGGATCGGGCCGCTGGTTGAGCGTGGCTTCCTCGACCTGGAGGTGGCGGCCGCGAAAGGTGACCGTCTCCCCCGCCCACAGCCGGGTGACGATCTCCAGGAACTCATCACAGCGTTCGTAGCGCTCGTCCTTGTCCAGGAAGTCGCCGAACATCCGCTGCTCGTGGCTCTCACCGCCGGTCACCACGTTGAGCAGCAGCCGTCCACCCGACAGGTTCTGGAAGGTGCCGGCCATTTGCGCGGCCAGGAACGGCGAGATCAAACCGGGCCGGAACGCCACCAGGAACTGCAACCGCTCGGTCAGTCCGCTGAGCATCGCCGTACTGATCCAGGCGTCCTCGCACCAGGCCCCGGCCGGGGTCAGCGCGGCCGCGAACCCGAGTTGCTCGGCGCTGCGCGCCACCTGCCCCAGGTACGGAACCGAGGCCGGCCGACCGGCCGAGCCTGCCGTCACACCGTGACCACCGGCCACGACCTGCCGGCCGTCACCGCCGTTCGTGGGCAGGAACCAGTGGAACCTGAGCTGTCCGTCCGTCGCCATCGGACTCCTTCCGGAGGGCCGTCTCACGCCGGGCAGCCGTGAGCCATTGTCGACAGAATTACTGGACAATGGAGACGTCACAAGCGATTGCTGACAGACCCCGCCGATCACGGGATCGGTGAAACCAGGCAGGCCCGGAGGTTCGGATGCGGATCGAACAACTCGAGTACCTCGCGGCCGTCACGCAATACGGGTCCCTGCGCCGCGCCAGTGAGCACCTGCACGTCTCGCAGCCCGCTCTGAGTGAGGCGCTGACCAAGCTCGAGCGGGAGCTCGGCGTCCCACTGCTGGACCGGCGCCGTTCCGGTGCGCGGATCAGCCGCGAAGGTCTCGACCTGCTGCGCAACATGCAGGAGGTCCTGGAGGCGGTCGCGCGGCTCCGGGCGGCCGCCGGCGCACAAGCCGGCGCGGCCCGGACGATCCGCATCGGCACGGTCAATGCCGGTACGGCGTCGCTGTTGCTGCCGGCGGTCCGGCGGTTCCAGGACCTGCGGCCGGAGTCGACGGTCGAGATCCGCAACCTGCAGCAATCCGAGATCGAGACCGGACTGGCCGAGGGCGTTCTCGAGCTCGGACTCGTCAACCTCTTCGACGGCGACGACGTACCGCCTGAACTGGAGGCCACCGCCGTCCGGCACGGGCGCCCCGTCGCCGTACTGCCGGCCGGCCACCGCCTGACCGAGGGCGAAGCGGTCACCGTCGACGACCTTCGCGACGAACCGTTCGTCGGGATGCGCGCCGGCTACCTGATGCACCGCTTCACGCATCGGCTGTTCGGCAGCGCGCCGCCCGCGACCTGGCACAGTACGGACGGCGCCGAGATGGGCAAGATGATGGTTGCCGAGGGCCTCGGCCTGACCGTCCTCCCCGACTACAGCGTCATCGACGACCCGCTGGACCGCGTCGGCCTGATCACCAGCCGCCCCATCGTCGGTGACCGCACCACCGTCACCATGCTGGCCCTGCACCGCCGCCAAGCCCGCCTGTCCCCAACAATCCGCGAGCTGATCGCCATCCTCCTCGACCTCGCCGGTACGCCGGACTGCCCCCGCTTGGCCTCATGATCGATCGCCTACTGTGCGTGGGCGACGGCCCAGGTGAGGGCGTAGTCGGCGATTTCCTCCCAGCCGTCCTGGCTGACGAGGCGGTGGGTGCGGCCCGGGTATTCCTTGAACTCGACGGTTGCGGGGCCGCCGGAGTTCTTGTACTTGGCGAGGACTGCCTTGCCGATGGCCGGCGGTACGACGTGGTCGATGCTGCCAACGATGATCAGGAGCGGGGCTCGGTCGGCGCGGGCGTAGTCGACCTTCGTGACGCCGGTCTTGCTGTTCAGGACTGAGGAGACGCCCTCGAAGAAGACCCGGTTGTACGAGTTGACGGCGTACTCCTCCCAGAGCTTGTCGGACTCGGTCCGGGGCAGGTCGTTGCCGAAGGTGAAGTGGAAGTGGCGCTTCGACAGCGGCTTGGCGCCGTTCTTGCCGAACGGGTTCGACAGGATCGGGAAGCCGGTCCACAGCGTCGAGAGCGGCAGTGTCGTGACGCCGGCCGTTTGGCCGGGCGCGACGCCGACGTACACGGCACCCAGACCGCGGTCGGCGAGCATCTGGGTCAGGACGCCACCGAACGAGTGACCCATGATGATCGGCTTCACCGGGAGCTTGCGGATGATCGCTTCGTAGTGGTCGGCGATCTGCTTCAGACCGATCCCCTTCAACGGCTCGGGGTTGGAGCGGATGTCGGCGACGCTGCGGTCGTCGATCCCCGGCCAGCCCGGTACGACGACCTCGTGGCCCTGCCTGCGGAAGTACTCCGCCCAGGTGTCCCAGTCGAGGTCACAGGTTGAGGCCGGTGCCGTGGATGCCGTGGTGGTCGATGAGGGTTAGTTCGTCGGTGGTCAGTGGTGGGAAGGTCAGCGCTTGGAGGTTGTGGTCGAGTTGGGCGGTTGAGCTGGCGCCGATCAGTGCCGACGTGACCTCGGGGCGGCGTAGGACCCATTGCAGGGCGAGTTGGGCGAGGGACTGGCCGCGGGATTCGGCTAGTTTGTTCAGCTCCGCCGTACGGCGTCGGTAGGTGTCGTCGATGACATCCGGTGAGAGGAACGTGCTGTTCTGCGCGCGAGCACCGTCGGGGATCGTGTCGAGGTACTTGTCGGTCAGTAGACCTTGGGCGAGTGGGCTGTAGACGATGACGCCGAAGCCGTTGCGGTCGGCGGTTTCCAGGAGGCCGTCGGTCTCGGGGCGTCGGTCGTAGATCGAGTAGCGGCTCTGGTCTATGAGGAGTGGGACGCCGGCGGCCTTGAGTAGTTTCGCGGCGGCCTCGGCGCGATCAGGCAGGTAGTTGCTGATGCCGACGTACAGGGCCTTGCCCTGATCGACTGCGCTGACGAGCGCGCCGACGGTCTCCTCCAGCGGCGTGTCCAGGTCGGGACGGTGGTGATAGAAGATGTCGACGTAGTCGGTGCCGAGATCCCGCAGGCTCTGGTCGAGCGAGGTCAGCAATGACTTGCGCGAACCGCCACGCTGATACGGGCCGGGGCCGATCGGGTTCCCCGCCTTCGTCGCCAGAATCAGCTCATCCCGGTACGGCGCCAGGTCGGTGGCGAGCAACCGGCCGAACGTCTCCTGAGCAGCGCGGTGTGGTGGGCCGTAGCGGTCGGCGTTGTCGAAGTGGGTGATGCCCAGATCGAAGGCATGTAAGAGAATCTCTCGCTGCGTGGCGTAGGAGTAGTCGCGCCCGAACTTCTGCCACAAGCCGAACGAGAACGCTGGCAACTTCAGCCCCGAGCTCCCCGTACGACGGTAGTCCAGCGTCTCGTAGCGAGTCGGCTCGGCGCTCATCGGAGCTGGAACCCACGGTCGAGGAGCGCGGCCCGGAGATGTTCGCGGCCCTTGAGACCGGCGACACTTCCGAAGCGATGGGCGACTCGTTGCGCCCAGCTCTCCGGGAGGCCGGCGGCGGCGTAGAAGCCGTTGAGAACATCCTCGTAGTTCTCGAGATGTGTGGTCGGCGGCTCCGACGCGTACTGCTCGCGATGCAACACCGCCTCCTGTGGCAGTCGCGGCTTGACCGCCGTCTCCACGAGCTCATCAGGGTGACCGATCGTCAGCCCGAAGACCGGAAACACGTTCGGCGGCAGCCCGAGCTCAGCGGCCACCTCCAGCGGGTTGTTGCGGATCGCACCGACGAAGACCGTGCCCAGACCGAGCGACTCGGCCGCGAGCGAGGCGTTCTGCGCGGCCAACGCAGTGTCGATGAACGACAACAACGCGGCCTCGACGAAGTCCGCGCCCTCGGCAGTCGGCGACCCGACGCTCGACGTCACCTGCCGAGCGCGGGCCAGGTCCGCCAGCCAAACCAGGAACAACGGTGCCTGCACGATGAAGTCCTGCTCACCAGCCAGTACGGCGAGCCGGCGGCGGCGCGCGTCGTCGCGCACCGCCACCACGCTCCACAGCTGCAGGTTCCCCGAGGTCGGCGCGGATTGAGCGGCCGCGATCAACGCGGTCAGCGTCTCGTCCGACACCTCGTCGTCCGCCCGATACCGCCGTACCGACCGATGGGACAGCTGCTGCGCCAGCACCGCGGTCCATTGCGCCGGCGGTTCGACCACGGTCGGTGCGCCATAGCGCAGGCGGTACGACGTTTCCGGTGACACGGTCACGGGCTTCCTCCTCAGTTGTGCACCAATCTAGGAGACATTGGCTGCTGCGGAAGCCCGTCTCAGAACGTGGCAACCTATCCGAAAGTTAGTAGCTGCGTGTCCTGGGATCGCTGCGGTGCCGTCAGGGCGGACTGCCCGTTCAGGCTGATCGCGAGTCCGCTGTGCCGATTGACCAACCGGTACGAACCGGTGCCGACTGACGGCCCGCTGACTGCAGGCGAGTTCCGAACCTCCTGGATCGACCACTGGCGGACCGCACCACTACCGCCCGACGTGAGCGCGATCGCCGCACTCCACGCTCGGCCCCCATCCCCCGCCGCGACCGACAGCGCCTGCCCCGACCCGGCATTCGTGACGGTGAAGAACCCGTCCCCGGTCGGCGTGAACTTCCACCGCTGCGCCGACGAGGTCGAGCTGGTCGGCGTACTCGTAACACCGGATCCGCTCTGCGTCAGGAACTGACCACTCGCGCTCCGCACCTGGTACGACGTACTGGCGTTGACCGGCGCTGTCGGCAGATCGGCCGATGTCTTCGGGGTGATCGTGATGTCGGCGTACTCGCCGCTGTACGTCGAGCAGTAGAAGGAACAGTACGACCGGAAGGTCTTGCCGACGATCGTCGAACTCGTCCGGTTGCCGGAGTCGAGCATCCACCGGTACCAAGCGCCACTGGGCTGATCGGCCACGCTCCCGATATCGGTCCACTTCTGGGTGGCCAGGTCGTCGGTGGCGTAGAAGTGCAGTGGTGTCTTGGTATCGGTTGCCTGGGCCACGTTGTTCTGCGGCGTACCGATGTACTTGCCCAGATAGGCGCTCCAGGCAACATTCATCACCGCGAGCTGCGAGTTGTCCGGCAGCGACCCTTGTTTCACCTGGTCCTGCACCTTGCCGGTCGTCGTCGGCTTGTAGTCGGTCGCGGTGTAGCCGGAGCCGAGACCCTCGGCCGGGATGATGTTGCTCTCGGCCCCACCAACACCGGGTGTCTGCCAGGCACCGGCGTACCACTTCTTCCAGGAGTTGCGTGCCATCTTGCCCGAGATCGGCGCCCGCGCCACATGCTGCAGCCAGACCGCTCCCCCGCCACTCTTGTTCAGCACGCGCGAGGCATAGAACGCATAGAAGTAGCCCGAGGCGTAGTCGACGAACAACCGCTGATCGCCGTCTCCGTAGTAGTAGGTCGAGGCCGGGTACTGCGCGGTGTCACCGCGAGCCGTGCTGTACGGCGAGGTGATCGCGTGGTCGACGATGGTCCACGTACGGCCCTGGTTCTTCGACACGGCGTAGTCGATCGAGTCGTAGTGCATCCCGTCCCCGAAGGGCTGCGGCGTGAACTCGTTGTGGACCAGGCCGTACCAGTCACCCGTGTCAGGATCGACCCAGACGCCGCTCAGATCGCAGTAGTTGCGTTGCGAGTAGCCGCTGCCGGCCGGCGCCGACGTACTCTCGAGCCCGGTCGGGCTGTTATTACAGCGCCAGGTCGTGTCGTCGTTCCGGTCCTGGGAGTTGGCCGGGTTCACCGCACTGCTGATCGGCGACAGGGTCGTCGAGTCGAAGTCCGCGCCGGTGTAGAAACTCCACTTGCGTCCCTCGTCCGCGCCGTACAGCGCATGTGCCTGCTGGTAGTAGAACTTGCCGTCCTTGTCGATGAAGGTGGAGGCGGGAGTGTCGTCGGGTCGCGTGTACTGCACCGCCGCTCCCGACGACAGGTTGTACTTCGGCGGCGGAGCCGTCGCTGCACCCCAGCGCTGGGCCGCCTCCGCCGGGTTGCAAGGCGCGAGCCCGATCCGGGCGAGGTTGACGAACGCACCGCCTTGAACGGCCAGGCACTTCCCCGACTTCACGCTGTAGATCGTCTGGTCCGGCAGGTGTTTGAACAGTTGCTGCGGCACGCCCGGCACACAGGTGTAGAGCTGGACCAGCGCGCCGGTGGCATCGGATGCGCCGGTGATGTCCAGGCACTTGCCGAAGACTCTGACCGTGCCGTCGTCGTTCCATGTCCAGGACTGGGCCGAGGAACCGTTGCAGGTGAAGAGCTGGATGACCGTCCCGTTCGCGGTACCGAAGTCGGCATCGTCGAGGCACTTCGAACCGATGGTGATCGTCCCGGCGGTCGCTGCCGTGGCAGTCGGCAGGCCGAGGGACGAGGCGATGGCGACCAGCGCCAGGGCAAGTCGAGCGGAAGTACGGAGCATGGCGGTCCTCCGAAATGGGGGTGAATGTCACCAGATCCCGAGCTGGCCCGACAGCACCAGGCAGGCGCCGCCGAGCAGGATCAGGTCCGCATCGCCGGCCAGAGACCTGACCTGCAACGCCGAACTGATCGGAGTGAGCGTGCGCGAGCGAGCAGTCGTCGTCGCGGATTCGAGCAGTGGCCCGTCGATCAGCTCGGCGGGACCGGTGAGCACAACTTCGTCGAGGTTGAGGGCGCTGCTGATCGGTGCGAGCACAATCCCCAGCGCCCGGCCGGCCGCCGCGAGGACGGTGGCTCGATCGGACTCCGGTACGGCGTCAAGTCGCCGCTGCAGATGTGCCGCCGAGATCGCCAGGTCGAGGCAGCCCCGACGTCCACACACGCAGTCGTCGCCGTCGTCGTCGACGGTGACGTGGCCGATCTCGCCCGCGGCGAACTGCTCGCCTTCGACCAGCTCACCGCCGACCACCAGGCCCGCACCGACACCGTGCTCGATCGAGACGACCATCAGGTTGCGGGCCTCGGTCTCCCGGAATCGCAGTACGGCGAGGGCGGCGAGGTTGATGTCATTGCCGACGTACGCGGGGACTGCGTGGCGGTTGCTGAGTCGCTCGGCCAGCGCGAGTCCGGTCCAGCGCAAGTGCGCCGCCTGCCGGATCGTGCCGGTTTCGTCGACGATGCCCGGCGTACCGACACCGATCCCCAGCACTCGCCGGGGCGCGAGCCGCATCAGGTTGTCAGCCAAGCGGAAGACCAACGCGAGAGCCTCATCGCCGAGCGCCCCACCGAGCGCAACCTCACTACGCCGGACAATCTCCCCGCGCAGATTGAGCACCGCACCGGTGAACCGGTCGCTGTGCGACAGATCGAGTACGACGAGGTTGGTGTTGTCGTCGTCGATCCGCACCAGGTTCGCCGGTTTGCCAGGGCGCGATCCCTCGCGTGGTCCGGTTTCCGCGACCAGCCCGTCGGTCTCCAGGTCGCCGACCAGCGCCGAGATCGTCGGCGCGGTCAGCCCGGAGGCGCGAGTGAGCTCGGACCGCGTCATCGCGCCCTGGTGGTAGAGGGTCGCGAGCACCAGCGATCGGTTGTGGATCCGGTTGTCCTGCGTCCGGGCCTTGGTCCGCTCGGGCGCCTGCCGCCGCGGCGACGCCACCTGCTGAAACGTCATGGCGCCTCCCTCCGCGGCCTGGTTTCTAAGATGGTTTTACTTAAAGGATCTTAGATAGTCAAGAGCTCGATCCCACGCTTGACGACCTCGAGTCCGGCTGTCACGGTATGCGTCAACTTGAACCTTTCGAGCCGTTTCGAGCAGAAACAATCACTCCAAGGGACCGTGCATGAAGCCTCGAACGATCATCTCGGCACTCGCCCTCGCCCTCCTCGCCACGACGACCACGGTTCCGGCCGAGGCCGCTCCACCCCAGCTCCAGCAGGTCAACGCGGCGCCTCCCGTGGTGCCGTCATTGCAGCAGTGGACGGGTGGGACCGGTCGGCTGAATCTGCAGCCCCGGACACGCATCGTGGTGCGGCCGAGCGATGCTGCCGCACTGCGGACCACGGCCGATCAGGTTGCGACCGACCTCAACGAGCTCGTCGGGTGGAGCGTCCGGGTCGCAGTCGACACGCGATCGCGCGCGGGCGACGTCGTACTGCGGCTTGATCCAACCGCGGTGGTCGGTCCGGAGACCAAGGTCGCCGCCAAGGAGGGGTATCGGCTGCGGGTCAGTGATCGGGTGGAGATCGTCAGCCGGACGGCGACTGGTGCGTTCTGGGCGAGCCGCAGTTTGTTGCAGATGCTGGTTCGCGAGAGTCCCGGTCTGGCCAGCGTGCCGGTCGGGAGTGCGGTGGACTGGCCGAACTACGCGGCGCGCGGATTCATGCTCGATGTCGGACGCCGCTGGTTCGATCAGAAGTACATCCGGGACTCGGTGCGGTACCTGAGCTGGTTCAAGCTGAACACCTTCCAGCTGCACCTCAACGACAACGAGATCAGTCCGCCGGGTGGCGATTGGTCGAAGGCACAATCGGCGTTCCGGCTCGCGTCGGACAACCCTCGGTTCGCCGGGCTCGCTGCCAAGGACGGTGCCTTCACCCGCGCCGACTGGGACCGATTGGAGTCCGTCGCGGCCGACCACCACGTGACGATCGTGCCGGAGATCGATGCGCCGGCTCACGCCCGGGCCTTCATCGCCTTCGACCCGGCACTCGGTCTGAACGGCGGCAAGTCCGATCACCTCGATCTGAGCAAGCCGGCCACGACCGCCTTCATGAAAGAGGTGTTCGACGAGTTCACGCCGTGGTTCCGTGGGCCGGCTGTGCATGTCGGGGCCGATGAGTACCCGCGGGAGTACGCGACGCAGTACCGGCAGTACTTCAACGACATCACCGCGCACGTCCGTACACTGGGCAAGAGTGCGTCGGCATGGGGCAGCCTGTCGGTGATGTCCGGCGGCGCCAGCGGCTACGACCGCGACGTGACGATGAACTCGTGGAACAACAGCTGGTACGGACCGAAGCAGGCGATCGCCGACGGCTATCCGGTGATCAACACCAACGACGCCCTCCTGTACGTCGTCCCGTTCGCGAACTACTACCACGGCAACGGACTCGACGGGCGCTGGCTGTTCGACAACTGGGAGCCGAACGTCTTCCCCGGTAACCAGACGGTGGATCCGGGCGCGCCGCTGCTCCGCGGTGCGATGTCCGCGGTCTGGAACGATCTCGTCCACGCCCAGTACGGCGCGCTGGATGTGCACCGCCTGACCGAACCGACCTTCGGCGTACTCGGTCAGAAGATGTGGCGTGGCAAGGATCTCAGCCTCGGCTACGACACGTTCAACGATCAGATAGGGGCTCTAGGCAACGGTCCAGGCGCCGAACTGATCGCCAGCACGCTACCCAGTACCGGCGATCCGCGCATCGGTGTCACCGTCGACAACCCGCGACCACTCCCGGCCGGTGAGTCCGTCACGCTCACCGCGACAGTGACGAACCGCGGTACGGCGAAGCTGACCAACCTCGCACCGAAGTTGTCGGTCGCCGGTATCGCCACCACGCTCGCGACGCGCGGCGCATCTGCTCTCGCACCTGGTCAATCCACGGTCTGGAGCTGGCGCCTCACCGCGTCCGCACCGAATGGCACGGTCACGGCCACACTCGACGTACCGGTGTCTCTGCGCGGTCTGCAACTCACGGCTCGAAAGCAACTGCCGGTACGCACGGTGCCCGCAGCACCCTCAGGGTCGAAACACCTGTCATTCACGGCGAGCGCCACTGCGTCGTCGGTCGAGGCCGAGCTCGATCGACTGGCCGCGCGCAATGTCAACGACGGCGACCTGACGACGAGATGGGCCTCGAACTACACCGACGGCGAGTGGCTGCAACTCGCCTTGGCCGAGCCGAGTCGCGTGACCTCGGCCCGGCTCTTCTGGGAGGACGCCTGCGCATCGTCGTACCGGATCCAGGTCTCGGCCGACGGCACCACCTGGCGTGATGCGGCCACCGTCGGCACGTCGACCTGCAAGGACGACCAGGTCGCCCTGGACGCCCCGGATCCGGTTCGCTACGTCCGGATGCAAGGGACCAAGCGAGCAACCACGTATGGCTACTCGCTCTACGAGCTCTGGCTCTTCGGTACCAACTAGTGCTGCGGGCGGTACTTGACGGTCCGCCCGTTCAGCGCCTGCACCGGGCGGCTGTCGCCGTCCGGGAAGCGGGTCTGGAAGTGCGCCAGCGAGGACGACTTGACCTCGCGGATGTGCTTGAGCACCAACCAGGACACGGGTTCCGAGTACGGCGCGGTCGTCAGCGAACCGTCGTACCGGAAGGTGGAGAGGTCGGTCGGGAGGGCCGCGGCCAGGTTGGCGTGGTGCAGGCGAACGTTCTCGCCGCACTCCTCCGGGACGGTCGCGAGGGCCTGGTCCTGGAGGGTGCCGCCGTGACCGCCGGTGGTGATGAACTGGCCGATGACCAGCTTCTCGCCGTTCGGGCCGAGGTGCACCCAGTGCTGCTCGAGCGGGAACTGGTGGCCGTCGAGGCGGTGCTCGGAGCGGGTGTGGAAGTGGAAGTTGGCGAGGTTGTAGCGGACACCGCCGAGCGTCACCCAGGCAGCGCCGGCCGGGATCTCGGCCAGCACCGTCTCCTCGGAGGTGCGGTGCTCGCAGCCGCCGGGCTGACCGGAGTCCTTGCTCTCATAACGGATCTCGAGGTCGAGCGAGTGCGGGTAGTGCACGTGCAGTGCGGGCAGATCGTGGCTGACGACGACTCCACTGCGGTGGATGTCGATGGGGCTCTGGTGCGGGGTGGCGGCGGTCGCTCTGCTGATCAGGACCGGGGACGCGATCGCGGCGGCGGCTGCTGGTACGGCGAGTAGGACGGAACGCCGGGTCAAACCGGACATGGGAATACTCCGAACTGTGGGCAGAAAGGCGGCCGGCCTCATCCGGTCGCCTGGAGCAGTATGCGCCTGTCCCTGACAGCTGCCCGAAGGGGCTGGGGTTTGCGGCCAACCCGCTGACAGACTCGAATCATGGAGACGTACGCAACGCTGGCCGGCCGTTACGACCAATGGAACCTGTCCGTCGCGGGCCAGTTCCAGCAGGACGTCGTACTCGCGGAGGTCGGTGGACTAGCCGGGCGAACCGTCCTCGACGTCGGCTGCGGCACCGGCTTCTACAGCCGGCTCTGGGCCGCACAAGGCGCCGACCGAGTCGTCGGGGTCGACCTGTCCGCGGAGATGATCGCGATCGCCGAGTCCGTACCCGGCGAGATCGAGTACTTGCTCGGCGATGCCACCCGCGGTGCCCAGGACGGCCGCTTCGACCTCGTCACCGCGATGTGGCTGGTGAACCACGCGGAGACGCGCGCCGACCTCGACGCCATGCTCAAGGGTTTCGCCGTCGCCGGTGACGACCTCCTACTCGTGACCGCCAACGCCGACGCCGACTGGAATGTACTCAGCACGCAGGATCGACGGTTCGGCGTACAACAGCACCCGAACGGCCCCGCCGTCGACGGCCGCCAGCCCTACGAGGCCACGATCTTCTACGACGGCGGCAGCTTCAGCTTCCAGTCCGGCAGTTGGGCGACCGACGTACTCATCGAAGGCCTGCACGCCGCCGGCTACGACACCGTACGGCGGATCGCGGCGACCGGCCGCGATGTGCCGACCGAGCTGGCCGACAAGCCGCCGTTCATGATCCTCCGGGCCAGCTGAACAGCCTCGTACTTTTGGCCGGGTCTGAAGTGGCCGAGCGTGGGATGTGAGGCGGTGAGCCAACCGGAAGGGTTGGGGTCGTCCACAAAGCTCGGGAGGAATTCGAGATGCGGAAGACCTTGTCCGTGGCGGTAGCGGCCGCCACTGTGGCGACGGCGCTGATCCCCGGTACGTCGCAGGCCGAACCATCACATGATCTGAAGTGGGGCGCGTGTCCGGCGGATGTGTCGCCGGGCGTGCCTGTACCGGCGGGAATGCAGTGCGCAACGCTGAAAGTGCCGCTCGACTATCGCAATCCGGGCGGCCAGAAGATCGAGATCGCGATCTCACGGGTGGCCAGTAAGAAGCCGGATCAGCGGCGCGGGATCCTGCTGGTCAACCCTGGTGGGCCTAGTGCCGGGCTTGGGTATCCGGCCACGCTGGTGGCCGCCAAAATGCCGCAGAGTGTGCTCGACAGCTATGACGTGATCGGATTCGATCCGCGTGGTATCGGGCACAGCACGCCGGTGTCGTGCGACCTGACTGCGCAACAGCAGCTCTACGGGAACATCCCGCCGTACGCGAAGTCTGCGGCCGATGTTGCGAAGCGCGCGGCCGAGGTACAGCAGATCGCCAAGCAGTGCTGGAGTTCGGAGACGGCCGCGCTGCTCCCCCACATGTCGACTGCCAACACGGCACGCGACATGGACCAGATCCGCAGCGCACTCGGTGAGACCACAGCGTCGTACCTCGGTGCGTCGTGGGGCACGCATCTCGGGGCGGTTTACACGACGCTGTTCCCGCAGCGCAGCGACCGGATCGTGCTCGACAGCAACCTCGCTCCGGGCGGCTGGGACTACCCCAGCGACCGACTGTGGAGTCAGGGTGTCGAGGACCGGCTGCCGGACTTCGCAGCGTACGTCGCGGCCAACTTCCGTGAGTACGGGCTGGGCCGGACGCAGGCTCAGGTCATCGCGAAGTACCACGCGCTGGCGGCGCGGCTGGACAAGAAGCCGGTGGTCGCACCCGACGGCGTGTACGACGGTGCCATGTTCCGGCTGATCACCTTCGGCTACTCGTACGGCGCAGCGCAGCTGCCGGTGCTTGCCCAGCTGTGGAAGTCGCTGGACGCGAACCAGCCGCCGGCTCCGCCTGGTGAGACGAAGTCGGCTGCGAGCGGTGCCGACCAGCTCATTTCGGGCCGGTACGCCATCATCTGCAACGACTCGCGCTGGCCGACGTCGGTCTCGACCTACCAGCGTGCCGTCGCCGTCGATCGCGTTCGCTACCCGCTGTGGGGTGCGGCCGGGGCCAACATCCAGCCGTGCGCCTATTGGCCGGACGCGACCGAGCCACCCGTCCGCGTCAATGACGACGGTCCGGCTAATGTGCTGATGGTGCAGAACCTCCGCGATCCCGCCACTCCCCTGGTCGGCGCCCGGAAGCTGCGGCAGGCCCTGGGGCAGCGGACCACGATGGTCACGGCCGATGAAGGCGGTCATGGCGTCTACCTGTTCGGGCGCAACCGGTGCGCGAACTACGCGGTAACGACCTTCCTGACCACCGGCGTTCGCCCGGCGCACGACTACGCCTGCTCGGCCGCGGCGGCGCCTCGGTGACACGCTCCCGCGCCGTGATGATCCTCGAGATCTTGCTCCTCGCCGGCCTGAACGTCGACGAGCTGATCCGGCGGATCATCCTGAACGGAGCCCAGCCCGGCGAGCTTCTCTACTACTCGTCGGGCGCGGTCATCTGTGTCCTCGCGCTGCTGCGCCGTCGCTACCCCGGATGGACCGGGCAGCTCGCGGCTGTGGCGATCGCCATCTCGTTGCTGGTCAGCGGTGTCAGCCTGCTCTCCACGCCGTCCGCGCCGCTGGGAGGTGACTGCGAGACCACGGGGCTCGCGCTCCTGATCGGCGCCTGCTGCCATCGGCTCGCCTCACTCCGGGCGGGCATCCTCGCCGTACTCGGTGGGGCGGCCATGGTCGTCGCACCTCAACTCCGGTACGGCGAGGACCAGCCGCGGCTGACTGTCGCTATCTTCTGGGCGATCCTGTGGGGAGTCGGGGTGGCGGTCGGGCTGATGTTGCGCGACAGCGACGCCCGCCGCGAGGCTGCCCTGGCCGCCGCCCGCAACCGCGAGCGGCTGGCTCTGGCCCGGGAGTTGCACGACCTCGTCGCGCACCACATCACCGGTGTGGTCGTCCGCGCGCAAGCGGCCCAGGTGGTGCTTGCCGACAGCACCGAACACGAGATGCTCGGCGAGATCGAGCAGGCCGGTTCCGAGGCGCTCGCCGCGGTACGACGGCTGGTCGGCGTACTGCGTAGTCCCGAAGACGCCCCGCCCGTGACGACCGGCGGTCTCGTCGAGGCGATCGAGTCTGTTGTCGATGGCAACGATCGGGTCGCACTTGAATTGGCACCGGGTCTCGCCGAGTTGGCGGTTGCTCCGGAGACCGTCTCGACCGTCCACCGCATCGTGCTTGAATCGCTGACAAATGTCGCGAAACATGCGCCCGAGGCGCGGCACGTGACGGTCGCGGTCGATGTCGAGGACCGCCGGCTGCGCGTTGCGATCGGCAACGACGGGGTCGCCCGCTCCCGCCGTACGGCGGATGGTTACGGGCTGATCGGGATGCGCGAACGGATCGAGGCACTCGGCGGCCGGCTGACCACCGGACCAGATGGTGAGCGCGGCTGGCGGGTTCTCGCCGAATTACCCCTACCGAAAGAGGGATCGTGACGTTGCGGGTGTTGTTGGCCGATGACCAGGCTCTGGTGCGGACGGGGTTCCGGCTGATCCTGGAGCGTGAGCCCGGGGTCGAGGTGGTCGGCGAGGCGGCCGACGGTCGGCAGGCCGTGTCCCTCGCCCAGGAACTCCGGCCGGACGTGACGCTGATGGACATCAGGATGCCGCTCGTCGACGGCCTGGCCGCGACCCGGATCCTGGCCGGCCCGGATGTCGCCGACCCGTTGCGTGTACTGGTTGTGACGACGTTCGATCTAGACGAGCTCGTGCACGAGGCTCTCCGCGCCGGTGCTTGCGGTTTCCTGCTGAAGGACGCCGGTCCGCGACTGCTGGTCGAGGCCGTGCATGCGGCGGCGAACGGCGAGTCCTTGGTCTCCCCGTCGATCACGACCCGGCTGCTCGCCCAGTTCAGCGGACCGAGCGGGAAGGCGCGGCCCGCCGTACCGGCGCTCACCCAGCGCGAACTCGACGTCACGATGGCCGTCGCCCGCGGCCGGACCAACGCCGAGATCAGCAAGGAGCTGCTGATCTCGCTGTCCACGGTGAAGTCACACCTGACCGCGATCCAGCGCAAGATCACCGCCCGCAACCGGACCGAGGTCGCCGTCTGGGCCTGGGAATCAGGGCTCGTTCGCTAGCATGCCCTGGTGGGCAGAGCAGAGCTCGTGGGGCGGCGCTTGGAGAGCGCCGAACTCGACCGCTTGGTCGACGCGGCCCGTGGCGGCCGCAGTGCGGTCCTCGTCCTGCGCGGTGAGCCCGGCGTCGGGAAGACGGCGTTGCTGGAGGCAATGGAGTCGCGGACCAGCGGCTGCGTGTTCACCCGGACCGCCGGGGTCGAGGCCGAGATGGAGCTCGCGTACGCCGGTCTCTATCCGCTCTGCCAGCCACTTATGGATCACCGCGACCGGCTTCCGGCCCCACTCGCCGAAGCCCTCGGTACGGCGTTCGGCCTGGTCAGCGGGCCGACGCCGGACGCGTTCCTGGTCGGGCTTGCCGTCCTGAACCTGTTCGCGGACGCGGCCGCCGACCAGCCGCTCGTCTGTGTGATCGACGACGCGCAGTGGCTCGACAAGATGTCCGAACTCATCCTCGCCTTCGTCGCCCGCCGGCTGAACGCCGAGTCGGTGGTGATGATCATTGCTGTCCGCAACGGCTTCGATCACGGATTCACCGGGCTGCGCGAGCTGGAGCTCGGCGGACTGGATCGGGCCGATGCCCAGACCCTGCTGGAGTCGACCGTCCCGGGACTGATCGATCCGCGGGTCAAGGACCGGATCGTCGCCGAGGCGCAGGGCAATCCCCTTGCGCTGCTTGAACTTCCGCACACCGGCGTCGGTCGCGCCGACGGCCGGATCGCCTTGATCGAGGAGAGCTTCGAACATCGGCTGGACGACTTACCGGCCGAGGCCCGGCAGCTCCTCACCTTGGCCGCCGCCGAACCGCTCGGCGATCCGACCCTGCTCTGGCGCGCCGCCGAACGCATGGGGCTTGGTGCCGACGCGGCCACCGCGGCCCTTGAGTCGGGGCTCATCACGTTCGGCACCCACATCCGATTCCGGCATCCGCTGGTCCGATCGACGGCGTACCGGACTGCGGCCGCGTCGGATCGGCAGGCCGCACATCTGGCGCTGGCCGAGGTGACGGATCCGGATCGCGACCCGGCCCGGCGCGCGTGGCATCGCGGGCAGGCAGCCCCGCTCCCCGACGAGGACGTCGCCGCCGAGCTCGAACGGTCCGCGGCCGGAGTCCGCGAACGCGGCGGCCATTTCGCCGCCGGCGCCTTCCTCGAACGAGCGGTCGAGCTGACCCTCGACCCCGATCGCCGAGCCGAACGCCTGCTCGCTGCCGCGACCGCGCGGTGTGCCGGTGGCGCGCTCGACACCGCGCTCGGTCTCCTCGACCAGCTTGAGAACGGTCCGCCGGACGAACTGCGATCGGCCTTGGCCCAGCGGTTGCGCGGTCAGATCCAGTTCGATCAAGGCCGCAACCACGAGGCGGCTGCGACGCTGCTCGACGCCGCGCGGCAACTCGAACCGCTCAAACCCGACCTTGCCCAGAGCACCCATCTCGCTGCCCTGACCGCAGCCATCTGGGCGGCCGGGCGCGAGGCGAACGGAATCGTCGCGGAGGCGGCGGCCGCCGTACCGGCACCTCTTGCCCCGGAGGATTCGCTCCTGCAGGCGCTCGCCGCGCGGTTCACGAGTGGCTATGTCGAGGCGGCGCCGGGGCTGGTCAAGGCGATCGCGGCCGAGCTGCGGGATCACACCGATGAGCCGACCGGGCACCTGGCCACCGGCATCATCGCGATCGACCTGTGGGACCTCGAGAGCGCGCGCAGGCTGGTTGCCCGCCAGGAACGGCTCGCCCGGCAGACCGGCGCCTTGCTGCGCCTGCAGTTCGCGCTGGACTTCGGCGCGGCCCTGCATTGCCTGTCGGGTGAACTCGCCGAGGCGGCCCGGATGGTCGACGAACAAGACCGCATCGCGACCGCCACCGGCAACCCCTCGATCCAGTACGGCGGCCTGCTGCTCGCCGCCTTCCGCGGTACCGAAGTGACCGGCACTGGCGCTGGTGTGCTCAACCGGTATGCCCAAGCCGTGCTGAACAACGGGCTCGGTCGCTACGAACTCGCCCGCGACGCGGCCCAGTGGATCTTCGACCAGGACATCATCGGGTACGGCGCTCTGATCGCCGGCGAGCTCGGCGAAGCCGCATCCCGGACCGGCGACAGCAAGCTGGTCGAGTCGACGCTGACCTGGTTGAGTGAGCGAGCAACCGCCGTACCGACTGACTGGAGTCGCGGAATCGAGGCGCGCGTGCGGGCGCTTCGGGATGGCGACGAGGCGCAGTACCAGCGTTCCATCGAGTGCCTCGACCGCACGATCCTGCAGGGCGAGGCCGCACGCAGCCGGCTGCTGTACGGCGAGTGGTTGCGTCGCGAAGGCCGTCGCGCGGACGCACGCGGCGAGCTGCGGACGGCGTACGACGCGCTGACCGCGTTGGGGCTCGGGGCGTTCGCGGAGCGGGCACGGCATGAGCTGCTCGCGACCGGCGAGACGGTTCGGAAGCGCTCGGTCGAGACGGCGAACGACCTGACCACGCAGGAGGCGCAGATCGCCGGGCTGGCCCGCGACGGACTGACCAACCCCGAGATCGCTGCACAGCTGTTCCTCAGTCCGCGGACCGTCGAGTGGCACCTGCGGAAGACGTTCGCGAAGCTCGGGATTACGTCCCGGCGACAGCTGCGGGACGCCCTGCCGCGGTGACCAGGGACTCCCCCAGTGGGATCCCTGGGGCGACGCGGGGCCGGGCTGGCGATGGTGGACAGGCACATGCCGGTCCGCCACGCAGAAGGAGCCTCCCCCATGACCGATCGTCGTCAGTTCCTCGGCCTCGCCGCCGCGAGTGCGGCCGCCGTCCAGTTCGGCGTACCCGACCTGGCGCACGCCAGCACCGCGCACGACGACCCGCGGATCCGTCCGTACAAGATCAAGGTGCCGCAGACCGCGATCACCGATCTCCGGCGGCGGATCAAGGCCACCCGCTGGCCCGACCGGGAGACCGTCGCGGACCGCACCCAGGGCGCCCAGCTGGACAGGGTTCGGCCGCTCGTCGAGTACTGGGGTACGCACTACGACTGGCGCAAGGTCGAGAACAAGCTCAACGCGCTGCCGCAGTACATCACCTCGATCGACGGCCTGGACATCCAGTTCGCGCACATCCGCTCCAAGCACGCGAACGCGCTGCCGATGCTGATGACACACGGCTGGCCCGGCTCGATCATCGAGCTGCTGAAGATCATCGACCCGCTCACCAACCCGACCGCGCACGGCGGCAAGGCCGACGACGCGTTCCACCTCGTGCTGCCGACCCTGCCGGGGTACGGGTTCTCCGGCAGGCCGACCAAGGTCGGCTGGAACCCGGGCCACATGGCGACCGCGTTCCACCAGCTCATGCAGCGGCTCGGCTATTCGGAGTACGTCTCGCAGGGTGGCGACTGGGGCGCGATCATCTCCGAGGTCCTGGCGACTCAGGAGCCCAAGGGACTGCTCGGGATCCACATCAACATGCCTGGCACGGTGCCTGACGACGTACTGCGACACCTGCGCAACTTCGACGCGGCGCCCAAGACCCTCACCCCACGCGAGAAGGTCGCCTACGACCGGCTCCTGCACTTCTACCGCGACGGCTTCGGCTATGCCGCGATGATGAACCAGAGCCCGCAGACCATCGGCTACGCACTCGCCGACTCACCGGTCGCGATGGCCGCGTACTACTACGACAAGATCGCCGAGTGGACCGACAGCGGCGGCATCCCCGAGAAGGTCCTCACCTACGACGAGATCCTGGACGCGATCTCGCTCTACTGGCTCACCAACACCGGTACGTCGTCCTCACGCTCGTATTGGGAAGGCGCCCAAGCCGGCGGCGGCCCGTTCAACGCCGTACCGATCCCCCGGCTCCCAGTCGCGGTCACCGTCTTCCCCGGCGAGATCTACCCCGCTCCGCGCACCTGGGGTGAGCAGACCTTCGGCAACCTCATCCACTGGAACGAGGTAGACCGCGGCGGCCACTTCGCCGCCTGGGAGCAGCCCGACCTCCTCACCCAAGAACTGCGCACCGCCTTCAAGACGCTGCGCTAATTCTGGTCTAGTGGGTGACCGCGCAGCGTGGTCGAATCCTCGGGCACGATTCGACTCCCTGGGAGGGACCCTGTGAAGAACTTCCGCCTGGCGGCGGTGCCGGCTGCCGCCGCCGGCCTGCTCCTCTCACTTCTGACCGTCGTTCCGGCCTCGGCCGCAACCAACGGTTTCCGTGCCTGGATCACCTGTGACCCGGCCACGAACACCATCCGCACCGGCGTCACCGGAGTCGGTAGCGTGGCGGCGAACTGGCCGGTCAAGGTCGACTTCAAGGTCGAGTCCGGCTACTCGGCCACGGCGACGACCTCGGCCAAGATCCCGGCCTTCGGGACGACCACCACCGTCTCCGGCAAGTCGGACGCCGACGGCAACCTGACGGTCGCGGGATACCAGCGCAGCTTCCCGATCAGCAGCAACCTCTTCTACACCGAGAAGGTCGTCGCGACGGTCAAGAACCTGTCCGGCGACTTCCTCGCCGAACGATCCGCGTACTGCGCCTACGACACGCGCACGAAGGTCACGCTGTCGTGTGACGAGGAGGCGAGCACCATCACCGCCGCGGTCGAAGGCGCGCAGTACAACGAGCCGCAGCCGTCGGGGCTGGAGATCAAGTACGAGTACGAGACCACTGCCAAGAGCAGGACCAACGAGCCGGTGTTCGGCACCGCGCGTTACCTGCGGGCGACCCACCGCAGGTCCGCGGTGGATGGGGCCTTCAGCGACGTCGGCTGGACCGACACCATCACCTACCGGCCACCCGGGGTCTACGGGACACGCACGGTCTGGGTGACGGTCCGCTCGCCGTACACGGGAATGACCCTCGGCTCCGGTACGGCGAGCTGCGACTACTCGTACTGAGTCACCACCACTTGTGTTCGTTGGACTCGGCGGTGCCGCCGGTCCGGTCGAGAGCGTCAAGCTCGGCCACGGCGGCATCGCCCAGTTCGAAGTCGATGGCGAAGTTCTCGCGGATGCGGTCCGGGTTCGCAGACTTCGGGATGACGGACAGGCCCTTCTGCAGGCCCCAGCGGATCAGGACCTGGGCCGGGGTCTTGCCGACCTCGGTCGCGATCCGGCCGACGGTCGGGTCGGTGAGGTGATTGCCGGTGCCGAGTGGGCTGTAGGCCTGGGTGACCAGGCCGGCCGCCGTACCGGCTTCTAGCAGGGCGCGGCGGTAGGCGAACGGGCTGAAGTAGACCTGGTTGAGGGCGGGCTGGAGTTCGGCGACCTTGGCCAGCTCGGCCAATTCGGTGGCACTGAAGTTCGAGACGCCAATAGCCTTGGCGAACCCTGCCTGGGCCGCCTTCTCCATGCCAGGCCAAGCCCAGGTGGGGCCACCCTGCGGCCAGTGCACGAGATAGAGGTCGACGTAGTCGAGTCCAAGGCGCTCAAGGCTTTGCTCGGCGGCGGCGTACGGGTCGTCGCTGACCGGGCGGAACTTCGTGGTCAGGAAGATCTCCTCGCGCGGAATCCCGCTGGCCCGGATCGCCTTCCCGACGCTCACCTCGTTCCGGTAGTCCTGGGCTGTATCGATCAACCGGTAGCCGGCCTCGAGCGCCGTACTGACCGCGCGCTCACACTCCGCACCATCCGGCGTCTGCCACACCCCCAGCCCCAGCGCGGGAATCTCGGCACCGTTCACAAGCTTCAGAGTCATGCGGCCACAGTACGTCGCCTAGAGTTGCGGTCCATGGGCGACGACGACTTCTGGGACCGCGCGGCCCAGCGCCGACTGCGGATGGGTGAGCTCGAGGTGCTGTCGGAGGGCCGGTCGCTGGAACCGGTTCTCCACCATGCGGGCGAACAACTCCTCCGGGCAGGCGACCGCGCCGACCGAGAACTCGTCCAGCGTTGTAGCGCGGCCCTTCAGCAGCGCGATGCCGAAGGCGATCGTGAACTCGCCGCCGAACTGCTGGCCGAGCTCAGTCCGGCGGAACCAGCTGCGCGGCCGGCGCTGACCGCCGTACCGGTTGATCTGTCGTTGCTGGGCTCAGCACTCGACGGGGATCCGATGCAAGGCGACGGCGCCCTCGACCTGATCACCGGGGACGTCTACCCGCCGGGCCTGCTCGACGCTGATCCTCCCGAGTGGCTCGATGATGACAGCGAAGACTTCGACGACGAGCGGATCCGGTACTTTCAGCCGGAGAGCAGCTCGGGCTACTGGGACATGCGTGACTTCACCAGCAGCCTGGCGGATGGACCGCTCAAAGAGCAACTCCGGCAGGCGCTCGAAGGCAAAGGTGCCTTTCGGCGATTCCGCCGCGTCCTGGACGGCGAGGCCGTGCAAGATCAGCTCACGCGCTGGACGCTGTTCCGGGACGAGCGCCAATTGGGGCGCGCCCGGGCCTGGCTCGCCGCAGCGGGCTACCGACCGAGCATTCCCACGAGGTAATCGGAGATTCGACGTGCCGTACGACGCAGTGCTGGAGTCTGCCGCGGAGATCCTTGCTGCGCGTGGACCGCTGACGGATGATCAGCTCTTCGCCGAGCTGGACAGTCGCGGCGTCGATCTCGGCCCGCTGCCTGTGGACGGCTGGGCGGAAGCGCTCGACGAGGTGCCCGACAGCCAGATCGTGCTCCTCGGCGACGGTCGCTGGGGTTGGTTGCCGAGCCTGCTTGCCGGGCGGGTGTTCGTCCGCCGGGTGACGGACGTGGAGGCCGCCCACGACCTCCTGTTCCTGACGCCCGATCTCACGGCGGCGGCGCTCCTGTTCGAAACCGACGACGCTCGGTTGCTCGACGGCACACCGGTCGAGTTGATCGTTGTTCCCTTCGAAGCCGAGAAGCTCGCCGAGCGGGGCGTGCCGCTCGAGGAGGTGACCGACTACGAAGTGGTCCTGCTGCCCGGTGGTTACTGGAGTAGCAAGGGTGTTCGACCCGGTGACGTGATTGCTCTGCGGATTGCGGACGGAGGGCTCGCGCTCGAGGTTTCGGATGCGCCGGTCGACGCGAAGGCGACGACGGCGGTCGTGGAGGCGCTGACCGCCGTACTGGACCGGCGTGAGCCCGAGCAGCTCGACACGGCGATCTGGACGGTGTGTGCCGAGGATCCCGAACTCTTCCGCGAGCCGCTGCTGCCACTGGACGAACTGTTCGCCGCGAACGGCCTGGCCCGGCTCGTCGACTGGGTGGCGCGGAAAGACTTCGACTTCGCCGCGTGGCGGATGAACAGCAGCCTCAAGAGCGTCATGGATCGTTTCGAGCTGGACGACGACGAAGCCCTGGCTGTGCTCGCAGCCACCGGTATGTACGAGCAGATGGCCGACGGCACCCTGCTCGACGGATTGACCGGACAGATCAAGGAGTTGCTCGCGCTTCTGGACGAGCCGATCGTCGTCAGTGCGCTGTTGGTGCACACGACCGGCTACGAAGCCGACCGGGCCGCGCCCCTAGGGTTGCTCACCGAGGCCCTCGAACCGTTGATGCCGCGGACCACCCGTCCCGCACTGCGCTGGCTGCGCGCCAAGACCCAGGAGTTGCAAGGCGACATCGCGACCGCCGAGCAGACGCTGCTGTCCGCCGAGTCGCTCGATCCGGACTGGCCGCTGGCTGCGTTCGACCTGGCTCGCTACGCCTTCGACCGTGGTGACGCCACGCGTGGCCTGTCGCTGCTCCGGCGCATCGGGGCGCCCGACGATGATCCCATGCTGCAGGCTCTCGAGCGGTACGACGCCGCTCCGCGCGCGGACCTCGGTCGCAATGACCTGTGCTGGTGCGGATCAGGACAGAAGTACAAGAAGTGCCACCTCACCAACAGGGGGCTCCCGCTGGAGGAGCGCGCACGGTGGCTGTACCAGAAGGCGGAGCGGTACCTGGACGACCCGCCCCGCCAGATCTTGTACGACCAGCTGGGTGACCTGCGCGCTGAGTATGCCGAGACCGATGACGAGCTCGAGGCGGCACTCTCGGACCCACTCATCGCTGACGTCTTGTTGTTCGAAGGTGGGTTGTTGGAGGACTTCCTCAGTACTCGAGGCGTCCTGCTGCCGGATGACGAGCAACTGCTCGCGCAGCAGTGGCTGCTGACTTCTCGCTCGGTTCACGAGGTGACGGATGTCCACCCCGGCGAGCACCTCACGCTGCGCGACCTGCGGACCGGCGATGTCCAGCAGGTCCGCGAACGCACTGCCAGTACCGCCCTGACCACTGGCGAGCTGATCTGCGCCCGGGTTGCCGGGGCCGGCGACACCGCGCAGATCTTCGGTGGGATCGAGCCCGTTGCACTGCATCAGCGCGACGAACTCATCGCCTTGCTCGACTCCGAACCAATGCCGGACGAACTGGTCGAATTCCTCACCCGGCGTTTCGCGCCGGCAGTCCTGCAGAACACCGAAGGCGATCCGCTGGTTTTCTGCGAGGCCACCCTCCACACGACGGACCCAGTTGCCTTGGGCAAGTTCCTCGACGAGCAGTTCGACCGCGACGATCCGCGGGAGCCAACCTGGCTCGAGCACGTGACGACCGACGGCTTGCTGCGCATCAGCGCAACTCTCCGGCTGAGCGGCGACACCCTGCAGATCGAGACGAACAGCGAGAGCCGGCACGAGCGGGTCGTCACAACGATTCGCGAACTGATGCCTGCGATCGTCCTGGTCAGCGAGTCGCGGCGGCCGGCCCGCGACACGCGCGAGCTGGCCACGCTCGCCGCCGAGCCGACTCACGGCCGCGGCGCAATCGGTGGTCCGGTCGATCCGGCGACCGCCGCCGTACTCGAGGAGTTCGTTCTCGAGTACGAACAGAAGTGGTTGACGGATCCGATCCCGGCGCTGGATGGGATCACGCCGCGTCAGGCTGCCGCGGATCCCACTCGTCGTGACGACCTGATCAGGTTGCTTGCATCGTTCCCGGAGGCCGACGGGCCGGGCACGATGAGCCCAGCCCGCCTGCGTGCCGCGCTCGACCTGCCGGCCGCCGGATCCTGAGCGTCCTCGAGTGCCGTCAGCGGCGTTCGAGTTTCCAGATCTGGGGCTGGAGGTTGTTGCAGTGCCAGATCTGGAGGTCGGCGCCGGCTGCGGTGGAGCCGCCGGCTACGTCGAGGCAGAGGCCGGAGTTCTGGCCGATGACCTGGTAGTAGTTGCGGCCGACGTTCACGAACTTCCAGCGTTGCCAGCCGCCGTCCTGGCAGGCGAACTGCTGGATCTTCGCGCCGGGTTCGAAGGAGTTCTTGGTGACCTCGACGCAGAGCTGGCTGTTCTGGCCCTTCATCCGGTAGTAGCCGTTGCCCTCGGCGGTGAACTGGAAGTTCTGCGGGCCGAGGCCGTTGCAGTACCACTGCTGGATCCGGCCGCCGTACTCACGCGAGTCCGCGGCAACGTCCATGCAGTGACTGCTCTGCGCACTGAGCAGCCGGTACGTCGCTCCGCCGGCCACGCCGGTGTCCGCGCCGGTGCCGATTGCGGAGCCAGTGGCGAAGAACGTCTGGCAATCGCCGTTGCTGAAGTCACTGGCGAGTTGCAGCACACGGGTTCCGTCGGCCGAACCGACTAGCGGCGAGCTGTAGTTCGGGCAGTAGTGGTTGACCGGGTTCGGGACCTGGACCGGGGCCTCGAGTTCGTACCAGTTGCCGTTGGCGCCTTCGGTGTTGGCGAGTATCGTGCGACCGTTGTCCGCGGCAACCGAACCGTTGCCGTTGAGCAGGATCTGCCCGATCAGCAGCAGCTTGTTGCCGACGACCGCGATCGTTGGCGTGTGCGCGAAGTACTTGCCGTCGATGGTCTGTGGCCTGATGCCCAGGTCACTCGGCGATCCCCAGTTCCAGCCGTCGCTCGAGGTGCGCTTGTGGACGACACAGTCGTACTGCCCGCCGAGGCCGCAGATCTCGTAGACCATGATGTAGAAGCTCGAGTTGAGCTGACGCACCACGGGCATGCCCGGGCGGTGACCGCCGGTAGTGCTCTGCACTGTCGGTTGCCGGTCGGTCCAGTTCACGCCGTCGCTACTGCGGACCTCCATCAGCTTCTGACTGTGTACGCCGTCGGTCTCGTCGGCGTAGTGACAGACCAGCCGGCCGTCGGCGGCCACGGAGAACTCGGGCTCCCACAGACCGCGGTCGTTCGGCGCGGTTGCGCAGTTCGACAGGTAGCTCCAGGTCCGGCCGAGGTCGTTGCTCCGCCAGATCCGGAGGGCCATCGGGCGGTCGTTCGAACCCACCGAACCGGCCCAGAGGAGGGTCCCGGCCGGCATCGAGCCGATCTGCCGCGGCAGCTCGAACAGCGTCGCGCAGCACAGACCCTGGTTGTTGGCAGCTTCGGGATCGGCGACCACGCCAACCTCGGCGAAGCTCGCGCCGCCGTTCGTGCTCTCGTGGATCACGCCGACACCGCTCGCGGAGCCGCGGAACGAGACGACGCTCGCGAGGATTCGGCCGTTCGCCGTACCGCTGTACTGCAGGCGGACGGCTCGCGGATAGAGGCTCGCTCCGGCCGGCTGCAGCAAAGTGCCGCTGGCGGCAGGAGCAGCTGACTGAGCCGAGGCGGGGACTTGGCCGGCCACCAGGCCGGTGACCAGCAACAGGCCGGTGGTGAGCAACAGCAGACAGCGTTGCATCAGTGCGCGCTTCATCGGAGCTTCTCCAATGCGTCGGGGCGGGGACAGATCGGTTACAACGATGTATTCATGATGCACCCGACACCCTGTCACCGATCTGTCAGTGACGACAGTCCTCCGACATGTTCGGTTAGGGCTTGGTGGGGAACAGCACGCGCCAGAGCGGGATGAAGGCGGGCTGGTCCGGCTGGCCGGTGAGGTAACCGATCAGACCCGCCTGCTCGGCCGCGGTGATCTCGGCCGGGGTCTCCCCCTCGTAGAACGACCTGCACGGGGACGCGGCTGATTTGCCGCGCTCAAACAAGGCCAGGGCCGGCTTCGACTCGGCCTTGGTCCGCGGGGTCAGGATGCGGTCACCGAACTGTGCCCACGGGAACGGATCCGCCTCGGCCCACTGACCGTCGACGTACGCCTTGGTCGCCGCCGCCCGCTCGGCATCGGTAGCACCCCACTCCGGCGGCACGTTCGTGATCAACCCCACCGGTACGCCGACCGCCCGCAACTGCCGGAGGTGGCGTTGTGCACCCTCCATCCACGTCATCCGCCCAGCCACCTTGGTGTCGACCAACGTGTTGCCGAGGTCGAACCACACCACCGAACAACGGGTCGCGGTGGCGGCGGGGTGGGCGGCCGTTGCCGGGATCGCGGGCAGGACCAAGGCGCCGGCCGCGAGGGTTGCCGCGGCCAGCCTTGCGAAGAGTTTCACTGTGCCTCCGAGCGCCCGTCCGCCTGGGGCGGTGGCGCGGTCGATTCTCGGTGGATGACGTGGTTCACGGTGAGCACGGACGGCTCCGGAGCGGGCTGTCCGTTGATCTCGGCGAGCAGCCGGTAGATCGCATCACGGCCCTGGGCCTCGCGGTCGACGGCCACCGTCGACAACGACGGGGTCGCGAACCGGCCCATGTCCTCGTCGTCCCATCCGAACACACTAAGGTCGCCAGGCACGTCCCAGCCGCGCGACCGCGCGCCGCGGATCACGCCCATCGCGATCACGTCGTTGGCGGCCACCACCGCGGTGACTCCACAGTCGGCCGGCAACGCGGTGATCGCGTCGAATCCGGACTGGCCGGACCAGTCACCGTCGACCACGCCGACCGAGCGCAGGCCGAGCCGCTCGATCGTCTCCAGGTAGACGTTCTTGCGGTTACGGGCCGAGGCGAACTCCTGGTCGCCGGCCACGTGAAAGAACGTCCGGTGCCCCAGCGAACTCAGGTATTCGATGATCTCGCGGACCTCGGAGGCACCGGCGAGCTGGCCCAGCACGTGCAGCTTCTCGTCATGACTCTCGCTCCGGACAATCGGTATGCCGAGCCGCTTCGCGCCTTTCAGGTCGATCGAGGAAATCGCCAGGATTCCGTCGATCTGACCCGATCTGGCCAAATCCTCGATCCGCGCGGAACGCGCCCGCGGGCCACCTTCGACACTGACGATGTCGACCTGGTAACCGGCCTGGTGCGCAATCTCGGAGGCGGCAGCGAGCTGCCGGCCGGGAAAATGCGGGCCGGCCGCGAGCACGATCGCGAGCCGGTTCGTCCGGCGGGTGCGCATCGAGCGGGCGACCAGATTCGGCCGGTAGTCGAGCGCCTTCACGGCGTACTCGACCTTGATCCTGGTCTTCGGTTTCAGGCTGTCCTTGTCCTGCAGGTACCGCGACACGGTGGTGTGCGAGACGCCTGCCAGCCGGGCCACCTCGTGGATGGTCGACGGCCGCTTGTCCCCCGGATCTGTCACGGGCAGCAGATTAGCCGATCCGGCGAGCCCTTGACACCCTCTGCGGGCTGCGGTTAGCTACCGCATCAAGAAGTGGATCGATCACTTTTTAATGCGCCCTCCCCACTAAAGGAGGAAAGTGTCTCTCTTCACCCGGCTACGTCGCGATTACCCCGTCCTCCTGCTCGCGATCCCCGGAATGCTGATCATCTGCGCATTCCACTATTTCCCGCTCTGGGGAAATGTCATCGCTTTCCAGGATTACCAGCCCTATCTCGGTGTGGGAAAGAGCCTGTGGTCCCAGTTCGACAATTTCAAGACCATCGTCGACGGCGACCCGGAGTTCCTGAACGCGGTCAAGAACACCCTGGTCCTGACCGCGATCCAGACCGTCATCGTCTTCCCGGCGCCGATCGTGGTGGCCCTGGTCCTGCACAGCCTGCTGTCGAACCGGATCCGCCAGTTCGTGCAGACGGTGATCTACCTGCCGCACTTCATGTCCTGGGTGATCGTGGTCGCGGTCTTCCAGCAGGTGCTGGGCGGCACCGGGATGATCAACAACTGGCTGCGCTCGCACGGGTACGACCCGGTCCACATCATCGGGAACGTCGACGCCTTCCGGGCGCTGCTCACCTCACAGGTGATGTGGAAGGACACCGGCTGGGCGACGATCCTGTTCCTCGCTGTCCTGTCGCAGATCGATCGATCGCTCTACGAGGCGTCCGCGGTCGACGGCGCCGGCCGCTGGAAACAGACCTGGCACATCACCCTGCCGGGGCTCAAGCCGATCATCATCCTGCTGCTGATCCTCAAGCTCGGCGACTCGCTGACGGTCGGTTTCGAGCAGATCATCCTGCAGCAGCAAGCGGTCGGGACAGACGTCAGCGAAGTGCTCGACACCTACGTCTACAACAACGGCATCCTCGGCGGCGACTGGGGGACGTCGGCCGCGGTCGGTCTGGTGAAGAGCGTGGTCGCGCTGATCCTCGTCCTGGGCGCCAACAAACTCGCCCATCGGTTCGGTGAGGAAGGGGTGTACCGCGGATGAAACGCCAACAAGTGCTGGTCGGCGGCATGCCGATGCCGAGCCTCACCGAACGAATCGTCAAAGCGATCTTCCTGACCGCGATCTGCGCGGTGGTCGTGCTCCCGTTCGTCGGGGTCGTGTCCACCAGCCTGTCCTCGCCGGAGGAGGTCATCCGCGCCGGCGGCTTCGTGCTGCTCCCCACGCACGGATTCGACCTGTCGGCGTACCAGTCGATCCTGTCCGGTGGGACGGTGACGCAGGCGCTCCTGGTGAGCGCCTTCATCACTGCCGTCGGTACGACGATCGCCCTGTTCCTCACGTGCACTCTCGGCTGGGCGCTGAGCCGCCGGGGCAGTGTCGGCAACAAGCCGCTGCTGCTGCTCGTGCTGATCAGCCTGCTCTTCAACCCCGGGCTGATCCCGAGCTACCTGGTGATTCAGCAGTTCGGGCTGCTCGACAGTTTGTGGGCGGTCATCCTGCCGACCTCGGTGAGCGCGTTCAACGTGATCGTCGTCCGGGCGTACTTCATCGGTCTGCCGGCCGCGGTCCTCGACTCGGCCCGGATCGACGGCGCTTCGGAGTGGAAGCTGTTCTGGCACATCGGCCTGCCGCTGTCGAAGGCGGTCGTCGCGGTGGTCGGCCTCTTCTACGGGGTCGGGTACTGGAACAGCTTCTTCGGCGCCCTGCTCTACCTGAACGACCCCAGTAAGTGGCCGCTGCAGCTCGTACTGCGGACCTACGTGGTCAACGGCGTCGAGATCGGTGCCCAGGACCTCGGTGCAGCCGGTGAGGCGCTGCCGCCGCAAACCTCGATTCAGATGGCGATCCTGATGATCTCGGTCGTCCCGATCCTGTGTGTCTATCCGTTCATCCAGCGGCACTTCGCCAAGGGCGTGCTGACCGGAGCAGTGAAGGGCTGAGAATGAGTAATCACGATGCGCGGCTGAGCCGCCGTACCCTGCTCGCCGGCGCCGCGGCCATCGGCCTCGCCGGTTGTTCCAACGAAGGTCGCGGCGGCGAGACCGGAGGCGGCGGCACCGCCGCCGGCGTGCGGCCGACGTACCAGCGCTATACCGAGGTGAAGGCCGACCTGCCGGGTGCGGAGTACAACATCCCGAACGCCTTCACCCGCTACCCCGCCAATCCGGTGCAGGCGATCCAGAACCCACCGGGTGACGGCAAGCCGATCGACGTCCTGACCTACACGAATACGCCGATCCCGCCGCGACTCGAACAGAACAGCTTCTGGCAGGAGTTCAACAAGCGAGTCGGATCGCCGGTCACGGTGAACCTGACGCCGTCGGTCGACTACACCCAGAAGTTCGCCACTGTGGTCGCGGGCGACCGGCTCAGCGACATCTTCCTGGTCGGCGCGGTTCCGCAGGTGCCACAGTTGCTGGAGGCAAAGGCCGTCGACCTGACGCCACACCTGTCGGGCGACAACATCAAGAAGTACCCGTTCCTCGCGAACCTGCCCGAGACGGCCTGGAATCCGTGCATCTTCGGCAACCGGATCTTCGGCGTACCGATCCCCCGCGGTGCCATCAGCTCGCAGACGCTCTACAGCCGGGCGGACATCCTGGCCAAGCAGGGACTGCAGGGTGACATCAAGAACCTCGACGACTTCTTCGAGCTCTGCAAGGCGCTGACCGACAAGCGGAACAACCGGTTCGCGCTGGCGGGCTCGCCGACCCAGTTCGTCCGGAACATGTTCGACATCCCGAACAACTGGAGTGAGAACGGCAAGACGCTCGTCAGCAACCTCGAGCACGAGGCGCAGGAAGACGTCTTCGAAGCGCTGCGCAAGCTGTGGAGCGCCGGGTACATCCACCCTGACGGCTTCTCCGGCCAGAACCAGGACCTCAAGGTGCGGTTCGGGAACGGATCCAGCGCGCTGGTCCAGGACACCTTCAGCGCCTGGCCGAGCTACCTGCAGACCGCGGTGGACAAGGAGGCCAAGATCGCGATCATCGGGCCGCCGAAACACGACGGCTCGGGACCGGGCCGGATCTGGCTGGGTGCGCCGGCGATCGGCTTCGCCGCAATCAGCAAGAAGTCCGAGGCCCGGGTCGAGACGCTGCTGGCCTACCTGAACTTCCTCGCGACGCCGTTCGGCACCCAGGAGTACCTGTTCCGCAAGTACGGCCAGCCGGGACTGCACCACCAGGTCGTCGACGGCAGTCCGGTGCTGACCAAGAAGGGTTTCAGCGAAGTTCAGCTCGGGCTCATGTACACGGCCGACGCGCCGTGGACGATCTTCCTGCCGGAGAAGCCGGGCGACGCCGAGGCCGAGTTCACCGCGATGAAGCAGAATTGCCCGACCGCGGTGGCGGATCCGGTGGCCGGGATGTACTCCGAGACCAACGTCCGCAAGGGCCCGCAGCTGACCACCGACATCACCCAGATCACCAACGACATCATCCAGGGCCGTAAGCCGGTCTCCGCCTGGGCCGGTGCGGTGAAAAAATGGAAGAGTGGCGGCGGTGACAAGATCGCCGAAGAGTTCGCTCAGGCACTCGAATCGTCCCGTTGATTCACGTTGAAGGGAACTGTTTTGACCACCAACACCGTCAGGTTCGCGGCCGTCGGTCTTGATCACGCCCACATCCACGGTCAGATCGCCGGTCTGATCGACGCCGGCGCCGAATTCGTCGCGATGGCGACCGAGGATCCGGCGGCAGCGATCGCCGTCCAGGTCCGGGAGCGGTATCCCGACGTACCGGTCGTCGACGACCCGGCCGAGCTGATCGAGCGGGAGGGGATCGACCTGATCGTGACGGCCGCCGTACCGGACCGGCGCGGGCCGATCGCGGTCGCCGCCCTGCGCGCCGGGAAGGACGTCGTCACCGACAAGCCCGGCTGCGTCAGCTTCGCGCAACTCGAGGAGATCGAGAAGGCCGTCGCGGAGAGTGGTCGGTTCTGGTCGGTGACGTTCTCGGAGCGGTTCGAGGTGCGCTCGGCGGTCAAGGCCGGTGAGCTCGTCCGCGAGGGCCGGATCGGCACAGTCGTGCAGACCATCGGGCTCGGACCGCACCGGATCGGCGACCGCGGTCACCTGGGCGGTGGCGCCGGGCGGCCGGACTGGTTCTACGACAAGAACCGGTACGGCGGCATCCTGGTCGACATCGCGTCCCACCAGATCGACCAGTTCCTCTTCTACACGGGCTCGCGGACCGCCGAGGTCGTGGCGAGCTCGGTCGGCAACTTCGCCAACCCGGACAAGCCCGGTCTGCAGGACTTCGGCGATCTGCTGATCCGCAGCGAGAACGCGCAGGGCTACATCCGGGTCGACTGGTACACGCCGGACGGCCTGCCGACCTGGGGTGACGGCCGGTTGATGATCCTCGGCACCGAGGGCTACATCGAGCTGCGCAAGTACGTCGACATCGCCGGGCGGCCGGGCACTGACCACGTCTTCCTGGTCAATCACGAGGGCATGGAGTACATCGACTGTGCGGACGTGCAGCTGACGTACTACGCCGACCTCGTGAACGACGTGCGGGACCGGACGAGTACGGCGGCACCGCAGGAGCACACGTTCGAGACCATGCGGTTGGCGTTGACCGCGCAGCAGCAGGCGGTCATCCGCGGAGCCGCCGAATGACGGTGCTCAAGGTCGCGATCGTTGGCTGCGGCAACATCAGCCGCAGCCACGCCCGGTCGTACGCCGCTGCCCCGACCGAGGTGGTCGGGGTGGCCGATATCGTCCTGGCCAAGGCCGAGGAGCTCGCCGGCAAGATCGGCGGTACGGCGTTCGCGAGCGCCACCGAGTTGCTGGCGGCAACTGATCCGGACCTGGTGTCGGTCACCACTCCCCCGGGCAGTCACGCCGAACTCGCCATCGAGATCCTTGCTGCCGGCAAGTCCGTGCTGCTGGAGAAGCCGCCGGTACTGAGCCTGGCCGAGATGGACGCGGTGGCGGCGGCTGAGCATGCGAGCGCGGGTTCGGTGTACGTCGTCTTCCAGCATCGGCACGGGTCGGGCGGTCTGCGCGCCGCGTCGCTGCTGGCCGACGGCTCGCTGGGGAAGCCGCAGGTCGCCGTCTGCGAGACGTTGTGGTTCCGGCCGGTCAGCTACTTCGACCCGGAGTGGCGCGGCACGTGGGTCGGCGAGGGCGGCGGGCCGACGCTCGGCCACGGCATCCACCAGATCGACCTGCTACTGCACCTGCTCGGTCCCTGGAAGTCGCTGACCGCGACCGCGGTCCGGCTGGATCGGCCGGTGGAGTTCGAGGACGTTTCGATGGCGTCGGTGATCTTCGAGAGCGGTGCGGTGGCAACTGTTATCAACAGCTTGCTGTCGCCGCGGGAGCTGAGCCGGATCCGCATCGACACCACCGGCGGCTCGCTCGAGGTCAACCACTTGTACGGGTACTCCGATGCGGACTGGACGTTCCATCCGGTCCCCGACGCGGCGCGCGCTGCGACACTCGGGCTTGATCCGGGCGTCCGTCGTACCGGCTCGTCATCGGAGGTCGATTCCGGCGCGGATCCGTGGGTTGCCTCGGCGGGCGACGACGTACCGAGCAACCACGAGGCCCAGCTCGGCCGGCTGGTCAGCGACCTGCTGGCCGGGCGGACCCACGAGACCACGCTGGCCAGCACGCGGCCGACGATGGAGTTCGTGACCGCGCTCTACGCGTCGGCCCTCACCGGTACGGCGATCCGGCGGGCCGACCTGACCCCGGAACACCCGTTCTACCGAGCCCTCCACGGCGACGTACCGCAGGCTGTCATCGACCAGACGATGACGTAATCAGATCGGCTACCTCGGTGGGTTGACTGAGGTACGGCGAGTGGCTGGTCGGCCAGGTCTCGGAGGTCGTGCAGCGAGCGGCGAAGCGCTTCGTAAGGGCAGCGGGGACGGCCTGGTCCTCGCTGCCGGCGAGGTAGATGGTCGGAGTGTCGTGCCAGGTGACCTGGGTTGGCGCGGCACCGAAGATGGCTGGTGGTTCAGGGCGGAGCAGCGCGATGGCACGAGCCGCCGTGGCGTCGTCCACGTCGCCGTACAGGTTCACGCGGGCGTCGGCGGGGTCCAGGGCGAGGCGCCCGTTGTCGTCGGGGGCCATCGCCAGGCCATTGGGCGGGGCGCCGGTCTCCGCGGCGACTTCGGCCAGTAGCTGACCGGGCGACTCGCCTGCGTCGAGCAACCAGCCCGCGAGGAAGATCTGCCCCCGGGCACCCCGGATCGTGCCCGCAACGACCCCGCCGAACGAATGACCGACCACCAACGGCGGAACCTCGGAGGCCGCGACGAGCTCGTCGACGAGGGCGATGCTCTCATCCAGGGTCAGTTCGTAGAGGTCCGGAACCTCGACGCTGAGCCCGCGTGAGCGCAGCAGACCCGCCAGTTCGTCGAAGTGCGCCGGTTGGTGCCAGGCGCCGTGGAGGAGGATCACGTCTGTCATACGTTTGACGCTACCGTCGGCTTCGAAGCGGTAACGGCGCACCGGTACGGCGAGCAGGGGCGTGGGGGCAGTCAGTACGTTGAGGTTCATGTCCCGCCCCGGTCAGCCAGAACGCTCTGCGACGTACGCGGAGGTTTTCGCGGTTGCCGAGTTCAGGTGGTCGTGGCTCGCGCTGGTCGGGTCGGTGATCGGGGACCAACTGGCGCGGGTTGCGCTTGCGGTGCTGGTGTTTGACCGCACGGGCTCGGCGGGGCTGTCCGCGTTGACTTATGCACTGACAATGTTGCCGGATGTTGTGAGCGGGCCGCTGCTGGGCGGGTTGGCGGACCGGTTCCCTCGACGCCGGATCATGGTCAGTTGCGATGCGGCACGTGCGGTGCTGGTGGCGCTGATGGCGATTCCGGGCACGCCGCTGTGGATCCTGTGCGTGCTGCTCGTCGCGGTGCAGCTACTCGCCGCGCCGTTCCAATCAGCCCGTACGGCGTTTCTGGCGACGCTGATGAGCGGCGACACCTACCGAGCGGCCGTCGGGCTGTCGACAGTGACCGTTCAGGCCGCTCAGCTGGCTGGTTTTGTGGCTGGCGGCACCATCGTGGCGCTGCTCGGTTCCAGCCAGGCGCTGGCGCTGAACGCGCTCTCTTTTGCGGTCTCGGCCGTATTACTGCGGTTCGGCGTCCAGGAACGTCCCGTCCCTCTCGGCGACGACCCGACCGCCCGGCCGAGCTGGTGGGGCTCACTGGTCGCGGGCGCCCGCCTGGTCTGGCACAACCGCCGACTGCGCTACCTGCTCGCCCTCATCTGCGTGCCTGGCTTCTACATCACGGTCGAAGGACTGGCCACGCCGTACGCCGCCTCTGTCGGTGGCGGCCCGATTGCCGCCGGCATCCTGTTCGCCGCGAACCCGGCCGGCCAGGTCATCGGCATCCTCGCGGCATCACGAATCCCCCCGGCCCGCCGGATGGCCATGATGGGCCCACTCGCGATCGGCACCTGCGCCGTACTGATCGGATGCGTGTTCCAGCCGGGGTTATGGGTAACGGTAGGACTGTGGATGCTGTCGGGAATGTGCGCCTGCTTCATGCCGCTCGCGCAAGCAACATTCGTGCAAGAGATCCCTGATGCGCAGCGCGGCCAGGTGATCGGCCTGGCCCGCACTGCGCTGGTAGTCGCTCAGGGGATGGGAATCCTGGTCGCCGGGGCGGCGGCGGACCATTGGAAACCGGCCTTGGTCGTGACCGGTGCGGGGGTGTTGGGCGTCATCTACGCAGTCTGGGCCGCCCGAGGGTACCGGCGGGCGCTGCTGTGAGGACGCCACTGCGTCAGCTCAGTGCCAGTCGTTGGTCCGCATCGCGACGCACCTCCTCCCGAGAACCGGTCCGCCACCAGTACCTGACAGCTACCTGACACCGCAGTGACTTTCGGTGATGTCGCGTTTACTCTGAAAACGAGGACGAGTGGGGCTGGGGGAAACGTTAATGCCGAGTATCCGCCATTGGAGGCTGCGCCGCAGGCACCGTCGTGACACTGACGCGCCGGTGTCCAAGTGGTTACCTACCCGCTGGGCGCTCTGGTCCGCGCCATCGGTCGTGCTGGGTTACGTGCTGATCGTCGACGCCCTCGCGCTCGCCGTCGTCGGTGTCTCGTTCATCGACCTGGATGTTCGCTCCGACGACTGGATCCGCTTCGCCGCACTCGTCGTCGGTTCAGCTCTGCATGTCGAGGCCGGCCGGGAGATCGAGCGGCTGCGTGAGGTCGTCTCCGAGGGCTCGACCTACGTGAACCTGAAGTCGATGTGGATTTTCGCGGCCATCCTGATCCTGCCTCCACCGTTGGCGATCGCCGTGATCGCGGTCAGCTACGTGCACTCGTGGGCCCGGCTCCGGCGAAGCCCACCCCATCGCGGCTACTTCTCCGCCTCGACCGTCGTCCTCGGTTCGGCCGTCGCCGTCATGTGTCTGCGGACCATCAACCCTGACAACGATCCCGGCTTCGCCGGTGGACTCATCGGCCTGATCGCGGTGACCGCCGCCGCGCTCGCGTACTGGCTGATCAACTTCGCGCTGGTCGTCGGCGCCGTTCTCCTGTCCAATCCGGACGCCAACGCCAGCAAGGCGCTGGGGCAACTGTCGGATCAGCTCATCGTGGCCGGTGCACAGGGCCTCGGCATCAGCACGGCGGCCCTCCTGATGTACCAGCCCTGGCTCAGTGTGGCGTTGCTGATCACGGTGCTCGGTCTGCACCGGGCGCTGCTCGTCGGGCAGTTCCAGTTCGCCGCACGCACCGACCAGAGCACCGGGCTGGCGAACACCATGTTCTGGCACGAGATCGCCGCCAAGGAGCTCGAACGCGCCCAGAACACCAATACCCCGCTCGGCATCCTCTACCTCGATCTCGACCACTTCAAGAACGTCAACGACACGCACGGACATCTGGCCGGCGACCAGGTCCTGAAGGCGATCGCGGCCGAGCTGAAGCACGAGATCCGCACCGACGACCTGATCGGGAGGCTAGGTGGTGAAGAGTTCGCCATCCTGCTCCCCAACACCAGTTCCGCCGACACTCTTCACACCGCGGAGCGGATTCGGCATCGCATCTCAAGCCTGGTCGTCACAGTCACTGCCCCGACCGGAACCACGCTTGTCGACGGGCTTACCTGTTCTATTGGGGCAGCGACGTACCCAACCGCCGGGCACAGTCTTGATGTGTTGTTGATGGCGGCTGATACCGCTACCTATGCGGCCAAGGAGTCAGGGCGGAACCGGGTTGTCACAGCGCCCAACCGGACTCCGGGTCAACTGAGCTGAGGTAGACCGCGTTCTCGTCTGGATGCGGCGGGTCGAATTCCGCTAGGTGTTGGGTGAGGACCTCGTCGGTGACGTCTTGGCGGCCGCCACTCGTCTGGTTGGCGGTTCGGCGGGCGTGGATGGTGGCTTGGTCGATGTCCAGGTAGAGCAGGGTGAACTGGGCTTCGACATCGGCCGCGAGTGCGCGCCAGGCGTCGCGGAGGAAGCGTGGGGAACTCGTGTCGTCGACGACTACCGACGTACCGGCGGTGAGTAGGGCGCGGGTTTCGGCGCTGGCTTCGGCGTGGGTGCGGATCCACTCCTCGACCGGGATGCCGTCGCCGCCCCACAGGCCGCGGCGGGCGTTGATCTCGTCGAGGCTGACGATGGTGGCGGCGAGGCTGGGTGCCACGGATCGGGCGACCGTGCTCTTGCCGGAGAAGGCTGTGCCGCAGAGCAGGACGAGTCTTGGGGGCATTTCAGGCTTTCAGGAGGGCGTTGGCGAGCATGGCGACGACGCGGTCGGGGTCGTCCACAAGTTGGCGGAGTGCGTCGTCGGCGAGTGGTGCGGGGAGTTCGGCCAGGGCTTGGGTGAGGCGGATTCGGCCGGCGGAGTCGGAGACCGTCAGGGCGTCGGTCAGGGAGGTGATCACGGTGGGGTCAGCGGCGAGGGTGCCGAGGATCTCGGCGGCTTCGACGTCGTTGATGCCTTCGACGATGAGGCCAACCAGGGCTGGGATCGCGGCCACTACACCTCGGTTGCCTAGGGCAAGGGCTGCGTGTTTGCGGACGATCGGATCGTCATCGACGAGAGCACCCTCCAGTACGGCGGTCGCCTCCACCCCGGGTAGTTCGACGATCGCCTGCACCGCGCGTCGCCGTACGTCGACGTCGTCCGACTGCAGCCCGGGCGCGATACTCGCCACCCCACCGTCCGCACGAGCAAGGGCCCACCGGAGAGCGCCGGCCACGTTCGCATCGGACTCGGTCAGGATCGCCTTGGCGAGGACCTCGGTCGGGACCGGTACGTCGTCGCGCGGGGCGAGGACGGCCTGTTGGCGACGGGCGGCGTTGGGTGAATCGAGGGTGTGCAGGAGTTCGATGATCCGCAGCACGTCTTCCCAGCCGCTCGGCGCGGAGGCGTCGACCGTGCGGAGGCGTTCGAGTAGCTCCTGCTCGCGGTGCAGGCGGTCCTCGGTGCGCTGGATCAGGTCGCTGACCAGGGCCGTCGGGGCGAAGGTCGGGTCCTCGAGCGCCTGGCCGATCTCGCGTAGGGAGAGGCCGAGTGAGCGCAGGCTTTCGACGTGGAAGATCCGGCGGATGTCGTCGGCGGAGTACTCGCGATAGTTGCCGACGGTACGACCGGTGGGGCGCACTAGCCCGAGGGAGTCGTAGTGCCGGAGCATCCGGCTACTCACCCCCGAGCGGCGCGCCACTTCACCGATCAGCACGCGGCCTGTGCCCCGTTCTGGGCCGCCTTCGCCGCCTCGGCGGCGGCCAATTTCTCGGGGCCTAGAGAGTCCACGCGCTTCGCCGCGTCGACATCGGCCGCGAACGCAGCGTCCGGGTTGCGAAGCAGCAGGTCGGTCGCCCGAGCGTGCGCCCGCACCTGCGGATCAACGCTCGCCAGCGCCGGCCGCAGTACCGGCTCGATGAGCTCACCAAGACCGACCAACGCCCGGCTCAGGCTCAGTTGAACCATCCGGTCCCCACGCCCGAGCTCCTTGACCAGCTCAGCCGCCAGCGCCTCCCGCTCCTCAACAGGAGCCAGTACGACGGCCGCCCGCCAAGCCGTCCGCGCCACCTCGTCGTCCGGGTCGTGCAGCAGCTCCACCGTGATCGCGGTCCATGTACTCGGCACTCCGAGCTTCGACAGCGTGTGCAGCGCCTGGCTGCGCGCCTGCACGTGCTCCGACTGCAGTTCCGCCAAAACCTGAGGAACCGTCAGCTCCACCGGCTGCCGGGTCAACGTCCAGGTCAGCATGTCGCGCACGAAGAAGTCCGGCTCCACCGCGCACCGCGCCAGCAACGCCTCCACCAGCCCCGGTTCCGACCCGACCGTCATGGCCGTCCGCAACCGCGCCGATGAATCCCCGGCGCTCAACACTCCGACCAACCTCTCCACCGCACTCACGGTGATCACCTCCTGCACCCAGTGAAGACCTTGTCACAGTGTCAAGGTCAAGCAGTGTGGCAGGAAAGGGCATGGCATACGCGTCCCAGCGGCGGCTGGTTCACGCCATTTGAGCGGCATTCAATCGTTTGCGGGAGTTTTTTCCGCGGGCCACGATCTGGGCTTCCGTTTCGAAGCTCAGGAGGCAACGACATGGCAAGACACCACAACCTGCGCAGCATCGCCCTGATCGGCGCGGCGCTCGCGTCGGTCACCCTGCTCGCCCAAACCCCGGCGTACGCGGCCGCCGGCACCCAGCCCAACCCCAGCGGCGCGCTCGACCGCATCGACCAGCGCGACCGCCCCCTCGACAAGTCGTACAGCTGGAACTCAACCGGCGCGGGCGTCCGCGTCTATGTCCTCAGCGACGGCGTGAGCACGACGCACACCGACTTCGGCGGCCGGGCGTCGCAGGGTGCCGATCTGGTCGGCGGTACCGAGTGCACAGTGTTCGGAACCGGAGTGGCCGGGCTGGTGGCCGGCACCAAGTACGGCGTCGCGAAACAAGCGCAGATCGTCGCGATCCGAACTTTCAAGTGCAACGCGCTGCCGACCGCTGACCGCGCTATTGCCGGGGTCAACTGGGTCACGCAGAACGCGGTGAAGCCCGCCGTTGCCGTCCTGCCCTTCGCCGTCGCTGCTGACCCCGCCCTCGACGCGGCGGTCGCCCAGTCGATCCAGAGCGGTGTCACCTGGGTCGTCAGCGCAGGCAACAACGGCACCGACTTCGGCGCCGACGCCTGCAACTACTCCCCCGCCCGGGTCGCCGGCGCCATCACCGCGACCCAGCTGGACCTCACCAACACCGGCAACCCCAAAGAGGTGCTAGGAGCCGGCCAGAACCGCGGTCGCTGCGTCGACGTCGCCGCACCCAGCGGAACGACCGCAGTAGGCGGCGGCAGCGACGAAAACCCGTGGGGCATCCACGGCGGCCACGCAGGCGTCACCGCCGGCGCCGCAGCCAAGCTCCTCGAGCAGTACCCGACCGCCTCCCCCGCCACCATCCAGCAACTACTCAACAACAACGCCACCACCGGCCGCCTCACCCCAGACAGCCTCGGCACGCCGGACCGCATCCTGTTCTCCAACTAGTACGTCGATCCGGCCGCTCCACGTGGAGCGGCCGGATCGAGCGGCAAGCGGGCTGCGTTGATCAGGGTGGCGATCGACCGGTACCAGCCGGTGAGCAACACCAACTCGATCACCTGCGCGTCGCTGTATCGATCGCCCAACGCCGACCGCGTCGAGTCCGACAACGTCGCCGCGTCGAGCAGTTCGTCAATCGCGTTCACCAGAAGCCGATCCTGCTCCGGCACTGCGTCTCCGAACGTCAGTACGTCGTACTGCGCATCACACGCAGCTGTGGTCCGGGCGATCACGATCTCCCGGTCGTGCGTTGTCAGCAGGTTGTACGGCGGATCGATCGGTCGCATGGGCGCACTCCTCGTGGTGATACAGTTTCTGTATCGCCAACACTACGCCTCCGACGCCAGGTCGTCCCGTGCGAAATTCCAGCACCGGCCGGCCGATCATGGCTGCGCTGGATCTGCTCGGGCGTCGCTGGATGTTGCGGGTGTTGTGGGAGCTGCGCGACGGCCCGGTCGGGTTTCGCGACCTCCGGGATCGGTGCGACCAGGCGTCCCCCACCGTGCTCAGTACCCGCCTGAGCGAGCTCAGGGAAACGGGCCTCGTCACCCAGGACGAGGCCCGCGCCTATCTCCTCACGCCGCTCGGGCGCGAGCTCTACAGCTCACTCGAGCCCTTGCAGCGCTGGGCCGACCGATGGTCGGACTCGGCTAGGGGTAGTTGACCCATTGGGCCTTGTTGGTTTGGGAGTTGGAGGGGCCGCCGGAGTTGTTGATGACGTGGGCGATCGTGCCCTTGCCACCCAGTGACACCGTGACCATGTTGTGGAACTTCACATTCGGTTTGTTGGGGACTTCGAAGGCGCGTTCGGCGACTATGGAGGCGTCGGAGGTGAAGACGCAGTAGCTGCCTAGGCCCCAGGCCTCGTGGGTGTTCACCGAGTCTGCGACCTTGTACGCCGCATAGCCTCGGGTGGAGCCGTTCATCCAAGCGGCCTGGTTGGGCGGGTCGTACGGCAGTTCGTTCTGGTAGAAGTACGTGCGGCCGCCGTTGCCGTTCCAGATCGTCTGGTACTTCTGGTAGTGCTCGACGAACAGCCCGTACGCCGTGACGTCGTCGCCGTTCACGACGAGTCCGGTGTCGGCGGTGTTGGTGCCCCAGCCGACGCCGATCGAGTGGTCGCCGCGCCAGAGCCAGGCGTGGTCGAGGATCACGTCGTCGCTGTTGATCCGCAACGACTCGGTGGCCTTGCCGACGGCGGAGCCGCCGATGCGGAAGTAGATGTCGTGCAGCGAGGTCGGGTTGGCGCTGTGGTCGGCCGACGAGTTCGTCGGGCCGAGTTCCATCAGCAGTGGCGAGTTGGTCGGGGCCGCGTCGATCAGCAGGCCGGCGATCTTCACGCCGTCCACGTCGGCGACCGACAGGGCCGACGTACCGTTGGTAGGCATGATCGTGGCCAGGCCGAGTCCGAGGACGACGGTATTGGCGCGGGTGACCCGCAGGGTGTCGCTCAGCTTGTAGATGCCGGGCGTGAACAGCAGGTCCTTACCGGCGGCCAGTTCGGCGTTCAGCGTGGCCGCGGTGACACCGGGCTTGGCGATGTAGAACTGACTGATCGGCAGCGACTGACCGGGCGGCGTACCGTTCGCCCAGCCCGGACCGGCCGAGTTCGACTTCAGCGCGGGGACGAACACCTGGTAGGCACCGGCGCTGTCGACGTACAAGTAGGGCTTCTCGCGGATGATCGGGGTCTGCGCGACCTTCGTGTACGGCGGCTCCGGGAAGCTGCCCGCGGGTGCGTTCTCGGCGCCGACGAAGACCATGTTCCAGTTCTGACCGGTCCAGCTGCCCCAGCGCGTGTTGCGCGACAGCCACTGCTGCTGGCTACCGGACCGCACCTGACCGTCGACGATCGTGTCGGCCATGAAGCCGCCGCTCGACCAGCCGCCGTCGTCGAGCGCGAGGTTGCCCTTCAGGTGGATCCGCCGGTACGCCGACGCCTGGCTGACCGCCCAGCGGTCGAGCCCGCCTGGCGGGGTGACTGTGAGGCCCTCGGCGCCGCGCCAGAAGTTGTGCGTCGCGTTCTGCGGCGGGAACCAGTCCGCCTCGACGTGTACGGCGCCATTGATGTTCACACTGCCCGGCGTGAGGCCGAGACCGGCGACCTGGGTGAAGAACCCGACGTTCGCGCTGACGTTGTAGGTGCCGGGCTTGAACAGCAGGGCGTACCGCTGCTCGCCGTACTGGTTCTCCTCCTGCTGGTTGAAGACCTGGTCGAGCCGCGACTGGATCTGGCTGGCCGGCATCGACGGGTCGAAGACGGAGACGTTCGGGCCGAAGTCCGGCGTACCGGGCGGGTTCGGCGGAGTGTCCACTGAAGTGATCCTGAACGATTGGGCGGCGCTTCCGTTGCAGGCGAACTGCACCAGCTGGACGCTGTCCGCGGTGGAGGCCGACGGTACGTCGAGACACTTGCCGCTGTGCCGGTTCACCAGGTGGTAGGCGCCATCCGCCTCCTCGACCGGCAGCCACTGCTGGTTGTTGCCACCGCCGTACGCCCAGAGGTGGACCAGGGCATTGTCCGCGGTCGAGACGTTGGAGACGTCGACCACCTGAGCCGGAGCGGTGCGCACGTTGACGCGCACATACCCGCCGCTGGTCGGCTGGAACTGCCACTGCTGGGCGGTGCTGCTGTTGCAGGCGTACTGCTGCACCACGGTGCCGTTCGCCGTACCGGCTGCACGCGTGTCGAGGCACTTGCCGCTGTGCTTGGCGGCCACGGTGTTCCACGCGGTCGGCGAGATGGCAGCGGTCGCCGACGGCGGGTCGATCAGGGTCAGTCCACCGGCGACGAGACCGGCCAGCGCCGCGGCGATCACGACGGTACGCCGGCGCCGGGTACGCGGCGGCGGGCGGAGTGGGGCGGCTCCGGGCATGAGATCTCCTCGAGTGGGCGGCAGAGGTGCGCCTAGGAAAGCGGATTCCCACACTTAATTCAAGACCTGACCGAAGTTCCGGAACTAGGCTCGGTGCATGCGGATCTCGGTTTCGTCGGATATGGACCTGCCCGTCGCACGCGCACTCGTCGCGGAGCTGACCAAGCGCGGGCACGAGGTGAGCGCGCATGGAGCGCTCGAGCCCGGGAGCGATCCGCAGTGGGCGGTTTGCTCGGAGGCGGCAGCCCGAGAGGTGGCCGACGGTACGGCGGATCAGGCGGTCGTGTGCTGCTGGACCGGTACCGGCGCATCGATCGCCGCGAACAAGGTTCCGGGCGTGCGGGCCGCGCTGTGCACCGACGCCTACACCGCCGACGGCGCGCGGCAATGGAACGACGCCAACGTGCTCGCACTCAGCCTCCGACTCACGTCCGAGCCGCTGCTCGAGGAGATCCTCGATGCCTGGTTCGCCGGGACCCCGAGCGCCGACGAGACCGATCGGATGAATGTCGAGCGCGTCAGCAATTAATGCACCATTCATTCCATTGACACGTTCTGCGCGCCGTCCGCAAACTCCCAGGCATGACGGCAGAGAATGGACTGAATTCATTCTTTACAAGGAATGAAATTCGCGTCGGACTGGTCGGCGCCGGCAGCGTCGCCGCGGTGTACGTCGAGGCCGCGGCAGGGCTTCCCGGGATCGCGATCACGGCGATCTGCGACGTACGACGGGAGGCCGCCGAAGCACTCGCCGTACCGCTGAATGCCAGCGTGTACGGCGATCACCGGGCGATGTTTGCTTCCGGCAACCTCGATGCCGTCGTGATCACCTCGCCGCACTCGCTGCACACCCCGATGGCCGAGGACGCGGCGGCCGCTGGGCTGCACGTGCTAATGGAAAAGCCGATGGCTACCACCGTGGCCGATTGCCGGAAAATGATCAAAGTCTGCGCCGATTCCGGTGTCCGGCTGGCCGTCGGTAATCTGCAGCGATTTGTCCCGGCGGTCCGGCAGGCGCGCGACATTCTGCGCTCCGGGCAACTCGGTCGCCCGTTGCTGATCACCGAGCGGCGTGCTGTCCGGTACGACCCCGACTCCCGCCCAGCCTGGTTCTTCGATCCCGAGTTGGCCGGTGGCGGCATCCTGATGAACATCGGCGGCCACAGCATCGACAAGGCCCAGGTGCTGACCGGCGAGAAGGTCGTCGCGGTGAACGCCCGGACCTGGCGCCGGCCCGGGATCGCCGTCGAGACCGAAGCCTCCGGCGTGATGGAACTGTCGGGCGACACCCAACTGACGTTCTCGATCACCAGTACCGGCCTGCCTCCGCAGGACGAGACCGAGGTGATCTGCGAACGCGGCGCGCTGCGGCTGTCTCACACCAGCGGGCTGTGGATGTTCCACGACGGTGAGTCCGTCCACCTCCGGGAGCGGACCGGCCACGACGAGATCGTGACCGCCTTCCGCGACCAGCTCGCCGATTTCACGGGGAGCGAACCCCCGAGCGTCACCGGCGACTACGGCCTGTCGGTCGTCGCCGCCGTCCAGGCTGCCTACGACTCAGCCGCCGATCGATCCCTGCAGCGAACGGAGTACTGATGAACCTCAACCGGATCACGCAGGCGGCACTGGCCGCCGGGCTCGCCCTGGCCACTCTCGCGGCCTGCAACAGCACTGGCGGCAGGCCGGAGACCGAGGATGGTGTCGTCACCATCAAGTGGCAGGGCTACAGCCAGGAGCGGCTCGAGTTCTACAAGGAGGCCGCGGCCGAGTTCCGCAAGGAGTTCCCGAACATCAACGTCGTCCCCGAGGAGCTGGCCGAGGCCGACTACAAGCAGGCGTTGCCGCTGAGCTTCCGGAGCAAGAACTCCCCCGACATCTTCACCTACACCTGGCCGGCCGCCGGTGCGTACTTCGAGCTGGCCGATGTCATCGGCAACAAATGGGCCGCGCCGCTGGACGACTCGGTGCTCCCGGCCGACTTCCGCTCCCGCTTCCGCGACACTTCGAATCTGATGGAGCCGATCTACAGTCAGGGCGGCAAGATCTACACCACGCCCCGGCCGCCCGCGACCGGCACGATCGGCTTCGGCTACATGTACTTCAACAAGGACGTGATCGCCAAGGCCGGCCTGACCGGCAAGCTGCCGGCAACCTGGGCCGAGTTCACCGCCGCCTGCCAGGCGATCAAGGACAAGGCCGGGGCGAGCTGTCTGGCCCAGTCGACGCAGGGACCCGACGAGATCGAGCGACTGCTCACGACGTTCGTCGGAGTGAACAAGAAGGGCTACACGCCGACCAAGGTCTCCCTGCAGTCCGGCAAGTTCACCGAGACGTCCGATCCGCAGTTCGTCGAGGCCCTGCAGTACATCCGCTCCTTGTACGAGCAGCAGTACGTCTTCCCCGGCCAGTACGACAAGATCGCCGCCCGCCAGGCCGTCGTCGGCGGCAAGGCCGCGTTCTACTTCGACGGCGGCTGGATGTCGTCGGTCTTCCCGCAGACCTTCAAGTTCAAGAACTTCGGGGTCGCGCTGCCGCCGGCCAAGACCACCGCTGCACCAGGCGGGTACGCCGGCCGGATCGCCCAGGGACCGCCATTGCCCGAACTGTTCATCAGCTCGCAGAGCAAGCACCCGAAGGAAGCGACGCAGTTCCTGGAGTGGATGACCCGGCCGAAGGGCTGGTTCTCCGAACACTTCACCGCGAAGGGCTTCGACCTGCTCCCCTGGATCGACCCGGCCGACGCGGCCAAGTGGCTGCCGAAGGAGAACCTGGCTCGCGAACTGCTGCCGCTCGACCCGAAGGTGCATGTCCTCGCTCCGGTTCCGGCGCTGAAGTGCCCCGACCTCGCCAAGTCCGAAGCGATGAGCAAGGTCGACCGGATCCAGGAGAACCTCGTCTACAGCACGGTGAACAAGTACCTGCAGAGCGGCGGCGACTGGCCCGCACTGGCCAAGGGCATCGAGGACAAGCAGAACAAGGTCTTCGAGGCCCAGCTCAGCAAGGAGGCCGCGTCCGGGCTGAAGGTCTCGACCGACTGCTACGCCGAGCCTGACTGGGACGGCCTGACTCCGTTCAAGTTCACCAGATGACCCGCCGGAGCGACGTCGGCTGGATCTACCTCGTGATGGTCCCGTTCATCCTGCTGTTCCTGGCCTTCACGGTCTGGCCGCTGGTCCGGACCGTGCAGTTCAGCCTGCACGACTTCGACGGGATCGGCGCCCTCGGCGACTCACCGAACGTCGGCCTGGACAACTACAAGACCGTCCTATCCGACCCGCTGTTCGGCAAGGCATACGCCAACACCTGGGCGTTCACGATCGGGCAGACGCTGATCAAGCTGCCGCTGTCCTTCCTGATCGCGCTGCTGCTGACCCGTCCGTGGCTGCGCTGGCCGGCGTTCTTCCGGACCGTGTTCTTCCTGCCCTGGCTGATGCCGGCGTCGATCGTGGCCATGGTCTTCTACTACCTGCTCAGTCCCTCCGACGGAGCGATCAACCACCTGCTCACCACGCTGCACCTGGTCGACCAGCCGGTCGACTTCCTCCGGTCCGGACCGATCGCGTTCAGCACGATCGCCGTCATCTCGACCTGGCAGATCATGGGCCAGTACGTGATCTTCTGGATGGCGGCCCTCCAGCTGGTACCGCGGAACCTCCTGGAGGCCGCCGAGGTCGACGGCGCCGGCGCGCTGCAGCGGCTGTGGCACATCACCCTGCCGCTGGTTCGCCCGATGGGCGTCGTGATCGCATCCCTCGGCCTGATCTGGTCACTCGGCATCTTCGACTGGATCCAGATCCTGACCTCGGGCGGCCCGGGCACCGACACCTACGTCATCAACTACTACGTCTACGAGATGGCCTTCACTCAGGCCCGCCCACAGTTCGGTACGTCGAGTGCCGCGGCCTTCGTGTTCGGAATCACCGTGCTGATCGTGTACGCGGTCGTCGGCAAGCTGGTCGGCCGGGCGCAGCTCAAGCGGAAGGACTACGGGGTCTAGTCATGCGCACCCAACGATGGACTCCACGCTCGGTCCTGCTGGTCGTCGTACTGCTGGCCGTCTCCTTCATCTACCTCTACCCGTTCCTGTGGCCGGTGTTCTCGTCGTTCAAGTCCTCCAACGAGATGTACACGGCAGGCTTCAAGCTCTGGCCCGAGCACTGGACGACCGAGAACTACGGCCGAGCCTGGACCACGGCGAACTTCAGCCGCTATCTCTTCAACTCGGTCTTCTACAGTACGGCGAGCACCGCTCTCACCGTGATGTCCGCGGCCCTCGCGGGCTACACGCTCGCCCGCTACAAGTTCCCCGGCAGCCGCCTGATCGGGATGATGATCCTGGCCTTCCTGTTCATGCCGACGGCAACGAGTGTGCTGCCGGTGTTCGAGCTGATCCAGACGATCGGTCTGCTCAACACTGTCTGGGGTGTCCTGCTCGCCCTCACCGGCGGCGTCGGTTTCAGCACGCTGTTGTTCCGCGGGTACTTCAGCGCGATCCCCCAGGAGCTGTTCGATGCGGCCGCGATCGACGGCGCCGGCTTCTTCCGCACCTTCCGGCTGATCTTCCCGCTGGCCAAGCCCATCATCGCGACAACTGCGATCCTCGGCTTCACTTCCAGCTGGCAGGAGTACTTCGTCCCGCTGATCTTCACCCTCGGCGATCCCGATCTGCGCACGGTCTCGGTCGGCCTGCGCGCCTTCACCCAGCAGTACAGCGTCGACCTGTCCGGCTTCGCCGCCGCCGTCACCCTGTCGATGGTTCCGATCGTTGCCGTCTTCCTCTTCTTCCAGCGCTACTTCATCGAGGGCCTATCCGGAGCGGTGAAGGACTGATCCGAACTTTCCCCCGAAGCGTCACGTCTCACGGGTTACCAACGGGGTGACGTGAAATTCTGGGGGAATTTCGATGAGCGCGGTACTGACGCATGTCCAATTACCGGAGGAACTGCCGGCGGCACGGCGGATTCTCAAGCATCCACGACTGATGCAGAGTCATCGACTGACTCTGCTCGTCGTTCTCAGCAACGCGATCCTGCTCGGGATCGGCCTCGGGAACCACTGGTGGGGTTCGGTCGTTAATGTCGCATTGATTGCCCAGATCAACTTCGCATTGGGCATTCTGATCCGCCAGCAGTTCTTCGTGAATGCGTTGTGCAAGCTGGTGATGCGGGCACCGAAGTCGTGGCCGCTCAAGCTGCGCTGGACCCTTGCCAAGGGCTACCATCTCGGCGGCTTGCACGTGGGTGGCGCGATCTGTGGGACCTTGTGGTTCTGGGCGCTGACCGTGGTGGCCATCGGCCAGGTCGACGCTGCTCTGCAGGTGACGTACTGCCTGCAGTCGCTGCTGTTGCTCGGGATCGTGATGACATCGCGGCCGAAGTTCCGGGCCGAGCATCACGACCTCTTCGAACGCATGCACCGGTTCGGCGGATGGACACTGTCTGGGCTGTTCTGGATCAGCGCGCTCCAACTCGCCAGCGCCTCGACGATCATCGTGCTGACCATCACCACGGCCAGCTCGCTGCTCCCGTGGACGATGTTGCGGCGGATCCCGGTCGACGTGATCCGGCCGTCGTCACACGTCGCGCTGGTGAGCAGCAATCGCTTCCGGCCGATGGCAGGTTCGACGCGGGCGATCGCCCGGCACCCGCTGCAGCAGTGGCACAGCTTCGCGGTGATCCCGACGCCCGGCGCACCGGGGTTCCGGATGGCGATCTCGCGGGCCGGTGACTGGACCAGCGACTTCATCGACAACCCGCCGTCGCACATCTGGGTGCGCGGGATCTCGACCGCCGGCATGGCCAACTACGGCAGCGTCTTCAACCGAGTCGTGTACGTCGTGACCGGCAGCGGGATCGGTCCAGTTCTGGCCCACATCCTCGCCAACCGGGTGCCGATGCAGCTGGTCTGGGTCACCCGCAACCCGGTGAAGACCTACGGGCAGTCGCTGGTCAACGAGATCCTCGCCGCCCAGCCCGACGCGATCATCTGGGACACCGATGCCAACGGCAAACCCGACATGGTGAAGCTTGCCTACTCGGCGTACGAGTCCTCGGACGCCGAGGCCGTGATCTGCGTGTCGAACCGCAAGGTCACCTGGTCGGTGGTGCACGGGATGGAGCGGCTCGGAATCCCGGCCCTGGGACCGATCTGGGACTCCTGATCTCATTTGAGGCCGGAGTGCGCGAGGCCCTCCACGAACTGACGCTGGGCGAGGACGAAGACGACCAGCATCGGTAGCACGGTCATCGTCGCGGCGGCGAGCTGGGTGTTCCACATCTGGCCGCCGTATGCGTCGGTGAACCGGGTGAGCGCCTGCGGCAGCGTGAACAGCTCCGGCGAGGTGATGTAAACGGTCGGCTCGAGGTACAGGTTCCACGACGCAAGGAAGGTCAGGATCGCGACCGCTGACAGCGCCGGCTTGGCCAGCGGCAGGCAGATCCGGAGCCAAATCCCCGGTCTGCCGAGTCCGTCCAGCCGAGCCGCCTCCTCGAGCTCCACCGGGAGCGCGATGAAGAACTGCCGCATGATGAACGTTGCCAGCACACACGGCGCCGCCAGCGCGGTGACCAGGATCAGCGGCCAGTGCGTGTTGATCATCCCGGCCCGTTTGAACAGCTGGAACAGCGGCACGATCGTCACCTCACTCGGCACCAGCAGCCCAGTCAGTACGACGAGGAACAACGCGTTCGCCCCGGGAAACCGGATCCGCGCGAACGCGTACCCACCCAGCGCCGACACCACCAGCGTGATCAGCGTGACCAGTACGGCGATATAGACGCTGTTCACGTATTGCCGAGCAAACGGCTGGAAGCTGAACGCCTCGCCGTACGCCGCCAGCGTCGGATGCTTGGTCCACGGCGACAGCGCAAAGATCTCCGGCAACGGTTTGACCGACGCGGCAACCATCCACACCGTCGGCACCACGAACGGGATCGCCAGCACGGCTAGCGCCAGCACGAGTAGTACGCGCCTACTCCTCATAGAACACCCATTTCCGGCGCAGCTGCCATTGCAGCAAGGTCAGCACCATCACGAAGCTCAGCAGCATCAGCGCCAGCGTCGAGCCGTACCCGATGTCGTTGAACTTGAAGGCCTGCTGGAACACGTTGTAAACGAGCACGGTCGTCGACAGCTCCGGCCCACCTGCCGTCAGTACGGCGATCTGCGCGAACGACTGCAGTGCGCCGACGATCGTCACGATCACCGTCAGCAGAATCGTCGGCGAGATCAGCGGCAACGTGATCCGCCCGAACACCGACCGGCTGCTCGCACCATCGATCCGCGCCGCCTCGTACAATTCCCCCGGCACCCCCTGCAGCGCGGCCAGGAACAGCACCATGTTCACCCCGACACTGCGCACCACCTGGGTGAAGATCACCGAGATCATCGCGGTGTCGCCGTGCTGCAACCAGTTCGGACCGCCGCCGAACAGACCGTTGATCGCGCCGTTGTCCTGCAGCAGGAATCCCCAGACCAGCGTCCACGCGACCACCGACACGACCACGGGCGAGAAGAACAACGTCCGGAAGAAGGTCACCCCACGGAACTTCCGGTTCAGCAGTACGGCGATCAACAACCCCAGCGCGATGTTGAGTACGACGACTCCACCGGAGAACAAGGTGGTTGCCAGCAGCACCTTCGGCAACTGCGGATCATCCGCCAGCGCCGCATAGTTCGCGGCACCGACGAACGTCTGCTGACCGGTGAACACGTTCCAGTCGTTCAGGCTGTACCAGATCGCCATCCCGACCGGCAGCAGCACGAACAACGCGACCCCGGCCAACTGCGGAAGGATGAACACATACCCCGTCAGGACATCGCGGCGCCGGATGGTCCAGTACGACATCACTTGTCCAGGACGGGTTGGATCGCCGTACAAACCGACTTCAGTACGGCGGGGATGTCGGCGTCCGGTGTCCACAGCGCATCCAGCGCGGTCTTGCCCTTCTGGGCGATCTCGGCCGGGTTGGTGTGGTTCGGCAGCGTGACGGCGTTCGGCAGTTGGTCGACGACTGCAGCCTTCAGTTGGGCGGCATTGAGCACCTTGTTGTTCGCGGCAAGTTGTGGGCCGGTCAGCAGCGACTTGCGGGGCGGCGGGAAGAACTGCGCGAGCTTCGCGGCGTTCTCCGGATTCGACAGGTAGGCCAGGAAGTCCACGGCCTGGTCGCGTTGCTTGCTGGAGGCAAGTACACCCACGCCGGCCTGGCCGATCACGGCGTACTTGCCCTTCGGCCCGGCCGGCAGCGGGTGCAGCGCGAACTTGAACGACCCGGTCAGCAGCGACGCGCGCGACACCTGCGCGACAGTGAACGCCGCGTCACCGGCGAAGAAGTCGGCCGTCACGCCAGGACCCGGCATCGCCTTGGTCTTGAAGGCGGCATCATGCAGGAACGTGAACGCCTGCTGCATCTCCGGGCTCGCGAACGTGCACGTCTTGCCGTCCGCACTCCACGCCGACGCGCCCCAGCCGGTCCAGACCGTGGCCAGCGTGTTCCAGGCCTTGTAGTCGAAGTCGCGAACGACGAAGCCGGCCTTGCCGGTCTTGGCATGGACCGCAGCACCGGCGGCTGCGACCTGGTCCCAGGTCAGTTTGGCCGGGTCGATCTTCTGCCCGGCCTTCGCCAGCAGGTCGGTGTTCACGTACAGCGCGAACGGCGAGTTCGAGAACGGATACGCGTAGAGCGTGCCGTCCTTGCTGAACTCCTTGGCCGCGCTGTCCACCAGGTCGTCGTACTTCCAGCCCGCGGTCGCCTTCAGCGGATCGGTCAGCTCAACCAGCGCGTCGGCGGCGATCAGGTCTCGCGAGATATCGCCCATCCAGGCCAGGTCGGGCGCGTTCCCACCGGCGATCTGAGTCGTCAGCGTCGTGTTGTAGTCGGCGAACGGCAGGCTCTCGAACGTGATCGAGCTGACCTTCGGGTGCTCGGCCCGGTACGCGTCGGCGATCGAGTTGAGCAGCTTCAGCTGGGCCTCGTTCGAGGTCCAGACCGTCATCCGCAGTTTCGCGTCGGCCGCCTTGTTCGCCGTTTCGGTCGCGGGTGCTCCGCAGCCTGCGAGGGCGAGAGTCGCCACCAAGGCGACCAGCTTTCGTGCAGTGGTCATGAAGGTTCCTTCGAGTCTAGTAACCGGCGACTTCCGGCCAGTGGAGTTCGACTCCGGCCTCGGTCAGCCGGCGCTGGAGCTGCTCGATCTGGGCCGGGTCGGCCGCGAGCTGCTGCGGGCTGATCCCGTGGTCGAGGCAGAACGCGGCGAGCTCCCCTGTGGACTCGCCGATGTTCCACTCGACCGGGTGCAGCCGGTAAGCACCGTTGGTGATATGCGTCGTACCGATGTTCTTTGCTGCAGGCAACAGGTTCTGTGTCGCGACCGGGACCAGCGCGCCGAGCGGGATCTCGAACGGCGCACAGTCGACGTCGATGTAGTTGTCGCCGCCGGTGGACGGATGCAGGTCGATCCGGTACATCCCGACCCCGACCGACCCCTCGAACCGCGCCGGACCGTCGTACCCGCGGACCTTGATCGATACATCCTGTTCGCGAACCGTGCTGATCGCTTTGATCCGGCGGGACTCCCGGATGTACGGCGCCTGCGCGAACCCGTCATCCGTCCCGACCACATCCGGCCGCAACCGGAGTCCGGGCCAGCCACGGCCGCCATCCGGCCGCGGCGCCTCGGTCTGCAACCAATAGACGTAGGCCCGCGACTGCGCCTTGGCGGCGGCCAGGTGCACCGCACGGTCCTCGAAGTCGATGATCGAGCCACCGACATAGTCGAGCTGCGGCCAGTTCGCCAGCACGATGTCGCTGTCGTAGAAGCCGTCCGCGAAGGTACTCCGGGCCGCGATCCGCCGGAACAGCCAGAGATCCCGGTCCCCCGGATCGAACCGCGGATCCCCGGTCACGTCACGCTCCGGGTTGACGTTCATGGTCCGGTCCTCCGGGACCAGGGTGCGCGGGTTCGGCGCAGTGAACGACAGCATCGGCGCGCCCCAGTACGGCAGCTCGAACGAACGCCAGTAGTCGTAGTCCACCGGCCGCTCGATCGTCTGGTCGCCGGCCACGTGATCGAAGGCGAAACACCACGCGATCGACTGCACGTTGCCGGGATCGGCGACCTCGGCCGCACTCGGCTCCCCCGTGTCCGCGCGACTCTCGGCTCCGACGACGAACGCCGTACCGGTCATCGGCAGCAAGTCGCCGGTCTCGGTCCCGTCCACGAAGAACTCGGCCGCAAGCTCGGTCTCGGCCCCGGTCCGCAGGTCGGCGACCGTGACGACACGGACCGACGTACCACTCATCTCGGCGGAGACCGGAACCACTGGCTGCAGGACGGTCAAGCGGCCAGTCGATCGGTACGGCGCCAGCTGCGCGGTGATCACGGCGTTCGCGACCCGCGGTTCGTGGCAGAGCTTGCTGACCCGGCCGCGGCCCGGATTGAGCTCGCGGTCGATCCGGGCGGACACGGACAGCGGGTAGTGGTCGCGGTAGTACTTCCGGATGTCGTCGCGCAGGGCGCGGTAGCGGGCGGTGATGCCGAACTGCTCAACCCAGATGTGCTCATCGGGCGGCACGGCCTGCGAGGTCAACTGACCACCGAGCCACGCATACTCCTCGGTTAGCACCACGCGCCGACGACGCTGCAACAGCGCGAGCGCAGCGGCGACCGCCCCGAGACCGCCGCCGATAATCGCCACGTCGGTAGTGATCCGCCGCGTCACGCCTGGGCCTTCCGCGGCACGATCGTCTCGCTGGATCGCACCTCGGCCACCAGCAGCCGCCGGATCTCCAGCGTGTGCCACTCACTCGGATCCGTCGCGATGAGCAGCTGCAACAGGTCAAGGGCCTCGGCGGCAAGTCGTTCCCTAGGCACGTGGAACCCCGCCAGCGCGCGTCCCTCGACGCGATGCCCGCGCACCTCGGCCAATGCCGCCACCGAGATCTCATCGGGTACGCCGATGCCGGCCGCGGTCAGCGAGTGCACGACATCCTCGGTCAGGAACGCATCCTCGCCCAGGATCACCGTGGCACCAGTCGCCTGGGCCAATCGCGGCAGCTCGGGAATGCGCTCCTCGCCGACCAGCAGGAACGACAACCGCCCTTCCGCGGACGCAGCCTCCACCGCCAGCCGTCGATCACGCGCGGTCGGCGTATCGGTACCGCGATGCACGTACAGCGCCTGTTGGTGGCCGTGGGCAACTGCTTGGTCCATCAGCTCGTTGGCCGGCGTGACGTAGTCGATCGCGACATACGGTACGGCGGCCGCGGTCTCGTCCCGGCGTCCGATCGCCACGAACGGGAACTGCTCGGCGACCAGTCGCTCCAGCTCGGACGCGACCATCTGCTGACCGAGCAGCACGCAGCCGTCGGTCAGCCGCAGGCGGGTCTTGCGGTGGAAGAGACTGCGGGTGCCGTTCTCGACCGGTGAGGAGGTGAAGAACAGCAGATCCCAGCCGACCTGCTCAGCGGCGCGCTCCAAACCATTGAGCAACGGACCGTAGAAGTCCATGCTCTCCGGGGACAACGCGGCCTCGTAGGTGAACAGGCCGATGATCTGGTTGTCCAGCCCGGCCAGCCGGCGCGCGGCCGGGTCGGCGACATAGGTGAGCTCCTCGATCGCCGCCTTCACCCGCGCCCGGGTCTCGGCCGGGATCCGCACGTTCTTGCCGTCGCGGTCGTTCAGCACCACCGATACGGTGGTCTGGCTGACGCCCGCGAGCTCGGCGATCTCGCGCTGGGTCACCCGGCGAGGCTTCGATGGCATTCGCTCTCCTGATAATGCGTATCTGCAGTGGATTGCCACGACCCTAAGGCGATCCTCATGAAAGCGCAACACCCTCTTGACAGACACGTGATCCGCTTGAGACGGTCCTCGGCAATGGCGTGCAGATACGCATTATCAGGTTGATCTGCACGCCAGCCGCCGAACCAAGGAGCTGACGATGACCTCTCCGGAACCTCGACTCTTCCGCACGAGCCGCCGCCGGTTCCTTGGTTCGGCCTTGGCCGCCGGTGTGGTGCTGGCCGCCGAAGCAACCCCGATCACCGCGTTCGCCGCGGCCGGTGACGTCACCCTGACCGCGGGCGGTATCAGCCTGCTGGCCAGTCCGGGCGGCCGGCTCGCGATCCGTGACTCTGGTGGCGTCACGCGATCCGTCGGCTCCAAGTTCGAGGTCAAGACGAAGGTGGGCGAGGAGCCGAGTGTCACCCACACCTCCACCGGCGGTACTCCGACACTGAGCGCGCTGCCCGATGGCACACCGGCGATCCGGATGCCATATCAATTCGACGCAGCTACGTTCGATGCCGCCATCACGGTGGTCGGGTGGTTCAGCGTTGCGACCAATCACGCCGTACTGGAGTGGCGGATCACCGGCCCAAGCTCCCTGGTCCCGGACGGATTCTCGTTCAGCCGGGCGATCCAGGGGACGGCCGCATCCGACTACATCGCGGTCACCGAATGGGTCCGCGATGCGCGCGGCGGCATCCCGTACGAGGAGACCGTCGGGGTCGCGCACACCTCTGCGTGGGCTGACAAGTACGGCCTGTTCCTGCTCGAGAAATCGAAGCAGGCCTTCACGAATGCCACCTGGGTCCACGCGCCCGGCGTCGCCGATCCGGCCGGCGGCTGGACCAGCCGGGCCGACTTCTTCTTCTCCGACACCAGGCCGTCGGCGACCGCCACCATCGGCCACGGCGACGAGCTCGGGCTCGAACTGACCACCAACGCGAACTTCAACCTGTACGACGCTCCGGGCGCGCCGATGCAGCTCACCGCGCTGGTCGCGAACGGTGGCGCGGCCGCGAAGTCCGTCCAGCTGCAACTCGTGATGCGCGACTTCGACGGCGTACAGCTCGCTTCGTCGACCGTGCCCGGGAGCGTCGGCGCGGCCGGGACCTGGCAGCACACCTTCACCGTGCCCGCACCGGCCGCCGGGATCGCGCTGGCCGAGGTCGTCGTCCGCTCCGGCACCGACGAGGCGTTTGCGCGAACGAACCTCGCCACGCTGCCGCCGTACAGCTATCAAGCCGGAGCGAACAGCATGTTCGGGATGGCCAACTATCCCTGGCTGCTCAGGCCGAGCAGCGACGCCGTACTGGATCTGTGGCAGCGCATCGGGGTCAACCTGGTGCGGATCGCGTACGACGGCGGTCCAGGGCTGCCGCCGTCGCGGTACGACGCGCGCGGGATGCGGCACAACATCGAACTCCAGCCGTCTTTGAAGCCGGACGCGGACGGCGTGGCGTGGGCGGCGACCAGTCTGGCAACGGCTGTTGGTGCCGGTGCTGGATATTTCGAGGTGGGCAATGAGCTGAACCGGCCGTTTACCAGTGGCGAGATGGTCCCGGAGTATTTGGAGAAGGCGCTGCGGCCGGTGTTCAACCGGCGGGCCGCGACCGGCGCGACGATCAAGCTGATGAACAACGGCCTGGCCGGCATGGACAAGAAGTGGGTCGAGAACTTCATCGCGGCCGGTGGCTGGGATCTGATCGACGCGTTCGCCTACCACCCTGGCCGCGGCAACTTCACTCCCGACTACGCACCGCCGCCCGGTGGGGATGCCGGCCCGAACGGTACGTACTGGAACTTCGCCGGTGGCCTGCAGCAACTGAAGGCCCTGATGGCACAGCACGGTCAGAAGGAGATCTGGCTGACCGAGGCCTACGCACCGACCCGCCCGAACAGCTGGTGGAACGACACCTACCGGCACGCCGCCGAGAACGTCCTGCTCACGCTGGCCCTCTCGAAGGCCGAGGGCATCAAGTGCGTCTGCTGGTACCAGTTCTACGACAGCGTCCTCGGGATGCCCCAGGTCGCCGACCCGCTCAACACCGAGTACCACTTCGGCCTGCTGAACCGCGACCTCAGCCCGAAGCCGTCACTGCTGGCCTACGCCACCGCCGCCCGAACCCTGGACCAAGCCACCTTCCGCGGCCGTCTCACCTTCGCCGACCCGAAGACCTTCGGCCTCTGGTTCGACACCCCTGCTGGGCCCATCACCATCCTCTGGAACCGAGCCGACGGCTACGTTCTCAACACCACCGGCCAACGCACCGACTGGCACTTCCCCGCCCCCGAAACCTGGATCGATCCCTGGCCAACCAAGACGACACTCACGGTCGGTGCCACCACCGCCGTACGCCAGGTAGACGCCATCGGCCGCATCAAACCCCTCTCCCCCACCAACGGCCGACTAACCCTCATCCTCGACGGCGCTCCCCGCATCTACCACGGCCTAGCCCCACAAACGAGACGAGGCATCCACCGCCTGGCGGTCTGCCGTTAGTGAGCCAACGAAGGGGTGTGCTGCTCGTACTCGTCGGGAGTCCCTTCCCAGACGGCCGCGCACCCCGACGTCCCACACTCACAGGCAAACGGGAAGGGCGGCAACTCGGCCAACCCGATGTCCGCCTGCCACAACCGTCCCTGCACGCAGGCCGCTTGGTTCTCGTACTGCCGCTGTCGTCGCAGCTCAGCCCCCGCCTGCAAACGCGGCGGCATACCCAACACGTCCTCGACAGCGCGAACGATCTCCGGCCAGGCAGGCTCGGCCGGCACCTCGACAAGCGTCCGCCCGTACTCGCGAGCCTCCTGCCGCACCCGCTCAGCCAGTACGGCGTCTCGCGCCAGCAACCCTTCGAGTCGAGCACGCCCGGCTGGATCCGGCGTCCGCTCCAACCGCTGCTGGCGAGCGCGCCGTGTCTGCTCCCCATCCGGTACCAGCCAAACCGCCGCCGGCACCTCATCCGCCATCGACGGGAAGAGCTGCGGCCCCTCAACCAGCGCAGGCACCGCGCCCAACGCCCGTTCCCGCACGTCGTCCACCACCAACTCCACCCGCAGCCGAGCCACCCGCACAAAGGCCTCGGCCGCGTACGCCGCCCCCGCCGCCAACTGATCCGCCAAGGACGGCAGCGGCGGCATCCGATCGAGATGCGCATAAGTCCACAGATCGATCGGATGCAACGGCAGATCCATCCACCGCGCGAGCTCCCGCGCAATCGTCGACTTCCCCGCCCCCGGCGCCCCACCGATCCAAACCATCGCGGGCCAGCTCATCCACCCATCCTCCCACTCGGCCGGCTAGTCGAGAGCTCCCACCACAAGCCGGTACGACGTTGGGCACGGGTCAACCGTGTGCGCGGGCCGGAGGTGGTTGAGGGGTGCTCAAGGTGCGATGGTCGGGGCGACCTTGAGCACGGTTCGACCGTTTCAGTCGGGGCCGGATGGTTGGTGGAGTCTCAAGGTGATTACCGGCCCGCGTTCTCGAGTCGTCGGGGATATCTGGCGCGTTAGTCGGAACGAAATCGGCGCCTGGACCCCTAGGAGATCTTCCGACTAACGCAAGACCTCGAGCATCACGCACGGCAACCACAGCCCGTCAGCCCCAGACGGCGTGGAACCGCGGTCGCCGGGCCTCGCCACCCAGCCCAGCCACCCGCGCAGCGCACCCTCTGTTTTCTGTCGGCCGCCGTCGGCGGTCGAGGCGGGGTACAGGTCCGAAAGGACTCGGCCGGGGACGTCCGCTGTGGCTGATCGCCGCTCCCGGCCGACCAAAAAGACAGCGTGGCTGGGCGCCGCGGGTGGCTGAGGTGGATGGTGCGGTAGGTGACCGCGGCTCCAGGTCGCCTGGGGTTCCGGGCTGTGGTTGCCGTGCGGGAAAGAGGCCGGCGGGCCCGTGCCCGCTCCCACCCGAGCAGCCCACATCACTCGCCACCGGGTAACGCAAAGACTCGAGCATCACGCACCTCAGCCACAGCCCGTCGGCCCCAGACAACGTGGAACCGCGGTCGCCGGGCCTCGCCAACCAGCCCAGCCACCCGCGTGGCCAGCCCTGTGGTTTTGGTCGGCCGCCTTTGGTGGTCGAGTCGGGCGCAGGCCCGAAAGGACTCGGCCGGGGACGTCCGCTCTGGCTGATCACCGCTCCCGGCCGACCAAAAAGACAGGGTGGCTGGGCGCCGCGGTGGCTGAGCTGGGTGGCGAGGTTGGCGACCGTAGCTCCAGGTCGCTCGGGGTTGCCGGGCTGTGGTTGCGGTGCGGGAAGAGGCACTGGCCGCTACCCGCGAAGCCCTCCGGACCCGGCCGCCTGCCGGCAGCTAGACCACCCCGCGCCTCACCAAACCGCGCCTCGCCTCACCACCTCCGCGCCTCGCTACCCCCGCGCCTCACCAAACCGCGCCGCGCCACCCTCGCGCCTCGCCAAACGTGCCGCGCCTCGCTACCCCCGCGCCTCGTCGAAGCGCGCTGCGCCTCGTCGTGTGTGCAGCGTCGTGATGCGTTGGCCGGTACTTTTTTCGCGTATCGCGCCCCAAAATTACCGACCGACGTAACCTCCGCCGTCTGACGTCCTGAGCCGCCCCGGCGAGTCCGGAGGCTTCGTTAGGTGTTAGCTGGCCTCGGCGAGGCGGGTTCGGTGAGTGTAGTGAGTTTGTTCGGCTTGGATCGGTGTCAGGTCTTGGATCGATCCGTGGGGCCGGGCGGTGTTGAACCAGTCGACCCAGTCCAAGGTGGCTGCTTCGACGTCGTGGAGGCCTTGCCAGGGTCCGTAAGGGTTGATCAGTTCAGACTTGAACAGGCCCATGTGGGTCTCGGCCAGGGCATTGTCGTAGGCGTCGCCCACGGATCCGACCGAGGCGTCGATGCCAGCGTCGAGCAGTGCCTGGGTGAAGGCGATCGAGGTGTATTGGGTGCCGGCGTCGTTGTGGTGGACCAGCCCGGTCAGGTCGGCGACTCCTTCGGTTCGGCGGGCCCACATCGCCATCTCGAGGGTGTCCAGAACCAGGGGTGTGGTCATCGTGGTGGCTGCTTTCCAGCCGATGATCCGGCGGGAGAACACGTCCACGATGTGCGCGACGTAGACCGTGCCGGATCGGGTCGCCACGTAGGTGAAGTCGGCCACCCACAGCCGGTTCGGGGCCGAGGCGGCGAACCGGCGGTCCACCAGATCGGCCGGCCGGGCAGCTTTCTCATCGGCGACGGTGGTCCGTGGGGTCTTGCCGCGGACTACGCCACTGATGCCCATCTGGTTCATCAACCGTTCCACCGTGCAGCGAGCCACGTCGTGACCCGAGGTCCGCAGATGCAGCCAGAGTTTGGCGGCCCCAACAGCCGCACGAACCGGACTTTGCGGGCCTTCTCGATCACCGAGATCAACTCGGAATCGCGCAGTGCCTTCTTACTGGGTTGACGATTCCGGTTGTCGTAGTAGGTGGATGGGGCGATCTTGCAGCCATGCTCTGACAGCACTCGGCAGATCGGCTCGACCCCGAAACGGTCCTTGTGATCGTTGATGAAAGTAATGATCACTTGTGTGGGCGGTCGAGCTCCGCCGCGAAGAAAGTCGCTGCCGACTTCAAGATCTCGTTCGCCCGGCGCAGCTCGGCGTTCTCCCGCTTCAGCGCCTTCAGCTGCTCCGACTCCTCGCTGGTAACCCCGGGCCGCTGGCCGGCATCAACCTCGGCCCGGCGCACCCACTTGCGCAGCGTCTCGGCCGAGCCGATACCCAGCTTCGACGCGACTGACCTGATCGCCTCGAACTCTGAGCCGTAGTCGGCCTTGGACTCAGCAACCATCCGGACCGCGCGCTCACGGATCTCGGGCGAATAAGACGAGGGACCTGCCATGGACTTCATCCTTCCAACGAATGAAATCTCCAGACACCCCGGGGCGGCTCATCCGATGGATCCGGAGACCGTGCCTGCGGGTTCTTCGGAGGTTGTGGCAGCTAGGTTCCGGGGTGCCGCGCAGGCGAGCCCTGACTGGCCGGCCTGGGGGCTGCTCCTCTAGTCCTGGCTTCCGGGGACGACGCGGTGGGTGCCGGTGGGGTCGACGTGGAAGACGAAGCCGTGGGGTGTGGTCCATTCGAGGGTGGTTGGGTTGATGCGGCGGACGTTCCAGCCGCGCGCGTGGGTTTTCACTCGGTGGGCGTAGCGGCCGAGTGGGGCGAGGTTTTGTGTGTTTGTCTGGCCTGGTGGTCCGAGTGGGTCGTAGGGCTTGAGGTGGTCCAGGTCGATGCTGTGGTTGGTTTCGCGGGTGCCGTAGGGGAACAGTTCGACCGGGTGGGTGAGTTTGACGCGTTCCCGGATGCGTTCGGAGGCTTCGTAGCAGTTGACTGAGACTGCGTGGTTGAGGTCGATGACGGGCTTGACGGTGTAGGGGCTGTATCCGATCAGTTCGCTCAGCTGGGTTGCCAGTAGGGGGCCGATTTCTTCGGCGCGCAGTACACCGTCGCCGGATGCGAGTGTGTGGTCGGTGAGGTGGACGTAGATCTCGGTCTTCCCGGGGCGCGTGGGAGTGCCTGGGCGCGCGGGAGTGTCTGGGGGCTGGATGGAGGCTAGTCGGGCGTAGGCGTCGTGTTTGATCTGCGCGAGCCGGCTGGCGAGCGCGCGTTGTGCTGCTGCGTCCATGGGCTCGCCGTCATCGGGTTCGTGGTCTGTGTCTGCGGGGAAGGGTTCCGCGAGGTGGTCGGGTCGGCGGTCCGTGTGGTCGAGCGGATCGGGTTGGTCGCTGTTGCTCGGGTGTGGTGCGTCTCGATCTGCTTCGTCGTCCGGGCCAGGCTCATCCGGTACAGGCTCGTCACCAACCACCCATCCATCGCCCCCGGGAGCGTCCGGCGTCGCGGCGCTTTGAGTGCGGGCGTTGGACGTGGACGTGGGCGTCGCTGCAGCGCGGGAGGCACCGGTGTGCGCGGTCGCCGTGTTCGCGGTGGGTGCTGCCGTGTCCGGTACCGGTGATCCAGGAGCGGAGGTGTCGGCGGTGGAGTCGCCGGGAGCGGGTGTGGCGTTGCGGGATGCCGGGGGCTGCGGGGTTGAGGTGTCCGGGGCAGACGTGGCTGGTGGTGGGGTGGGGGCTGCGGCAACCGGCGCGGCAGCGGGCGCTGCCGCTGGCGCGTCGGCGGGTGCGGGCGGGGTGGGTGGGTGCGGTGCCGGGGAGGGGGTCGGGTGGTGGTGGGCTTGGGTGAGGAGTTCTTGGGCGAAGATCGGGTCGGCGATGATGCCGACTGATTCGGCTCGGCGGATCTGGGTTGAGCGGGTGTCGCCGAGGGTTTGCTGGGCGTCGCTGAGAGCGTGGATGGTGGCGTCGAATCGGGTGGCCGCACCCGAGGAGGTGCGGATGTAGATGGTTTTGGTGCCGTGTTCGTCGGAGCGGCCGATGAAGACGCCGCGTTCGCGGACCTTCGCGGCGGCCTCGGCGCGGGCTCCTTCGGGGTCGATGTGCATCTTGGCTGCTTTGACGATCTTGTCCAGGCGGTACGGGGTGATCGTGTCGATCAGGGCGGCGACCCGCTGGTCGACGTACCGGGCGGCTTCCTCGGACAGGTCCACGCAGTCGCGGACGAGGCGGCAGGCCTTCCACGGGGTTGCGTCGCCGGACAGGACTCGCGCCCAGGTGAACGGGAACCGGTGCCGCAGTGCGAGGGCGTCGCCGATGATCTTGGCGCCGATCCGATGCGAGACGCCGAGCACCGCCGCGTACTCGGCGATCGCGAACTCGGCGATCTCCGGGCAGCCCTCACCACCCAGCACCACCGCGCATTCGCGGCCGTCGACCGAACGGCGGCCGGGGCGCGGCGTGCAGGCGTCGGGGTGGAAACGGTCGGCGTAGACCAGGGCATGTTCGAGCACCCGGGCATCGGCCCGGTTTGCCATGGCGCGATGCTCGGCGGACGACTCCAGCAAGTCAGCCGTCGAAAGCAACGTCAGATCATCATCGAACATGTGTTCTAGTTTAGGCAGTCAAGGCAGCACACGCAAATCGCCGCAGAGTCAGAATCCCTTGTCCACAAGGGAAACCATCACACCTGCATCAGCCGCGAATCCGTGTAAACCGAGCCTTGCGGCGCCGCGGCCGACTATCAAACCCAGGGCAGGACCTTGCCGTACCGGATCAGCTGGCCGTAGTGATCCGGATCGGCCGGCTCCAGAGCAAGGTCCAGCAGCGGTACAGCGGCCTCGGCCGGCGTGGGCGCCGTACTGACGTCCCACCACAACGCCGAGGTGGGCGTGTTCATCATGCCGGGGCAGACCGCCGCCAAGACGATGCCGCGGGCAACGTCTTCGGTACGGCGCCGGGCGGCCAAGGTGCGGACCGCGGCAACCTGGCCGATCTTCGAGGGGATGTTCACGAACCCCGGCCAGGCGGTTGCCCGGGCAGTCCCGTCCTTGACCAGGTCGCGCCAGGCGGCTACCTCCCGATCCACGTCGTCGAGGTCCGCGAGGTTGGTGAAGTGGCGGTGCAGCGCGGGCGCCAGGTACTGCAAGGTGCCGAACGAACTGGCCACAACCAGCAGGCGGCCATCGTCGCGTAGGAGCGGAGCGAAGGCGCGCAGGAGCCGAGTGGTGCCGAAGTTGTTCACCTCGGTGTAGGTGTCGACGATCGCGCGCGGGTCGTCGTCGGGGCCGACCCGCATGACGGCGTTCCCGAACACGATGTCGACGCCGCCATGCCGTTCCTTCAACTCATGCGCCAGCTTCTCGATGGCGCCCGGGCTGCCCACGTCGAGCAGCTCGGCGCGCACCCGCGCTCCGCCGGCCGGGATGGTGGCGACGGCGGCGGTGACCCGGTCGATGTCGCGGCCGGTCAGATAGACGGTGTCCTCAGGTCCGAGACGGGCCGCCAGGCCTTCGACCAAGGCCAAGCCCAGTCCCTGGGTAGCGCCGGTGACGAGTGCGATGGTCATGCTGCGACCAGCCTTTCGGACAGGTCCCACAGCCGTACGGCGTTCGCCGGGTCCAGGGCGTAGCGAGCCACACCATGCAGCCGCGGAACCTCACCGCGACGGTCGATGGTCGGAGTCTCGTTGCAGTCGACGAAGTAGCGTCCGCCGACTCCCTCGAGCTGAGGTGACGTGGCCAGCAGAACCGAGGTCGCCGCGCCTTGCTCCGGTGTCTTCATCAGCTCGGATGGCGTGCTGCCGCTCCCGCGGCCGTCGGTGTGCCGCTGCAGGTTGGTGAAGATCGCACCCGGCATCAGGGCGTTCGCGGTGATGCCGTCGGCGGCCCAGCGACGGGTGGCCTCGACGGCGAACAACACGTTCGCGGTCTTGGACTGCCCGTAGGCCAGCCAGGGGTCGTACGCGCGGAACGCGAAGTTCACGTCGTCGAAGATCACTGGCGAGAGCTGGTGACCGCTCGAACTGACGCTGACGATCCGAGCCGAACCATCGGCGGCCAGCGCATCGTGCAGACCGATCGCCAAGGCGAAATGACCGAGGTGGTTGGTCGCGAACTGCAACTCCCACCCCCGCGGCGTATAAGTCTCGGGCGACGCCATCACCCCGGCGTTGTTCACCAGAAGGTGCAGCGGCCCATCCCAGGCGGCGGCGAACTCCGCGACCGAGGCCGGATCGGTGAGATCAAGCGGTAGGACGTGCAATGCCGTGTTGCCGGTGGTCACGCGGATGTCCTTGGCGACCCGCTCCCCCGCCTCGAGGTCGCGGACCGCGAGGGTGACTTCGGCGCCGGTGCCTGCCAGCGCTCGGGCGGTCTCGATGCCCAGGCCGGAGGCTGCGCCGGTCACCACGGCGCGACGGCCGGAGAGGTCGATGCCGGCGGCAACTTCTGCCGCCGTACTGCTGAAGCCGAACTGTGTCTTGATGAGTTCCATACCTTCAAGCTAGGCACCTCCAACCCATGCCACCAGCGAAAGTCTGGCAAGTGTGGTATGCGTAAACGTCATGACCTTCACCGACGCCTCCCTGACTGCCCTGCGGGTGTTCCGCGAGGTGGCCGAGCGCGGCACGCTCACCGCCGCGGCGACCGCGCTCGGCTACACCCAGTCGGCCGTCTCGCGCCAGATCGCCTCCCTGGAACGCGCGGCAGGCACGGCACTGCTGGAGCGCCGCCACGACGGGGTACGGCTGACGCCGGCCGGACGGATCGTCGTACGGCGGGCTGCCGCCGCGATCGATCAGGTCGATGCGGCCGCTCGTGAGCTGGCCGGGATCCCGGAAGAGCTCGGCACGGTCCGGCTCGGCTGGTTCGCGACGGCGGGCGTCTTCCTGGTACCCCGCGCACTCGCGGCACTCCGCGAGACGCACCCCGGCATCACGGTCATCAGCCGTGAAGGCAGTACTCCGGCCCTGGTCCGCGCACTACGCGCAGGCACCATCGACCTCGCACTCCTGGCCTCAGCGCCGCCGTTCCGCGCGCCCGATGCCGAATCGCCCGCGCTGGAGCTGCACACGCTCTCCGAACGCAGTCTCCGGATCGCGGTCCCCAGCACGCATCCGCTCGCCCACGCCGACGTCGTCGACATCGAGGATCTCCGTGGTCAGCGCTGGATCGCCGGTCCGGGCGGCGAGCAGTACATGGGCGTCTGGCCGGGTCTCGACGAGCGCCCCCAGGTCGTCCACACCGCGCGCGACTGGCTGGCCAAACTCCACCTGGTCGCCGCCGGCTGCGGCATCACCACTGCCCCCGCCGCCCTGACCTTCGCCCTCCCACCGGGCGTCCGGATCATCGCCGTACAAGGCGGCCCCGAGGAGCAACGCCGCATCCTGCTGGCACGGCTCCCCCGCCCGGTACCTGAGCCCGTTGCTCGCCTGGCCGCCGCCATCCGCGCGGCCGCGAGCGCGGACGGCTAGCTCGACGCGTCGGTGAGCCCGAGCTCGGCGTCGCCGAGAGTGGCGAAGTGGGCGGTGATGGATTCGTCGCTGACGCCGTCGAAGGTGGCCGGTGACCACCGCGGGTTGCGGTCCTTGTCGATCACCTGCGCCCGCACACCTTCAAGGAAGTCGTGCGAACCGTGGAGCCGCACCGACAACCGGTACTCCTGCTCCAGTGCAGCCGGCAGCGACGGCAGATCGGCCGCGGCCCGCAGCGCGCGGAGCGTCACCTTCAAAGAGGTCGGCGACTTCGTCAGCAGCACCACGGCGGCCTCCCGCGCAGCCGGTACGTCGGCATCCGCCAACCGGCTGTAGATCTTCACCAGGTCGTCGCCCTCGTAGGCCTCGTCGATCCACTCGCGGTCACCGATCAACCCAGACTCCGGAACCGGATCGGCAAACGAGGCCACCGCGGTCGCCGCGTCCTGAGAAGCCAGTGCAGTAAGGAGATCCGGCAACCGATCGCTCGGCACATACCAATCGGCGAGACCCACCGCGATCGCATCACCCGCGCCGACCAACCCGGCCGTCAGCGCGAGGTGCGTGCCCAGCTCCCCCGGTGCGCGCGACAGCAGGTAGGTGCCGCCGACATCGGGGAAGAAGCCGATCCCGGTCTCCGGCATGCCGAGCTTCGACCGCTCGGTGACGACCCGGATACTCGCGTGCGCCGACAGCCCGATGCCGCCGCCGAGCACGATCCCGTCCATCACCGCGACGAACGGTTTCGGGTACTCCGCGATCTCCGCATTGAGCCGGTACTCGTCCGCCCAGAACGCCGTCGACGCCGTACCGCCGGCGATCCCGTCGTGGTAGATCGAGACGATGTCGCCGCCCGCACACAGACCGCGGTCACCGCTGCCGGTCAGTACGACGGTCTGTACGGCGGGATCCGCGGCCCACTCGTCGAGCACCCGGCGGATGATCGTGACCATCTCGTGGGTGAGCGCGTTGATCGCGCGCGGCCGGTTCAGCACCAGATGACCGGCGTGACCGTCCACGTGCGCGAGGACCGGGGATTCTTCGACGTTGCTCACGGTGCGCCAAAGTAGCTGGATGTCCTACTAAATTCCTAGGGTGTGGATCACAGGGCCGGAACCTCCCGCGAGTGCGTAGGCTGATCGGGTAGCTGGTTCGTCCTGGCAGCCGGTCAGGACGTCGCAAGAGGGAACCCGGTGTGAATCCGGGACTGCCCCGCAGCGGTAAGTGGGAACGACCACCGTCATACGCACTGGACCTCACGGTCTGGGAAGCGACGGTCAGTAGGTGTCCGGTTCGCCGGACGTGCCCACGAGTCCGAAGACCTGCCAGCCGCCCGCTGTGCGCCCGTCGTACGGCGGTGATCGCAAGGCCTCGTGGGAGGGCCGGCGTACGTGTGCCGCCTTTCTCCAAGCCCTGTGGTCCTCAAGACAGGCTCGCTCGCTAAGGAGAGACGCTTGACCACCGTGCACGGCTACCCCCGGCAAGGCCCGAACCGGGAGCTGAAGAAAGCCATCGAGGGCTACTGGAAAGGCACGGTCACCGCCGACGCCCTCCGGCAGATCGCAGCCGACCTGCGCCGATCGAACTGGCAGCAGCTCGCGGACGCCGGGATCGACGAGGTTCCGACCGGCGACTTCTCGTACTACGACCATGTCCTGGACACGTCCGTCCTGCTCGGCGCGATCCCCGCGCGGCACCGTGCCGCAGTGGACGCCGACGCGCTGGACGGCTACTTCGCGATGGCGCGCGGTACCCAGGAGGTCGCGCCGCTCGAGATGACCAAGTGGTTCGACACGAACTACCACTACCTGGTCCCGGAGCTCGGCCCGGACACCACGTTCGCCGCCGACTCCACCAAGCAGGTCGCCGAACTGCGCGAAGCACTCGCGCTCGGATTCAAGGCCCGCCCGGTCCTCGTAGGACCGATCACCTATCTCCTCCTCGCCAAACCCGCGCCCGGCATCGACTTCGAACCGCTGTCGCTCCTCGACAAGATCCTTCCTGTGTACGCCGAGGTCCTGGCCGACCTGCGTGCCGCCGGAGCGGAGTGGGTGCAGCTGGATGAGCCGGCTCTGGTGCAGGACCGGACCGCGGATGAGCTGACTGCAACCACGAGCGCGTACGGCGAACTGGGCGGCCTCCTGGATCGCCCGAAGCTCCTGGTCGCGTCGTACTTCGACCGGCTCGGCGACGCACTGCCGGTGCTGGCGAAGTCGCCGGTCGAGGGCCTGGCCATCGACTTCACCGGACCGGCCGCGGCCAACCTCGACGACCTCGCAGCCGTCCCCGAGATCCGGTCGAAGCGCCTCGTCGCGGGTGTCGTCAACGGCCGTAACGTCTGGCTGAACGATCTGCCCAAATCGCTGTCCACACTGGCCGTTCTGCTCGGATTGGTCGACCAGGTCGAGGTCAGCTCGTCCTGCTCGCTCCTGCATGTCCCGCTCGATGTCGCGGCTGACGCGGACCTCGATCCGGAGGTCTCCCGCTGGCTCGCGTTCGCTCGACAGAAGACCGCCGAGATCGCCACACTGGCTCGCGGCATCACCGAAGGCACCGAGTCGATCGCGGCCGAACTCGAGACCAACCGAGCCGCGCTCGAGTCCAGGGCGAACTCGGCGTTGACGAACAACCCGGCCGTGCGCGCCCGCGTCGCCGGTGTGACGGCTGACGACAGTGGCCGGGCGGCGTCGTACGAGGAACGCAGTGCAGCCCAGCAGAAGCGGCTCGAGCTGCCGTTGTTGCCGACGACAACGGTCGGATCGTTCCCGCAGACGACCGAGCTGCGAACCGCCCGGGCCGACCTGCGCGCGGGCCGCATCGACGAGGCGCAGTACGACGAGGTGATCGGAGCCGAGATCCGCGAGGTCCTCGCGTTCCAGGAGAAGGCCGGGCTCGACGTTCTGGTCCACGGCGAACCCGAGCGCAACGACATGGTGCAGTACTTCGCCGAACAGCTCGACGGGTACGTCGCCACTCAGCACGGCTGGGTCCAGTCGTACGGTACCCGCTATGTCCGGCCGCCGGTGCTCGTCGGCGACATCTCCCGGCCGACGCCGATGACTGTCCGCTGGTGGGCCTACGCGCAACTGCAGACCGACCGTCCGGTCAAGGGCATGCTCACTGGACCGGTCACGATGCTGGCCTGGTCATTCGTCCGCGACGATCAGCCGCGCAGCGAGACCGCTCGTCAGGTCGCGCTGGCGCTGCGCGACGAGGTGGTCGATCTCGAGCGGGCCGGAGCTGCGGTCATCCAGGTCGACGAGCCTGCACTGCGCGAGACATTGCCGCTGCGGCAGGCCGATCGCGCCGCCTACCTGAACTGGGGTACTGAGGTCTTCCGGCTGACCACGAGCGGCGTGCGCGCGGACACGCAGATCCACACGCACATGTGCTACGTCGAGTTCGGCGACATCCTCAACGCGCTCGACGAGATGGATGCCGATGTCGCAAGCCTCGAGGCAGCCCGCTCGCATATGCAGGTCGCGCATGAGCTCGGCGAGGCCGGCTACCCGCGCGGGGTCGGTCCGGGCGTCTACGACATCCACTCCCCCAGAGTCCCCGGTACGCCGGAAGTCGCGTCCCTGCTGCACAAGGGACTGGACGCGATTCCAGCGGCACGGCTCTGGGTCAACCCGGACTGCGGCTTGAAGACGCGCGGCTGGCCTGAGGTTCGCGACTCCCTGCAGAATCTGGTCGCGGCTGCTCGCGAGGTTCGCGCCGAGTAGGTCGGAGGGGCCTCAGCCAGGGCGGCTGAGGCCCCGGATCGCCACGGTGGCGCCGATGACCGTGATGACGGCGGCACCGGCGAGCGCGGCGAGCAGTTGGCCGACGGGAGCGTGCCCGAGTACCAATTCGCGGGCGGCGGTGATGCTGTGCGACACGGGATTGAAGGCAGCGACGTGACGCAGCCAAGTGGGCAGACCTGCCTCGGGAACGAAGGCATTCGAGGCGACGATGAGGGGAAACGTCACAGTCCCAGAGATGGCCTGCACGAGTTCGGTATGGCGGAGTTGGCACGCCAGCGCGATGAAGATCCAGCCGAGGCCGGTACTGACCGCGGTCGAGACGACCACGGCGGCCGCCGTACCGAGGATGCCGCCCGGTGGGTCGAATCCGAGCACGACCGCGGCGAAGATAGACAGCACCGTGAGTTGCAAGACCATCCGGACCAGGCCGGCCAGGCTGTGCGCGACGAGTACCGAACCCGGCCAGATCGCCATCGTCCGCAGCCGGTTGATCAGCCCGTTGCGCATGTCCTGGAGCAGACTGATGATCAGGCCGAGCGCCGACTGCAGTGCGGTGGTGATCATGATCGCCGGTACGACGAAGTCGACGTACCGGGTGCCGCTTGGGAAGCTGAGGGTCGTGGACAGGCTGCCGAGCAGCTGACTGAGCACGCTCACGAGCAGGATCGGGCCGAGCAGCGTCACGATCAACGTGCGCGGTTCGAAGACGACGCCGCGCAGGGACCGGCCTGACAGCGCGATGATTTGGGTCGCGACGCTTGCCGACTGTGTCCGCGTCCGCAAGGCTGGCTGAGCCCGGGGTGCGGTCATGACGGTCATCGGGCCTCCCCCAGTGTCGCGAAGACGTCGTCGAGACTCGGTTCGGCGACTTCGAGACGTTCGGCCTCGATCCCGAGATCATCGAGTGCGCGGACCACCTGGACGATCGTCGCCGACGACGCGTCCACCACGGTCAGGGTGAATTCGTTGCGCTGGGCAACATCCAGCCCGCGCCCGGCGAGATGCTCGACGACCGCAGCGGCCGGGGCATCGGGTGGCAACTGCACCACGATGGCTCGCCGGCCCACCTGCTGTTTCAGGTCCGCCGGCGTCCCACCGGCGACAACGCGTCCACCAGCCAGTACGACGATCCGGTCGGAGAGTTGGTCCGCCTCGTCCAGGTACTGGGTGGTCAGCAGGACCGTCGTCCCGAGCCCCGCGAGTTGGGCGACCTGGTCCCAGACAGCCCGCCGACTGGTCGGGTCGAGTCCGGTGGTCGGCTCGTCGAGGAACAGCACGGCGGGAGCGGTGACAAGGCTCGCCGCGAGGTCGAGCCGCCGCCGCATGCCGCCGGAGTACGTCCGGACCCGCCGATCCGCCGCGTGCGTGAGGCCGAACTGTTCGAGCAGTTCATCGGCCCGCACTCGCGCGGCTCGCCGACCGGTCCCGCTAAGCCGGGCGAGCAGAACCAGGTTCCCCAACCCGGACAGCGTGTCGTCGACGGTGGCGAACTGCCCGGTCAGCCCGATCGCGCGCCGGACGCGGCCGGGCGAGCGGATGACATCCGCGCCGGCGACTCGCGCCGTACCGGCCGACGGGCGCACCAACGTCGCGAGGATCTCGACCAGCGTCGTCTTACCGGCGCCGTTGTGACCGATGAGCCCGAGCACCTGCCCCGCCCCGACCGACAGATCGACCGACGAGAGCGCGAGTGTGTCGCCGTACCGCTTGCTCAGTTGCTCGACCTCGATCACGGCCGCTCACGCCGTCGCATGCCGACGCAACAGCAGCCGGACGAAGTCGTCGTAGTAGCGGATGACGAGGTACGCGAGCAGCAGCCCGGACGCGAGCGCGGGCAGCGCCAGTGGCAGATTGCCCAGGACCGGAGCGACCGGTACGACGGCGCCGACGACCGCGATCGCGAGGAAGACCAGGTTGCGCCCGACCATCGCCGTACTCATGATCGCGCCCCGGCCACCGAAGCAGCGGCACTCGGCGAAGATGCCGGCCCGGACCGAGCGGATCACCACACCGGTGAACAGCAGCAGCATCAGCCCGCCGATCACGAACCCGAGCCGTGGCGCAAACGGCGAGACCAGCAACGCAGCGGCCAGTCCTTCACCGCCGACGACGATCCAGGCGAGGATCGCGGCAGACCGCGCGGACTCCAGCCGAGCCAGCCCTTGCACCGACTGGGCGAAGCCGCGAAACCCGTTCTTGGTCAGGGTTTTCCCGACGAACGCGGTCACGAAGACCAAGGCCAGGAAGGCGCGCGCGGCCACGGCGACGAACTCAGTCATGGCGACCTCCCCGCGGTGGTACCTCGATCAGCTTGCGGAAGTGCTTGACGTCGGCGAGTTCGCCGACCGGCTGTCCGTCGGCCTCGACCCACGCGTGGGCGCGGAACGGTTCGGTCAGTGCGCCGGTGCACCAGTGCGGCCAGGTCCCGGACAGCCGGCAGCGCAACGCGGTCGCCACCGATCGCGGCAGGCAGCCCTGGCCCGCGCACGTCACACTCACCGCGACGACGGCCGACCGAGCGGCGTACGCATCGGTCTCGGTCGCCGGTCGCGCGCCGATCCGGACGGTCGACATCACGCGGCGCAGGGTCGCCGGCCGCAGTCTGATGAGCCCGAAGGCCGCCGCGACGCAGATCCGGCCGAGCAGCCGGTCCCAGCGGCCGACCGGGATGCCGTGTTCCAACGTCACCGGCATCGTCATGGCCGCAGCACCCCCGCCTGCTGGAACGACGTCATCAGCTGACCGACGTCGGCGGCGATCCGCTCGGACGCATCCGGGTACGACGCCTGCAGCGTGGTGATCAGTTCATCCGGGCTCTTGCCGTCGAGAATCCCGTGCAGCACCGTCGCTCCGGTGCGGTTGAGGGTCAGGTAGCTACCGGACTTCTCGTTCAGCAACACCATTCCTTCGTCGGTGTCGGTCCAACTCATCCCGGGCGCCAGCGTGTACGTCATCCCAGACCTCCTTGGCGGGTCAGTTGTTCGTTCTTCCGGGCCGAGCGGCCGTCGACGGTTCGCAGCCAGGACTCGACGGCGAGCGTGCTGATCAACGGCATGAACGCGAACGACGACTGCGGCGGCCGGATCACCAGGTCGCGCAATCGGTCCGCGTCGACCAGACCGCGTCGGGCCAACTCCAGGTCGTCGCACAGTTCCAGCAACTGCGGTCGCATCCGGCGAACTCCGGCGTACACATCGGCGCTGTACTCCGACTTGGTCCGGCGAAGGCGGAACTCGTCGGGGACTGCGCCGCGCATCGCCTCGGTCAGCAGCGGTTTGTAGCGGTCCGGCATTGCGACGTCCCAGGGGCTGACCGAGCAGGCGGCCTCGACGACGGCGTCGTCGATCATCGGCGCGTGCCACGCCACCCCGCTGCGCTCGGTCCACCGCGACACCCGCCGGATCGTGTCGCCGCACAGCCGCACGTCCTGCAGAAGCGCGTGTACCCAACGATGCGGCGACATCGGCTGCGGATCTTCGTCGGCGGTTCGGTGCAGTTGGCGGCGAGCCGCCTCGACTCCGTCGGCGGTGGCCCAGATCGGCATCCGATAGCCGATGCCCCAGCCGAACTCGGGTTTGCGCAGGTACTGCTCGATCGGCGTATCGATGAGAGACGCCGTACGACGTAGTCCGTTGGCGAACGTCTCGGACCGGTTCAGCTCGGTGAGCGTCTCGCGCCACGGCCAGCGGTGCACGGCCCGATACGCCTTGACGTACGGCAGCGCGCGCAGTGGTCGCTCCATCAACGCAGGCAGGAAAAGCTGCGTCGCGGTGTAGAGCTCGTCACCCCCGTGACCGGTCAGGTGCAGCTTCGATCCACGAGACGCGAGGAGCTCGGCCTGGTAGCGCAGCTTGCCGCGCGTGCGGATCCAGGCGAACGGGCCTTCCAGCTCGTCGTGTCCGTCGAGATCCGAGAACCAGGCCGGCGCATCCCGCAGCACCTGATGCGCGCCGGACAACTGGTCGGCGGCCCGGGCGGCCCAGAACTGATCCTCGTCGGCCGGGTTGGCGGCTTCCCAGCTTGTCAGTGCCATCCCGCGCTGGTGCTGACCGGCGAGGAAGCTCAGCGAGGTGGAGTCGAGTCCACCAGATAGGTCTGCGCTCAGGTCGGTGTGGGCGGCGCGCACGCGGATCGCCTCATCAAGTGCTACGCGGGTTGCCGCGGCGGCCTGCTCAAGTGAGAGTTCGGGCTCCGGCGGCGACCACCAGCGGGTACGGCGAGCGCGGCCGGCACGGTCCCAGTCCAGGCGCTCGCCCATCGGTACGGCGTCGATCCCGCGCCACATCACGTGGTCGGTGTACGGCCATGGTGTCCACGGCGCGAGTAACCGGGCCGGAATCGCATCGTCGTCGACCGTCGCACCGGTCAGCCGGATCAGCAATTCGGGGTCGTCCGCCGCGATGTCGATGCCGTCGTACCGGACGAAGAACAACTGCCGGGTCGACGAGAGTGTTCCGTGCGCGCGAACCAGGCCGGCCATCGAGAGCAGGACGTGCCGGTCACCTGGGATGCGGCGCGTGAGGGTGTCGGCCGCGGCCGGTGCAGACAGTCGGTCCAGCTCGGCCTGGGCGTCGGCGGGCGGCTCGGTGACGCCGACGGTGACCAGGCATCGATCGCGGCCTCGGTGGACGGTGAGTGCCTTGGCAGGAAGCTGCCCGGCCAGCCAGGGGCGTCCGCTGACCGGGTGGGACAGAACCTGGGCGCCGGACGGCCAGTCGAAAGAGTCGGCCAGCTGCGACGCGGTCGCATGGTCGGGAAAGATCAGGAAAGTCATCGCCGCCCCCGGAAGAGGTCTAACCGGGGTAATCGCGAAACAAAGATCCCGCAATCCCGGTGACAAATTGACGGACGGGGTGCCGGCCCGGGAGAAATCCGCACCGACACCCCACTGTGCCTAGGTTCCGCGACCTGCGGAGCTGCTCGGAATCAGCACAGCATGACGCAGGTCCAGTCGGCTTCGAAGCCCCAGCTCGGACGTCCCAGGGTCACCTCGGCGAAGCTCCCGACCTCGGTCAGCATGGGCGGCTCGTAAGCAAGCATCATTGCCTCCAGTACGCGATTCGCGATTAGACCAATTGACAGAATTGCCAATCGGCGACTTCGAAAACCAACTTAGCCAGTGGTTGCTGCAAACCTCGTTCGGAAATCCCTCGGTGCACTTTCACATCGCTTTCACCGACCCGCGCCGCGCTTTTGTCCGACCCGTTCGCGTGTTGTAGTGGGGTGGTGATCGCGGGTCATCGAGGGTGAGGAGAAAACCGATGTCGGTGCAGTTGTCAGTGCTGGATACGGCCCCCATCTGGCAGGGCCAACGGCCCGCCGATGCGCTGCACGATTCGGTGCGGCTGGCGATCGAGGCCGACTCGCTCGGCCTGAATCGCTACTGGGTGGCCGAGCATCACAACGCACCGTTCATCGCGAGTTGCGCACCACCGGTCCTGGTCGCCGCCATCGCCGCCCGGACCTCGCGGATCCGGGTCGGCTCCGGCGGTGTGATGCTGCCGAACCATGCCCCGCTCGTCGTCGCCGAACAGTTCGGCACTCTGGAGTCGCTGCACCCGGGACGCATCGATCTCGGCGTCGGCCGCGCACCCGGCACCGATCCGACGACGGCAGCTGCTCTGCATCGCCGGCCGGGTGCAGAGTTCGAGCCACTCGTCGAGGAGCTGTCCGACCTGCTGCTGCGCGGAGCGGGCGGCGAGGTGATGGGCGACATCACCGGTACGACGATTCAGGCGGTGCCGGCATCGGGATCCCGGCCGACTCTCTGGGTGCTGGGTGCGAGCCCCGGAAGCGGCGAACTCGCGGGACGGCTCGGCGTACCGTTCGCCTACGCGTACCACGTGCGGCCGGTCGGGGCGGTGGAGTCGATCGCCGCCTATCGGGAGTCGTTCCGCCCGACCGCCTGGTCGACGGAACCGTGGGCGGCGCTGTCCGCATCCGCGATCGTCGCCGACACAGCGGCCGAGGCCGAGCATCTCGCCGGGCCGACGCGCGTGGTGGTCGCAGAGCTGCTCCGCGGCCGCCGCAACGGCCCGAATCTGCCGCCGGCCGAAGCCGCGTCGTACCGGTTCGATCCACGCGAGAAGCTGGCCGTCACCCAGCATCTGCGGAGCCACCTGATCGGAGATCTCGCCACCGTTCGCGACCAGGTCACCGAGTTGGTCGCGGCAACTGGGTGCCAGGAGATTCTGGCGCTCACTCTGATCCAAGACGTCGCCGCCCGGACCGAGTCGTACCGGCTGCTCAACCAGGCGGTCTCCGCCGTGCCGGTCCGGGCGTGACCTGTCGCAGCTCTGCCAGGAGGTCACCTGGCAAGCCGTAGCCATTTTGCTGAGTTCAACACTCTGGCGGCTGCGGCCGCCTGACTCTGGGGAGAGTGAATTGGTGTCACGTGCGGAGATAGCCAAGGACTTGGACTGTCGGGTCCTCGGTCCGCTACAGCTCATGGTGGGTCAGCAGAAGGTGAAGGTCCCGGCCGGGAAGAACGGCGTCCTGCTGGCGATCTTGCTCGTTCGCGTCGGCGAGCTCGTCTCCACCGAGGAAGTGATCGACCGGCTCTGGGGCGACGACCTGCCACAGCGGCCGAAGTCCGCCCTGCAGACCCGCATCACGCGCGTCCGGCACGCACTCGATCGCGGCCGGCCAGGGCTCGGCCAGGTCGTCCGCAGTGAGTCCGGCGGCTACGAGTTCGCCGTCGATCCCTCGCAGGTCGACCTGATCCGTTTCCGTCAGCTGGCCCAGCGTCTTCCGGCCAGGTGTGCAGTCGAGGAGTCCGAGCGCCTCCGCCAGGCGCTCGACCTGGTGCACGGCCGGATTCTCGCCGATGTCCGCGGTCCGGCGCTGGAGGCCGACATCATTCCGGGGCTCGAAGAGGAACTGCTGCTGGCACGCGAACGCCGCTGCGAGCTCGAGATCTCCCTCGGACGTCACCGCGAGCTGGTCTCCGAGCTCCGCGGACTGGTCGGCCGGTACACGTTCCGCGAACGGTTCTGGCTGCAGCTGATGACGTGCCTGTACCGGTCGGACCGGCAGACAGAGGCTCTTGAGGCGTACTGCGAGATCGACCGGCGACTGCGTCAAGAGGTCGGAGTCGACCCGTGCGAGGAGCTCCGGACACTGCACGCGCGCATCCTGCGGAACACGGCCGTCCAGGTGGCCTGAGATGTCTCAGCCGACGATGCCGAAACCTGCGCGGAAACATCATCCGCTGCGGTTGGTGCTCGGCCGCTTCGCCACCGGCGTCACGATCGTGACGGCGGCCGGCGACAGCGGCCCGGTGGGGCTGACCGCGAACTCCTTCACCAGCGTCTCGCTCGAACCCGCCATCGTCCTGGTCTGCCTGGACGCGTGCTCCCGTAGTGGGCAGGCGATCACGCGTGCCGAGTCCTTCGTGGTCAACTTCCTGCGCCGCGACCAGCGCCGGTTGAGTGAAACGTTCGCGCGCCCTGGGCAGGACCGGTTCGCCGGACTGCCCACCCGCCCGGGCCGCACGGGGGCACCGGTCATCGAAGGCAGCCTCGGGCACGTCGACTGCCGGGTCGACGAGACCCTGATCCGCGGCGATCACCTCGTTCTGTTCGGCGCAGTCCTCGAAGCGGCCGTGACTCCCGAGGCCGCCGACGACGACCCGCTGATCTTCTACGCCGGCCAGTACCTCTAGCGCGCGTAGGCCGCGAGGAAGACCTCGACGCCCGAGGTGACGAGGTCTTCCAACTCCCCCGGCGCAAACTCGTAGCTGGGACGCAGTGTGTGAATCAGTTGCGCGGAGCCGACCGTCAGAGCGATCAGCTGACGGACGGCTCGCAACGGATTCGGTACGTCGAGCCTGCCCTGCTCACGCAATGCCATCAGCGCGCGCATCAGCGGCTCGTCGTTCTTCGCCTGACTGATCTGTGCCCACAACTCACCGAGCTGCGGGAACCGGTCGACCTCACCGATCACCAGCCGGCGCAAGGTGATCAGGTCGTCCCGCAGCAGGATCTCGCCCAGCGCACCGGCGAACTCGATCAACGCCGTACGGAGGTCGTCGGCCTCGATGATCTGGTCGGCCAGCTCGTCGAAACCGGTGTAGCTGTCCCGCAGGTAGCTGCCGATCACCGCGAGGAAGAGCTGCTCCTTGTTGCCGAAGTGGCTGTAGACGGTCGGCTTCGACACGCCTGACGTGGCGGCGATCGACTCCACCGAAGCACCGGAGTACCCGTGCCGGACGAACTCCTTGATGGCTGCCTGCGTGATCGCCACCCGCTTGCGCTCCGAGGCTCCTGTGACAGCGGTCAGGAGCGGTATGCCGAACTCGTCCGTATCCATGCGCTCACCCTACATCAAACTAAACCGTGTTGTAAGATTTTACTGAACGGTGTAGTTTGAAATTACTGACTGAAGGAGCTGATGGCGATGCGGATCGATGTTCATGCCCATCTATGGACCGACGAATACCTGGACCTGGTCGAGCGCTACGGGCAGGACACCTCGGCCCATCGCGGGCTCGGTGCGGGCGGCAGTCCTGACGAGCTCGCGGCCCGGTTCGCGCTGCTCGACTCGGCAGGTGTCGACCGGCAGGTGCTGTCGGTCCCGCCGCGTTCACCGCACTTCGCCGACGAGCACCAGGCGGTCGAGGTGGCCCGGTTCGCCAACGACCAGTACGCCGACTTCGTACGCCGGTATCCCGATCGATTCGCGGCGTTCGCGGCACTCCCCCTTCCGCACCTCGACGCGACCTTCAAAGAACTCGGTCGCGCACTCGACGAACTCGGCATGGTCGGCGCCTCGGTGACAACCGACGTACTGGGCACTCCGCTGGCCGACGCATCGCTGACGCCGTTGTGGGAGGAGCTGGATCGACGCAGCGCAGTGCTCTACATCCACCCGTCGGGTGCCGCGGCGCAGTCGCCGCTGATCAAGGACAACCACATGTTGTGGATGGTCGGCGCGCCGCTCGAGGACACGATCGCCATCACCAATCTGTTGCTGGCCGGCATCCCGAGTCGCTATCCGAACGTGAAGATCATCACGTCGCATCTCGGTGGCGCGCTCCCGATGCTGCTACAACGCCTCGACGACCAGTACGAGTGGGAGGCCGGTGGAGCACCGGAGAAACCGAGCGTCGCCGCACGCCGGCTCTGGTACGACACAGTCGGCCACAGCCACCGCCCGGCCATCCGTGCCGCGGCGGAGAGCTTCGGTTCCGATCGTCTCGTCCTGGGAACCGATTTCCCTTACGAGGCAGGCGATCTGTTCCTTCGAGCGATTGCTTATGTCCCCGAAGCACTCGGAGCCGACGGCAACAACGTGCTAGACCACAACGCTGCGGAAATACTCGGTCTCTGAGTCCGGCGTGGCGGTTTCGGGGGTGCCGTAGGGTGGGCACCAGAACGACCTCTTCAAGGTTCTCGTTGTCGTGACCGGCCGCAGCAGAAGATCGCGGCGGATGTGTCTGCGCGGACTGAGCAGATTCCTGCCCACCTTGGCTGCCCGTTGCCAGCCGCGCCACCATGATTCGAGGAACCCATGCCATCCGCCGGCACGACGCTCACGCCTACCCAAATTCAGACCTGCACCCCACCTCCCAAGGGCAGCGACTTCGCTCCGCTGCTCCGTGAGATCAAGGCAGCCGGACTGCTCGAGCGCCGAACCGGTGAGTACGTGATCGGCATCGTGATCAACCTGCTCTGTCTGGGCGCGGTGGTCGCCGGGCTGATCCTGCTGGGCAACTCCTGGCTCGTGCTGCTGCTGACCATCCCGGCGGGGATCTTCAGCACCCGCGCTGCGTTCTTCGGCCACGACGCCGGTCACCAGCAGATCGGCAGCTCGCGCCGGCTGCACGACGCGATCGGTCAGCTGCACGCGAACTTCCTGCTCGGTATGAGCTACGGCTGGTGGAACGACAAGCACAACAAGCACCACGCGAACCCGAACCACACCGACAAGGACCCCGACGTCGCGGCCGGCGTACTGGTCTGGACGCTCGCGCAAGCCGAGGGCCGCCAGGGCCTGTACGGCTGGCTGAGCCGCAACCAGGCGCGGATCTTCTTCCCGTTGCTCAGCCTCGAAGGCTTCAGCCTGAAGGTCTCCGGGATCACCTACCTGCTCACGCACCGGCCGCGCCGCGACTCCGTCCTCGAGCTCGGCCTGATCGTCGCGCACCTGACCGTGTACTTCGGTGGTCTGCTGCTGATCATGTCGCCGCAGAAGGCGCTCGTCTTCGCGGTGCTGCACCACGTGCTGTTCGGGCTGCACCTCGGCAGCGTCTTCGCGCCGAACCACAAGGGCATGGAGATGCCCGACTGCGATTCCAAGTGGGGCCACCTGGAGAAGCAGGTCCGGACGTCGCGCAACGTCAACGGCAACCTGGTCACCGACTGGCTGATGGGTGGCCTGAACTACCAGATCGAGCACCACCTCTTCCCGAACATGCCGCGCGCCAACCTGCGCCGCGCCCAGGCCGCCGTCCGCGCGTACTGCGAGCGCGTCGGCGTTCCGTACCTGTCGACCAACATCATCGAGTCCTATGCCCAGGGCTTGCGCCACATGCACGAGGTCGGTCGGCAACTGCGCTCCCCCGCCACCTCCTGAATTCGTGTCGAAGCAGCGGGCGGCGAGGCATGATGTGCCCATGGATCAGATGGACGCCGATGCGTTCGCCCGCCTAGCTGTCGAGCTGCACGATGCCGGCGGCATGGAAGAGACCGTCGAGGCGGTCGTGCAGTTCGCGTTGCAGGCGGAGGCCTGCTCGTACGCCGGTGTCGCGCTCGTCCTGCGCGGTGTCCGGGAGATCGCGGCGGTGACCGACCCGCTGGTCGCCGAGATCTACCAGATGCAGTTCGACCTCGGCGAAGGCCCGATGCTGACCGCATTGACCGAGGGTGTCGCTGTACAGGTCCCCGAGGTAGCGGCCGAGACGCGCTGGCCGGACTGGTCCGCCAAGATGACGAAGTACCCGATCGGTTCCGTGCTGCACGCTCCGATGTGGGCGAACGCCCAGCTGATCGGCGTGCTCTCGCTGTACAAGACCGAGCCGGACGCCTTCAGCGCCGACGACGAGGCGATCGCCCACATCCTGGCCCGGCACGCCTCGGTCGCGGTCGCCACAGCCCGCAACGACGAGACGATGACCGCGGCCGTCGACGCCCGGAAGCTCGTGGGGCAGGCGATGGGCATCCTGATGGAGCGCTTCGACCTCGACGAGACCCAGGCCTTCGAGACCCTCAAGCGGTACTCCCAGGAGCACAACATCAAGTTGCGCGACGTTGCGCAGGAGTTGATCGACACCCGCAAGCTGCGTGACTCGGGGCCGACTCCGAAGGCTTGACTTCCATCGTTGTAAATGGCCTAATTTCAAGGCTTGAACTCAAGGTCGTCCCGCCCCTGACCCTTGTGAGGTCTTGATGCGACTTTCGCCTGCCCGGATTCTCCGCTTTCTCGCCGCCGGCACCTGTTTGTCCCTGGTCGCCGGTACGGCGCTCGCCGGTCCACCAGCGCCCACCAGATCCGTCGTCACCGATGGCAATGCGCGTTTCCAGGTCCTGTCCCCCACGCTGATCCGGGTCGAGTACGCCGGGGACCGGAAGTTCGAGGACGCGACCACGTTCACCGCGGTCAACCGCGCGTTCCCGCGGACGCCGTACACGACCAAGGTCACCGCGGACGGGTTCCGCGAGATCCGCACCAGCGGTCTGACCCTGCGCTATAAACGTGGGAGTGGCCCGTTCACGCGGTCCAACTTGTCGATGGTTGTCGCTGGCAACAATGTCACGGCGGCTCCGGCGTTCCCGTCGTACTGTGGCTTCGCAGCAGCCTGTGAGGCCGAGAACGCGCTGCTGCTCGGGCACGCGTCGACGGCTTACGACCATGTGAGCTACACCGGCTCGGGGTTCGTCGCCGGGTATGAGAAGGCCGGCGCGGGGATCACCGTGAATGTCTCCGGCGTGCCGGCCGCAGGTAGCTATCGGCTCGCCCTGCGGTACGCGAACTCGACCGGCGGCGACGGGCAGAACACGACACGGACCTTGTCGACCCAGCTCAACGATGCCGCCGGTCCAGGGCTGACCTTGCCGCCCACCGGATCCTGGGACACGTGGTCAACCGCCAGCACCACAGTCGATCTGAAGGCCGGGACCAACAGCATCACCGTTCGGCAGAGCCCGACCGACAGCGGGAAGGTCAATGTCGACAGCCTCGCCGTCACCGCGGTCGACAACTCGACCTATCCATCCGCCGACACCGGTCTGCTGAGTACGGCGTACGGTGCCGGGCCGGCCAACACTCTCGGCGGCTGGAGTCGCGCGCTCGACAACCCGCGGCAGGTACCGGCGTATCAGCACCCAGGCATCCTCAACCGCGACGGCTGGTACCTGCTGGATGACACCCGAACCGCCTTGCTGAACGCCGATCACGTCGTTGGTACACGTCCGAGCCATGGCACGAATCCCTACCAGGACGGCTATCTGTTCGGCTACGGCCGCGACTACAAGCGTGCGCTCGGCGACCTGAACACGCTGACCGGCGGGACCAACCTGCTGCCGCAATCGGCGTACGGCGTCTGGTACTCGCGGTACCACGCCTACAGCACCGACGACTATCAGAAGACGTTGCTGCCCAAGCTCCGCGCGGCCAAGGTGCCGATCGACTGGCTGGTGATCGACACCGACTTCAAGTCGCCGAGTACCTGGAACGGCTGGAACTGGAACGCGTCGCTCTTCCCGAACCCGCAGACCTTCATGGACTGGACGCGCGAGCAGGGACTCTCGGTGGCACTGAACGTGCACCCGACGATCGCCGACGACGATCCGCAGTTCGCCAAGACCAACGCGACCGCGGGCGGTCTGGAACTCGACGGCGGCCGGAACTACTTGTTCGACTGGTCGAAGCCGGCCCAGCTCACGGCGTACCAGGAGCTGCACAGGCCGTTCGAGCAGCAAGGCGTCCGGGCTTGGTGGCTGGACTACTGCCAGTACTGCGGTGGCTCGACCGCCTCCAACCCACAGGTTGCCCCTGACAACTACATCAACCAGGCGTACGCCGACAGTGCCACGAAGCGCGGTCTGCGCGGCTTCTCGTTCGCGCGAGTCGGCGGTGCCGAGTACGGCGGTATCGAGAGCTCGTACCCGATCGGTCCGTGGTCGGAGCGGCGGAACACCCTCCAGTTCACCGGCGACACCCCGGGCACCTGGGACTTCCTGCGGTACGCCGTTCGTTTCACCGCCGACGAGGCATCGGCCGGGCTGTCGAACGTCAGCCACGACATCGGCAGCTTCCACGGCGACCACCTGCCGGACGACCAGTACGCGCGGTGGGTCCAGTTCGGCACCTTCCAGCCGATCGACCGGCTGCATTCCGACCACGCCGACCGGCTGCCCTGGGAGTACGGCGCCGAGGCGGGTGAGAGCGCCACGAAGTTCCTGCAGTTGCGGGAGGCACTGGTCCCCTACACGTACACGATGGCCGCGCAGGCGCACACGACCGGCGTACCGATCGTGCGGCCGATGTATCTCGAGTACCCGGCGGAGGAGGCGGCGTACAGCAGTCCCGGTCAATACCTGTACGGCGACAGCCTGCTCGTCGCACCGATCACCACCCCGAACGTCGGCGGCGTCGGATCGGCGTCGGTGTGGGTGCCACCGGGCACGTGGACCGACTACTTCACCGGTACGTCGTACACCGGCCCGGCCACCGTCACGATCAGTGCGCCGCTGTCGCGGATGCCGGTGCACGTGAAGGGCGGCGGCATCGTCACCACCCGGACCGACTACGTCGACAACCAGACCGACAGCGTGCTCACGCAACTGACCGCCACTGTCGCCGCTGGTGCCAACGGCAGCTTCAGCCTCTACCAGGACGCCGGTGAAGGCTCCAGCGGCTCGGCCAGCACAGAGCTCACCTGGAACGACCGGGCCCGCGCACTCACGATCGGCGCCACCCGCGGCAGCTATCCGGGAGCCGCTGCCGCACGCGCCTACACCGTGCGCCTGACCAACAGCAGCGCCCCCAGTGCGGTGTACGTCGACGGCCGCCGTACCGGGTGGTCGTACGACGCCGCCACCCGCACTGTCACGGTCACCACCGGCAGGCTGAGCACTCGGATCCCGCACAAGATCACGCTCTGACCCCCACACCCCCCAGGCGCAGAGATGAGGGATCGACCCTCATGCCTGGGGGGTGCCTCAGGCGGGAGATTTGGTGGCACAAGGTCAACCACCGAAAACCTGGGGGTAAACGAAATGAAGCGTCAAGGGATCGCCGTACTGGCCGGAGTCGCCGCTGTGATCGCCGGGACCGTGCTGCCGGCCGGGACCGCCGCTGCGGACGGACTGCCGCTGCAGGCGCCGTGCACCGAGCAGAAGGACGTCACGGGACCGCAGTTCGCCGTCAACCTGTGCGACGTGACCGACGCGGACCAGTTCCGCACCAACCTCGCCAACGAGGGCAACGTCCACTGCGGACCGACGTCGCTCTACAACGCGATGTACTACCTCGGCGAGCACAAGGGCCTGCCGATGCGGGTGGTGCCGAACGGTCAGCTGATCACCGAGTACGACCCGCACGACCCGGCCGACTACGACGAGGCCACCGCGTGGATCGGCTGGCTCGGCTCCAAGGCCGGCATGGGCCCGAACCCGAAGAGCTCCACCGCCAAGGGCAACCGGCTCGCCTTCGACGCGGCGACCGTCGGCGCGAAGGAGAGCGGCTGGACGGTCAACCGCGGCGAGGCCCGCACCGACGACTTCCCGGAGTTCGGGCTGGAGATCGCGAAGCGGCTGCGCCAGGCCCCGCTCCAGCTCTGGTACGGCCGGTATGTCCTGAACGCGGACAACACGCACACCCGCACCGGCGGCCACGCGGTCACCGTCGTCGCGGCCAAGGGTGATGTGGCATCCGGCAAGGTCGAGCTGACCCTGCACGACCCGGCCCGCTCCGACGACCACGGCACGCCCGGCTACAAGGACACCCAGTCCGACATCCGCGACGAGACGGTCACCCTCTACCGGGTGAACATCCGGACCAAGTCGGTCGACGAGGAGACCGGTGTGGTGACGACCGCGCAGCACACCTTCTGGCGGCTGTTCGGCGAGAGCTACACCGGCACGACGCTGCAGTACGTCGAGGCCTTCAACTGGTTCGAGACCGCACCGCCGGTCGGCTGACGCAGTACCTGACGAGCGGCCCCTTGGAGGGAGGGGGCCGCTCGTTCTTGCGTTAGGCCAGGGCGCGGCCGAGTTCGCGGCGGCCAGTGATGCCCAGTTTCACGTAGATGCGGCCGAGGTGGTTCTCGACCGTCTTCGGTGACACGAACAGCTCTTGGGCGATATCGCGGTTGCTGCGGCCAGTGACCGCGAGCCCGGCGACCCGGCGTTCGCTCGCAGTCAGGGAGTCCTGGCCCGGTGCCACCAGCGACCGCGGCCGATCCCCCAGAGCCTGCAGGACTTCGGCCACCCGGTTCCGCAGGACGACAGCGCCACAACTGGCGGCCAGTTCGCCGCCTCGGTTGAGCGTCTCTCGAGCATCAGTACGGCGGCCGACCACGCGATAGGCCTCACCGAGATCGACCAACGCCCGCGCCAGCTCCAGCCGGGCCGGCGAACGCTCCAGTACGGCGACCGCCTCGGTCAGCGTCTCGACCCGGCGAGCTCCCTGCCCCACGTCGACCTTGGCGGTCAGTCGCAGCGCAGCACCCAGGTCGGTGGGCGCACCCCAGCGGCGAGTCAGGGCCAGTTGATCGCTCGCCAGCTCACGCGCCGCAGCCTCGTCGCCTAGTCGCAGCTGGGCCAATGCCGCAGGAGTCCGCCACGGGACCGCCGGTGGATCCAGATCCGCGGCCACCATCTCGTCGCGCAACCAGAGCGCATGCTCCAGCGCAGCGAGCGGATCGTCCAGCTCCAACGCGATCCGAGCTCGGATCGCCTCCAGCCACATCGCCGCGATGACGCGCGGCGCGTTTCGGCTGGACTCGTCCCACTCGGCCAGCATCGCCTGTGCCCCGGCGAGGTCACCGCGTTCCAGCGCCGCATAGAGCCCGAAGGTCACCGCGGTAGCCCGGATCGCCACCACCTGCGGAGTCAGGTCCTCCGACTCGATCGCGGCCAGTACGCCGTCCGCGTCGGCCTCGACCGCGGGTAGATCACCGCAGCGCCAGGCCAGGAAGTCCGCGACATTCGCGACCATCGCGAACTCGATCGGCGAACCGTGCCGCCGTACCCAGTCCTGTGCGCCGGCGATCTCGTCCCGGGCCGGGCCGACGCCGTCGGCCGCGATCAGCGACATCATCGCAAGCAGCCAGCCGACGAGCGGGTCCGCTTGGCCGACCGAGTCCTTCAGCAGCGCGCCGCGACGCAACGCGCGCTCCGCAGTACGCCGTACGTCGGCCGACGGGGTCACCTCGTACCGGCCGCATTGCGCGAGCAGCGCCAGCAGGATCCGCTCGTCGGGCGTGTCACCGGGGAAGTCGGCGAACCCGCGCAGGTGCTGCGAGGCGCGCTTGCGCTCGGACGGGAGGTACGACCGGATGATCCCGAGCCGCGCGTCCAGCGCCAACCGCGCCGACCTGTCGTCGGTCCAGTCATCGAGTGCATGCATCAACTCGGTCGCGGCCGCCACTGGCCCGTCAACCGCCGAGGTCGCGGTGGCCGCCGTACCGAGTAACTCGGCGCGCTCCCGGCCGCTGGTCGAGTCGGCCGCAGCCAGCAGGTAGCGCCGGGCCGCCCGCGGATCGCCGTTGCGGAGCAGGAGTTTCCCCAGCAGGCTCTGGAGTTTCGCGTTGGACGGCTCGACCTCGACCGCACGGTTCAGGTAGTCGATCGCCTTCACGACATCGCCTGCCGTCGCGCACATGGTGGCGGCCTCGGTGAAGATCGCGACCGCGGAATCCAGCGTCCCGGCCGGCGCCTGGACCAGATGGGCTGCCACCCGATCGGCCGCCGCTCGCGCCGCCCACAGGGTCTCGGCCGCCCGGCCATGCAGCGTGGCCTGGTCGACCGGGCCCAAGGTCGAGGTCACCGAGTCGCGGATCACCGGGTGCACGAAGCTCAGCTGGGACGCCTCGACACAGACGACGTGAGCCGCGACCAGCTCATCCACCGCCGCGGCGAGCGCGGACTCGGGCAGCTGCGCGACCGAACCGGCCGCCCAGATATCCGTGCGAGCGCCGAACACCGCCACGGCCTTGGCCAAGGCGAGTGCGGTCGGCGACAACCTCGACAACAAGGTCCGGCTCACCGCACTCGCACCGAGCCCGCGGACAGTCTCGGCGGTCGCCGCATCCTTGGTCGACCGGTCCAGCACCGCCAGCTCATCCAGCAGCGACTCGGCCAGGAACGGGTTCCCACCACTCGCCGCCAAGACCGCATCCACGACCTGGTCGGCCGCTTCGGTGCGGCTGCGTTCCGCGATCAGTACGGCGATGCCGTCGCGGCTCAGCGGTCGCGGCAGCAACCGCTCGACGTGCCGGGCGACGGTCAGCTCGGCCAGCGGACCCAGTCGGTCCGGCGGCGGCCGGGTCGCGACCACCAGGGCGATCGGCAGGTCACCGACCCGCTTGGACAGATAGGACAGGAACCGCAGCGACGGCGGATCGGACCATTGGGCGTCGTCGATTGTGATCAACAGCGGCCGCGGCGAGGCCAGGTCGACCGCCACCCACCAGAGCGCGTGCAACGTCCGCGCCACCTCGGCGTCCCCGGCATCCGGAGTCGCCTTGTCGAGCGCCTCGATCGCGCGACCGGTCGGTCCGGCGATGATCGCGGCCCGCGTCTCCCCGGCGTACCGGGCGATCGACCGCTCGATCAGCTGCCGGACGACGCCCCAGGCCAGCGCGCTCTCGACCTCGTCGCCGGTCGCCTGCATCCGGACGAACCCGCGTTCCTTGGCCATCGCCCGGGTCTCGGCGACCAGCCGCGACTTGCCGATCCCGGCCTCACCCTCGATCACGACGACCTTGCCCTCACCACGACCGGCCGCATCCAGCGCGGCGGCGATCCGGGCGAGCTCGTCCGGCCGCTCGAGCACGCCGCTCACTCAGATCCTGGCAGCGCGTCGGCCACCCGGCTCAGCAGATCGGGATCCCGGAGCGGCTTGCCGTGACCGAACAGCACCAGTGCGGGCCGCAGCGCGGCGAGCCGGCGCATCGCCTGATGGTTGCGCCGGACATCGAAGGTCAGGAAGTTCCACGGCGCGGACACCTTGGGCAGCCGGAAGAAGACGTCACCACACAGCAGCGTCCGATCCGACTCCCGCCACAACGCGATGTGGCCGGGCGAGTGGCCCGGCACGTCCAGCACGGTGAAGCTGCCCACCTGATCGCCCTCGACCAGTCGGCGGCTGACCGGATGCGGCGGCGGCATCTTGCCGCGGGCCATCATCCCCGGCAGCCATCCGGCCGCCGGCACCGGCGTGGCCGTCTCGATCGCCTCGGCGTCGTCGGCCCCCGCCCACAGCGGAATACCCAACTCCTCGCAGACCGCGTGACTCGACCCGAAATGATCGGGGTGCGCATGCGTCACCACGTGTGCGGCCACATCCCGCCCACGAAGCTGCCGCAGGATCCGCCCGGCCGCGGCCGGCGTCCCGGCATCGACCAGCACGTCGTCGACGAGATACGCATTCATGAAATGCGGCGGCCGGCCCAACAACTGACCGACCCCCTCCGCAAGCTGCCGCACAGACGGATCTTAGTCATCCCACGGCCCACTCGCCGACCACCGGCGTGGTGTCAGCCTGAACCAACGCTGGACGGCCTTCTGCAAAAGACCGTCCAGCGCAGTCTGTGACGGACCCGGCGGGTCCTGGGTTCCGTCCTACTGGAAGGTCCGGAAGAACTTCCGGATGTCGTCGACGAGCAGGTCGGGGGCGTCCTGGGTGGCCCAGTGGCCGCCGCGGTCGTACTCGTTCCAGGAGACGATGTTCGCGTGGTCGCGGTCGGCGAAGCGGCGCAGCGGGGTGAAGTCGTTGGCGAAGCTGGCCAGGCCGGTCGGCGCCTTGGTCGCCTCGGTGGGGTGCTCGGCGTGGTGGTCCTCGTAGTAGAACCGTGCCGACGACGCCGCCGTGTTGGTCAGCCAGTAGATGGTCGCGTTGGTCAACACATGCTCGTCCTCGCAGGCCGCGAGCAGTTGCGCGATCCAGGCGAGCTGACCACTCGGTGAGTCGGCCAGAGCATGCGCGAGGTTCTGCGGTGCGGTCTCCTGCAGCTTCGCGTACGCCGACATCTCCTCGTTGAACTTCTGCAGGAACCCGAGGTACTCGATGTCCTTCTCGGTCAGCCCTTCGAACTCGGCCGGGTCACCCGACGGGAACGAGAACAGCTGGGTGACGTGCACGCCGATCACCTGATCCGGCGCGATCCGGCCCAGCTCCGGCGACACGAACGAACCCACATCGTTGCCGTGGGCACCGAACTTCTCGTAGCCCAGGCGCCGCATCAGCTCGGCCCACGCACGCGCCGTACGGTGCCGGTTCCATCCCTTCTCATGCGTCGGTCCGGAGAAGCCGAAGCCCGGCAGAGACGGTACGACGACGTGGAACGCGTCGGCCGGGTCACCGCCATGCGCCCGCGGGTCGGTCAGCGGGCCGATCACGTCGAGGAACTCGACGACGCTGTTCGGCCAGCCGTGCGTGAGGATCAGCGGGGTGGCGTCGGCCTCGGGCGAGCGGACGTGCAGGAAGTGGATGTTCTGGCCGTCGATCTCGGTGGTGAAGTTCGGGTACTCGTTCAGCCGCGCCTCCCACTTGCGCCAGTCGTAGCTGTCGCGCCACGTCTCGACGAGCCGCTGCACGTACTCCAGCGGTACGCCGTACTCCCAGCCCGGCGTGACCGGACCGCGCTGGATGCCGTCGGTGACCTGGTCGCGCGGCAGCTCGTTGGCCCACCGGACACGCTCCAGCCGAGCGGCCAGATCATCCAGCTGTGACTGGGGAACTTCGATCCGCAACGGCCTGATCTCGTCGTCCGCAGTATCCCGCGGGGTGCTGTTCGGAGTGTTCACTGTCATCTCCTCGGAGGTCGTTGTTTTCCGGCCTTCTCTCGCCCCCGGCCGGTCTACGATCACAGCGTGCTGGCAGACCGCTTCCGGCGAATCCGTGGAACGCGGTATTTCCATGTCCGGTGACGATCTGTCCGCCCTCGGACGACAACCAGTGGTCAGCCCCTTGTACGTCGGACGCCGTACCGAGCTCGCGGAGTTGCGAACCGCGGCCGCTCAGGTCGAGGCGGGCGGTTCGGCGCGGATCCTGATTGCCGGTGAGGCCGGGATCGGCAAGTCGCGACTCGTCACCGAGTTCGGCGGGACCCTCGGCGCGGACTGGTTGATCGTCACCGGTGCCTGCCCGGAGCTCGGTGCCGAACACCTCCCGTACGTCGGCTTCCTGCCGGTCGTGCAGCAGCTCGTCCAAGCCGAAGGTGGTTCGGCCTCGGGGTCGCCGTTGCGTACGCTGCTCCCCCAGCAGGATGTCCAGAACAGTCGATTGACACTCCTGCAGGAACTGCTCGCACTGGTGGAGCGTGCGGCCACCAAACGCCCGTTGTTACTTGTCGTCGAAGACCTGCATTGGGCCGACGGTGCGAGCCGTGAACTCTTCGGCTATCTCGCCCGGAACCTCGGCCGGCTCCCCGTCCTGCTCGTCGGCACGGTCCGCACCGGTGAGCTGCCGGCCGGGCACCCGATCCGGCAGCTCGTCGCTGAGCTCGGCCGACGGCCGGACGTGACGACGCTGGAACTCGGGCCGTTGCGGCAGCGCGATGTCGGTGAGCAACTGACCGCCATCGACGGTCGGTACGACCCGGCCCGCGCCGCGACCATTCATCGCCGTTCCGGTGGCAATCCGTTGTTCGTGGAGGCGTTGGCCCACGATGCGCCCGGGAGCGCGCGGAGTGGGACCGCGCAGTTGCGGACACTCTTGCAGGAACGCGTTGCCCGGCTGTCGGAGAGCGCTCGCCCGGTTCTCGCAGTCGCCTCGATCGCGGGGGCGACCGTGGGCCACGAGTTACTCACGTTGCTGGTCGGCCGGACCGACGACGAACTCGACCTTGCCCTCCGCGAACTGGTCGAGCGAGACCAATTGCAGACCACCGCGACCGGTTACCAGTTCCGGCACGCGCTGATCCGCGAGGCCGTCTACACCGGACTTCTCCCGGCCGAACGCCGTCGCCTGCATGGACGCGCGGCGAGAGCGCTCTCCGAGTTTCCCGCGCTCGCTGCACAAGGACTCCCGGCCGCCGAGCTGGCCGAGCACTGGTATCTCGCCGGCCGGACCGAGGAGGCCTACCAGGCCTCGCTGATCGCCGCCGACGAGGCCCGCGCGAGCTTCGCCTACATCGAAGAGCTGCGGCACCTGGAACGCGCTCTCTCGTTGCGTCCCGCCGACAACCCCGAGCGGCTGACGCTGCTCGAACGCGCGATGGCCGCCGCCATCCCGGCCGGAGCTGCCAACCAAGGTCTGCAACACACGATGGCGGCCTGGGAGCTGGTCGATCCTGATCGCGAACCCGGCCGCGCTGCCGAGATCCTGATGTTCCGCGCGCAGTTCAGGAGTCGCCGCGATCTCACCGCCCGGGCCGACCTCGACCGCGCACTCGAACTGATCCCTACCGACCGACCGAGCTACACCCTCGGCATCGTGCACTACCTGCTGGCAATCGACGAGGCCACCGCCCGTCGCGGCCCATCGGCCAGTCGCCATGCCGCCGCGGTCACCGAGATCGCCGAGACCCTGGACGACGACCGGCTGCGTTGCCGTGCCCTCGCGGCGCAGGGAGACGCGTTGATGATGACCGGTCAGCCCGATGCGGGCGTCCTCGTCTCGCGCCAGGCTCAGGAGCTCGCCACCGCGATCGGCGACGACTACGTGCTGATCGCGAGCGTGCTGTGGGAATGCGCTGCACTCGGGATGGCCGGCCGCTTCGAGGAACTCGCGACTCGGTGTCCGACCGCGATCAGGCAGGCCGAGCTCGTGGGGATGCAGAAGTGGCGCGGGCCCTTGCTGGCGGTCAATCTGGCCATGGCACAGGTCGCACTCGGCCGCTGGAACCAGGCTGTCGAAACCATCGAGGAAGCACTGGCGAGCGAACCCGAACCGCTGTACGCGATGGTCCTGCGGGCACAGTTGGCCGACATCCACATTCACCGTGGGGACTTCGATCAGGTTGCCGGACTCCTCATCACGGCCGACGAGGTGTTCGCCGGATCGGCGACGTACCGCAACTACATCCTCGGCTACATCACCTCGCTATGGTGCGAGCTGGCGATGGCCCGTCAGGAACCCGAAGCGGCCAACCGCGAGGTCGACCTGTTCCTGCAGCACTGCCGCGACCAGCGCGACTCGCTGCAACCCGACACCGAGGGCCTGATCGGCGTCGCACGCCTCCAACGCGCCCGCCTCGCCGCCGCACCACGCAACCGCGAGATCGCCGCCGACGTGATCCGGATCCGGGCCGCCCTCGCCGACCTCGTCCCCCTGATCCCGACCGGATCGCGGCTGGCCGAGGCTTATCGGTTCACCATCAAGACCGCGCTCGGCCCCGGCCTGATGGCCGAGTGGGACCAGGCAGCTGATCATTGGCGGCAACTCGGTCACCTCTACGGCACGGCCGAGTGCCTGATCAGCTCAGCCGAAGCAGCCCTTGCCACCAGCAACCGCGCCGGCGCCCGCCGCCGACTGGAAGAAGCCCGCGACCTAGCCACCGTGTACGGCGGCACAGTCGCGCTGGACCGCATCGCCGTCCTAGGCCAACGGGCCCGCCTCGAACCCCCGACCACCACACCCGAGGACGACACGGGCCTGACTGCGCGCGAGTACGACGTACTGCGGCTGCTAGCCCGCGGTCTGCCGAACCGGCAGATCGCCGCCGAGCTCTACATCTCCCCCGCCACCGTAGGTGTCCACGTCGGCCGCATCCTCACCAAACTGAACGCCACCACCCGCACCGAAGCCACCGCAGTCGCACACACCCTGGGCCTGCTCACGGACTGACCAACGCCGCCACCGCTGATCGGGCCTCCGCGAAGCTGGTGATCGCCGAATGGGTCGGCACCGTGGCAACCAGAGCATCGAACGCTCGCCGGTCGTGGGCGTACATCCCTTTGCTGGTCTCCGGACTCCGCACCAGGAACCCAGCCACCCCAGCTGCGATCTCGTGCTGGCCCAGCTGGGACGCCGCGCGTGCCAGGTGGACGAGGTCGACGTGCTGCTGTTCGAAGTCGTCGATCTCGGTGCGTATGCCTAATGCCCCGAGGAGGAGCGGCACCGCGTCCGCAGCCCGGTCGACCGCCAGCGCCGCGACGCCCAAGCCGCTCAAGCCGTTCCCGGTCAGGTTCACGATTCCAACCGCAGGTGCCAGCGCGAGTGCGCGGAGGAACTCGCTGCGCGACTCCTCGGGCCGGCCTTCTCCCAGCAGCAAGAAGCCCAGCTCCTGCCGCACGTAGGCCTCTGCCATCAGATCGGCTCGGGCCAGCGCCAGCTCCAAGGCCACCTCGAGATGCAGCCGCGTCTCGGCGAGGTTGCCTTCCTTGTGGCTCACCACCCCGAGGATCGACCGGATCCGCAGGACCATTTCGTCCAGGCCGGCGGCCGAGGCCAGCGCCTCTTCCAGGTAGCGCCGCGCGGGCTCCACCTCGCCGGCCATCTCGTGCCGGCGGCCCTGGCGGTACAGGTTTTCGACCCTCTCGCGCATCCTCGCCTCCTCGCATTGACGGTACGGGAGGTTGCGGGTGACGGAGACTGGTAGTCGGCGGGGAGGAGATGTTGTGGATGCCGATGTGATTGTGGTGGGAGCCGGGGCGGCGGGGTTGGCGGCGGCACGGCGATTGGGTACGGCAGGACTCGAGGTGCTGGTGCTGGAGGCACGGTGGCGGATCGGTGGGCGGGTGCACACCGATCGGGGGTTCACGCGGTTTCCGGTGGAACGTGGCGCGGAGTTGTTGCAGGGTGCGGAGAGCCCGCTTGGTCAACTGGCCAAGGAGATTGGGGCTCGGCAAACACCGGCGATGACGATGCGGCGCGGGCGCGTGCTCGACGGTGGACGGATGCGCGGGCTGCTGCCGTGGACGTTGCCGGCGGTGCCGAAGTTGGCTGCGGTAATGCTCGCCGTACGGCGGGCGCCGGGGAAGCCGGATGAGTCGTTCGCCGAACTGCTGGCTCGTCGGAACGTTGATGGGCGGGCGCTGCGGATGGCCGACGCGATCGCGCACGATGTCTGTTCGACGCCATCCGACCTCAGCGTGCACGAAATGGCGGCCGTGATGGGCGGTGCCGAGGAGTCCGGTGGGCAGCAAAGACTGCGCGATGGGCTCGACCAGGTGATCGACTACCTGGCCCAGGACTGTGTTATCGAACTGAACAACCCGGTCAAGGTCATCCGCCACTCGGCCGACGGGGTGACCGTCGAAGCGGATCGCGCCTACACCGCGCGGGCTGTCGTCGTGACGATCCCACTCGGGGTGCTGAAGGCCGGCGGTACCGAGTTCGCGCCCGAGCTACCGGCGGCCAAGCAGCACGCGATCGAGGAGTTGCGGATGTACTCCGCGACGAAGGTGATCCTGCATTTCGACCGAGTGTGGTGGCCGGACTCGATGTCCTACCTGCTCGCGGATCCCGACATACCGGTGTTGTGGCCGCCGCGACCCACCGAGCCTGTCCTCACAGCCTTCGTCACCGGCCCGCGCTCCGACGCCTTGCGCCCGCCGCCGGGGCCGGTCGCGCGGGTGCTCGACGTACTGCGGCCGCATCTGAACGGCGCTGAGCTTGTCGACTCACAGGTGGTCGACTGGGGTGTCGATCCCTGGTCGCGCGGCGGTTACTCGTCCGCGGCCCCGGGTGGCACCCAGCTGCGCGACGTACTGGCTGCGCCTCTCGGGCCGGTCTATTTCGCTGGTGAGGCGACCGACAGGACCTCGCCTGGCACGGTGAGCGGGGCGCTGCGATCCGGTACCCGGGCGGCCGAGGAAGTACTGCGATCGGTCAGCCCCTAGACTCCGCGCAATGAACGGACTGCAGCGGCTGATCGGCAAGCTCGGCACCACCAGAGCCTTCGCGGGCATCGGCCGCGCGCTGGTCCGCGTCGACGAGCGATTGCTCCGCAGTACGAACGGCCGCATCGGGATCGGTTCGGGGATCGGCCTGCGCACGCTGTTGCTCACCACAACCGGCCGCCGCAGCGGCCAGCTCCGCCAGGTCCCACTCCTGTACGTCGAACGCGACGGAGCCTTCGTCGTCATCGGCTCCAACTGGGGTGGCGAGAACCACCCCGCCTGGTCGGCCAACCTGATCGCCCAACCCGAAGCCAGCGCCACCGTCCGCGGCCGCACCATCCCCGTCCACGCCCGCCTCCTCACCGGCGACGAACGCCAGCAGATGTGGGACGCTGTCGCCGCCTACTGGCCGGCCTACAACACCTACGCCACCCGGGCCCCCAACCGCGAGATCCGAGTCTTCCGCCTGGATCGGGTCAGCTGAGCTGGATCGTGGTCGCGGCAGTCGTGCCGTCGCGGTACCGCACCTGCACCGGGACCAGGTCCGGGCCCACGAACTCGAAACCGGGCACCCAGAACGCGAAGAAGCCGTTCTTGACGGTCGCCTTCACGACGCCATGCTTCGGGCTGGTGTAGGTCAGCCCGACGATGTCGGAACCGGCCCAGCCGATCGCTGAGGTCACGTAGCCGGCCTGCTTGCCGCCGACCGCACCCAACTGCAGGACCGCGAGCTCTCGCGGACCGACCGGCGGATGGTTCGGTCCTGCGGAGCCGCCGTAGCCACTGCGTTTGTCGTAGTCGACGACGTTCGTCATGCAGTAGCCCTGGAACTTGGGCGGGCCCTTGAGAACCACGATCGCCCACTTGCCCCGCCGTTCGGCCATGGCAACCTGGGCGCTGTTGCTGGGCCCCGTGCTCTCCAGCGAGTACCGGCAGTCGGCGACGGCTCCGGCGTACTCCTTCGGCGACAGCCCGGACGGTGCTGCGGTCCAACCGGCGTACGCATCACCGTTCGGCAGCAGGCCACTCCGAGGGACCAGGACGACGGCTGCTCCGATCGCGATGGCGGCGGTGGCGACCGCGGCCCGAACCAGCGGGCGACGGAGCCGATGCGGAGGGACGTCGTACGACGGGTCGGTGGCCACGATGCGCTCCAGCGACGCCTGAGCGCGGGGGCTGTGGGGGTCCGGATCACCTGAGGCGGGATCCAGGGTCTTCAGGGCGGCGAACTCGTCGAGGGGCTTCATGTCGGTTGCCTTTCGGTGACACGTGCTGGCGTGGTGGGACGGTGATCGAGTTGACCGCGCAGGGCATTGCGCGCCCGGGACAGCCGCAGCCGGTACGCGACGCTCGTGATGCCGAGCACCGCGGCCGCCTCGCGGCTCGGGAGGTCATCGATCACCGCCAGAGCAAGTGCCTCCTGATGGACGGCGGACAGCCGGGCCCACGCACGCGTGAGATCGACCTGCCGTGCCACGAGTTCGGTGTCGTCCGGCAACGAGGTCTCGACGATCTCCGCCAGTCGGACTGCGACCGCTCGTTGGCGGCGGGCGCCTCGGTGGCTGTTCAGGATCGTGTTGCGGACGATCCCGAACAGCCAGGCCCGCGCGTCCGGCAGCTGGGCCGGCGCGTCGTCCAGCCGCCGCCAAGCGGCGAGGAACGCCTCCGCCACGGTGTCCTCGGCCTGGACCTCGGGCACCCGCCGCTGCGCGAACCGCACGAGATCGGCGTACGTCGCCTCGTACAAGGCCACGAACCGTTCCGCGCGCTCATCCGGTTGCTTGCTCATGCCCCTACTTGTCCACCACACCCCAAGGTGTATCTCACCAAAGGGTGAGCGAATCCGGATCGACGGATCCGTCGTCGGCGTCGTGGCGCAGCGTGATGGTGTTGACCCCGGCAGCCAGATCGACCGTGACGTAGGCAGACGACCAGGTGGTGTTCCAATCACCGGTCGGCAGGAACTCGACCTTCCGCGGTGCGGCGCCGTTCACAAGCAGCGTCAGCGTGTTCGTGGTGTCGGTGCCGTTGCTGTAGCGGATCTCGACGACCTGCGGTCCCGGCCGAGCGGCGGTCACGTCCACGGTCACCGAACTACCACTCGCCTGGTCGAGCCAACCGACGTACCCGCCGCCGGTGTAGCCGCTGCCGACGGTGTCGACTCGGCCGGTCCCGGTGAGCCGGCCGTTCTCGGCCTCGACGCGCGGCGGCAACGCCGTACCGGCTGCGCGCAGGAGTAACTCCTTGCGGGTCTTCGCCATCAGATCCGTGTCGTCGGTGAAGTTGTCGTAGCCGCGCATCAACGCGTCCGCGAGCCGCTTGGCCGCCGCCGGATCGCGCTGCTTGAGGATCGAGAGCAGTTCGTACTCCTCGTTTCCGTCCCGTGTCGCCAGCGAGCGCACACTCGTCCGCACGGTCCCGTTCGGTACGTCGGGATAGACGATGTACCCGTCGCCCGGATACGGCTCGACTTCGCCGTACTGGCCGGAGGTCCACGCGTTGTAACCCCAGTGGAAGAAGCCGGTCGCGCCGTACTTGAAGTTGCCCCAGGCAAGTTGTCTGGCCGTGTACGCCGGGTACGTCGACCATCGGTTCAGCCAGCCGTCCCGGGCATCCGGCTGCAGGCAGACGTACGTCCACACCTCGTCACCAGCGGCCTGCCGGTCGCGGTAGAACTGCTCGTTCTCCTGCAGTTTGTCGATCAGCGGGATCCACACCGACAGGTTGCCGACGAGTTCGGGGAACAGGCCGATCACCGCGTCCTGCGTCTTCGCGTCCGCGCCGAAGTACTGCCGGTACTTGCCGACGGCCCAGTTGTAGTTGGCGAGCTTGTCCTCCTTCGGTTCGTCGGAGATCGTCTGGTACCAGATATCCGTCCAGCCCTTCGCATCGAGATGAGCTTTGAGAGCAGGCAGGTACTGGTCGAGCCAGCGGTTCGCCTTCGGGCTGTCCACCGGGGCGAGCGCGACCTTGTTCACACCGTCCTCGTTGTCGATGATCCACACCTGGTCGGTGTGCAGCGCGTTCAGTAACGGGTTCCCGCGCAGCCGCGCGACCGAACCGTGCCGGATGAACAACTCGACGAACTGATCGAACTTCGACCAGTCGAAGTGGTACGTGTCCCCCACCAACGTGGTCGGCCCATCCAGCAGCGGATCGATCGAGATGTGCACCTGGTTCTGCCGGGTCGCCTTCTGCTCCTTGGCGAAGTCCTCGATCAGCTTCCACCACTGCGCCGAATACCGCGGGAACTTGTACCGCTTGACGATCTCGTCGGCGACCACGCCGCCGTCGGTATCGGCGTACTCGTTGAAGAAGACGTTCCAGGTGCTGTAGATGTATTTGCTGTCCACCGCATTGGGCACGTCGATCGGATAGACCGTCAGCCGCATCGGTACGGCGATCGCCCCGGTGCTCGTCGCGATGTCCACCGAGCCGGTGTAGGTACCGACGGCCTGTCCAGCCGGCACGTTCACGGTCACCCAGATGCCTTGGGTCGTGTTCGCCGGCACCGCCTTCGACCGCTCGTTCCCCAGCGGATCCGGGAACAGTTGCCCTTTCTCCGGCGCGTGGTGGTTCTGGAACTTGTACTCCAGATTCCCCGCCGGGATGGTCCCCGCCGACCCGGTCAGCGCGCTGAGGGTGACGCCGGTGATCGTGAACGACGCGGTGTGCCGCAAGAGGATCTGATACGACTCGGCCTCGTTGCGCGCTGCGTCCCAATTGATCGACGTACTGGCGCCGGCCGGGCGTTGATCGGTCTGGAACACGCGCTTCCAGGAGTCGGCCGTCCACACCCTCGCAACCGCGGCGACCGCGGGAGTCGCGGTCATCAGCAGGGCGAGTACGACGAGCGGGACGAGGAGCCGGTGAAGTCTCATGAGCAGATGTCCTTGCCGTGAGCTGCAGCGTGGGTGAAAATCACTCTCAGGCAATCACTCCGGCTTGACAAGGATTATCACCAGCATGCAGACCTCGGGGGTTCTGGACCGGGTGTTGACGTTCCGTGCGCAGATGCCGGCCACGATGGCCCGCGTCGCCGCCGTACTGGAGGCTGACCCGGCCGCGCCACTCGAACTGTCCATCACCGGCCTGGCCGAGCGCGCCGGAACCTCCGCCGCGACCGTCACCCGGCTCTGCCGCCTCCTCGGCTTCTCCGGCTATCCGGCGCTGCGGGTGGCGGCCGCCCAGGACGTCGGCCGCGGCGATCGCGACCGCGCGTGGCTCACTGACTTCGGCGATTCGTTCGCGCCCGGCGACTCACCATCGACCGTCCTCTCGACCCTGCTGAACGCCCAACTCGTCGCCATCCGGACCACCGCGCAGCAGTACGACCTGCCCGCGCTCACCAGCCTCGCCACCCGCATCCGCCACTGCCAAAAACTCGATGTGTACGCCGTCGCCGGCAGCGGCCTGGTTGGCCGCGAACTCGCCGCCCGGCTGGCCCGGTTGGGTGTCAACGCGCACGCGCACATCGACCGGCACAGCGGTCTCCCGAGTGCCGCGCTCCTCGACGAAAACTGTGTGGCACTGGGGATTTCGAACCACGGCGACACCGAGGACACACTCGGAATGTTGTCCGAGGCAACGAGACGACGGGCTTGGACGGTCGCGATCACCAGTTCGCCGGAGACCGCGATGGCGGTGATCGCCGATCAGCACATCACCGCGGCTTCGCCGCACTCCGACGTACAGCCTGATGAGGTTGCTGCGCGGCACGCTCAGCTGCTGACTGCCGACCTGCTCTACCTACTGGTTGCCCAGGTCGATCCGGCGCTCACCGCGCGCACTCTGGCGGCCACCGCCGAGGCCTTCACCCACCGGGTGTGACCTGGAATTCGTGGACCCCCTCTATTCTTCAACGATTCGCTTAGGTTAGCCTCGCCTAACCGCGAATGAGGAGGATCCACCCTGTGGAAGGCTTCGAACTGATCGGGGTCGGTTTCGGCCCATCCAACCTGGCTTTGGCGATCGCTGCCGGTGAACTCGGCGCGGCGACCCCGCGGCAGCTGTTCCTGGAGCGGCAGCCGCGATTCGGCTGGCACCGCGGGATGCTGATCGAGGACGCGACCATGCAGGTCTCGTTCCTCAAGGATCTGGTCACCCTGCGCAACCCGGCCAGCCAGTTCAGCTTCCTGAACTTCCTGCACTCCAGCGGACGGCTGATCGACTTCATCAACAACAAGACGCTGTTCCCGCTGCGCGTCGAGTTCCACGACTACCTCGAGTGGGCCGCGGCCCAGGTCGACGACGTCGTGCGCTACGACCGCACCGTGGAGGCCGTGCGCCCGATCACGAACGACGGCGTGGTGGACGAGTTCGAGGTCACCTCGGCGTCGGCCGACGGCGGCGCCCGCGAGACGTACCGGACCCGCAACCTCATCCTCGGGACCGGCCTGTCGCCGCGGCTGCCTGACGGTGTGACGGCGTCGGACCGGGTCTGGCACAACCGTGAACTGCTCGACCGCGTTGAGCGGCTCGGTGACGACGCAGCGCCGCGCCGCGTGGTCGTCGTCGGTGCGGGTCAGAGTGCGGCCGAGGTCACCGGGTTCCTGCACGAGCGGTTCCCGTCGGCCGAGGTGTGCTCGGTGTTCTCGCGGTTCGGGTACAGCCCGGCCGACGACAGCCCGTTCGCGAACCGGGTGTTCGACCCGGATGCGGTCGACGAGTTCTACTCGGCGCCGGAGGACGTCAAGCAGCAGCTCCTCGGGTACCACGCGAACACGAACTACTCGGTCGTCGACACCGAGGTCATCCAGGACCTGTATCGCCGCAGCTATCGCGAGCGCATCGTGGGCAAGGAGCGGCTGCGGTTCTTCAACGTCTCCCGGGTGATCGACCTGCACGACACCTCGAGCGGTGTCTCGCTCACGGTCGAGTCGCTGAGCACAGGCCAGAAGACGCCACTCGATGCGGACCTGGTCGTGTTCTGCACCGGATACACGCCGGGCGATCCGACCGATCTGCTCGGTGACCTGGGCAGCGAGTGCCGCCGGGACCAGGCCGGGCGGGTCCGGATCGGCCGCGACTACCGCGTCGTCACGACTCCCGTCGTACGGGCGGGCATCTATCTCCAGGGTGGTGGCACCGAGCACAGCCACGGGTTGGCGTCGTCGCTGCTCTCGAACATCTCCGTCCGGGCCGGCGAGATTCTCGACTCGATCCGGCAGCAGCCGGTCGCGCCGCTCCGGCCAGCTGTCGCACAACCCGTCGGTGTCTGAAGGAGTTGAGATGAGCAACCCGTTCGACGATGCCGAGGGCAGCTTCCTGGTTCTCGTGAACGACGAGAACCAGCACAGCCTGTGGCCGGAGTTCGCCGCCGTCCCCGATGGCTGGCGGAACGTCTTCGGCCCGACCGGCCGCCAGGCCTGCCTCGATTACATCGAGACCAACTGGACCGATCTTCGCCCGGCGTCGCTGATTGCGCAGGACGACTCGGCCGCCTGAAGGGTCAGCCTTTCCGGGCAACAACCAACCAAATCGTCCCGAGGACCGTCAGCCAAGCGAAGCGGGAGTGCCCGCTGGACTGACTCGGGGGTTGGCGCATGCGATTCACACGATCGGTGGTGGCCTTGGCCGGGGCGGCCTTGCTCACCACAGCCGCTGGGGTGACGGCGACCGCTGAGGTCGGTGCCGGGTGGCAGACCGGCGCACAGCCCGGTGACAGTCAGCGCGTCCTGACGTTGCTGACCGGTGACCGGGTTGCCGTGACCGTGCGGCCGGGAATGCCGGAGCAGGTGCGATTCCTGCCGACGGCGGGCAGTGGTTCGGCGGGGGCCACTGTTTCCCGGGCGAACGGGCACACGTTCGTCGTACCGTTCGCAGCGCGCACACCGATCGCTTCCGGGCGAGTGGACCGCCAACTCTTCGACATCACCACCCTGCTCGCCCAACTCGGCGACGACCAGGCGTCGGACCGCATCCCGGTCATCGTCGAGTACGACGGCCCGCCGCGCGAGGCCGCTGCCAAGGCGCAACGCGCGCTGCCGGGTACCGCGGACGGCACCGCGCTCACGTCGATCGGAGCACGCGCCGAGTCGGTCCGCCGTACGACGGCCAAGGACTTCTGGCAGTCGCTGGCAGGCAGTGGCTTGCAGAAGCGTTCGGCCCAGGCGGTCCGCAAGGTCTCGCTGGATCGGAAGGTCGCACCGGCACTCGACTGGAGCGTGCCCCAGATCGGCGCACCCACCGCGTGGAAGCGCGGCCTGACCGGCAAGGGCATCAAGGTCGCCGTACTCGACACCGGGATCGACGCCACGCACCCGGACCTGAAGGGCAAGGTGCAGGCGGCCAAGGACTTCTCCGGTTCCGGCAACATCGTCGACCACCACGGGCACGGCACCCACGTTGCGGGCACCATCGGCGGCACCGGCGCCGCATCGAAGGGCAAGTACCGCGGGGTCGCACCGGACGTCACGCTGCTCAACGGCAAGGTGATCGGCGACGACGGCATGTCGTCGGAGTCGAAGGTCATCGCCGGGATGGAGTGGGCAGTTGCCCAGGGCGCCAAAGTCGTCAACCTCAGCCTGCACGCTGACGGGACCGACGGCACCTCTGCGCTCGCGCGTTCACTCGATGCCCTGAGCAAGAAATCGGGGACCCTGTTCGTCGCCGCGGCCGGCAACGGCTGTGGCCGGCGCGGACTCATCCAGGCACCCGGCGCCGCCGAGCAGGCATTGACTGTCGCCAACCTCGAGCGCGACGGCAGCCTGAATGAAAGCTCCTGCCTCGGGCCGAACCCGGACCACACCGGCAAGCCCGACATCGCCGCTCCGGGCACCGACATCGTCGCGGCACTGGCCGCCGGTTCCGAAGGCGAGCCAGTCGACAAGTACTACACCCCCATGACCGGTACGTCGATGGCCACGCCCCACGTGGTCGGCACCGCCGCACTGCTCGCGCAGCAGCACGGTGACTGGAAGGGCGATCGGATCAAGGCGCGGTTGATCTCGACCGCCGATCCCCTGCTCAAGCAGCCGCTCGACGATTCCGGCACCGGTCGGGTCGATGCCGATCAGGCCACTGACAACGGCGTCACGGTCGACACCGCCGAGCTGGAGATGGGCACCTACCTTTGGCCGCACCGGGCGCCGAAGCCGTTCAGCCAGGTGCTCACCTACCAGAACAACGGCACGACCGCCGTGACGCTTAACCTGACCGCGCCGCTGGACGCGGGCGACAACGGGGCGGCGGCGAAGCTCAGCACCACGAAGCTCGTCGTACCGGCCAAGGGCAAGGCGTCCGTCACGGTCTCGGCCGATCCCGGTCTGGGCAAGGTCGGCCGGCACACCGGGCGCGTCGTCGCGACTCCGACGCAGGGTGATCCGCTCTACACGTCGTACGGGTGGTTCCTCGAGCCGGAGATGTACGACGTCACCGTGAAGGGCGTCCTCGGCGACGGGACGCCGGCCGACTCGCTGCTGTTCGTCACCCGGCCCGACGGCGGACCCGTCGAGACCTGGGACGGCAACGGCGGACCGGACATGATCAACGGGGTCGCGAAGATGCGGATCGAGCCCGGCGTCTACTCGATCGTCGGCACGTTCCTGCAGCCCGCGACGGCCAAGACCGCCGACAAGTTGGTGATCGCCGCCCAGCCGGAGGTCAGGATTCGCAAGGCGACCACGATCACGTTGGATGCGCGCAAGGCGGTTCCGGTCGGGGTTTCGCTCGCCGGAAAGCATCAGCTCGCGCCGGCCGCGAGCTCGATGGCCTATTACCGCTTGAACCGGTTCGGGAAGCTCAGCGGTTTCGAAGAGGTCGAGGTGGACGACACCCCGATCGAGCTGCGTGCAGTTCCCACATCTGGTGTCACGGTCGGAAAGATGGAGTTCAGCGCGGCGACCAGGCTCGAGACGCCGCCGTACCGGATGAAGCTCGGGACTCAGGAACTGCGGGTCGCGGAATTGACCGATGGGCCGCGCATCGCTGGAACCAAGCAGCTGACCGCGGTCGATGCGGGGACCGGTACGGCGGCCGACCTGAAGCGTGCCGTGGGCAAGCTGGCGGTGGTCGCGCTGGACGGGTTGCAGGGGCAGGTCGATGTCGCCCGCGCAGCGCAGCAGGCCAAGGTCGCCGGTGTGCTGTTCTACGACCCGAATGTCGCGGGGTTCGGCGTCGACGAACTCTTCCTCGGCGACCGGACGCTACGGATCCCGGTCCTGCAAACCTCGCGTGAAGTCGCCAAGACGTTGACCGGCAAGGTCGTGCGCATCGACGGGACGAACGGATCGCCGGAGGTGTTCGACCTGCTGAAGGCTTGGCCGGGACGGGTGCCGCTGCGGCCGGTGCACCAGTACCGGAAGGCGCAGCTGGCGCGGATCGCGGAGTCGTATGCCGCGCACAGCAAGGTCACGCAGCTGTGGGAGTCGAAGGTCGGATACACGCCGCTTGGCGAGGCGCACGGTCTGCGGCCGCTCCCCCTCGCGATCGGTCCGTTCCAGCGGACCGCTTACGTGACGCCGGGCGCATGGGAGCAGCGCGTCGACATCGGTTCGGCGGATTCCGGCAGCCGGGGGCGGGCGGCGGCATACCGTTATCGGACGGGCGAACGCCGTACGGTCGCTTGGGGTGGACCGGTGGCGACCTCGGGGTTGCCGTCGGCAACCACGACCTGGCCATCCGATATCGGGGTGCAGCGGACCGGCAAGAATCTGGTCATCGGGCTTGCGCCGTTCGTCGCGGGTGGGGCGCAGTACGAGGAGCCGGACGGTTTGTCCACCGGCACCTACGCGCTGTCACTGAAGCGGGACGGGAAGGTCCTGGTCGAGGCGGAGGAGCTGCTGATCAACGGGCCAGTGCCTGATGCCCCCGGCAACTATCAGCTCGCACTGGACGTGCAGCGGAGCGAGCCGTGGTGGAAGTACTCCACGCAGATCCGCAGCACCTGGGACTTCCGCTCCCGGGCTGGTGCGGCTGAGACGATGCTGCTGATCCTCGCCGACCTCGGCTTGCCGCAGGCAACCAACCTGAACCAGGTCCGCGTCGGTACGGCGACGCCGCTCACCGTGTCGTTGCGTCACCAGACCGGTGCGCCGACCGCGTCGTTCAAGAGTGTGAAGCTGCTGATGTCGTACGACGGCCGCAGCTGGACGCCGGTGCCGTTGGCCAAGAAGTCGGACACGCTGTACACGGCCAGCGTCAACCACCCGGCCGCCCGGGCAGGCGGCACGGTCGATCTGAAGCTGGACGTCACCGACGCGGCAGGTGGGCGCCTTCAGCAACAAGTCACCAAGGCGTATGGTCTAACTAAGTAGGAGCCAGGGCCTAGGCCTGCGGGTACGGCGAGTCCTGCAGGCCTAGGTTCTTCCACACGAAGCGCGGGACCCGGGCCAGGAAGTCCCGGAGGAAATAGGAGCACCGGGCAATCGTCTGGTGGTCGTGCCGGCCGGCCTCGAACCAGGCCCAGTTGCCGACCACCTGGAACGACGCCGGTTTGACCGCCATCAGGAACTCCATCTGGCGCGGGTGAATGACGTCGTACGCGAACTTCTGGTCCCGCGCGTGGATCGCGAACTGCTCGTTGAAGGCCTCGCTCTCGAAGCTGATCCCGGAGCCGAACCCGCGTCGGCTGACCTGCAGCCAGGGCATCCCCACCGGCAGCTCGAAGCCGAGGATCGGCTCGCTGTGGTTCTCGGTCACCGTGCGCGTGGTCGTCCGGCCCTCGGAGTCGGTGGAGCTCTCGGTGCGGGTGGTCTTCCAGTGGTGGGTGAAGGCGACGAACGGCGGCCCGTCGCCGTCCCGGCCGCGGATCACCTCGCTCGTGCTGTGATCGTGTCCGCTCTGCGTCACCGGCGTGCTGTGCAGCAGGCTGTCGTCCTGGCCGATCCAGTACCAGTCCGGGTGCTGGTAGAAGCTCAGCCGCGGCTCCTTCGGCGGCTGGATCCAGCGGTCCAGCGGCAGCGCGTCGATGGCTGCCGCGAGCAAGGCCACCTGGTCCAGCCACGGCGCCAGCAGCTCGGGATCCTTGCGCGGCGGATCGAGGATGACGAGCTGGTCGCCATCGATACTGAGGTTCACGCCCGGCTGCCCACTCGCCAGCGTGAGCAAGGCAGTACACAGCTGACCGCTGAGCACCTCGGTAGCGAACGCCGGGTCCTGCACGCCAACCGCCCAGCCCGCACCCAGCTGCGGCGGCACCGGCACCATTGTCGCGGCTACGCCGGACCGCGGCGCGGTCTGCCCACCCGTGATCCACAGCTCAGGCAGTCGGCGTGACAACGTCACCATGCCGACCCAGCCCTTCCAGTACTCGCTCCCGTACTCGATCACCTGAAACGGCCGCCCGGCGGTGGTCAGCCCGGTGATCTGGTCGTCCGGGTTCCGCGTGAACCCCATCCCGAACGGCGGATTGGACAGCCGCGCCACCGAGTCGAACACCGGGCTGCCCACGAACGTCCAGCCGCGATCCCGCAATGACTTGACATACCGCTGCCGCCGAACGAACAGCCCCACGCCGACCGCCGTACCGGCCAGCAGCAGCACAATCAGGATCAGGCTGAAGATCTGGTTCCCGGTCATGGAGTCGAGCCAATCACATCGGCGGGTCCCGGAGCGGTCAGCTGCTGCTAGAGTCGGCGGCTCAACTGCATATCGCGCCGTTCGAATCGGGGCGGGAGAGTCCGGGCTCACCATGACCCGGCGCCGAAGGAGCAAATCTCCCCAGAATCTCTCAGGCCCACTGACCGTTCCGATGAGGCGAACTCTGGAAAGCCGGGGTCCCCACGGGGAGATCCCGCACCCACGGTGCAAACCGCCCATCCGGCGGTGAAGCTCTCAGGTACAGATGACAGAGCGGGGAGGTCACCCAGCAGTGGCACCGCAGATGCGGTGCCTGACCGAGGGAGCCTCCCAGACTCATGACACGCGCGACTCCATTGCAGGCTGAGCATCAGCAGCTCGGTGCATCCTTCACTGATTTCGCCGGCTGGAACATGCCGGTTCGCTACACCTCCGATATCGCTGAGCACACGGCTGTCCGGACCACGGCCGGGCTGTTCGACCTGTCGCACATGGGCGAGCTCGAGGTGATCGGCGCCTGCGCCGCCCGGGCACTCGACCACAGCCTGGTCGGGCGGCCGTCGAAGATCGGTATCGGCCGGGCGCGGTACTCGATGTTGTGCGCCGAGGACGGCGGCATCATCGACGACCTGGTCGTCTACCGGCTGGCCGAGGACCACTTCCTGATCGTGGCCAACGCGAGCAACACCGACGTCGTCCGCGACGAGCTCAAGCAGCGGATCGCCGGATTCTCCACCGAACTCCGGGACACCACCGAGGACTGGGCGCTGATCGCGGTTCAGGGGCCGGTCGCCGGACAGATCGTGGGCGAGCTGTCGGACGCTGACCTGGACGACCTCAAGTACTACGCGATCACCGAAACCACGCTTGCCGGAAGCAACATCCTGCTCGCGCGCACCGGGTACACCGGTGAGGACGGTTTCGAGATCTACTGCCGCCCGGCCGAGGCTCCGCAGATCTGGGCCGAGCTGCTGCGGGTCGGAGCGCCGTACGAGCTGAAGCCGTGCGGTTTGGCCTGCCGGGACACTCTGCGGCTGGAAGCCGGAATGCCGTTGTACGGCAACGAACTCAGCCGCGAGCTGACGCCGTTCGAGGCTGGGCTCGGGCGGGTCGTTGCGTTCGGCAAGGAAGAGGACTTCGTCGGTCGCGAGGCACTCGCCCGCCGTCGCGACGAGGGCGCCCAGCGGGTGCTCGTCGGGCTGACCTCATCCGGCCGCCGCTCACCGCGCAGCGGGTACGCCGTACTGGATCCGGCCACCGGCCGTGAGATCGGCACCGTGACGAGCGGCGCGCCGTCGCCGACGCTCGGTCACCCCATTGCCATGGCCTATGTCGACAGCGCCTTCGAGGAGCCGGACACCCGCCTGCAGGTCGACATCCGCGGCACCCACGACGACGTACTCGTCGTCCCCCTCCCCTTCTACCGCCGCCAGGAGTCCTGATGTCTGTTCCTTCTGAACTGAACTACACCGAAGACCACGAGTGGGTCGCTCTGGATGGCGACCTCGCGACCGTCGGCATCACCGCCTTCGCAGGTGAGGCCCTAGGTGACGTCGTGTACGTCGATTTGCCGGCCGTCGGCAGCACCATCCTGACCGGTGACGCCTGTGGCGAGATCGAGTCGACCAAGTCGGTGAGCGACCTGTTCGCGCCGGTCGACGGCGAGGTCGTCGAACTCAACGAGGCGGTCGTCGCCGATCCCAGTCTGCTGAACACCGATCCGTACCAGGCCGGCTGGCTGTTGCGGATCAAGGTCAGCGGGCCCACCAAGCTGCTGGACGCCGCGGCCTACGAGGCACTGATCGGAGGTGAGTGAGATGAGCACTCTCGATCAGAGTCTGGCCGAGTTCGACCCCGAGATCCACGCAGCGGTGAAGGCCGAGCTCGGGCGTCAGCGCGACACCCTCGAACTCATCGCCAGCGAGAACTTCGCCCCGCTCGCGGTGATGGAGGCGCAGGGTTCCGTCCTCACCAACAAGTACGCCGAGGGCTACCCCGGCCGGCGGTATTACGGCGGCTGCGAGCATGTCGATGTGGTCGAGCAGCTGGCGATCGACCGGGTGAAGGCGCTGTTCGGTGCCGGCTTCGCCAACGTTCAGCCGCACTCCGGCGCCCAGGCGAACGCGGCCGCCATGTTCGCGCTGCTCGATCCGGGTGACACGATCCTCGGTCTCGATCTCGCCCACGGCGGTCACCTCACCCACGGCATGCGCCTCAACTTCAGCGGCAAGCTGTACGACGTCGTCGCGTACCACGTCCGTGACACCGACTTCGTGGTCGACATGGCCGAGGTCGAGCGACTCGCCCTCGAGCACCGGCCGAAGCTGATCGTGGCGGGCTGGTCGGCGTACCCGCTGCACCTCGACTTCGCCGAGTTCCGGCGGATCGCGGATCTGGTCGGCGCGTATCTGATGGTCGACATGGCGCATTTCGCCGGTTTGGTTGCCGCGGGGCTGCACCCGAACCCGGTCCCGCACGCCGACGTCGTCACCACGACGACCCACAAGACCCTCGGCGGTCCGCGGGGTGGTGTCATCCTCACCAACCGCGCCGACCTGGCGAAGAAGTTCAACTCTGCGGTCTTCCCCGGGCAGCAGGGCGGTCCGCTGGAACACGTGATCGCGGCCAAGGCGGTCGGCTTCAAGCTGGCGGCATCCGACGAGTTCCGCGACCGGCAACGCCGTACCCTCGAGGGCGCGCAGGCGATCGCCTCGCGATTGTCGGCCGATGACGTCCGCGACGCCGGGATCTCGGTGCTCACCGGCGGTACCCAGGTGCACCTGGTGCTAGTCGATCTGCGGAACTCCGAGCTCGACGGGCAGCAGGCCGAAGACCGGTTGCACACGGTCGGCCTCACCGTGAACCGGAACGCCGTACCGTTCGACCCGCGGCCGCCGATGGTCTCCTCCGGGCTGCGCATCGGTACGCCGGCCCTCGCCGCTCGCGGTTTCGGTCCGGCCGAGTTCGCGGAGGTCGCGGACATCATCGCGACCACGCTCGTGCATCACGCCGACGAGTCCGTGCTCGAAGGTCTGCGCGATCGGGTCGGACTACTCACAACGAAGTTCCCGCTGTACCCGGAGCTCTGACTCCCCCGCCGTAACGAAAACTCGGCTCCGCTTCGGTGCTTCATGCAACGGTTCGATCCAGCTCGGGCGTTATTGCCTACATAGGGTCCTGACCGGAAATACCGGAGCGGCCGGGGGCTGGGGTGGCTGGGGTGGGCGGACACAAGGGTGAGCTGCGCCGAAAACTGGGCAACACCGTCGCGTTGGTCGCGGTCTGTGCGCTGATCTGTGGGATCGCGTTCACGGGAGCGATTGTCCTGTTGATGCCAAGTGAGAAAGGACATATCGCTCCGGTCGGCACCACGCGGCCGACTGCCCCGGTCAGCCAACCGGTCGCCGCACCGGTCCCGGCCGCGCCTCGAACCACACCGGCGACCAAGGGTTACACGTGTCCTGGTTACAGCGGTCTGCAGCAGAAGATCCCGCTGAAGATGGTGCTCGAGGACACGTTTGCGTGGGGCAACAACCCGCCGTACAAGGCTGGTAACGGGTCCGGTGACATCAAGTGGGAATCGAACCCGTACCAGGATCCGAGCTGGCACCTATGGCTGCACTCGCTGCGCTGGCTGGGCAATGGGATCGACTCCATGAAGGCCGGGAACGCCGCTGCGCGGACGCACACGCTCGCGATCATCCAGGACTGGGTGCGCGACAATCCCTTCCCTTGGAAGAGTGATGCGAGCGCATCTGAGTCGACGATGCATCGGACCAACGTGCTGATCTGCGCTCGGCAGGCGGTGCTCACCGGGCTGCACGCCAAGACGCTGCCGGCGCAGTACAAGTGGCTCGACGACGCGCTGCTCACGCACGCGCGGTACATGATCGACCACTGGAGCGGCAGCCGGAACCACGGCACCGACGAGAGCATCGCGCTGTTCGGCGTCGGCTGCACCTTCGGCCGTCAGGACCTGATGAAGAAGGCCATCGACCGGTTCAACACGGGCGTCGTACAGTCCATCGATTCCGAGGGCACGACCAACGAGCAGTCCGTCGGGTACGCCGGCTTCAACTATCGACTGTGGGGCCGGGCCGCCGAGGTCGTGCGGCGCTGCGGGCAGTCCCCGGGCCCGGCGATCGACGCCCGGCGGAAGCTGCTGGCGGACTGGATGGCGCTCGCCACCAAGCCGAACGGCGAGCTGTTCCAGATCGGCAACACGACTCGGGACAAGGTCCAGAGCGTTCCCGGTACGCCGTGGGAGTTCGTCGCGACCCAGGGCAAGTCGGGTCCGCGGCCGGATCGCCGTACTGGGATCTTCAAGGGCGGCTACATCTTCGGGCGAACCGGCTGGGGCGAGAAGCGGCCGTTCGGCGCGGAGTCGGCGTACAGCATCCGTTTCGGGCCGTCGAAGAAGTACCACGGGCACGACGACCACATGTCGATCAACTACAACTGGCACGGCCAGGATGTGCTGATCGATCCCGGGTACTACGGCTACAAGAAGGGTGACCTGCAGGCCTGGGCACCGAGCCAGGCCGCGCACAACGTGATGACGATCCCGACCGCCCAGGGCAGGCTGGTGCCGACGCGGCTGGTGGGGTCAGTCAGTACGGCGAACTCGGACTACTACGAATTGGCCGACGACCCGGCCGGGGGTGTGAGCCGTATCCGGGATGTCCTCATCCTGAAGGATCCGGATGTCGTTATCGCGCTGGATCGTGGCGAGTCGGGGAGCAACCAGCGGTACGAAACGCTGTGGCACCTGCCGCCTGGTCAGGCCGTGACCGTGCAGTCGCCGACCACCGCGGTGGCGACCGGCACGACGATGCAGACGCACCTCTTCCAGATCCCGTTCGGGGCGCCAACCGGTACGACGACTGTCGAGCAGGGGAAGTCGAACCCGGCCCAGGGCTGGTACCTCCCGGACATCTTCAACGCGAAGCCCGCGCCGGTCGTCAAGTTCACCCAGACCGGTCAGAACGCGCGCATCCTATCCGTGATCGCGCCCTCCGCGAACGGCGAGAAGGTCACCTACAGCACCCGCTCCGCCGGCACCAACTTCTTCGTCGAACTCTCCATCGGCGCGAAGAAGGTCACCGTCAAGATCACCCCGGACGGCCGCCTCACCCGCATGAACTGACGTGCTTCGGTCGCTCCCGAAGCCGGGTTGAGACCACCGTCGAATCCTTTGAGTGGCACATCCTCATCAGATCGACTGGGGCCATGAGTAGCCGCGATTTCTGATTCCGTCCGCACCCGAGTTCAGGAGGCACCATGGCCGGCAAGGACCAGTAACCCGACCAGCCCGCATCCGCACAAGATCTGAGGAGGCGACATGGCCGGCAAGGAGCAGTAACTCAACCCAGGCCGCGCCACCGTGCAGGTGGCGCGGTCACCGGCCGACGGCGCGTTGTAGCTGAGCCTTGTTCATTTTCGAACGGCCCTTGACGCCCTTGTCCTTGGCCTCGTTGTAGAGCTGCGCCTTCGTCCGCCCACCGGACCCCTTGTGTGACCGCAGTCCACCGCGCCGCGCCGACGAAATGTCATGGGTGGAACTCCGGCTCGACTCCTTCGACTCGCCGGACCGGGCACGCTCCTTGTTCACCGTGCGCGCCGCGATCTCCTCCGCCACATCCTCGCTGCGACCGCTCTTCTTGAGCCCCGCCTTGATGTGTTTGTACTGCCGTTCCCGCTTCGGACTGGCTCCTGCCGGCATGATCCGACTCCTTTCGGCCGCCGCCCGGTACCCAAAAACTTCGTCAAGACAACTTTGCGGCGTCAACTTCCCGTCCCGATCTCACGTCATGAAGTCGAACGGGGTGCGTCTCACCTTCGAAGGAAGGCGGCCGAGCGAGCGGATGAGGTGTTACAGATGAGCCACGACGGTGGTGGATCGGTGGAGCAGGTGGGTGACATCTGCCGGTTCGCGTGGGCCGTTGGCGGGCAGGCGCACGTCTGCCGCCAGGGCAACGGCCACGCAGTGCCGCACAAATGCGGGTACTGCGGACTCGAGCACCACCCCGGATCGGACAACGTGCACTGACTGTCGGAGGCACCCTCTAGAGTCAGCGCCCATGAGCGAACCTGCGCGCGTGGCCGGATTGGTCTGGAACGACGGCCTCCCGCAGCTGGAGTGGTCCGCCGCCACCCCGCGAACCCCGCTCCGGCTGGGCGACGAGATCGCCTTCGCCACCGGGCAAGACCGCCAGTGCATCGGCATCTGGCGCAACGGCAAACGCCTCGGCTGCCCGACCAGGACCCCGCTCGCCGCCACCGTCCACGGGCCGCTCTGTCCGGAATGCCAGACGATGGACCGGTCCTACTCGATCGCCGCTGACACCAGCCTCGACGACCCCCGCGAGTTCGCCGTCTACCTCGCCCACCACGGCAGCCGCGTCAAGATCGGCATCACCGCCGCCGACCGCGGCCAAGCCCGCCTCCTCGAGCAGGGCGCCCTCAGCTCCGCCTTCCTGTCGAGCGGAACCCTGGCCGCGGCCCGCCGCGTCGAGCGACTCTTCACCTCCGCCTTCGGCGTCACCGACCGAGTCACCTCCCCCACCAAGCGCACCGCCCGCCTGGACCCGCCCACCAGTCTTGAACGCGCCGACGACCTCCAAACGCTCGCCAAGAACGTCACCACCCTCGACTGGCCGGCCGGCCAAACCCTCCGCCGACTGGACGTCATCGACCACACCCCGACGTACGGCCTCCCCGCGAACGGCATCCAGCCCGCTCACACGCTGACCGCACTCACGCCGTACGCCGTCATCGCTGGCCGCATCACCTGCCAGATCGCCCGCGACCTCTACCTCGAAACCCCCGAAGGCCTCGTCCTGGCCGACACTCAACTCCTCTCCGGCTGGCCCCTCACCCCAGCCGACCCCGGCAGCCCCTTCACCGCCCCCACCGAACCAATCGCCGCGCCCGTGTTACCGCAGGACGCCCTGTTCTAGCGCCTCCGGCAGCGGCTCCGAGTGCACGAGATGCAGCCGACTCACGGCTCGCGTCAGTACGACGTACAGGCGTTGTAGGCCTCGGGGTTCCGCGGCGACGATGCGGGCGGGCTCGGCCACGACGACTGTGTCGAACTCGAGGCCCTTGGCGAGGGTTGCGGGGACGCAGACGAGGCGGGTCGCCTCCATTGAGTCCTCCGAGTCGCCCAGCAGGCCGGCCTCCAGGCCGGCGCCTACCAGCTCGGCCTGGAGTGCGCCGATCTGGTCATCGGCGGCGATCAACGCCACCGAACCTTCACCGGCCAGCGCGGTGCGGCAGGACTCGACCACGGCGTCGGCGAGCGACTCCTCCGCGGTTCGTACAACGGCCAAGGCGTCCGCCACCGTTCGGACGCCCGTCGGTACGCCGAGGGTCGGGGCGATGACCGGCAGCAGCCGGGCCGCGAACTTGATGATTTGTTCGGGCACCCGGAAGCCTCGATCCAGCTCGACCACCCGGCCGTCCGACTTGTCCAGGTGGCTGAGGACGCGGTCCCATGCTCCGGCCGCCCACGGGGTGGTCGCCTGGGCGACGTCTCCGAGCACCGTGGCCGAGCCGGTGCGGCAGCGGCGGCCGAGGGCGCGCAACTGCATCGCCGACAGGTCCTGCGCCTCGTCCAGCACCAGATGCCCGAGGGAACCGGACCGCCGCTCGATCAAGTCGTCCAGCTCGTCCAGCAACACCGCATCGGCCGACGACCACTTCGCCGACTTCCACGACCGCGCCGGCTTGGCCCACAGCAGGGCAGCCTGCTCATCGGCCGTCAGATCGTCGCCCGCGACCTCGGCCAGGAACTCGGCATCGGACAGCATCCGATGCAACACCTGCTCCGGGACCAGCTTCGGCCACACCGAATTCACCAGTGCCTGCACCGGCTTCGACCGCGCCACCGCGTTCTGCACGCGGTCGTCCGGCGAGTCACCCCGCTGTTCCATCAACACGAGTACGGCGTGGGCGAGCCGCTGCGCGAGCGCATTGCGACCAGCGGCGTACCCGGTCGATCCGCGCAGCGCGGCGACGATCTCCTGCGCCTCGTAGTCGTGCACCCGGAACCGCTGTGCGCCCTTGCTGTACAGGATCCCCTCGGCCGGCGTACCGACGAAGGACCACAAGGCCCGGACCAGTACGGCGGACATCCGCTCGTTGCCCTTGATCCGCGCGGTCTCCGGACCGTCGGTCGCGTCGGTTGGGTGCGTGATCAGCTCCTCGATGGTGATCTGCCGGACGTCGACCTCGCCCAGCGCAGGGAGGACCTTGCGGATGTAGGCCAGGAACGAGCGGTTCGGTCCGACGATCACCACACCGCCGCGCCGGAGCCGCTCGCGTTCGGTGTAGAGCAGGTAGGCGACGCGGTGCAGACCGACCGCGGTCTTCCCGGTCCCGGGCGCGCCCTGGACACAGATCGACGGGTTCAGCGGCGCCCGGACCAGGTCGTCCTGCTCCGGCTGGATGGTGGCGACGATGTCGCGCATCGGCCCGGTACGCGGCCGCTCGATCTCGGCCCGCAGGAAGGCGTCACCCTGATCGTGTGCCTCCGGCCCGAGCATCGGCTCGTCCTCGAAGCCGGTCAGCTCCGCACTGTCGGAGAACCCGTACCGCCGACGCAGCAGCACTCGCTGCCGATCGCTGTGCGTGGCCCGGTAGAACGGCACCGAGACCGGCGCCCGCCAGTCGATGACCATCGGCTCACCACTGCCGTCGTGCACATGCCGGCGGCCGATGTAGATCCGGTCGATCCCGTCGATCGTCCCGTGCTCGTAGTCGAGCCGGCCGAAGAACAGCGGTACGTCGGGAAGGTCGACCAGCGCGAGGGTCCGCTGCTCGTGTGCGCGCTGGTTCGCTTCGTTGGTGAACCGCTCGTCGTTGTCCTCACCCCCGATGACGGGAATGTCGCGGACCAGTACATCGGCGTACATCCGGGCCAGCGCGGCCTTGGATTCGGCGAGCACCGCACGCTCGGAATCGAGCTCTTGCATCGAAGATTGCCTCGTTTCAGTGAAGGAGAACGGACAGATCGACGGGCGACCACCAAGGGTCCCGCCCCGGAAGATGTCCGGTTCGATTCGATCCTTCACTCAGTGCTACAAGTCACCCGAAAAGGCAGACGGGCGACATTACCAGCCGTCCCCAGGCGCTGCCACCGAATTAATTCAGCAGTCCCTCGCGGTGCGCGATCGCCGATGCCTCGGTCCGCGACGCGGCCCCCAACTTCCGCAGGACCCGGGCCACATGGGTCGCCACGGTGTTCCCAGACACGAAGAGCTTCCGCGCGATCTCGGCATTCGACAGCCCCTGCGCCAGCACCTGCAGCACCTCGAGCTCCCGAGCCGTCAGCCCGAACGCTCGCACCGGCCGCGGATCCGCCCCGAGCCCGATCCGGTCCGCCAGTACGCCGATCCGCGCGAGCAGCGGTTCCGCGCCCAGCTCGGCCGCGACCACCCGAGCCTCTGCCAGGGTCTCCCGGGCGATCCGTTCGTTGCGCTCGGCAAGTTCTGACCGGCCCAACTCGGTCAGCGCGACCGCGAGTTCGTACCGATCGCCGGCCTGCCGCCAGGCCGTGACCGCACGTCGCCAGGCCTCCGCGGTCGGGCGTTCGAACGCCTCGGCCGAGGACATCACGGCGGCCGGGACGTCCCTTCGGTACGCCTCGGGCGTGACGAGCTTCCGCGCGGCGGGCAGGGCGCTGTGCAGACCCGTCTGCGCCACCGCGAGCACGAACCAGCTGGCTTCGTACCCACTCCAGATCGAGCAGGCCATGCCCTGGTCGATCAGGTGCGGTATCGCCTGGTCGTTGCCCTGCAGCGTCGCCATGGTCATCCGGATGATCAGCATCATGGCCACGAACGGCTGGCGGTCATCGTGCCCTACTTCGTCGAGCAGGCGGTTGGCATGCTCGAAGCGGCCCTGCCGGACAGCGATCAGCGCTGCCACGAAGTGCAGGGCGGCCACGTAGCGCAGTGGTGGTGCGTCCGCCAGCGCGTCGTCGACGACATCGAGCGCCTCGTCCCAGCGGCCCAGGCGGAACAACGCGTACGCGCGATTCTGGGCGAGCATGCTGCCGCGGGACCGGGCCAGGCCCCAGCCTTCGGCCAACTGCCGGCCACGGGTGGTGACCTGCACCGCCGCTTCGAACCGGGCGTCCTGCACCAGTGCGATGGTGCTCCACTGGATCGCCGTCAGACACAGTGAATGATCGCCCGCGCGCAGCGCCAGCTCTTCGCAGTCGGTGTACAGCGCGAGCGCGGAGTCGCCATCCCACAAGGCGTCGTCGACATAGGCGGCCGGCAGCAGAGCAGCAGCCCGGAGCCCGTCGTCGTCGAGCTGATCGGCCAGCTCGTAGGCTTCGGCCGCGAGCACCCCAGCGCGTCCCGTGTCCTCCGCGATGCACAGCAAGAAGGCCAACCAGGCCAGCAGCCGGCTGCGCAACAGGTCGTCTGCGCCGGGCGGCACGAGCGCGACCGCTCGCTCCAGACTCTCCACCCCGGACAGCCCCAGACGGTTCTGCAACAGGGCCTGCAGTCCGAGGAACCGCGCCGCCCGAGTCGGCTCGTCGGCTATGTCCATGGCGGCCAGCGCCTCCTGCGATCGCCGTACGCCCCACTCGGCCTTCCCAGCCGAGTAGGCAGCCTCGACCCCGGCGGCCAGCACATCCACCCGGTTGACGCCCGTCAGCGTTTCCGGGCTCTCGACCTCCGGCCACAGCGTCAGCGCCTTCTCGAGCAGGTTCAGCTGATCGTCGTACGCGAACTGCCGCCCAGCGACCGCAGCTGCTCGCCAAGCCGCGATCAGCGCGCGCTCCAACTCGCCTGCGGCCTGCCAGTGCTCAGCCAGCGCAGCAGCCTGGTAGTCGCCGTCGGTGTCCCGACTGTCGATAGCGGTCGCATAGCGGCGATGCAGACGACGACGTTCGCCCGGCAGCAGCGCGCCGTACACGGCCTCCCTGATCAGGTCATGCCGTACGGCGTACACCGTGTCCCGTACGACGACCTGGTGCCGCTCGACCAGCTCGTGCAGCGCCTCGTCACTCGGCCGCTCGAGAACGTCAGCCAGGATCACGTCGGGCACCTCGGCCCCGGCCACCGCGATCGCCGCCAGCAGGTGCCGCGCATCCGGCGACAGGTCCGCAACCCGGTCGAGCAACAGGTCAGTCAACCCACCACCAGCGGCGGAGCCGCTCGACTTCAAAGCCTCGACGAACAACGGGTTCCCGTCACTGCGCCGATGGATCTCACTCGCCACGACCGGATCGACCGGCCGTCCTTCGATCGCGGTCAGCAGCGCCGCCACCTCACGCCGCTCGAGCGCCACGAGCTCGATCCGTACGACGTCCGCGCGCCGACCCAGCTCGCCCAGCAACTGCCGGGTCGGGTGACCGGGTGTGAGTTCGCCGGACCGAATCGTGCCGACCAGCAGGACCGGGCGGTCGGCCAGGTTCCGCGCGAGGTAAGCGAAGAGCTCGCGGCTCGACATGTCCGCCCACTGCAGGTCCTCGATCACCAGCACCACCGGCTGATCCCGTGCCGCCCGGTCGAGCAACGTCAGGACCTCTTCGAACAGCCGCACCTGCCCGCCATCGGCCCGGGTCAGCCCAAGTTCCGGCCACCAGTCGGCGAGCGCCGTACCGTCCGCCGGCAGTTCCGCCCGCAACCGCTCCGGACCCCAAGCCCGGCGCAGCTCCCGCATCACCGCGACGAACGGCAACCACGGCGTCCCACCGGACCCCAGCTCAAGACAACCGCCGCGCAACACCAGCGGCTCAGCCGTCAGTCGGCCGGTCGCCGTCGACACCAGCCGGGACTTGCCGATACCAGCCTCGCCGGTGACGAGCACCGTGGTCGATTCACCAGCCCGAACCTGGCCGTACGCCGCCTCGATCGCCGCCAGCTCGGCCGTCCGGCCGACCAGGACGGGACTGATGACAGGCGACGGCATGAGCCCATATTGGCATCACCGGGGAGCGCGGCAGCGAAGTCACCAGTTCTGGTGACGACCCGGGCCGGTGTCGACACCGAGAGTTGAGACATCAGCCCTTGCAGGAAAGGAACCGAGATGACCAACCCTCGTCGTACCGTCGTCGGAAACATTTCGCTGTCGCTGGACGGCCGGGTCAACGGCCCCGGCGGCGACTTCGACATGAGCTGGATCGTGCCGCACGCGGCCACCCCGGTGACGCTCGACCACATGATCCGGGTCACCGCCCCGGCCACGACTGTGCTGCTCGGCCGCAAGAACTACCAGGGCTTCGGCGGCTACTGGCCGACCGTCGCCGATGACGAGAGCGCGCCGGAGCAGAGCCGGCAGTTCTCCCGCTGGCTCAACGCGGTCGAGAAGGTCGTCTTCTCCAGCACGCTCGAGCACGCCGGCTGGCAGAACAGCTGGATCACCGCCAGCGACCCGGCCGCCGCGGTCAAGGAGCTCCGCGGCCAGCCCGGCGGCGACATCATCGTGCTCGCCAGCGCCAGCGTGATCCGCGCTCTGCTGGCGGCCGACGAACTCGACCGCCTCTCGATCACCCTCTGCCCGGAACTCGTCGGCGGCGGCACGCCGCTCTTCGACACCACCCTGGTCCCCGGCTCGTGGACCCTGGTTGACAGCACGCCCGGCGAGAGCGGAACCCTCTGCCTCCTCTACGACCGCCAGCGCAGCTGAGAAAGGAACCTCCCATGGGCACCGTGCAGGCACAGGCGAACATGTCGCTCGACGGCTACGTCGCCAAGCAGGACAACTCCATCGGCCGGTTGTTCGACTGGCTCCAGAACGGCGAGGTCGCCGTCCCGACCCCGGCCGGCGATTTCACTCTCCACGTCAGCCCGACGAGTGCGGAGCACCTGCGCCGGTGGGTGTCGTCTCTCGGCGCTCTGGTCTGTGGCCGAACGCTGTTCGACGTGGCTCACGGCTGGCAGGGGCGGCACACCTTGGACGTCCCCGTCGTCGTGGTGACCCACCGGGTGCCGACGGACTGGATCGAGGCCCACCCGGACGCACCGTTCTTCTTCGTGACCGACGGTGTGGAGGCTGCGATCGCCCAGGCGCAGAAGCTCGCCGGGGACCGGATCGTCTCGGTCACCGGCGGGACCATCGCCCGGCAGTGCCTGGACCTGGGGCTGCTCGACGAAGTGGCCGTCGACCTGGTGCCCGTGGTGATGGGCGCCGGAAACCGGCCGTTCTTCGGCGAAGTCTCCGCCGAGGTCCTGCTCGGTAACCCGACGACCTGCATCCAGGGCGACCAGGTCACCCACCTCGTGTTCCCGGTTCAGCGGTAGGCGCGGGCTTGTAGCTCGAACAGTTCCGCGTACCGGCCGCCCGCCGCGACGAGCTCCTCGTGGGTGCCGACCTCCTCGATCCGTCCCTCGTGCAGGACCACGATCAGGTCGGCCATCCGCACGGTCGAGAAGCGGTGCGAGACCAGCACGGTGATCCCGCCGGTCTCGGTGCCCGCGATCCGCGCCGCTTCGGCGTACTGCTCGAACAGCCGGTGCTCGGCCTCCGGGTCGAGCGCGGCTGTCGGCTCGTCGAGCAGCAACAGCAGCGGTCTCTCCCGCATGAACGCCCGCGCCAGCGCGAGTCGTTGCCACTGGCCACCGGACAGCTCGGCACCGCCCTCGAACTTCTTCCCCAGCTGGTTGTCCAAGCCCTTCGGCAGCCCGGCGATCACCGACTCGGCATCACCCCGTACGACGGCCGCCCGGATCGCGTCCTCGTCGTCGAGCCGGGTGAGGTCGCCGATCCCGACCACCTCGCGAGCCAGGAACTCGAACTTCACGAAGTCCTGGAACCCGGCCGACATCCGCAACCGCCAGTCCTCCGGATCGACCTCGGGCAGCGGTACCCCGTCGATCCGGATCTGCCCGGTGGTCGGGTCGTACATCCGCGCCAGCAACTTCACCAGCGTGGTCTTGCCTGCACCGTTCTCCCCCACCAGCGCGACCGCCGACCCGGCCGGAATCTTCAGCGTCACCTCGCTCAACACGGGCGATTCGCCGCCGGGATAGGCGAATCCGACGTTCTGCAGCTCGATTCCCGAGCCGAGCTTGGCCGGGGCGGGCGTCGTACTCGATCGCCAGGAGTTGTCCTTCGCGTACTCCCGCAGCCAGTCGTAACGACTGAAGCTCCGGACCACTTCACCAACCCAGTAGATGTTCTGCGCGATCCCGCCGGTCATCTGATCGACCTGCGGCGCCAACAACAGCACCAGTACGACGTCGCCCGCCGACGCCTGGCCGTTGCGGGCCCGCGAGATCACCCAGACGATCGCCGCGGCATAGGCCAGCGCGAACCCGAGCCGCACCGCGCCGTCGACCTTCCCACTCCATTTCACCGCCGCGACCTGCAGCTTGAACCGCTCGGCCTGCAACGCCGAGATCCGCTCGATCAAGATCTTGCCCAACCCGAACACCCGCAGCTCGAGGGCGGTCCGCGGATCCTTGGCGACCTCGATCAGCCGATCCGCCAACCGCTCGTGCGGTAGCGAGTCCTCGTAGGCCTTCTCCTCCCGCATGCTCCCCTTGTACGCCGACCAGATCCGCGACGTACCGAGTAGTGGCAGCAGCAACAGCAGTGGGTGCACCGAGCCCAGCAAGGTGAGCACCGTGACCGTGTTCGTCACTGTGCCGAACACCCACAGCAGCACCTCGGAGCCGACGCCCATCCGCCAGGCCCGCTCCCGCACCAGCTCCAGCCGATCGGCCACATCGGGCCGCTCATGATGGGTCAGCCCAGGGATGCCGGTCGTCACGTCCAGCAGGTCGGCATGCACCTTCCCGGCCATCCGCTCCTGCGCTGTCTCCTGTACCGGCCAGCCGACCACGTCGGCGAGGAACGAGACGGCCAGACCACCGACGATGATCGCCACGCCGAGCGCGATCGTGTTCGACCGGTCTCCGCTGAGGCCATCGACCAGCAGGCTGATGCCATAGGTCTGAGCCGGCGCCGTCACCGCCCGCGCCGCGACCAGCACGGTCGAGATCGCCATCAGCACCGGCGCCGCCCGGAACGACGTCGTCAGCCACAGCCGGCCGATCCGCAGGCTACGCATCGGTCACGTACCTCTCGGCCTGCAACCGGAACATCTTGGCGTAGGTCCCCTCTGCCGCGAGCAGCTGCTCATGCGTTCCGTCTTCGGTGATGTGTCCGTCGGCGAGCACACAGATCCGGTCCGCGTTCCGCACGACGGAGAACCGGTGCGAGATGATCAGCGACGCCACTCCGGAGGTCAGCTCGAGATACCGCTCCACCAGCTCGATCTCGGCCCGCACATCCAGCGCGGCCGCCGGCTCATCCAGGACGAGCACTCCGGCACCCGCATGGACCGCGAACAACGCCCGCGCGAGCGCAACGCGCTGCCACTCGCCACCGGACAGATCGACACCGCCGTCAAACGCCTTGTCCAGCACGGTTTCCCAGCCTTTAGGCAGCCCGCCGACCACGTCCTCGATACCGGACTCCCGTGCCGCCTTCGCCAGCGCCGCCTGGTCACCGGCCCGCTCGACCGCGCCGAACTCCACGTTGTCCGTCACCGGCAGCGGGAAGCGCAGGAAGTCCTGCACGATGGCCGCGATCCGCCGCTGCCACGCGCCTAGGTCGAGCTCTGCCAGATCGACCCCGTCGATGAGGATCCGCCCGCTCGTCGGCCGGTACGCCCCACCGAGCAGCTTCACCAGCGTCGACTTCCCGGCGCCGTTGATCCCGACCAGCGCCAACGCCTCCCGCGCGTGGATCGTCAGGTCGAGATCCCGGAGCACGTAGTTGTCCGAGCCTGGGTAGTGGAAGCTCACCTTCTCGAACCGGATTTCACGCGCCGGCATCGTCTCTGTTCTGTGCTGCGTCGTGACTACCGGCTCGGGGTGCCGGGTGGCGATCGTTTCCGGCAGCGCCACCATCGCCCGGTACGCCGACAATCCGCGCCGCATCTGGACGACGCCGTACCCGCTGCCGGAGACGCCGATCGCCAAGATCGCCGGCACTGCGGTCGCGACCTGGGTCAGCGGGAGGTCACCGGCCAATGCGGCGCGACCGACGAGCAGGATCGCGAAGCCGTCCGCGGCCAGCCGGACAAGGCCCATCGCGATCGACCAGACGACGTTCTTGCCGCGTTTGGCCCAGACGGCCCGGAACCCGGCTGTCCACTCGTGGACGTAGCGGTGCACCACCCACTGATGGAGGCCGAAGACCCGCAGCTCCTTCGGGGCATCCTTCATACCGAGGTCGAAGACGTAGTTGGCACGGCGCTGCTCCTCCGTGTTGCCCCACCACATGTCGATCTCGCCCTCGATCATCCGGCCCTGGTGCCACTCCAGCAGCAACGTCACCGCGACCAGCATCGCGGCGACCAGCCAGGAGAACATCAGCCCGACGATCACGGCGGACCCGATCATGGTGACGCGGGCCGCGAGCAGCCACGGCAGTTGCGACATGCCTTGGGAGAGGTGAAAGCCGCCCTTGCCCTTCGCCCGTTCCTGGACGTCGAGGACTTCACCGTCCTCGAGGTGCTCGATCCGCTGCGGCCGCAACAGCGGCTCGGTGATCCCGATCCCGATCTCGCGGACGACCGCCGCCTCGAGCAGCGTCGCCGTGACGCGGTGCATCGCCGGCGCCAGACTCTCGAGCACGAACACGACCAGCATCGCCGCCAGCAGCCACCCGAAGGCCCACAGCGACATCGCCCCGGCCGACCCTGCGACCACCCCCGGTACGGCGCCGACCACCTGCCCGGTGAGCAGCGTGACCGCCATCCCGAGCACCGATCCGAGCACGGTCAGCCCCACCGTCAACGCCGTACTCCCCGGCGCGACGCGCATCCCGTATCTCAGCAGAGTCAGCACTCGACAGACGGTAACCGGCCGCGCCGACACTCGGCACTATTTTTTTGGCAACTTGAATAACTCGGCCCGACGCATCTCGAGCAGGTCGGCGAGCTTGATCGACTCGCCATCACGTCCACCTTGACCGACCACCAACGGCGGATCGGACGGCAACACCCGTACGCCGGTCACTCGCGCGGCCAGGCTCGCGGTCGTCCCAAGAATGTAGAAGTTGGCCTCGGTGTCGACGCCGACCGAGCGGTTCTTCCGCAGATACCACCCGCTGATCCCGGTGCGATAGCTCGTGCCGGACCCGATGACCTGCGCCCGCAACGCCTCAGCCGCCACACCACGGTCCTGCAGTTCGCGCACGAACGCGATCAGCAGCTCACGCGCCTGCGCCGACTCCGCGGCCTTCCGCCGTTCCAGCGCCGCTGCTTGCTCGACGGACGCCTCGCGACGCCGTTCGCGCCAACTCGTCTGGTCCTCCACAGCTTCAAACTACTGGAACGGCAGCCCGTATCCTCAGGGGGTGAGTCAGGACAAAGCCGATGGCGGCCGGATGGGCGACTCCTCTTTGCTGCGCAAGCTGAACCTGGCGGCGGCTCTGGATGCCTTCCTCCAAGCGGAGTCCCTGACTCCGCGCGACCTACGAGCCGTCGTCGGCGTCTCGCGCCCGACCGCCGAGGACCTGCTCGCCAGTCTGATCGCAGACGGCCGCGTCGAGGAGACCGCGGCACCGCGGCAGCCGGCCTCCACCACTCGTTCCGCCGGGCGTCCGGCTCGCCACTTCCGCTTCCGCGCCGAGTCCGGTTACGTGAGTGGCATCGACATCGGCGCACACAAGGCGATGGCCGTCGTCACCGACCTCCGCGGCAACACCCTCGCGACCCAGCGCGTCGAACTGGACCCCGGGCTGGACGCAACCGCCCGCATCAAGATCGCCATCGACGTCACCCGCGCGACCTGGCAAGAGGCGCGCCTCGATCCTCACGAAATCACCGGCGCCGCTTGCGGAGTGACCGGTGCTCTCCGGGCTGGAGAGGGCGTGCACGACGTACGCAAGGGCCCGATCGGTGCCGGACTGGCGGTCTACTCGCTGCCCGGATTCCCCGACGTCGATGTGGCCGCCGAGCTGTCGACAGGACTCGGCGTACCGGTTGCTGTGGCGAACGACGTGAAGCTCGCCGCGCTCGCCGAGCACTGGAAGGGTGCGGCCCAGGGACATCGCGACATGGTCTATATGTTCGCCGGCCACCGCGCCGGCGCCGGCGTCTTGATCAACGGGCAGGTCCATCAGGGCTTTCACGGCGCCGCTGGCGAGATCGGTACCTGGCCGGCACTCGGCTGGGAGGCCGCGGTCGATCAGTTGCACGCTCGCGGTGCCCAGCTCGCCACCGAAGCCGGCCTGCCGTCAGGCCGTGAGGGCGAATTGGTTATCGCCTCGGCAGCACTTCAGGACCCCGAGAGTCTGCGCGTGCTGATCGAATTCGCGGAGGTGCTGGCCCGCGGCGCCGCTGTCCTGGCGCTGGCCGTCGACCCCGAGGTAGTAGTCCTCGGCGGCGGCATGTCGCGCGGCGGCGCGATCATCGCCGAACCCTTCCGTCGCGAACTGGCCCGCCTGGCCCTGGTCCCGATCGAGGTGATCACGTCGACCATGGGCGCCGACTCCGTCGCGCTAGGCGCAGCCCGGATGGCGCTCGACACAGTCCTGGCCGACCTCCTCGCCGTACCAGGCGCCTAGCCGACCAGTGCGGCACCCAGTCGACGGATGACCGCCGCGTCCTTCGGGTCGCCGGTGCCCACATACTCGGTGATGGCTCCGCCGACCACAGGTCCAACGGCCCGCAACAACTCAACCAGTCGGTCGGGCGTTACCCCACCTGCCACCGGATAGCTCACCGAGTCGAAGTGCTCCGGATCCAGAACATCCAGGTCGAGATGCACATAGACCGGTCCGCTGATCCCGTCGACCGCGCGCTCCAACTCCGGTACGCCGTACAGGCGCACTCCCCTGCTTTCGACGTACTCCCGCTCCCCCGGCTCATAAGCGCGCACCCCCACCAGAATCACCTGCTCCGGCTTGAGTCGATGCTCCGGCACCAACGCCGCCGCGCCATCCCCGAGCAACGTCGCCACCACCATCCCGTGGAACGACCCCGACGGCAGCGTCTCCGGCCGGTTCACATCCGGATGAGCATCAAGCCACAACACCGTCAGCTCATCCCCGTACCGCTCCCGCGCCGCCGCGATCGGCGCCAGGTCGACCCCACAATCCCCGCCAACCGTCACCACCGGCCCATCGCCAACAGCCAGCGCCTCCCGCACCAACCCAACGTTCTCCACCAGAACGTCAAGCGCCTTCACACCCTCGCCAAACACACCACCGTCTCCCCGCACCGGCACCACCACCCGCTCCCCCGGCACAAACCCACCCGCCCACCGAGCCCCCTCCACCAACCCCAAAGCCTTAGGCGAACTAGACCCCTGCCACTGCCCAACCTCCAGCACCGTCACCATCCCGGCATCAAAACACGCCAGGGGTCACTCGCCGGTTCGGTCAGCTTCGGTGGTGAAGGCTGCTCGGGGTTGCTGGACTGACGCCAGGGACACGATGTCGCGGCCGTAGACGGCGGCGGCCAGCCAGACTGCGAGGACGCGGACCTTGCGGTCCCAGGTCGGTACGGCGAGGACGTGGTAGCCGCGGTGCATCAGCCAGGCCAGTGGGCCCTTCACCACAATGCGGCGGAACTGGAAGACGCCAGTACCGAGCCCGAGTGTCGCCACCGCGCCCAGTGTGTGGTGCAGGTACTTCTTCGGCTCTCGGCCGCGCAGGTTCGCGAGCAGGTTCTTCGCGAGCAACTTCCCCTGCCGTACGGCGTTCTGTGCGTTCGGAACCGTCAAGGAGCCCGGTACGGCGAGGTCCGGGATCGCGGCGTCGTCACCGGCGGCCCAGGCGTCCGGCACGATCTCGTCGTCGGTTCCGACGCGAAGGTCGGGGCGGGTCTGGATCAGGCCGCGCGCGGTGACCGGGAGGTCGGTGTGACCGCGCACCAACCGGGTGGCGGCGTTACCGGCTGTCCAGACGATCAGCTCCGCGTCGAACTCGGACCCATCGGACAGAACGACGTGACCGTCGACGGCGGACGTCACCGTGGTCTCCAGGTGCAGGTGACCGCCCCGGCCCTCGAGCAGTCGGCGGACCCACGCACGTGGACCGTCGGTCACCTCGGGCAGCATTCGCTGGGTCGCCTCGACCAGGTGGAAGGACAGGTCGTCGCGGCTCAGTCCGGGGTAGGACTTGAGCAGGCTGTTGGCCAGCGAGAGCAGTTCGCCGAAACTCTCGACCCCGTTGAAGCCCGCGCCGACGAAGACCACGGTCAGCAGGCGGCGCCGTACCGGGCCCGGGGGTAGGACGGATGCCTCGTCGAAGGCGGTGAGCAGCCGGTCGCGAACCGCGACGGCCTCCTCGACATGCTTCATCCCGATCGCGTGGTCCGCGATGCCGGGGAGGTCGAAGGTGCGGGTGATCGCACCGGCGGTAACCGCGATCACGTCGTACCCGAGCTCGAAGTCCTCGCCGTTGACGGGGTGGATGGTGACAGTACGGCGGGCGTGCTCGACCCTCGTCACCGAACCGGCGATGATCCGGGTCCGGCGCAGGTTGCGGCGCAACGAGATCGCGGCGTGCCGGGCCTCGACCGAACCGGACAGCACCTCGGGCAGGAAGGGCTGGTAGGTCATGTACGGCCGCGGATCGATGAGTATCACTTCGGCCTCGCCGCGGCGGAGCTTCTTCTCCAGCTTCCAGGCCGTGTAGAAGCCGGCATAGCCACCTCCGACGACCACGATTCTGCGCACCGCTGTTCTCCGTTCTCTCACCAGCTATGACAGCGTCGAGGGCCTCATTGTGACAACTCACACCCCCGATGTGACTGCGGTTACCCGTCGGCGAGTCACAGATCCGGAATCTGCGTGGTCAAGTGGTTAGTAGAGCCGATGAGCCTGAGGAGAGAACCGTCAATGACGATGGCCGAGCAGCAGATCGCAACCTCCGTCCTGGTGATCGGAACCGGCGGTGGCGGCCTCCGGGCCGCGATCGAGCTGGCCGAACGCGGTGTCGAAGTCCTTGCCCTGGGCAAGCGCCCACGGAACGACGCGCACACTTCGCTGGCGGCGGGCGGGATCAACGCCGCGCTGGCCACGATGGATCCCGAGGACACCTGGCAGCAGCACGCCGCCGACACCCTCCAGGAGAGCTACCTGCTCGCGAACCCGGACACGGTCCGGATCGTCGCCGAGGGTGCGGCGCAAGGCATCGCCGATCTGGAGCGCTACGGGATGCCGTTCGCGCGCGAGGCCGATGGGCGGATCTCACAGCGGTTCTTCGGCGCGCACACCTACCGCCGGACGGCGTTCGCGGGCGACTACACGGGCCTGGAAATCCAGCGCACACTGGTGAATCGCGCGGTCCAGCTCGGCGTACCGATCCTCGACAACGTCTACGTGACGCGGATCCTGGTCCGGGACAACACGGTCTTCGGCGCATACGGATTCGATCTCGACACCGGTAAGCGCTATGTCATCCACGCCGACGCCGTGATCCTCGCGGCCGGTGGGCACACCCGGATCTGGCGGCGGACGTCGTCGCGCCGCGATGAGAACACCGGCGACTCGTTCCGCCTCGCGGTCACGGCCGGCGGACGGATCCGCGACCCCGAGCTCGTCCAGTTCCACCCGTCCGGTTTGCTCGAGCCCGAGAACGCGGCCGGGACGCTGGTGTCCGAGGCCGCCCGTGGCGAGGGCGGTCAGCTCCGGAACGCGCTCGGAGAGCGCTTCATGGCCCGGTACGACGCCGAGCGGATGGAGCTGTCGACCCGCGACCGGGTGGCGCTGGCGGCGTACACGGAGATCAAGGAAGGCCGCGGTACGCCGAAGGGTGGGGTCTGGCTCGATGTCTCCCACCTGCCGCGCGAGACGATCATGCAGCGCCTGCCGCGGGTCTACCAGACCCTGCTCGAACTGCAGATGCTCGACATCACCCAGCAGCCGATCGAGATCGCGCCGACCGCGCACTACTCGATGGGCGGCGTGTGGGTGCGCGCCGAGGACCACTCGACCGGCGTCGACGGTCTGTACGCGCTCGGCGAGGCAGCCAGCGGTCTGCACGGCGCGAACCGGCTCGGTGGGAACTCGTTGATCGAGCTCCTGGTGTTCGGGCGGATCGTCGGTGAGGAGGCGGCGAAGTACTCGGTCAATCGCGAGTCCCAGCAGCGGTCTGCCGAGATTGTCGGTGAGGCGCGGGCCGAGGTGGACGGGCTGCTCGCGGCCGACGGACCGGAGAACGTGCGGGCACTGCAGAGAGCGCTCCGCGACACTCTCACCGCCCGCGCCGGCGTCGTCCGCGACGAGGCCGGTCTGCTGGCCGGGATCGCTGAGCTCGGCGAGATCGAGGCGCGTACGGCGCAGATCGGCGTCCACCCCGATATCGCGGGGTTCCAGGACCTGGCGCACGCCTTCGACCTCAAGTCGTCGGCGCTCGCCGCGCGCGCCACGCTCGACGCCGCGCTGGAACGGCGGGAGTCGCGCGGGTGCCACAACCGTTCCGACTACCCCGACCTCGACGAGTCGCTGCAGGTCAACCTCGTCTGGTCCGGTCCCGGCGAGATCACGAGAGAGCGCATCCCCGCGATCCCGGCCGAGATCCGCGCCCTGATGCGCGACGACATCTCCACCGAGGGCAAGCTCGTCGAGTGATCACCCGCGCGGGGTGAGCCGGACGACCGGGTACTTCCGGTCCGACTTCTCCTGGTACTTCGCGAACCGTGGCTGGGCCTCGACCACCGAGGCCCAGGCCGCGTCGTACGACGATCCGGTCAGCCGCTCAGGTGTCACCGGCAGGACGCCGCGACCGGGCAGTTCGATCGTCGCCGCCGCCGGGTTGGCCAGCAGATTCGCGAACCAGCCGGGGTGCTGACTCCCACCGCCGGACGCGATCAGCAACCACGAATCCGGTCCATCGGCGAACCAGGCGAGCGGGTTCTCCCGGGGCAGGCCGGTACGGCGTCCGACCGTGGTCAGGATCAGCAGATCCATCCCCATCATGGTGGCGCGACCGCGGCGGATCTTGCGGGTGGCCCGGTCGTTCATCTTCCGCTGGAACCAGCGAGAGAGCGCTCCCGGCGTTCCCGGCCTGCGTTCTTGGGTGCTCGTTTTCTCCATAGCTGGAACGCTAGATTCGGCTGCCCTCCCGGGGCTTCTTGATTCCTGATCATCTCTGCGAGCCGACCGCTTGGTGATGAAGATCGCATCGGCGCGCGGCCAGACCGGATGGTAGAAAGGGCCGTAGCAAGTCCACCGTGAGCGAAGGGAGAGCGAGGCCAATGCGTCCTCCGGGCTCCCTCAAGCCGCTCACGATTCTTCCCCCCGGGTAGGTTCTCCACCCGCTGCCACCGATGCTCTCGGTGGCTTTTGGCATGCGCGCGTTCTGCCGCCTGCCCCTCTTCTGGCACCGCCTTACCCCAGTGCGTCTCGGAAGGAAGCCCATGACGACATTTCGCGTGACCTACGCAACCCTCAGCGCAGACAACGAGGATCTGCACACCGCGTACGAACAAGGCCTCGCCACCGCGAAGGACTGGCTCGGCGCCGAGCTCACCGGCTTCGTCGGCGGGAAACCGCTCTCTGGCCAGGACACCTTCACGATCACCAGTGCGGGCGACGCCGCGCTCACCTTGTGCACCGTGCACAGCGCGACCGCGGCCGAGGTCGACTCCGCGGTCCGGGTCGCAGCCGACGCCGTACCGGCGTGGTCGGGTCGGCCGTGGCAGGAGCGGGTCGAGATCCTGCTGCGCGCCGCGGACCTGATCAGTGAGCGCTCCAACGAACTCGCAGCTCTGATGTCGATGGAGGTCGGCAAGAACCGCCTCGAGGCACTCGGCGATGTCGAGGAGTCCGCGGACCTGATTCGCTATTACTGCAAGCAGTTCAGCGCCAATGACGGCTTCGTCCAGCCGATGGAACGACTGTCCGACCAGGAACGCACGACGAGCGTCCTGCGCCCGTACGGCGTCTGGGGCGTGATCAGCCCGTTCAACTTCCCGATGGCGCTGGCCGCGGGACCGGCCGGTGGCGCGCTGGTCGCGGGGAACACCGTTGTCCTGAAGCCGAGCCCGCAGGGAACGTTCACCGCGGTCAAGCTGTACGAATGCCTGCAGGACGCGGGTCTGCCGGGCGATGCCCTGCAGCTGATCCCCGGTGGCGACGAGGTCGGCCGGGCGCTGGTCGCGAACCCGGGTGTCGACGGTCTGACCTTCACCGGCTCATTCCAGGTCGGGATGGAGATCTACCGCAGCTTCCCGACGCCGTACCCGAAGCCGGTCGTCTGCGAGATGGGCGGCAAGAACCCGGCCATCGTGTCAGCCAAGGCCGATTTGCCGACCGCGATCGCCGGGATCGCGCGATCCGCGTTCGGGTTCTCGGGGCAGAAGTGCTCGGCGTGCTCGCGCGTGTACGTCGAACGTGGCGTGTACGACGAGTTCGTGGCCGGCCTGGCTGCTCGGGCCAACGAGTTGAAGGTCGGTGATCCGACCGAGCGTGATGTGTTCGTCGGGCCGGTGGTGAACGACGAATCCGTTGCCCGGTTCAAGGATGCCGCCGCGCACGCCGCGAGTGTCGGCCAGGTGGTCGCGGGTGGTGCGGTGATCGAGGGCCGTTACGTGCAGCCGACCGTGGTCACCGGCCTCCCGGCGGGAGACCGGTTGCTGACCGACGAACTGTTCGTACCGTTCGTCGCCGTCCAACCGGTCGACTCCCTCAACGAAGCGATCGAACTCGCGAACGCGACCGAACTCGGTCTGACCGCGGGCTTCTTCTCCGCCGACGACTCCGAGGTCGACGCGTTCCTCGACCGGATCGAGGCCGGAGTCGTCTATGTCAACCGCGCGGCCGGCGCGACCACCGGTGCGTGGCCGGGTGTCCAGCCGTTCGGTGGCTGGAAGGGATCCGGCAGCTCCGGCAAGGCCGGTGGCGGCCTGTACTACGTCCAGCAGTTCCTCCGCGAACAGTCCCGAACGGTGGTAGCCCGATGACTCAGACCCCGATCAACGAGCAGACCCAGGCCCAGCAACCCGCGTGGTTGCCCGAGGGTCGACCGGTCCCGGACCTGGTGACGGCGATCCCCGGACCGCTGTCGAGCGCCGCGGTAGAGCGCGATCTCGCGGTCACCAGCCGCTCCCTCCCTCGCGCCTACCCGCTGGCTCCGCGCCGCGGTCACGGCAGTGTCATCGAAGATGTCGACGGCAACCTTTTCCTCGACTTCAACGCGGGCATCGCGGTCAACTCGACCGGCCACTGCCACCCGCGGGTCACCGCCGCTGTGCAAGAGCAGGCTGGTGAGCTCCTGCACTACTCGGCGAGCGACTTCTTCCTGCCGATCTACGCCGAGATGTGCGCTGCCCTCGCCGCCACTGCGCCGATCAGCGGCCCGGTCCGGGTGTTCCTGTCGAACTCCGGCGCCGAGGCGGTCGAGGGTGCGCTGAAGCTAGCCCGGTACGCGACCAAGCGCCCGTACGTGATCAGCTTCTACGGCGCCTTCCACGGCCGCACGATGGGCGCGGTCACGCTGACTGCCTCGAAATCCAAGTACCACAAGGGATTCGGGCCGCTGCTGCCCGGCGTACTGCACGCGCCGTTCGGCGACGACAGCACCTTTGAGCACCTCGAGAACACGCTCTTCCGGTACGAGGTCTCTCCGGACGAGGTGGCCGCGATCTTCGTCGAGCCGATCCAGGGCGAGGGCGGTTATCTGGTCCCGCCCGCGGGCTGGATGGCGCGGCTGCGCGAACTGTGCGACAAGCACGGCATCCTGCTGATCGCCGACGAGGTCCAGTCCGGCGCCGGGCGGACCGGCAAGATGTGGGCGATCGAGCACACCGGGGTTCAGCCCGACATCCTGATCACCGCGAAGGGGCTCGCGTCCGGGCTCCCGCTCGGCGCGTTCATGGCGCGGGCCGAGCTGATGGAAAGCTGGCCGGCCGGCGCCCACGGTTCGACGTACGGCGGTAGTCCGGTGGCGTGCGCGGCCGGGTTGGCGACGCTCGAGGTGATCAAGTCCGAGCGCCTGATGGAGAACGCGACCGAGATCGGCCGGCTGCTCATCGACGGGCTGACCAAGATCCAGGCGGAGCACCCGGAGCTGATCGTGGATGTCCGCGGCGTTGGCCTGATGATCGGCGTCGAGTTCGCGACCGCGGCCGACGCGGCCGCCGTACAGCAGCGGGCGTTCGAGCGTGGACTGCTGGTGCTGGAATGTGGAGAGAGCGCTATCCGGCTTTCTCCCCCGCTCGTCGTGACAGCTGAGGAAGCCGAGATCGCGCTCTCTCTGTTTGCTGAAGCGGTCGCTGGGTGACTGGCTCCGTCTTCTCCCGTGCCGCTGGTCGCGACCTTCCGGTCGTGGCCGGCGGCCGCGGTGCCGAACTGTTCGACACCAGCGGCCGGCGGTATCTCGATGCCGCAGGCGGGGCGATCGTGGTCGGGATCGGGCACGGTTCGGCCGAGGTCGCGGACGCCATCGCAGCTCAGGCACGCGAGGTTGCGTACGTGCACGGCTCAGCCTTCAAATCAACGGCGTTGGAGGGGTACGCCGAGATGCTGGGGCCGCTGCTTCCGGTGGATGACCCGTACATCTACCCGGTGTCGGGCGGTAGCGAGGCCGTCGAGACCGCGCTCAAGCTCGCCCGGGCCTATCACCTCGCCCGCGGTGAGGATCGGTCGGTGGTGATCGGCCGGACGGGCGCGTACCACGGGAACACCCGGGGAGCGCTCTCCGTCTCCGGTCGCGACGGGCTACGAGCGCCGTACCTGCCGTGGCTGGGTGCCGCGGCCCACACCACCTCGCCGTACGAATACCGCTGCCCGTTCCCCGACAGCCATCCGGACGGGTGCGGCGCCCGGCACGCCGAGGCGCTGGAGCAGGAGATTGTTGCCCAGGGCCCGCACAACGTGGCCGCGTTCATCGCCGAGCCGATCGCCGGTGCAGCCCTGGGAGCGTGCGTGCCGCCGGACGACTACTGGCCGGCGATCACAGCAGTCTGCCGCCGGTACGGCGTTCTGGTGATCGCCGACGAGGTCATGACAGGCTTCGGCCGCACCGGCCGCTGGTTCGGCTGTGACCACTGGGGTGTTCGCCCAGATCTGCTGGTGGCGGCCAAGGGAGCGGCTTCCGGCTACTGGCCGCTGGGGCTGGCAGTCGCCAGTGGCGAGGTGCACGACACGGTTCAGCGCGCCGGATTCGTCCACGGCTTCACCTACTCACACCACGCAGTCGGAGCCGCGGCCGGACTCGCCGTACTGAAGATCCTGAGCCGCGACGGCCTCGTCGACGCCGCCGCCCACCGCGGCGAACAACTGGGAGCCGAACTACGCGCCGAGCTAGCTGACCACCCGCACGTGGGCGACATCCGCGGCCGCGGTTTGCTGTGGGCGGTTGAGCTGGTCGCGGACCGCGAGACCAAGGTTCCGTTCGCGCGAAACGAGCGTGTGGCCGAGCGGATCGTCGCGGCTGCCAAGGAGCGTGGGGTGCTGCTGTACCACTCCACCGGCTGTGCGAACGGGACAGCGGGCGACCTGCTGGTGTTCGGGCCGCCCCTGGTGATCAGCCCGGCGGAGGTGACCGAGGTCGTGAGCGGTTCGGCCGCAGCAATCCGGGAGATCAGCCGGGTCAGGCCATCCGGCGGCCGATGAAGCGTTTGCCGACGGTGATCATCGGCTTCTCCACCCAGCGGTAGCAGAGGTGGGCCATCACGATCGACATCAGTGTCACGGGAAGCCACGGCACAGGGGTCTTGATCAGACTGGCGCCGAAGAGCAGATAGATCCCCGCCACGGCGCCGTGTGCGATCAACTGCACCAGGTAGATGGAGTACGACCGCTCGCCCAGGAACACGAACGGCCGCGTGGACAGCAAGCGCTGCGGGAAGGCATTGGCCAGCAGCGCCGGCAACAGCAGGAACCCGACCAGTACGACGTACGGCGGGGGGACCGCGATGAAGCCGGGGACCTCACCGGCCAGCTGGTACTTCTCGATGAACGCGGCCCAGAACTGCACGGTCGCATGGATCACGAGGAAGGCCGCGGCCGCCGTACAAGCGACCCATGGCCGGGTGAGCGGCCTGAACAGCGCGTAGGTCCGGGGGTTGTGCATGAGGATCGCGACCAGGCAGCCGACCAGGATCGAGAAGTAGTGCACGCTCCAGCCGCGCGGGTCGCTGCCCATCGACAGCGGCACTATCGCGAGCAGGATCGCCATCAGCACCAGCGTCAGGCCGATCCGGCCGCCGAATTTCGCCTTGCGCTGCACAAGGACGGCGGAGAAGGCCAGCAGCGGCCAGAACAGGTAGAACTTCTGCTCGATCCCCAGTGACCAGGACTGCCCGTAGGCGCCGCCGTGGCCGAATTCGTTGAAGAAGAACAGGTACATCGGCAGCTCAGATCCCGGCGGGCTCTTGGTCAGGTCTCCGTGGAAGAACTGCGCGACCAGCGTCACCCCGAGCAGCACGAAATACACCGGCAGGATGCGGAAGATGCGGCGGGCGTAGAACTTCCTGAACGAGATCTGCCCGGCGCGATCCTCTTCGCGCAGCATCAACGTGGTGATCAGGAAGCCTGAAATCACGAAGAAGATCTGCACGCCGATCCAGCCCTGCAGCCAATCCGGCCCTTGGTTGTGGAAGACCACGACCATCAGCGCCGCGATCGCACGCAGCCCATCGAGGGCCGGGAACCGCTTGAGCGCCAGGTACTCGGCGTGGCTCAGCGACTGCCGCGAGACGCCGGGATCGAGCTCGGTCGATGGACTGATCGTCATGCTTTCGACGATCGCTACCGGACCCCTGCCGCCACATCGCCGTCAGGTGCCCACCGTGGTCACCGCAACGAGTGAGCCGCGCCGACCGGGTGTCACTCCTGAGATTGACACCCGGTCTCCGTGTTCAGCTGATGACGGGGGCGATCGTCTTGTTGCGGGCGCCCTCGTAGGCGGCGAGCAGGATGCCCAGTACGGCGATGCCTTCGACCTCGGTGTGCAGCGGCCGGGTCTTGCCGATCAGGGAGTCCGCGAAGTGCTCGATCTCGGCGACGAAGGTGTCGACCGGTTCGAGCTCGAACGTCTCCGATTCGCCCGACCGCAGTTGGTACGTGAGCGACGTACCGTCACTGTGCAGTGAGCCCAGCTCGCCGACGGCCGAGAACCGTTCGGTGGAACCGGCGGGTTGGTAGGCCCAGCTCGTCACCAACTGACCGACGACTCCGTTGTCGAAGCGGATCAGCACCTGGGCGGAATCCTCGCCCTCCATGAACTTCAGGCGGTGCGTCGACAGCATCGCGGTCGCCTCGACCGGCATCCCGCCGGCCAGGTGCAGCATCAGGTACGTCGGGTGGTAGCCGGTGTCGATCAGTTCGCCACCGCCACTCGTCTTGCTGCTGGCCCGCCAGCCCATCGAGCTCGGGTCGAAGTCGTTGTAGAAGCTGTCCGTGGTCCGCACCTCGTAGACCGTGCCGATCGTGCCGGCCTCGAGGAGTTCCTTCGCCTTCGCGACGGCCGGCATGAACAGCTGGTTGTGCGCCGACATCAGCGTGACGCCGTTCGCCTCGACAGCACGCCGTACGTCGGCTGCCTCCTCAGCGCTCAGGCACAGCGGCTTCTCGCACAGAATGTGCTTACCCGCCTCAGCGGCCGCGACGATCGCGTCCCGGTGCAGGTGATGCGGAAGGCAGATGTCGACCGCGTCCAGCTCCTCGTTCGCAAGCATCTCGCGATAGTCCGTGTACGGCGTCGCATCGAGCTCGGCCGCACGCTTCTTCGCGGTCTCCTCAACCGCATCAGCGACCGCCGTGATACCGATCTTGTCCGCGTGCGCCGCATAGCCCTTGATGTGCGCGGATGCGATACCGCCGGCGCCGATCAGACCGACCTTGATCTGGGGCATGGGTGATCTCCTCAGCTGTAGGCGACGACTGTGTTGGTGGTGGCGGCTTCATTCGCCGCGACGACGAGCCGGGTCAGCTCCAGGGCGCGACTGATGTTGTCGTCCGCGCGGGTGCCGTTGGTGATGTGCTCGACCCACTGACCGAACGGGTCCAGGCTGTGCTCGGGCACCGGGACCTCTTCGCCACCGACCTTCAGCACGTTGCCGGCATCGGTGTAGGTCAGCGTGCTCTCGGTCCCGAAGATCTCGATCGTGAACGGGTTCGGGCTGGCGAAGCCGGCCTCGATGACGCCGATCGTCTGGTTCGGATAGCCGACCACGACGACCGCGTTGTCCTCCAGGCCGAGGCCCGCGATCGACCGGTACGTCGCACTGACGGTCTCGATGTTGGCGCCGAGGAAGAGCTGAGTCAGGTAGACGGGGTGGCAGCCGAGGTCGGTGAGCGCTCCCCCGATCGCGGCCTTCGGCTCGAAGAACCGGTGCGGCAGCCAGCCGTCCTTGCCGTCCCGCCCAATCGCGCCGTCGTGCGAGAGCCGGACTCGCGCATAGGTCACCTGGCCGAGCCGTCCGCTGTCGAGCACCTCGCGAATGGCGTTGGTGTAGCCGTGTGCCAGTCGCGGCAACGAGACGGTGAGCTTGACACCGTTGTCGTCGGTCGCGGCGATGATCTCCTCGGCCTCCGCGACGGTCGGCGCGAGCACCTTCTCGGTGAAGATGTGCTTACCGGCCTGCGCGACCTTGACCATCAGGTCGCGGTGCTCGTCGGTCGCGGTGGTGATCACCACACCGTCGATGTCGCTGGCCAGCAGGGCGTCCAGATCGCTTGTGTAGGCGACTCCGAAGGCCTCGGCACCGGCCTTGCCGCGCTCGACGTCGGTGTCCCAGACCGCCACGAGGTCGGTACCCGGATGCTCCTGCGCCTGCCGCGAATAGTCGCCCGCATGGACGTGCCAGAAGCCCAGGGTCGCGATCTTGAGGGGGTTCGGCATCTGCTTCCTCCAGCCCGAGGTCGTCCGGCTCACCAGCACCGGCCGCGCACCAACGTACAACGTTGTCATGGGGTTTTGGGAAGGGCTGGGCGCGCCCATTTCACGCATCGGACCTCGGGTGGCGTAGCTATAGTTATCCAGGACTCCTAGGTAATCGAGGCTTGATGAGTGAGGCACTGTCCGGTGGAGACCTGCAGCGCTTGCGGCAGCTCAACGTCGTGGCCGCGCTGCGGGTCCTGCGCGCCGAGGCGCCCCTCACCGTCACCGAGCTCGCGAAGCGGACCGGCCTGTCCCGCGCGTCGACCGAGGACGTCGTACGGGATCTCCTCGGCCGCGGCTGGATCAGCGAGGTCGAGCCGACCGCCGGCACGGTCGGGCGACCGGCGCGGCGCTACCGGTTCCGCGCCGATGCCGGTCGGCTGCTCGGCGTCGACATCGGCGGCCACAAGGTTCTTGCCGTGGTCACTGACCTCGAAGGCGACGTACTGCATCAGACCCGGATCCGGGTCGCGGCGGATGCCGGTCGGCGCGAGCGGCTGACGGCAGTCGACGACTGCATCGCGTCTGCGCTCGTCGGCGCTGGCACGACCCCTGGGCAGATCTGGGCGACCGGCGTCGCGACGACCGGACTGGTCGACGGCACCGGCAAGGTGATGCTGTCGGACTCGCTCCCCGAGTGGACCGGCGTCGACCTGGTCGCCCACCTCCACCGGGTTGTCCGCGGGCCGATTCGCGTCGAGAACGACTGCAAACTCGCTGCCCTGGCTGAGAATTGGCGCGGTGTCGCCCGCTACGCCAAGGACGTCGTATTCCTGCTGGCCGGCCTGCGCACCGGCGGCGGGCTGATCATCGACGGCAAGCTGCACCGCGGATTCGCGAACTCCTCCGGCGAGATCGGCGCACTGCCCGCGGTCGGCTGGGAGCGCGCGCCGGAACACCTGCACAGCTGGCTCGGCGCAGGCGAACCGGTCGAGCGAGTCTTCCTCGCCGCCCGCGACGGCGACCGCGCCGCCCTGCGAGCCGTCCGTGGGTACGTCCGCGACATCGCCATCGGTACGTCGGCCCTGGTACTGACCCTGGATCCGGAACTCGTCGTGATCGGCGGCGGCTTCTCCCGCTCCGCCGACGTCCTCGTCGAACCGCTGCGCCGCGAACTCGACCGCTGGTGTCTGCGCACCCCGGAGATCCGAGTCTCCGCCTTCGGCGACGAAGGAGTCGCCCTCGGCGCGGTCCGGCTGGCCGTCGAGCAGGTCGAGTCCACCCTGTACGGCGACGCTCCCGCGACCGCCGCCGCGCTCATGTTTTGAGCGCTGGATATTTTGAGCGAAGGTGCTCGAAACTACCGCGTTGTGAACTCTTGACACAGTTTCCGTGGAGTCCATGATTATTCCATCGCCCCGCCCAGCGAGAGGACTCACTCATGCGACTCCGGCAGGCTCTCCGGCTGTTGACCGGTATCACCGTCGGCGGACTGCTGACTGCCTTCGCGGTGGTCTCCCCCGCCGGCGCGACGATCAGCGGTGGTTCCGCGAGCAACACCGCGACCACCGTCACGTACCAGTACTCGTTCACCGGAGCCCCGACGTACCAGCGGGTCTATGTGGACACCGACCGGAACACCGGCACCGGCTACGCCCAAGGCACGGTGGGCGCCGACTACCTGCTCGAGAACGGCAACCTCTACCGCAGCACCGGCACCGGCTGGAGCTGGGCGCTGGTCAAAGCCGTCACCTTCTCGGCAAGCGGCGGCGTCGCGCGCTGGACCGTCGATCGTGCAGATCTCGGAGAGAGCGCTTCCCCGAATGACGCTGACCTGATCTTCCAGGTCGAGGCGCCGATGGAGACGTCCAGCAAGTACACCCACGTCTACAGCGGCGGCGGATCGGGCGGTTCGGTCACCTACACGGCAAGCACGGACAACTTCGCGAATCCGGAGCGCGGTTTCTACCACCACACCGGCGACTGCGACAAGGCCGACTTCTCGTTGAGTACCTTGCAGAGCTACCGCACCAGCCAGGGCATCTCGCTGGTGATGTGCGTCTTCTATCTGGCCGAGTACAAGAACGGCCCGATCGCGGAGAGCGCTCTCGCCCAGTTGCAGCAGCAGCTCGACACGGTTCGCGCCGCCGGGCTGAAGATGGTGCTGCGGTTCGCGTACACGACCTCGACGACCGGGGACGACGCCACCAAGGCTCGTGTGCTCGCTCACCTCGACCAGCTGGCGCCGTACCTGAACTCGGGGAAGGACGTCATCGCCGTCGTCCAGGCCGGCCTGATCGGGGCCTGGGGTGAGTGGTACTACACGCAGAACTTCGGCAACGCCGGCACGGTCAGTACGACGGACTGGGCGAACCGGAAGGCGGTCGTCGACAAGCTGCTGAGCGTCGTACCGTCGAGCCGGATGGTGCAGCTGCGGACGCCGAAGTTCAAGCGGACCATGTACACGACGACGCCGGTGCAGTCCGCCGATGCCTACAACGGATCCGCGACCTCGCGGATCGGTCATCACAACGACTGCTTCCTGGCGAGTCCCGACGACTTCGGCACCTACGAGAACCCCTCGGTCGAGTACCCGTACCTGCAGGACGAGACGAAGTACGTCGCTATGGGTGGCGAGACCTGTGCCGTGAACGCACCGCGGTCCACCTGCCCGACGGCGACGGCCGAGCTTGCGCAGTTCCACTGGTCGTACCTGAACACCGACTACGAGCCGAACGTGCTGAGCTCGTGGAACTCCGGCGGCTGCCTGGCGGATGTGACCAAGAAACTCGGATACCGCTTCCGCCTGGAGACCGGGACGTTCCCGACCTCGGCGGTGCGCGGCGGGAGTCTGCCGGTGTCGCTGTCGGTCCGCAACGACGGCTACGCGACGCCGTACAACTCCCGCGGTCTCGAACTCGTCCTGCGGAACACGACGACCGGAACCAACTACAAGCTGGCGATGAGCTCGGACCCGCGGCGCTGGACGGCCGGCACGGCGACCACGGTGTCGCAGACGCTCACCGTGCCCTCGAGTCTGCCGACCGGTTCTTACCAGCTGCTGCTCAACCTGCCCGACCCGCTGCTGTCCACGCGGCCTGAGTACTCCATCCGGCTGGCGAACCAGAACACCTGGGAGTCATCGACCGGCATGAACTCGCTCTTGCACACCATCACGATCAGCTAGGAGATCCCCCTGATGAAGCTTCGCCGCCTGATCGGCGCCACTCTCGTGCTCGGTCTGCTCGGACCGGCCCAGCTGGCCGACGCACACCGCGACAGCCCGACGGTCACGCGCACCTATCCGGCGAGCGATGCCGTGATCGCCAACCAGGAACGCGGGTTCTACCACCACACCGAGACCCACTACCGCGCCGACGGCTCCGGCTACGTCCCACTCAACCTGGAGACCTTGCGCGGCTTCAGAACGCAAGAGAGCGTTACCCAGATTCTCCGGGTGTTCTACCTGGAGAAGTTCGCGAGCATCGACAAACTCGACCCGGCCTACCTCGACCTCGTCCGCGCCGACTTCCGCACCGCCCGCGCGGCCGGCGTCAAGGTGCTGGTCCGGTTCGCCTACGCGCAGCCGCCCGGCTGGCCGCCCACCATCCCGTACGGCGATGCGCCGGTGCAGCGAGTCCTCAAGCACATCCAGCAACTCACCCCGATCCTGCGCGAGAACGCCGACGTGATCGCGCTGGTGCAATCCGGCTTCGTCGGCCTGTGGGGTGAGGGCTACTACACCGACCACTTCGCCGACCCGGCCGATCCGAGCAAGGTCTCCGACCAGAACTGGGCCGACCGCAGGGCCGTGATCATGGCGCTGCTGAGAGCGCTTCCCCGCGATCTCATGGTCCAGGTGCGCACGCCGTACATGAAGCAGCGCATGCTCGGACTGCCGACGGGAACGGAGGGAGCGCTCTCCGAGGATCAGGCGTACGACGGATCACCGGCCGCCCGGATCGGTCATCACAACGACTGCTTCCTGGCGAGTCCCGACGACTTCGGCACCTACCTCAGTGATCCGATCGAGCTCGACAAGGATTTCGTTGCCCAGGACACCAATTACGTCCCCGAAGGTGGCGAGACCTGCGCGGTGAACTCGCCGCGGTCCGACTGGGACTCAGCCGCGGCCGAGATGGCACGCCTGCACTTCTCCTACCTGAACACCGACTATCACCCGGACGTGCTCGGCAGCTGGGGCTCGAACATCACCACGGCCAAGCAGAAACTCGGCTACCGACTGTCCCTGGTCCGCGGCGAGTTCACCGCCAAGACGCGCCCGGGCGGCGCCGTACAGGTCGGTCTGGACATCCGGAACGACGGCTGGGCCGCGCCGTACCACCGCCGTCAGGTCCAGCTGATCTTCCAAGGCGACAAGCACAGCTACCGAGTCGACCTCCCCGCCGACCCGCGCCGATGGGCCGCCGGTACGACGACCACCCTCAAGGCGACCGTCCGAGCACCGATCGCACCCGGCCGCTACCGCCTGCTGCTCAACCTCGCCGACCCCTCACCCCGGCTGCAGACGCCCACCTACAACCCGCTCTACGCGGTCCAACTCGCGAACATTGGTACCTGGCAGCCAGCAACCGGCTACAACGAGCTAGGCCAGGACGTGATCGTCTCGAAGTGAGACCTCTCCCAGCTCCAGGATGCTCGTTGTTCAGCTTGCGTTTGCCGAATGTCAGCCGTGCTCGGGGGAGGATCAGGGCGTTCCGCCTACAGCGTCCAAGGAGCACCATGTCCGTCGATCGTCGTTCCGTCCTGCGTGGCGCCGCTGCCGGCGCCGCCGGTGTCGGTTTCGCCACCGTTGGTTCCATGCCGACCCTGGCCGAGGCCACACCGGCCTCGCACGGCCAGCACTCGCCGTTCCCGCAGCACAAGCCGTTCCCGCCCCTGCTGGACGACCCGGAGGGCGTGCTCGCACTGCCCCCGGGATTCAAGTACCGGATCGTCACCAAGGCCGGTGAGACCAAGCTCAAGTCCGGTCAGCCGACCCCGAACGCGCATGACGGCACCGCCGTGTTCACCGGCGGCCGGCACGACGCCTACCGGCTGATCCAGAACCACGAGATCAGCGGCAACAGCGCCCTCGGCGTACCGCAACTCGAGGGCACCGTGTACGACGCGGGTGTCGGCGCAGCCGGTGGCTGCACCGTCATCTCGGTCGACCGCACCGGCAAGAACCTCGGCGAGTGGGTCGCCATCTCCGGCACGCTCACGAACTGCGCCGGCGGCCACACGCCGTGGGGCACCTGGATGACGTGTGAGGAGACCGAGAACAAGGCCAACGGCACCACCCGGCTGAAGGACCACGGGTACGTGTTCGAGGTCTGGGGCGACGGCGAGACCGCGCACCCGGTCCCGCTGAAGGCTCTCGGCCGCTTCGCGCACGAGGCGCTCGCGATCGACGAGGACCGCGAGCACATCTACCTGTCCGAGGACGCCTCCGGCCCGAACGGCACGTTCTACCGCTGGTCCGCCCCGAAGGGCTACCGGCTGAGCTCGCGCAGCTGGAAGGACCTGCAGGACAAGGACTTCGGCACCCTCGAGGCGCTGGCCATCCTGGGTGACGACGGCAAGCCGATCCCGGATGTCGCCTACCTGACCTCGGCTCAGCTGCTGCGCCCGTTCCGGGTCGCGTGGGTCAAGGTCCCGGACCGCGACGGCACCACCACCTCGGTGCGCAAGCAGTTCACCGACGGCCAGATCACCCGAGGCAAGAAGTTCGAGGGTGTCTACGGCACCAAGCACGGCGTGTACGTCGTGAACTCCTATGCCCAGTCCGGTACGACGGACGTCCCGGCCGACGGTGTCCCGCACGACGGCATGGTCTGGTTCTACAACTACGCGAACAAGACCATCCAGCTGGTCACGTACTTCCCGGAGAGCGCGGCCGCGGACAAGGGTGCCGACGCGAAGTACCAGGACTACAACTTCGACGGCCCGGACAACGTGACGGTGACCCCGTGGGGTTCGCTGATCCTCGCCGAGGACGGCCAGGCCGCCAGCCACGTGCTGAGCGCCGTACCGGGTGGGCCGACCTACGCGATCGCCCGGAACCAGCTGAACGACTCGGAGTTCACCGGGCCGGCCTTCTCGGCCGACGGCAAGGTGCTCTTCGTGAACATCCAGGACCCGGGCATCACGCTGGCCATCACCGGCCCGTGGCGCGACTACCTGGGCTGAGCCTGAGGTCCGGTTGGGCCGCGTCTTACGGCGTGACCCAGCCGGTCAGGATCGTCGGGCCGTCGTCGGGGGTGCAGACCAGCCGGTACGGCACCTTCGGCAACGGCTTGAGCACGAAGAAGCCGAGCTCGTCGATCCGCGCCGTGGCCAGTACGCCGGAGTCGGTGCGCGCGGTGATCTCGCCGGGCGCGGCCGGATCGAGCTGGCCGAGCAACCCCTCCGGAGTGAGCTCGATCTCGATCGTCCAGCCGTCGGAGGCGAACGTCAGCGCCCGCAGCGTCGCGCTCTCGGCCGAGCGGACCGGCGCTGCCTCGACCGCGTCCCAGGCCGAATCGTAGGTGAGCGCGGCGAGCTCGGCGTCGATGGTCCGCCAGGCGAAGGCCGCCTTGCCGGCCTCGACGAATGCTCGCGGCACGTCCTCATCGGTCAGCGCGTCGCGCAGGGCCTCGAGCAGTTGGCCGTCGTCGTTCCAGTCGGTCTCCGTCATCCCACTCACCTCCCCATTCCTGTGGTCGAGCCGCCGCGGTCGTCGGCCAGGCCGGCCAGGGCCGGCGTCCGACGGAGCCGCTCCAGGCATCGGGCCCGGTTCGGGCCGATACTTCCGACCGGCATCGCCAGCTGCCGGCTGATCTCGTCGTACGGCGTCGGCGGGTCCTTCGTAATCATTGCCAAGAGCAACTGACAGCGCTGGGACAGCTGCCCGAACGCGGTCCGGACGATGGTGCGCCGTTCGTGCCGGAGCACCTCCTCCTCGGCCACGGCGGGCTCGACCGCATCGCGCTGTTCGGCCGGGTCCACCGGGTCGACCCGGCTGGACGCCCGCAGCAGGCGGAAACACTCCCGCTGCGTGGTGGTCGCGATCCAGCCGGGCAGTGCGGCGGGCTCCCGGAGACTCGGCAGGTGTTCGATCAGGCGCAACCAGACGCCCTGGCCGACATCGTCGATATCCGCGGGCGTCAGCCGGTACCGGCGTCCGATTCCCCAGATCAACGGTGCATACCTCTCAACCAGTTCGTCCCAGGCACCTTTGTCGCCATCCACCGCCCTGGTCACCAGAGCGACGACGACAGGATCGTCCCGCATGCCCTTTCTCCTTCCCCCCGATATCGTTACGGAGCGACCTGAGTCGCGGATTGATACAACAACCAGTTACGCGCCGAGTGCGACGAATGACCGCCCGGCCGCATCCGCCACCGGGTCCGCCCCCGCCGTACTGCGAGCTTGTGCGAAAGCCTCGGCGAGTGAACGACCCGACTGCAGATGATCGTGCACAGCGGTCATCAAGGGAACCGTTGCGGGATCATTGACCGGTACGACGCTCGCGAGGATGCCTGCCGCGCCGAGTGGCACCAGGCTGCTGCTCAGTCCGAGCAGCTCGTCGGCGCCGACCGGTTTGGCCAGGCCGGAGTCGCAACTCGACAGCACCAGCCGGTACGGCGCGCGTCGCAGCCGCTCGAAGTCGTACACGGTCAGCGGCCCGTCGTCGAGCCGCAAGGACGAGAACAGCGGACTGTCCGCCCGGAACGTGCCGTGCGCCGCGATGTGCGCGATCCACGCGCCGTCCAACTCGTGCAGCACCCGCTCCGCCGTCGCATCGCCGTCCCGGAGTACGACGGCCTTCGGGTACAGCTCGGTCAGTCGGTTGATCTCCGCCCGCCCCGCGGTCAGCCCAGGCCCGAGCACCAGCACGACCCGCCGATCCGCCGGCGGCCGCAACCGCTGCGCCCGTAACCACATCGCCGCCGACGCCACGACGTTCACCGGCCTGTCGGCCAAGGCCGGCACCATCGCCCACGGCACCGCCTGCAAACTCGCTGGCGGAACCATCACCACCGCTCGCTTCCCCAGCACGTCCTGCACCGGCCCGAGAATCGCATCCCCGAGCCGCTTCCCCAGCACCTCCAACGTGGGCCCGGACTTCGACCGCCCGTGCGCCAACCACCGCAGTCGGAACCGTGACCGTTCGACCTCGACCGCGGCAGTCGCCATTGGGCCCACCTCGTACCGCACGAGCTCGCCATCAGCAACGACGACCGCGTGCAGGGTCCCGCCGATATCGATCAGCTCGACCAGCGCCGTACTGCCAAGCTCGTCCTGCAACTCGGTGAGGTCGAGCGCACCCTCGGACTGGCCGGAATTGTTGCCTTGGGCCCTTAATACGCGGTCGCGGACGGCCGCTTCCAACCGACGGCGGTCGCGCTCGAGCGACGGCGGGCGAATGGGCTCCGGCGTGGACTCGAGGCGCTGTACGACGTCGCGCAGCTGGGCGAGGTCGCTGATCAACTGCTCGTCGCCGGGCGGGCGGACCGGTGGAACCGTCAGCGCAGTCGCACGCCAGCGCTCGGCCCACGTGAGCAGACCTCGGGCGTCGTCGCGGCCGAGCGCCTCGCGGAGTGCGAGCTCGGCCAGCTCGGCGCCGTGCCCGGTCGTGCGGGCCCGCAGCTCGGTCGCGCCCATCATCAGCCGGTACTCGTCCAGCGCGTCGAGACCGCGCCCGCAGGCCGTCAGCATCCGCCGTACCTCGCCACGTGCCTCCGCACGCAGCGCGCGGCCGAGCCAGGCGGCGCTCCGAACTGGCGGCGGGACTTCCTTCGACAACCGGCCGGCCAGCTCAAGCTGCCGATCCGCGGTCCGTTGGCGTCCCTCGGACAACGCCAGGCGACCGGCCAGCAGATGCGCCGCGGACGCCTCCGCAGTACTGAGCTCGTCGAGCCGGCCGGCGGTCCGGACCACCTGACGCAGCAGTCGCGGCCCACGCTCACCCGCCCGGTACTGCGCTTCCAGCCGCAGCATCGACGCCCGCACCGACCACCAGGAACGCCGTTGCGCAGAGAACAACCGGCGAGCCTGCTCGGCCCGCTCCTGCGCTGTCGCCGGATCGCCCACCGCCAGGGCAGCCGTCGCGGCGGTGAACAGCACCTCGGCACGCTTGGCCGCGGGCACCCCGCCGGGCTCCATCCGGCCGATCGCCTCGTCCGCCTCGGTGAGCGCCTCGGCGGTCAGCCCGGCAGCCATCAGCACCGCGCACCGATCGATCGTCAGGTCCGGCCACGCGACGCCGACCTCGTCGTACCCCTGCGCCGCCTCCCCCAGGTACTGCAGTGCGGCCGGCAGATCGCCTCGCATGAACGCGGCCCAACCACGGTTCTGCCGAGTCTCGGCGTACTCGAAGTCCTGCTTGGCCTCCGCATACAACTGGCCGGCCCGATCGAAATCCGCATCCGCCTGCCGGGTCCCGCCGAGCCTCAGCTGGATGACGCCGCGATAGTTCAGCGTCCGGGCCTCCCACACCTGGTCGCCGGAGCGCCGCAGCCGGCTGATCGCGAGCCGCAGATCATCCAGCGCCTCGCGGTGCCGACCGAGCATCAGGAGCACGTCGGCACGCCGCAGGAGCACGCGTCCGGCCAGTGCACCCCGACTTAATTCAACCGCCCGATCCAGCCGGGCCAACCCCTCCCGGCTGCGACCGGCGCGGCCGAGGGTCGCGCCGAGGGTTGCCAGTACGTCGGCCTCTCGCTCGGGCAGACCCGACTCCTCAGCGAGCCGAAGCGCCTTGCGGAGCTCGCGAATCGCCGCATCCACCTCGCCCAGCTGCCGCAACCCGATGCCACCGGCCTGGTGTGCGATCGACGCTGTCTCGGCGTCGGGCTGTCCGGCCAGCAGCTCCTGCGCGGCCTCGATCGCGTCGTGCGGACGCGACAACGCCAGCGGCAGCAGATCTTCGGGTGCAACCGTCATGCGAATCTCCCCCAAGTTCCCCGGCAGGGTGGAATGATATCGATTCGGACTCGACCATTTCAGTGATTCGAGGGGGGCGCCATTCCATGACCGAAGAAAGAAAGAATCCGCTCGGCGAAGAGCGGAAGTACATCGCGCAGATCAATCTGATCCTCAAAGGTTTCGGCAAGGCCGTCGAGGTCTACCCGGCCAAGTGGCAGGAGACCGGAGCCGACTACCTGTACCGCGCGGGCGTCGTGCTGGTCCGCGACGAGGACGTCGAGCGCGTGATCCGGCTCTTCGAGGGCGGGACCACGGGCGAGGGCGGGATCGCCGGCGTCACCCGGCTGATCCTGCCGTCCCGGGTGCCGCCGGGCGCGCCGGAGGATCGTTCGCCCACCCAGCGCTTCCTGAAGTACGCCGACCTGCGGCTCGGACGTGGCGTCGTCACCCCGGAGCACCTGTTCTACGTCGTACCGAGCGTCAGCCCGTGCCCGGCCACCGAGCCCGAAGAGGTGGATCCGAAGACTCTGCCGAGCCCGTTCATCGACGACAAGACGACCACGGGCAAGGGCGTCAAGGTCGTCGTACTGGATGTCGGCTGGTCCGACGCACCCGCAGCGGATTGGCTGGACGGCGTCACCGGCGAGCCGGAGGACGCGTTCGACCCGGCTGGGCTGATCAAGCCGTACGCCGGGCACGGCACGTTCATTGCCGGGGTCCTGCGCTCGATGGCGCGCGAGACCGAGGTCGTCGTACAGAGCTACTTCACCACCGCCGGTGCGATCTGGGAGTTCGACCTGGCCGCGGCCCTCGACGAGGTGCTCGACCTGGCGCCGGACATCATCAGCCTGTCGGCCGGGACCCGCACGAGGTTCGACCTGCCGCCGCTCGGCCTCGACGTGTTCATCGAGACCCGGCTGAACCGGGTCAACGGCCTCGTCCTGGTCGCTGCCGCCGGGAACGAGTCGACCCGCGACTACTTCTGGCCGGCCGCCTTCCCGGAGACCGTCGGCGTCGGCGCCCTCGCGGAGACCGGCACCGAGCGGGCCTGGTTCAGCAACTTCGGTGGCTGGGTCGACGTCTACGCGCCCGGTGAGAACCTGATCAACGCGTTCCTGACCGGCGAGTACCACTGCACCGAGCCGCCGCACACCGGCGAGGTGCGCAAGTTCGACGGCATGGCACGCTGGAGCGGTACGTCGTTCGCCACGCCGCTGGTGGCCGGTCTGATCGCCGGGCGGATGTCGCGCACCGGCGAGAACGCGCTGCAAGCCGCCGACGGCCTGCTCGCCTTCGCCCTCGGCCAGGTGGTCCCCGGCGTCGGCCCCGTGCTCAAGCCCGGCGACGCCCACAACAGCACCCCGTAACGGGGCAAGCCGGCCCCGGCCAGCTCAGTCAGGTGAGTTGGCCGAGGCCGGCGACCGGTGCACGCACTGACGCGGTGCCGAGAAGTTTTCGGCCTGACCACCGAAACTCCTCGCGCACCGCGTCAGCCCCTCCCCCCACGGAGACCCTCGAACTGCCTTCCCCCCGGAAGCAGTTCAACGGCGTTCCATAAGTGCGGAGTCAGCGCACCGGACCGGTGATACAGCCAATTTCAAAACTTTTTCAGCGGGCCTGCGGGTTCTCGCAGAGGAAGGGCGCGCGCGGTCCACCCGAGTGGTACTCGTACCGCTTGCCGTCGGCTTCGAGGATGATCCGCATCCCGTTGACCAGCGCCTGCGTGTATCGCATCCCCGGCTCCGGGCACCCGAGACTCCCGTCCGACCAGGTCACCTCCTCGGCCGAGACCACCTTCACCGCGGCTGCCTGGATCCCCTGCCGCTTCGCCAGATCGGCGGTCGCCTGCTCCACCGCCGTACCGCCCGGTGTCCCGGTCGGCGCCGCTCCACCGGGTGTCGGTGTCGAACTGCTGCTGTCGGACGGACTCACCCCAGGACCTCCAGATTCATTGCCACAAGCAACCAAAGTCAGCATCAAGGCGGCACCCGCCGCCAGCGCCGTACCGGATCGTCGAATCATGATCATCACCTCCCACCCTAGACGCACCCGGAAGCCCGTTCGTTGCAGGAAGTGGCAAATTCACCGAGGGTCCTTCCGCACCTCCCCTGTCGTCACTTAGCGTCAATAACAGTTGCCGTGAACAACTACTGAACGGGGAAAACTCGTGATGAGCAAGGCAAGTGTGCGGGGAATGCTGGTGCTGGCACTGACCGGAGCGACGCTGTCGATGGGCAGTCACGCGGCCGCACAGCCGGATCCGCCGTCGGCGGACGACTGCCCCAGCCGCTTCCAGGCCGCCTTCGCCAACTCGTCGTACGCCGGTGGTGCCAGCGGCCCGGGTAAGCCCGGTGGCCCGGCCGGGACCGGGGCGGCGCGGAAGGTGAACGAGATCCGCGGCATCGGCTGTTACGGCCGGACCGGACCCACGACCGGCCGGATCACGCTGAAGTGGAGCACCCCGGGCAAGCTGTACACGGGGATCATGTACTACCAGCTCCTGGACTGCAGCACCCGCAAGTACGCCGTGACCCAGAGCCTGCAGTACCCGAACGGCAGCAAGCAGAACTACGGCTCAGGCTCCGCGAACGTCACCCTGACCAAGGGGCACAAGTACCAGCTGCGCATCACCGGCAACGGGTCGTTCGCCCGCTCGGTCGACGGTGCCGGGTCGATCGGGTACTACCGCACCATCAAGGTGGGCGACACCCCTGCCTGGATGGACTTCAGCTCCAGCTGCATGTAGTCACCCGGCGTCGGGGTAGGTGACGGCGCGCAGGACTTTGGCCGGCGCGCCGGCCGCGATCGAGTACGGCGGGATGTCGTGCGTGACGACGCTGTTGGCGCCGATCACGCACCTCTCGCCGATCGTGACACCGCTGGTCACGACGACATTCGCCCCGAGCCAGACGTTGTCGCCGATCCGGGTCGGCCCCTTGGAGTCGAACCCCTGCCAGGGCACCGGGCGATCCGGATCGTCGAACCGATGGTTGGAGTCCGTCACGAAACAGCCGTTGGCGAGCATGCAGTGCGCCCCGATCTCAACCAGCTCGAGCCGCCCGTCCCGCAACGCCTCCAGCACATTCCCCTGCAACGGCCACCGCGCGAACGCCCCGCGCCGCATCAGCTCCCAGTGAATCCGCCCCCGATTCCAAGGCAGCGAGTTGCGCTCGTACCACCGCCATTTCTGCGCCCACAACTTCGCCTGCCCGGCAAGACCGTCCACCCGCCGCATGCTACTGACTGCTGGCTCCTGGTTGCTGGCGATCAGCGGAAGTCGCGGGATGGGGTGCGGGTTGCCAGGGGGAGGCGTTCGAGGGTTTCGGCGGAGAGGTTGGTGACTTCGCCGGCGCGTTCGACCCGGCCGCGGATGATCAGGGCGCTCGCATTGCGGGCGACCGCGGCGTGGCGGTGCCAGCAGCCTTTGGTGATGACGATGTTGGCCATGCCGGTCTCGTCCTCGAGATTCATGAAGGTGACGCCGGAGGCGGTGGCAGGGCGCTGGCGATGGGTGACGACGCCGGCGACGCGGACGCGGGTACCGTCGGGGACCTCGCGAAGTTGGGCGGCCGAGAGGATGCCGTCGGCGCGGAGCTGGTCGCGGACGCGCTGCATCGGGTGGCTGGTGGCGGTGATCGAGGTGGACCACAGGTCGGCCATGTCGGTCTCGATGTCGCTCATCCCGGGCAGGGTCGGTGGTGGACCGGCGGTGGAGACACCGGCGAGTCGGTCCGGGCGTTCCTCGGCGGCCCGGCCGGCCTCCCACAACGCCTGCCGCCGGTCCAGGCCGAAGCAGTCGAACACCCCGGCAGTGGCGAGCGCCTCGACCTGCGCGGCGGTGATCCCAGTCCGCCGTACCAGGTCGGCCATGTCGCGGTAGTCGCCACCGCGCTCGCGCTCCTCGACGATCAGCGTCGCCCCCTTCTCCCCCACCGTCCGGACCTCCGACAACCCGAGCCGTACGGCGAAGGCGCCGTCACGCCGGTGCACTGTCGAATCGAACGGCTTCGAGCCGTCGAACGGCCCGACCGGTGGTTGCGGATCCTTCAGGCAGCTCGGCGAACCGGTCGGACCGGTCAGCTCCTGGCCGTCGACCAGCAACTCCAGCTCGGCGTTGATCCCCGAGCGGAGCAGATCAGGACGCCGTACCTCGACACCGTGCCGGCGGGCGTCGGCGACCAGGGACTGCGGTGAGTAGAAGCCCATCGGCTGGGCCCGCAACAGCGCGGCCAGGAACGCGGCCGGGTAGTGCAACCGCAGCCAGGTACTCGAGTAGACCAGGAGGGCGAAACTGATCGAGTGCGACTCGGCGAAACCGAAGTTCGCGAAGGCTTCGATCTTGGCGTAGATCTCGTCGGCCAGGTCGCCGGTGATCCCGTTGCGCTCCATCCCGGCGTACAGCTTGGCCTTCAGGGACGAGATCTTCTCGACCCCACGTTTGGAGCCCATCGCGCGGCGCAGCAGGTCGGCCTCGTCGCCGTCGATCTCGCCGACCGCCATCGCCATCTGCATCAGCTGCTCCTGGAACAGCGGCACCCCCATGGTGCGCTCCAGCACCGGCTGCAGCTTCGGGTGCAGGTAGCTGATCGGCTCCTCGCCGGTCCGGCGGCGGATGTACGGATGGACGGCGCCGCCCTGGATCGGGCCGGGGCGGATCAGCGCGATCTCGGTGACCAGGTCGTAGAACCTGCGTGGTTTCAGCCGGGGCAGCGTCGCCATCTGCGCCCGCGACTCGACCTGGAACACTCCCACCGAGTCGGCCCGGCACAACTGGTCGTAGACCCCGGCCTCCTCCTTCGGGATCGTGTGCAGCAGCCAGGACTCCCCCAGCCGCTCGCGCACCATGTCCAGGCAGTACTGCAGCGCCGCCAGCATGCCCAGACCGAGCAGGTCGAACTTCACCAGCCCCATCCACGCGCAGTCGTCCTTGTCCCACTGCAGAACCGTGCGTTTCTCCTTGCGGGCATGCTCGATCGGCACCACCTCCCCGACCGGCCGCTCGGTCAGCACCATCCCACCGGAGTGGATCCCCAGATGCCGGGGGAACTTCAGCAACGCCGTCGCCATCGTCACCACCCGCGGCGGGATGTCGTGCTCGGTCGAGGTGATCTCCGGACTCCAGCCGTCCACCTGCTTCGACCACGCATCCTGCTGACCGACCGAATACCCCAGTGCCTTGGCAACATCCCGTACGGCGGACTTCGGCCGGTACGAGATCACATTCGCCACCTGGGCGGCGTTCTGGCGACCGTACTTGTCGTAGACGTACTGGATCACCTCCTCGCGCCGGTCGGAGTCGAAGTCGACGTCGATATCGGGCTCCTCGGCCCGGGTCGAGGCGAGGAACCGCTCGAACGGCAGGTCGTAGAGGATGCTGTCCACCGCGGTGATCCCGAGCGCGTAGCAGACCGCCGAGTTCGCCGCCGAGCCCCGGCCCTGGCAGAGGATGCCGTTGCTGTGGGCGAAACTGACGATGTCGTGCACGATCAGGAAGTAGCCCGGGAAGCCCTTCGCCTTGATCACGGCCAGCTCCCGCTTCAACCGCTCGTACGCATCCGGGCGCTGCTCGGGCGTCCCGTACCGCCGGGCGGCGCCTTCGAGAGTGACGTGCTCCAGCCAACTGTCCGGGTCGTGCCCATCCGGTACGTCGCGCAACGGCAACTTCGGTTTCGCCCGGCCCAGGTCGAACGCGAGCTGGTCGGCCAGGGTCACCGACCGCGCGACAGCGCCGTCGTACCGGCGGAAGCGGTAGGCCATCTCCTCGCCGGTGCGCAGGAACGCCATCCCGCTGGGCGGCAGCCAGCCGTCCATTGCATCCAGGTCGCGCCGGGCTCGGACCGCGGCCAGCGCAGCAGCCAGCTTGTGCTGTGCAGGGACCGCGTAGTGAACGTTGTTGGTGGCAACGACCGGAAGACCACGCCCAGCCGCCAGCTCAGCCAGGATCTGGTTCCGCGTACTGTCCTCCGGCAGATGATGATCGGTCAACTCGACCACCACCCGATCCTTGCCGAACAGACACGTCAGCCGATCCAGCTCCCGCCCAGCTGCCTCCCGCCCACCCTGTGCCAGCCCTTGCCGCACCAACCCCTTACGGCAGCCGGTCAGAATCACCCAGTGATCCTTGCCCTTGGCGGCGAGCCGCTCCAGGTCGTAGACCGGCTTCCCCTTCTCGCCACCCTTCAACTGCCCATGGGTGATCTCGCCCGCCAGCCGGTGATACCCCTCCTGCCCCTCGGCAAGCACCAGCAGATGGCTCCCCTCCGGATCCGCCGCCCCGTTCTGCGGCCCGGTCAGCCCCAACGACAGCTCCGCCCCGAACACCGTCGGCAACGAGTACGCCGCCGCAGCCTCGGCGAACCGGGCCGCCCCGTAGACCCCGTCATGATCCGTCAGCGCCAGCGCATGCAACCCCTGCCGAACCGCGGTCTCGACCAGCGCCTCCGGTTGCGAGGCCCCGTCCAGGAAGGAGTAGTTCGAGTGCACGTGCAGCTCCGCATAAGCCACCGAAGACTCGCCCCGCTGAACCTTCGACGGCACATAAGGCCCCCGATGCTGCGACCACGCCGGACTGTCCCCACCATCCGCCGTCACCGGCCGCCCGCCGTGGCTCCCGGGCCGTGACCGGTCTGACAGCCTGCGCTCCAGCTCCGACCATTTGATCGGCGGATTGTTGTACCCCATGCAGATATTAGAACATATGTTCGGAGGCGGTCACGCCAAATCGAGCGCTCGCAGAACCAACTTCATCGCGCGTTCGCCGCCCGCGGGATGGACATATGCCGCGTGCGCGGCGGCAACGAGCGCAGCCAGGTCGCGCTCATCGAGATCGGGACGGACGGCCCCGGCGTTATGGGCACGGGACAGGAGCACGCCCATCGCGCGGTCGAGCTCGGCGACCGGCTGTTCGACGCTGCCTGCACCAACCTGCAGCCGCGCGGCGAGTTCGTGGGCGGCGGCTCCCTCGGTGACCAGCCGCACCAGAAAGTCCCGCAGCGCTCCGCCGGCATCAGCGGACTCGGCAGCCGAGTTCGCCGCGGCCACCAAGTCCTCAACCGCTGCAGCGAGGACCGTGTCGACGAGCTCGGCCTTGGTCCTGAAGTGCCGGTGAACCGTGCCCGGGCCGACACCGGCCCGCCGGGCGATCTCGTCGAGGGACACGCTGAGCCCATCCGCCACGAACGCCGCACGGGCCGCGGCCACCACCTTGGCGCGGTTGGCGACAGCATCCGCTCGACGCGGTCCGGTTGAAGCGGGGCGCTCGCCCCGTTTAGGATCAGTCATCACCGCCATCCTCCCCCACCGATCACTCAGGAGTGCAGATGCCGCTGACCACCGAGGACCGGCTGGCCATCCACGAACTGGTTTCGCTGCACGGGCATCTCGCGGACGACCGACGTACCGACGATCTCGGGTTGCTCCTGACACCCGACGCGTCGTACGACGTGACTGCCTATGGCCTGGGCATCGTCCGAGGACTGCCGGCACTCGTCGAACTCTTCAGCTCAGCCCCCGGCGACCAGCCCGCCGGACACCACGTCACCAACGTGATCGTCACCGCCGACCCCGATCTCGATGACCGCGCCCGGGTGCGTTCGAAGGGATTGTCGGTGATGGCGGACGGCCGCGCGGGCACGGTCGTCTACGAGGACGAGGTGGTCCGGACGACGAACGGATGGCGAATCAGCGCCCGCGTGGTTGTGCCATCCCTTTCGTAGCCGCGAACAACACTGTACCTTCGCGAACATGAGTGTTCGCGTGGTTCCTGCCCAGTCACCGCCCAGTACGGCGGGGGCCGCGACGCCGGTGCAGGTTCTCGATATCGCGGCGGCGGTTCTCGCCAAGGACCCGGCCGCCTCCCTGGGACAGATCGCCGCTGCCGCGCGGATCGGCCGGACGACACTGCACAAGCAGTTCCCGACCCGGCACGACCTCCTGGTGGGCGTCGCATCGCGGGCGCTCGACATCAGCGAATCGGTGATCGCCGCCGCCCCGGTCGATCCTGATCCGCTCCGCCGGATGGTCGTCGATCTGCTGCCGTTCGGCGCCTACTTGACGTTGCTGACGGCGCAACCCGAGGTCTTCGCCGATGACGTCATCACGACCCGGACCGATGCACTGACCGCACCGATCGCGGCGATCGTGGCCGGTGCCGGGATCGTTCGTCCGGGCGTGCCCGACTGGTGGCTCGTCCGGTCCCTGCACGCGCTGTTGTTCACCGCCTGGGATCTGCTCCAAGCCGGCTGGCTCGCCCCTCGGGACGCGCCTGAGCTGGTCCTGTCGACGTTCACCGGAGGAGTGCTGACGCCATGACCGATACTTCCGCGCTCGATGCGTTCTGGTCCCGGTCGGGGCAGGACGAGCCGTACCCGATCTACGAGCGGCTCCGCGCCGGCGGACCGATCATCGGGTCCGACCAGGAGTGGGTGAGCACCGACTACGCCGTCTGCAACGCGATTCTCCGCGACCGGCGCTTCGGTGTCCGTCCGGCGGGCGATCCGGGACCGACCTCGGAGGACACCTCGGGCAACACCCTGGACCTCGGTTTCCTCGAGCGCGAACCACCGGATCACACCAGGCTGCGGCGGCTCGCGGCGCCGGCGTTCCGGCCGAAGATGATGGCCGGGTACGCCGAACGGATCGCCGACTTCACCCGCGACCTGATCACCGGTATCGAACGCCGGGCCGCAGCCGAACCTGACCGCCCCTTCGACCTGATCGCCGACTTCGCCGCGCCACTGCCGATCGGCGTCATCACGACCCTGATGGGCATCCCGGACGCGGACGTCGACCGCCTGTCCCAGCACGGCACCGTGGTCGGTTCGGCGTTGTCGGGTATCGAAACCCCGGCCGAGGCCGCCGCACTGGCCGCCGCGAACGCCGAACTCTACGAACTGTTCAGCGAGCTCATCCCGTTGAAGAAGGCACACCCGGGCGACGACGTGATCAGCTACCTGGTCGCCGCGGCACCTGACGGCATCACGCCGTACGAGCTACACACGACCGCGCGGCTGCTGCTGATCGCGGGGTTCGAGACGACCGTCAATCTGATCGGCAACGGCGTCGCCACCCTGCTCGATCACCCGGCGCAATGGGAGCTGCTCCGGACCGAACCGGAACGCGCGGGCGCTGCCGTCGAAGAGGTCCTGCGCTATGCGCCGCCGGTCCAGAACACGAGCCGCTTCGCGCACGAACCGGTATCGATCGCCGGCGTCGACCTCCCCGCGGACAGCTGGATCATGTTGCTCCTAGGTGCCGCCAACCGAGACCCCGAGATCTTCAGCGACCCCGCCGTCTTCGACATCACCCGCCCCCGTCAGGCCGAGCACCTGGCCTTCTCGAGCGGCATCCACTACTGCCTGGGCGCCCCACTCGCCCGCCTGGAGGCCCAGATCGCCTTCGCCGAAATCGCCACCAGACTCCCGAAGCTACGCCGCCCCGCCGACATCCCGACCTGGCGAGAATCCCGAGTCATCCGCGGCTACGCCACGCTGCCGCTCCTGGTCGACTAGAGCGGTCCCAGCACCTCCGGTACGGCGGCATTCAGCTCAAGGCCTTCGAGCACGGTGAGCAACTGCTTCTCCTCGTACCGGAAGTGGTTCTCCATGATCGCGGCCACCCCTTCGAGATGCCGATCCAGCTCATCGGGCGCGGCCGATCGGTCGACCGCGTCCCGCAACCCTCCGAGCAGGTGCTCGATCATCGAGTGGTCTTGCGTCAGCGCACGCAGGACCGGCGCGAGGTGCGGGTGCGCGGCTTCGATCGCCGGGAACAGCGCGCGGTCCTCGCCTTGATGATGCCCGTCGAGGGCCGCACAGAAGCCGTGGCAGTACAGCAGCAGGTCACGACTCGCATGCTCGCTCGGCATCCCGTCGCGCACCGCCTGCCGGGTGACCTCCAAGGCTTCCCGGATCCGGGTGTGCACCCGGCGAAGCTCGGTGCTCCAGGCAATGATCCTGGTCGTCTCGGTCACCCCTGAATGATAAATGGCTGGCCGGTACGGCGGTCGGCTTGCTACGGTTCCGGAGTCCGTGACATGAGCTTTGGAGGTGGGACCCATGAACGCAGTAGCGCAGTGGGCTCTCCCTCTCGTGGTCACGGGCGGGCGATTGACATAGGTGTCGCCGGGAGCGCCCCGAGAACTTCGGCACTCCCGAAAGGAAACACCTATGAACTCTTTGCTGCTCACGATCTCCCGCGTCGCCGAGAACCAGTGGCATGCGGTCGAGAACGATCTGGTCGTCGGTCGCGGACATGCGTCCCGCCGGCTCGACGGCCGGACCTTCCTCAGCATCGACACGTGGGACGACGCCGTCTTCGCCCGGCTCGCCGCCGCGATGCTGACCGACCACCCATCACCTCTGTACACGGTGGTCGACGAGACCGACCGTGAACTGACAACCGCCTGGGAACGCGCCGGGTTCACGACCTGGCGCCGCGAGCGCGAGTTCGTCGTACCCACCGCAGGAATCACCCCGGCACCGCCACCACCCGGCGTCCTCATCACCGCGGCCGACGAAGAACCGCTCCGCGAACTCGACCATGCGCTCCGCGCCGAGATCGACTGGTCGACGATGCCGGCCGAAGTCCTGCCCTGGCAGGGCGGAACCACCCCGATCGACCCGTCGAAGTACACGATCGCCCAACGGAACGGCCAGTACGTCGGCCTCCTCCGCCTAGCCACGGCGACCCGCCAACCGCGCATCGGTCTGATCGCGGTCCGGGCCGGCGACCGGCGTACCGGGATCGGCCGCGCCCTCCTCACCCACGCGCTCCACCACCTCGGCGCCGAAACGGTCGTGGCCGAGGTCAACGAAACGAACACGGCCGCCCTGGCCCTGTTCGAAAGCCTCGGCGCCCGCCACACCAACAGCAACCTCGAACTCGTCCACGGGAAGGCCTGACCATGCCCAGAAAAGCAGGCGCCATCGAGCTCGACGGCATCGTCATCGAGTCGCTGCGCAACGCGAACTTCCGCGTCGAACTCACCAACGGCCACCAGGTGCTGGCCCACATCAGCGGCAAGATCCGCAAGAACTACATCAAGATCATTCCTGAGGACCGTGTCCTGGTCGAGCTCAGCCCCTACGACCTCACCCGAGGCCGCATCATCTTCCGCTACCGCAACTGACCGCACAGTTGCACAATGACCCCAGGTGCTGTCGGCACCGATCCTCGGCGCCGACAGCCTGGCCAGGGGGTGGCAACGATGGAAAACCAGACCGAACAGAACAAGGCCCTGATCCGGCGATTCGTCGAGGAAGTCCAGAACGGCAAGGACTTCGACGCCTACGACGAACTCAACGCCCCGGACTTCGTCAACCTCAGCAGCCCGCCAGGCGTCCCACCGGACCGCGACAGCGGCAAGGTCTTCCTGCAGGCCTTCGCCGAGGCCTATCCCGACGCCACCTTCACCATCGACGACATGATCGCCGAAGGTGACCAGGTGGTGACCAAGAAGACCATGTCCGGCACCAACACCGGCGACTTCGGCGGCGTCCCGGCCACCGGCAAACACGTCACCGTCCAATACGTCGACATCATGACCGTCCGCGACGGCCAGATCATCCAGCACTGGAACGTCCTGGACCAGCTCAGCTGGCTGACCCAGCTGGGCGTGATCCCGGCCCCGACCGGCAACTGACCGCACACGACTCCCTACGCGATCAAGACTAGAACATATGTTCGATGATCGGCTAATCTGAAAATATGCTTGGTCGGTTCACAGTGCGCCCCGCAGACGACGGATCCGAAGGATTCGGCGTCTGGGACGGCGCGGTCAACGGTTGGCGCGCGAGTGGTCTCGGCACGGAGGTGGAGGCGCAACGGATGGCCTCCGACCTGGAGGTGCAGTACGACACGCACGGCCCGCGCCCGGCCGACGCCGTACGGCGGGTTGATCCGGCGCAGGCCGTGCAACGGGCGAAGTGGTCTCCGGGCGAGCTGGACGTGTGGATCCGCCACAACGGCGAGTGGCTCGGCCGGTTCTGCGACGAGACCGGTCAGGTCACCTGGATCCCCGGCACCGACCTACGGCCGTTGTGAGGGGCCCTTGGAGAGGTAGATGGTGACGAGGGAGCCTCGGGTGGCGCCGGAGTCGGTGCGGGGGTCGGTGTAGGCGACCTTGCCGGTGGCTACTGGGGAGGCGACCAGTTTGTTGGCGATGGTGACGTCGAAGCCGGCCTTGCGGAGGAGGTTGGTGGCTTCGGCGCGATCGAGGCCGGTGACGTCGGGGAGGCCTTTGCGGTCGCCGTTGACGATCTTCTTGGACGGCTCGACGAAGCGCTGCAGCGGGAGGCCCTTGAGAGCGCCTTGCATGGCGGTTTCCCAGAGGGGGCCTGCGGTGCCGGAGCCGGTGGGGTCGGAGATGTCGCGGCCGTCCAGGGTGTGGCCGTACATGAGGTTTGTGTAGGGCAGGTTGGCGTCGGCGACGACTGCGGCGGCGGCTAGGTTCGGGGCGTACCCGGCGAACCAGACTGCCTTGTTTTCCTGGATGGTTCCGGTCTTGCCGGCCAGGTCCCAGTTGCCGAACTTCAAGCGGCCGCCGGTGCCGCCCGGCTCCATCACTGCGCTGAGGACCTTGTTCACGCCGTCGGCGACGCCTGCTTTGAGCGCCTGGTAGCACTGGACCTTCGGGGTGCGGATCGGCCGGTTGGCCTTGTCGCGGAGCGAAGTGACGACCAGCGGGCGGCAGTACTTGCCGCGGGCCGCGAAGGTCGCGTAGGCGTTCGACATCTGCAGTGGGGTCACGTAGCCGACGCCGAGCGTCATCGAGATGACCTGGTCGAGCGGCTGCAGGGTCTGCGCGTTGTACATGCCGAGGCGGGACGCGACCCGGGCGATCTGGCAGAGGCCGACCCGTTGCGAGAGCTGCAGGAAGTAGGTGTTGGTCGAGTAGCGGGCCGCTTCGACCATGGTCAGGTTGCCGCTGCGGGTCGAGTTCTGCGGGGTGTAGTCGGGGTCCCGGGTGAAGCCGGTGCAGGTGCGGAACTTCTTGTTGCTCAGGTTGATCTGCTGCGGCGAGTTGATCCGGTAGTCCAGCGGTACGCCGGCCTGGATCGCGGCCGCGATGGTGAACGCCTTCATCGTCGAGCCGTTCTGGAACCCGCCGTACCCACCGGCGTAGGACTTCTCGACGTTGTAGTTGTAGTTCGTGTGGTTGCGGCCGTTGCCGTACGGCTTGCTCTGCACCATCGCCTTCACCAGCCCGGTTCCCGGCTGGACGATCGTGATCGCTGCGACCGCGGTGTCGGTGGGCCTCGCGTGCGCGGTGATGGAGGCCTGTGCGGCTGCCTGAGTGCGCGGATCGAGGCTGGTCCGGATGGTCAGGCCGCCGGTCTTCAGCAGGTGCTCGCGGGACTTGACCGTCCGCCCGAGCGCGGGATTCGCGAGCAGCTGAGCGACGGCGTACTCGCAGTAGAAGGGGTAGCGCGAGTTGGCGCAGCCGTTCGGCACCGGGCGCACCTTGGCGCGGTCGATGACCGGCGACCGCAGGGCGAGGTTCGCCTGGTGCACCGAGATCACCTTGAGCTCGAGCATCCGCCGGAGCACCACGTCGCGGCGAGCCTTGGCCCGGGCCAGGTTGTTGGTCGGGTCGTAGCCGGTCGGGTTCTTCACCAGGCCGGCCAGCAACGCGGCCTGCGGCAGGGTGAGCTTGTCCGCGGTGGTCTGGAAGTAGTGCTGGGAAGCGACCTGTACGCCGTACGTCCCGTCACCGAAGTTGACCAGGTTCAGGTACCGCTCGAGGATCTCGTTCTTGGTCAGCCGGCTCTCGAGCGCGATCGCGTAGCGCAGCTCGGTCAGCTTGCGCTCGTACGAGACCTCGGTCGCCTTCTGCCGCTCGGCCAGGGTCCGGGCCTTCTCGATCAGGCTGAGCTTCACGTACTGCTGGGTGATACTCGACCCGCCCTGCTGGACCTCGCCGCTGCCGTGGTTGCGGATCATCGCCCGCACGGTGCCCTTCGGGTCCAGCGCGCCGTGCTCGTAGAACCGGGAGTCCTCGATCGCGATGATCGCGGTCTTCATGATCGGCGCGATCTGGTTCAGCCGGATCGGGACCCGGTTCTGCTCGAACAGGGTCGCGATGATCGAACCGTCCGCGGCCAGCATCCGGCTGCGGACGGCGACCGGCTCGACCTCGAGCTCACGCGGCAGGTCCTGAACGGTCTTCACGACCTGCTCGCTGCTGATCCCGGCGAAGCCGGCCAGCGGAATCGCCAGCCCCGCCGCGAGCGCACCGGAAAGCACGCTGACCCCGATGAACGTAATCAACGCCCGTGCTTTGTTTGGAGCGCCTTCCCCGCCGCGCATGCCGCACAGCTTAGACCTGGTTGGTACCGCCCGACGACAGGCCGTGACTGATTGCCTCGATCAACCGTGGCCGCAGCTCGGCCGCACTGATCACCGCGTCCACCGAACCGACGTCGCGCGCACGCTGAATGCTGTGCACCTTGTCGAACCCGGTCGCCACTTCGGTGAGCTTCTCGGCCCGTACGGCGGTTCGCACCTCCGCGAGCTCGGTCGCCAGCTCGGCGCGCTCCCCCGCACTCGCCGCAGCGACCTGCTCGGCCAGTGCCGCGACCCGCGGGTCGGCCGCCGTCCGGGCGTCCACCTCGGCCGAGAACACCACGGCCGCGGCCGGTGCGCCACCGAGGACGGAGGCAAACGAACCCTCGACCGCGAGCACGGTCATCGACGGGTTGAGCTGCTTGGAGAACACGACGAACGCACCACCGTGGTACCGCGAGACCACGCAGAACACGATCGGTCCCTGGAAGTTCACGATCGCGCGGCCGATCTCGGCGCCGTACTCGAGTTGCAGGTTGCGCATCGAGTCCGGCGAGCCGTCGAACCCGGACAGGTTCGCCAGTACGACGAGGGGCCGGTTGCCGCTGGCCGTGTTGATCGCCCGGGCCGTCTTCTTCGACGACTTCGGGAACAGCGTGCCGGCGGTGTACGTGTCGGGGCCGTCGGCCGGCGGGAATCCGCGCCGCGGCACCGACTTGGACTCGATCCCGACCAGGCAGACCGGATACCCGCCCAGCCGCGCGTCCTGGACCACCGAGGTGTCGGCGTCGGCCATCCCGGCCCAGCGCTCCAGCACCGGGTGGTCCTGGTCGCTGACCGCCCGCATCAGCGTGCGGATGTCGAACGCCTTCTTGCGGTCCGGGTTGGTCTCCGCGGAGAAGATCTCGCCGACCGTCTTGAAGTCACTGCCCTCGACGATATGCGGGTACGGCGTCACGTCCCGATCGATCGGGTCGGTCGTCTCCGCACGACGCGGACCGGATTCGCCCGGAGCGACGTACGTGTGGTCGTAGTGCGACATCAGCACGTCGCGGGCCGCCTTCAGGTCCGGCGCCCAGTACTGCGCCTGGCCGTTCGGGCCCATCACCCGGTCGTAGCCGCCGATCCCGAAGTTGTCCTCGGCCGAGACACTGCCGGAGAAGTCCAGGGTCTGCTTACCGGTCAGCACCATCGCGCTGTCCGGTGTCATCACCAGGATGCCCTTGGTGTGCATCAGCATGGTCGCCTCGGCGTTCCAGTACGGCTGCGCACCGACGTTGATCCCGGCCACGACGATGTTGATCTCGCCACCGGCCTGGGTGAACTCGACGATCCGCTTCAGCGCCTTCGCGACCCAGTCCATGTTCTCGGTCCCGGAGTCCATCGAGATCCGGGCACCGGCGGACAGCGAGTACCACTCGACCGGGATCTGCAGCCGCTCGGCCAGGTCGATGGCCGCGATGATCCGCGAGCACTCGGGCTCGGCGACAGCGCCGAGCGCCTTGGTCGGGTCACCACTCAGCGCAACCCGGGTGATGCCCTCGGGGTAGCGAGCGGTCGGCGTGGTGACCACACCGAGGATGACGCCGGCCTTGTTGAGGCCCTTGGGGCGCTCGACCGGAACCAGCGCACCGGTGTCGTCCAGGTCGTGCTCGACGAACGAGCCGCCCGGGCCGGTGACGATGCCACTGACCTCGTACGGATAGATCGTGTTGCGGCGCCGCGAGCGCTGAACCTTCTGCGCGTAGTCGTCGAGCGGCATCAGCCCGGTGGTCGGCGGCTGCTCGATGGACGTGACGACACCGGCACCCGGCTGGGCGTAGAACCGGGCCGCGACCGGGTAGGCAACGCCGTCCGGTCCCTCGACGCGGCCCTGGATCAGGACCTCCTCGATCCCGGCACCGGCCGTCATCGGGGCGATCTTGCTCTTCAGCGTGGTGACCTCGTCGACCTGTGCGTCGACGACCGGCCAGATGTGGATCCACACGTGGTTCATGTCCAGCTTGGCTCCGGCCGCACCGCGCGCGGTCCGGGCCCGGCGGATCGCCTCAAGGCAGTTGGCGATCGCCCGCTCGGCGTGCGGCAGCGAGGTGACGTTGCCGTTCTCGTCGCGAACCACGGCGAACTGACGGACCTGAGCCAGGGCAACGAGCCGCTGGTCGGCCGCGTTGTCCCGCGCGACGCAGTAGTAGAGCAGTACGTCGTCCGGGCTCTCCAGACGGGTGATCCGGAAGTCGCGCAGGCGCCACAGGTTCAGCCGGCGACCGACCATCGGGTGCACACCACGGACGTTGTCGTCCTCGATCACCGAACCGTCGGCCGGGCGGTACGTGAAGTACGAGACCGGGCGACCGCCACCTGGCGCCACCGCGACCGAGATCCGCCGGGCGCGCTGAGCAATCGGCAGGTCGGCCACCATCTGGCGGTACAGATCGGACGCGTCCTGCTGGACGTCAGGCAGGTCGGCGCCAAACAGGTAGAGCTCGACCACCGCTTCGTGACCGGCCGGGCTGGCATCCAGCCGCGCGGTCAGCGCTTGGGAGAGCCCACTGGCCGGGTCGGCCAGCTCAGCCGTCGTACCGACTGTGGTGACCAGGTGCGTCGGCCGATCGTCGATCGTGTAGTCGGCGGTCGCGAACGGCCGCCCGTCGACCGTGACCTCGTTGACGTCGTGCAGCTCGTACTCGCGGTAGTGACGGCGAATGAGGATCTCGAGCATCGGCTCGCGATCACCCCAGCCCTCCTCCACACGCTGGGCGAGGAACTGGACGATCGGCTCCGGGATCGCAGCCAGCGCGTCGAGCCGCTCCTGGCGATCCGTGGCGTCGGGGTTGGCGGCCAGCTCGGCGACCTCGTCACCGACACCCGCGATCACCGAGGCGCGGTCCGCGTCCACCAGCGGCTGGTCGAACCAGCGGAACCGGACGCTGCGGGCCAGGTCGCCGATGATCGGGAAGCGCAGCTGGGTGGCCAGCACCAGCCGGTCCAGCAGGTCGTGCACGGCCTCGTCCAGCGGGGCCTCCGGCCGCGACTCGTCGATCCAGCGCTCCAGCACTGACGTGACCAGCAGGATGTCCGGCGTGGACCGCTGCTGGGCGAGGAAGATCCGGAACACGGCCTCCTCGATCTCAGTACTGCGCTCCAGGTCCTTCACACCGTAGTGAGCCAGCACCCGGGTGAGCCGCGTCTGGAACTCACCCGGCAGACCACCACGCTCGGGGTCGAGACTCTGTAGGTAGGTATGGAAGTGCTCACGCGGGCTGTGCACCCGGTTCTCGGTGCTGATCTCCTCGCCGGCTGGCCGGTTGCGGCTCAGCTCGGCGAAGTCCGCGAACACCTGCATCAGATCGATCTCGGCACGCACCGGCGGTTGCGGCAGCTGCGTCCGGGACAACAGGTAGCCGGCCAGCATGCCGCCCTCGTCGCGCGGGTCGATGTCGAATCCGAGCAGCATGCTGCGCAGATCCTCCAGCGCCCGCCCGAACCGCTGCTCGGGTGTGCGTTCGCCGATGCCGTTCGGCAGGTCGAGCCGTACGCCGCTCTGCGCGGGCGCGGCCGCCGCGCCGTCGGTCTCGTCGGCGACCGGCTCCAGCCGGAGCAGCGGCGCACCGGTCTCCACCTGGCTGCCCGTGGAGACCTGCAGCTCCTTCACCGTGGCCTTGAACGGCGCGTAGAGCACCGTCTCCATCTTCATGCTCTCCAGCACCAGAACCGGCGCACCGGCCTCTACCTCGGCACCGGTCTGCACCGGCGTCGCAACCACGAGCGCGGGCGCAGGAGAACGCAGTACGCCGCCCTCGTCCCGGCTGACGCGGTGCGTCACACCGTCGACCTCGATCAGGTGCACCGGGCCGTGGGTCGCCGTGACGAGCCGGAACCGCTGCCGACCGACGGTGAGCCGCCCGCTGTGACCGTCCAGCCGCTCGAGATCGGCGTCGACCACCTTGAACGGGTCACTGCCGGAGCCGACGCCCACCCGGAAGCGAGTCGCGCCGATCCGCGCGACAGTCACCCGGTACGTCGCTCCGCGCAGCTTCAGGTCGATCGCGCGACCGACCTCGTGCTGCACCTGCGGCCGGCCGCCGTGCGCGGTCTCCAGCAACCGGGCCCGCTCGACCTTCTCGGCGTCCTGATAGCCCTCGATCCCAGCGGCGACCAGTGCGATCGCCGAGTGCTTGTGCGAAACCAGCCGGCCCTCACCGCGCACCCGGTCGATCCAGCCGGTGTCGGCGCTGCCGTCGATCACCTCGGGCTGGTCGAGCAACTCCAGGATGAAGCTCTTGTTGGTCGCGCCACCCTCGATCAGCACAGTGGTCGCGGTGACCGCGCGGCGCAGGCGAGCCAGCGCCTCCTCGCGAGTCCGGCCGTAGCCGATGATCTTGGCGATCATCGAGTCGAAGTCGGCCGGGATGCTGTCCCCTGCGCTCACACCGGTGTCGACGCGGATACCCGGACCAGCCGGCAGATCCAGTACGGCGATCCGTCCCGGTGACGGAGCGAAGTCGCGGTCCGGGTCCTCGGCGTTCAACCGGGCCTCGACCGCGTGCCCGAGCTCGGCGGGCTTCAGGCCCTCCAGCAGGCCGCCGTTCGCGACGTGCAACTGGGCCTTGACCAGGTCGAACCCGGTCGTCAACTCGGTGATCGGGTGCTCGACCTGGAGGCGGGTGTTCACCTCGAGGAACGCGAAACTCTTCTCCCCCGGGTGGTACAGGAACTCGACCGTGGCCGCGCCGCGGTAACCGACCGCAAGGGCGAGCCGCTCGGCCGAAGCCTTGAGGTCCTCGACCTGACCGGCCGAGAGCAGCGGCGAGGCAGACTCCTCGATGACCTTCTGGTTGCGCCGCTGCACAGAGCAGTCGCGCACACCGAGCGCCCACGCGGTGCCCTGGCCGTCAGCGATGACCTGCACCTCGACATGCCGGGCGCCGGTGACCAGGCGCTCCAGGAACACGATGCCGCTACCGAAGGCGCGAGCCGCCTCCTCACTGGTCCGCGCGTACGCGTCGGACAGCTCGTCGGCCGAGCGGACCACGCGGATCCCGCGCCCACCGCCACCGGCCGTTGCCTTGAGCATCAACGGGTAGCCGATCGTCTCGGCCGCGGTCAGCGCCGCCTCGAGCGACTCGACCGGCCCGCGACTCCACGGAGCGACCGGTACGCCGACCTCCTCCGCGATCAGCTTGGAACCGATCTTGTCGCCCAGCTTGCGCATCGCCTCGGGCGACGGCCCGATGAAGGTGACCCCGATCCGCTCGCACAGCTCGGCGAACGCCGGGTCCTCAGCGACGAACCCCCAGCCGACCCACGCGGCATCCGCACCGCTCTCGCGCAGCGCACGCTCGAGCACCACCAGGTCCAGGTACGGCCGCGCCGACGCCGGCCCCAGCGGGTACGTCCGATCCGCCTCGCGCACGAAGGTCGCCGTACGCTCGCCGTCCGTGAACAAGGCCACCGTCTCGATCGGCTCGCCACCCTCGGCGTTGACCTCCCGGACCGCGTTGATGAGCCGCATCGCGGCCTCGCCTCGGTTCACCACTGCGATACGCTTGAACATCGACCGCCTCCCTGTCGCACCACAAACGTGTAACGGCCCGGCCCTTGTGGAACACAAGTTTTGGCCGGGCCGCCCGGACAGACTTTCAGGGATCGGCTGTTACCGTCGAGTCGGGGTGCCAGTTCGGTGTGGCGGGGTCAGTTGGCAGAGGTCAGAATCCAGCGCTGGCAGGGCCCGTTCCAGTAGGTGTAGGTGATCACGTCGGCACCGGCCGCCGCGCTGCAATGGGCCACGTCCATCGCGCGGCCGGACTTGTTCTGCAGGATGCTCCAGGAGCCGTCGATCGCCGGTTCGATCCGCCAGCCCTGGCATTCCACGCTGTCACTGGGCGTGATCGGTACCAGTGGTGACCCGAGCCCACCCGGGCAGCCCTGGACATCCACGTTCTTCTGGGAGTTCGGGTCGTAGATCTGGTAGATGTCGTCACCCTTCGGCACGATCTGCCAGCGCTGGCAAGGGCTTCCCGGGACCCAGTCCCACATCCGGATCTCGGTGCTCGCCGGATTCGTCCCGCAGTCCTGGATGTCCAGCACCTTGCCACCACGGACCGACGCCATCTTGTAGCGCCCGGCCAGCGACTGCCCGGTGAACACCGGCCGCAGAATCCACTGCTGGCCGGCATCCGCCGTACAGGTCTGCTGCACCACCGGTACGGCGTTGCCCAGCGAGCTCCCGCGGACACCGGCGCACTTGCCGCTGTGCGCGAACCGCAGCCGAACCACCGTGTCGTAACTGCTTCCTTCCAGGTACTCCACGGTCATCTGCTGGTTACCGGTCCCGGAGCACGGCCACTGCAGCAGCGGTACGTCGTCACCGAGCGACATGTTCTCGACGTCGACGCAGCGTGGTTTGCCGTCGTCCTTCACGCCGTTCCCGTGCACGGTCTGGACTTCGAACTGGTCCGTGCCGGCGATCGGGTTGAGCCGGAACCGCTGCTGGATGTTCCCGTTGCACTCGTACTGGTGCACCGGCGCAGCGTCGGTCTGACTAGCCCCTGGGATGTCCAGGCACTCGCTGCTGTGCCGGGCGACCAGTTCGTAGGCCCGCCGGTCGATGTCGAACTTGGGCCCGGTCGTCGCCGCGACGGTGGTCTCCTTCCAGCCGCTGACCGGCGCGCCGAACGCCGTACCGGTCGATGTCAGTGTGGACACCTCACGGCCGCCGTCGTCCAGCGCCTGGGTCAGAGCGACGTCGTCCTTGCCGTCACTGGTGTAGTCACCGGCACTCAGCGCCGCCTTGGCCGGGTCGAGCGCACCGCGGTACCACTGCGACTCCGTCAGTGCAGTCCCGCTCGAGACGAACGCGCGCAGCGCCAGATCACTCTGTCCGTGCTCGTACATCGCCACGATGTCGTCCAGACCATCACCGTTGACGTCGGCAACGACCGGCCGGCTCTTCTCCCAGCAGTACGACGAGTTGTCGTACCAGGTGACCGGTGTCGTGGCGAACGCCGTACCGGACGACTTGCGAACCGTCACCTGGGTGCGGCAGTTGCCCAGGTTGGACATGTCGACAAGGTCGTCCTTGTTGTCACCGTCGATGTCCGCGAGCAGTGGTGCACTGCGCGACCAGTCCCCGGACGTGGAGACCCACTGCACCGGCGCACCGATGGCGGTGGGGCCACCGAGGAACAGCAGCACTCGCCAAGTGCCATTGCCGTTGTCGAGCTGGACAGCGATGTCGTCGGCGCTGTCCCCGTTGACATCACCGGAGATGATCCGGGCCGTGCTGAGCGGCCAGCCCGCAGCGCCGGAGTGCCAGACCGGGTTGGACTGGGTGACGTACCGGTTGCCGTCGGACTTCAGCAGGTATGCACCGATCCGTCGGCCGGCCTCCTCCCTGAACAGGACGATATCGGCCCGGCCGTCCTTGTCGAAGTCGCCTTGGACCGGACGGGTCTTGTAGAGCGCGTAACCGCCGTTCTCGCCGGAGTCCCAGGCGAACGTGCCGGTCTGCAGCCCACCTGGCTTGGACAGCACGTTCCAGACCCCGGTGCGGCCCCAGCCATGGTCGAGCACCGCACTGACGTCTGCCCGGCCGTCACCGTTGATGTCTCCACGTACCCGCGGGATCGGATTCGAGTTGCTCGCGGCCAGCAGGTCGTAGCCGAGCCCGACTGCGCTCGAGTTGCCGGCCCGGTCGACGGCCCGGACGAACAACGTCGACTCCGGGATCCCGGTCTGCGGATTCGGCCACACGGTCACCGGAAGCTTCGCCGTACCGTCCGGGCCGATCTTGATCCGGGACAGGATCGCGTCCTGAGTGAAGCCGTACAGGAACTCCGCCACATCGGTGTCGCCGGAGCCGGGGCGCAGCGTCACGACGCCAGTGGTCTTGGCCGGGATCCCGTCCTCACCGTTGTTCGGGAAGTCACTGGACGACACCTGCGCGACCTTCGGCGGCGTGGAGTCGAGGATGAAGTAGCAGCGAGTGGTCTCGTCCCCGAACTCGATCCCGTCGTCCGGGATGCCATCGTTGCTACTGGCAACGTAGTAGTACGGAACGCCGGCCGACAGCGCGGTGCTCGGCACCTGCGGCCAGGCGAACGCCGCACCGGAGGTCGTCAGACTCGATGTCGAGTCGTAGACCGCCGCGTCGTTGTCGGCCCGGCGGATGGACAGCTTGGTGGTGACGTTGTCGTTGTCCGGGTCGCTGGCGACCGCACTGAAGGTCGGCGGTACCAGACCGGTCACCACGGTCGGCGCCTGCGCTGTCCCGCACGGACGTGGCCGGGTGAAGTTCAGCTTGATCGGCGGCCGCGGCGCGTTGTTGTAGGTGACCCGCAGCTCCGCGGTGCCCGGGTGGAACTTCTTCCACTGGTACTGACTGCCCTCGTTCGGTGCCCGCAGTCCGAACGTCGCTGTCAGGCCTCGACTCCCGGCAACGTCCTGGACCATGGATTTCACCGCTGGACTGGTGAAGATCATCTCCTGGTCCGGCTGTCCTGCATCGGTATTGGCATTGCCACTGGCCTGGGCCAACTGGTTCAGCCAGTGGCCTCCGGAGTTGTTCCACTTCAACGGCACACTCGGGTCGATCGCCTTGGTCGACCAGAGGTCGGTCGGTGTCGCACCAGTGGCCGACGAGTGGTTCAGCATGATCCGGAAGCCTGCCGCCACGATCCTCGATCCGGCGAGCTTGGTGGTGTCGAACTGGAAGAACGAGCGGTAGCGGACAGTGCCGCCCCACGCGAAGCCGACCTTGGCGCCTTCGTCACGGTCGTAGTTCCAGTAGGACTGGTCGGCGGCCATCTCGTTGACATGCGTCCAGAACTGGTGGCCGATGGACCACGGAGGGTCGATGTAGACCGGGTACTTGGTCGTCGCCGCCGTGAGCAGCTTCCGGTCCGGTACGACGCGCAGGCCGGACTCGGTGCGGACAGTGCGCATGACTGCTCGCCGAGACTCCTGTGCGCCGCTCTTCCGAACCGCGGCCGCTGCTCCGTTGCTGTCCCACATGACTGCCCGGTCACCGGACAGGACGGTGCGGTTCTTGTTGTCAACGGCAACGGTCGAGCCGTCCGGCCGGACCCGGACCTGCAGCCCGGTGGTGGTCAGGCCGACGTCGACGGTACGCAGCCGCTCGGCAGCGGCCCGGTTCTTGACGACCAGGACCTGTGCGACCCCGTCGGCCTCGGCGCGCAGCTTCAGGTCGACTCCCGGATAGACCTCCGGGTACGTCGCCGTGTCGCCGTCGAGCACAGGTTTCGGCAGCACGGACGGCCAGGTGAGCCGGAGCCGGTTCGCACCGGCACCGATACTGACCATCGCGCGGTCGCCGCCTCCGGACAGCACCAGGTCGGTCACGGTTGCACCAGGGCGGACAGTGCCGTCCTTGGTACGCCGCAGGGTCGTGCTGATCGGTGCCCACTCCTTACCGCGCCGGGCACGCACCGGCGCCGGGTGCGCGACCAACGTGTGGTTTCCGTCAGGTTCGACGTACACCTCGGTGCTCTCGGTCCGCAGGTGCGTCAGCTCGGCTCGCTCGCGGGGTGCGGCGGCCGGGGCCTCGGCTGAGCGAGGTACCCCAGCCTCGACCTGCGGTACTCCGACCGCGGGAAAGGCGAGGAGCAGCGCAACCGCTGCCAGGCCTGCCCGCTTAGCTGAACCACTTGAAGGCATCCACGATCCTCCGGAGGACATCACCGACCAGCACCCCCTTCCAGCCCTTGCCCGAGCCCGACATCGAGGAGAAGTCCTTGCTGTCGTACGGCTTCTGCCACTTCGGCGAACCGTCCGGGTACCGCACGGGGTCGGGGTTGACCTCCTTCTGGGTCTCGTTCTTCCAGTCCCCGCGCTTGGGATTGCCCATCTGCTCGTTGAGCCGTTCCTGGATCTCGTCCATCCGGCGCTTCATCTCGGCCTGCTCCTGCGACCTGCGCTCGCGCTCGGCCTTGATGCGTTCACTGGCGTTGCCGCGGGTCGGCTTCTCCGGTTTGTTGCCCGGCCGGTCCGGTTTGTTCGGCTTGTTCGGCGGTTTGGGCGTCTCCGGCTTGTTCGGTGGCTTGGGGGTCTCCGGTTTGGGTTTGACCACGTCCGGCTTGCGCACCGGCTTCTTGATCTTGTCCGCGATCCGTTTGAAGATCCACTTGATCTTGTTGACGATCCGGACCGTGAACTGCACGATGCGTTGCTCGATGAACTTCCAGACCGTGCGGAACGTCTCGACCCACCGTTCCACCCGTCTGGTGATCTTCTCCCACAGCCAGGTGAAGAAGTTCTTGACCATCTCGATGACCAGCTCGATCACCTTGACCAGGATCATCACGATCAGCACCACCGCGATGATGGCCATCACGATGATGAACGCCATTTCCAGCACCGCGATGACCACCGGGATCGCCAGCACCGCGGCCCGGCCGTCGGAGTCGTCGAAGACGACGGGGTTGTTGTTGGCGTAGGAGTAGGCGTTCAGCTGGCCCGGTTCCTCCGGATCGATCTCCGGGTCGACGGAGATGAACCGCCCGATCGCCGGGTCGTACTCGCGGGCGCCGAGATGGACCAGCCCGGTCCCCGGGTCCTCGGTCCCCTTGTGGAATCCGCGCTGCCCCGGCCAGTCGGTCGGCGCGGTCCCCCGCGTCTGCCCGTACGGCGTCGTCCGGCGCCGCTGCACTGACTGGTTGCCGGCGTCGACCACGATGTTCGGTGTCCCGTGCAGGTCACTCAGCAGCCAGCTCAGTTTGCCGTTGGTCCGTACGGCGACCACGTCGTCGCCGAAGGTGTAGTACCGGGTGCCGTGCAGCTTGCCGTCGGTACCGAGCAGGATCTCGGTCTCACCGAGGTACAGCGTGGTACCGCTGGCGTCCCTGCGCAGCATCCGGTTGCCTTCACCGTCGTACACGAACGACGTGCCCTTGCTGCTGCTCTCCAGCTTGCCCTCGTCCGTCCACTTCAGCGTCTCGGTGTTACCACCCTTCGTGCGAGTGGTCAGGTTGCCGGTCTTGTCGTAGCCGTAGTCGGTGGTTGCCGTCCCACTGGGCCCGGTTGTCGTGACGCTCTTGAGGGCATTCGGGGACACCCCCGTACCGCCGTACGTGTAAGCACTGGTGGTGGTTGCGCCGGCGGGCGTGGTGCTCTTCTCGCTCAGCCGGTTGCCGACCTTGTCGAACGTCCAGCTCTGCCAGTACGCCGCTGGGCCGCCCAAGCCGGCCGCAGTCGGCGCAGCCGTGCAGTCGCCCGACTCCGGCGTCCAGGCTTCGGTCAGTCGCCGCTGATGGTCGTAGGTGAAGCACTGGGTATCGGTGGCCTCAGCAGTAGCGGATGCCGAGCCGTCGACCGCCTTCGTGATGTTTCCAGCCGGGTCGTAGGAGTACTGCGTGTCCGAGATCCGCCTGGCCGACGTCTCCCGGTCGGTGATCACTCTGGTCACCCGCCGGGTACCGTACTCGTACTCGAACTTCTGCTGCACCCAGCGACCGTTGGCCGCGCCGAGTGTGAGTGTCTGGGTCTCCTCCAGAGCGGTGTAGCTGCTGTTCCGCACGTACGTGCCCAGCTCACTGCTCATCGCTGTCGGCAGACTCTGGTCGTTGTAGGTCAGCGACAGCTTCTCCGCGGCCAGATCACCCACAGCGGGCAGCGAACGACTCTCGAGCTTCCCATCGGTCGTGTAGGTCTGGGCGATGTTGTACGTCCCGGCCAGCGCGCCTTCCGATGCCGGAAGCGTCAACGACTGCCCGGTCGGTCGACCGGCACTGTCGTAACCGGTGACGGCCGAGGTGTAGGCCTTGCCGTCGACGTAGCGGGTGGTCGAGGTCGGCTTGCCCATGGCGAGCGAGTCGTACTTCCACTCGATCTGGACCGGCCCGGTGTCCGATCCGCTGCGTTGGGTGCTCTTGCGCCCCAGCTCGTCGTACGTGAACGCGGTGGTGATCCCACGCGCGTCGGTACTGGACGTGATCTGGTCACCCGGGTTGAAGGTGAAGGTCGTCTTGCCACGGTCGGGATCGGTCTCGGAGATCCGCCTGCCGCGGACGTCGTACTCGTAGCTCCAGATGTTGCCCGCGGGGTCGGTGATCGACTTCAGTTGGCCGAGCGCGGTGTAGGTGTACTTCGTGCTGTCGTAGGCACCACTCCACGTGTCACCGGTGTACTGCCGCTGCTCGACCAGCCGGCCGCGGGCATCGGTGATGCGAGTCGTCGGCGCCTGTCCTTGGGGCGGGTCGATGCTCTGCCGGGTCGCCGTCGTCTCGTGTTTGGTGCGGAACTTCTCCTGGCCCTCGGACAGGAAGATCTGCGCCACCGGGCGATCCGCGCCGTCGTACTGGGTCACGTCCAACTTCGGGATCGCGGTGTCGCCGACGTACAGGATGTCCGTGCCCGGACTGCCGGCCGCGAGGTAGGCGCCGGACACGATGGTGCGCTTGCCGCGGCTGTCGTAGCGGTAGTCGGTCACGAGGCGCTCACCGGCCGGTGTGGCCTCTTGGGTCTGCCGGATGCGCTGCAGTCCGTCGAACAGCTCGTACGTCGTGTCGAACCGGTTCTCGGCGAGCCGCGACTTGGTGATGACCGCGGACGACCCCTCACCGCGCAGCAGGTACTCCTTCTCGACGTCCGGTGAGGTGGTGGCCTTGGGGTGACCTGCGTGCCAGATCTTCGACGTCCGGCCGACCGGGTCCAGAGCGATCTCGGCCCGCAACCCGTCGGTGGACACCTGGGCGATCTGCTCGCCCCACGCCGGCTCGTACTCCTCTGCGGCCTGCATACCGTTCGGGGCGGTCCGGACGACCTTCGTCGTCGGCCCGTAGCCCGGGTTGAAGGCCACTCGCGTCGTCTGGTTCAACGCGTTGGTGACACTCGTCCGGCGGCCGTACTCGTCGTACGTCGCAGTGAACACGGTCTCGTACGTCGGATTGCCGTTGCTGTCGTGTCCGGTCAGCCGCTCGCCCTTGGTGGGCACACCGCGCGTCGGGGTGGCCGCCAGCGAGGTGTGGTCGTCGAAGAACATTCGCTCGTCACTGAGCACCTGAGCAGGGGTCCAGTCCTTGACATCGCAGCCGACCGAGACCGTCTGCTCGCGGCTGAGCAGTTCCTGCAGGCCGGCGGCCGGGTTGTCCAGGTACTCGTACCGCGTACACGTGTCGTCGTTCGTGGTGTTCACGTCGTTGGCCAGGTGCTTCGACAGCAGGCGGCCCTTGGCGTCGTACTCATGACGGTTCGCGATGTTCAGCGTGCCGCCGTCGACTGCCTGGTACTGCGTAGCTCCCTTCTGGGCAGTCAGATACGAGTACCGCGTGCCCCACGGCTTCGTCTCGGTGGCCGTCGGCTCCGGCGAACGCCAGAAGTCGTTGATCGACTTGTTGACCACAGCGGCGCCGTTGTAGGTGATCTGCTCACGCACCTGGCCCGAGAACTCCGCGGTGTCCTCCACCGACGTACCGGTCGAGTCGGTGATCTTCACCGTCCGGACTCCGCCGTTGGCGTCCTTGTCGCCGTTCATCCCCCGGAAGTACTGCGTCTCTTCGGTGGACTGGGTCTCGCCGGCGGCGCCCTTGATCACCTTGACCTTCTCGTAGCCCCGCCACTCGTTCCAGGTTTTCGTGGTGGTCTCGGACAGACCGTCCTGCTCGTCGAAGTGCCAGGCGGGTGTGCCGACGTACTGGACCTTCGTCGTGACGGGAATCGGGGCCGCCGGCACCGTGGTGGCCGCGCTGCGATCCACCTCGTTTGTTTCGTTCACGACGTACTTGTGGAACCAGTCCTGACGCTCTGCCTGGTTCGGTGGCGTCCACTTCTGCGGCCGGCACAGGCGGGTGTTGTTGGCCGGGTCCGGGAGGGACGTCGGCGTACAGTCCTTCAGCGAGTAGCCGACCGCCAGGTCGCCACCGGTGCCGTAGTGGACCTTGTCGATCCGGTACCAGATCAGGCTGGGCAGGTTCGGGTCGGCGGGGTTCACCCGGTTGTCCATGCCGACGCCGTCGAAGTTCGTCTCCGGCATCTGCACGTCGCCACCGACCCGGCCGGTCTGCGTGACGCCTTCCAGCCACAGCGCCCGGCCACTGCCTGCGCCGGTCGTGTACTCGTGCCGCAAGTCCCAGGTCTGTACGTCGGTGAACGCATTGTCGCGCCACACCTGCGTGGTGATCCGGCTCAGCCGCTTCTGCGTCCAGAACGACGGCGTGAAGTGGTTGTCGCAGTTGCTGGTGCTGGCGCAGTTGAGGTCCCAGGGAGTGTCCGGGTACGTCGCCGGCTGACCCGGACCGCAGTTCGTGCCCTCGCAGCGCTCGGCCGGAGTGAACAGGACCCGGCCGATCGCCTTCTGGCTGTAGACCTGTCCATCCCGCTGGCCGTACTCGATGGACTTCAGGATGCTGTTGCGCGCATACGAGCTGACTGCCGTCGCAGTCATGTTGCGGGCGTAGTTGTTGGTCTCGACGTCGTAGAACAGGCTCATCGTGTTGCCGTGCCGGTCCACCACGTAGTCCAGCTGCCAGCGGTACGCCTGCTGGCACCACGAGTCCGCGAAGGCGGTCCGGTTGCACTGCTCGCCGGCGTTGTTGCCGAACACCGGCATGGTCAGGGCGGACCGGGTCTCGGGCTGTCCGGACGTCCAGCCCGGCAAGCGGTTCAGACCGAAGTAGAACTTCGAGCCGTCCTTGGTGGTGACGCGCCAGTACTCGCCCTTGTCCTTCGCGACCAAGCCCTCGTCGCCGTTGGCCGCGCCCCAGAACTTCTCGATCACGGTGCCGTCGTCACCTTGCATCCGCCAGGTCTCCGACGTGTCGGTCTTCGACACCAGCAACAGGTCGCCGGACTTACCGGTCATGGCGATGCTGGCGTTCTCCGTCGCGAAGCACTGGTCGCCGGTCGACCGGGTGCCGTTGTTGCCCGGGTCCTTCGAACACGACTTGAACCGGCGCTCGATCGCGCCACCGCCGCTGATGTCGAAACCCTGCCCGGCCGCGGACACCTGGTTGTTCGTGGCCGAGGTGAGCCCGTCAAGAGAGCCGGACGAGTACTGCAGCGCCACCGACGGCTGCGGACCACCGATCCCCGGCGGCGCCTCCATCGGGAGCGACCACTCGAACGCACCGGACGGTCCGCCGATACTCCACTTCGCAGCGCCACCACTCAGGTCCCCGCGAGCGTAGTCACCGCCACCGCCGGATTCGGCTGCCGCCAGCATCAACGTCGACGTCGCGGGCACCTCTGCCTGGACGGTCCCGTCGCCCTTGTTGCTGCTCGCATAGGACTTGCCGGTCTTGGCGTCGTACAGCCGGAGCCGGTTCGACCAGCCACCGCCGTAGGTGTCCGCGAACTCTGCGTAACCCACGGTCAGCCGAACAGTCCCGGCAGCCTTGCTGCCATCCGCCCGGCGCACGTCGACCTGCATCCGGTCGCCACGCCGGCCACTGATCGCGACCTCCACCTTCGCCGGACCGCCGGCTGCACCGTTGGCCATCCACGCCTTGGTGGCTCGAGCACCGGCACTCACCCAGACGGGCAGACTTCCGGCCCGTTCCGTGGCGACCTCCGGCTCCCCCGACAGTACGGCGTTCCACCGGCCCAGCGCCGTACCGCCGCCCGGTGTGGGGACGGCGGCCGCTGCCGAACCTGCGGCGGGCCAGCTCGTCCGGAGCTCCTTCTTGCGGGTCGCGTCGACCATCGCCGGGTCGACCGGGCGCGGTACGGGCTTCGACGTGACGCCCTTGACCGGCTTGTCCTTGCGGAGCGCGACCGGCTTGTCCGGTTCGGGGGCGACGGCGGCCGCTGTCAGACCGGACTGCTGACTGCCGACGACCAGGGACAGGCCGACAACTCCGGTCAGTACAGTACGAACGAGTGGGCGGACTCGACGTCCGATGCGTGGGGTGGACGGATCCGGCATGCGGGTTCTCCTCGCTCACGGGCGTGAGCCAAGCGTGCAGGCTGAACCGTTGCCGTGCGACGGTTTCGATCCGTCTGGAAATCGTCACCGACAGTGATGTCTTTAGAGGGGAACGGCATGACGAACGGAACCGCAGTGATCGAACAGCTCCGGCAGAACGTCACCGGGCCGGTGCTGACGCCGGAGGACGAAGGCTTCGCGGCGGAGCTGGCCGGGTTCAGGCTCAATGCGGAGCACAGTCCGGAGGTTGTCGTCGGGATCACCTCGACGAGCGACGCCGCGGCCGTGGTCGCCGCGGCGAACGAGGCCGGTACGCCGATCCACGTGCTGGCCACGGGGCACGGGCCGTTGCACGTGACCGAGGGTGTCGTGATCACGACCTCGCGGCTCAACGGTGTGACCGTCGACCCGGCCACGAAGATCGCGCACATCGAGGCGGGTTGCCGCTGGGGTGAGGTGGTCGCGGCGGCGGCTGAGCATGGGCTCGCACCGATCACCGGCGCGTCCGCGACGGTCGGCTGTGTCGGGATGCTGCTGGGCGGTGGGTTGGGGCCGCTGGCGCGGACGTTCGGGGTCGCGTCCGACTGGGTGCGTGCCTTCGAGCTTGTCACCGGCGCGGGTGAGGTGGTGACCGCGAACGCGACCGAGCACCCGGATCTGTTCTGGGCGTTGCGCGGTGGCAAGGGTGGCTTCGGCGTCGTCACTTCGGTGGACGTCGAGCTGGTCGAGCTGACCACCCTGTACGGCGGCTCGGTCTTCTTCGACGCGCCGGAGATCGACTCCGTCGTCCGCACCTGGATCGACTGGACGACCACTCTGCCCGAGGCCGCGACCACGTCGGCGATCATCCTGCGACTGCCGCCGCTGCCGTTCATCCCCGAACCGCTGCGCGGCAAGAACGTCGTCAGCGTCCGGTTCGCGTACGTCGGTGACGCGGCGGACGGCGAGAAGCTGTTCGCCCCGATCCGGGCGGCCGGGGCGGTTCTGATCGACATGCTCGGCGAGATGCCGGCCGCGAATATCGCACAGATCCACAACGACCCGACCGAGCCGACGCTGTCCTGGGACCGCGGGGTCATGCTCGACGAACTCGACGCGGACTTCGCGGACGCCTTCCTGGGTGCGGTCGGCCCGGACCAGCAGGTGCCGTTGGTCGCGGTCGAGCTGCGACACCTCGGCGGGGCGGTCAGTCGCGACGTACCGGAGGGCAGCGCGGTCGGCGGGCGCGGTGGTGCCTACACGCTCTTCATGGTCGGGGCGCCGGACCCGAGCCTGTTCGAGACCGTCCTGCCGGCCGTGGCCGGTCAGGTGCTCGGCGGTGTGCAGAAGTGGACCTCGGCCGAGAACGCGATCAACCTCGCCGACGGCTTCGCCATCCCGGGCTCGTACGAGGCCAGCTGGCCGGCCGAGACCCGGGCCCGGCTGGACGAGGTCCGCGCGACGTACGACCCGGAGCGGCGCTTCCCGTACGGTCCGGTGAGCTAGCGGCGCGGCTTCTTCTCGTCCTTCAGGCGGGCGGCCTCGGCCCGGACGTCCGCCTGAATGCCCCGCTCGTGCTCGAGCCAGTCCGGGTGCTCGTCCCGGATCGCGTCGATGTCGTCGGTGGTCAGCGCGTCGGTGACCCCGGCGCGGGCCAGCCCGCTGATCGAGACGCCGAGCCGGGCGGCCACCACCGAGCGCGGGTGCGGGCCGTGCTGCCGCAGCTCCTGCAGCCACTCCGGCGGGTTGTTCTGCAGCTCCGTCAGCTCCTCCCGGGAGATGAACCCGTCCTGGAACTCGGCCGGAGTCGCCGGAAGGTAGATGTCCAGCTTCTTCGCCGCGGTCGCGGGCTTCATGTCCTGAGAGGTCTTGCGTGCAGTCATTGAGTCAGGGTATCCCGGCTTCGACCGGTAGCCTGACCGCGTGACCGACTCCTCCTTCCGCCTCGGGTACGTACCGGGCGTGACACCGGCCAAGTGGGCGCGGATCTGGGCCGAGAGGTTGCCCCGGACACCGATCGAGCTGGTCCAGGTCGCGTCCGCCGACGCGGTCGCGCTGATCCGCGACGCCGGCGCCGAGGCGGCCCTGGTCCGGCTGCCGATCGATCGGACCGGCCTGCACGCCATCCCCCTGTACGTCGAGCAGACGGTCGTCGTGGTTCCGAAGGACCACGTGGTCACGGCGGTCGAGGAGGTCGCGCTCGAGGACCTCGCGGACGAACTGATGCTGCACGCGCAGGACGACGTACTGACGTGGGAGCAGCCGTTACCGGGCCGGGTGATCGACGAGCGGCCCGCAACGACCGCGGCGGCGATCGAGCTGGTTGCCATGGGCACCGGATTGCTCGTGGTACCGATGTCGCTGGCGCGGCTGCACCATCGCAAGGACCTCACCTTCCGGCCGCTGCTCGAGGCGCCGTCGTCCCAGGTCGCGCTGGTCTGGCCGGAGGGCGCGGACTCCGCCCTGGTGGAGGAGTTCGTCGGCATCGTCCGCGGCCGCACCGCGAACAGCACCCGCGGCAGCCGCCCGGACCCCGAAGCGAAGAAAGCCGAGCCCAAGAAGCAGCCGAGCCGGCCGCAGAAGAAGAAGTCCGCGGCGCCGAAGGGCCCGACCCCCAAGCGCAAGTATCGGCGCCGCTAGTCTTCAGTTGAGCCTTCAACTATACTGATTTCTGTCAGTCACTAGATGGGGGTATGCGATGGCGATCTTCCGGCTCAACCACGCGGTGCTGTACGTGCGCGACGTGGCCACGAGCGTCGCGTTCTACCGCGATGTCCTGGGCTTCAGCTACACCGAGGGCGGCGACGCGTACCCGACCGCGGCCTTCCTGCGCGCGCCCGACTCCACCAACGATCACGACCTCGGCCTGTTCCAGATCGGCGCCGAAGCCGGCCCGTCCGGTGCCGGCAAGACGAATGTCGGGCTGTACCACCTGGCCTGGGAGGTCGACAAGCTCGGCGACCTGACCGAGCTCTCCGCGAAGCTCCAGGCGGCCGGCGCTCTGGTCGGCTCGTCCGACCACGGCACCACGAAGTCCCTGTACGGCAAGGACCCGGATGGGCTCGAGTTCGAGATCGTCTGGATCATCCCGGCCGACCTGCTCACCGACGCCGACCGCGAACAGGGCGGGATCCGGCGGCTCGACCTCGACGCGGAAGTGGCGAAGTACGGGCAGGACGCCCGCAGCGGTGTCGGGATCTCACGCTGACCCACGGACCAGGTGCTCGCTGATCCGCAGCGATCCGGCGAGCACGGTCAGCACTGGGTTCACGCCGCCGTTCGTCACATGCACGGAGGCGTCGGCGATGTGAACGTTGTCGTGGCCCCAGACCCGGCCGTATGGATCGGTGACCGACCGGGCTGGGTCATCGCCCATCCGGCAGGTGCCTGCTTGGTGCTGACCGGTGCTGGCGCGACCCGTCGTACCAATTGATCCGACGGCTGTGCGGGTTGCACCTGCTGCGAGTAGCCACTCGTTGGCTTTCGCGCTCATGAAGGCGTGGGCGCGGACGTCCTCGGGGTGGATCGAGCCGCTGATCTTGGCGACCGGGTTGCCGAAGCGGTCTTTCAGTTGTGGGTCTACTTGGATGCGGGAGTCGGCTGAGGTCACCTCGTGGATCGGGCCGACGACGCGGAGCATTCGGCGGGCTTCGTGGCGCATGGCTTGTTTGCCAGCCAAGCCGGCGCGCGGAATCAGGCCGGCTCCGGTCAGATAGTCGTACGTCGCGGCCGGGGTCGGCACGAATTCGTTGGCCAGCATCCCGCCGCCGACGATCCCCTGGTTGCCGTGCCGGAAGTCGCAGGTCGCGATCGAGACGCCGGGACCGATCAGGTCGGCCAGCTCGTCGTCGAACAGTCCGACGGCACCGGCGTACACGTGAGCCTGCAGGTACCGGCCGACCTGGTCCTGGTTGTTGCCGAGGCCGTTCGGCTCGGCGTCGTGTGCGCTGTTGAGCAGCAGCCGCGGGGTTTCGGAAGCACCTGCGGCGACGACCACTTCGTCACACTCGATCGTGCGCCGCCAGAGCTGGCCGTCGACGAGCGCTACCCCGACGACCCGACCGTTGCGGACCACGAGGCGCTCTGCCGTGGTCTCGGTGAGCAGCGTGCAGTTGCCGGTCGCGAGGGCGGCGGGGAGCGCGGTGTTGTGGGTGCCCGACTTTGCCTCGACCGGACAGGCGAAACCAACGCACTGCCCGCAACGGACGCAGGCGGCCCGGCCCTGGTAGTCGACCGAGTTGATCAGCAGCGGTACGTCGAGCGTCCCCCAGCCAAGCGTTTTCGCAGCAGCCGCGAGGCGGTGTGCCGGGCCGGTGCGCGGCAATGGCGGCATCGGGAGCTCACGTGGTGCGTGCCACGGGTCGGTGCCACCACCGCTGACCCCGAACCGCTGCTCGGCCAACGCGTAGTACGGCGCCAGGTCGACGTACGAGATCGGCCAGTCCGCCAACCCACTCCCCTCCGGTACGCCGTACGTGCTCGCCATCCGGAAGTCCCGCGGCACGAACCGCCACGCCTGCGCGCCGTACACCCGCGTACCACCACCCACCGTGAACGCGTTGTTCCCCCACTCCCCATCCGGCGGCAACGGGTACGACGTCACCCCGTCCACGACTGCTACTCGCGGCCGCCCCTGCGGATCCGGATCAGTCACCGCCGGCAACCCAGCCACCGACCGCGGATTCCGCAGATGATCACGTGCCAGCGACGCAGTAGTCGGATACCGCCCCGCCTCAACCACCAACACCGACCGCCCAGACTCCGCAATCACCTGAGCCGCCGCACCCCCACCAGCCCCCGACCCAACCACCACCACGTCATACCGCCCCGCAAGCGCACTCCGAGGCGTAAGAGTCAGGTCGGTCGACACCGCATCCCATTCCCCCGCCACATCCGCCCGCCACCCCACCATCGACCAAGCCGACTCCCCCGCGTAGTACCCCTGGGCGATCAGCCGGACCAGCCACGCCCCATCCCCATCCGCAAGCACCCCCGCGAGCGCCGCCTCGCCCTGTCCCGCGCTCATCGCCTTCTCCGCGACCGCGAGTGCGCGGTCTATCCGAGGGCGCCAGTCCGGGCGGTCCGTCGTCAGCACTCGTTCGATGAACTCCACCGCACCGGCCTCCGCCGCGGAGGGGTAGTCGTCGGCGGGGATGGCTAGGGCTGCCAGGTGTTCGAGCACCTGCTGCTGGGACTCGGTCAGCACCACATTCGCCTCCGCCTGGTTTGTACTTGCCGGTCCATTTTTCCCGAGGAACGCTGGCCACATGGCACTCGACAACTATTACCTGCTCGGCCGCTCCGGCCTCCGCGTCAGCCGCCTGGCCCTCGGCACGATGAACTTCGGCACCGGAGGTTTCCACGCACCTTACGGCCGCACCGCCGACCAGGCCGGCGCGCTCTTCCACACCTATGTCGATGCCGGCGGCAACTTCATCGACACCGCCGACTTCTACACCGCGGGCGAGAGCGAACAGCTCCTCGGGAAACTGATCACAGAGAGCGCTCTCCGCGATCGCATCGTGCTCACCAGCAAGTTCACCAACAGCGTCGACCCCGGCAACCCCAACGCCGGGGGCAACGGCCGCAAACACATGATCCGCGCAGTCGAGGACTCACTACGCCGGCTCCAGACCGACTATCTCGACCTCTTCCTCCTGCACACCTGGGACCGCGTCACCCCGATCGACGAGGTTTTGCGCACGTTCGACGACCTCACCCGCGCCGGGAAGATCCGGTACGCCGGGCTGTCCGACGTACCGGCCTGGTACGCCGCTCGCGCGCAGAACGACGCCGTACCGATGGTCAGCCTGCAACTCCCGTACTCCCTGGCCGAGCGAACCATCGAGACCGAACACGTCGCAATGGCCCAAACACTCGGCCTAGGCATCACCGCCTGGAGCCCGCTAGCCGGCGGATTCCTCACCGGGAAATACCGCCGCGACGAACTCGAAGGTGTCTCGGGAGAAGGTCGCCTGACCGGAGAGAGCGCTCCCTCGCGTTCTTGGAGCGATCGGCACTGGGACTTGCTCAAGACCCTGGAAACAGTCGCCGACAAGCTCGGCGTGACGATGGCGCAGGTCGCGGTGAACTGGGTCGCGACCCAACCAGGCGTCGCCTCCGCAATCGTCGGCGCGAGCTCACCAGAGCAGCTCACCTCCACCATGGCCGCGCTCGACTTCGACATCCCGGCGGAGTTGCGAGCCGACCTCGACGCGGCGAGCGCCGTACCGGCCGAGTCCGTCTATCGGATGTTCACGCCGGAGTACCAAGGCTGGTTGGTCAGTGCAGGAACGAAGGTTGCCGACAAGCCGGCTGGTTATCAACCGCCGGTCGTCAACTGGTCTTGACGCGCAAATAGTCCAGGCAGAGATCGAGGGCGTACTCGAGATGCTGGGCCGAGCCCGACGACATCAGGATCGTGACCCCACCCTGGATCGCGGCCATCAACGCCCCAGCGGCACGGGTCGCATCAACATCGGCGCGGATCTCACCGGTGGCCTGCATCTCCTCGATCCCCGCCTGCAAGCGGTGCTGCCATTGCTCGAGTAGCTTCCCCGTCACCGCCTGTGCCGCGGGCGTGTGCCGTCCGATCTCGGTGATCAGTACGCCGAGCGGGCAGTGCACGCCCTGCCGCCGGTACTTCGCGACCAGCACGTCACGCCAGTCCTGCCACGCATCCCAGCTCGTCAGCCGGCCGAGCTGCGGCTCCTGATCCTCGATCACCCGCTCGGCCTCGCGCTCCGCCACGGCGAGCAGCAGCTGCTCCTTGCCGTCCGGAAAGTAGTGGAACAGCTGACTCTTCCCGGTCCCGCTGCGCTGCCCGATGTCGTCCAGCGTCACCGCGCTGATCCCGCGTTCGCGGATCTCCACCGCCGCCGCGGCCACGATCCGGTCCCTGGTCGCCAACCCCTTCGCAGTCAACACGCAGCCGACTGTACGGCGCGGGTTGTTGCGACGGCACGATGATCTGGTGAGACTGAGCCGGTGAAGGCTGACCGGCGATGGTGACGACGATCGGGGTGGTCGGGCCGTCGGACCTGGTCACCTCCACGTGCAAGATCATCGGATCCCAGCGCGGTATCGAGGTTGTACCTCTCAAATATCGCCGGGAGACCGATACTCCGAAGGTGATGGCCGATGCGCCACCGAGTGTGGACGCATGGCTGTTCACCGGTGTCGTGCCGTACCAGATCGCCGCGGCGAACGACCTGCTCGACCGCCCGGCGACCCACGTCGGGTACACCGGCGCCACGCTGCTGCGGGCGCTGGTCGAGCTGCTCGGCGACGGCCAGGACATCAAGTCGATGAGCATCGACGTCCTGGACGAGGCCCAGGTGCACGAGACGCTGGCCGAGGCCGGGCTGCCGACCCGAGGGGTCAAGGTGCTGCCGTACCGCCCCGGGCTGAGCTCGGACGACGTACTGGAGTTTCACCGGAACGCCAAGGCGACGGTGGCGATCACCTGCCTGCGGTCGGCGTACGACAAGCTTCGGGCCGAGCGGCCGACGATCCGGCTCGCGCCGTCGATCCACTCGGTGCGCAGTGCGCTGAACGGTCTGCTGCTCGTCCACGACGCGTTGCGCAGTGACGACGCTCAGATCGCGCTCGGCCTGGTGGAGATCGCCGCGGCCGGCGAGAGCGCTCTCCGGCGCGAGGCCGGCTCGCTCGGCGGCAGCGTGATCCCGTACGACGACAAGCGGTATCTCGTGATTGCGACCCGCGGACCGCTCGAGCAGGCGACCGCGTCGTTCACCGAGCTCGGGATGCTGACCCGGCTGAAGGAGCAGTTCGGGCCGGTGCGGATCGGGTTCGGGATCGGCGGTTCCGGGATCGAGACCGAGGCGCTGGCCCGTCGGGCTCTCGGCCGCGCGAAGACGGCCGGGCGGACCGCGGCGGTCGTCTCGCTGCGCAACGACATCGACCTGATCCTGGTCGGCGGCGCGACACCGCGGGCGCAGCAACGATCGAAGCTGCAGTTGCTCGCACAGCGCGCCGGGTTGTCGAAGGCAACACTCGAGCGGCTGCAGGAGCTTGTGCATTCGGAGCCGGAGGACGGGCTGACCACGCGTTCGGTGGCCGACCACCTGGGGATCCAGCCGCGCACCGCGCGGCGCGTGCTGAACCGGCTCGAGCGGGCCGGTCTCGCCGACGCGACCGGCACCCAGATCGGTACCGGCAGCGGCCGGCCGTTGGTTGTCTACCGCGTCCACCTCTGATCCAGTAGGGTCGGTGGTAATTACAGCCATGACCGTAATTACCACCGCGGAGGCACTGTGTCCGAGCTTGCCGTGAACGGCGGAACCCCGGTCCGATCCACTCCCCTGCCCTCGGTCTTCAACGCCTCCGGGCGGCGCTTCGGCGACGAGGAGGTCGCGGCGGCCGAGCGCGTGCTGCGTAGCGGGATGCTCTCCGCCACCTGGGGCACCGAGGTCGCAGCGTTGGAGAGCGAGTTCGCTTCGTTGCTGGGCTCGGCCTATTCCGTTGCCTGCAGCTCCGGTACGGCGGCCCTGCACCTGGCCGTGGCCGCGGTCAACCCGGAGCCGGGCGACGAGATCATCACCACCCCGATCAGCGACATGGGGACCGTTTTCCCCATCATCATGCAGAACGCCGTACCGGTGTTCGCGGACGTCGATCTGACCACCGGGAACCTGGATCCGGCCGCTGTCGAGGCGGCGATCACGCCGCGGACGAAGGCGGTGCTGGCGGTTCATCTGTTCGGCAAGCCGGCGCCGATCCGCGAACTGCGGGCGCTGTGCGACAAGCACGGTCTGCTGCTGATCGAGGACTGCGCGCAGGCGTACCTGGCGCCCGTCGGCGAGGTCTACGCCGGGCGGATCGGCGACATCGGGTGCTTCAGTCTCCAGCAGTCGAAGCACATCAGCGCGGGTGACGGCGGGCTGGTGGTCACTGACGACGCCGCGCTGGCTCGGCGGATGCGGCTGTTCACCGACAAGGGCTGGCCGCGCGATACCGACGAGCGCACGTACCTGTTCCTCTCCCTGAACTACCGGATGCCCGAGCTGACCGCGGCCGTCACGCGGGTCCAGTTGACGCGACTCGCCCAGGTCGTCGACGACCGACGTACCGGCGCCGCGAAGCTGACCGCCGGCATCGGTGATCTCATCGGTCTTTTGCCGCCGCCCGACGACGATGATCACGTGTACTGGCAGTACCCGCTGCTGCTCGACGGCAACATCCATCCGTGGGCGGCCGCGCTCACCGCCGAAGGCGTGCCCTGCACCCCCGGCTATCTGAAAGAACCCCTGTACGCCGCCCCGGCGATCCGCTCGAAGATCACGTACGGCGAATCCGGCTTCCCGCTGCAAGATGTCGAGTACCCGCCGGGGTTGTGCCCGAACGCCGAGACCCTGATCAACGAGCGGCTTCTGGTCCTCCCCTGGAACGAGAACTACAGCGGCGCCGACGTGGACGACATCGCCACCGCGATCCGCAAGGTCCACACCGCCCTGGAGACCTCATGACCGACGCCCCCCTGCTGCTCGACTGCGACATCCTGGTCGGGCACGACGTGACGACCGGGCGCTGGAGCCGGCCCGAACGCGTGCGGGAGGTGTTCGCCGGGACGGGGATCTCCGGTGGGATGGTGGCCTCGTTGCGGGCGGTCCACTTCGACGTACCGTCCGGGAACGACGAGGCTCGGGAAGTGGCCGAGGGCAACGGCTGGACGCGTTGCCCGGTGCTCGATCTGCGAGATCCGCTGGGTGCCGAACGTGAGCTGGATCGACTGCTCGGTGGTCCGGATCGTCCGGCCGGGATCCGGTTGGCTCCGACGGCTCAGGCAGTGGAGCCGTCGTACCCGTCGTTCGGACATGTGACGCGACTGGTCGCAGAGGCGGGGCTGCCGCTGTTCGTGGAGGGCGACGTACGGGTGGTTGGTCCGGCGCTGCGCGGGCTCGGGGCGCGGGTCGTGTTCCTGGACACGCACTTCTACTACCTGGGTGACTTCGTGCTACTGGCTCGCGCGGAGCCCGGGTTCCATACCTCGACGCGGATGCTGACCGGGCCGGATGCACTCGAGATCGTGGCCGCCGAGGTCGGCGCCGACCGCCTCGTCTTCGGCACCCGGACACCGTTCCACGAGACCTACTCCGTGCTCGGCCGCCTGCTCAGCTCGAAGCTGACCCCGGCCGAGATCGCCCAGGCGGGCAGTCAGTCCCTGACCAAGCTGCTGGAGCCGTGATGCTGATCGACGTCCACGCCCACTGGGGCCCGTGGTTCTTCTCGATGGAGGTCGGCCCGATCGCGGTCAACCTCGACCTGATGGACCGCTTCGGCATCGACCTGCAACTGGTCTCCTCGATCGAAGGCATCGTGTACGACGCCCCGGCCGGCAACCGCGCTCTCGCCGAGCAACTCCCCGCCGACGACCGCCTCCGCGGCATGCTCGTGATCGACCCCCGCCGCCTCGACGAGGCCCGCGCCGACCTCCGCGACCTGGTCGACGGCAACGAGCGCTGGGTCGGCGCCAAGATCCACACCGAGTACAGCCGCACCCCGATCACCACGCCTGCCATGCAGGCCGCCGTCGAGCTCACCACCGAGTTCGGCCTCCCCACCCTCGTCCACACCTGGGGCGACACCGTCCTCGACCTCGCCGACCTGGCCGCCCGCGTCCCCGGCTCCCGCCTGATCGCCGGCCACATGGGCGCCGCCGCCTGGCGCCAGGTCCCCGAAGCCGCCCGCCGCGCCGGCAACCTCTGGTTCGAACCCTGCTGGTCCGCCCCCGACGCCGATCGCATCCGCTGGATCCTCGACCGCATCGGCCCCACCCGCCTGATGTTCGGCACCGACGCCACCCTGATAGACCCCTCAGTAGCCCTAGGCGCCCTCACCGCCGCCGCTCTAACCCCAGCAGAAGCCGAAGCCGTCCACTGGCAGAACGCGACAGCCCTGTTCGCGCTGTAGCGCGGACCCAGGGCCCATCACAATTGCTGGTTCGGTCGGTGCCTCCCGCCTGGAGCCGGCCCCCACGAGCATTTGTGATGGCCTGCAGGTTCGGTCAGGGAGCGAGGAAGACGATGATGTCGGTTTCGGGGCCGTGGACCGGGGGTTCGAGCCAGCCGAGGTTGCGGTAGAAGGCGAGGGTGTCGTGGTTCTGGTTCCAGGCGAGGAGCCAGGCACGCGGGTGCTCCGCGGTCGCCGCCCCCAGCAACCGGCGGCCGAGACCGGTCCCGCGCGCGTGAGCGAGTACACCTAGCTCGTCGATCTCGAAGGCACCGACCAGCAACTCGTCGACCTGCTCAGCGCCGAGCCGCTTCAGCACACTCCCGTACGACCGGTCCGTCCGGAACGGCGCAGGTGTCGTCCACCCGGTGACGAATCCGGCGATCCGCCCGCCGTCCGACCGCTCGATCCACGCCTGGAACCCGACGCGCCGCACATCACCTTCCAGCCGCTGCCGGAAGGCCGCGCGAGTCTCCGCCGGGTCCCGGTGCGCAAACGGCGGTGCGGTGAACACCTCGACGTACGCGTCGGTCAGTTCGTCCGCGATCTCGAGAAGGTCCGCCCGGTAGGTCTGCACCGGGACACGGTATCCGCCCTCAGCCCGGCGCCGCCGAGATCATCTCCAGCTCCGCCCGGAACTGCGGCAGCATCCAGCGCAGCGGCTGGTCGAGCACCCGCCCGATCGTCGACTCGTCCACCTTCAGCAGGTCGGCGATCCGGGTCAGCGCATCCGGCTCGTCGGTCGCCGCGTACAGCAGGTGCACGACTTCGTGCCGATGGGCGAAGACGGCCAGGGCCGCAGCCGCCAGGCCGGGATCGATCCCGGGTGGATCGGTGGTTTCGGTCTCGCTGAGCATGTTCTGATTGAGTTGGGCCCCGTTGACAGTCACCCCCTCACAACCTGACAAAGCATCGATCGGTTACGACCCGGGCAGCCAGCCGACCTTCCCGATCAGGTACGTCGCCCCGACCAGCGCCACGATGTCGATCACCGTGTGCGCCACCACCAGCGGCATCACCCGCCCCCACCGGCGGTACAGGTAGCAGAAGATCACCCCCATCACCACGTTCCCCGCGAACCCGCCGACGCCCTGATACAGGTGGTACGACCCCCGCAGCAACGCACTCGCCGCCGTACTCCGCCCGACCGACCACCCCAGCTGATCCAGCCGCCGGTTCAGGTACCCGAGCACGATGACTTCTTCGAGTACGGCGTTCTGCGCGGCCACCGCGATCAGGATCGGAATCCGCCACCAGTGATCGGGCAGTTGCGCCGGGTCCACGGTCAGATTCGCCCCGGACGCATAAGCCAGCAGGTAGAACCCGAGCCCCGCCCCACCGATCACCGCAGCAACCGCAGTCCCCCGCCCGAGATCGCGCACCCGCTCCCGCAGGTCGAACCCGATCGTCCGCAGCGACTCCCCACCCCGCAGCAGAAAGTGCCCCACGAGCGCGACCGGCACCAGCGCCGTCACCACGGCGAAGATCTGCCAAGCCAAGTCGAGCCAGGGCCGCCCCGGCGCCCGCGACCCCACAATCACCGCCGTCTGCCCACTGATCGGCTTCGCCGACGTCAACACCCCCGTAAACGAAATCAGCGCCGCCACCCCCGAAGCCCCGAGTGACAGCGCCAGCACCAGCCAGACTTCCCGCCCCAGCACCCGCCGAGAAGCCAACCCACCGACTCCCGCCGTACCGGCCTCCCCCGCCCCACCCACCGCCGCCGTACTGGACTCTTCCGCCGCCCCCGGCTCGCCCACCGAACTCGTCATGCCTCCACTATCCCCGCCGACCCCACCCGCCCCACGGACCGGCGTGCTCAGAAGTCGATGCGCAGTACGGCGCGCCGCCGCCCCGGCCGACTCACCTCGACAAAGCCGGCATCGGCGAACATGGCGAGCGTCCCCACCGACCCACCATCCACAAAGTCCGGATAGCCCTCCACAGCCCGAGCACCGCGCTCCCGGGCAAACTCAGCAGCAGCCCGAGCAAGCGCCCCGGCGATACCCCGCCGCCGATACCCAACCCGAGTAACGAAGCAGGTCACAGCCCAGACCGTCGCGTCCGCCTTGTCCTCATCACGCCCCTCCCAAGGCACGCGATTGTCCCGCAACAACCTCGGATGATCCGCCCGCGGCGCAACCGCACACCACCCAACAGGCTCCCCATCGAGGTACGCGACCAGCCCGCTCGTCGCCGGCGCCTCCCGATCACCACAACCAGTCTGATCGCGCAGCCGGGCAGACAACTCCTCCGCCCCCTCAGACGCCCAACTCTCCTTGGGCAGCATCCGGAACCGCTGACACCAGCACCGACTCGGATCACCACTCGCCCCGAAGACCGCCCGCAGGTCCTCCCACGCCACCTGGTTCGCCGGCACAATCGCGAGCTGCTCATCCCGAACCGGCTCCCGAGAACCCCGCGGCCGAGGAACACTCACCCGCCGCGGCCTCGGCTCCCGCCGCACCCCGGCGAACTCGACCCGAACCTCCACCACTTCCCCCGCATCAACACCCGCAGGCTTCCGTACGGCGTCCTTCAGCGGAAGCAGATACCCGCCGTCCCGCGACCACAGCGACGTCTTCCACTCGACGCTTCCCATCCGGACCCGAACCGGCAGCATCCCCCACTCCCGATAACCAGCATCCGAACCAGCAGCCCGCAGCGCCAACCCGTCCGCCTCCGGCACAAGCACGAAGTAGTACGGCGCCGGCCCACGCCACTCGATCACCTCGCCAGCGAACTCTCGCTCCATGACCCAGATGCTAGGACCCCTTCCGGACAACCCCCTTCCGGAATGCCCGAACAATTACTGAGGATCTTCCGGCGGGGCCTGGGTGACGCGATGACCGGTATCGGACTGCCAGTACAGAACCGAGCGTCCGGAACGCCGTCGTTCGAGCAGACCGGCCGCTGTCAGAACGCGGAGATGATCAGAGACGGTAGCGAGCGACAGCCCAGTGGTAGCGACCAGCGCCGTCGTACTGATCGGGTCGATGGCTGTGGTGAGAATGCGCGCCCGATTACGACCAAGAAGCTCGACCAGAGGCTCAGCCAGGACCGCCGTTCCCGCGAAGATCCCGCTCACCGGGTAAGTCAGCGCGAACCGATCCGGCAGCCGCCAGCTGACGCTGACCCGCTGCGTATGCGTCGCAATGAACATCAGCGACCGCCCCCGGACGTCGGTCACCGGGTAGTCCCAGCGGTTCACCTGGATCCGACCATCGCCGAGCCACTGCACATCAGGACCGAGCCCACGCAGTACACCGGACCACCCCTGCTCGCTGAGTCGCGCCGACCGCGACACGATGTCGGCCTGCAGCAGCCGCCGGCGCCGAGGCCAGTCCGGTTCGACGGTCTGGGTCCACACCCACCTGAGCAGCTCGGCCGCGGTCGCGGCGAGAGCGCTCTCTGATTCCAAGATCGCGGGCAGGCGCTCCCGCACCACCCGCAGATCCGCGCGGACCTCGTCGTCGTCCAAGCGCATCATCAACTCGAGCTCATCGGCGATCTTCGCGTCCGGATCGAGCGGGAGGCTGGTCAGGAAGTCCGCCGACCAGCTACGTCCGAAAGCGCTCTCCAGCAACGCAGCCCAGACCGGTTCCGCGGCGAGCCGGGCCTCGAACGCGGGCCGGTGAGTGTCCTTCCAGGCCCGGAACCAGGGCTCGACCGGGCGCAGCAGCAGCTTCAGCGCCGACACGGTCTCGGTGAGCTCCGACGTGGCGAAGCGCGCGTTCGCCAAGGTGTCGGCATCGACGAGGAACTCGGCCATTGGTTTCGCCTCCACCCGAAACTCTAGGCCGTCGCCGTGTCACCACCGAAGCTTCCGGACATGAGCCTCAGCACCACGCCGCCCACCGCAAGCGCCGCTGCCAGCCCGAGCTACCGGCAGATCTTCGCGAACGCCGAGTTCCGCGGGTTGTGGCTGGGGAGCGCTCTCGGGAACGCGTCTTCGACCATGACCAGCCTGACCCTCGCGCTGCTCGTGAACGCGGCGACCGGCTCGGCACTGCTGGCCGCGCTTGTCATGTTCGGGCCGTCGCTCGCCCAGGTCCTCGGCGTCTCGACCCTGATGTCGGCGGCCGACACCGCCCGGCCGCGTCGCATCCTGATCGTGCTCGCGATCCTGTCGACCGTCGCGGTCGGCGCCCAGGCCGCCTTCGAACTCCCGGCCGCAGCCCGCCTGGCCCTAGCTCTCCTGGTCGCCTACGGCCTCTCGATCGGCTCCGGCGTCCGCTGGGGCCTGCTGAACGATGTCGTCGCCGCCGACCAGTTCGTCCTCGGTCGCTCGGCGATGAACCTGTCCGTCGGCGCCATGCAGATCGCCGGCTTCGGCCTCGCCGGATTGTTGCTCCAGGCAATGAGTCCGGAGACTGTTCTGTGGCTGGCGACCGCCTGTTCCGCGCTCACCATCCCGGTCCTCCGCTTCGGTCTCCGCGACCGCGCCCCGCGGCGCGGTGCACGCACGAGCCTCGCCGAGACCTGGCGCGGCAACCGCCTCCTACTCGGCCAGCGGCACACCCGACCCCTGCTCCTTGCCCTCGCCATCCCGAACGGTCTCGTCGTCGGCTGCGAAGCCCTCTTCGTCCCGTACGCCGGTGCAAACGCCGGCTGGCTCCTCGCCGCCGGCGCAGCCGGCATGCTGTCCGGCGACCTGGTCATCGGCCGCTTCCTCAACCGCTCCCAACGCCGCGCAGTCGCCCGCTGGCTCCGCTTCGTCCTCGCTGTCCCCTTCCTGGCCTTCGCCTTCGACCTCCCCCTCCCCGTTCTGGCCGCGGTCGTCGCCCTCGGCAGTTGCGGGTACGCCGCCTCCCTCGCCCAGCAAGAGGTCCTCGTCGACCTCACTCCCCCAGACCTCCGCGGCCAAGTCCTAGGCGTCGAGTCCGCCCTCCGCATGACCACCTTCGGCGTCTGCGCCATCCTCGCCGGAACCCTCGCCGACCTCACCTCTCCCGCCCCAGCAATCGCTCTCTTCGCCGCCGCCTCGCTCCTGGCCTCGGCGGTACTCACAGTCCCGCTCGCTCGAGTGATGAGGTCCCGCGGATAGGGTCGGTGTATGGAGGTTGTGCGGCTGACCAATGTCTCCAAGCGGTACGGGCAGCGGGAGATTCTCAGTGAGGTGGATCTGCGGGTCGGAGCGGGTGAACTGCTTGCGCTGGTCGGGGCGAACGGGTCGGGCAAGTCGACGGTTCTGAAGCTGATGGTGGGCTTGTCGCGGCCGACATCCGGGACGGTACGGCGTACTGCGCGGGTGGTCAGTTACGTTCCGGACGTGTTCACGTCGCACGATCGGTTGTCGGCGTCGGCGTACCTCCGGCACCTCGGCCGGATCCGGGGACTCAGCGCGGGAGCGGCGAGAGAGCGCTCTTCGGTGTTGCTCGAGCGGCTGGCGCTGACCGGGGGCGCGGATACGCCGATGCGGAAACTGTCCAAGGGCAACGCGCAGAAGGTAGCTCTCGCGCAGGCGCTCCTGACTCCGCCCGAACTGCTCGTTCTCGACGAACCGTGGGCCGGCCTCGACGCCACCGCCCACGAAACCCTCCGCGACCTGCTCACCGAGACCGCCCACGCCGGCGCCGCCGTCGCCTTCACCGAACACTCCACCGAAACCGTCCGTCTGACCGCCACCAGAACGTGCAAGCTCCACGAGAGAGCGCTCCACGAGAGCACGCCGCTCCAGAACGCGCCCTTCCCGAACACGTTTCCCAACAACGCGTCTCCCGCGAACGCGTTTCTCGGGAGAGCGCTCACTGAGATTGTGCTGGCTCCTGGGCCTGAGCTCGACTGGTCGGGGCGGCCTGAGGTGGTTGAGGTTCGGCGCGGTAGCAGCGGGACGACGTTGCTGGTGGTGACTGGTCAGCATGATGCGGTTTTGCTGGACGCGCTCTCGCACGGTTGTTCGGTTCGGCAGGTGAACGCCCGGTGAGCGCTCTCTACCGGTTTCTGCTGACCAGCGTTCTGCTGTCGCAGCGGTATTTGCCGCCGACCCTGATCTTCCTGGCCGCGCTTGCGGTCGGTACGACGTCCGACACCGGACCGCTGCAGTCGGCGTACGCGTTCTGTGTCCTCGCGATGCTCGTGTGTACGACGTGGTTGACGGTCTCGATCGTGAATCACGAGGACCCGACCCAGCGCCGGATCACGCTCGTGATGATCGGGAGCTCGGCCAAGGTGCTGGCGGTCACGGTCGCGGTGATCCTGACCTGGTGTGTGCCGCTGATCGTGATCGGGATCTGCTACCCGCTCGTCACCGGCAAGCACGTGGTCAACGCCGGCATCCTGACTGTCGGGGTGGTCGCGCATCTCACCGCGGCGCTCGTCGGGATCGCGATCGGACTGCTCTGTTCGCGGCTCGTCATCCCACGGATCGGCGTCGCCATGCTGACCGCGGCCGCCGCGATTCTCGCCGTGCTCCTGATCCGCTGGATCTCGCCGATCCGAGCCCTGATGAGCGTGCTCTCGGACAGAGAGCGCTCCCCCGCCGAGAGCGCCGTACCGCTCACTCTCCTGGCCGTGCTGAGCGCCGCCATCCTGACCGCCGCGCTCTTCACCACCCGCGCCCTGTCCGACCGCAAGGAATGAGCTGCCGCCAAGAGTGCGCCGGCCGGAGAGAGCGCTCCCCGGCCGGCGAACAAGCAGCTGGCGGGTGATCAGCGGCTGAAGCCTGCGGTTAGGCCGCTCAGGAGCTGGCGGCGACCGACGGCGTACAGGATTGCGATGGGCAAGGTGGTGAGGACGACCGAGGCCAGTACGGCCGGGACGTTCACGCTGTACTGCCCCTGGAAAGTCCAGAGCGCCAGCGGGAGCGTTCTCTGCTCGGGGCTCTGCGTCAGGATCAGCGGCAGCAGGAACCCGTTCCACACTCCCAACCCGTTGTAGATCGCGACCGTCACCAAGGCCGGCCGGGTCAGCGGGAACGCGAGTGTGCGCAGCATTCCCCACTCGGTCGCGCCGTCGACCCGCATCGACTCGAAGAGTTCCTTCGGGACGTCGCGGATGAAGTTCGTCAGCACGAGTACGGAGAGCGGTATCGCGAACGCGATCGACGGCAGCACGATCGCGAGCAGGCTGTCGTACAGGCGCATCCGGATGATCAGCAGGTAGACCGGGATGATCGTTGCCTGCAAGGGAATCGCCAGTCCCATCAGGAACAACCCGTTCACCCCGGCCAGGAACCGGCTCCCGGCACCACGCACGATCGCGTACGCCGCGAGGAACGAGATCGTCACCGCGGGGATGATCGTGCCGGCCGTGACGATCACGCTGTTCACGAAGTACCGCGGGAAATCGGCCTCGATCACCATCCGGTAGTTCTCGGCCGTCGGGGCGGTCGGTAATGCGAACGGGTTCTGGCTGAAGTACGCGCTCTGGTCCTTGAAGCTGGTCACCACGATCCAGTAGAGCGGGATCATCACGATCACCAGCCACAACCACGCGGCCGAGCCGCCGAGCCAGTTCAGGCGGATGAGTTTGCGGGCGGACATCTCAGGCTCCCTCCTGCTGACTGGCCGTCGTACTGCCGCCGAGCCGGCGCAGCAGCAACGCCAGCGCGAGGCCGATCAGCACCAGCAGTACGGCGATCACACTCGCCGGACCCATCAGGTTCGCCTGGAAGCCGCGCTTGTACATGTCCAGTGCCAGTACCCGCGTCGCATCACCAGGTCCGCCCGCAGTCAGTACGAAGATCAGGTCGAAGAAGGTCAGTGAACCGACCACCATCAGCGTCGACGACGTGATGATCGTGTACTTCAGCTGCGGCACCGTGATGCTGAAGAACTGCCGGATCCGCCCGGCGCCGTCGATCTCGGCCGCCTCGTACATCGTGGTCGGGATCTGCCGGACACCACCTTGGTAGATCAGCGAATGGAACGGGATGAACTGCCACGACACCACGAAGATCACCACACCGACCGCGAGACTGCTGCTACCGAGCCAGTCCTGGGTGAGGAACCCGATCTTCAGACCGGCGCCGAGCCCGAAGTTCGGGTCGAGCAAGGCCTTGTAGGTAATCGCGATCGCGGCCGAGCTGAGCAGCAGCGGTACGAAGTAGAGCACCGCGAGGAATCCGCGGTACCGCTGCCGCCCGGCCAGGAACGTCCCGATCAGCAGACTCAGCGGAGTCTGCACCACCCAGGACAGGATCATGATCTCGAACGTCACCCAGATCGCATGCGGCAACCCGGGATCGGACAGCACCGATCCCCAGTTCGCCAGCCCGGCTGGGCGAATCGCGCCCAGCCCGTCCCACTGCGTAAAGCTCAGCACCAGTACGCCGACCAGCGGCACCACCCCGAACAGCACGAACATCGCCAAAGCCGGCAACACCATCCAGGTCACCGCTCCGGTCCCATGCGAGGAACCTGACGCGGGACCCGACCTGGAAACCGTCCGGCCGGGCGAGCTCACTTGCCGATCACCGCGTTCATACTGTCGGCGAACTGCTGCGGCGAGATCGAGAGCTGGAAGAGTTTCGCGATGTTGTCGAGCAGCGTCTCGGCCTGGGTCGGGCTGAGCGCCTGGTCCCACGACTGTGCGAAGGTCTTCGCGTTCGCCGAGGTGTCGTAGACGAACTTCAGCCAGTCGGCGTCGTTCTTGTCGGTGATCGCGGCCAGCCGGTCCTTCGAGCTCTTCGCGACCGAGATGTTCCCGGTCGTCACCCATTCGTTGACCGAGGCATCGTCCACGACGTTGTTGGCCAGGAACTTCTTCGCCGTCGCCTTGTCCGCGTCGCTCGCCTTCGACGAGATCGACAGGTACTGCCCGGGGTTGCCGACGGTGTCGCTCGGATCGCCCTTGCCGCCGTCGACACCGGGGAAGTTCATGTAGCCCAGGTGCCCGCCGGTGACGAAGTCCTTGCCGGACGTCTTCATGTTCCCGTAGGTCCAGGCGCCGTGCAGCATCATCGCGGCCTTACCCGTGAACAGCAGTGCCTGATCGGCGTTCGAGTCGGCGGTGATCGAGGAGAAGCCCTTGATGAAACCGCCGGCCTTGATCAGCTTCTGCATCTCGTCGAGCGCCTTCAGCGCGGACGGATCGGACCAGCCGTTCGCCTTACCCTCGAAGATGCTGCCGAAGACCTCACTGCCGCCGATCCGGTCGAACAGGAACTCCAGCCACATCATGTTGGTCCAGCGCGACTGCCCACCGAGCGAGAACGGCGCGATCCCGGCCGCGTTGAACTTCGGCACCAGGTCCATGATGTCGCCCCACGACTGCGGCGGCTGCGCCCCGATCTTCTCGAACGAGCGCTTGTCGTAGAACAGCACGATCGGCGCCACGGTCTCGACCGGCATCGCGTAGATCTTGCCGCTCACCGTGGCCGCACCGAACGCGGACGGGAAGATCGAGTCCTTCAGCGCCGCGTTCTCGCCGAAGAAGCTGGTCAGATCCTCGACCTGCCCGGCATCCACGTAGCTCTTCAGCCCGCCGCCGCCCCAGCCCCAGATCAGCGTCGGTCCCTGGCCCGCGCCGATGGCGGTCTTGATCTTCTGCTTGAAGGCGTCGTTCTGGAACTTGTTGGTCTTCAGCTGCGTGCCCGAGTTCGCCTCGTTGAACCGCTTGACCTGCGCCTCGCGGATGGTCTCGCCCGGCTGCCCGGTGAGGAACCAGTACGACGCTCCGCCGCCGGCCGCGCCACCAGACGAGCCGGATGTGGTCTTGGGGCCGGACGTACCGCAGGCCGCGAGCGCACTCACCGCCGCCAGGCTCAGAAAAGTCCGTCGAGATGTTCTGATCGGGTCCACTGTGATCTCCGTCTCCCTGAAGGTGTTTCGTAACGTAGGTTTCGGAGAAACACCTGTCAAGGCTTGTCAGAGCCTTCGAAAAGTTTCGATAATGGACCTTTATCAGGAGGAGGAACGAGATGCCACGTCCGAAGACCACGGTCACCCTGTCCACCGTCGCGAAGACCGCCGGGGTCTCGATCGCGACGGTCTCCAAGGTCCTCAACGGCCGCAGCGACGTGTCGTCCGCGACCCGTGCCCGGGTCCAGGACCTCCTCACCCAGCACGGGTACGTCGGCCGCCGGCCCGAGACCGTGGTCCGGGCCTCGGTCGAGCTCTTCTACCAAGGGGCCCTGAACAACTATTCGGTCGAGGTGATCCAGGGCGTCGTCGACGCGGGTCAGGCGGCGAACGTCGACGTCGTACTGAACGCGCATCCGCGCAACGAATCCAGCCCGACGGACCGGGCGAGCCGCTGGATCCGCGAGCTGATCAGCGGCGGTCGCCGGGCTGCGATCGGTATCACGAGTGAGCTGACCGCCGCCGACCTCGCGGCCGTGTCCCGCGCCCGGTTACCCTTGGTGGTCATCGATCCGGCGAACATCCCGGAGCCGGACATGACGAGTGTCGGCTCGACGAACTTCGCCGGCGGCATGGCTGCGACCCAGCACCTGCTCGACCTCGGGCACCGAAAGATCGCCTACCTCGGCGGCCCGCCCGCCTCGGGCTGCAATCAGGCGCGGATGAGTGGCTTCCGCAGCGCGATGGAGGCCGTCGGCGCGACGGTGCCGAAGCACTACATCTGGCAACGCGACTTCCTGTACGACGACGGCGTAGCCGGCGGAACCGTCCTCCTCGACCTACCGGACCGGCCGACCGCGATCTTCGCCGGCAGCGACGAGGTCGCGCTCGGTGTGATGGAGGCGGCCCGGGCCCGCGGACTGCGGATCCCGGAGGACCTCAGTGTGGTCGGCTTCGACGACACGCAGGTCGCGCGGCTCGCCTCGCCGCCGTTGACCACGGTCAAACAACCGTTGCGCGAGATGGGCGCTGTCGCCTTGCGCACCGCGCTGCGGCTGGCCGCGGGCGAGACCATCGATTCGCACCATGTCGAACTCGCCACGACTTTGATTGTTCGCGGCTCGGCCGCGCCTATTGCTTGCGAGTAACCCCGGAAATAGATACCGTTGGGTGTTTGTGTCTGAAACAAAAAAAGTTGCCCTCTTGGGGCAACTAAGACCAGATTATCAGACATTCCCAGGTATTTCAAGAAGGGTCGGGGGCACTGTGACGGACGAGCTGCTGGCACAGCAAGTGGCAGAAGAACAAGGGCATGTGGCGATCATGTACGAACGGCTCGACGTCTTGCGCGAAAGGGCACGCGGCGAGCTGGACCGGGTTCAGGGTGAGAACACCGTCGACAATCTGCAGGGCTACAGCGAACGCGAATCCTTCACCAATCTGTTCTCCGGTCGATTCGCCCAACTCTCGTCGGTGGAACGCGGATTGTGTTTCGGCCGGATCGACGAGACCGACGGCGAACGGTTCCACATCGGGCGGATCGGGCTGTTCGACGAGGAGTACGACCCGCTGCTGATCGACTGGCGGACGCCGCTCGCGCAGTCCTTCTACCGCGCCACCCCGGCCGCGCCGCTCGGAGTGACCCGGCGCCGGCACATCCGCCTGAACGGCCGCACGGTGATCGGTGTGGACGACGACGTACTCGATCTCGAGGCGTTGCAGGACAGCGATCGCAGCACGCTGATCGGCGAGGCGGCGTTGATGTCGTCACTCGGCGCCAATCGCACCGGCCGGATGAACGAGATCGTCGCGACCATCCAGACCGAGCAGGACGAGATCATCCGCTCCGAACTCCCCGGCGTACTGGTCGTCCAGGGTGGGCCCGGTACCGGGAAGACCGTGGTTGCGCTGCACCGAGCGGCGTACCTGCTTTATACGCATCGCGAGCAGCTGTCGCGGAACGGCGTACTGGTCGTGGGGCCCAACACGACCTTCCTGCGCTATATCGATCAGGTGTTGCCGTCGCTGGGCGAGACCGACGTCGTACTGGCGACGGTCGGCGAGCTGTATCCGGGCGTGGAGGCGACTGCGGCCGAGGACGCGGCCGCCGCGCGGGTGAAGGGCGACCTGGCGATGGTCGACGTCCTGGCCCAGGCGGTCGCGAACTTCCAGCGGGTCCCGGATGCGCCGCTCAATTTCAAGGTCGATCAACACGAGTTGGTCCTGCGACCCGATGCGGTGCGGAAGGCCAAGGAGAAGGCACTCGAGTCCGACGAGCCGCACAACCCGGCCCGGCGGATCTTCATCCGCCGCATCCTGACCGTCCTCACCAACCAGGTCGTCGACACGATCGGCCGGCAGTACGTCGGTACGGACGACATCGAGGACATCCGCAAGGAGCTGGCCGAGGACGAGCGTGTGCACAGCGTTCTGGACCACCTGTGGCCCGAGCTCACCCCGCAGCTCCTGGTCAGCGTGCTGCTGTCCTCGGCCGAACGCCTGGCCGCGGCGGCACCGCAGCTGAGTGCGGACGATCAGGCCGCGATCCTCCGGCCGATCAACGCGCCGTGGACGGCATCCGACGTACCGCTGCTCGACGAGGCCGCCGAGTTGATCGGTGAGCTCGATTCCACCGTGGCGGCCCGGAAGCAACAGACCGCCGCGGCGGCTGCGGAGGCCGAGGAGAACTGGCGGTATGCCAAGGAGGTCGTGCAGGTTCAGATGGAGGCGCAGAACATTGTCGTGATGCCGTGGGAGATCGAGCAGTTCGAGAACCTCATCGCTCAACGCACCGAGCTGATCCGGAACCCGGGCACGGTGTCCGAACGCGCTTCTGCCGATCGCAGCTGGGTCTTCGGGCACGTCATCGTGGACGAGGCGCAGGAGTTGTCGGCGATGGATTGGCGGCTCCTGATGCGCCGCTGCCCGCGCCGTTCGATGACGCTGGTCGGTGACATCGCGCAGACCGGGACGGACGCCGGTGTGAAGTCGTGGTCCGATCTTCTCGAGCAGTACGCGCCACGCCGCTGGCGAAGTGCCGAGCTGACCGTCAACTACCGCACGCCGACCGACATCATGACGGTGGCGGCCGATGTGCTCGCCGCGATCGATCCGACCCTGCAACCACCGGTGTCGGTACGCGATGGCGACGACGAGCCGTGGATCCGCGCCGTACCGAGTGCAGAGTTCGTCGACGCGCTCCGCGACGCGATCAAGACCGAGCGGGAGGCGATCGGCGACGGCCGGCTCGCGGTGCTCGTCCCGGGACCCCGGTACGACGAATTGGCCGCCGTACTGGAGGATGTTGCCTACAGCAATGATCCCGCCGTACTCGACGCGCCGGTCGCGCTGCTCGATGTCACGCGCTCCAAGGGTCTCGAGTTCGACGCGGTGCTGATCGCGGACCCGGCCGGCATCATCGCCGAGTCCCGCCGCGGACTCTCAGACCTCTATGTCGCCGTCACCCGGGCCACCAAACGCCTTGGCATCCTGGCTGACGGCGACCTTCCGGAGGTGCTAGCCGTACAGCGCCAGTGACTGCGTGGCCTTAGTCAGCACCGTGCCGAGCAGCACGCGGTCCTGCACGCGGCCGGCGACCGTGACCTCGGCACCTGCGATCTTGCTGCCGTGGAAGCCGATGTAGCGGGTCGCCACCCAGCGGGTGGTCGATCCGCTCCGGTAGGTGTAGACGAGCGTGGAGATCCGCAGCGGACCTTGCTGCATCGTCGACTTCATCGTGCCGTTCTGGAGACCGAGGATCTTCAGTCCCGGCGTGCCTTTGAGTGCCTTCTGCTTCCGCTGCGCCGCGGTCGCGGTGCCCGGGGCCATCGGCAGGTTGGTGTCGATCCGGATCATCCGCGGTACGGCGCGATCGGAGAAACGGCCTTCACCGTTACCCAGCTTGGTGTACTTCCAGGACTTCGGCAGTACCGCCGAGGCGTGGCAGCCGTACTCCGGGTCACAGTCGAAGTTCCGCTGACCGTACGTCAGCGCCTGGCTGTTGCTGGCAGCAACTACTCGCGCCCGGGCCGGTGCCACCCCCGTCAGCGCCAGCCCGGCCGTCGCGAGCGCGGCCAGACCGATCAACGAGCGACGCGACGTGATCATCAATCGCTTCATGCTTCTCCCCTTTGTTCGCTCTCTTACGGGATGAGACGCCGGTCACGTCGACGTGGTTGATCACGGAGTGGCACGTCCGTTTCGCCACCGGGGAGTGAGAGCGTGAACACGCAGGGTGAAATTGCGGGTCAAATGTGTTAATTCCGTAACGTACGGCCTGCCGAAGGCCCCTGACCTGCCGTACTGTGCCGGGTCATGCACAGAAGTGAGCCGGCCCGCCCCGGTGCCTTCCGGTCGGTGCTCCTTTTCCTCCTGGTGAGCACGTTGTCCGGCGCCCTCGTTGCCGGTCTGGCGCTCCCGCTGGCCGGTCTGGCCGGCGTGACCACGCAGACGGTGCACAACACCGTCCAGTTCCTCCCGCAGGACCTGGCGATCCCGGCATCGCAGCAGAAGACGGTCATCCAGGCGGCGGACGGATCGCTGATCGCGACCCTGTACAAGGAGAACCGGACCGAGGTCTCGCTGAAGGCGATCAACCCGATCATGCTGAAGGCGATCGTGGCGATCGAGGACGACCGCTTCTACGAGCACGGCGCCATCGACGCCAAGGGCACGCTGCGCGCGCTCCTCCGGAACCAGACGGCCGGCGGCGTCTCCCAGGGCGGCTCCAGCATCACCCAGCAGTACGTCAAGCTCAGCCTGGTCGCGAAGGCGAAGACTCCCGAGGAGCGTGCGGCCGCGACCGCCGACACCTACGAGCGCAAGATCGCCGAGCTGCGCTACGCCATCGCGGTCGAGCAAAAGGTCTCCAAGGACGAGATCCTGCACCGCTATCTGAACCTCGCCTTCTTCGGCGGCCGCTCGTACGGCGTCGAGGCCGCAGCCCGGCACTACTTCGGGGTCCCCGCGTCGAAGCTCACCCTGCCGCAGGCCGCGCTGCTGGCCGGGCTGGTGAAGAACCCGGTCGGCTACGACCCGACCGACGCCCCGAAGAAGGCCAAGGACCGCCGCGACACCGTGCTGATGCGGATGCGCGACCTCGGCATCATCACCGCCAAGCAGTCCGCGGCCGCGATGAAGACGCCCGTCATCGACCCGCGCAAGATCCAGGTCGTGCCGAACGGCTGCGCGAACTCGAAGTACCCGTTCTACTGCGACTACGTGGTGGCCAAGCTGAAGGAGAACCCGGTCTTCGGCCGGTCCAAGGAGGATCGGGAGAACTACATCCAGACCGCCGGTCTGACGATCCGGACCTCACTCGACCCGAAGATGCAGGCCGCGGCCCAGAGCTCCATCGACAAGCACTCCAAGCCGACCGACCAGGCGGTCGCCGCGATCACCGTGGTCGAGCCGAACACCGGTCTGGTGAAGGCGATGGCGCAGAGCAAGCCGTACGGGTTCAAGAAGAACCAGACGGCGTACAACTACAACGTCGAGAAGTCCTACCCCGGTGGGTTCGGCGGGTTCCAGAACGGGTCGACGATGAAGGCGTTCACCATCGCCGCCGCGATCCAGAAGGGCGTCCCGCTCAACTACCGGATCAACTCCCCGCAGACCCTCGATCTGAGCGGGCAGGACTTCAAGACCTGCACCGGGGTCGCCTCGGACCCGGACTACACCCCGAAGAACTCGACCAAGACCGTCCCGGACCCGTCGATGATCGACGCCGCTCGCGCCTCGACCAACACCTACTTCCTGCAGCTGTCCCAGCAGGTCGGGCTGTGCCCGATCGCCACCCTCGCGGCGCGGATGGGCATGCGCGACGCGCAGACCGAGAAGCCGCTGCTGCAGGTCCCGTCGATGACGCTCGGCTCGGCCGGTCTGATCACGCCGATGATGCTCTCCAGCGCGTATGCGACGTTCGCGGCCCGCGGAGTGTTCTGCAACCCGCAGGTGGTCACCGCGGTCGCCAGCGTCCGCGGCAAGTCGATCGCGACCCCGGGCCGCAGCTGCAAGCCGGTGATGACCCCGCAGGTCGCGGACGGCGTCAACTACGTGCTGCACGAGGTGATGGAGCCGGGTGGTACCGGTAGCAAGCTGAAGTTCGGCCGCAGCGACCTGGCCGGTAAGACCGGAACGGTCAACGAGAACAAGGCCGTGTGGTTCGCCGGCTACTCGTCGAAGTACGCGGCCGCCTCGGTGGTCGCTGACGCCACGCCGCCGGCGACCAACCTCATGAACCAGACCTTCAACGGCAGGACACTGGGGCACGAGGTCTCGGGTTCCGGTACGGCGGGTCCGATCTGGGAGACCGCGATGCGGGGCATCCTGGCCGGGCTGCCGTCGTCGAAGTTCGTGCAGCCGGACGAGAAGACCATCCGCGGTAACGTCAAGGACCTGCCGATGGTGAAGGGGATGACTCCGGAGCAGGCGACCGCCGCGCTCCAGGCACTCGGCTTCAAGGTCTCCGTCTCCGACACCCTGGTCGACTCCGACGCGGTCTCCGGCACGGTCGCCTACACCAGCCCGCGGACCGAGGACGGCGCGCTGCCGGGTGCCCTGGTCACGCTGTGGCTGTCGAACGGCAGCAAGGCGCTGCCGCCCACTCCCCCGGTAACACCAGGCATCCCGACGATCCCGATTCCGCCGCCCACCAAGCCGACCGGGCCGGGGCGCCCGACCTGTCCGCCGTGGGACCCGAAGTTCCCCAAGTGCAACGGCCGCTGACCCGTGGTATAGCGAACCGTCACGTCCCATTAAGCTGTCCGTAACGATGGCAGCGAAGGGAAATGTCGTGGGTGGTTCGGCCTTGACGGTGGAAGAGTTGACGGCGCAGCGGGACCGCGCCCAGACGGAGTACGACGCACTTGCCGCGAAGGGGCTGAAGCTCGACCTGACCCGCGGTAAACCGTCGCCGCGCCAGCTCGATCTCGCCGATGCGATCCTCGGTGCGATCGAGCGCCCGGTGTCCGCCGACGGGACCGACCTGCGCAACTACGGCGGTCCGAACGGGCTGCCCGAGCTGCGGGCGATCTTCGCCGCGGACCTGCAGGTGCCGGCCGACCAGCTGCTCGCCGCGGGCAACTCCAGCCTCGAGCTGATGCACGACGCGATCGTGTTCGCGCTGCTCGGTCAGGTGCCGGGCGCCGAGCGCCGCTGGGCCGACGAGGACGAGATCACCTTCCTGTGCCCGGTCCCCGGCTACGACCGGCACTTCGGGATCTGCGAGCGCTACGGGATCAAGATGGTCCCGGTCGCGCTGACGCCGGACGGCCCGGACATGGACGAGGTCGAGCGGCTGGTGGCCGGTGACGCCTCGATCAAGGGCATCTGGTGCGTGCCGAAGTACAGCAACCCGGACGGCACGACGTACTCGGCCGAGACGGTGCGCCGGCTCGCCGCGATGACGACGGCCGCGCCGGACTTCCGGATCTTCTGGGACAACGCGTACGCCGTGCACCACCTGACCGACGAGCACGCAGAACTGGCCGACGTACTGGCTTTGGCTGCTGAGCACGGGAACGCGGATCGCGTCTTCGTGTTCGGATCCAGTTCGAAGATCACCTACGCCGGGGCCGGGGTCGCGTTCTTCGGTTCGTCGCCGGCGAACCTGAAGTGGTGGTCGAGCCACACGGCCAAGCGGAGCATCGGGCCGGACAAGGTCAACCAGCTCCGGCACGTGCAGTTCCTGCGCGACGCGGACGGCCTGCACGAGCACATGCGGCAGCTGGCCGGGCTGATCCGGCCGAAGTTCGAGGCGGTCGACAAGATCCTCACCGCCGAGCTCGGCGACAGCGGGTTCGCGTCCTGGAACGCGCCGACCGGCGGCTACTTCATCACGCTGCGGGTGCCCGAGGGCTGCGCCGCCGACGTCGTCGCCAAGGCGAAGGCGGCCGGGATCGCGCTCACCCCGGCCGGCGCCACCCACCCGTACGGCGATGACCCGGCCGACAGCATCATCCGGATCGCACCGACGTACCCGGAGCTCGACGAGCTCGAGACCGCGGTCGCCGGTCTGACGGTCTGCGTGCGGTTGTCGGCCGTAGAGAAACTACTGGCCTAGTTCGAAGATCAGGCAGGTGGACGTGGCGTGCGCCAGCAAGGTGCCGCGCTCGTCCACCAGCCGCGCTTCGGCCACCGCGGTCCGGCGGCCGCGGCTGATGATCGAGCCGGTGCAGCGCAGTTCGCCGGACTTCACGGTGACCGGCTTGATGAAGCGCGTGTTCAGGTCGAGTGACGTGTAGCCGGTTCCGGCGGGCAGCGTCGAGTGGACCGTGCAGCCCGCGGCGGTGTCGAGCAGCGTCGCGATCACGCCGCCGTGGACCGTGCCGAGCGGGTTGTAGTGGTACTCCTGGGCCGGCATGAAGACCGTCACCTGACCCTCCTCGACCTCGATCCCGGTCGCCCCGACCAACTGCAGGATCGGCGGTGCCGGGATCTCCCCGTCGCGCAGCGCCTGCAGCATCTCCAGCCCGGACGTCGTACCGACCCGGGCCGCGATCACCGCCGGATCCGGCCAGCTGAACGTGCGGGTGCGGGGACCGTCCTGGATGTCCGTCATGCCCCGAGCCTCACAGCTCCCAGCTGAGTCTGTCAACGAGACCTAGAGCTCATTAGACTGCCGTTCATGTACAACGCGCTGGATTGGTCGGCGGACAACTGCCCGGTCGGCAAGACGATGGAGATCATCGGCGAGCGGTGGACGGTCGTCGTACTGCGCGAGGTGTTCAACGGCATCCGCCGCTTCGACGACATGCGGACGCGGACACAGGTGCCGCGACAGGTCCTGTCGAACCGCCTCGCGACGCTGGTCGACCACGGGATCCTGCGACGCACGCCGTACCAGGAGCCGGGCGCGCGGCAGCGCTTCGAGTACCGGCTGACGGCCAAAGGGCTCGACCTCTACCCGATCCTGATCGCGATCCGCGACTGGGGCGACAAGTATCTGGCCGGCGACGAAGGTGCGCCGCTCGAGGTCACCCACCGCGAGTGCGGTGCGCTCGTGCACACCGAGGTCCGCTGCGCGGCCGGTCATCACGTCGCTTCACCACGCGACGCCGTACCGCGCCCCGGACCCGGTGCGCACCGCAGGGATCAGCCTGCCTGAGCGGTGTTGTAGAGGTTCTGGGCGTCGGCACCGAAGTACGGGCCGAACATCCAGGTCGGGATGAAGTTGATCTTGTAGCTGTTCACCGAGTTGACGATGCCGGCGCCGGTCGACTCGCTGAACTGCAGGAACCAGCCGCCACCACTCGAGCCGCCGGTCATGTCACACGTCATCCCGATACCGTCCGAGATGAACGCGTTGAACACCTTGCCGCTGCAGTAGATGAGCTTGGAGCCGTCGTACGGCGCTGCTGCCGGGTACCCGAACGCGTACATGTTCTGGCCGCGCGCCTGGTTGAACGCGATCCCCTGCCCACCGACCACGTCGGTCAGGCTCGCGCCGTTCAGCGGGTTCACAACCGCCGCGCCGACGTCGTAGTTGATGTCCTCGCTGGCAACCCACTGCGGAGTCGCGTAGGTCTTCTTCGCGGTCCACGTCCCGTACGGCGTCGCGCCGCTGTTGTACGCCGGGACGAACACCCAGTTGGTGTGGAACGCACCATCGAGCTTCACGCAGTGCCCGGCCGTGATGACCGTGCTCTTGTTGCCGCTCGTCACCGCGGTCCCGCTGCAGGACGCCGTACGACCGGTGTAGGTGAAGAACACGCGCCCCTCGGTGGCAACGATCTTGCCGCCACCCGTCCACGCGCCTCCTCCGCTCGGGAACGCAGTCGGTGCGACGGTATTCGGCTTGCCAGCAGCAATCTTGCCGGTGTTGATGCGCTGCTTGGGTGTGAGTAGCTGATCGATCGGCACGGCGGATCGCATCCGCTCGGGAGTCCAGAAGTCGGCCACCTTGGCCTGCTGGGCTTTGGTGGTTGCGGCCTCATGCGTCGTCGACGGGCTCGCCGCGGTAGCGGTCGTAGCACCGGCCACCAGGCAGGAAATGGCCAGCAGGGCGGGCAAAACTGGGCGGAATCGCATCGTGCACCTCACAGTGAGCGGGCGGTCACATTAGGTGCGCGAAACGATAGGCCTTCAGGGCCGGACCAGCAACGGTTGGAACGCAGCCCGAATGTTCGCCGCAGTCGGCTCCACCGGCGTCGAAATCGTCTCCCCGGCGATCGGAAGCAGACCCGAGCTGTCGGTGTAGACCGCTGGGCAGGCCGGACCATCGATCACCACCTTGGCGGCCTTCACCAGCCGGCCGGTACGCATCGCGTAGACCTTCACCGGAACCACGACCTTGCGGAACGTGCGGTAGAAGTCGAAGTTGTAGCCCTCGCGAACGTACGGGCAGGTCCTGATCGCCGGTCCGTCCTCCACCTCTTCGGTGCAGATCACCACCGAGGCATTGGTCGGCACTGTGGTCTTCCACTGGCTCGGCAACTGGCTCGCGTACCCCTCCTGCGCGCCGAGGATGAGGGCGCGGTTCACCCCGCCGCGGTAGCGCGGCGCACCGCCGTACGCGGCCGGCTTGGCGCAGTACTCCCCCGAGTCGATCAGTCCACGGATGTCGAGCAACTGCACCTTCAGCGTGGCCACGACCAGCGCGGCCCGCGCTTTGGAGGTGACGGGAGCCTTGGGATACCGGGCGATCAGCTCCCGATACCGGTACGACGCCGCGCGCCACTGAGCGGCCTTGGCCTCGGACTGCGCGCACGCGAACTGGTTGCCGGGCACGAGACCGTCGCCGACGGGACCCGCCTTGTCCAGTATGTTCCGCGTCTTCTGGCGATCCCGCAGCCAGGTGGCGAGCTTGACGGTGTTGCACGGGCTCTGCGCAGTCAGGCTGCCGAGGTACTCGTCGAGCACCTTCTCCACGGTCTTGTCCTGCCCCGGTTTCGCGAGCACTGCATCGAGCTTCTCGAACTGCTCGGCCAGAAGGTTCGTGTGGCCGGGCAAGGTGCCGGGTAGCATCCGCGCGATTTCGCGGAGCTCCGCACACGCCTCGACATCGGCGCCGAGCTTTTCGATACCCGGCGCGTCGGCGACACGATCGCCGTACCGGGCCTTCGATTGGGCGGCCGTGACGCCCGCGCAGTCCCCGGCCGCGCGGGCCTCGGCGACATCGCGCTGGATGCCGGCGGCGTCGTACCGGAAGAAGCCGCCGGCCAGGAGGACCGGAACCGTGACACACAGGGCCATCACGCGCTGCTCGCGCACCGGCCGCGTGCCGGGCTTCCCGGCCGCAGTCCAGCCGTGCACCACGACCGCGACCCACCACACCGCCAGCGCGATCTCGCACCACAACGCCTTCTGTGACACCAGGATCAGCACGAGCGCCACCGTGATCACCTGCGCAGCGATCGCCAACCGCCAGCGACGCAACAGCATGTAGCCGACGCCGAGCAACGACGCGTTCCCAAGGGCAGCAGCCAACCGGTCATCTTTCATACCGAAAGCCTGACCGCTGACGACCCGTCGTCACGCGCTGTGGCGTCAAGCTGCCATCAGAGCCGGATCGACTTGTGGTTCATGAACTCCTCGATACCGGCGGGGCCGAGTTCGCGGCCGATGCCGGAACGTTTGATGCCGCCGAACGGGAGGTCGGCCTGGGAACCGCCGGCGCGGTTGAAGTAGATCATTCCGGCGTCGATGCGATCCGCGACCCGACGCAGCCGATCCGGGTCGGTACCCCAGACACTGGCGCCGAGACCGAACGGCGTGTCGTTGGCGATGCGGATCGCATCGTCGTCGTCGGCCGCCTTGAAGACGATCGCGACCGGGCCGAAGATCTCTTCGTGGTAAGCGTCCATGCCGGGCACGACATCGGTGAGGACGGTCGCCTCGAGGTAGGCGCCGGGGCCGATTCGTCGGCCGCCCGCCTTGAGCGTTGCGCCTTGCTCGACCGCTTTCGCCACCTGGCCGGCGACCTCATCGGCGGCCGCGATCGAGGCGAGCGGCGGCAATTTGGTCTTCGGGTCGGCCGGATCGCCGGGCACGTAGTACTCGGCGACACGCTTGGTCAGCCGATCGACATACTCGTCGTACAGGTCGGCGAGCACGATGATCCGCTTGGGCGCGTTGCACGACTGACCGCAGTTCCGCATCCGGGCGGTCGCGGTGGCGTTGACCGTCTCGTCCATGTCCGCGGTGTCGAGGATGATCAACGGGTCCGAACCACCGAGTTCGAGCACGGTCTTCTTCAGGTTCTTCCCGGCCTCGGCCGCGACCGAGATCCCGGCCTGCTCACTGCCGGTCAGCGAGACGCCCATGATGCGCGGGTCAGCCAGGATGCCCGGGATCTGCCGGCTGGACGCATAGGTGTTCACATACACGCCGTCCGGTACGCCGGCCGCGTGCAGGATCTCCTCGATCGCCTGCGCCGACCGCGGGCAGATCGACGCGTGCTTGAGCAGGATCGTGTTCCCCAGCACCAGGTTCGGCGCCACGAACCGCGCCACCTGATAACACGGGAAGTTCCACGGCATGATCCCGAGCAGGGCTCCGATCGGCCCCTTGGTGATCACCGCCCGGCCGCCCTTCACCGTCAACGGCTCGTCCGCCAGCAACGCCGGCCCGTGCTCGGCGTAGTACCGGAAGATGTCGACGACGATGCCGACCTCCCCCAGCCCTTCGTTGACCCGCTTCCCCATCTCCTGCGTCATGATCGAGGCAAGCTCGGCAGCCCGCTCTTCGAAGAGGTCCGCGGCCCGGGCCACGATCGCGGCCCGCTCCCCGACAGGTAGCGCACGCCACCCCGGGTACGCCGCATGCACCCGCCCGATCGCGTCGCGAACCTCCTCCTCCGTCGAGTTCGCCACTTCCTCCACCAGCACACCCGTCGCCGGGTCGGTGACCGTGTACATAGCTCCTCCATCCCACGCCGCCAATGCCCGGCCAGACTAACCACAGAATCACATACTGTATACAGTCATCTCATTTGTTGTGGTCAGGGGTGTAAGGAGGCATGCTCATGGCTGTTCGAAAATCCCCGCCCATCGTCGATCGGATGCCCGCCCGTGTCTGAGCAACGGAAATATCGTGTCGCCCTGCGTGTGGTCGCCGTACTGGCGGCCATTTCGGTGCCGAGTCTGGCCCTGGCCGCGCCGAGTGCGACCGCTCCCCCGGATCCCGCGAACGCCTGGCAGTACCCGCACTGGCCGCAGCAGCAGCCCTGGCAGGAGTCCGGCGCGGACAAGCGCGTCGCGACCGTCGGAGCGAACGGGCTGCCGGGGCCGATTGATCCGCAGAACTGGGAGAACCCGGACCACATGACGTGGTCGGACTACAAGAAGCCGCCCGGGACGAACTGGTCGGACCCGAACGTGAAGGGGTCGCAGCGCACGTTCAAGGGTGCGTTGGTGCTGCTGGACTACCCGAACGCGGACTTCGTCGTCACGAAGCCGAAGGGGTCGACCGTGTTCGGCAACCCGAGTGCGGAGGCGAGCGGCGTACCGCGTGATCAGGTCGGGAAGTTCTACCAGAACCTGCTGAACACGCCCGGCGCGCTCAACCGCGGTCACACCCTGCACGAGTACTGGATGGAGGACTCCGGCGGCCGGTACGGCGTCGAACTCACGTCCTTCGGTCCGTACCGGATGCCGGGGAAGTCGCACGAGTACGCGATGGAGATGCAGAAGCCGAGCGACTGCCCGGCCGGCGACACCTGCACCAAGAACATCCGCACCGACGGCCGGGCCGCGTGGGTGGCCGACCAGGGCACCCAGGTGCCGGCCGGGTTCGACTTCGTGTTCTTCCTCAGCGCGGGTCAGGACGAGTCGTCGACCTGGCAGGAGTTCGGGCCGATGAAGTTCCCGACCAAGGAAGACGTCAGCGACGAGTTCGGCCCGCCGGACCCGGCCATGCCGAACTGGTCCGACACCCGGTACGTCGAGTGGACGTCGTGGGCGTCCGGTTCGACGATCTGGCCGAACGCCGGCGGCGGGTCGTCGACCCAGGCCGAGAGCTCCGGGATGAGTGTGTACGCGCACGAGTTCAGCCACATCCTCGGGATCGGCGACAACTACAACAACCCGTTCAGCATCCCGGCGCGGCGTGACTACAGCGGACCGTGGGAGATGCTCAGCCGCGGCACGTTCAACGGGCCAGGTGGTCCGCACAGCCGGTGGATGATCCCGGCGACCGGTGGGGCCTCGATGGGTGCGCAACACATGCTGCGCAACAAGATCAAGCTCAACATGGTCGACGAGCAGAACGTCCTGCGCCTGTCTCGGGAAGCGCTCTCTGGTTCCGGGGTCGTGATCGCCGATGTCACCGCGCGGACCAATGACCCGGGTCCTAAGGGGCTCGCCGGCGTGAACATCCAGCTTGGTGGTGCCGGTGATCTCGCGCCGCCGTGTGACACGTCGAAGGATCCGTTCTGTGACGGCCGCGGCTACCAGAACTACACGGTCGAGGTCGTCGACCGGATGGGCACGGACTCGTTCACTCCCGACTCCGGTGTCCTGCTGGCGAAGACCAAGAACCAGGACGCGGCGCCGTTCGAGTGGGTCATCGACGCCAACCCGCAGGACATCAATATGACCGACTACGTGCTGCCGGACGGCACCAAGGTCCCGATCACGATCGGCGACTACCGCCAGTTGTCCGACGCGCTCTTCCACGCGGGCACGAACTCGGGCAGCGAGTACGAGTACACCGACACCGCCAACCGTCTGCACTTCTACATCACCAACGTACGGCGGGACCGCGCCGGCGTGCTCTCGTACACGGTCGCGATCCGCTCACTCGACGGTTCCGGGGCGCAGAAGCGCGGTGTCCGCGTGCAGCCGACTGTCGCCGTACCGGGTCGTGCCGGTGTGCAGACCTGCAACTTCAAACTCACCAACACCGGCAAGGCCGGCGCCACGTCGGAGCACCCCGAGGACATCTCGGCGTACCTGAAGGGTGACGTCTACCGCTTGTCCGCCAAGGTGAACGGCAAGGAGTGGTCGGTCTCGCTCCCGAACGCCCTCACCACCGCAAACGCCGGCCAGCAAGTCACCGTCCCGGTCTACGCGAAGGCCGGCCAGGGCCCGGTCGCCAAGATCACCTTGACCGCGAAGTCGGAGAGCGATCCCTCGAAGACCGCCTCCGCAACCTGCGTCGCCATCAAGCGCTGACCACGGTTCGCCGCGTCTTCGGTCTCAGGTGAGGCCGAAGACGCGGCGCGCGTTGCCGCTCAGGAACAGGTCTTGAGCTTCGGCGTCGAGATCCAGGATCTCGAGACCAGAGAGCGCTTTCTCGGGCGAGATCATCGGGTAGTTCGTCCCGAAGAGAACCTTGCCGCGACCGTGCGTGCGCAGGTAGGCGACGAGCTCGGGTGGGTAGCGCTGGATCGTGTATGCCGACGTGTCGATGTAGACGTTCGGATACTTGGTGGAGAGCGCGATCATCTCGACGGTCCAGGGGTACCCGATGTGACCGCCCACGATTGTCAGCTCCGGGAAGTCGAGAGCGACCTCGTCGAGATACGGGATCGGTCGTCCGGGCTCGGACGACCGCAACGGACCGGTGTGCCCGACCTGCGTGCAGAACGGAATCCCGAGCTCCACACACTCGGCGTACAAGGGGTAGTAGCGCCGGTCGTTAGGCGGCAACCCCCACAACCACGGCACCACCCGCAGCGCGCACATCCCCAGTTCGCGGACGGCCCGCCGCAACTCCCGTACGGCGTCCATCGGTCGCCGCAGGTCAACCGACGCGACACCCACCAGCCGCTCGGGGTACTGCGCCACAAACCCCGCCACCTCGTCGTTGCTGACAAGCACGCCCTCCGGCGCATACCAGGCGCTGATCAGCCCAACCTCAACCCCACCGGCATCCATCGCCGCAATAGTCCGCCCCACCGGCACCTCGGCCGAGAACTCCTCCCCAGTCCACCGCCGCAACGACTCCAGCCAGTCCTGCTCCAACATCCGCCGAGTCGGATGCTGCATCCACGCGTCGACCACCATCAGCTCCACCTCTCCACGCCGGGCGCACTCAACAGATAGCGTCGTACAAGCTCGTCATCCCACCCATGCGCCTCGCGCAACCCGGTGACGATCCATTGCAAGTACGACGCCGCCGGCGCGACCGGCTCGAGGTCAGCCACCGACCCATGCGTGATGGTGAACATCGGGAACCCGTCGTACTCCCCTAGCCGCACCACGGTCTCGTACCGGCCCGGCCCCATCGTGTGCAGCTCTACCACCTCCGGCAGCAGCGCCGCGAGCTTGCGGGCGAACTCCCCGCCGGGCTCGCGCCACATCTCCTGCGCCGCGACATCACCGAACTGATCCGCGGTGAGCAGATAGGCGCGCCCCGCAACCTTGCGGGGCGCCGCGGGATCAAAGAACGCGGAGCCGCCACCCCACACCTTCGACTCCCCCGCAAACAGCAGACCGCCATCAACCTCGACGCCCTCGATGCGGGTCGGCGCGGTGTGATCTCGGCAGCCTGGATAGGTGCGGGCTCCACCGGAGGGGCGGCCGCCGGCGAGGTAGCAAGTGAAGCGATCGAGGGCGAGGTTGGAGCCGTACGCGACGTACCAGACGCGATCCACCGAGAGTTACCTTCCGCTTCGAGTGATCATAAAGGTGTGAAACTGCTTAATTGGGAACAGGAAAGTTCATCTTCCGTCGGTTAATCGTTCAGGTTAGGGTGCCTGCGATGCAGTGCCCGTGGTTGACACTCCATCCGCCCCACCCGTCCGACAGGAGACACCCATGCCAGACATCAATCGCCGCAGGTTCCTGCAGCTGGCCGGAGCTTCGGCCGGCTTCGCTGCGATGGCGAACAGTATCGAGCAGGCCGCTGCGATCCCGGCGCATCGCCAGTGCGGCGACATCAACGACGTCGAGCACATCGTCGTACTGATGCAGGAGAACCGGTCGTTCGACCATTACTTCGGCACCATGAAGGGGGTCCGCGGTTTCGGGGATCCGCGGCCGGTGACGTTGCCGAGCGGGAAGCCGGTCTACTACCAGCGGGACAAGACAGGCAAGGAGATCCCGCCGTTCCACCCGGATGCCGACGACCTCGGGCTGCAGTTCCTGACCGGGCTTCCGCACAGCTGGCCGGACGGGCACCTGGGCATCAACGGCGGCAAGTACGACCAGTGGATCCCGGCCAAGGGTGTCCCCACGATGGCGTACCTGACGCGCGAGGACATCCCGTTCCACTACGCGCTCGCGGACAAGTTCACGCTGTGCGATTCGTACCACTGCTCGTTCATCGGCGCGACCGACCCGAACCGGTACTACCTGTGGTCCGGCTACACCGGGAACGACGGCACCGGCGGCGGCCCGGTTCTCGGCAATGACGAGCTCGGCTACGGCTGGACGACGTACCCGGAGCGGCTCGAGCAGGCCGGTGTGTCGTGGAAGGTCTACCAGGACATCGGCGACGGCCTGGACGCGGCGGGCAGCTGGGGCTGGATCGAGGACGCTTACCGCGGCAACTACGGCGACAACTCGTTGCTGTACTTCAACAACTACCGCAACGCGAAGCCCGGCGACGTTCTCTACGAGAAGGCCCGGACCGGTACGAACGCCAAGGCCGGCGAGGATTACTTCGGCCAGCTGCGTGCGGACGTGCAGGCCAACCGGCTCCCGAAGATCTCCTGGATCGCGGCCCCCGAAGCGTTCAGCGAGCACTCCAACTGGCCGACCAACTACGGCGCCTGGTACATCTCCCGCGTCCTCGACGCCCTCACCTCGAACCCGAAGGTGTGGAGCAAGACCGCGCTCTTCATCACGTACGACGAGAACGACGGCTTCTTCGACCACATCGTCCCGCCGTTCCCCCCGAAGGACGCGAACCAAGGCCTGTCCACAGTCGACGTTGCCCCGGACAACTTCCCCGGCGACAAGAAGTACACCGCCGGCCCGTACGGCCTCGGACCGCGCGTCCCGATGTTCGTCGTGTCCCCGTGGAGCACCGGCGGCTACACGTGTTCCGAGGTCTTCGACCACACCTCCGTGATCCGCTTCATGGAGAAGCGATTCGGCGTCGAAGAGCCGAACATCTCGCCGTGGCGGCGCGCGATCTGCGGTGACCTCACTTCCGCCTTCGACTTCGGTACGGCGGACAGCCGGCCGGTCCCGCTCCCCGACACCTCGGACTACGAGCCGCCGGACAACGAGCGGCACCCGTCGTACGTCCCCGCGCCACCCGCGGTCGGCGCCGTCCCCGCGCAGGAACGCGGCTCCCGCCGTACCAGGCCGTTGCCCTACGCATCGACCATCGACGGCGCTTCGGCCAACGGTCGTTACACCTTGACGTTCGCGTCCGGAGCTCACGCCGGCGCGCAGTTCCTGGTGACCGCGGCCAACCGCGCCGACGGCCCCTGGACGTACACGACCTCGGCCGGGAAATCGCTCTCTGACAGCTGGAACGCGACCGCGTACGGCGGCATCTACGACCTGACCGTGCACAGCGCGAACGGCTTCCTCCGCGGTTTCAAGGGCAAGCCGGCCACCACCCTCGAGGTCACCGGCCGCGACACCCGCACCGGCGACTTCAAGCTCACCCTCACCACCGACGTCGCCCGCAAGGTCACCATCACCAACGCCTACGGCGGCACCCCGAAGACCCTCAACCTCCAACCCGGCACGACCACTCACACCGTCACCACCACCCGCCGCTGGTACGACGTCACCGTCACCACTCCGACCGATACGTCGTACCAACGCCGCTTCGCCGGCCACGTCGAAACCGGCACCCCTGGTCTCAGCGATCCGGCCATCCGCACGGTCTGACTCGTCGCGGTTAGAGGATGGGAGCTTCCGGCGCCGGGGCAGCCTTGGCGTCGGAACGTTCCTGGTCCTCGAGTTCGTCGACCGTGATGCGGTTCGTCCAGCGGTTGTCGGGGTCGGGTTGCGGGATGGAGTCGAGCAGGAGTTTGGTGTACGGGTGGCTCGGCTCGTGCATGACTGTGGAGACCGGGCCGCGTTCGACGATCTCGCCCTTGGTGATCACCATGACTTCGCCGCCGAGGTAGTAGACGGTGGACAGGTCGTGGGTGATGAAGAGCGTGGTCATGCCGTGCTCACGCTGGAAGTCGAGCAGGATGTCCAGGAAGTGCTTGCGGACTTGGGCATCCAGCATCGACACGGGTTCGTCCGCGATGATGAACGACGGCCGGAGCATGTGTACGCGGGCCAGCATGATGCGCTGGCGCTGACCGCCGGAGAGCTGATGCGGGTAACGCCCGAGAACGTTCTCCGGCTCGAGACGCACTGCTCTCAAGGACTCCTCGATCAGCTGGAGGCCCTTGGAACGGCTCTTGGTCAGGCCGAACTTCTTCACCGCCTTCCAGAGCACGCGATCGACCCGGTAGAACGGGTTGAAGATCGCGTACGGGTCCTGGAACACCGGCTGCACGTCGCGGCGATAGGCGTCGTACTCGGCACGGCTGAGTTTGAAGATGTCCTTGCCGCCGTAGAGAACGCTTCCTGAAGTCGGTTTCTGCAGACCCAGCACGTTCCGGGCGATCGTGCTCTTCCCGCTGCCGCTCTGGCCCACCAGGCTGACGACCTGCGGAGGCTGGGCGGCGAGGGTGAAGCTCACGTCGTCGACCGCGGTGATGTATCCGGCGGCGACCCCGCGGGCGTGGAATCGTTGCTGGACATTGCGGAGCTCGAGCTCGGACTTCATTGTGCTCTCCTTCCGACCCGCGGAATCGAGTCGATGAGCTGGCGGGTGTAGGTGTCCTGCGGATCCTTGAACACCTGCCGTACGTCGCCGACCTCGACCAGCCGGCCTTCGTACATCACCGCGACCCGGTCGGCCAGTTGCGCGTGCACGCCCATGTCGTGCGAGATCACCATCAGCGTCACTCCGAAGTCGGTGCGCAGATCGGCGAGCGACTGCAGGATCACCCGCTGGATCGTCACGTCCAGAGCGGTGGTCGGTTCGTCCGCGATCACGAGATCAGGTTCCAGGGCTACCGCGATCGCCATCAGCACTCGCTGCTTCATCCCGCCGGACAACTCGTGCGGATACATCCGGGCGACACGCGGCTCCAGACCCACCTGACTCAGCAGCCGCGGGATCAGCTCACCGAGTGAATCCTTGCGCGCCGGCGCGTGTTCCAGGATCACGTCCTTGAACTGGTCCTGAACGCGCATCACCGGATTCAGCGAACTCATGGATCCCTGTGGGAGATACGAGAGAGCGCTCCATCGCAGGACCCGGAGTTCCTCGCCGTTCACCTTCAGCAGGTCGACCGGCGACCGCCCGGCCGGGTGGAACATCACCGAACCGGCCGTCACCTTGCCTGGTGGTTTGAGCAGCCGCAGCAGCGCCACGGCGAGCGTGCTCTTCCCGCTGCCCGACTCCCCCGCGATCCCGAGGATCTCGCCTCGGCGGACGGCGAGATCCAGCCCGCGAACAGCCTGCACGTCGCCGCGGTTGGTCGAGTAGGTGACGTCGAGACCCTTGATCTCCAGCACCGACCCGGAGTCGGTCGAGGTCCCCTTGTGCTTGGCGGATTCCTTCACCGATTCACTCACCGGCCACTCCCCTCAGGCGTGGGTTGTAGACCTCTTCGAGCCCGATGTTCACCATGTTCAGCGCGGCGAACAGCAAGGTCAGCAAGACGATCGGTACGACGAACATCGGCCAGGCGCCGAGGGTCAGCGCGCCGGTGTTGATCGCGTTGAAGATGATCTGGCCGAGGTCGATCACGCCACCCGGCCCGAGCCCGATGATCTCCAGACCGACCAGCCCGAAGATCGCGCCCAGCGCCGACGACGCGAACCCGACCCCGATGAACGGCAGCAGGTTCGGCAGCAGTTCGGTGGTGATGATCTCCAGGTCGCGGGCCTTGCTCACGCGGGCCAGATCGACGTACGGCCGCGACCGCAGACTGAGCACCTGGGCGCGGATCGTCTTGGCCGCGAACGGCCAGGCGAAGATCGAGATCATCACGCCGACCTGGAACAAACTCACGTTCTTCGCGTACGCAGAGAGTGCGATCAGCAACGGGAACGTCGGGATCACCAGCAGGATCCCGGTGAACGTCGAGAGGATCCCGTCGATCCAGCCGCCCTTGTACCCGGCCACGAACGCCACGATCACCCCGACCACCGTCGAGATCACGCCGGCGATCGCGCCGATCTGGAGAGACACCGAGAGAGCGCTCACCACCATCGCCAGCACGTCCCGCCCGAACTGGTCGGTGCCGAGCAGATGATCGGGCCCGGGCACCAGCCACCGCTCGTACGCCGCGAGTTCCAGCGGGTCCGTCGATCCGCCGATCCCCTTGACGATCAGCGGGCTGAGCAGCGCGATCAGCACCATCACGAACAGGATCGCCAGCCCGATCGCCAACCGCCGGCTGTTCCGGATCGTCCGCAGTACAGCTGTCAGGATTCTCATGAGCATCACTTCCAGTACTTGACGCGCGGGTCAAGCAACGGGAGGAGGAGATCGAGCAGGAGGACGGCGGTCAGGACGGAGAAGATCGCGATATCCGTGACGCCGAGAATGGTGTTGAAGTCGAGCTGCTGGATCGCGGTGACGAGGGTCGTCCCGAGACCCGGATAGTTGAACAGCTGCTCGACCAGGACGTTGCCGTTGAAGATGAAGCCGAGCGAGATGCCGAACGCGGTGACCTGCGGCAGGTAGCAGTTGCGCAGCGCGTACCGGGTCAGGATCCGCCACGGCTTCAGGCCCTTGGCCTCGGCGTACACGAGGTAGTCCTCACCGAGCACGGGCACCATCAGCATCCGCGTCGACAGGATCCAGCCGAAGGTCCCGATCAGCACGATCGACAACCCCGGCAGCAACCCGTACTTCAGCAAACTGCCGATGAAGGCCGGACTGAAGCCCGGATTGATATTGGAGTCGTACGCCGAGCGCGCCGGTAGCCAGCCCAGTGAGTACGCGAAGATGTAAACCAGGATCAGCGCCACGAAGAAGAACGGAACGTGAGAGAGCGCGATCGACAGGTTCGTCATGATCCGCGACCCGAGCTTGCCGCGCCGCCAGCCCGCGACCGCGCCGAGCGCCAGCCCGAGGACCCACGCCAGTACGGCGGAGATCCCGAGCAGGCCGATTGTCCAGGGCAACGATCGCAGGATCACGTCCTGCGCAGGCGTCGGGTAGCTGATCAGCGACGGCCCGAGATCGCCGTGCAGGATCAGCTTCTTCATGTAGACCAGGTACTGCGACAGCAGGTTCCCGTCGAGTCCGAACTCGGCGCGGTACCGGGCGATGATCTCGGCCGAGGCCTGCTGGTTGTAGATGTAGTTCTGCTGCAGGCTCTGGATCAGCGTCTGGATCGGATCACCGGGCATCAACCGGAAGAAGAAGAACGCGATGGTGAGCGCTCCCCACAGCTCCACCAGGTACAGCCCGAACCGGCGCACGGCGTACGCCGCCAGCGGGTGCCGCGACATCCAGGCCCGCACCCCCGACGCCGGGGATGCGGAGTCCTGGCTGTTGCCTGTAGCAACCGCCGGCGGGGCCTCCGCCGTCACGCCGGGCCCTTCGTACCGGTGGGCTTGATCTTGGCGAGGATGAACATGAAGTGCTGCCACCAGTTCAGCGGCACCTGGTACAGATCCTCGTCGGTCGGCCAGCCGGTCCAGAAGACGGTGTTGAAGTACGACGGGTAGCCGGTCTGGATCACCGGCAGCAACGGCAGGTCCTGGAAGTAGATCTCCAGAGCCTGGTCGAGCAGCGGCTTCGCCTCCGGAGCCGCCGGGTCCATCGCGGCGAGCTGGCGCGACAGGGTGTCGAACTTCGGGTTCCGGTAGCGCATCTTGTTCTTGCCGGCCGCGTTCTTGCCGATCGGCTGCGCCCGGGTGCTCTCCCAGTCGGCGTACAGCTGCGCGGGGTCGAACGAGATGCCGGCCCAGTTGGAGTCGATGTCGTACTCACCGCGCTCGAACTTCTCACCGTGCACGCTGCCGGACAGGCTGCGCAGCGTCGCCGGTACGCCGACCTTCGCCAGCTCGGTCTTGAGCACGTTGGCGATCGCGTACTCGCCACCGTCGACCGGTGAGGCTGTGATGATCTCGAGGTTGACCTCCTTACCCTTGTACGCGCGCTTCCCGGCGGCGTTCTTCGGGCAGATCTGGTCGAGCAGCTCGGTCGCCTTCTGCGGGTTGAACTCGAACTTGTACTTGTTCGCGATCTCGTCGTTCTTCCACTTCTCATTGGTCGGGTAGTCCGCCCACGGGTAGATCGCCGGTGGCACCTCGACCGGCCAGATCGACTTGCCGATCTTCTCCCGGTCCAGGCAGTAGTTGATCGCCCAGCGCATCTTCGGCTCCGAGATGACCCCGCGCGACGGGTCGCAGTTCAGCCACAGCACCCGCGGGTTCGGGTCGTTGAACTGGGTGGTGACCAGGTTCGGGTACCCGGTGTTGCGCAGCTGCTTGGCGTGCTGCTCGTCGATCGAGCCGACGTCGAACTCGGCCCGCTCGAACGCGAGCGCGGCCTGGTCGGCCTGTTTCGACGTGCTCTGGTAGACGACGAACTGGGGTCCGACGTCGAGCTTGCCCTTGTTCCAGTAGTTCGGATCCTTCTCCCAGACGAACATCTTCTGGTTCCGGATCGCCTGCTTGAGCTTGTACGGCCCGCTCTTGACCGGCGGGTTGTTCTTGAACTTCGTCGGGTCCTGCGACTTCCAGATGTGCTCCGGCATGATGTCGAACCCGGCGTAGATCGCGGAGATGAAGTTGTAGTGGAACCGCGGCGTCGCCTTGGTCAGCTTGATCACCGCGGTCTGCGGATCCGGGACCGCGATCTCCTTGACGAACTCCTTCAGCTCGCCGCCGCCACCGAACAGCTCCGGGCGGTCGCGCAGCAGCATCACGGTGAACTTGAAGTCGTTCGCAGTGAGCGGTTTCCCGTCGCTCCACTTCGCCGCCGGATCGAAGTTGATCGTCAGCTCGGTGTGGTCGGCGTTGTACTTGTATCCGGTGGCCAGCCAGGGAGTCAGCTCACCGGTGGCGAAACTGAGGTAGAACATGGCTTCGCGGCACATCTCGTAGCCGCCGCTGCCCGGCGCGCCGTTCGGGATCAGGTTGTTGAAGCTGTCGAAGACGGTGAACTCGACCTGGCCGACGATCAACGTCTGATCCCGCGGGACCGGGATGTTGGCCTTGCCGATCTGGACCGACTTCGTCGCCACGGGCTTGTTGTTCGCGGGCTTGTCCGAGTACGAGCCACCACCGGAGCACGCGGCCAGCAGACCGGTCAGCGCGGCCGCGGCACCTCCGCCGACCAGGCTGCGCCGGCTGAGTTGGTAGCGGACAACCTCGGCGACGTCTTCGAACTGCGGGCGCGGCCCTTCGTTGCTGGCGGGCGCGGTGTTCCTGTCAGGGACTGTGCTCATGACGAAAGTCACCTCAGTTTCCGTTGCGTTGACCGGACCATCACCGACCGAGAGGTGCCACGGACTATAAGTAGCGTTGACAACGTTGGCAAGAGTTCATTGCCACGTTGCAAAACTGAGCCCAAACCCGCAGATCAGTCGATATACCAACCTCTGACAACGATGTTTCGCTGTCCGTGACCACGTGAACGAGTGGTCACACCGTGGTTGTCACACGCCGCGTCACACGGTGACCGGTTTCTCTTGGTGCAACGGCCGCATCCCGTGGCCGGTATCGGCAACTTTGGGGGAACGACAAGTGAGCAGTACGACGATCGACTACGAGGCGATCAAGAAGAACCAGCGAGCGGGCTGGGAGACCGGTGACTACCCGCGGGTGGGCAACACATTGCAGCTGATCGCGGAGCTGCTGGCCGAGGCCGCCGATGTGCACGCCGGAGAGCGCGTTCTCGACGTCGCCTGCGGCCAAGGCAACGCGGCGCTCGCGGCAGCCCGGCGGTTCGCGGAGGCGACCGGTGTCGACTACGCGGTCAACCTGCTCGATCAGGGCCGCGAACGAGCCGTCGCCGAACACCTTCCGGTGACCTTCGTCGAGGGCGATGCCGAAGACCTTCCGCTGCCGGACGCGTCGTACGACGTAGTGCTGAGCACAGTCGGCGTGATGTTCGCGCCGAATCATCAGCAGGCTGCGGACGAACTGGTCCGGGTCACCAAACCAGGCGGCCGGATCGCGCTCTCCAGCTGGACTCCGGCCGGGATGATCGGCCAGCTCTTCAAAGCCGTGTCGAAGTGGGCCCCGCCGCCGGCCGGCGTCCGGTCCCCCACCCTGTGGGGCACCGAACAGCACCTGCACGAGCTGTTCGGCGACCGGGTCGAGTTCACCGCGATCACCAAGCGGGAGCACGTGTTCCGCTACCACTCGCCGGAGCACTTCGCGCAGTGGTTCATCGACAACTACGGTCCGATCACGCGGCTGGCCGGGACGCTCGACGATGCGGACCGATACCGGTTCGCCGCCGAACTCGCCGACGTACCGCGAGCGTTCGACTACGCAACCGACGGCACGGTCGCTGCCCGGGCCGAATATCTCGAGGTGGTGGGAATCCGCCGCTGATCCAGTACGCCGAGCCCTCGGCGGATCGGGATCTCCAGGTGACACTGGAGATCTCAGGCGAGGGGGCGAGATCTCTGGTGCGGGATGTTCCGGTCGTCGAGATCCGGTTGCTCGGTCCGCCGAGGGTGGAGCGGAACGGCGCCGCGGTCCGGCAACCGCGAGGACGGAAGGCCTGGGGGCTGCTCGGCTATCTGTTACTGGCCGAGCGGCCACCCAGCCGCCGACGACTGTCCGACCTGTTCTTCGCCGACGCCGACGATCCACTCGGCGCACTGCGCTGGTCGTTGGCCGAGCTCCGGCGCGCGATCGGCGTACCGGGCCTGCTCACCGGCGATCCGGTCCTGACCGGCGCCATGACTGCCGACGTACTGCGACTGGCCGCCGCGAGCGACGACGACCTGCTCGCGACCGGTGAATTGCTCGAGGGAATCGAGCTCGAGTCCTGCCCGGAGTTCGAGTCCTGGTTGCTCCTCGAACGTCGTCGGATCGCGAGTGAGATCGAGGCTCAGCTACGCCAGAGAGCGATCTCCCGGCTCGCGTCCGGCCAGGCCGAGGCGGCCATTCCCTTTGCTGCCAAGGCCGTTGACATCGATCCGCACAAACAGGGAAATCACGAGCTCCTCATCCGCAGCCTGGCCGCCTCCGGCGATCGGATCGCAGCCCTGCAACGGATCTCGCAGTGTGCGGAACTGTTCCGCCGCGAGCTCGGCATCGAGGTCACCTCGTCACTACACGAAGCTGCGACACTCGTCCCAGATCCCACCCCACCGCTCAGCGGCCGAGCCGCCGCCGTGAGCCAGCTCCAGGCGGGCCGGGCCGCAATCGTCGCGGGAGCCGTCGATGCCGGTCTCCAATGTCTGCGCCAAGCCGCCACCCTCGCTGTGCAGTGTCGCGACAAGACGCTCGAAGCCCGCGCACTCGCAGCACTCGGCGGTGCGCTCGTCCACGCGATCCGCGGTCATGACGAAGAAGGCGCCATCGTCCTGCACCAAGCACTTCTCGTGGCAGAAGAGGCCGGAGAGCGCTCTACGGCCGTTCTCGCCCTCCGCGAACTCGGCTTCATCGAAGTCCAGGCCGGCCGCCGCCAGACCGCCGACAACTGGCTCACGCGCGCCCAACAACTGGCCGACACCGCCGGCGAACGCGCCGCCATCCTCGGCGTCCGCGGCATGAATGCCTCCGACCGAGGCGACTACCCCACAGCCTTCGAGCAACTAGGCGAATCCGTCGAACTCGCCGCGAGCTGCGGTGATCCCCGCCAGCAAGCCTGGTCCTGGTCCCTCGTCGGGCGCGCACACCTGCTGCGCGCCGAGTACGCCTCGGCGGCTACCGCCATCCAGGGCACACTCGACCTAGTCCGGCGCGAACGCTGGATCGCCTTCCTCCCTTGGCCCCAAGCCCTGGCAGCCGAACTCGACCTGTACGCCGGAAACCTCAACGACTCCACCACCGGCTTCGAGGAAGCCTGGGCCCTCGGCTGCCAACTCAACGACCCTTGCTGGGAAGCCATGGCCGGCCGCGGCCTCGCCCTCCTACACACCGCCCGCGGCGATCACTCAACAGCCACCGAATGGCTGGATCGCGCTCTCTCACGCGCCGGCCAGGAACCCGACCGCTACCAATGGGTCCACGCCCACGTCCTAGACGCAGCCATCACCGCAGCCCTGACCCGCAACGACACCAACCGCGCCCACCCACTAGCCGCGGCCCTGTCCACCCTCGCGGCCCGCTGCGACCTCCGCGAACTCCAAGCCCGCGCCTACCTCCACCTGGCCGCCCTAGGCGACCCGCAAGCAACCACCAGAGCACGCTCTCTCGCCCCGGGCATCGACAACCCGCACCTGCACGCTCTGCTTCAGCCGGACTCCAACAGGTCGTAGCGCTCCCGGTTCGCCCGGACCTCCTCGTGATTCTCGACGGACCAGGCCGCCATCGCGAGGACGGCGCCGAGCAGGCTCCGGCCCAGCGGGGTGAGCGCGTACTCGACGCGCGGCGGGACTTCCGGGTACGACGTCCGCGTGATCAGGCCGTCTCTGGTCAGCTGGCGCAGGGTCAGGGTCAGCATCCGCTGGGAAATGCCGGGAACCGAATGCTGCAGCTCGGTGTAGCGCAGTGGGCCGTCCGAGAGCGTGGCGACGACCAGCATCGTCCACTTGTCCCCGGTCCGCTCCATGAGCTCGCGAATGAAGTCCGGGTCTCCCGGCCAGTTGGCACACGGTCCGGCAGTGGCTCGCATCGGGTCCTCCCAGGTAAGTCACGCACATGGATGTGCCTTTTGTAAGTTTCTGATTCTAACCAATCATGGTGTTACGAACAGAAGGTAAGAATCGATCTCTGCAAGGAGTTCCCATGTCACCGACCATTGCCGTCTTCGGCGCAGGCTCCGGCCTGGGCGCCGCTGTCGCCCGTCGTTTCGGGACGGCGGGCTACGCCGTCGCACTCGTTGCCCGACGCAAGGAACCGCTCGATGCCCTGGCCGCCGAACTGGCCCAGGACGGCGTCGAGGCCGCGGCCTTCGCTGCCGATCTGTCCGACTCCGCCCAGCTACCGGACCTGATCGCCGCGATCACCGGCCGCTTCGGCCGGATCGACGTGATCGAGTACGCACCGGTCGGCGAAACCCTGCCCTTCTCCCCGGCCACCGATCTCACCGCAGCCGGCTTGCGGCCGTTCGCCGAGCTCTACCTGTACACCCCGATCGAGCTGGTCAAGGCGGTTCTGCCGCAGTGGCGCGCGACCGGTTCCGGCGCCATCCTGCTCGGCCAGGGCGCGACCGCCATTCAGAGCCCGCCAGGCATGAGCGGCGTCGGCCCGGTGATGTCAGCGGCACGGCACTGGATCCACACCTTGAACGCCGAGCTTGCGGGAACCGGCATCTACGCCGGCACCCTCACGATCGCGACCGGCATCCGGAACAGCCGCACCTACGAGGACATGGTCGCCGCGAGCCCTGACTTCGCCAGTGCCCCATCCGTCGACCCGGCTGACCTCGCTGAGCTGTACTGGGAGATGCTCAGCACCCGCGACCACCCCGAGCGCATCCACCCGCCGCAGGACGAGTGGCCCGACCTGCTCACCGGCGGCAGCGAGTCAGCCGGCTAGTCGTAAGAGGCATCGACGAGGAGTTCTGAGGTTCGGTCGGGTTCGTTGAGGACGGCTCGGATGACGTGGCGGCGGTCCCAGCGGGTGCTGGCCCAGGCTAGGGCTTTGGCTAGGCCGTCGAAGGTGGCAGCGTGTGGGGCGCCGTCGGCGTCTACCCACCAGGAGACCTCGACGCCGTCGACGGTGAGTTCCTCGTGCTCCCACCACACGTGCGGGACCTCGGGGACTAGTTCGCGCACGAGCTCCGGTACGTCGGCAGGCGTCCCGGCACCGTCGATCTTGCCTTCGGCAACTTCTTGGGCGAGCGGTACGTCGAGCAGGTCGCTCAACCCGTCGGCCGCAGCGCCGGAGGCGACCACGAAACCGCCGAGATCGGCGCGCTGCAACCACATCGGGCTGTCCGCGACGACGGCAGCATCGGCCTCGACCACTTCGGTCCAGCCGTCCTCCCCCAGCACTCGGACATGCTCTGGAGCGTCACCGGGAAACAACGGCAGCGTCCCCAACTGCCGCCAGAAACGGAGGAGAGCGCTCTCTGAGATCTCCTGATCCGGATCGGCGAGGCGCTCCAGCACCAGGCTGATCCCGTCCGCGTCGAGATCGCCGACCTCACGTACCAGGCCCACCGCCGACCGGACCTCGGGATCGAGATCGCGAGTCCACTCGGGGGCCTCGTCCAGGAACGCCGCGAGAACATGGTCCGCGTCGGGATCGGCCCGGCCGGCCAAGGGCTCGCCGTCCTCGAGGAGAACGCGCTCTCTGATCCACCACGCGGAGTACGACGGCACGCCGAGCGGGCGGTCGTCGGGGCCAACCACGCGCACCTGAGTCACCAGAGCGCGGCGTAGTTCGGGAGCAGTCCCGAGGATTCCGAGAACCCGCGGCCAGGCGTCGTCCTTGATCCAGTCGAGGTCGCGGATCGCGGTGAGTTCGCCGACGGTTGCGCCGTACCGGGAACCGTCGGGCGCGACGTCGTATGCCCAGTCCTCGATCGCATCCAGGTCCTTGAGGGCTTCCGGCAACCGGTCCAGCGCGACATCCGAGGATGTGACGATCCCGAGAGTCGCGAGTACGCCGACGGCCGCCAGCGCGGGCAGTCCGTACCGCTCGACGACCGCGGGATCGATCGGTGCAACCTCCTCGTCGTCCAGCACCGCCTCGGCGTCGGACCCAGGAACCACGAGAGCGTTTGCCGGCACCAGCTCGCCGTCCACGTCACGCAGTACGAGATCGGACAGCCACCAGAGGCCTTCGGCCTGCGCCGGGTCAGTCGCAACCAGGCTCAGTACGGCGTGTGCGATCGCGTCTGGGTCGTCTGCCTCGGCGGAATGCTCGACGACGGTTCGTACGGCGCTGTCTTCGAGCAACGAGCGTGGTGATGCGGGGATCGCGCCGAGTCGCTCGAGCGCTGGGTCCACGGCGGCCGGGTGGACGACGCGAACGCCGTACTCGCCGAACTCAGCGAGGACGTCGATCGGGAGCTCCGGACCGGGAAGAAGCAATGCGCGTGCACCGCGGACGAGGCGGCCGTCGGCTAGCGGAACCGGCAACGTACCAAGGGATTCGCGCAGCAGCGCGTCCGTCACCATGCCGGAGAGAGATCCGTAGAGAGCGCTCCACCACTCCGGCGACTCGTCGGCCGCGGCGGTCCCGAGCTGGTCCACGACCTCGGCCAACTCCAACCGCCGAACCCCGAGTGCATCCAGCGCAAGCCGGTCCTGCCGGGCCGAACCGATCAGCCCCGGAACGATCGGCGCCAGCACCCGGTTGAACGCATCATCAGCACCTTCGACGACCACCGCGTCCCGTGGACGCAGCAAGCTGCCGTCCTCGACTGCACGCACGATCGCCGTCCCCGGCAGTACACCGAGAATCGCCTCCCGCAGCGCCTGATCCAGCACACCAGCCGCCAACCCCGTGGGTACCAGCGGCAACACATTCTGCTCGGGGCGCTCCGCGCGTCGGTGGAGGAGGTCGGCGTAGGCCGTGGCTGCTTCGTGGACCAGGCGGTCGGTGAGTGGGCCCTTGGCTACATGGCGGCGGGTTGGGTCGAGGGGGAAGCTCGCCAGCAGGAGCGCCGGCAGAGAGAGCGCTTCCTCGGTCGGGGTCGGCGCTTGGACGACGTTCGGCAGAGTCGTGCCGGGATCGCGTGGGAGGGCCCAGAGCACGGAGTAGTACGGGCGAGAGCGCTCTTCGATGGGGCGGTCGGCGAGCAACTGTTCGCGTTCGCCGGCGTCGAACGTTCCTGCGGTGCGGTGGATCCACCAGCGCGATTCCGCGTTCTCGAGAACGCGAGTGCCATCGTCGGTCTCGAGGACGATGCTTGAGAGGCCGGGGAGCGCTAGCAGGAGCGGATCACCAGCTTCGGCGAGCAGGCGGGCGACAAGAGCAGCCGCGGCCTCGTCGCGTAGCGGCAGGATGACCGCGGTGTCGTAGCCGGCCGGCGGTTCGCCTTCGGCGGCGAACGGCAGGCGCAAGACCGGCACCTTGCCGTCGCGCCGGCGTACCTCGGTGTCGAGGCCGGTCTCGCCGAGTGCTGCGATCGCTGCCGCGGTGTCAGCCTTGGAGAACCTGACACCGCCGGTGCGCGACAGGATCACCGGCTCGTCGGTCACCGACAGAACCGCGGAGAACCCGACCCCGAACCGTCCGACGGCCGACTCGTCCGCGTCGCGCTTGGCCGAGGCTCGCAGCGTTGCCAGGGACTCGACGCCTTCCGCGGACAACGGCGTACCGGTGTTGGCGACCACGAGCGTGTTCCCGCGGAACTCGAAGAGCACCCGGCCAGGTACTCCCGCGCGGACGGCGGCGTCCGCGGCGTTCTGGGCGAGCTCGATCACCAGGCGGTCGACGTACCCGCCGAGTGCGAGATCTTCCTCCGCGTTCGCGTCCTCCCGGAACCGCACCGGCGCGGCGGACCAGCCTGCCAGGACGCGTTCGCGGATCCCGGCCGTTCCGAACACATCGTCACTCACGCGGTGCAGTATGCCGGGGCGTGGGCCGACCGGTACGGCGAGGGTGCCCGCCGGGACATCGTGATCTGCCCCGGCGAGCGCTCTCTCACTGGAACGAACAGCCCGGGTTCGCCGCGTCCTCGGACAGCGGGGCGCCCTTCGGGTTGAAGTAGTAGACCAGCAGCACGATCGGCTTGTCGGTCAGGTTGCGCCCGATGTGGGTCTGGTGGTCGGGTTCGTGGAAGACCGAACCCTTCTTGTAGTGACCGTCGGACTTGCAGTCGCTGCCGAAGTGGTCGAGGGTGCCTTCGGCCACCCGGGCGATCAGGTTACCGTCGTGGAAGTGCCAGCCGGTCGTCCCGCCCGGCTGGATGGTGATCTTGCGGTAGACGATGTCCGTGTCGCCGACCGTCTTCTGCCACAGGATCTCGCCGGTGACGCCGGACGGCGGGGTCGCGTTCGCGGTGGCCGGTACGCCGACCAGTGTCGCGGCCGCCAGACCGGTGATCGAGAACGCGGAGAGCGCTCCCCGAGTAACTGCGCGCATGAGTGGTTCCCTTCAGGGTGTTTGGTTTCGCAGGTGAAGACCGGCGAGGTGTCTGCCTTGTGACATCGCCATCCACATTCTGGTCAGTCACAGCGCGAGAGCCATGCTGCCAGGTCGCGGTTATGGTTGGGCGGTGATCCCACCCGGCAGCCGGTACGTCGCCCTCGGAAGTTCGTTCGCAGCGGGTCCCGGAATCGACCCGATCGTGCACAAACCGGCAGGCCGTTCGGGCCACAACTACGCGCACCTCGTCGCGGCGGAGCTCGGTCTCGACCTCATCGATGTGACGTACTCCGGCGCGACCACCGCACATCTGCTCGACACCCGCCAGGACGATGCGCCGCCCCAGGTCGAGGCGGTCGGGCCGGATACCGCTCTCGTCACGATCACTGCCGGGGGCAACGATCTCGAGTACGTCGGGACGTTCCTGCGCGGGAGCGCGCTGAACACTCTGGCCAAGCCGGCGACTCTGCTCGGCCGCCGGGTCGCGAACCGGATCCGTGCGCGGGTCAGCTATCTCAAGGACGATGCCGCCTACCAAGCGGCCGCGGACTCGCTGGCGACCGTGGTCGAGAACGTCAGAGAGCGCTCCCCGAAAGCGCGCATCCTGCTCGTCGACTACCTGACGCTGGTTGGCCCGAGCACTCGCCCGCGGCTCGACGTGCCGCTGAATGAAGAGCAGTTGCCGAGCGTCGCGATAATGGCTGACGGATTGGCCACCGCATTCGCCAAGGCCGCAGCGGCCACCGGCGCGGACCTGATCGCCGCCTCCGCGGCCAGTCGCGAGCACGCCATCGGCTCCGCTGAGCCGTGGACGACCGGCTTCACCCTGCGTCCGCCCGGCATCCTCGGCGGCTTCGTGCCGTACCACCCGAACGCCGCCGGCATGCGCGCCGTCGCCGACCTCATCATCAACCACCTCCGCGGCTGAACGGCCAGCACCGCAACCTGTCGGCGCCGCAGAACTGGCGGCACCTAGAACTGCCGGCGCCTCAAACCGCCTGCGCCTGAAACTGCTGGCGGCTGAAACTGTCGGTGGCCGTTGTTACGTTGCGGGTGCAGGATCGGCGAGAGGACGAATCATGGCTGTGGTGGCACTGCGGGACGTCGAGGACGGCGATCTCGACGCCTTATTCGAGCAGATGCGGGATCCGGAGTCGGTCCGGATGGCGGCCTTCACCGCCCGGGATCCCAACGACCGCGAGGCGTTCGACGCACACATCGCGCGACTGAGATCCGATCCCGAGCTGACCTTCCTCGCCGTCACCCGCGACGGCCAGTTGGTCGGGACCGTCGGCCGCTTCGAGCTTGAGGGCAACACCGAGGTCACCTACTGGATCAACCGGTCTGTATGGGGACAAGGTATCGCCGGACAGGCACTCGCCCTGCTCCTTGAGCGCACCACCGTCCGGCCGATCCACGCCCGCGCGGCCAGTGACAACGCCGGCTCGCTCAGGGTGCTGCAGAGAGCCGGGTTCGTCATCACCGGCACCGACATCGGCTACGCCAACGCGCGCCAGGCCGAGATCGAAGAAACCATTCTCCGTCTCGACTGACGCCCGTTCTCAGTCACGCACCGGGACCCCGAGAGACCGCCGCAGGAAGTCGAGTTCGCGATACAGCAGGTTGGCGATCGTGTCCTCGTCGGCGATGCTGTGCCCTTCACCGGGGAGGACGATCAGTTCGTGCTGATTGCCTGCCGCGGACAGCGCTCCACTCAGGCGCAGGGCATGCGAACTCCAGACGTTGGTGTCCGCGAGACCTTGGATGATCAGCAACGGCCGCGTGAGCTCCGTTGCGTACGGCAACAAGGATCCGCGGCGGTAGGCCGCGGGCTCCTCGTCCGGGTGCCCGAGAAAGCGCTCTTTCCAGTAGCTGTCGTACTGGCGTTGATCAGTGACCGGCGCACCCGCGATCCCGGCATGGAACACGTCCGGCCGATGGATCACCGCAGCGGCCGCCAAGAAGCCGCTGTAGCTCCATCCGCGCATCGCGACTCGCTCCAGATCCAGATCGCCGTACCGCTCGGCGACCCCGTGCAGGGCCGCGATCTGGTCGTCCAAAGCGGGGTTCTTCACGTCGCCGTGGACAGCGCGCTCGTACGCCGGTCCGCGGCCCGGCGTACCTCGGCCGTCAGCGCTGATCACGACGAACCCTTGTTCGGCGAACCACCGCGAGACCGCATAGTACGGCGCTGGGTGCGCCATCACGAGCTGGAATCCGGGGCCGGCGTACGGGTTCAGGAGGACCGGGAGGTTCGGCATACCGGGGCGATGCCAGGAGGGCCGGAAGACGGCGGTGCGCAGCTCGTCGGGGCCGGCCTTGATCAGCTCGACGTCGAGCTCGAGGTGCGGTCGCTCCGGGCGGGACTGGATGGGGCGGCCGTTGATCGTGATCCGGCGTTCGTTCATGGTGCAGCAGTCGAGCAGCAAGGTGCCTTCGGCAACGAACCCGTCGTTGACGCCCGACTCCGTGGTGAGGGCGCGCAGGTCACCGTCATAGCAGTAGAGCTGCGTCTCAGTTGGCTCGGTCTGCGCCAAGAGAGCGATTCCCGCCGTAGAAACAGACCGGATCTCGGCAACCTGGAGGCCCGGCGGCGTGACGAAATCCGTGCCGACGACAAGCCGGTTGGTGTCACAACTGAGGTCGCGCTCGATCCACACCAGCTGACCGTCGGCGGTCCGCGTCGGCGTACCGGGCTGGACGTCGACCCACTGCTCATCGGTGACCTCGCGGACGACGGCCGTCTCCCCCGTCGCCGGATCGGCCTCGAGCAGCAGGACCCGGCGCTGATCGCGACTCTGCACCGCGAACAGCGGCTTCTCCGTCGTCCAAGCGGCCTGAACCAGGTACTCGAACTCGACGTTGTCCCACTCGACCTCCACGCGGCCGCCGTCCAAAGCGATCAGGCTGAGCGTCACCTGCGCATTGGTCGTGCCGGCCCGGGGATAGCGGATTCTCTTCGGCTGAGCATCCGGCCGGGTCGGATCGGCGAGGTGGCGCAGCTCGACCCGGCTCTCGTCGACGCGGGCGACCAGCAGCTGATCTCCGCTCGGAGACCACCAGATAGCGCTCTCTCGGCCCATCGACAGCGATGCGGCGAACTCGGGAACACCCCAGGTCACCGCCTCACCGTCCGGCTTCGCGAGGGTACGGCGCTCGCTGCCGTCGACACCGACGATTTCGAGTGCTCCACCCTGCGCGAAGGCGATCATCGTGGCGGTCGGATCGATCCGGGCCGCGTCGACGGCACCGATCGGAAGGTCGGTCCGATCGCCGGTGTCCAGGTTGGTGACCGAGACTCCTTCCGCGGTCCGCAGGCAGACGCGGGCGAGCGCCGTACTGTAGCTGTCGGCTGGGCCGAGGCGTTGTTCGCGACCGCGAGCACCATCGACCGCCCAGAGCGAGCCGCTGCGGTTGAACATCGCGTACCGGCCGGTGCTGTCGATCGCGAGACCCGTAACGGCTCCGGCGGTGAAACGTCGCGTCCGCGCGAACTGACGAGGCAGGTCCTCTGACGACCGGATCACTGCGGCGTGTGAACGTAGGGAGTCGTGGTCGTCACCGGGAGAAAGCCCAGCCGTTGCAGGATCGGCGAGCTGTCGTCCGATGCGTCGACGTGGAGATATTTGTAGCCCTGGGCAACAGCCCGGGCGGCCCGAACGGCGACGAGCGCCTTGTAGATGCCCTTGCCTCGCCACTCGGCCAGCGTCGAGCCACCCCACAGACCGGTGAACTCGGTGTCCTTCTTGTACACAGCCCACGCGGCCGAAACGACCTGACCGTCGGCCTCGGCAACGTAGATGTCGGTCAGGCCGGTGGCGTGCCGGCGCTCGAGATCGTCAGCGAGCCAGGACCAGTCGTCGTTCCAGACTGTCGACTCCATCGCCGCGATCCGCTCGAAGTCGGCGCGCTCACCGGCCAACCGAATCGACACTCCATCGACGACGTCGCGCCTGCGCAACCGGTCCACGATCTCCGCGCTCTCGGCGATCAGCACGGTCTCCTGTTCCTCCGGCTCGAAGCCGGCGGCGCGCAGACGGTCCGGCAGATCCGCCGGCAGATCGTGCCCGCGCAACTTCCACTCGACCGGCCATCCCTTGGCCGCGAAGTACTCGCGCTGCCGTGCGATCAACGCGTCCAGCTCAGCACCGTCGAGACCCTCGAGAGAGCGGTAACTCACGAACCCACGGTTCGGGTACTCGACCCGGATCACGGGCCCGTCCGTACTCGTCGGAACGTCGGCGCTCTCGCTGGTACCGCGCAGTTGATCGTCGTACGCCGACAGCAGCCGCGCGACCTGGTCGGTCTTCTGATCGTCAGTCACAGGAGGACTCTTTCACGCTTCGGTGGCCTGGAGGAGAGCACGAAGTAGGGCTTCCAGATGATCCTGGTCTGCTGACGGGAGAGCGCGCACCAGGGATTGCTCGACGTCCTGGATGTCGCCGATACCGCGCTGCCAGATATCGAGGCCGGCGGGCGTGAGGCGAGCGAGAACCTTGCGGCGGTCGTCGCGGTCGTGGTGCCGCTCGACGTACCCGCGGCGCTCCAGAGCATCAAGCCGGTTGGTCAGCGCGGCGGGTGACATCGCGAGGTGTTTGGCGAGCTCACCGGGGGTTGCCTGGTACGGCGAACCGTTGCGGCGCAGCAGATGCAGTGTCTTGAACTCCCACCACTGCATCTCGTACTTCGCCAGTACGGCGTCGCGACTGCGGTCGAGGTATTGGCCGAGTGACTGCAGCCGGACCGCGATCCCCTCGACGCGGCGATCGAAGCCGGGGATCTCGCGTTCCCACTGGTCGACGTGCCAGTCCACGAAGTCTTCCTTCACCGGTCTGATTTTTCACCGACTGAAGCTTAGTTGTCAAACATTTCGACGTCGAAGTACTTTCGGTGGACCAGTTCGGGATCGTGAGGAGACGTCACATGGTGCAGGTCGAGGTATCGGCGGTCACGGCCGCGGCGGGGCAGCTGGTGCTGGCGGGTCAGTGGGGAGTCGCGCGCACTCTCCTGGAAGCGACACAGCCGGTGGAACCAGCGGAGGTCCGGGCGGTCGCACTGGCGCTGGCCGGGGTGTCGGTGGACGAGGACTTCGCCCGGCAGACACAGACCGGGGAGCGCTCTCTGGCGGCGCTCGGCCGCGCTCTCGAAGCGTTGCCGGATGCAACGATCCGTTGGGATGCCGCGTTGCTGCAACTGCGGTCGGACTACGCGCCGGCGTTGTTCGCCGGCGCGACAGAACGCGGCGACGCGCTGGTCGCCGAGGCACTTGCGCTGCGAGACACCGCTCCCGACGACGGCCGGGCCGGGATGGCCGCGTTCTATGCCGGGGTGATCGCGGACAACCTGTTGAGCGACTCAGCTGCCGCGTTCATGCACTACACCGAGGCCCTGAAACGAGGAGAGAGCGCTCTCGATGATCTCGTGATCTCTCTGGCGCTCCGGCATCTCGGGGATCACGCGCACACGGCCGGCGATCTGAAGCTCGCGCGAGCGCTCTGGGAGCGGTCAACCGAGTTGCGGCAGAAGATCGGGCACTTGCTGGGAGCGCTCGCTCAGCAGACGTTGCTTTCCGTCCTGCTGAAGGACGAGGGCGACAGCGCCGGATCACGAGCACTGGCCACCGAAGTGAACCGGTGGGCGCAGCAAGCCGGCATCCCGTTCATCGAGCAGCAGACCGCCGAAATGATGGTTTGACTGGCAGCCCGAACTCAGCCGGTACGCCGGGGCTGTACAGCACGTGGTCGGGAGGCCCCGCGGGTTCGGGCAGGCCGACCGACGGGAACAGACCCGGCATGTGCAGCTTGGTGACCGTTGCGGCGTGAAGCTCCCAGACCGGGTGATGGTTCGGGAGATACCAGGTCCGGCCGGCCCGATGGGTGTGCAAACCCCACCGGGCCGTGAGGAAATCGGCCAACGGATCAGTGGGTACTGCCGGTCCGGTGTCGACCGTGATCAGGGCGGCCACGGCGACACCGGGCCGGCGCAACCTCGACCTGTAGGTATGCGTACTCCCCGAACCCGAACCCGAAGCCGAGCCCGAAGCCGAAGCCGTGTGGGTCATCCGAGCCCAGCGGTACGGGAGCGCGAAGACCGCGCGAGCGATCGACACCACCGCGAGCCGGTTCGCATCGAGGCTGAGGAACACGACACCCCGCCGGCCGGATTCGTCGATCGAGTAAAGCCGGATGTTGGTCTCCAGGAACGTACCGAAGTAAGGAACAGCGGGCCCATACGGGAGACCGGTGCCGACCATCCGGAACGGGACCAGCCCGACATAGGTCCGCCCCTCGAAGACATCCGGTCGCGTACCGGTCGGGAAGAACCGCGCGACCTCATCAGGATCCACCGCCCAGTGCAGGAACGTGAGATCGAGCCACTGCTGCCGCAGGATCCGCGGCCGCTGTAACTCAGGCGCCACCGGCCAGCCGACAGGATCACTCATGGCGCCGAGCGTATCCGGTAGCGGCCATCAACTGGCCGCTACCGCAATTAGCGTCGAGAACATGACAGAGAGCGCGTTCCGAGTCGAGATCCCGCAGGCCGAACTGGACGAATTGCGGCGGAGGCTCGACTCAGCCCGCTGGCCGAACCAACTCGCCGGCGCCGAGTGGTCGTACGGCGTCGAACTCACGAGGCTGCGCGAGCTCACGTCGTACTGGCATGACGAATACGACTGGCGACAGTTCGAGGACCACCTCAACGCCGTGCCGCAATACACGACCGAGATCGACGGCCAGCGCGTGCACTTCCTGCATCACCCCAACCCGGGCAAGCCGGTGCTGCTCCTGCTGCATGGCTGGCCAGGTTCCGGCGCCGACTTCCTGAACGTTATCCAAAAGCTTGCCGCCGACTTCGCCTTCGTGGTGCCGACCCTCCCCGGCTTCGGGCTCTCCGGACCGACCACAACCACCGGCTGGAATGTCGAGCGGATCGCGCAAGCCTGCCTGACGTTGATGGAAAACCTCGGCTACGACCGGTACGGCGTCCACGGCTACGACTGGGGCGCGCGAATCGGCCCCGCCATCGCCCGCGATGCGCCAGACCGCATACTCGGCCTACACCTCGACGGGTACCTCGCCTTCCCGCAGGACGAGGAACTGACCGACGCCGAGCAGGAACGCCTCAGCGGACTCGACCGCTGGGAGTCCGAACGCTCCGGCTACGCCGCGATCCAAGGCAGCCGCCCGCAGACCCTCGCCTACGCCCTCGACGACTCCCCCATCGGCCAACTGGCCTGGTTCCTCGAGTGGTACGACGACTACGGCCACCGAGTAGGTGCCATCAGCAACGACCTGATCCTGAACGCGGTCACCCTGAGCTGGTTCACCGGTACGGCGGGCTCGTCCGGCCGCATCTACCGCGAAGCCGCCGCGAACTGGGGCGCCGAGATCAAGTACTGCCCGGTGCCGACCGGCCTCGCGGTCTTCCCCGGCGACTGCACAGTGCGCCGCCTCGCGGAGCGCGAGTTCGACGTCGTCCACTACCAAGAGTTCGACCGCGGCGGCCACTTCGCCGCCCTGGAGGTCCCCGACCTGGTCGCCGGTGACCTCCAGGACTTCTTCACGAACCAGCGAGCGAACTAGGAGGAGAAGGCCGCGTCGAAGGAGGCGGTGGGCGGGTCGAAGGCGAGGGTGCGGACGAACTGCAGGGCCTCGGCGGCGCCGACCAGGCGGTCCATGCCGGCGTCTTCCCATTCGACCGAGATCGGGCCGGTGTAGCCGATCGTGTTGAGCATCCGGAAGCAGGCTTCCCACGGTACGTCGCCGTGGCCGGTCGAGACGAAGTCCCAGCCGCGGCGGGGGTCTCCCCAGGCGAGGTGAGAGCCCATGCGGCCGTTGCGGCCGTTGCCTACCTGGCGCTTCGCGTCCTTGCAGTCGACGTGGTAGATGCGGTCCTTGAAGTCCCAGAGGAAGCCGACCGGGTCGAGGTCCTGCCAGACGAAGTGTGACGGGTCCCAGTTCAGGCCGAAGGCGGGGCGGTGGCCGACCGCCTCCAAAGCCAAGGACGTAGTCCAGTAGTCGTAGGCGATCTCCGACGGGTGCACCTCGTGGGCGAAGCGGACACCTTCGGCGTCGAAGACGTCGAGGATCGGGTTCCAGCGGTCCGCGAAGTCGCGGTAGCCGGCCTCGATCATCGCCGGCGGGACCGGCGGGAACATCGCGACGGTCTTCCAGATCGACGATCCGGTGAAGCCGACCACGACGTCGACACCCAGTGCGCGAGCGGCGCGGGCGGTCGTCTCCATCTCAGCGGCGGCCCGCTGCCGAACGCCCTCCGGCGAGCCGTCGCCCCAGATGTGGGCCGGGAGGATCGCCTGGTGCCGCTGGTCGATCGGGTCGTCGCAGATCGCCTGGCCGAGCAGGTGGTTCGAGATCGTCCAGACCTTGAGGTTGTGCTTCTCCAGGATGTCCAGCCGGTCCCGCACGTACGCCGGGTCCTCGGCCGCACGCCGCACGTCGAGGTGGTCGCCCCAGCAGGCGATCTCGAGGCCCTCGTAACCCCACGACGAGGCCAGCCGGGCCACCTCCTCGAACGGCAGGTCGGCCCACTGGCCGGTGAACAGGGTGATCGGTCGCGCCATGTCCTCTCCTCGTTTCTGTGCCGGAATTCTGCGCCGAAATTCTGTGCAGGGATGGTGTCCCCGGCGACACCGGAGCGCGAGGTGGCGCCGGGGACGAGGACCGGATGGTCCCCCGCCGACCGCCGGAGAGCGCTCTACCCCGTTCCCGGGTGGGGCCGAACCACCCGGGGACGGAAACGCTCTCCGACGGAAGACGTCTTGGAGTCCCGCTGTTGCGGGACAGTTAGCGGATCTTGCTCCTCAGGTCCTGGCCGACCGCGGTCAGCAACGTGCGCGTCGGCACGTCCTTGACCGTCGCGGCCTGCTTGAGGAACAAGTCGATGGCGATCCGGGCGACCAGCGGCTGCTTGCGCTCGACGGCGCGTTCCGCCAGCCCGAGCTGCACCTTCATCACCGTGGCCGAACCGGCCGGGATCTTCCCAGCGGCGCGGAAGCGCTCTACGAGCTTCACCGCCTCCGAGTACGACGAGACAACGGTGAACGGCACCGTGGTCACCGACTTGTTGCCTGCAGCATCGAGTGCGGTAGCGGTCAGCTTGTGAGCGCCGAGGCCGAGCACAGCCCCGTCAAGCTTCCCGCCAGCTGGTACCGGCTTCCCGTCGATCTCCAGCGTGACTCCGGCCGGGCCGGAACCCGCATCGGCGGCCTTGGCACTGACCGTCGCCGTCGAAGCGACCCCGAGCGAGGCACCGGACGCGAGACCGCTCACAGTCGCGGTCGGCGCCGTACGGTCGATCTTCACCGTCACACTCGACGGTTCAGATACGTTCCCAGCCGTGTCGGACGCCCGCACCTGCAAGGTGTGGGTGCCGTCGGCGGTGAACTTCACCGGAGCCGTGTACTCGGACCAGTTGCCGTCGCCAACCTTCTGCTCCAGATACGTCTGACCACCTTGGTCGTCCGTCCCGAGAGCGGTTGCCGTGACCTCGTCGATCCACCAACCAGCCTGACCGCTCGGCGTGGATGGGTTCAGCGACAGCGCCACGGTCGGCGCGGTCGTGTCCCGAACCAGCTTGAAGTACTCGAACCGAGCCGTCTTCGAAGCCGCCTGGTCGACCCCGAACGCGTAGACCCCGAACTTCGCCCCCGTCGCCAATGCGGTGTTCGGCACCGAAGGCAACGCCGTCCAGGTCAGCCCGTCCGAGCTGTAGGAGCCAGTGAAGTTCGAGCCCTTCTTGGCCAGCCGGAACCACCAGACACCCTGGGTCGCCCCGGCCCCAGGCTGCGGCTGCTGCAGTACGTCGCCGACCTCGCTCCGCAACTCCAAACCCCGAGCGACCGGTGAACCCGCCGGGTTCGTGGTCAGGTAGTCCAGCTTCACGTAGTTCGCGTCGTCCTTGTAGACCATCAGACCGGCCTGCTGGAACGCCTCGTTGAAGGAGGAGCCGTCGACCTTCGTCTCGATCGTCCAGTCGCCGTCCGGCGCAGGCTGCAGCATCAGGTTGCGCGGGTTCGTCGCCGTCCCCTGGTAGATGTCGCCCTTGCTGGTGTCGATCTCGAGGCCGTCACCGGTGACCCGGTACGCCGCGGGATCCGGCCGGACGATTCCCGACCAGCGGCACGCGTCGAGCGTCGTACCGGTGAACTCGTCATCCGGTGCCGGCTGCTCGGCGGTGTCGTCCGGCGTCAGCTGGAAGTAGTCGAACGCGGCCGTGATCGGCAATGCCTCGGCCCGATTCGCCAGCCCGAATATTCCGATCCGCGGGTTCGAGATCCCGGCCAGCTGCTTGGTCTCCGGCATCTCGGTGAACGTCGCGCCATCGGCGGAGTACGACGCCTTCAGGTTCGCGCCGTCGGAGGTGAACCGCACCCACACGGTGTCCGGGTACGCCGCACCCAGGTTGGCCGTGTTCGATCCGGAGACCTCGTTCGGTACGCCGTTCTCCTCGCGGATGAACTGGAAGATCCGGTCGTTGGCCGACGGCGCACCGGTCGAACGGCCCTGGATCACCATCTTCGCGTAGTTGTCGTCATCGCCGTACAGGAGCAACCCGGCCTGCTGATAGGCCAGTCGCGCCGGCATGGTCAGCTTTGTGGTCGCCTGCCAGCCACCGGTCGGCAACGGCTGCAGCACGAGGTTGGGAGTGCCCGTGTTCCCCGTGCCGTAGATGTCGGTCGCGGTCAGCGGCAACTTCAAGGTGCCATCGGCAACCGACATCTCCTGGTTGCCACGGACAACCGATGACCAGCGACTCGTGTTCAGCGCGGTCCCGTCGAACCCGTCGGAACGTCCGGTCAGACAGGTCGGCAGCGCCGGCGAATCCACCGTCACGACGACCTTCGCCGTACCGACTCCACCGCGGGAGTCCGTCACGGTCGCGACCGCAGTGTGCGTCCCGGCCGTTGTGTAGGTGTGGCTGACCGAGGCTCCGGTCCCCGTCCCACCGTCGCCGAAGCTCCACGCGTACGTGAGCGGCAGATCGCCTTCCGGATCGGTCGCGGCCGCCGTGAAGTCGACCTTCAGTGGCGCCTTGCCCTGTGTGGTCGAGGCCTGGATCGTCACCGCCGGGCGCTCGTTCTCCGTGACGCCCTTGCCGATGAACTTCACCCAGTTGACGTTGAGCTGCCCGGTCGTCTTCACGAAGTACAACGGACCGCTCGTCAGCGAAGCACCACTCACCGGCGCTGTGAAGTTGCTGTACGTCTGCCAGCCACCGGTCGGCGTCACCTGGATGGTGGCGACGATCGGGCCGTCGGTCGGCGAACCCTGCCGGACCTGCACGGTCGCACCGGCATCGGGTGAGGCCGCCCGGAGCTGAATCTGACCGATGTTGGTCAGGTTCATGGTCTTCCAGCCCCACCAGTCGCCGTCCTCGATGAAGCCGATGTTCTTCCCGCCACCGGCAGTGTCACCGGTGTCCTCGGCCTGTACGCCGCCACTCGCGCCCGGACCGCCGGTTTCGTTGTAGTACTCGGCTTCACGGGTCTTCGGGTGCAGCTGAATGATCTTCTCGGTGGTGATCCGGCCGGTCCCGGGAGCGCCCTTGTCGGTGTACTTCACCTTGATCAGGCCGAAGATGTTCGCCCCGACGTGGCCTTGGTCGCCGTTGACCGGGATGACCGCCCCACAACCGCGGTATTCCTCGTAGTCGTGCGCGTGCTCGTCGTGCCCGAGCGCCGGCTTGGTGATGACGTCGTTGCAGTCGACCGTCCCGTCCTCGGGATCGGTGACAGTCACCTTGTACCGAACAGTGTCACCGAAGTCGAAGAAGCCGCCGTCCGGCGGAGCCTCGACGGTGATCGTCGGTGCGGTGTTGCCGGCCGTGATGCTCTGGTTCGAGACCGCCGTCCGGCCGTCCGAATCCGTCACGGTCAACCGCGCCGTGAACACGCCCGGAGCCGTATAGGTGTGAGACGGCTTCGGCTCGGTGCTGTCCGTCGTACCGTTGCCGTCGAAGTCCCAGGCCAGCGTGATCGGCTGACCGTCGGGATCCCGCGACCCGGTCGAGTCGAAGGCGACGACGAGCGGTGTCGGTCCGGACGTCTTGTCGGTCGAGAACTGGGCGATCGGCGCCCGATTCCCTTGGACATAGTCGATCCGGTAGAGACCGGAGTCGGCGTTGTTACCGCCGAAGCCACTTCCCCACTCGATCACGTAGAGAGCGCCATCCGGCCCGAACTGCAGCGCGTGCGGACGGATGAAGCTCTGCTTCTGCAGCATCCGGGACACGTCGCTGACACCGGTCCGCTCGTCGTTCAGCTGGACCGAGAACAGCCGGCTGTCGTTCCAGTCGGCGAACACGGCCTTGCCGTCGAAGTACGCCGGCCACTTGCGATCCGACGTACTGGCAGCGTCGAACTTGTATGCCCCCGAAGTCATCGGCGCGCCGCTGCCGCCGATCTCCGGAACACCCGTGGTCGACTTACCCATCCACAGCGCGGCCGGGATTGCCGCCGGCAACTGGGTGACGCCGGTGTTGTTCGGTGAGTTGTTGACCGGGGCGTTGCAGTTGAAGGTCGCTCCCGACGTACCGGTCGCGAAGTCGTGATCGTTGTACGGCGTATTGGCGCCGACGCAGTACGGCCAGCCGTAGAACCCGGGCTTGTCGAGGACATCCCATTCGACGCGACCGTCCGGGCCACGAGTCGGCGACACCTGGCCGGCGTCCGGACCGTAGTCGGCGACGAAGAGGTGGTTGGTGGTGGGGTCGATGCCGATCCGGAACGGGTTCCGGAAGCCCATCGCGTAGATCTCCGGCCGCGTCTTCGCCGTACCCGGCGCGAACATGTTGCCGTCCGGAATCGTGTACGACCCATCGGCCTCGGGGTGGATCCGCAGGATCTTGCCGTTCAGCACGTTGCTGTTCGCGGAGCTGCCCTGAGAGTCCCAGGCCCCGCGACCGGCGCGCTCGTCGATCGGCGAGTAGCCGTCGGAGTCGAAGGGATTGCGGTTGTCGCCGGTGGCAACGAAAAGGTTGCCGTTGCCATCGAACTCCAGCGCACCACCAGCGTGACAACACTGATCGCGCTGCGTGTCGACGCGAAGTACCTGCTTCTCGCTCGCCAGGTCAAGAGTGTCACCAGTCACCTTGAACCGGGAGACGCGGTCATGCGGATCGGCCGCGGCCGGCGAGTAGTACAGATAGAGGAAGCCGTTGGTGTCGAAGGCCGGGTCGAGCGCGATCCCGAGCAGTCCGAACTCCTGGCCTGTATAGACACTGAGCGTCCCCGCGGTCACCACGGTGCCGTCGGTCTTGACGATCTTCACCGCGCCGTTGCGGTCGATGTAGAAGACCCGGCCGTCCTTCGCGATGGTCAGTTCCATCGGGTTCGACGTGTTGTCGTCGAGCGTGACCTTCTGGTAGCCGTCGCTCAGCGAGGCACCACAGTCGGCCGGCTGCACACCGGCAGCGGTCTTGATGCCGCCCAGCAGGACCTTGCGGAACGTCGCGTCGGCGAACGACTCGATCGTGTGACCCATGCCCGTGTACCAGGCGCGACCGCCGTCGTAGTCCTGACACCACGTGATCGGGTGCTCGACGCCCATGTTGCCGCCGGTGTACGTCGATTCGTCCAGCGACTCGAGTACGTGCACGGTTCCACGCGGGTTGGTCTTGTAGTTGTACCACTCGTCCGTACGCTGCCACCTGGTCGGCGCCTCGGCGGTCGACGGGTGCGCGTGGTCCTCGGTCTTCACGGTCGCGGTCGGCGTACCGGGCGGGTGGCTGTCGAAGTAGCTACCGACGAGCTTCCCGTACCACGGCCAGTCGTACTCCGTGTCCGACGCCGCGTGAATACCGGCGTACCCACCGCCACCGCGGATGTAGCGCTCGAACGACGCCTGCTGCTCGGCGTTCAGTACGTCGCCGGTCGTGGACAGCCAGATCACGACCTCGTACTTGGCCAGCTCGGTGTCGTTGAACATCGAGGCGTCCTCGGTCGCGATGACCGTGAAGTTGTTGCCGGCGGCCAGGTCCTTGACCGCCTGGATCCCGGCCGGAATCGAATCGTGCCGGAATCCCGTTGTTTTACTGAAGATCAGGGCGTTGAAGGTCTCGTCGCCGTGCCCGGGGTGCGCCCGGGCAGGTAACGGGACCAGCAAGGCCGCGACCAGGGCGAGCACGAGGGCACAGACATACGTGCCGTGCCTGCGTAGCTGGATCATGCGGAGCTCCTCATGGGTCGGATAAGGTGCGCGCTCCTGCTATTCCCGTGCTCTGCCCGGCGCGGGACGTGGTATTGCCTTGCTACGAAGGGACTAGCGAACGCCGAGCAGGTGCTCCATCGCCAGCTGGTCCAGCTTCTCGAATCCGAGTCCGCGCTCGGCCAGCGCGTTCGGGTCGTAGGTCTGGGAACGGAGGTCGGCCAGTGACTCACCCTCGGCCAGGGTGGGTTCGGACAACTCCGCGACGCGGGCCGCGGCCAGCGCCTCGGTCACCTCCGGGTCGGCCCGGAACGCAGCGACCTTCTCCCGCAGGATCAGGTAGTTGCGCATACAGCCCCGCGCGGTCTCCCAGACTCCTTCCTCGTCCTCGGTGCGCGGCGGCTTGTAGTCGAAGTGCACGTACCCGTCGTAGCCGGGCCGGCCCTCCGAACCATTCAGTACGTCGACGGTCCAGAACGCCTCGCGGAGATTCCCGGCCCCGAACCGCAGGTCCTGGTCGAACCGCGGACCGTGCTGTCCGTTGAGGTCGATGTGGTACAGCTTCCCGTGCCACAGCGCCTGGGCGATCCCGTGCGCGTAGTTCAGGCCGGCCATCTGCTCGTGCCCGACCTCGGGGTTGATCCCGACCAGCTCCGGGTCCGCGAGATCGTTGATGAAGGCAATCGCGTGACCGATCGACGGCAGCAGGATGTCACCGCGCGGCTCGTTCGGCTTCGGCTCGAGGGCGAACCGGATGTTGTAGCCCTGCTCGCGGACGTACGCGGTCAGGATGTCCATCGACTCCTTGTACCGGTCGAGCGCGGCCCGGACGTCCTTCGAGCCGCCGGACTCGGCGCCCTCGCGACCGCCCCACAGCACGTACGTCGACGCGCCCAGCTCGGCGGCCAGGTCGACGTTGCGCAGTACCTTGGCGAGCGCGTACCGCCGTACCTGACGGTCGTTGGCGGTCAGGCCGCCGTCCTTGAAGACCGGGTGGCTGAACAGGTTCGTGGTCGCCATCTCGACCACGATGCCGGTGTCGGCCAAGGCCTTGGTGAAGCGTTCCAGCGTCTGCGTCCGGGTGCTGTCGTCGGGCACCAGGTCGTCGTCGTGGAACGATATAGCAGCGGCTCCGAGCTCGGCCAGCTTCTCCACCGCGTGGACCGGGTCCATCGCGGGACGGACCGCCGTACCGAAGACGTCGACTCCTTCCCAGCCGACGGTCCACAGACCGAACGAGAACTTGTCAGCTCGGGAGGGCGTATATGCGTTCATGAGGGAATCTCCTGCCATTGTCGGGACGCCGAACTGGCCTCGACCGCGGCCAGCACGCGCTGGACCTGCAGCCCGTCCGCGAACGACGGCGCCGGATCGGTGCCCTCGGCAATCGCGGTGACGAGATCGACGACTTGATGGGTGAATCCGTGCTCGTAGCCGAGCAGGTGGCCGGGCGGCCACCATGCTTCGACGTACGGGTGGGCGGCCTCGGTGGCGAGGATGCGACGGAAGCCGGCCGTCCGCGCATCCTCGGTCGCGTCGTAGTAGTGCAGGAGGTTCATGTCCTCGAAGTCGAAGGCAAGACTGCCCGCGCTACCGTTGATCTCGATCCGGATCGCGTTCTTCCGGCCGGTCGCGAACCTCGTAGCCTCGAAGACGCCGAGTGCTCCGGAGGCGAACTTCGCCAGGAACACGGCCGCGTCGTCGACGGTGACCGGGCCGCGCTCGGTCCCCGCCGTGCCGGACAAGCCGGTGTGTTCTGAGGCGGCGACCGGGCGCTCCTTGACGAAGGTCTCGAGCTGACCGCTCACCTCGGCGATCGCGTCGCCGGTGATGAACTGCGTCAGGTCGATGATGTGCGCGCCGATGTCACCGAGCGCGCCGGAGCCGGCCTTCTCCTTGTCGAGCCGCCACGACAGCGGCGCCTCGGGGTCGGCGATCCAGTCCTGCAGGTACTGCGCGCGGACGTGCCGGATGGTGCCGAGCTTGCCCTCAGCAACGAACTGCCGGGCGAGCGCGATCGCCGGGACCCGGCGATAGGTGAACCCGACCATCGACCGGACACCCTGCGCGGCGGCCTTCGCAGCCGCCGCGGCCATCGCCTCGGCCTCGGCGACCGTGTTGGCCAGCGGCTTCTCGCACAGCACGTGCTTCCCGGCCTCCAGCGCCGCGATCGCGATCTCGGCGTGGCTGTCCCCCGGCGTACAGACATCAATGACCTGTACGTCGTCGCGGGTGAGCAGCTTGCGCCAGTCGGTCTCGGTCTGCTGCCAGCCGAGTTTGGTCGCAGCAGCCTGTACGGCGGCTGCGTTGCGGCCGCACAGGACGTTCATCGCGGGGTTGATCGGCAGGTCGAAGAACCGTGGTGCACTTCGCCAGGCCTGCGAGTGGGCGGCGCCCATGAACGCATAGCCGATCAACCCGATACCCAAGTTAGACATCTGTCAGCTCTCGAAGGCGGTGGGCAGGTACTGGTCGACGTTGTCCTTGGTGACGACCGGTGCGTACAGCTGGACCTTGCGCGGGACCTCGACCTCCACCAGGTCGCCGAGGGCCTTCTTCTGGACCAGCAGCCGGGCCAGCCGGATGCCATCGGCACCCTGCGTCGACGGGTAGATGACGGTGGCCTTCACCAGCGACGTACCGGACTTGATGTCGCGCATCACGTTCGCCGAACCGGCGCCGCCGACCAGGAAGAAGTCCTTGCGGTTGGAGTTCTTGATCGCGGCCATCACACCGACACCCTGGTCGTCGTCGTGGTTCCAGATCGCATCGATCTTCGGGGCCGCCTGCAACAGGTTGGCGGCTGCCTTCTCACCGGACTCGACGGTGAACTCGGCCGCGACCCGGTTGTTCACCTTCAGGCCACAGTCGGCCAGCGCGTCCTTGAAGCCCTTGCTGCGGTCCTGCGTCAGCGGCAGCGCGTCGATCCCGGCGATCTCGGCGACGATCGAGTCCTTCTTGTCCTTCAGCTGGGAGCAGACATAGGCGCCGGCCGACACCCCCATGCCGTAGTTGTCACCCAGAATCGTGGTCCGGGCCGCCGCCGGGCTGTTGAACTCACGGTCGACGTTCACCACCGTGATCCCGGCCTCCATCGCCTTGGTCGCGACCGCGGTCAGCGCAGCGCCGTCGAAGGGCAGCAGCACGATCGCGTCGACCTTCTGGTTGATGAAGGTCTCCACCTGACTGATCTGCTGGCTCGGGTCGTTGGTGCCCTCGGCAACGAGCAGCTCGACGTCGGAGTACTTCTTCGCCTCGGCCTGGGTGGCCTTGGTGATCGCACCCATCCAGCCGTGGTCGGCGGCGGGCGCGGAGAAGCCGATCTTGACCTTCTTGCCGGGCTCGTCGTTCTTGCCGGCCGACACGCCCTGCGGCGCGGCCTTGTTGTCGGTCTCGGCCTTCGGGGTGTTGCTGGTACAGGCCGCCAAGGCGAGGACGCCGAGTCCGGCAATGGCGATTGTTCGGGCGGAACGGGACATCTTTGTCTCCTTGGCTATGAACTGGTGGTGCGTCTGGCGAGCCGCTGCTGGAGAAGAACCGCGATCACGATGATCACGCCCTTCGCCACCGACTGGGCGGAGATGCTCAGGTTGTTGAGGGTGAAGACGTTGTTGAGAGTGGTGAAGATCAGTACGCCGATCACAGTGCCGACGATCGTGCCCCGGCCACCGGACAGCAGCGTGCCGCCGATCACCACCGCCGCGATCGCGTCGAGTTCGTACAACTGACCGTGGGTCGAGCTCCCCGTGTTCGTGCGTGCCATCAGCATCACCGCGGCGATCCCGCAGCACAGGCCGGCCAGGACATAGAGCGCCACGGTGTGCCGCTGGACCTTGATACCGGCAAGCCGGGCGGCCTCCGCGTTACCGCCGACGGCGAAGGTACGGCGGCCGAACGTGGTGCGGTTGAGCACCACCCAGCCGGCCGCGGCGACCAGCAGGAAGATCCAGACCAGCACCGGTACGCCGATCAGCGAACCACCGAAGAAGTCCACGAACGAGTTGTCGCTGATGATCTGCGTCCGGCGGTCGGAGATGATCTCGGCCAGACCCCGCGCCGCCGCCAGCATCGCCAGCGTCGCGATGAACGGGACGATCTTGCCGTAGGCGATCAGCAGTCCGTTCACGAGTCCACAGGCGGCACCTACCAGGAGTGCCGTGGAGACCATGAAGATCCAGTGATAGTCCGTCGCCAGCTGCTGGGTCGCCAGCGTGGTCGCCCACACCGAGGACAGCGCGACCATCGCACCGACCGACAAGTCGATACCGCCACCGGTGATGACGAACGTCATGCCGATGCTGACCACCCCGATCACCGCGGCCAGCCGCAGGATCGTCAGCACGTTGGGTCCGGTCGCGAAGGTGTCGCCCGACGTCACCACTCCGACGATGCAGAGCACGACCAGGGCTACCACCAGACCGAGGTTCCGGCCGATTCCAGTGCTCAGCAGACTGCTCGATCGTTGGGCTGTCGGCGGGGCGACCGTCGCTTGCGTCGAAGCTGTTGTGTCCGAAGGTGCCTCACTCACACTGAACTTCCCTCCATCACAAGGTCGAGGACCTGGTGTTCGTCAATCTCTTGCGCGGGCCCCGTGTGGACGGCTCGCCCCTCCCGCAGTACGACGACCCGGTCGGACAGACCGAGGACTTCTTCGACCTCGCTGGAGACCAGCACGATCGCTACGCCACTGGCGGCCAACTTACGGACCAGGGCGTAAATCTCGGACCGAGCGCCGACGTCGACGCCCCGGGTGGGCTCGTCGAGCAGGAGCACTCGGCACTCTCGCAGTAGCCAGCGAGCCAGCACAACCTTTTGCTGATTGCCGCCGGACAGGTTGCGCACCGGCTGATCGACGCCGGACGGGCGGACGTCGAGCGACTCGGCGAGCTGAGTTGCGGCGGCGCGCTCGGCGTGGTTGTTCAGGAACCCGCCGCTGGCGAAGCGCTGCATGGTCGACACGGTGATGTTCTTGTAGACGGCCTCATCCAGGAGCAGCGCCTGACTCTTGCGCTCCTCCGGTGCCAGGCCGACACCCGCCTTCACGGCGGACTGCACCCAGCCGCCGCGCAACTCCGTGCCGTCGACGCGGACTGATCCGGTCGCGGGCCGGCGCGCGCCGTACACGGTCTCGAGGACTTCGGAGCGGCCGGAGCCGACGAGACCTGCGAAGCCGAGGATCTCACCGGCGCGGACGCTGAAGTTGATCCCGGCGAACTCACCCGGGCGGGACAGGTCGGTGACCTCGAGAACGACCGGGGCGGTCGTCGGGATCTCGGCGCGGGGCGGGAAGACGTATTCGATCGAGCGTCCGGTCATCAACCGGATCAGCTCCTTGGTCGGTGTCTCTCGCGCGTCGAGGCCGGTGGCGACGGTGGCGCCGTCCTTGAGAACGGTGACCCGGTCGCCGATCTCGCGGATCTCCTCCAGCCGGTGCGAGATGTAGACGACAGCCACTCCGCGAGCGGTCAGGCCGCGGATCACGCGGAACAGGTTCGAGACCTCTTCGGGATCCAGTACGGCGGAAGGCTCGTCCATCACGATCAGGCGGGCATCCCTGGAGAGCGCTCTCGCCATGCTCACGACCTGCTGACCGGCCGCCGGGAGCGCGCCGACCTCACGCCGTACCGGGATCTCGCCGTGGCCGAGACCCTGGAGGATCTCGCGAGCGCGGGCGGAGGCTTCGTGGCGGCGGCTGAAGCCGAAGCGGGCCGGCTCGTGGCCGAGGAAGATGTTCTCGGCCACGGAGAGTCCGGGGACCAGGTCGAGTTCCTGGTAGATCGCGGCGATCCCGCGCTGGATCGAGGCTGTCGGGCTGTTCAGCTGCACCTCGTCGCCGTTGATCCGGATCGTGCCGGCGTCGGGCTGGTGCGCCCCGGTCAGCACGCGGATCAGGGTGGACTTGCCGGCGCCGTTCTGACCGAGTAGGCAGTGCACCTCCCCGGCGCGCACATCCAGGTCGACCCCGTCCAGGGCCCGGACGCCCGGGAACTCCTTGACGATCCCGGTCATGGTGAGGAGAGCGCTCTCGGTGATCACGCCTCCGTTCTCTGAACTCATGGTGCGACTCCCTGTTCCGTGCGGCCGATCGTGGTGGGGTCGACGAAGACTTGGTCGAGCGCGATCTGCGCGCCGCCGCGAACGGCAGCAGCGAAACCGAGCTCGGAGCGGACCACGCGGCAACCGCCGCCGTCCGGCGCGATCACCCGATCGCGGATGGCTTGTTCGAGTGGCTCCCGCAGCCAGGGGCCGAGAGCCGCGAAGTAGCCGCCGAGCACGAGGACGTCCGGGTTCAGGATGTTCACCAGGACCGCTCCCCCGATCCCCAGCCAGGCGCCGACGTCCTTCAGCGCGGCCAGCGTGCGCTTGTCGCCCTCTTCGGCGCGCTGGGTGATCGCGGCCAGCCGCTGCTCGACATCCAGCGTCGGGTTCCGGACCGGGTCGTCGGCATCGGTTGCCTTGTGCAACAACGCGCTGAGCCCGACCACGGTCTCCCAGCAACCGGTCCGGCCGCAGCCGCAGGTCCGGCCGTCCGGCGCGACCGGCATGTGCCCGACCTCACCGCTGTAACCGCGACCGCCGCGCAGGAGGTGCCCGTTCGACACGACGCCGCCACCGACACCGACCGCGCCAGTCAGCAGAACGAGGTCCTGCACCGGCGACTCCTTGCGCAACTCCGAGTACGCCGCGAGTGCCGCGAGGTTCGCCTCGTTGTCGATCAGCAGCGAGTACGACGGTTCGCCGAGCCGGGACCGCATTTCCGCGGCGACCTCGAGCTCGCCCCAGCCCAGGTTCGGCGCGAGGCTGAGGGTGCCGGTGTCGCCGCGGACCAGACCGGGGACTGCGAGGGTGACGCCGGCGAGTTGGCCGGAGCGCGCTTCCACGGCGGCCAGCACCTCGCGAATCAGGTCGGCCAGGCGATCGAGCGTCGTACCGGGGTCGAGGTGGGCGACGTCCACGGGAACGCGACGCTCGAGAACGCTCTCTCCGGCGAGATCGAGGGCGGTGACGGCGAGGTAGTCGACGTTGATCTCGGCGCCGACGCCGCAGACGCCGCTGCCGTCGAGCTCGACCAGTTGGCCGGGGCGACCGAGGGCGCGGGTGGAGTCGGCGGAGCCTTCGCGGAGCAGGCCGCGCTCGACGAGCTCGGCGACCAAGCTGCTCACGGTCGCCTTGTTCAGGCCGGTGTCGGCGGCGATCCGGGCGCGCGACTTCGGGCCCGATTCGCGGACGTGGCGCAGGACGACCGACAGGTTGTTGCGGCGCAGGGCGACGTGGTCGGCGGCGACCGCGCGATCTCCGGGACGGCGCCCGTGCGTCAGTGTCATGCCACCACCCCCTACCCTGTGAGCCCCATCACAGACTTTGTCTGTTGAGCCAACAAACTAAGTTTCCGCCAGTTTCGCGTCAAGGGGTTGTCACGATCGATTTCTTGCAACACCCTGTTCACAATTTTCACGCACGCCCTCCGACCCCCCGCTCCCGCCCCCAGGAGACCGCCCAATGAAGCTTTCCCGTCGTACCGTGCTCGCTTCCGCCGCCGCCACTGCGGCGGCCGGATCCCTTCCACAGTTGAGTTATGCGGCCAGCCCACCCGGTGACGTCGTCGGCAAGGTGACCGTCGGATACCAGGGCTGGTTCGCTTGCCCCGGTGACGGTGCGCCGATCAACGGCTGGTGGCACTGGAGCCGCAACTGGGGCCAGCCGCCCTCCCCCAGCAACACCGCGATCGTGAGCTGGCCGGACATGCGCGACTACAGCGCGACGTACCAGACGGCGTACGCGAATCTCGGCAACGGACAGCCCGCGCGGCTGTTCTCGTCGTACGACCAGCAGACCGTGAACACGCACTTCCAGTGGATGCAGCAGAACGGCTGCGACACGGCCGCGCTGCAGCGGTTCAACCCGACCGGTGGTGAAGGACCGACCCGGGACGCGATGGCGGCGAAGGTGCGCCAGGCCGCGGAACAGTACGGGCGCAAGTTCTACATCATGTACGACGCGACCGACTGGACGAACATGCAGTCGGAGATGAAGACCGACTGGATCAACAAGATGCGTGCGTACACGTCGTCGTCGGCGTACGCCTTCCAGAACGGCAAACCGGTCGTGTGCATCTGGGGTTTCGGGTTCAACGAGGCCAACAAGGCCTGGCCGGCGTCGGTCTGCCTGGATGTCGTGAACTGGTTCAAAGGCCAGGGCTGCTATGTGATCGGCGGCGTACCGACGCACTGGCGGCCGGGTAACGAGGATTCGCGACCGGGCTACCTCGAGGTGTACCACGCGTTCAACATGCTCTCGCCCTGGATGGTCGGGCGGATCAGCGACGTCGCGGGCGCGGATCACTACTACAACAACGTGAACCAGCAGGATCAGGCCGACTGCAACGCGCACGGCATCGACTATCAGCCGTGCGTGATCCCGGGCGATCTGTCGTCGGGTCATCGGCGGCACGGCGACCTGATGTGGCGGCAGTTCTACAACCTCAAGCGGGTCGGCGTTCAGGGTCTCTACATCTCGATGTTCGACGAGTACAACGAGGGCAACCAGATCGCCAAGACCGCAGAGAGCGCTTCCTGGGTTCCTTCCGGATCTCAGATCCGGGCGCTCGACGAGGACGGTACGGCGTGCACGTCGGACTACTACCTGCGGTTGACCAACGACGGCGGGCGGATGTTCAAAGGCCAGTCCCCGTTGACGCCAACCCGTCCGACCGTGCCGTGGCCGGCCCAGGGCGGCAGCGGCGTGATCTTCTACGAACACGTGGACTATCTCGGCGTCGCCGGCGCAGTCCTTGCCAAGGGCAACTACACCCGGGCGCAACTGGTGGCCGCCGGGGTGCAGGACAACTGGGCGTCGTCGGTGAAGGTTCCGGCGGGCTGGACCGTGACGATCTACGCCGAGGACAACTTCGGCGGCCAGACCTGGGTCCGGACCGCCGATACACCGAACTTCACCACACTGTCACCGAACGCCAACGACCAGTTGACGTCGGTGCGGATCACTTAGAACAGTTCGAGGCTGTCGCCGGCCGCGGTGATGACGGGGTTCTCCAGGTAGAGGCGGCAGGCGATCGCGTGCCCGGCGCAGGTGTGCAGCGCCGGGCCCGCGGCATCGACCACGCGGTAGGCGACCGGATGCTCACAGCGCTCGACAGCGCCTTCGTTCGGCTGGTTGCAGCCGAGGATGTGGCAGCTGACGGTCTCGCCGACGTTCATCAGGGTGAGGCCGTGATCGGGACAGACACCCCAGCCCACACCACAGCTCTCGCCGTCGTTGGCAGCCAGCCTGACCAGGCTTCCGGCGGTCGCCTGAAGCTTGCCGGCCAGGGTGCGGAACGTGCTCGCAGCTTGGTCGAGCTCGCGGCGAAACTCACGCAGGGCAACGGATTCCGGCATTCCGCGGGTCGCGGCGTCGAGGTTCTCCGACAGCGCCATCGCGGCAACCGCGATCTCGTCGACACGGACCGGCGTACTGAACTCGCCCAGCGGTGGAACGTCGACCCGCCCGATCGGCCGCTCCGACCAGTGCGCTTCGGTGACCGGTACGTCGGTCTTCGCCGCGCTCGCCTTGCCGTTCGCCGCCGCGTGACCGTTGGCGTCCTTGCCGTTCTTCCCGGCGGCGTGCTCCTTCTTGCCGTTGGCCTGGTCCTTCATACCGTTGGCCTCGTCCGCCGGAACCCGGCTGTCCTGTGCTGCCCGCCCGTTCATACAGCCTCACTCGTCAAGTGCCTGGCTCGCGCCATGCCCGCCCCCTGGTAGTGCCCCGAACAGTGACCCGTGATGGGCACCGGGGCCGATCGTCCCACGTCATCGTCGCTTCAACCAGAGGAAATCGGCGGGCGTCACCCACCGCTCTTCCTCCTTTGCACACCGCAACGAAAACGGTGGCCCCAGGCCCCTGCTGGTTCCCCGTCCGCGGCGCACACAATCACAACCAGGGGATTCCTCAACGCTGCTTTAACATTTCCGCACGGAGCGTTAGTGAGACCTGTCAGTCCGGTGACTGCGCGTGTGAGATCAATCGCTCGCGGAAGAACTCGACCGTGCGGGCGCGGGCATGGAAGGCCGAGTTCGGCGGGTTCTCCTTGATCTCGCGGGTGAGCACAGAGTGCGCAGACTTGCCGTAGCCCTCCGAGTTGCCGGGGCCGGAGTCGAGCTCGATGACCTCGAAGGCATCGCCCAGCTCGGCGCCCAGCGTGGTGAACCGGTCGGCTGGCGCCATCGGGTCCTTGCTGAACCGCAGGCCGAGCACACACAACCCGTCCGTACGGGTGCGCTCCTTGACCACGTCGAGCTCACGCCGGGACAGCCCCGGGTCGCGGCGCAGTTTGGCCGTCAGCGGCAACGGGACCGACGGCTGGCTCAGCACCGGGGCCCGCACGACATCGTCGACCGCGGTGGCGAGGCCGAAGCCACCGGTGAAGCACATCCCGATGACGCCGACTCCCCGGCCGGGGGTCCGGGCCGCGAGATCGGCGGCAACCGCTCTCAGGAACTGCGTGATCGGTCGTTCCGCGTCGGCCGCGAAAGCCCGGAACTCCTTCGACACACACAGCCGGGAGAGCGTTCCGAGAACATAGAGAGCGCTCTCCGACTTTCCCGGCGTACCGAAGGGTGAGGCGATCACCACGGTGAAACCCTCGCTGACGAGATGTTCGGCGTACCCGAGGACCTCCGGAGTCAGGCCGGGGATCTCCGGGATCACCACGATTCCCGGGCCCTCACCCTTCTCGAAGCAGTCGTAGGTCTGCCCAGCTCCGGTGAACGGCGCACGCCGCCAACCGGCCGCCTCGGGACTCGTTGCCATATCCGCTCCCCTGCATCGATGTAACACCTAGGTCGAAAGGCTTGAGCTCGACACCGGAGAAGCAGTCCACTGGGATACCGACTCTGCCTCCGCCCCCGAGGAAGTGCTCATGTACCGTCCTCTCACCCTACTCACCGGTGCCGCGCTGCTACTCACCGCAGCCACCGCCGTCGGACCGGCTCAGGCCGCACCGGACGAACGGACCATCAGCTATCACGGGTACCAGGTCGCCGTACCGAAGTCGTGGCAGGTCGTCGACCTGTCCAAGGACCCGTCGGCCTGTGTCCGCTTCGACCGCCCGGCGGTCTATCTCGGCCGGCCCGCCGAACAGCAGAACTGCCCGGCCCACCTGGCCGGCCGCACCGCCGGCCTGATCCTGGAACCGCTCTCCGGCGCCGCTCCCCGCGCCGCCGCCGTGGCAACCTCAGCCAGTACGGCGGCCGCTGCGGCGCCGTCGGCCGACAACCAGATCCAGGTCGGTGTCGAGGACGCCGGTGTCCTGGTCACCGCGATCCACGGCGCTGGTGAGGAGTCCTCCGTCCGGCAGATTCTCGGCCGGGGACGGGTCACCTCCAAGGCCGACGCGACAGCCATGGTCCGCCCTCAAAAGACCGCGATGGCACCCGCCGCGTCGATTGTTGCCCCAGGCACCATGATCAACCAGCAGGCGTTCGACCAGTGCACGGCACCGTCGCTGGGCGCCATGAATGCCTGGAAGTCCTCGCCGTTCAAGGCCGTCGGCATCTACATCAGCGGCTCGTCACGCTCCTGCACCCAGGCCAACCTGACCGCCTCGTGGGTCGCGTCGAACGCCGCCAACGGCTGGTCGTTCATCCCGATCGACGTCGGTTATCAGGCCGCCTGCGGGAGCCGGAACCCGAAGATGTCCTTCGACCTGGCCACCGCCCGCTCCCAGGGCTCGAGCTCGGCGAACGTCTCGGCCGACGCGGCGAGCGCGCTCGGGATCGGCCCGGGGAGCGCTCTCTACTCGGACATCGAGGCGTACCCGACCGGCAACGTCGCCTGCCGCGACGCGATCATGTCCTACGTCACCGGCTGGACCGAGACCCTGCACGCCCGCGGCTACCTCAGCGGTGTCTACAGCAGCGCCGGTTCCGGCGGGCGTGACCTGGCCAACTCCGCCGGTGACAGCCGCTGGCTGATGCCCGACCACCTCTGGTTCGCGTGGTGGAACGGCGCCGCCGACACCAACGGCGGTCAGTACATCCCGGCCGGTCTCTGGGTGAACCACCAGCGCCTCCACCAGTACAAGGGCGACCACAACGAGACCTGGGGTGGCGTCACGATCAACATCGACAGCAACTTCCTCGATGTCGCCGGCAACCCGCCGCCCCCGATGGAGGACGGCGTCTACCGGATCAAGGCCGAGGTCGGCGGCTTCGACCTCGACGTCCAGGACTGCCAGTCCCAGAACGGCGCGAACATCCGGATGTGGGACCGCATCCTGACCAGCCCCTGCCAGCAATGGCACATCGTCCGCACCACCGGCAACACCTTCAAGATCCTCGACGGCAACACCGGTAAGGCCCTCAACGTCACCGGCTGCTCCACCGCCGACGTGACGCCGGTCGAGCTCTTCGACGACACCGGTGCCGACTGCCAGACCTGGACCATCGAACCGATCATCGGCGGCGCCTACAAGATCATCGGCACCGGCTCCGGCAAGTCCCTCGACGTGGCAGGCTGCTCCGCCGCCCGAGGCGCCGACGTCATCATCTGGCCCTTCCACGGCGGCTCCTGCCAGCGCTGGTACTTCACCGCCGTCTAGCGAGGAATGAGTTCGACACATCCACCGGCGCGGAGGCTCCGGTACCGGACGGATCAATGCGTTAGGCAATCAATCGCATTGATCCGCCCGGGCAATTCATCACCCCGAATAAATAGCAATACCGGGCCGGAATTCGAACCGCGTCACAGGCCCCAGCCGTAGCGGATCCGATCGCGTCCGGACGCATTGCGGACGGTCAGGTCGAGGTTGGTCCCGCTGCCGCTGAGGGCGAACATCGAGTACCAGTCGAACGCTCCGCCGTCGGTGCGCTTCCCGCCGAGCGCGGGCCAGTAGGTCCCGCCCATCTGGTTGTCCCGCATGACCTGCGTGATCGCACGCACGTAGCGCACGAAGTTGTCGGTGCTGCCCGCGTCGGCGTAGTTGAGTCCGTTCGACATCGGAGCGCCGTACTCGGTCAGGACGGCCCGGGAGCCGCAGTTCCCGAGCCGGGTCTGCGCGTGGTTGCGGAAGCCGTCGTACGTCATCGGGCCGTAGAAGAAGGCGTAGTAGTGGAACGACAGCAGCGTGCCGTTGAAGCGGCTGTCGTTGCAGATGTCGCGGAGGTCCTGGCTGTAGCCGGTGCCGCCGATGAGCACCCGGCTGGGCACTGCCGAGTAGTGATAGCTGAGCCAGTTGGCCGCGACGTTGCGCCAGTCCGCCGAACTGTAGCCATGCGGTTCGTTCATCGGCTCGAAGTAGACGTTGGGGTTGGCGCCATAGGTGTTGGTGACGCGGGACCACATCGTGTTCCAGGCAGCGAGGTTCGTGATCTTGCCACCGGAGGCGGCACCGTCCTCCCAGTACGCGAGGATGACCTTGAACCCGCGGGCGGTCGCGGCGTCGATGGCACCCCGGTAGTTCTCCCACCATGCGGTCCCGACTGTGTGGGTGTTGATCGGCAGCCGCACGGTGTTCACGCCGACGGCCGCCATGTCGTCGTACAGGGCGTTGGCCTTTGCGCGCACGTTCGCGTTGCTGTCGGTCTGACTCAGGCCCGCGATGACCAGCGGGTTCTTGCTGAAGTTGTCGCCCAGTACGGCCCAGTTCATGCCGCGGAACTGATTGGTGGCGGCCTGGGCGGGTGCTGAGGTGGCGGTGATGCCGGCCAAGCTGCACAGCGCCATCACTACCAGCAGGATCGGTCTTGGGAACATGTTCTCGCCTCTCTGAGCCTGGTCGAGCGCATTGTTTCCCGAAATATGATGCGCGGCGGTAAATCCTGTCCACCCGGCGATCAAAGGTGGGCACCAACGTTCAGAACCGAACATCTGCGGGACCGATGGGACCGAAACATTTTTCGAATCTCGCCTTGATAAGACCGAAGCATTGCGCACCGCGCAGCGGGAGGCGTACGGTCTGCGACTAATCGAACCGCTTCGACACCCCTCCGCCCCCGGGAGTCCTCATGGTTCATCGCACCCTGGTGCCGGCCTTCCTGCTGCGGAGCAATCCCATGCCTTCAGCACGAAGGAGAACGCATGTCCCCGCAGCCCCTATCCGTCCGGAAACTACTTCGCAGTGCGCTGGTCCTGCTCACAACCACCAGCGCACTGACCATTCCGCCCGCGATCGCCGCCGACGCTGCCGCCACTACCCTCGGCGCTGCAGCGGCGCAGTCCGGCCGCTACTTCGGCGCCGCCGTCTCCGCGGGCAAGCTCGGTGATACGCAGTACACGACGATCCTCAATCGCGAGTTCGGCTCGATCACCGCCGAGAACGAGATGAAGTGGGACGCCACCGAACCCACCCGGAACAACTTCACCTTCTCCTCGGCCGACCGGATCGCCAACCACGCGCGCTCGCAGAACAAACTGCTCCGCGGCCACACCCTGGTCTGGCACTCGCAACTGCCCGGCTGGGTCAGCGGGATCCGGGACGCGAACACCCTGCGCAGCGTGATGAACAACCACATCACCACCCTGGCAAGCCGGTACCGCGGCCAGATCCACTCCTGGGACGTCGTGAACGAGGCGTTCGCCGACGGCAACAGCGGTGAGCTCCGGTCGTCGGTGTTCCGCGACGTCCTCGGCACCGGCTTCATCGAGGAGGCGTTCCGCACCGCCCGGGCCGCGGATCCGACCGCCAAGCTCTGCTACAACGACTACAACATCGAGGACTGGAACGCGGCCAAGACCCAGGGCGTCTACCGGCTGGTCCGCGATTTCAAGTCCCGTGGCGTGCCGATCGACTGTGTCGGCCTCCAAGCGCACTTCGGAAGTGGTGGCGCGCCAGCCAACTTCCAGACCACGCTCTCCAGCCTTGCTGCGCTCGGGGTCGACGTACAACTGACCGAACTCGACATCGCCCAAGCATCGCCGAACGCGTACGCCGGCACCGTCCGGGCCTGCATGAACGTACCGCGGTGCACCGGCATCACCACCTGGGGTGTGCGTGACAGCGACTCCTGGCGAGGTAGCGAGAACCCGTTGCTGTTCGACCGAAACGGCAACAAGAAGCCGGCGTACGACGCCGTGCTGAACACTCTGAACGCCGTTCCCGGCGGTGGTCCGATCCAGGTCGGAGTCAACTACCGGCTGGTGGCGCAGCACAGCGGCAAGGCGGTAGACATCGCCAACTCGTCCAGCGCGGCCGGAGCCTTGGCGCAGCAGTGGTCGGTCTCCGGTGGGACCAATCAGCAGTTCGACTTTCTGGACGCCGGCGGTGGCTACTTCCGGATCAGGGCACGCCACAGCGGTCTCGTCCTGCAGGTCGCGGGTTCGAACACCGGCGCAGACGTTACGCAACAGGCGGACACGAACGCTACGAGTCAGCAATGGCAGCCGACCGACCACGGCAACGGGGTGGTCAGCCTGATCAACCGGCAGAGCGGCCTCGCGCTGGACGTGTGGTCGGCATCCACCGCAGACGGCGCACGTGTCTCGCAGTGGAACCCGACCGGCAACTCGAACCAGCGCTTCCAGCTCCAGCGCCTCTAGCGGAAGGAGAAACAGATGCACAGCAAGAGACGAAGTACGGCGCTCGCCCTCGCGACAGCACTGATTGCGGGCCTGCTGGCTGTGGTCGGCACGAGTCCGGCGCAAGCGGCCACTGTGGATCCGAACGCGTGGTACGTCCTGGTGAATCGCGCGAGCGGCAAGGCATTGGACATCTCCGGAGCGAGCACCGCGGACGGCGCCGGCGTTCAGCAGTGGGCGCGGCACGACGGGACCAATCAGCAGTTCCAGTTCGTGGACTCCGGTGGCGGGTACTACCGCTTGAAGGCTCGCCACTCCGGCAAGGCGCTCGACGTGTCCAACGCGTCGACCGCGGATGGCGCCGCCGTCGTCCAATGGAGTGATCACAACGGGACGAACCAGCAGTTCCGGTTGGCCGACTCCCCGGACGGCCGGGTCCGGCTGATCAACCGCAACAGCAGCAAAGCACTCGAGGTCCCGAGTGGTTCCAGCGCGGACGGGGCGCAGGTCGTGCAGCGCTCCGACGGTGGCGGGACCAATCAGCAGTGGCAGCTGGTCGCGATCGGCAGCAATCCCGGTGGATCGTTGCCGTCCACTTTCCAATGGTCGTCCAGTGGCGTGCTCGCCGGTCCGAAGGCCGACGCACAACATCCCGACCGTTACTCCGTCAAGGATTTCTCGGTGGTTCGGCACAACAACCAGTGGCTCATCTATGCCACGACTGCAGGATCGTCCGGTTGGGGTCTGGTGAACTTCAACTTCGGCGATTGGTCGCAGGCAGCCGCCGCGCCACACACCTATCTGGACACGGCCTCCGCGATCGGACCCGGTTACCGGGCCGCACCGCAGCTGTTCCACTTCGCTCCGAAGAACCTGTGGTACCTGGTCTATCAGACCGCGCCGCCGACGTACTCGACCAGCACCAACCCCGCCGATCCGCGGTCCTGGTCGGCCCCGCGCACCTTCATCGCGCAGGAGCCGGACATCGTCAAGCAGAACAAGGGCGACGGAACCTGGATCGACTTCTGGGTCATCTGCGACGCCGCGAACTGCTTCTTGTTCTTCAGTGACGACAACGGCCACATCTACCGGGCGCAGACCACATTGGCCAACTTCCCCAACGGGTTCGGCAACACCCAGATCGTGTTGTCGGACTCCAAGTTCAACTTGTTCGAGGCAACCAATGTGTACAAGGTTGCCGGGGCCAACCAATACCTGCTGATCCAGGAAGCGATCGGCAGCTCCGGCCGGCGGTACTTCCGGTCCTACGTCTCCGGCAGCCTCACCGGCAACTGGACTCCACTGGCGGCCACGGAGAACCAACCCTTTGCCGGCCGCAACAATGTCTCGTTCCCGAACGGCGCCTGGACCCAGGACATCAGCCACGGCGAGTTGGTCCGCGCGAACAACGACCAGACGCTGACCATCGATCCCTGCCGGCTGCAGTACGTCTACCAGGGCCAGGATCCGGGTGCCGGTGGCGACTATCTGAAGCTGCCTTGGCGGATGGGCCTGCTCACCCAAACGAATTCGTCCTGCTGACAGGAGGAGAACATCATGAAGAAGAACCACCTTGTACGCCGGTGGCTGGCGCCCGTCGCTGCCGCCTTGATCTTCACCGGTGCCGGTCTGTCAGCCGGCCCGGCCGAGGCCCGACCGGCGGTCCCGTCCTCGGACGCGGCGCCGCTCGCGGCGTCCCCCGGCTGCGGCAAGACGCCGACGCTGCGGAGTGGGACGTACACGATCCAGAGCAGTGGGAAGAACCGCAGTTTCATCCTGAGCGTGCCTGACAACTACACCAACACCACGCAGTACCGGCTGGTCTTCGGGTTCCACTGGCTGGGCGGCACCATGGAGCAGGTCGCCGGAGGCGGCAGCGACGGCGACGTCTATGCCCATTACGGGCTGCGCCGGCTGGCGAACAACACGGCGATCTTCGTCGCGCCGCAGGGCCTCAACAACGGCTGGGGCAACTCGGGTGGTGAGGACGTGACCTTCACCGACGACATGATCAGGCGGATCGAGAACGACCTCTGCGTCGACACGGCACAGCGCTTCGCCCTGGGCTTCAGCTACGGCGGCGCCATGAGCTACTCGCTGGCCTGTTCGCGCGCGACGACCTTCCGCGCGGTCGCGGCGATCGCCGCACCTGGCGGGATCAGCGGCTGCAGCGGTGGCACCCAACCCTTTGCCTACATGGGCATCCACGGCATCTCGGACAACATCGGCGCCGGGCGCGGACTCCGGGACAGGTTCGTCCGGAACAACGGCTGCACCGCGCAGTCCCCGCCCGAGCCCGCGGCGGGCAGCCGCACCCACATCACAACCACCTACTCGGGCTGTCGCGCCGGGTATCCGGTGGTGTGGGCCGCCTTCGACGGAGGTCACCAGCAGGGCCCCGTCGACGGCTGCGCCGGCTGCGAAAGCGGCGCCCGGAGCTGGGTGAAGAACGAGGTGTGGAAGTTCTTCACGGGAGACACGACGCCCACCCCCACGACGTACCGGCTGCGCAGTGAGGCCGCCGGTCGTTGTCTGGACGTCAACGCCGCCAACTCGGCCAACGGCACCCCGATGCTCGTCTGGGACTGCCACACCAATGCCAACCAGCAGTTCACCCGTACCGGCCAGACACTGCAGGTCCTCGGCAAATGTCTGGAGGCCCCCGGCAACGCCGTACCCGGCACTCGAACTCGCATCTGGGACTGCAACGGCGGCGCCAACCAGCAGTGGAACGTGAACGACAACGGCACTGTCAGCAACCTGCAGACCGGGCTGTGCCTCGAGGCCGCCGGCACCGCCAACGGAGGCCCGGCCAACGTCGCCACCTGCACCATCAACCCCAACCAGCGCTGGGCCAAAGACTGATGTCGCCACGACTCAGCGTGTTCGTCGTCGCGATGATCGCGGTACCCGCGCAGATGCTCACCGCGCAGGCCGCCGACACTGCCGTCGTACGGATTGTTGTTGCACCCAACGGGAACGATCGCAATGCCGGGTCTGCGGATCGTCCGGTCGCCACGCTCGCGAAAGCACAGGAGCTGGCTCGCGCTCGGGCCGGCACGAGCGATGTGGTCGTGGAGCTCGCGAGCGGCGTACACCGGCTGTCCGAACCGCTGAAACTCACCAGCGCCGACTCAGGGCGCAACGGCCACACGGTGACCTGGCAGGCCGCACCGGGCGCGTCCCTGTCGGGCGGCCAACCCGTCACCGGCTGGGCGCAGTACGACGCAGGTGCCAACATCTGGGTCGCTTCGGTTCCGCAGGGCGTCGACTCGCGGCAGCTGTACGTCGACGGGACGCTGGCGCCGCGTGCGACCATCCCTATCTCCCGCAACGACGTACGGATCACAGCGAGCGGTCTGACGATCACGAACTCCGCACTGAACTACCTTGCCACGCTGCCGCGGCAGAACCGGATCGAGGTGGAGAGCCTGAACTCGTTCACCGATCGGTACTCGCCCGTGCAGAGCATCAGCGGAACCAGCATCACCATGCAGCAGCCTGCGTGGAACAACAACAACTGGGGGTACGACACCCTCGCGCGTCCGTTCGCGGGTGGCGGTCTGACCCTGCACAACTCTTATTCGTTCCTCAAGAATGCCGGCCAGTGGTACCTGGACCCGCAGGCCGGAAAGCTCTACTACAAGACGGCCCCCGGTCAGTCACCGGCCGGACGCGACATCGTGCTGCCGCGTTTGACCTCACTGGTGCAGCTGAGTGGCACGCTCGCGAATCCGGTCCGCGACATCACCATGCGGGACATGGTCTTCGAGCACACGACCTGGCTGCAGCCGGGGAGCTCGATCGGGTACGCGAATCAGCAGAGCGGCGCTTTCATCCCGGCTGCCTACCAGATGCCCGGGGACTTCCTGACCTCGTGCCAGTCGGGCTGCCGACAGTTCGAGGCCACTCGCAACGGCTGGGGGCAGGTGCCGGCCGCCGTACAGGTCTCGGCTGCCACCGGGATCACCTTCGTCAACAACACCTTCCGCCATCTCGGGCAGATCGGACTCGGGATCGGCAACGACGCCGCTGCACACCAGTCCGGAGTGGGCCTCGGTGCTTCCAACATCACCGTGTCCCAGAACACCTTCACGAACCTGTCCGGCGGCGCGATCCTGATCGGCGGTGTCCGTCCGGACGCGCACCACCCGGCGAACCCCGCGATGGTCAACAAAGACATCACGGTCCGGAACAACCTGGTGACCGACGTCGCCAAGGACTACAAGGACATGGCCGGCATCCTGGCGACGTACGGGACCCGCGTCGTCATCGAACACAACGAGGTCTCCAACCTCGCGTACGACGGCATCGACATCGGCTGGGGTTGGGGCGCCAATGACCCCGGCGGCAGCCAGGACTACCGCAACCGCGGTCTGTACGACTACCAGCCGGTCTACACCACCCCGACGACGTTGCGCGAGACCGTCGTCCGGTACAACGTGGTCCACGGCACCAAGAAGTCACTTCACGACGGCGGAAGCCTCTACAACCTGTCCGCCAACCCCGGCGGCTCGATCGATCACAACCTCGTCTACGACAACCGCAGTACCGTCGGGCTGTATCTGGACGAGGGCTCACGCTACGTCTCGGTGACGAACAACGTGGTGATCGACAGTGGGGTTTTCGCCTTCACCAACGCCAGCAACTCCAACAACACGAACGACAACGTGTTCGCCGCCAACTGGTACAACACCGGTGCGACGAATGTGGCCACTGGGCCGCCGCACAACAACGTCGTACGCGACAACGTCCAGGTGAGCGGTGCGTGGCCGGTGGCCGCTCAACAGGTGATGGCCGAGGCCGGGATCCAACGCGCGGTGCGGCCCAGCACTGGTGACGTCCTGGCGCTGGCGGCGGGCAAGTGCCTGGAGGTCCCCAACAGCAGCACCACACCCGGCACCCAGTTGCAGATCTGGGGATGCACGGGTGGGGCGCACCGCACCTGGACCCGTACGGCGACTGGTCAGCTGACCGTCTACAGCGGCGGCAACACGCGGTGCGCAACCGCCTTGAACGGCCAGGTGGTGATCTCGCAGTGCACCGGCGGTACCAACCAGCAGTGGCAATTCAACGCGAACGGCACCATCACCGCCGTACAGTCCGGCAGCTGTCTGGACGTCAGCGGCGCCGGCACCGGCAACGGCGCCAAGGTCCAGCTGTGGACCTGCCACGGCGGCGGCAACCAGCAGTGGGCGATCTCCTGATCGAAGGCATAATGTGGCGACCCCGGTGTGAACCGGGGTCGCCACGACGATGGAGGCCCGCAGGTGGACAGCACGTCTCTTCCGGCCGGCCCCGAGGAGCGGGGCGCCTACCGGCCCGGTTACGAACTGGTGGCCGAGCAAATTCTGCAGCTCATCGCGGAACTGACGCTCCAACCAGGCGACCGGATGCCAACCGAGAACGAGCTGGCCGCCCGACTGGGCTGCAGCCGAACCGTCGTACGGGAAGCCATCAAGATCCTGTCCGCCATCGGACGCGTCCGAGCCCAGAAGGGCCGCGGACTCTACGTCGCAGACGACGACGGCATGCTGGGCCCGGCCCGGTGGCGAGGATTCTTCCTCCCCACCAACCTCGACCACGTCTACATGCTCTTCGAGTTCCGCCGCGTCCAGGAGACAGCCGCCAGCAGACTCGCGGCAACCCGCGCCACCCCCGCCGAACTGCGCGCCATCGAAGCCGCCGCCGAAACCTGCCGCCAAGGCCACCTGTCCGGCCAGGCAGACGCCTTCGCCCGCGGCGACGACGACTTCCACCTCGGCATCGCGACCGCGTCGCACAACGACTTCCTAGTCGCCTCAGTCCGCGAAGCCCGCCGCCTGCAGTACCAATCCACCACCATCGGCCTACACGGCACCGTCGGCGGCCACGCAGACGGAGCAATCCAGGAACACACCGCCATCCTCGAGGCAATCCGAGCCGGCGACCCAGAAGCAGCCGCCCAGGCCACCGCCCTCCACGTGGACAACACCCTCGAGGACTACCGCCAAGAAATTCAACGCCGCCTCTTCGGCTAGAACGACCGTCGACTTTTCCCCGCTCTGCCGGGTCTTACACCTCCGAGCCCCCCAAATTGCACGTTTTGACATCGGGATCCCAAAGCGGAGTGGACCGAAATCCTGCGATACTGCGCCCAACTGACACTCTGAGACCCTTGGGGGGGTCCCCTTGAAGTTCCGCCCTGCCCTTTTGCTGCGCGCGGCCGTGCCTGCGGCTCTTGTCGCCGGCTCCCTGGTCGTGCTGAACGGCTCGTCCGGTACGGCGGCCGAGGACCGCACGCCGTTCGAGCCGAAGTTCACGAACCGGCACACGCCGGTCGGTAAGGCGGCGTATGAACCGAACGCCGTCATCGTCAAGTTCAAGCCGAGCGCAAACGTCACGAAGCGCAAGGCCGTGCTGTCGAAGTACCGGACGACGACTGAGGACTCCGTCTCGGACTCTGCAGTCAAGATCACCGGCTCAGCGTCGGCGCCGGAGTTGCTGAAGAAGGTCAAGGCCGACCCGGCGGTCGAGCTTGCCTCGCTCAACTACATCCGCCGTGCCACGGCCGTGCCGAACGACCTGTACTACCCGATGTACGACGGTGGTGCCTGGGGTCAGGCAGATGCCATGAACACGATCCGGATCCCGCAAGCGTGGGACCTGTCGAAGACGAACGGCAGCCAGCTCGTCGCTGTTCTCGACACCGGCGTCGACGTGACTCACCCGGACCTCGTCGGTCATCTCGTGCAGGGTTTCAACGCCGTCTCGAGCACGCGTCCGACCAAGCCGTACGACGACCACGGCCACGGCACCATGACGCTAGGCATCATTGCCGCCGCCGCCAATAATCGTCAGGGCACTGCAGGCGTCACCTGGAACGGCAAGGCCATGCCGGTCAAGGTCCTGAACAACCATGGCGAAGGTCCGGACAGCCAGATCATCAGGGGCCTCGATTGGGCCGTCGAGCACGGCGCGAAGGTCGTGAACATGTCCTTCGGCAGTGACGAGGAAGGCGGCACCCTCCTGCACGACGCGATCAAGCGCGCCGTTGCGAAGGGCGTTGTCATCGTCGCTTCGGCCGGTAACGACGGCGACGGCCGGCTGCAGTACCCGGCGTCGTACCCGGAGATCATCTCGGTCGGCGCCACCGACAACTTCGGCTCATTGACCAGCTTCAGCAGCTACGGCGACTGGGTCGACATCGCTGCGCCCGGCCGGCGGATCCTGACCAGCGGGCCGGTCTCGATGGTCGATCCCGGCGACGACCCGGTCTTCTCATGCACCGGCACATCCTGCTCGGCGCCCCTCGTGACCGGGGTTGCGGCGATGGTGAAGAACAAGTGGCCGTCGTACACGCCCGCCCAGGTCGCGGCACGGCTGAAGAGCACAGCGCGCGACGCCGGACCGCGCGGTGTCGACCCGTACTACGGCGCCGGCATTCTCGACGCGTACGGCGCACTCGGTGGCAAATGGGGAGCCGACTTCGCGACTGGGGCGGCTGACGGTAACGACCAGCCCGCACGGGCGACTGAGATCACCGGTACGTCGGTCACTGGCAACGCGGCGATCGAGGGGGACGTCGACTGGTACAAGCTGGGCACTGCGTCGGCGGCACGCAACCTCAAGATCTCGTTGACGGGTCCGTTCTTCGATGAGTCGACCCGCGCGTCGAACTTCGCACCGCGCTTCGAGGTGTACGACGCCAACCTTATGGGCCTCGGCGGAGGCGCGAAGTCATACCCGACCGAGGTCGACCATCACGGCAACCCGGTATGGGGCCCGCTGAACGCAACCACCCGCGTCAGCGCGCCGGCGGGAACTGTCTACATCGCGGTACGAAACGACAACGGATCGCGGGACACCCGGGCATACTCGCTCGAGGTCACAGCCGAAGGCTCCGGCGGCCCAGCCTGGAACAAGTCCTATCCGGTACTGAACGCGACTCCGGCCGACCTATCGGCCGGAGCAGCCGTGACCACGAAACCGACAGTGACGTTCGCGCGGCCGGTCGAGGCTGCCACGGTGACTGCGGAAACGGTTCGGTTGGTGAGCGCCAAGACTGGTTCGGTCGTGGCGACTACGCAGACATATGCCGAGGACACGCGGACGGTCGAGCTGACTCCAACCGCAGCACTGCTGGATAACGCGCCGTACCGGATCGTTGTGAGCGGCGTGCAGGCAAACGGGGCTGCATTAGCTCCGTTCAGCAGTGTGTTCTCTACTGTTGATCTGGTGCCGGGTGCGTTGGAGACGTTTGACGGTAGTGGGTCGTTCCAGAAGGCGAATCTGTCGTGGAAGATTCCGGCGCTTGGGGATCTGGATCAGATCATCGTTCGGCGGAACGCCGGGGGTAAGTACCCGACGCCGACTACTGGGACGCTTGTCTACTCCGGTACTGCGTCTAGCTTCGCCAATACTGGGCTGCCTCAGTCGACGACCTACACCTACAGCGCTTGGGTGAAAGATCGGAGTGGGAAGCTGAGTGCGGGTAAGGGAACGCAGTTGCTGGGGATGAAGTCGGGGATCTCTACGACGTCCACGAAGCTGAACATTGGCGGGTCGATCACGCTCAAGGGGAGCACGCTGGGGATCGACGGGAAGGCGTACCCTGCCTTGCCGATGAGTATCTACTCTCGGCCGGCGAACGGGACGACGTTCAAGCTGCTGAAGACGCTGGGGTCGTCGTCGCGGGGGACGGTCAGCTACACGTTCAAGCCGGGGTACTCGGCGGTGTACATGCTGACGTTCGCCGGGAACGGTGACCTGATGGGGACGCGGACCAACGACATCACGGTGCTGGTCACGCCGACCATCTCGTCGACGCTGTCGCCGTCGACGGTGAAGCTGGGGTCGACCACGAAGCTCAGTGGGGTGGTGAACCCGGCGCACTCCGGCAAGTCGGTACAGTTGCAGCGACTGGTCGGGAAGACGTGGACCGCGGCTGGTTCGGCGAAGCTGAGCTCGGCGGGCGCCTACGCGTTCGGGATCAAGCCGCCGTACAAGGGGAAGATCGCCTACCGGGTCTACTTCCCGAGCGACGGCGACCACACCCTCGCCTACAGCGCGATCCGCACTCTGACGATCACCTGATCATCAGCTGACAGGTGTGCCCCGGTCGATTGCGGCCGGGGCACTCGTCTCTTCCGGGGGATGGTCTGTGCCGCGGACCAGGCTGATGATCGCGCCGACGGACTCCAGCCACTCACCAACCCACCGTGAGACGCGGTCGGAGGCTCGCCTTGAGCGTGGTGGCGCGGATGTTCGCGAGGTTGGTGAGTGTTGGCGGTCCGCCGAGCGCATCCCAAGGCCCGCCGCAGCAGCCCGAGACCGCGGCGGGGGTCACCTTGAGACTCCATCAACCATCTGACACCCGCCGGAGCGGTTGAACCGTGCCCAAGGTCGCCCGGTCAGCTCACCTTGAGCACCGATCGACCACGTTCTGGGTGGGCGATTGGCTGAACGGTGCTCAACGTCGTATCGGATCGCGCAGAGACCCCGCAACCAAGTGCGCTTGGCGTGCATCCGTCGGTGCTGGGGTCAGGGGGCGTAGTGCTGGATGGCGCCGCCGCGGGAGAGGTCGACGAGGGTGTGGGCCAGGGAACGGGCGTCGGCTAGGACTTCGGCTAGGTCGAGCTTGGTTAGTTGGCGGTTGCGGACTACTACTTGGCCGGCTACCAGGACTGTGTGGACGTCGGAGGCTCGGACGGAGTAGACGAGGGCTGCTCTGGGGTCGTGGAGGGGTTGGTTGTGGGGCGCGGCGAGGTCCAGGAGGGTTATGTCGGCTTGGCGGCCTGGTTCTAGGGCTCCGAGGGTGGCGGCCTGGTTGGCGGCTGCGGCGCTGTGGCGGGTGGCCAGGCGGAGGGTGTCGGAGAGGGGCATCCACTCGGCGTTGTTTTGCTGGTGTTTCTGGGTGAGGGCCAGGAGGCGGAGGGATTCCCAGACGTCGAGGGTGTTGTGGACGGCGGCGCCGTCGGTGCCGATGCCGGTGCGAATGCCGATCGAGTGGAGTTGCTTGATCGAGGTTCCGTTGCCCATGGCAAGTTTCAGGTAGACCTTGGGGCAGGTGGCGACGGTGGTGCGGTCGGCGTAGCGGGCGAGGATCGGGAGGTCGGTGTCGCGGATGCCGCAGCCGTGAGCGATCAGGGCGCCGGCGTCGAGGACGCCGGTGCGGTCGAGGATCTCGATCGGGGTGGCGCCGTGTTTGTCGAGGGAGGCTTGGGTTTGGTCGTCCGTCTCGGCGGCGTGCAGGTGGATGCGGAAGCCCTCGGCGCGGGCGACGTCGGCGGTACGGCGAAGGTCGTCGTCCGAGACCGTGTACGTCGCGTGCGGGCCGAGGCTGGCGGTGATGCGCGGGTGCAGGGTGGCGAGGTCGCGGGTGGTGGCGATGGCGGCGTCGACGGCTTCGGGGCCGGCGGACGAGAAGTACGTGGGGGCGAGGTCGGCGCGGATGCCGGTCTCGATGGCGGCCTGCGCGATCTGGTCGGCGTGGAAGTAGTGGTCGACGAACGTGGTCACCCCGGCGAGGAGCATCTCGGCGCAGGCCAGGCGGGCGCCGACGCGGACGCGTTCCGGGGTGAGGTTGACCTCCATCGGCCAGATGCGCTGGTTGAACCAGTCGTCGATGGAGAGGTCCTCGGCGGCGCCGCGCATCATCACCATCGGGCTGTGCGTGTGCGAGTTGATCAGACCGGGCACGGCGAGCAGCCCAGTGCCGTCGATCACCTCACCCGCTGGCGGTGCTGCGGTGGTGGGGGCTATGGCAGTGATGACGGAGTCGGTGAGGTGGATGTCCTGGGCCTGGTCTATCCGGCACTCCCCTGTCTCGGGGACGATCAGGACGTCGACGTTGCGAATCAGCGACTGCGCCATACCGGAGCCTCTCACGGTCAGGGGTGACGGCCGGCCAGGACGCAAAACTCGTTGCCCTCAGGGTCGGCGAGGACGACCCAGGTGGCGTCGGCGCCTTGCCCCACGTCGGCGGGACGGGCACCCAGGTCGAGCAGTCGGCGGACTTCTTCGGCCTGATCGCGATCGGTGGGGTTGATGTCGAGGTGGAGTCTGTTCTTGACCGTCTTGGGTTCGGGGACCTGGACGAAGGTCAGTGTGGGCGGCACCGGGCCGGGGCGGTTCCTGCCTTCGGGGACGGCTGGTGAGCCGATGGTGATGAGGTCTTCCTCGATCAATTGCACCTCGTAGTCGAGCACCGCACACCAGAAGCGGGACAGGGCGCCGGGGTCGGCGCAGTCGATCGCCAGCTCGGTCAGCTTGCTGGCCATGTCGGAACCTCCCGTTGACGGTGGAGCGGGTCAGCGGCCATCTTGCCACCGGACCCCATGGGAACAAATGTTCGAATCTAGGGTAGTGTGCTTCGTATGGGTGCTGATCTTCAGGGCTCGTTGCTGGATGCGTTCGAGGATCCGGGGTTGGGATCGCTCGACGGGATCACGCGGGCGGAGCTTGGGCAGGGCGCGTGGGTCGATGTGCTGCCGGGGTGGTTGACCGGGGCGGACCAGGTGTTCGAGCGGCTCGTGCGGGAGGTGCCGTGGTACGCGGAGAAGCGGCAGATGTACGACCGCGTGGTAGACGTGCCGCGGTTGCTGTGCTTCTACGAGGAGAGCCAGGATCTTCCACTGCCGATCCTCGACGAAGCGCGCGACGCGTTGAGCGACCACTACCGCGAGGAACTCGGCGAACCGTTCCGCACGGCCGGCTTGTGCTACTACCGCGACGGCCGGGACAGCGTCGCCTGGCACGGCGACCGGATCGGGCGCGGGAATCACGAGGACACGATGGTGGCGATCCTTTCGGTAGGTGAGCCGCGCGTGCTGGCGCTCCGGCCGCGGCCTGGTGGGTCGAGTGGACCGGTGGGTTCGGCGATCCGGTATCCACTCGGGCACGGCGACCTGATCGTGATGGGCGGTTCCTGCCAACGCACCTGGGAGCACGCCATCCCCAAAGCCAGCGGACGAGTCGGCCCCCGCATCAGCATCCAATTCAGACCCCGCGGAGTGCGCTGAAACCGTCGGTCGGCTACTGGCGAGCGAGAGCTGCCGGATCCACCTGGATCGGGTAGGGCTCATCGATCGTCGAGACCACTCCCCCGAGAGCCGTGAGCGTCCGGCGGTACTTGCCGTTGCTGAGCTCGGAAACGATCAGGTGCGGACGTTTCTCCAGCTCGAGGCGCCAGTAGAACTTGATGCCGGCCTCGGCGTAGAGCTGCGGTTTGATGATCCGGTCCTGCGGCTGTGTGTGAGGCGACACAATCTCCACGACGAGAAGCACGGAGTCGCTCGGGCAGCGCGGGACGTCGGTCGCGGTGACGGCGCGGTCGATCAGCAAGAGATCCGGGGTTGCCAGGCGGCCGCCGGGGATCTCGACGTTGATCACCGGGAGCAATTCGTAGGGGGCCTGGGCTGCCACGACCGCCGCTTCCAGCAGCTTGGCGAGCCGGTGCGACGCGCGCTGATGGACCGGTCCCATCAGCGCGGGGGTCACTGTCAGGACGCCAGGGGTGAGTATTTCGTAGCGGGTGTGATTGCCGTCGTCGGGGAGCGCTTCGACGTCCTCGATCGTCCAGGGTCCGACGTGATCCACGAATGCGATGCTCATCGCTTGATCCTCCTGCTGGCAGTACTCGGGTCAGTCTTCCACGGGTCAGGCGGCGTTCGCCTTGGCTAGTTGGGGTTGGTAGATGTGGTCGGGGGTGGCTATGTAGAAGGCTAGGAGGGGGACTTGGGCGGCTTGGCAGAGGTGGGTGGCGGCGGTGGACCATTCGTTGTCGACCTCGGGCCAGGTGGGTGGGCCGGGGCGGCCTAGGGCCAGGAGGAGGCAGGAACCGGGCTCGGAGCGGAGGGCGAGCACGAGCGGGTGCATGGCTGTTGCGCAGAGGCCGGGAGGGTCCAGGGGTAGGTCCTGTTCGGCGAATTCTGCGGGCAGGTCGATGGCTACTACGGCTCGGAGGCGGGCGTCGGGACCGCAGAGGATGGCGGTGAAGGTGCCGTTGCGGCGGTCACGGTCGCTGACCATCAGGTCGACGACATCGGCGGCGAGGGTGGGATCAGTCAGGGGCTGGTCGGTCCATTCGGGGGCTAAGTCGAGGAAGCTCATACCAAGAATGTGCCGTGGCTTCCGGCCCGGATCCGAGTTATCCACAGGGCAGTTCCGCAGCGGACAATTGGCCCACCTGACTGGAACGAAAGTGGATCTGTGGCTTGGGCCGCTGTGGTCATAGGCTCAGTGCATGATGACGAACAAGTTCTTGCCGCCCGCGGGAGCACCGCGTGATCTGGCGATGGCACAGCTGGCCAACTCGGTCGGGGACGGGGCGTTCGTCGTCACGTCGGCGTTGTTCTTCACGCGGGTGGTTGGGCTCTCGGAGGCTCAGGTCGGGCTGGGGCTGACGATCGCGTGGCTGGTGGGGTTCCTGGCGGGTGTGCCGCTGGGGCACTTGGCGGACCGGAAGGGACCGCGGGTGGTCGCCATCCTGCTGGCATTGAGTACGGCGGTCTCGGTGTCGGCGTTCTTGTTCGTCCGGAGCTTTCCGCTCTTCCTGGTGGCTGCGATCGCCTATGCGTGCAGCCAGACCGGGCTGACGGCGGCTCGGCAGGCGTTGCTCGCCGGGCTGATCGCACCGGCTGAGCGCACTCGCATTCGGGCGTTCCTGCAGGCCACGGTGAACGGTGGGCTGGCGGTCGGCGCGCTGCTCGGCGGGATCGCGCTGCGGTTCGACACGGAGGCGGCGTACCTGGTGGTCTTTGCGGTGGATGCGGTGAGTTTCTTGATCGCGGCCGCGCTGATCCGTCGGGTGCCGGCGGTCGCGGTGGCCGTGCGGGTCCAGGGTGAGCCGCGGCTCGCCGTACTGCGGGATCGTCCGTACGCCGTTCTGGCGCTGCTGAACTCGATCATGCTGCTGTTCATGCCGCTGATCAGCCTGATCGGCCCGCTGTGGATCGTCACTCGCACCGATGCGCCGAGCTGGGCGGTCGCCTCACTGATGATCGTGAACACGGTTGGCGTGATGGTCTTCCAGGTGCGGGTGGCTCGTAAGGTGCGCGATCTGCGCACTGCGACCAAGTCGGTCCGGTACGCCGGGATTGCGATGCTGGCCGCCTGTGGCGTGTTCGCCTTCACCGCGATGGACCTGCAGCCTGCAGTCGCTGCCGGAGTGCTGGTGGTGGCCGCGGCGCTGCTGACGCTGGGCGAGATGAAGCTGGCCTCGGGTGCGTGGGAGATCAGCTTCGGGTTGGCGCCGGCTGACAAGCAGGGGCAGTACCAGGGGTTCTTCGGTACCGGTCCTGCGATCGCCAGAATGCTCGGCCCGGCGCTGCTGACCACGGTGGTCCTGGGGTGGGGTCCGATCGGCTGGATCATCGTCGGAGCCCTGTTCCTTGGGACCAGTGTGGGAACTGGTCCCGCCGTAAAATGGGCAGCGCGGACGCGGGCCGTCAGTGTGGACGGTTCGGCCGTGGTCGCCTGAGGAGTCTGATGGATATCCCCGGTCTGGTCGAGGTCACGACGTACGAGGAACTGCGCGAGGTTGTGCCGCCGCCGCTGGGTGCCGCGGTCGACAAGGAGCGCAAGGAGCTGCACCCGCTGGACCGCGACTGGCTGGCAGCCTCGCCGTTCGTGCTGATGGCCACCTCGGCGGCTGACGGCACCTGTGATGTCTCGCCGAAGGGCGACCCGGCGGGGTTCACGCTGGTGCTGGACGACACCACGATCGCGATCCCGGACCGGGCCGGTAACCGGCGGGTGGACGGTTTCGAGAACATCATCAGCAATCCGCACGTCGGGCTCATCTACTTCCTGCCGGGGCGCACGGACACGCTGCGGATCAACGGGCGGGCCCGGATCGTCAAGGACGCGCCGTTCTTCGATCAGATGATCGTCAAGGGGAACCGGCCGCAGCTCGCACTGCTGGTGGAGATCGAGGAGGTCTACCACCACTGCTCTAAGGCGTTCCTGCGGTCCAAGCTGTGGAAGCCGGAGAGCTGGGACGTCGACGCGGCGCCGAGCCGGGCGAAGATCTCGCAGGCGCTGGAGCGTAAGGACGCCAGTCTGGCCGAGCTGGAGAAGTACTACGGCAAGGAGTACGAAGAGAAGATCTACGAAGTCAAATACTGAGTACTGCGCCTGGCGTACAAGCGGATACTCCGTGGCGACGATGACATCGAGGGGCGCAGCGCCGTACGGTTCCTTACTGTGACCACCACTGACCACTATCCTCAGGTACGGCGGATTCTGCTGCCGCTGGCGATGTCCGTGATCGGTGTGGTCGGGTCGTTCGGGGCGGCGAACAACGGGCAGTTCGACCGGCGACCGGCGGACTGGTTCATGGTGCTGCTGATCCTGAAGGGGTCGCTGTCGCTGTACTGGCTGCGGACCCACCTGATCCCCGTGCTGTGGGCAACGGTTGTGTCCACGCTGATCTACATGCTGATGCAGTACCCGTACGGCCCGGTGATCTTCCCGTTCATCATCGCGGTGTTCACGACCATCCGGCTCGGGCATCGACTGGTCGGGTGGTCGGCGCTGGCCGCGCTGTACATCGGGCATGTCGGCGGGCGGATGGTGCTCGGCATCAACGAGGACGGGGTCTACCAGATCCTGTTGGTCGGCTTCTTCTTCGTTCTGCTGGGCACTATCTCGGAGCTGTTCCGGGCGCACCGCGAGCGCGTGACTGCGTCAGAGCGCACGCGGCGGGAGGCGGAGCTTCGGCAGGCCAGTGAGGAGCGGCTGCGGATCGCACAGGAGCTGCACGACGTCGTTGCGCACCACATCTCACTGATCAACGTGCAGGCGTCGACTGCGCTGCACCTGGCCGACCGGCAACCCGAGCAGGCCGCACCGGCGCTCGCTGCGATCAAGGACGCCAGCAAAGAGGCACTGGTGGAGCTACGCGCGATCGTCGGCATCCTGCGGCAGGCCGACGAGTCGGCACCGCGCCAACCGGTCGCCGGGCTGGATCGACTCGACCATCTGGTCAGCCGAACCTCCATGGCGGGTCTGGAGGTGCACACCGTGATCCATGGTGAGTCACGTCCGCTGCCGACCGGGCTGGACCGCGCTGCGTTCCGCATCATCCAGGAGTCGCTGACCAACGTCGTACGGCATGCCAAGGCGACCACTGCGACCGTGCGGATCCAGTACGGCGAGGAGTCGCTCGTGGTCCAGGTCGACGACAACGGGCAGTCGCTGGCCGGCGCACCCACCGAAGGCAATGGCATTGTCGGCATGCGTGAGCGCGCGACCGCACTCGGTGGGACCCTGGCGACGACCCGCACCCCCGTTGGCGGACTGCGGGTCGTCGCGACGCTGCCGCTAGTCGGGCAAGCGAACGTGTGACGGACTGAGCTCGGCGACGCTCGAGACGCCGAGCAGCGCCATGGTGCGTCGGACCTCGCTCGTGAGGATGTCCGTCGCGCGGGCGACACCGCGCTGGCCGCCGGCCATCAGGCCGTAGAGGTACGCGCGGCCGACGAGGCAGGCGTCTGCGCCGAGGGCGACCGCGGCCACGATGTCGGCGCCGGACATGATGCCGGTGTCGAGGTAGATCTCCGCGTCCGAACCGATCGCCTTGCGGACATCCGGGAGGATGCGCAGCGGCGTCGGCGCGCGGTCGAGCTGGCGGCCGCCGTGGTTCGAGAGCACGATCGCGTCCGCGCCGGCGTCGACCACGCGGCGAGCGTCGTCGACGGTCTGGATGCCCTTGACGATCAGCGGGCCGTCCCAGATCGACCGCAGCCAATTCAGGTCGTCGATCGTCATGGTGGGATCGAAGAGCTTGTCCAGCAGCTCGGCAACCGTGCCGTCCCAGCTGGACAGGGAGGCGAACGTCAGCGGGCGAGTGGTGAGCAAGTTGGCCCACCAGGCCGGGTGCATCGACGCGTCGAGCACGGTCTTGGCGGTCAACGAGGGCGGGATGGTGAAGCCGTTGCGTACGTCGCGCAGGCGCGCACCCGCGACCGGTACGTCGACCGTCAGCATCAGCGCCTCGTAGCCGGCAGCGGCGGATCGCTTGACCAGGTCCGCACCGGAGTCGCGGTCCTTCCAGACGTACAGCTGGAACCACTTCCGCGCGTCCGGGGCGGCCGCGGCGACGTCCTCGATCGAGGTGGTGCCCATGGTCGAGAGCGCGTACGGGATACCGCTCTCTTGGGCGACCTTGACGACCGCGCTCTCCCCCTCGTGGTTCATCATCCGGGTGAACCCGGTCGGCGCGAACGCGAACGGCAACTCCGAGCGCTTGCCGAGGATCGTCGTACCGAGGTCGATCTCGGAGACATTGCGCAGGATCGACGGCTGCAGCTCCATCTCGGCGAACAGCCGTCGGGCGCGGCCGAGGCTGATCTCGGCCTCGGCGGCGCCATCGGTGTAGTCGAAGACCGAGCGCGGCGTCCGGCGCTTCGCGATCGCGCGGAGATCGGCGATGGTGAGCGCTTTCTCGAGGCGGCGCTCGGTCGGGTTCGTGGTGATCGGCTTGGCGCGCAGCAGCGGCCTGAGCTCGGACCATTTCGGCAGCTGGCGGTCGGTCATCGGGCACTCCAGGGGTGGTGTGGTCAGACCACACCCTAGCCTGTGGTCCGACCACATGGGTAGAGTCTCCGGGTGAAGAACTACGAGCTGGTGCTGCATCGGGTGGAGGCGGATCTGGCGGCCGGGCGGCTGCGGATCGGCGGACGGCTGCCCGGAGAGCGCTCTCTCGCGGAACAGCTCGGGATCAGCAGGCCGTCGGTGCGGGAGGCGGTTCGGGTGCTGGAGGCGATGGGGGTCGTGCGCACCGCGACCGGTTCCGGGCCGGAGGCGGGTGCGGTGATCGTGGCCGAGCCGGTGTCCCCGCTGACCGCCGTACTGCGGTTGCACCTGGCAACCAATCATCTGCCGATGGGTGATGTCGTGCAGACCCGGGTGCTGCTGGAGTCATGGGCGGCACGGGAGGCGGCCGGGCGGTCTCCGGAGTTGGGCCCGGTGATCGAACTGCTGGATCGGATGGATGCGCCGGGAATGGCGCCGGAGGAGTTTCACCGACTCGACGCGGAATTCCATGTGGCGTTGGCGGGACTCGCCGGCAACGTACTGATTGCGGCGGTGATGGAGTCGTTGCGGTCGGCAATCCACGGGTACGTGCTCGCCGCCGTACCGAATCTGCCGGACTGGGAGGCGACCGCGGTCGGGCTACGCAGTGAGCACCGCGCGATCGTGGCGGCGCTGGCGTCCGGGGACGCGGACAGCGCGGCCGGGTTGGTGACCGCGCATATCCAGGGGTTCTATCAGGCTGCCCGGTTGCCTTCGTAGCAACGTTCGACGGCGGAGAGCGCGGTCCGGCGCAGGCCGAGGATGACGATCGCGCCGACCAGCAGGTGGAAGGACGCGAGGCCGAGCTTGGCGCCGATGCCGATCCCGCCGGTAAGCGGGCTGCCGAGCGACATCAGGCAGGAGATCACGGCGACGATCGTCCAGGCCCTGCGGGCGCCGATGGCGAAGCGCTCCAGGATCGCCAGCAGTGCCCAGCCGGCGAACGCGAGCGCAGCCGTCGAGATCGCGATCATGGGCGCGCCGATGTGCTGCAGTACGCCGCCCTGTCGCGCATCCAGCGTGAGCCCGGCCACGGGGACGAGGACCGCCCACCACGATGCCGCCGCGATCGTGGCCACCCCGACCACCAGCAACCGGCTCCGATCGGTACGGCGGCGCGCGGCCGGCTTGGTGGTGGTGGGGACGGACGAGGTGATGGTCTGCATTTTCAGCCTCCGGGAGTGGTTGTTGCCACCAAGGTGACTGATAGCCGGCAGTTCGGGCATCGGTCCGACGGCTGTGCACCTTCTACTTTGGTCGGTGGTGGCTGGACGGACGGCGGCTTAGGGTCTGGGCATGGAAACTGAGGACTGTCCGCCGACGGGGCGGCGGTTGGCCTGGGGTCCCTGGATGGTTGTCGCCATTGGCTTCTTGACGGCGATGACGATCATCGGGCGGATGGCGGACCCGAACCATCCGCGGCGGGTGGTGCTCGATGTTGCGGTGGGTCTTGTCAGCACCGCGTTGATGGTGCTGTTGCCGCGGCACCCCGTACCCACGGCGCTCGGGATGGCGTTCCTAGTGATGTTGTCACCAGCGGGGACACCAGCCAGTACGGCGGCAACTATCGGAATCGCACTGCGGATGCCGCAGCGAACGGCAATCGCGGTGACCGCGATTCAGATCGTCGCGCATCTGGTGCAGGGAGCATGGCGGCCGGTTGCCGGATTGCCGTTCTTCTGGTTCGCGGTACTGGACGTCGCGGTGCATGCGGCCTTGCTGGGTTGGGGATTGTGGACCCAGGCGAGGCAGCAGTTGTTCGATTCGCTGCTGGATCGGGCGCGTCGGGCGGAGGCCGAGCAGGGGCGCCGAGTCGCGGAGGCGCGGACGCTTGAGCGAACCAAGATGGCTCGGGAGATGCACGACGTACTGGCGCATCGATTGTCCTTGCTGGCCACGTATGCCGGGGCGCTGGAGTACCGGCCGGACTCGTCGCCGGAGAAGTTGGCGCAGGCTGCGGGGGTGATTCGGACCGGCGTGCATCAAGCGCTGGACGAGCTGCGCGAGGTGATCAGCGTGCTGCGCGACACCGAGATCGAGGAGGGACCGGGCGGGCGGCCGCAGCCGACGTTCGGGGATGTTCAAGGGCTCGTGGAGGAATCGCGAGCGGCCGGGACGACGGTCGTGTACGACGAACAGGTGGCCGACGCCATGTCATTGCCTCCGGCAACCGGACGAACGGCGTACCGGATTGTGCAGGAAGGGCTGACCAACGCTCGCAAGCACGCGGCCGGGCATCCGGTGACCGTCACCGTGACCGGTCGGCCCGGGACCGGGTTGCGGATCGAGCTGACCAATCCCGGATCGAACGGCGTACCGCTGGCACCGGGGAGCGGGACCGGGCTGGTCGGGCTGACCGAGCGCGTGCAGCTGGCCGGCGGGACGCTCGATCATCAGCCGGAGCCCGGTGGCGGGTTCCGACTCGCTGCCTCGCTACCGTGGCCGACATGAGTGAGCCGATCATCCGGGTACTGGTGGTGGACGACGATGCCCTGGTTCGGGCGAGTCTCGAGATGATGCTGGACGGGGCCAACGGAATCTCGGTGGTCGGGCAGGCCGCCGATGGGGATGAGGTGCAGGCGGCGGTCGACGCACATTTCCCGGACCTGGTGCTGATGGATCTGCGGATGCCGCGGGTGGACGGGATCGTCGCGACCCAGCGGGTGCGGGCGCGGCCGAATCCGCCCGAGGTCGTCGTACTGACCACGTTCGACACTGACGAGAACGTGCTGCACGCGCTGCGCGCCGGGGCCAGCGGGTTCCTGCTGAAGGACACGCCGCCGGCCCAGATCGTCGACGCCGTACGACGGGTTGCGGCCGGGGACCCGATCCTCTCCCCCGCGATCACCCGGCGGCTGATGGACCGCGCCGCCACCCAGGCCGACGCGCACACGATCGCGCAGGAGTCGCTGAAACGGCTCTCACCCCGCGAGTACGACGTGATGCTGGCGGTCGCGCAGGGTAAGGCGAACGCGCAGATCGCCGCCGAGCTGTACATGAGCCTGGCGACGGTGAAAGCGCACATCTCGCACATCCTGACCAAGCTGGAGCTCGGGAACCGCACTCAGATCGCGCTGCTGGCACATGACGCCGGACTCGCCTGATCGCTATGGCCCGGCGGAAGCATTAACGTGACCGCATGATCAGGGTGTTGCTGGCGGATGACCAGGCGTTGGTGCGGGCCGGATTCCGGGCGTTGCTGAACGCCGAGGACGACATCACCGTGATCGGTGAGGTGTCCGACGGCGCCGAGGCGGTCGCCGTGGCGCGGGCCGAGAAGCCCGATGTCGTGCTGATGGACATCCGGATGCCGGGGACCGACGGGCTGGCCGCGACCCGGATGATCGGTGCGGACGAGTCGCTGGCCGACGTCCATGTCGTGATCCTGACGACGTTCGACCTGGACGAGTACGTGTTCGAGGCGCTGCGGGTCGGGGCCAGCGGGTTCCTGGTGAAGGACACCGAGCCGGTCGAACTGCTGCAGGCGGTTCGAGTTGTCGCGAGGGGGGATGCGCTGCTCTCGCCTGGGGTGACGCGGCGGCTGGTGGCGGAGTTCGCGAGCCGGAGCCGGCAACCGCATGCCAGCAATGAGCTCGACGTACTGACCGAGCGCGAGAAGGAGATCGTCGCGCTGGTCGGTGAAGGTCTGTCGAACGACGAGATCGCCGAGCGGCTCGTGCTCAGTCCGGCGACTGCGAAGACGCACGTGAGCCGGGCGATGATCAAGCTCGGGGCCCGCGATCGTGCGCAACTGGTCGTCGTGGCGTATCAGACCGGGCTCGTCCGGCCGGGGTGGCTGGGCTGACGCAGACGGGGCGGTCCGCCCTACTCCGCAGGAGGTAGGCGCGGTCACTCCCGGCAGCCGACGCGGAACAGGTGCGTCTACCGGCAGTCTCGTTGTCATGAACGAGACAGGGGTTCCACTGGTCGAGGTGATCGGCCTGACGAAGAGGTACGGCGACACGCTCGCGGTCGACGGTGTCGACCTGACGGTCCTGCCGGGTGAGGTGTACGGGTTCCTCGGGCCGAACGGCGCCGGGAAGACCACGACACTGCGGATTCTGACCGGGCTGATCGCGCCGACCACCGGGACGATCAAAGTGCTGGGTGGGCGGCCGGGGAGTCCCGACGTACTGGGCAAGACGGGGTCGATGATCGAGTCGCCCGCGTTCTATCCGTATCTGTCCGGGCTGGACAACCTGCGGTTGCTCGCCGAGTACGCCGAGGTGCCTCGGCAGCGGATCGACGAGGTGCTGGAGCTTGTCGATCTGCGGGATCGCGCCCGCGACCGGTTCTCGACGTACTCCCTGGGGATGAAGCAGCGGCTCGGGGTGGCGGCCGCCCTGCTGAAGGATCCGGAGCTGGTGATCCTGGACGAGCCGACCAACGGGCTCGACCCGGCAGGCATGCGCGACATGCGCCGGCTGATCCGTGAACTCGGATCCGACGGACGCACCGTCCTCCTGTCCAGCCATCTCCTCGGCGAGGTTCAGCAGATCTGCGACCGGGTCGGCATCATCGACTCCGGCCGGATGGTTGCCGAGCACAACGTCGAGGATCTGCTCGGCAACCAGGAACTCCTGGTTCGCGCCGAACCGCAGCCGGCCGCGTACGCCGTACTGACCAAGCTGCTCGGCACGAACGCCGTGCACCGGTACGACGAAACGCTCCGGGTGCAAGTGGATCCGGGGCGGGCGGCCGAGGTGAACCGGGTTCTCGTCGAGGCCGGGGTCGCCGTGTCCGAGTTGCACAGCACCGAACGCGCTCTCGAGGACCTGTTCTTCGAGCTGACGACCAGTGAGGAGAAGGCTGATGTTGGGTAGCTATCGCGCGGAACTGTTGAAGCTCCGCAAGCGCTCCGCGGTCTGGGTACTGTTCGGCGCCGGTCTGATCCTGAGCCTGATCTTCGGTTACCTACTCCCCTACCTGGGCTATGCGACCGGCGATCAGAATCCACAGACCACCGGCGTCCCCCGGGACGCGATCCTGGCCGGGATGCTCCCGGCACGAGTCATCGACAACACGATCGGCGGCTACCCGATCTTCGCGGGTGCGCTCGCGCTGGTCCTGGGCGCGATCGTGATCGGCGGCGAGTACACCTGGGGCACGCTGAAGACGATCTTCACCCAGCGGCCCGGGCGCGCCTCGATCCTCGGTGCCCAGTTCCTCGGGCTCGCCACGATGATCGCGCTGTGGGTGCTCGGGATCTTCACTGCCTGCGCCCTGTGCAGTATCGGAATCGCAGCGGCAGAAGGCGGATCGATGAGTTGGCCGGGCATCACAGACATCCTGCAAGGACTCGCCGGCGGTTGGCTGGTCCTGATGACCTGGTGTCTGGCCGGCGCGGCGCTGGCCGTTGCCTTCCGCAACGTTGCGCTGCCGATCGGACTCGGCGTGGTGTGGATCCTCGGCATCGAGACCTTGCTGGCCGGCGTGGTCAACAGCCTGCTGCCCGACCTCAAGTTCCTGTCCAACGCACTACCTGGGGCCAACGCCGGCTCGCTGGTCTTCGCGGTGACCGGAATGGCCACCGGCGACGCACCTCCCGGCGTACGGGATGCGGTCGACGGCGGCCGGGCCCTCGCGACCTTGCTGGCCTACTGCCTGATCTTTGCCGGAGTCGCCGCGTGGACGACGAGGCGGCGAGACGTCAGCTGATGCCGGCGTGGACGAGGGCGAGTTCGCAGAACATCGCGTTGGCCCAGGAGAACCACTCGCGGGTGAACTGGGTCGGGTCGTCGACGTCGAAACCCTCGTGCATGAGTCCGGTGCCGCCGGTGGTGTCGCGGAGGAGCTCCAGCAACTGCTGGCGTTCCTCCGCTGACGTGCTCGAAATGCCTTGCACAGCAAGGGCGATGTGCCAGATGTAGCGGGGCGGGGTGTGCGGGCTGCCGATGCCGGAGGCCGCCGTACCGGTGTAGTAGTAGGGGTTCTCCGGGCTCAGTAGGAGCTTGCGGGTCGCCAGGTACGTCGGGTCGTCGGGCGCGGCGAACCCGGAGAGCGGAGCGCTCAGCAGCGACGGCATGTTGGCGTCGTCCATCAGCAGCGACTCACCCATCCCGTCCACCTCGTAGGCGTAGACGCGCCCGTACTCCGGGTGGTCGACGGTCCCGTGCTGGGCGATCCCGTCCTCGATCGAGGCCTTGAGCTCCTTGGCGCGCGCGGCCAGCGACTCGTCGCCGAAGACCTCGGTCGCGATCTCCTGCAGGTAGCCCAGAACGACGGCAGCGAACATGTTTCCGGGCACGTTGAACCCGAGATCGGTGGCGTCGTCACTCGGCCGGAACGCGCTCCACGACATCCCGGTCGGCTGGGTGAGTCGCCCGAGGCCGCCGCGGACCAGGCTGTCGGACGGGCGGTCGTCGTGCCGCTGGAACCGGTACGGCGAACGCGCCTCGTGATCCTGCTCGACCGTCCACAGCTCGAGGATCGCCTCGGCCGCCGGGCGGAACCGCGCGTCGATCACGTCGGCACGGCCGGTGATCCGCCACAGCTTGTAGGCCAGGTCGAGCGGGAAGCACAGCGAGTCGATCTCGTACTTGCGCTCCCACACCCACGGCGACATCTCGGTCTCGTCGGTCGTGTGCCCGGCGCCGTTCGCCTCCTTGTTGAAGGCGTTCGCATACGGATCCAGTACGACGTACTCCAGTTGCCGGTGCAGTACGCCGATCAGCACGTCCTGCAGACCCGGATCGTCCTTGCACAGCAGCAGGTAGGGGCGCAGTTGCGCCGCGGAGTCGCGCAACCACATCGCCGGGATGTCGCCGGTCAGCACGAACGTCGTACCGTCCGGCAACCGCTCGGCCACGGCCGGCAGGTTCTCGGCCATCGACCGCCGGAACATCTCCGCGATCACGTCGTCCCCACTGGCCGCGCGGACCTTCTCGGTAGCACCGGCCAGCACGTCGGGATCGATCATCTTCTCCATCTACCTTTCAGCAACGAGTTCGCGTTCCGGCGAGAACGTGTGGTCCAGCACCAGGCTGCCGGCTCCGATCGCCCCGGCATCCGCGCCGAGCGCCGTACCGGTGACTTCGACCCCGTGGATCGTGCGGACCGTGAAGCGGCTCTGCACAGCGGCCCGGACCCGGTCGGTCAGCAGCGGGGCGAGCTGCTCGTAGTACGGGCCGCCGAAGACCACGCGGTCCAGGTCGAGCAGGTTCGCCACGTCCTCGACCACCTTGGCGATCCGCTCGGCCAGTGCCGTGATGATCTCGGCCGCGGCCCCGGGCCCGGCGGCGGCCAGCGTACACAGCCTGGTGAAGGCGGCGTCCACCGCCTGGCGGTCGTCGAGGTCGATGCTCTGGGCAAGTACTCCGGCCTGGACCGCTTGGTGCACGAGGTACCGCGGTCGGCTGGTCTCGCCGACGCAACCCCGGCGGCCGCAGAAGCAGAGCGGGCCGTCCGGGTCGACGATCACATGACCGATCTCGCCCGCATTGCTGGACGAGCCGCGGACCACCTCGTTGCCGAGGACCAGGCCGGCGCCGACACCGGTGCCGAGATAGAAGAAGACGAAGTTGCCTGGTCCGCTGACCCACTTCTCGGCCGCGGCGGCCGCGGTGACGTCCTTGTCGAGCAGGACTGGCATGCCGGTTCGCTCGCGCAGTTCGTCCCGCAACGGCACCAGATGCCAGGCGGACAGGTTTGGTGGGTCGACGACGACTCCGCGCTCGGCGTCGATCGGGCCGGGGGCAGCGATGCCGACGCCGATCACGCGGCTGCGTAGAGCTGCGGATTTGTCGATGACGGCTTCGACTGTGTCGGCGATGGCGGCGATCAGCACGTCCGGATCGTCGTCCTCGGGCGGGGCGAGCTGGCGGCGGGCGACGACTCCCCCGGTCAGGTCGAGCAGTACGACGGTGACGACCGCGGGGTCGAGGTGGACACCTACGGCGTACTGGCCGCCGGGTTCGAGTTCCAGCAGGGTGCGCGGTTTGCCGAGGCCGGTGCTCTTCTGGCGACCGGCTTCGCGGACCAGGCCGGCGTCGAGCAGTCGGCGGATGATGTTCGAGATGGCCTGCCCGGACAGGCCGGTGGCCGCGGCTAGCTCGACCCTGCTGAGCTGCGCGCTGCGGCGAATCGCGTCCAGGACCACTGCGTCGTTGTACCCACCGACACGATCGAGATTCGTCCCCCTGCGGATGCTCATCCTGAGATCGGGTCCACTCCCCAGGGCTGCGACCAGTCGTACTGGATCGTGCCTGCCCCACTGCGCCATTGCGTCGGGGTCGTGTTAACCAACCAGTTGGTTGGTTCGATCCCGCCGGCGTCGCCGCCGTCGAGCGCCAGCCGGATCCCGGCCCGCAGCGCCCGGTCCGTGCGCTCGGTGCGAGCTGATGGATCGATCGACAGGAACAACGCGGTACCCGACCTCGCGATCAGATCGAGGAACCGCTCATTCAGCTCCCAGGGAGTCTGCGGCGTACACGGCACGCAGTCGGCATCGACGGTGAAGAACCGTCCATGCTGCGGCAGCCGGAACGCGAGCGTGTTGACGCCCATCTTGCGGGTTCGCTCCCAGTCGCGCCCGGACGTGTCGTCGCCGGTCCGCTGCACATCGACCAGCCCGGCCGCGAGGTGGCCGACTGTGTTGCACCCAATCAGTACGACGTCCTGCGCCGCGTCGCGAATCGCGCGGTAGAACGCGAGCACGATCTCGGCCGTCGTCCGGCTCGGATCGTGCAACTGCCAACCGCTGTCGGTGAGCCGCGAGCCCATCGCGGGGCCGAACGCACCAAAGACGTCGTACGTGCTGAAGTCGTGTTTGACGAGCTCGAAACCCCAGTCCTTGAACCTCGTCAGGTCCGCGCGGACCAGGTCCAGCACGTCCGGGTACGACGGGTCGAGGGCCCGGCCGGGCTTGTCGTGCGGACCAGAACTGGCGTGGCGGCCGGGCTCGCGGACCAGGAGTGGGCGGAACCACAGTCCGGGCCGGGCGCCGATCGCCGCGATCGCGGCCGCCGTACCGGCGAGGTCGTCGAAGACGCCCGGGATGCCATGGTCCCACGGTCCGCCGGAGGCGATACCGCCCGGGTACCAACCGTCGTCGACCACGCTGAACGGTTTGACCGGATGGCCGTCGGCGAGCTCGACGATGGTGGCGGCGTCGGTGAGGACGGCCTTCTCGTCGAAGTTCTCGCCGTACGCGTAGTACCAGTTGTTGGCCCCGACCACCGGCGCGGGCTCAGGTCGCGCCGGCAGTCGGGAGCTCATGGTGGCGACCGCTGCGTGGAGGGTCTGCCAGGGGGTGCCGCCGTGTTCGAATGCTTTGACGGTAGCTGCTGTGAGGGTCCGGCCGTTAAGCCTGGTCGGACCGCCGCCATTGCGGAGGTCGAGCCAGAGGGTGAAACCGTCGGCGTCGACAGTCCAGGCGGCGAAGGCGCTCGGCTGCACCTCGACCCCGGCGCCGGTGGTGCGGCCGGTGGCTGGGTCGTGGACGAGGAAGTACCACGGGAGCAGGCGTTCGGGCTGCTGATGCCGCCACTGGAGGTCGCCGTACGAGCGCTCCCAGGCGTCGCCGAGGATCAGGGCGTCAGGTTTGAGGGGTTCACGCCAGCGGAGGGCGACGCGGGTGATCGTGTCGGCGGTGACCTCGACCGTGCCGTCGTTCCAGCCGACGTCGATACCGGCGGCCGACCAAGTGCCGTCCCGCCGGGCCTCGATCAGGTCGTCGTCGCGCTGGACGAAGACCGCGCTGGGTTCCCTCACTCGACCCCCTCGACTTTCCCCATTGACTTTAGTTAGTGCGGCCGACGAGCGTCAAGATGCCCTCGACCAGGCGGTCCACGTCGGATTGGTCCGTGTACGGCGCGAGCCCGGCGCGGACCGCGCCGTCGGTGAGCCCGAGGTGGCGGGCGGGTTCGTAGGCGTAGAACGTGCCGGCCGGGGCGTTCACTCCGGCCGCGGCGAGATGCTGGGCAACCTCGCCGGGGGTGTGACCGTCCAGGGTGAACAGCAGGGTCGGCGTACGGCGGGCTGCGTGACCGTAGAGCACCAGGCCGGGGACCGCTTGGAGCCGAGCTTCGAGGTCGTCGCGGAGGGCGTCCTCGTGGGCCTCGACCAGGGCGAGCGAATCGTTCAGCCGCTCGCGGCGGGTTGCACCGTCGCCGCCGAGGTTGGCCAAGAAGTCGACAGCGGCCGTCGTACCGGCGAGCAGTTCGTAGGGCAGGGTCCCCAGCTCGAACCGCTCCGGTACGACGTCGGTCGCGGGGAGCAGCTTGTCCGGGCGCAGCGTCTCGAGCAGCTCGGGACGCGCGGTCAGCACCCCGAGATGCGGGCCGAAGAACTTGTACGGCGAGCAGACGTAGAAGTCGGCGTACGACGTGTCGACCGGGGCGTGGGCGGTCAGGTGCACGCCGTCGACATATAGGAGGGCGCCGGCTTCGTGGACCTGCGTCGCGATGGCCTCGGTGTCTGGCCGGGTGCCGAGCAGGTTGGAGGCTCCGGTGACGGCCACCAACTTCGTGCGGTCGGACAGCAACGGCGTGAGGTCGTCGAGCTCCGAGGTCTCGCGATCGAACTCGAGCCAGCGGACCGTCGCTTGGGCAGCCTCGGCGGCCTGGACCCAGGGGCGGACGTTCGCGTCGTGGTCGAGACGGCTGACAACGATCTCATCGCCGGGGCCCCAGGCCTTGGCGAGCGTGCGGGAGAAGTCGTACGTCAGCTGGGTCATGCTGCGGCCGAACACGATGCCGTCGGCGGTGGACCCGAGCAGGTCGGCCATCGCCGTACGGGCGTCGTGGACGATGCCGTCGGCGCGACGCTCGGCAGGCGTGAGTTGACCGCGGTTCGCGAGCGCCGAGGTGAGGGTGGCCGAGACCGCGTCAGCGACCACCTGCGGGGTCTGCGAACCACCAGGGCCGTCGAAATGCGCGGCGCCCTCACTGAGTGCCGGGAACTGCTTGCGGACCGCAATGACATCGAAGGCACCCATGCACGTCATCCTCTCCCGCCGAACCGGTTCTGAGCCAGCGCGTGCCCGTGTCCGGACAAACCTGTGCCCGGATCCGGAAATCGCAGTACGAATTGTCGGTGACGTGGTGCAGGATGTCAGGAGTGAGCACCCCGACGACTACTGACAAGGTTCCGACGCGAGCCTGGCTTCCGACCATGCTGACCCTGGCCGCCATCTGGGGTTGCAGCTTCCTGTTCATCTCGGTCGGCGTCCGGGAACTGCCGCCGCTCTACCTGGCCCTCGGCCGGGTCACCGCGGGCGCGATTGTGCTGCTGGTCTTCCTGGCGATCAAGCGCGAGTCACTCCCCCGCGACCGCCGCCTGTGGGCGCATTCCTTCGTGGTCGGCGCGGTCGGCTCGGCCATCCCGTGGACCCTGTTCGGGTACGGCGAGGAGCGCATCCCGTCCCTGCTCGCCGGCATCTGGAACGGCATCACCCCGCTGGTCGTGCTGCCGATCGCCGTACTGATCTTCCGCACCGAGCTCTTCTCACTGCAGCGCGGCCTCGGCCTGGTGGTCGGCTTCGTCGGCATGCTCGTCGTCCTCGGCGCCTGGAACGTCAGCGGCGGCGCCGACCTGACCGGCCAGATCCTCTGCATGCTCGCCGCCGTGTGCTACGGCATCGCCGTCCCGTACCAGAAGCGCTTCCTCGCCGGCAGCAGCATCTCCGGAACCGCCCTCTCGGCAACCCTGCTGCTCTGCGCCATGCTCCAACTCGCGATCGTCGCCCCGTTGGTCACCCGCCAGGCCCCGCCCGCCCCCTGGTCCCTGTCCATCGAGGTCCTCGGCAGCGTCCTGGCCCTCGGCGCCCTAGGCAGCGGCATCGCCTTCGTCCTCAGCATGCGCAACATCCGCCTGATCGGCGCCAGCCGCTCCGCGATGGTCACCTACCTGATGCCGATCTTCTCCATCCTGGTCGGCGTCATCGTCCTCCGCGAACACATCACCTGGTACCAACCAGTCGGCGGCCTAGTCGTCCTCCTCGGCGTCGCCATCTCCCAAGGCGTCTTCAATTTCCGCACCAAGCCGAAGCCGGTGGTCGGCACCCCGGAGGCGGTCAGCCCCTAGCTGCGGCGGCGGAGGTTGGGGATGGCGGCTACTACGACGGCGGCGAAGGCGAGGATGGTGCCGGCGATGACTGGCAGTGTGACTGCCTTGTCGGCGGCGGGGGCGAGGAGGTCGATGGCGAGGCTGGCGACTAGTTGGCCGGCGATGGTGCCTAGGCCGAGGACGAAGACGCCTACTACGCGGACGACGGCTGCGGCGACGCTCATGAAGATGACGCCGCAGGCCCCGCCGAGGTAGAGCCAGGGGTTGCTCGGGAGGGCGTTGGGGGCGCCGCGGAGGGCTAGGTCGATGGCGAAGACGACCACCAGGGCTACGAAGCCGACGCCGAAGTTGATTGCGCCGGCCGCGACGGCGCCGTACGGGCCGCCTGCGGCGGTTTGAGCTACTCGGCCGTTGATGGCTTGCTGGACTGCGGTTGCGATACCGCCGAGGGCTGGGAGGATCGCGAGTAGGAGACCGCTCGCGTGACCGAACTGCTCGGAGACCGCGAGCACGACGGCCACCAGCGCGATGGCGGCGCCGACGATTCGCAGGGTAGTGAACTCCTGGCGGCCGGCCGGGCCGAAGCCGAGGCGGTCGACGACGAGGCTGCTGCCAGCCTGCCCGGCGATCATCGCAACGATGAAGACCGCGACACCGGTCACGTGCACGGTGATCGACTGCACCGAGACCACCCAGGCGCCGCAGAGGCCGCCGATGCACTGCCACCAGCGCAGACCGCCGGCGTTCAGTGGGTCGCGGATGGCGTGCCAGACGTTGCCGAGCGAACGGCGGATTCCCGGGACGAGGGCCGCCGCGATCGCCAGGATCACCGAGCCGCTGCCGAAGGAGATCAGCGCGGCCGGGATCCCGTCGTCGAGCAGTTCGCCCAGTCCGCCGTTCAGCCGGGACTGGATCGCGAACAACGCCCCGATGCCGAAGGCGGCGGCCAGCCCGGCTGCTTGCTGCCGACGGGCCGAGACTTCGGGGCGGTTAGCGATAACAGTCACCAGACCATCATGACCGTTCCATCTGATGCACCTGACAGCAGGTCCAGCAAGTGGGCGCTCAGCTACGGCGGATCAGCGCCAGATACATCGCGTCGGTGCCCTGCCGATGCGGCCACAGCTGTACGTCGGGACCGTCGCCGAGTTCAGGCACGTCCGGGAACAGCTCCCGAGCGTCCTCGAGAGTCGCGTCGTCCCGCTTGGCCAGGACGGCGTCGACGACTGCACGGGTCTCGTCCGGATGCGGTGAGCAGGTGACGTAAGCAACGACTCCACCCGAGCGGACCGACGTGATCGCCGAATCGAGCAGATCCTCCTGCAGCGGTCGGAGCTCCTCGACATCCTCCGGCGTACGACGCCAGCGGGCCTCCGGCCGACGGCGAAGCGCACCGAGTCCACTGCACGGTACGTCGGCCAGCACGCGGTCGAACGAACCATCCGCCCAGGTCGGCTTCGTACCGTCCCCGACCAGCACCTGGTGATCACCCGGAATCGCACGAAGATTCGCGCGAACGAGCTCGGCCCGGTGCTCGAGCGGTTCAACCGCGGTCAACGCGCCATCGCGCTTCTCGACCAGCGCCGCGAGCAACGCCGACTTCCCGCCCGGACCCGCGCACAGGTCGAGCCACTCGGTGTCGGAACCCTCGATCGGCGCGTTCGCCAACGCGAGCGCGACGAGCTGCGAGCCCTCGTCCTGAACACCGGCCCGACCGGTCGCCACGGCCGCGATCCGGCCGGGATCACCGCCGCTTTGCAGAACAGCGGCGTACGGCGACCATTTCGCGCGGCTGGCGCCGGCCTCGATCAGTTCGTCGACCGTGGACAGCCCGGGTCGCGCGACCAGGGTGACGCGCGGCGGCTCGTTGTCGGCGTCGAGCAGATCTTCCAGCTCGTCGTCACCCAGCAGTCGCGCGAACGCCTCGACCTCCCAGGTCGGATGCGCCTTCGCGACCGCAAGATGCAGAAGCCGGTTCTCCTCGATGGACGGCGCGACCGCGTCGATCCACTGGTCGAACGTGCGCTGACTGATCTTGCGCAGTACGGCGTTCACCAGGCCGCTGCGCTTGTGCCCGATCATGACCCGGGTCAGCGTGACCATCTCGTCGACGGCGGCGTACGAGTCGACGCGCATTCGCAGCAGCTGGTGGGTGCCGAGGGTGAGGATGTCGAGCAGCTCCGGGTCCAGCTCGTTCAGCGGACGATCGACGCAGCGCGCCAGGAAGGCGTCGTACGTGCCCTGCCAGCGCAGCGTGCCGTGCACGAGCTCGGTGCAGAACGCCGCGTCGCGACCGGCAAGTCGAGCGTCGCGAAGCGCCTTGTTCAGCACGAGATTCGCGTAGCCGCCCTCGGAGGTGACCTGGCGGACCACCTTGTAGGCAACCTGCCGCACCTTGTCCGCCTTCTTCTGCGGATCCCGATTGCGCGGCGTACGGTCACTCACCGAGTTTGTCCTCTTCAGTCAGACGGATCCCGCGGGCCCAGTCGGCGGCGGCCATCGGCTTCTTGCCCTGCGGCTGGACGGTCAGCAACTCGACCGCCTTGCTGCCGGTACCAATGCGGACGCTCGACTTCGTTGCGTTGATCTCCCCCGGCTTCAGCTCCTCATCGGTCAACGAAACCGCGAGCACCTTGAGCCGCTCACCGCGGAAGGTCGTCCATGCACCCGGCGCCGGGTTGCAGCCGCGGACCAGCCGGTCCACGCGCAGCGCGGGCGCGGTCAGGTCCAGCTCGGCGTCCTCGACGTTGATCTTCGGCGCCAGCGAGACACCGTCGGCCGGCTGCTCCTGCGCCTGAAGGATCCCGTCCTCGATCCCGTCCAGCGTGTCCACGAGCAGCTTCGACCCCGACTCGGCCAGCCGTGCCAACAGGTCGCCTGACGTGTCCGTCGGCCCGATCGGCTCAGTCAGTACGCCGAACACCGGGCCGGCGTCGAGTGCCTTCACGATGCGGAACGTGCTGGCCCCGGTCACGTCGTCCCCGGCGATGATCGAGTGCTGCACCGGCGCGGCACCACGCCAGGCCGGCAGAACCGAGAAATGCAGGTTCACCCAGCCGTGCTCCGGGATGTCCAACGCTGCCTGCGGCAACAAACCGCCGTACGCGACGACCGGGCAACAATCCGGCGCGATCTCGGCGAGCCGGGCCAGGAACTCCGGGTCGCTGGGCTTCACCGGCTTCAGGATCTCGATCCCACCGAGCTCCTCGGCGTACTGCGCGACCGGCGACGCGACCAGTTTGCGCCCGCGCCCGGCCGGCGCGTCCGGACGGGTGACCACGGCAACGAGTTCGTGGCGGCTGGCAACGATCGCGCGCAAAGCGGTCACGGCGGGTTCCGGCGTACCGGCGAAGACGACTCTCACAGGGCAAATCCGTTCGCGGAGCTCACAGGCCGAAGCCGTTCGTGGGGTGGGGGGAGATCTTGATCTGCGGTGGGCCGGAGAGGCCGGACCATTCGGCTTCGCGGATCGCCTTCATCGCCTGCTTGCGGGTTGCGGTGTCGAGGCGGTCGACGAAGAGGATGCCATCCAGGTGGTCGGTCTCGTGCTGGATCGCGCGGGCCAGGTATTCGGAGCCCTCGATCACCACGGGATCGCCGTACATGTTGAAGCCGCGGGCGATCACGGACTGCGCGCGCCGGCAGTCGAAATACAGGCCTGGGATGGACAGGCAGCCCTCGGGGCCGAACTGTTCGTCGTCGGACAGGGTGAGCTCGGGGTTCACCAGGTGACCCAGCTCGCCGTCGACGTGGTAGGTGAAGACGCGCAGTCCGACGCCGATCTGCGGCGCGGCCAGGCCGGAACCGGGCGCTGCCTGCATGGTGTCCGCGAGGTCCGCGACCAGGCGGCGCAGTTCGGCGTCGAAGTCGACGACCGGTACCGCCTTGGTGGTCAGGACGGGGTCGCCGAACAGGCGGATGGGTTGGACCGACACAGACTCTCCACAACGTTCACTGACCAGGACTGAGCAAGTCTAGTGCGCCTGGCCTCGAGGCCAGGGCCCGGAGGGGGCTCCCGTTAGTTGCCTCAAACACGTACTGTGGTCCCAGGCGTACCTACAGTCACTGTCGTCCCACGCCTAACGGGAGACACAATGCGCACAGCAGCACGGGGGGCCACTCTGATCGTCCTGGGTGCACTTCTGACCCAGGCGCCACTGAACGCTTCCGCCTATCAGCCCCGCGACCCGGAGCTGGCCCGACCTGCTCCCACAAGTACGCCGACGATCCTGCCGACCGTTTCACCGCCTGGACCGGAGCCAGCCAGTACGACGGTTGCGACGCCCCCGGCCGCGGAGTCGTGGAGCGAGCTGAGCGAGCAGGTGGTCGAGACGTCACCGGACGATCTGCAGGCCTCGGACACCTCGACGCAGGCCGCATCGATGCTGCGGTGTTTCAAGCTCGAGGAGGAGAACTACTGCCTCGGGCTCGGGTTCGTGGACCAACTGCCGACCGGCGCGCAGGTCGAGGAGACGGTGACCGCGCCCGATGTCTCGGCGAACGCCGACGACGGCGTTGAGCAGGACATCGACACTGGCGACCAGACACCGCAGTCCTTTGTGGCGGAGCGGGCGGCGTTGCCTCGGAGCGAGCGGGTGGATGCCGAGCTCGACGAGATGAAGGCCGCGTGGGAAGGCCGGGAGAAGGCGCGTGCACTTCGGCTGCTCGACGCCTCCGCGGACGAGCGCACGGCTTCCGATGCCACCCCGACACCGACACCGACTCCCACGCCGACCGCGACACCGACGCGAACCACGCCAACGGTGCCGGTGCCGACCCCGGGTCCGCAGCCGCCGGTGCAGGTGGTGAAGCTGCCGAAGTCGGCGTACATCATGAGGGGTTTCCAGACCTCGCAGGAGAAGGGGTTCTGGTGCGGTCCGGCGACGTTCCAGTCGATCGACTGGGCCGACGACCGGCAGAAGGACACCCAGAAGTCATGGGCCAAGGACCTCGGGTCGACCAGCTCCGGGACCGGGATCACCGCGATGGTGAAGCAGACCAACCTGAAGACCGACTGGGATGTTGCCGCCGGCACCTACATCGTGCAGAACGTCTCGCACTGGAACACGCAGAAGTTCTTCACCGTGCACCAGAAGCACCTCGGTGACGACAAGCCGGCGCCGGTGATCGAGCACGTGCAGCTGCTCAAGCGGTACTTCCCGTACCTCGCCTTCAACCACAGCGGGCACTACCAGGTCGGCCGTGGGTACGACCGGGCCAAGGGCACCATCGCGATCTTCGAGGTGTTCAACGAGCGCCGCTTCAACAGTCGCGGCAACGTCACCGACGGACCGAAGAACATCCCGGCCTCGGCCCTGTTCAACGCGACGCTGGCCAACTCCTTCCAGAACATCGGACTGTGACCTGAATGCGTCGTACCACCGTTGCCGTCGGCGTCTTGCTTCTGTTGGGTGTGGCCGGTTGCTCGTCCTCCGACAACACGTCCGGGAAGCCGCCGGTCGGCACTCCCCCGCCGCCGCCCAGCTCGGCGACGCCGCCGGCCCAGACCAACACCGCCGTACCGGTCTGGGCGAAGGTGCTGCGGCAGCCGGTCGACGGGCAGCACCTCGTCACCCAGCAGCGCAAGTACGTCGTGACGCGCGGCAGCGACGAGGCCGGCACCACCACGATTGCCGACAAGTCGCGGAAGAAGGTGATCGTGCGGCACGTCCCCGCCAAGGGCTTCGTCGCACAGTCGCCGGTCGTGATCGACGACAACTGGGCGCTGATCGAGGACATCCGGTCGGAGGGATCCGACCCGGAGATCAGAGTCGTCCGGTATGACCTGGGCACCGGTCGCGTCGGTGGGATCGGCAAGCTCCCGCGCGTCTCGGAACCGGAGATCGGCGCGTACGACGGAACGTTCGCCTACAGCTCGACTGATGCGAAGAACCGGTCGTGCCTGGTCGTCGCATCGCTGGCCGAGTTGTCGTCCCGGACGGTGGCGTGCGTGGCCGCGCCCGGGTACATCGCCGATCCGGTGGTGTCGGCGGACTCGGTGACGTTCAGCGAGATCACCGCGCCGGAGACGGCCGGCCGGTGCAAGCGGGTGCTCATCGCGTCGTTGTCTGGCGGTCCGGCTCGGCCGGTGCCAGCGGCAACCAAGTGCATCCAGTGGAGTGGCGCTTCGGTGGGCGGCGCGACGATCTGGTCCGAGGTGGCTGCGTCGGATCCGGATCAGTACCAGAGCAAGGCCTATCTGCGGGAGTCCGCGGACGCCCCGGCCCGCGCGCTCGGCGCGGTGGCGACCGACACGATCCTTGCCTGCGGCAACTGGATTCTGTGGGAGACGCGGACGGTCGGTGCGAGCGGCGAGGAGTCGTTCCAGATCAACCGGTGGACGGCCGGGCTGGCCAAACCGCAGCGGATTTACACCGGGAAACCCGGGATCGCGCTCACACCGATGACCTGCCAGGACAACACGGTGTACGTCGAAGCCGCCGATCTGTCCGCGAGTCCGACGTACACCGAAGCCATCTCCGCTCCTGCGAGCTGAGCGTCAGACCGCTAGGCCGAGGTTCCGGAGGTGTACGCGGAGATCGGCGGCGCCGGTGAAGCGTTCCGAGATCATCCCGACCGCGCGGGCGCCGTCGACGTTGTGCTGCATGTCGTCGGTGTAGAAGGTTCGCGCCGGGTCGAGCTTGTAGCGCTCCAGCAGGATCCGGTAGATCTTCTCGCCCGGCTTGACGGTCTGCTCGGTCCCGGAGACGACCTCGCCGTCGAACGTGGTCAGAATCGGGAACGCCTCCTGCGCCACCTCCCACTTCTCGTGCGAGAAGTTGGTCAGCGCGTACGTCGGTAGGCCGAGCGAGCGGATCTCGGTCAGCAGCTCGGCCGTGTCCTCGTAGACGCCCTTGACCATCTTGAGCCAGCCGGTGTCGTACGCCTCGATCCACTCGGCGTGCTCCGGGTGCTGGCCGGCCAGCTCGGCGACCGCCTCGGCCCAGGTCCGGCCCGCGTCCTGCTGCGCGTTCCACGTCCGGGTCGCGACGTTGGTCAGGAAGTGCGTCCGCTGCTGCTCATCCGGGATCAGGTCGGCGTACAGGTAGTCCGGACTCCAGTCCAGCAACACCCCACCGATGTCGAACACCACCGCGTCGATCGTCCGCTCAGTCATGCTCGCAACCCTACGTGGCACTCGCGGGAGCGGCTGACTTCACTGTTCGCAGGACGGGCACGGTTTCGAGGGCGGTGATGGGTTCGATCGCGCCGACGCGTTCGGTCAGGTAGGTGTGGAGCGCGTCGGGGCTCGGGCAGAGAGCGTGGGCCACGAGGTTCGTCCGGCCGGTGGTGGCGGCGACGAAGGCGAGTTCGTCGTGCTTGGCGAGTGCTCGGGCTACTGCGTCGGCATGCGCGGGCGGGACGGACAGCCAGAGCATGGCGGCGGTAGTTGCGCCGAAGGCGTTCGGGTCGACGTCCACGTCGAAGAAGATCGCGCCACTCGCCTCGAGGTCGGCGAGGCGCCGGGTGACCGTGGCCGGTGCCCAGCCAGTCTGGTTGGCGAGATCGGCGATGGTGGCGCGGCCGTCGGCGCCGAGGGCGGTCAGCAGTTTCCGATCGGTCGGGAGAACCTCGGCTGTGCTGCCTGGGAACGGGTGAGAAAGCGCTCTCTCCTGATCTTGGGTGAGCGTCGTTGCCCGAGCGCCCCACGCGGTCGGACCGCCGACGTACAGGTGCAGGAGGTAGTGGGCGGAGACCGAGGTGATGCCCGCGGTCCGCGGGATGTCGTGCAGCAGGAGGGTGTTACCGTCGGCCGGCGTGGTGTGGACGATGGCCACGATCTCGGTACCGCCGGACGCCAGCTTGATCCAACTGGTGTCGGAACGGCGAGAGAGCGCGCTCGCGAGATCTTGCGCGGCGCGCGGTGTCGCGGTCAGGCGGACGAGCCACTGGGAGCGGCCGGCCCGATGCGGGTCAGGCAGCCCGATCACGCGCAGGCCGGCCTCGGCGCGCAGCCGCTGGTAGCGCCGCGCGACGGTCTGCGTCGATACCCCGAGCACCGCGCCGATGCGGCTGTACGGCGCTCGGCCGGCGAGCTGCAGCGCGTGGATCAAGGCGCGATCGATCTCGTCCAGCATGGAAAGATCATCACGCAGAGCGCTCTCCGAGGGAAGATCTCTGCACATTCATCTGCCTGACTGGAACGGATGATGAGTGAACCGCGACCGTGCTGCTACCGACATCTGGGAGGCAGCAATGCGGAAATGGGTGGGACTGGTCGCCCTACTGGTGGCCGAAGCGATGAATCTGCTCGACGCCACGATCGTCCAGGTCGCCGCTCCGGTGATCCACACCGACCTTGGCGGGCGGACGGCCGACATCCAGTGGTTCAGCGCGGCGTACACCTTGCCGTTCGCGGCGCTGCTGATCACCGGTGGGCGGCTGGGCGACATCTACGGACGGCGGCGGCTGTTCCGGCTCGGGGTCGTCGGCTTCGTGCTCGCGTCGACCGCGTGTGCGCTGGCGACCCAGTCCGGCGTACTGATCGGTGCTCGGGCCGTCCAAGGCCTGACCGCGGCGGCGATCATCCCGCAGACGATCGGGCTGATCCGATCGTCGTTCTCGGGTCCGGAGCTGCCGAAGGCACTCGGGCTCATTGGGCCTGTGATGGGACTGGCCGGGATCTCGGGACCGCTCCTCGGCGGAGTCATCACCGAGGCGACCTCGTGGCGGGTCGTGTTTCTGGTGAACGTGCCGCTCGGGATCGCCGTGCTCGTGCTCGCGCGGCTGCTGCCCGAGTCGCGTTCTCCGGAACGGCCGTCGCTCGATCTGGCCGGAACGGCCTTGCTGATCACAGGGAGCGCTCTCCTGGTGTTCCCGATCCTGCAGTCGCAGGACTGGATCCTGTTGCCGCTCGGGATTGCCGTTCTCGGCGGTTGCGTCCTGCAGCAGCGCCGCAGCGGAAGCCGGTTGCTCGAGCTGAGTCTGTTCAGGAGAAGCGGCTTCGGGGCGGCGCTCGGGACGTCGGCGTTGTTCTTCGCGGTGATGAGCGGCCTGACGCTGGTCGTCGTCCTGCATCAGCAGCTCACGCTGCACCACAGCGTCATGCGCGCAAGTCTCGTACTACTCCCCTGGTCGGCGGTCTCCGGGATCGCGTCCTGGTGCGCCGGACAGTGGCTGATCCAGCGCTTCGGCTCACGCCTCATGTACGTCGGCCTCGCCGTACTGCTGATCGGTTTGCTCGCAACGCGGCTCTGGATCGCACCCGGGTTAGGAATCTGCGGCGCCGGCGTCGGGCTGTTCACGACAGCGTTCTTCACCGAGGCGCTCCATCGTGTGCAACCGCAGGAGACCGGATCGGCAGCGGGCCTGCTGAACGCGGTTCAGCAGTTCGGCGGCACGCTGGGCGTCGCCGTACTGGGCACGATTTTTCTGCACCACCCGGCGACCCCGCAGCGGGCGTTCCTGGTCGCGACCGCGGTCATCGTCGTCACGGTCGCAACCGCTCACCTCATGCGGTCGCCGCGTTCTCGGCAGTCCGAGCGTGGATCGCGGGAGAGAGCGCGTACTGCGCGATGAAGATGACCACGCCGAGCAGGGCGACGCCGATCCAGGTCATCGTCGGACCGAGATGCTGGAGCGCGTTAGGCCCGGCCAGCGGTCCGATCACCGAGCCGAACCCGAACGACATCCCGAAGATCCCCATGTAGCCGCCGCGCAGGTCGGTCGGGGCGATATCGGCGAAGACCGCCCCGATCACCGCGGCGAAACCGATCTCCCCGATCGACCACACCACCACCGACAATGCGTAACCCCACCAGTTGTGCACGACCGCGCCGAGCCCGAACCCGAGTCCGACGATCAGCATCGACACTCCCACCAGCTTCGGCCGGTCGAAGGTCGCCAGCCGCTTCACCAGCAGTGGTTGCAGGATCACGATCACGACCCCGTTCAGCCCGATCACCGTCCCGTAGAGCGACGACGGCAGACCGTCGCGAGCCATTGCCAGCGGCAACGTCGAGTAACCCTGGAAATAGATGGTCGCGTACCCGATCTGGATCAGCACCATCCCGATGAAGATCCGGTCCCGCAGCACGACCGGCAGCAGTGGCCGGCGGCTCGTACCTTCCTCGAGCTTCGGCCGGGTCTCCGGCACCATCGTCCAGATCACGATGCCCGCGACCACCGAGGTCCCCGCGTTCAGCCAGAACAGCAGTCCGTAGCCGAGCGACGCCAGCACACCTGCGCTCACGGTCGAGACCGAGAACCCGAGGTTGATCGCCCAGAACAGCAGCCCGTACGCGCGAACGCGCTCTCCCGGTTCCAGGAGATCGGCCACCGTCGCCGAGACCGCCGCCCGGAACAGATCGCCGAGCAGCCCGACCGCGAACGCGGTCGCCCAGATCATCGGCATCGACCGGGCCGAACCCAGCAGGACCAGCGCCACCGCGGTCCCGAAGAAACAGATCAGCATCGTCGCGCGGCGACCGACTCGGTCCGACAGCCAGCCGCCGACGAACTGCGACACCACGCTGCCGGCGCCGACCGCGGCCGCCACGGCACCCGCCGTACCGGCGGACAGGTGCCGGTCCTGGGTGAGGTAGAGGACGAGGAACGGTTGGACGAAACTGCCGAGCCGGTTGACCAGCTGGCAGACCCAGAGTGCCCAGAACGCCCGCGGCAGGGTTCGGGACGCGCTGGGTTCGGTGATCGGGGCTGCACTCATGAGACAACTGTCCGAACTTCGAGGGTCACTGTCGACGATTAGCCTCAGAACTAATCCTCTGCGGTGGACCCAACCGATTTTACGATGGCTGGGTGATCACACTCAGGCTGAATGCGGGTGACGTCGGCCGGATCCGGTTCGCGCTCTCCCCGATCTGGGAGGCGGTCACCAGTGTCCGGGCGTTGAGCAACAACACGGCACGCAGTGTGCACGGACCGTGGCTGCAGAAGGTCCGGCCGACCATCGAGGGCCCGGACCTGACGTTGCTCAGGGCACTCATTCCGCCGGTCGGCTACATCCCGGACTTCATCACGCCGGCACCCCCGCGCCGCTCGACCAGCCTCGAGTCCGGACTGGCCGCGATCGCCGGGACGCCACCCGACCTGGTGGTACGCGAGCTCCAGAAGCTGTACGACGAGAACCCGGATCCGCTGGTACCGGCGCTGATCGCGGATCCGCAGAGAGCGCTCTCGGAGATCACGGCCGCGATCTCGTCGTACTTCCGGCGCGCGATCGAACCGGATTGGCGACGGATGCGCTCCCTGCTGCAGGAAGACCTCGCGTATCGGCTGGACGAGCTGGCGAGCGGTGGGATCGAGCGGCTGTTCCGCAACCTGCACCCGTCGGTGCGGTTCCACGGCGGCCTGATCGAGATCGACCGGCCGTTCTGCTGTCACGGCGAACCGCAGACCGGGCAGGGCGTGCTGCTGGTCCCGTGCGTCTTCACCTGGCCGGCCGCGCTGCCGGTCACCGGCGCACCGCACGTTCCGACCATCACCTACCCACCCCGCGGCCTCGGCCGCCTGTGGGAGGACCGCCAGGACACCACCGACTCCCCGCTGGCCGACCTGGTCGGCCGCACCCGGGCCGCCATCGTCAGCCACCTGGACCTGCCGATGTCGACCACCCACCTGGCCCACCAGCTAGGTGTCTCCGCCCCCACGCTCAGCGTCCACCTGAGCATCCTCCGCAACGCCGGCCTGGTCGACTCCCGCCGCGACGGCCGAGCAGTCCTCTACCACCGCACCAGCCTGGGCACGCAACTGCTGACCGCCTCCACTCCCCTGGCCAACACCGCCTGACGAGCCGCTGTCGGTTGAGGTTGCCCCAGGGGCAGACCTGATACTGGTTGCGCTCAGACCGAGGAGGCCAGGATGGAGTTACTCGAACCGCCCCGCATCGTCGAGCGGCCGCAGCAGGACTATCTCGGCATCCGCGTGATCACGCCGTTCCGCGGCATGTTGAGCGTCCGGAACGAGTTGATCGATGAGCTCGACACCTGGCTGCGTGCCCGGGGCATCGATGACACCGGACTGTTCTTCCTCCGGCTGCATGTGATCGACATGAGCGGCCCGATGGACCTGGAGGTCGGCGTGGTCACGCCGGGCCCGACGGACGGGGATGAGCGCGTGCGGCCCGCCGTACTGCCGGCTGGTCGCTATGCGACGCTGACCTACCGCAACCATTCGCTCCGCGCGAACCGGGCCCTCATCGACTGGGCCGCCGAGCAAGGCATCGCCTTCGATCGGCACGATGTCGCCGAGGGCGACCTGTTCGCGTGTCGGTACGAGGCGTTCCGCACCGATCCACGGACTGAACCGCGAAAGACGAAATGGGTGGTCGAGCTCAACTTCGCCATCACTGAGAACTAGCCGAAGCCGGGTGGGTCCACCTGGATGCGGACCGAGCCGGGGTTCTTCTTGGTGGTTCGCGCCGCTTGGGCTTCTTTGAGAGCGCGGACCAGTTGGGTGCCTGCGGCTCGCGGGGTGCGGACAACGGCTTTGACGGTTTCGTCGTCGACATCGACCGGGCCCAGGACTTCGAGGCCGGCCTCGGGTGGGAGGAGAGCGCGGAGTCGTTCGATCAGGTCGGCGACTGCGGCGGAAGGGCCGGTCAATTCGGCGAGTTTGGCAGCGGGGGCGAGGCGGGCGGTACGGCGTTCTTCCACTTCGCGAGTCGCCCATCCCTCCGGGCTCCAGCGCACAACCGCCTGCAGGGGAAGGGCCGATGGGTCGCCGACGAGGATGACCATGCCGCCGTCGCGCGCCGGGCGAACGAGGGCGGCCGCGTTGAGCCAGCGGCGGACGGCTTCTTCGGGAGCCCGAAGGTCGGGGCGCGAGAGCATCAGCCAGGTGTCGAGCAGGAGGGCCGCGGTGTAGCCACCGTCGGCGACTGGTTCCGAGCCCGGTGTGGTCACGATCAGCGCCGGTTGGTCGGACACGCGATCGAGCATGTGCTCGCCGCCCGAGGTCCGCACGACGATGCCGGGAAACGCCCGCCCCAACTCCTCCGCCGTACGGCGTGCTCCCACGACGGCGGCGCGCATCCTCGGGTCACCACATTCGGGGCAGCGGTGGTCGGCGGCCGGCCGGCCACAGATGCTGCAGCTCGCCGGTCCGGATCGACCCATCAGCCGCAAGGTCCCTGAGCAGGTTGCGCACCGCGATGGCGCCCGGCAGGTCTGGCAGACCAGGCTCGGCAGGTAGCCGGCCCGCGGATTCTGAACCAGGACCGGTCCCGAAAGCAGCCCCTCGCGGGCGATCTCGAAAGCGCGGTGCGGTAGTCGAGCCGCGCGCGCGGCCGGGTCGCGGGCCAGGTCGGTGTCCGATTCGCCGGTGATGTGCACCGAAGGCGCGGCTGCGCGGATCGCCGTTCGGTCGGCGATGAGCTCGCCCGCGAAGCCTGACTCGATCACCGCGGCCGCCTCGGCCGACCGTGCGAACCCGCCGAGCAGCGCGGCACAGTTTTGCTTGAACGCGCGCAGCAGCAGGACTTCACGGGCATGCGGGTACGGCGCGCGCGCTTCGGCGTACGAGTCGTCGCCGTCGTCCCACATAGCCACGAGACCGAGGTTCGCGACCGGGGCGAATGCGGCTGCGCGGGTGCCGATGACTACGCGCGCGTTGCCACGCAGTGCCGCGAGGAACGCTCGGTACCGCGCGGTCGGGCCGAGGTCGGCCGACAAGGTGACGAAGCCGGAGTCGCCGAGCACCGCCGTACAAGCGTCTTCGAGTCGTTTGAGGTCACGTGCGTCCGGGGCCAGCAGCAACGTACCGCGGCCCGCCGCCGAACACACCGCGGCCGCCTGGGCGAAGGCGAGCGGCCAATCGGCACCCGGTACGGCGGTCCAGATCGCACGCGGCGTCTCCGAACGGGCGATCGCGTCAAGGAACCCCGGCGGGTACGGCGACCAGGCCGATCGCGAGGTGGAGAGCGGCGGAGGCGGCGGCTGGTCGCAGCGCAACGGCTCGGCCTCGACCTTGGCGTGGCGAGGTGGGACGGCCAGGCGGGTGACGTCGGGCAGGACCCCCGCGTACCGGTCGGCGACCGCGCGACACAGGTCGGCGATCTCCGGCGTCAGCACCTGCTCGGGCGACACGACCTTGCGGATCCGGGCGAGTTTGCCGTCGTGATCGGACTCGGCCAGCCGCTCAAGCACGAACCCGTCCAGGTCCTTGCCGGCGAACCGCACCTTCACCCGGGCACCCGGCTGCGCGGCATCCGCCAGGTCGTCGGGGACGAGGTAGTCGAACGGCCGGTCCAGGTGCGGCAACGAGACATCGACCGCGATCCGGGCCACCGGCAACGAGGACGTGATCCCGGCCGGCTCCTTGGTCCGGGATTTGCGCACAGTGTCCCGCAGCAGCGTCAGTTGCTCCGGCGGATCCGATGTCACCGGGAAAGGTTAGTCGCCCCGGCCGACACTTCGTCGCAGGCGGCCCGCAGCCTGTGGATAACGCGCCGCGGACCCAGGGGCCATCACAACTGCAGTCCACGAAGAGCCGCACACGGGGAGCCGGCGACGGCGGCCATTTGTGATGGCTTGTAGGTCCGCAGGACAAGGCGACGGCCCGGCCGCCGAGGGGCAGCCGGGCCGGGAGTACGCCGTGCTTACTTGTTGACTGCGGCCTTCAGCGCCTCGACGCGGTCGGTGCGCTCCCAGGTGAAGTCCGCGCCGGTGCGGCCGAAGTGGCCGTTGGCGGCGGTCTGGGTGTAGATCGGGCGGAGCAGGTCGAGGTCGCGGATGATCGCGGCCGGGCGGAGGTCGAAGACCTCGGCGACGGCGTCGGCGATCTGGGCGACCGGGATCTTCTCGGTCCCGAACGTGTCGACGTAGAAACCGACCGGGGCGGCCTTGCCGATCGCGTAGGCGACCTGGCACTCGACACGGTCGGCCAGGCCGGCGGCGACGATGTTCTTCGCCACCCAGCGCATCGCGTACGCCGCGGACCGGTCCACCTTCGACGGGTCCTTGCCGGAGAACGCGCCACCACCGTGCCGCGCCATGCCGCCGTACGTGTCGATGATGATCTTGCGGCCGGTCAGGCCGGCGTCGCCCATCGGGCCGCCGATCTCGAAGCGGCCGGTCGGGTTGACCAGCAGCTTGTAGTCGGCCGAGTCGATGTCGAACTGTTCCAGCACCGGGTCGACGACGTGCTTCTTGATGTCCGGCGCCAGCATCGACTCGAGGTTGATGTCCGCCGCGTGCTGGCTGGACACGACCACGGTGTCGATCCGGACCGCCTTGTCACCGTCGTACTCGACCGTGACCTGGGTCTTGCCGTCCGGGCGCAGGTAGGCCAGCGTGCCGTCCTTGCGGACCTCGGACAGCCGCGCCGACAGCCGGTGCGCGATCGTGATCGGCAGCGGCATCAGCTCCGGCGTCTCGTTGGACGCGTAGCCGAACATGAGCCCCTGGTCGCCTGCCCCCTGCAGGTCCAGCTCGTCCTTCGACGCGTCCGAACGCGTCTCGTACGCCGTGTCGACGCCCTGCGCGATATCGGCCGACTGGCTGCCGATCGCGATCGACACCCCACAGGACGCGCCGTCGAACCCCTTCAGCGACGAGTCGTACCCGATCTCCAGGATGCGCTTGCGCACGATCCCGGGAATGTCGACGTACGCCGAGGTGGTGACCTCACCGGCCACCACGACCAGGCCGGTCGTGACGAGCGTCTCGACCGCCACGCGGCTCTTCGGGTCCGCCGTCAGCAGCGCGTCGAGAATGGAATCGCTGATCTGGTCAGCGATCTTGTCCGGGTGACCCTCGGTCACGGACTCGGACGTGAAAAGGCGCCTGCCCACAATTCTCCCTCGGATTCCTCTTTGTGCCGCGTGATCGACCCCACGACCACGCGATCCCCCCATGCACCGGCGGTTGACGATGCATCTTCGGCGAGTATGCCAGCGTTTCCGGGCAGAGTCCCGGGGACGCACCGATTCCGTCCGGATCCCGGGATCGTTGTCCAGATTCTAGACAGTTACCTGATCCTCAGGCGTGCGGACCTACCGTGATCTCGCCCACTGTTAGGGTACCCTTAGTGCTTTGAATTGTCGCCACACGGTCCACCGCGGCGGCCAGTGCGGCCTGCTGCCGGCGGTTCAGCCGGACCAGCGGCTCGACGGTCACCTGAAGGTTGCGGCCGCTCTTCTTCTGGTGCCAGACCCCGGCCACGGAACCGTCGATCAGCAACAACGGGTAGTTACCGGCCTGACCACGGTTCGTGGCGCGCTCGAGCGCCTTCCCCGGGAACACGAGCTCACGCGGGAAGCAGCCGACGCCGTACGCATCGAAGTACGGCAGCAGGTGCACGCCCTCCACCGGCTCGTCGGTGAACTCCTCGTCGCCCGGCGCCACGAAGCCGAACTCGGTCTCCGGGAGACCCTCGAAGTACGGCCTGACGACGGTGACCGTGGACTTGATCCAGCGCGCGAACTGCTGCGGGGTCGCGGGTCCGTACGCGTACAGGTAGCTGTGGAGCAACGCGGGGAGCGCTCTCTCCGGATCCATCGGCGCGAAAGCTCCCCGCCGCTGCGGAGTCGTGTACGTCGTGACTCGGCCGCGGTTCGCGCCATAACAGAGCACGCCCGCGTTGGCCGCGTCGGGAATGACCTGCCGCCAGCGCGGCCACCAGGTCTGGAACGCGGGCATCACCAGGTCGCCTGCCCAGGGACCGGTACGGCGGACCACCTCGTCCGAGAGTTCGTCGACGGTGAGCTCCGCGTCAGAGAGCGCTTCCCCGATGGCCGCGATCACCTCGGCCTTCTGATCAGCCGTCATCCGCATGGCCTCGGGCGGCGGCGGACCTCCGAGCAACGCGGAGAGCGCTCCCGTCCACATCGGCAGATCCTCGAGCGGGAGCAGATGCACGGTTCCGCGCGGGCCGAAGGTCTTCACCAGGCCTTCGTCGTTCTGGACCGTCTCGCGGGTCGCGCCCTCGACCCGCAGCGCCACGGACGTCTCCCCCGCGGTGAGGACCTGAGCATGCGCTCCACACATCGCCCGTACGGCGTCGACCGGGCTCACCGCGGGTTCGGTCAGGTAATGCCGGCGCATCCGCCGTGCCACGACCGCCTGCCAAGAGATCTCCATGACCACGACCCTAGGTGGAGTAGCGGTCAGGAACTGTCCTCACTCCCAGTGGGCGGCGACCAGGTTCCAGATCACGCCGGCCAGGGCGTCCTTGCTACCGGACGGAACCGGGAGAGCGCTCCCCGAGCGATCCAGGATGACGGCCTCGTTGTTGTCGCTGCCGAACACCTTGCCGCCGGACACGTCGTTCACGACCAGCAGGTCGCAGCCCTTGCGCTCGAGCTTGGCCCGGCCGAGGTCGAGCACCGAGTGCTCCGCGTCCCCGGTCTCGGCGGCGAAGCCGACGATCACCTGACCGGTACGGCGGCGGTCGTGCGAAACGGTCTGCAGAATGTCCGGGTTCTGCACGAGATTGACCGCCGGGACCGAACCGTCGGCGGTCTTCTTGATCTTGTGCTCGGCGACATCGGCCGGCCGGAAGTCAGCCGGGGCGGCCGCCATCACGATCGCGTCCGCATCCGCGGCACGGCCGGTGATCTCGTCGTACAGGTCGCGGGTGCTGGTGACCGGGACGACCTGTACGCCGGCTGGGTCGGGGAGCTCGGAGTTCGCCGCGACCAGGGTGACCTTGGCGCCGCGGGCGGCCGCGATCCGGGCCAGTGCGTAGCCCTGCTTACCCGACGAGGAGTTGCCGAGGTAGCGGACCGGGTCGAGGTGCTCGCGCGTGCCGCCTGCGCTGACCAGGACATGCTTGCCGGTCAGGTCGGCGACCGACTGGCCGGCCGCGCGAGCCGCCTCGTCGGCGAGCATCAGCTGGCTGATCGCGAAGATCTCCGAGGGTTCGGGCAAGCGTCCGCGGCCGGTGTCGGTGCCGGTCAGCCGGCCGACGGCAGGCTCCAGCACGGTGATCCCGCGCGAACGCAGGGTCGCCACGTTGGCCTGGGTCGCGGGGTGTTCCCACATCTCGGTGTGCATGGCGGCCGCGAACAGGATCGGGCAGCGGGCCGTCAGCAGCGTGTTGGTGAGCAGGTCGTCGGCCAGGCCGTGCGCGGCCTTGGCGATCAGGTTGGCCGTGGCGGGCGCGACGACGACCAGCTCGGCCGCCTTGCCGATCCGCACATGCGGCACTTCCTGCACGTTGTCGAACGGATCCGAAGTGACGGCCTGACCGGACAACGCCGCCCAGGTCGCGGCACCGACGAACTCCAGCGCCGCCGCGGTCGGCACCACCCGCACGCTGTGGCCGGACTCGGTCAGCCGCCGCAGCAGATCACAAACCTTGTACGCCGCGATGCCGCCACCCACGCCGAGAACGACATTCGGCCGAGGCTTGGTCGCAGGCGACTGTGATGAGGGGGAAGCAGAGCTCACGGGAGCCTCCGAGCCGTGGTCGAGGTCGGGTCGGGAACGCCCGAAACCCCCGGGGCGGTTGCCTCGCCGGGGGTGGAACCGGACACGGACACCCTGAGGCGCCGATCACCGGTGGTCATCGCGGGGTAGTTAGGCGGTCTTCTCCGCGGCCGCGGCTTCCGCCTCGGCCTCGGGGTCGATGTCCGTGCAGGTCAGGACGCCCTCGTTGATCTCGCGCATCGCGATCGAGAGCGGCTTCTCCTGGACGTGGGTCTCGACCAGCGGACCGACGTACTCCAGCAGGCCCTCGCCGAGCTGGGAGTAGTAGGCGTTGATCTGCCGCGCACGCTTGGCCGAGTACAGGACGAGCTTGTACTTGGAATCAGTGTGGGTGAGCAGGTCGTCGATCGGCGGAGAGGTGATACCGATGGCGACAGGCTGGTTGCCAGACAAGTTCAGCTCTTTCCAGAGATATGGGGTGATCGGATCAACTTTACCAACTGATCGGCCGCCTCCCGAACCGAGGCGTTCACGATCGTCACGTCGAACTCCTTCTCGGCGGCCAGTTCGAGGGTCGCGGTCTCCAGCCGGCGCTCGCGCTCCTCGGCCGTTTCGGTCCCGCGGCCGACGAGGCGCCGTACCAGCTCGTCCCACGACGGCGGGGCCAGGAACACGAAATGTGCCTCCGGCATCGTCTCGCGCACCTGCCGGGCACCCTGCAGGTCGATCTCCAGCAGCGCCGGGCGGCCCTCGGCCAGCTTGTCCAGCACCGGCTGCTTGGGCGTCCCGTACCGCGCGGCCTTGTGCACGACCGCCCACTCCAGCAGCTCACCGGCCGCGATCATCCGGTCGAACTCCGCGTCGGAGACGAACAAGTAGTGCACGCCGTGCACCTCGGTCGGCCGCGGCTTGCGCGTGGTCGCCGAGACCGAGATCCAGATGTCGGGGAACCGCTCGCGGATATCGGCCGCGACCGTGCCCTTGCCGACCGCGGTCGGTCCGGCCAGCACGGTCAGCCGCGCCGGGCCACCGGCATCGGGGACCGGAGTCTCTGGATCGTGGCTCATGTTCTCGGGGTGCGTGGTCATCGTCACACCAGTGTCCAACGAGCCGGCCAGGGTTTCGGTGCGGCTCACTCGGCGAATTCGCGCATCAGCGCGGCGATCTGGTTGGACCCGAGGCCGCGGACCCGCCGCGTCTCGGAGATTCCGGCCCGCTCCATGATCTGCTGGGCGCGCACCTTGCCCACGCCGGGGATGCACTGCAGCAGGGCGCTGACCCGCATCTTGCCGATCACGTCGTTGGTCTGCCCCTCGTGGAGCACCTCCGTCGGAGACGCTCCCGAGTGCCGGATCCGGTTCTTGATCTCGGCTCGCTCGCGCCGCGCCGCCGCGGCCTTGTCCAGAGCCGCCGCTCGCTGCTCCGGGGTCAAAGAAGGAAGTGGCACCGTTTCACCTGTCCCGTTGTATGGCTTCGCAAGGGAACCTAACACGGCTCCGGCCACCCGCAGGACCCTGTCGGGGCAAGCCCTCAGTTCAGCGCCGGGACGTCGACCTTGCAGGCGTCCTTCGCGTGCGTGGTGATCGCCTTGTACGCCGTCAGCACGGTGCCGGTCTCCTTGCTCAGCCGGGCCAGCTCGACGCGGTCCGAACCCGCCTTCTGCGCCTGCTCGGCGAACTTCACGACAACCGCCCAGTCGTCCTTCACGGCGGCCGGCGCGGACTCCTGGAGTTTCTTCGCGTCGTCCAGGATCTTCACGTACTCGGCGGGCTTCGTCGGGTCGACCCCGGTGGCGTTGGCGGCGTAGCCGGCCAGATCCACGCAGTAGGCCTGCTCCTCGGTGCACGAGGTCAGCAGGCCGGTCGTTGCGAGCAGCGTCACGGCTGCGGCGATGGTTCGCATGTCAGTACGCTACCGGCCGTCATCAAACGATCCGAAACGGATACTTTCCGAGACCGGGCCCGCCGCGAGGCGGCGGGCCGGCCACTCGATCACGGGTTCTCGAGGTCGATCTTGCAGGTGTCCTTGGCGTGCTTGGCGATCGCGCCGGAGGCCTCGCCCATCTTCGCGCCCTCGGACTTGCCGAGCTCGGCGAGCTTGGTGGTGTCGCCCTTGGCGTCCTGCGCCTTCTTGGCGTACGAGATCAGCGTCGCCCAGTCGTCCTTCAGCTCCGACGGCGCCGACTTCGACACCTTCTCGGCGTCCTTGAGCGCCTTGCCGACCTGCTCGGTGTTCTTGGCGTCGAGGTTCTTCGCCGACGTCGCGTAGGCCTTCAGCTCGCCGCAGTAGTCGCCACCCGAACAGGCCGTCAGGGCGACAGCACTCATCGTCACCGCCGCCGCCAGGGCTCCCAGCTTCCGCATCGCAATCCTTACCTTCCACCGCGGGCAACCCATCGTTCCCCGTCACCGACACCCTCCCGAACCACAGGGTCATCTGGTCTGTCCGGCACGCCGTGAAGAACCTCGCACCCCGCGACTGGAACCGGTCCGTGATGTGGCGCGTCGGCCTGCCTCGACGGCGACACAGTTCGCGGCGACGATGACGCCGATGGCGACCCAGTCCGGTACGGCGAGGTGCTGCCGCAGGACGACGTACCCGACGAGCGCCGCGAGCACCGGGTTGATGCTCATGAACACCCCGAAGAACTGGGCGGGTACTCGGCGCAATGCGAGCAGGTCGAGCAGGAACGGGACGGCCGAGGACAGGACGCCGGCGGTTAACGCGTAGGCGATGGCCGCGGTGGTCGGCGGGTGGTGATGCAGTACGACGATTCCGACCGGGATGTAGGCGATTCCGGAGACTGTCGCGGCGGCTGCTGCTCCGGTCGCTCCTGGCAGTTCGCGGCCGACTGTGCGGTTGAGGAGGATGTAGGACGCCCAGCAGGCTGCGGCGAGTAGCCCGGCCGCTACACCGAAGTAGTCGGTGGTCGCTTGTGGACGTGTCAGAACCAGTACGGCGGGTGCTGCGGCGAGCGCGCAGATGAGGTCGATCAACCGTCGCGAGCCGAGTAGTGCGACCGCTAGTGGGCCGAGGAACTCGAGTGTGACGGCTAGGCCGAGTCCTACGCGGTCGATTGCTGTGTAGAGCGAAACGTTCATCACTGCGAAGACGAGGGCTAGTCCCAGCACCGGACGCCACTGTCGTGCGGTCAGTTTGTGGAGGCGTGGTCGCCCGATGGCGAACAGCACCACCGCCGCCATCCACTGCCTGACAGCCACCACACCAACCGGTCCGATGACCGGAAACGCCTGCGCAGCCACCGACGCACCGACCTGACTGGAGAGTCCGCTGGCCACCATGAGAAGTACCCCACCCAACCTCCGATCGCCGGTGTGGTTGTCGCGGGGAGAGGGTGCGATCGCCAGCCCCGCATCGGCGGCTGGGGCACCCGGGGCGCCGGCGGCCGAGCCCAGCGCCGGGGCGGGCAGGCGGGCGTCGCCTAGGGCACCCGGGCCTGGGGCGCATGGGTGGATGGCGGCGGAGGCGCCCAGCGCCGAGGCAGCGGTGGGGGTGGGAGCGGGCGGGGTGCTCATGGGGGCAGCGTGCGCTTGGTGGGTGGCTGGGCAAAATGCATCGCTGCGGTGATCTATACGCTGGGGTTATGGATGTGGAGCTTCGGCAGTTGCGGTGTTTGGTGGCTGTGGCGGAGACGGGGACGTTTACTGATGCGGGGATCGAGCTGGGGGTCAGCCAGGCGGCGGTGTCTCGGAACGTGCTGGCGTTGGAGGGGCGGCTGGGAGTGCGGCTGTTGCACCGGACTAGTCGGTCGGTGACGCCGACTAGTGCGGGGGTTCGGGTGTTGGCGCGGGCCCGGCAGGTGCTGACTGATGTCGAGGAGCTGGTGCGGGAGGCGACCAGTGGGCATACGCGGTTGCGGTTGGGGCATGCGTGGTCGGCGTTGGGGCGGCACACGGCTGAGTTCCAGCGGCGGTGGGCCGCGGAGCATCCCGGCATCGAACTGCAACTCGTGCGCACGAACACGACGACTGGTGGGCTGGCTGAGGGGTTGTGCGATCTCGCAGTGGTCCGGACGCAGCTTGATCTGCGGCGGTTCGCGCACATCACGATCGCGCAGGAGGACCGGTACGCCGCTCTGCCCGCCGACGACCCGCTGGTTCGCAAGCGCACGGTCACCCTCGCGGAGCTGCGGGACCGCGTGCTGAGCATTGATCGCCGTACCGGCAGCACGACGATCGACCTGTGGCCGGCGGACGCTAGGCCGCGGATCGAGTTCAACCAGGATGTGGACGACTGGCTCACCGCCATCGCGTCCGGCCGCTGCGTCGGCGTCACCGCGCAGGCGACCACCACGCAGTACCGACGCGACGGCATCACCTACCGCCGCCTCCGCGACGCTCCCCCGGTCGACGTCCACCTCATCTGGCACCGCCACGACCCACACCCCGCCACCCAAGCCGCAGTAGACCTCCTCACCGCCCTCTACTCGACCTAAGAGAAGAAGGTCGCGATCGTACGGCGGTCGGCGGGTTTCCAGAGGACGGTGCGGAGGCGGTCGATGCCGCCGACGGGCCAGCGGTCGGCGATGGCGCGGACGGTTGGGTCGGTGATCGCGGCGGAGAGGGCGCCGGGGAAGTCGCCCCAGACGACTTTGAACGGGCGGCCCCACATCTGCTCGATGCCGAGCTCGACCGGTGCGGTGATGCCGAGCCGGTTGTGCACACCGGCGACCGCCTCGTAGGCGGCCATCAGTGCCTTCTCGCGGTCTTGCCAGCCGTCGGCGCGGAGGACGGTGTGCAGGATCGGTTCCAGTTCGGGACCGCAGGTGAGCCGGGCGAACGCCGTACCGAACCATTTCGAGTACGGCGCGTACTGCCGCTCCATCAGGAAACACAGCCGCATCAGATCCTCGACGAGCTGTGCGCCGATCAATGCCGATCCGAGTTCGTCACCGACATAACCGGCGCGGCCGGCCAGATTCAGCTCGGGATGAACGCGCCACCAGGCCGAAATCAGCAAATAACGCCAGACGTCATCGGGGTAATACGCCAACCGATCCCGCACGGCCTGCAAACCGAGGTCGTCGTGGAAGACCTCCCCGGCCGTGAGCATCCGCAACGACTGCTCCGGCAGGGTGAACCAGTCCTCGACCCGCAGCCCGGCCGACGGATCGAACCCGAGTTGCTCGGTGAAGAATCCGCTCAGCGTCTGCACCTCGAGCAGTGTCGCCCGCCCGAGAAACTCCCCCGGCACCTCGGGCGGCGTCCACGAGGCATCCTCGACGAACAGCACAACCCGGGCCTCGCAGTTGTGATCCGCCGACATCGCGTCGTCGAACCCGAGCACCTCCGAACCCCGCCCGATCAGCGCCGCACTGTGCGGAACGGTCAGCTGCGGACCCACCACCCCGGCGTAGAACCGCCGGCACAATTCGATCCCCGAAATCCCCATGCCGACGAAGATCGCATACCGGCAACGCGGAATTCAACAGAAATCAGAAAATGGCGCGGAATTCCTCCGCGCCATTTGCCGATTCATATTCTACCGGTAATTCCGGGTGGTTGTCAGTAGCCGAGGGCCGTTCGGTACGCGTCGTTCGCCCGATCGGCCGCCTCCTGCAGACCGGCCGCAGCCGGCCCGGCGCCCAGGATCTCGCGCGAACTCGACGGTACGACGTTCCGCGCCGCCGCCTCGCCGAACACGGCCCGCAGCGCCTCGGCCGTTCCGCCCTGAGCCCCGAGTCCCGGGGCCAGCAGCGGACCGCGGATGTCCAGGTCCTCGTCGGTCCGCGAGATCGTCGCACCGACGACCGCACCGAACGATCCGAACTCAGCGCCGTCCGCGTCGTTGAGCGCACGCAACCCATCCAGTACGGCGCCCGCGACCGTCGGACCGTCGGTGGTCCGTGCGGACTGGAACTGCGGTCCCTCCGGATTCGAGGTGAGCGCCAGCACGAACAGTCCGGCGCCAGCGGTCCGCGCCTCGTCGATCGCCGGCTGCAGTGAGCCGAACCCGAGATAGGGGCTGACCGTCAGCGCATCACACGCCAGCGGGCCCTTCTCCGACAGGTACGCCGACGCGTAGCCGGCCATCGTCGTACCGATGTCACCGCGTTTCGCGTCGATGATCACCAGCGCACCAGCTTCCCGCAGCCGGATCGTCGCCTGCTCCAGTACGGCGACGCCCGCCGAGCCGAACCGCTCGAAGAACGCGGACTGCGGCTTGAACACACCAACCCGGTCGGCCAGTGCGTCGACCACCGTGTAGGTGAAGGACGCCATGCCCTCCGCGGTGTCCGGCAGGCCCCACTGGTCCAGCAGGTGCTGGTGCGGGTCGATGCCGACACACAACGGACCACGCGCTTCCATGACAGCCCGAAGCCGGGTGCCGAAGGGTTCGTGCTTCATGTCAGCCTCCTGTTGATGCTCCGGATCAGACCGGGCCCGCGATAGATCAGACCGGAGTACACCTGCACCAGACTGGCCCCGGCATCCAGCAGCCGTACGGCGTCGTCCGGGTCGAGGATCCCGCCAACCCCGATCACGGGAAGCGCTCCCCCGGTCTCCGCATGAATGTGCGCAACCGTCTTGGCCGCGATCTCGGTCAAAGGCCGCCCCGACAACCCACCGGCTTCGGACGCGAGCGGATGGTTCTCCACACCCACCCGACCGATCGTGGTGTTCGTCGCGATGATCCCCGCAACGCCGACGTCCGTGCACACACCCAGCAGTTCGTCGATCGCCGAGGGAGTCAGGTCAGGTGCGATCTTCACGAGAATTGGTTTCGAACTTCCATTGCCTAGGACAACCGCTTCCAGGTGCAGCGCGGTGAGCAGTTCCCTCAGGTGGCCGGCATCCTGGAGCGCCCTTAGCCCCGGCGTGTTCGGCGACGAGACGTTGACGGCGAAGTAGTCGCCGTACTGGTAGAGCCTCCGCAGCGAGATCACGTAGTCGTCGACGGCCTTGTCGAGCGGGGTCACCTTCGACTTGCCGATCGAGACACCAAGCGGGTAGCCGAGCGGTCCGTACCCCTCCAGCCGCTCGGCCAGGGCGGCCGAACCCAGGTTGTTGAAGCCCATCCGGTTGATCACGGCCTCGTCCTCGACGAGCCGGAACAACCGCGGCTTCTCGTTCCCCGGCTGCGGTTGCGCGGTCACCGTGCCGACCTCGACGAAGCCGAAGCCGAGCGCTCGCCAAGCCGGCAACGCGATCCCGTTCTTGTCCATCCCCGCGGCCAACCCGACCGGACCCGGGAAACGGATCCCGAAGACCGTCCGCGCCGCGCCTGCCGGGATCGCGCCGTAAGAACGCGAGAGAGCGCTCACCGCGCCGGGAACGCGCCCGAGCCGACGCAACCCGTGCAGCGTCTGCTCGTGCGCGATCTCCGCGTCACCCTTGCCCAGCCGGTACAAAACAGGCCGGACAAACCGCCTATACACCGAGGATCCTCGGCACCCAGTCCTGCAAGGACCGCACGCCGATCCCGCCGCTCTGCTGCGCCTCGATCCCCTGTACGGCGGCCGCCAGCCCCTGCACCGTCGTAATACAAGGGATGTTCCGGGCCACAGCCGCCGACCGGATCTCGTACCCGTCCAGTCGCGGTGAGCCGCCCTGCGTGATCCCGATCGGCGTGTTGACGATCAGGTTGAGCTCACCGTCCTGGACCATCTGCACGATCGTCGGCTCGCCGTTCGGGCCCGGGCCCTGGCTGCTCTTGCGAACAGTCACCGCCTCGACCCCGTTGCGCCGCAGCACATCCGCCGTACCTTCGGTCGCATAAATCTGGAAGCCCAGATCCGCCAGCCGCTTGACCGGGAAGATCATGTGCCGCTTGTCCCGGTTCGCCACCGACACGAACACCTTGCCCGACCCAGGCAGCGGCTGCGACGCCCCGGCCTGCGACTTCGCGAACGCGATCCCGAACGTGTCGTCGAAGCCCATCACCTCACCGGTCGACCGCATCTCCGGCCCGAGCACCGTGTCGACCGACCGCCCGTCAACAGTCCGGAACCGGTTGAACGGCATCACGGCTTCCTTCACCGCGATCGGCGCGGTCGGCGGCAGCGTCCCGCCATCGCCGACGGCCGGCAGCATGCCCTCCGCACGCAACGAGGCGATCGAAGCACCGAGCATCACCCGGGCCGCGGCCTTGGCCAACGGGGTCGCCGTCGCCTTCGACACGAACGGCACCGTCCGCGACGCCCGCGGGTTCGCCTCGAGCACGTACAGAACATCCCCAGCAAGCGCGTACTGCACGTTCAGCAGACCCCGTACGCCGACGCCGCGCGCGATCGCCTCGGTCGACTGCCGGATCTTCTCGATGTCGGCGTTCCCGAGCGTGATCGGCGGCAGCGCACACGACGAGTCGCCCGAGTGCACCCCGGCCTCCTCGATGTGCTCCATCACGCCACCGAGGAACAGTTCGTCCCCGTCGAAGAGCCCGTCGACATCGATCTCGACCGCGTCATCCAGGAAGCGGTCGATCAGCACCGGGTGCTCGAACGCCTCGCCGCCGCCCAGCCGCTCCAGCGCGGCCGAAAGCTCGTCGGCGCTGTAGACGATCTCCATCCCGCGACCACCGAGAACGTACGACGGCCGCACCAGCACCGGGAACCCGATCTCCTCGGCAACCCCGTGGGCTTCCGACGGAGAGAGCGCTGTCCCGTGCTTCGGCGCGGGCAACCCCGCGTCCGCGAGCACCTTGCCGAACGCACCCCGCTCCTCGGCCAGGTGGATCGCGGCCGGCGACGTCCCGACGATCGGTACGCCGGCATCCGCGAGCCGCTGCGCCAGTCCGAGCGGGGTCTGGCCGCCGAGCTGCACGATCACTCCGGCCACCGGGCCGGCCTGCATCTCGGCGTACACGATCTCGAGGACGTCCTCGCAGGTGAGCGGCTCGAAGTAGAGCCGGTCGGAGGTGTCGTAGTCGGTCGAGACCGTCTCCGGGTTGCAGTTGACCATGATCGTGCAGTAGCCGGCGTCGCGCAGTGCCATCGACGCGTGCACACACGAGTAGTCGAACTCGATGCCCTGCCCGATCCGGTTCGGCCCCGAGCCGAGGATCAGTACGGCGGGCTCGGTGCGGGTCGCGACTTCGCTCTCCTCGTCGTACGACGAGTAGTGGTACGGCGTCTCGGCCGCGAACTCGGCCGCGCACGTGTCGACGGTCTTGTAGACCGGCCGGATCCCGAGCGCCTGGCGGACCCCGCGGACCACGTCCTCGGTCAGCGACCGGATCTCGGCCAGCTGCAGATCCGAGAACCCGTGCCGCTTGGCCAACCGCAGCACCTCCGGTGTGAGCCGCGGCGCGGCAGCAACCTGGAGAGCGGTCTCGTGGATCAGATACAGCTGGTCCACGAACCACGGATCGATCTTCGTCGCATCGAAGATCTGCTCCGGCGTCGCACCGGCGCGGATCGCGTCCATGATGATCCGCAGCCGCCCGTCCTGCGGCGTCTTGATTGCCTCCAGCAACGACTCCAGATCGGTGGAGGGTTCGCCGGCCCAGGAGAACCGGGCCTCCGGCTTCTCCAGCGACCGCAGTGCCTTCTGCAGCGCCTCGGTGTAGTTGCGGCCGATCGCCATCGCCTCACCGACGCTCTTCATGTGCGTGGTCAGCGTGGCGTCCGCGGCCGGGAACTTCTCGAACGCGAACCGCGGCACCTTCACCACGACGTAGTCGAGCACCGGCTCGAAGCTGGCCGGGGTCTGCTTCGTGATGTCGTTCGGGATCTCGTCGAGCGTGTAGCCGATGGCAACCTTCGCCGCGATCTTCGCGATCGGGAAACCGGTCGCCTTCGATGCCAGCGCGGACGAGCGGGAGACCCGCGGGTTCATCTCGATCACGATCAGCCGGCCGTCGACCGGGTTCACCGCGAACTGGATGTTGCAGCCGCCGGTGTCGACGCCGACCTCGCGGATGATGCCGATCGAGAGGTCCCGCATGATCTGGTACTCGCGGTCGGTCAGCGTCATCGCCGGTGCGACCGTGACCGAGTCACCGGTGTGCACGCCCATCGGGTCGACGTTCTCGATCGAGCAGATGATCACGACGTTGTCGGCCTTGTCGCGCATCACCTCCAGCTCGTATTCCTTCCACCCGAGGATCGATTCCTCGATCAGCACCTCGGTGGTCGGCGAAGCGTGCAGTCCGGCCCCCGCGATCCGGGTCAGATCGGCCTCGTCGTACGCCATCCCGGAGCCGACGCCGCCCATCGTGAACGACGGCCGCACCACCAGCGGGTAGCCCAGCTTCGCGGCCGCACCGAGAACGTCCTCGATCGTGTGACAGATGACCGACCGCGCGACCTCGGCGCCGAGACCCTCGACGATCTGCTTGAACGACTCGCGGTTCTCACCGCGCTGGATCGCGTCGACCGAAGCGCCGATCAGCTCGACGCCGTACTTCTCCAGTACGCCGGAGTCGTGGAGAGCGATTGCTGCGTTCAGAGCGGTCTGGCCGCCGAGCGTCGCGAGGAGCGCGTTCGGGCGTTCCTTCTCGATGACCTTCTCGACGTACTCGGGGGTGATCGGCTCAACGTAGGTGGCGTCGGCGAACTCCGGGTCCGTCATGATCGTGGCCGGGTTGGAGTTGACCAGGACGACCCGGAACCCCTCCTCGCGCAGCACCCGGCAGGCCTGCGTACCGGAGTAGTCGAACTCGCAGGCCTGACCGATCACGATCGGGCCGGAGCCGATGACGAGGACCGACTCGATATCTGTACGACGTGGCATCAGGCCCGCCCCTCCATCAGCTCGACGAAGCGATCGAACAGGTACGCCGAATCGTGCGGCCCTGCTGCGGCTTCGGGGTGGTACTGCACAGAGAACGCGAGCACCCGGCCGTCGTGGCCGGTCAGCTTGAGTCCTTCGACGACGTTGTCGTTCAGCGAGACGTGCGAGACCTCAGCAGTCCCGTACGGCGTCTCGATCGTCCCCTCAAGGGGTGCGTCAACCGCGAAGCCGTGGTTCTGCGCGGTGATCTCGACCTTGCCGGTAGCGCGATCGAGCACCGGCTGGTTGATCCCCCGGTGCCCGTACTTGAGCTTGAAGGTCCCCAGCCCGAGCGCCCGCCCGAACACCTGGTTGCCGAAGCAGATCCCGAAGTACGGCTTGCCGCGCTGGAGCAGTTCCTTGAGCAGCGTCGTCGGGTGCTCGGTGGTCTCCGGGTCGCCCGGGCCGTTGCTCATGAAGATGCCGTCCGGGTTCACGGCCAGCACCTCGTCGAGGGTCGCGGTGGCGGGCAGCACGTGTACCTCGATACCGCGCTCGGCCATCCGCTTCGGCGTCATCGCCTTGATCCCGAGGTCGAGGGCGACCACGGTGAACCGCTTCTCCCCCTCGGCCGGGACGACGTACGCCTCTGCGGCCGTCACCTCTGACGCCAGATCGGCGCCAGCCATCGCGGGCTGCTCGAGCACCTTGGCCAGCAGCTCGGCCGGGTCGAGGACGTCGGTCGAGATCCCGGCGCGCATCGCGCCGCGTTCGCGCAGGTGCCGAGTCAGGGCGCGGGTGTCGATCCCCGAGATCCCGACGATGCCCTGCGACTTCAGCTGGTCGTCGAGCGAACGGGTGGCGCGCCAGTTCGACGGGACGCGGGCAGGGTCGCGGACGACGTACCCGGAGACCCAGATCTTCTGCGACTCGTCGTCCTCGTCGTTGATCCCGGTGTTGCCGATGTGCGGCGCCGTCTGGGTGACGATCTGACGGTGGTACGACGGGTCGGTCAGCGTCTCCTGGTAGCCGGTCATCCCGGTGGTGAACACCGCCTCGCCGAAGGTCTCGCCGGTGGCCCCGTACGACGTGCCGGCGAACGACCGGCCGTCCTCCAGGACCAGCAAAGCAGGCTGACTCATGATTGCTCGGCTCCGATCAATGTTGCGATGGATGCGGTCAGGGGTTCGGTGTCGGCCTTGCGACGGGGCCGGAAGCCGGTGTCCAGCTCCCGCCCGTCGTGGCTCCAGGTGACCACCACGAGGCCGGACTTCTCCGCGGTCACCTTGCCGGCGATGCCACGGTCGGTCCGGACGCCGGTCAGCTGGTCCGCGGGGATGAAGACATCCGCCGCTCCCTGCCGGTGGAAGATCAGGCCGGCCTCACTGACGGCCAGGTCCGCGGTACTGCGGACGCCCAGTTCGTGCACGGCGATCCGGTCCATCCAGTCGCCGGCGGAGGTGGTGGCGACGTACACGCCCTCCACCCCGCGGGTCGTGTCGGCCGGCACCTCGGGCAGCGGTGCCAGCGCGGACTGCCGGGCCTGGCGATTGCGCCAGCCCCGGAACATGCCGTAGTACGCCGCGGCGATCACCACGAGCGTGCCGGTAATGCCTAGGAAAGCCTTCACTTGGCGGCCTTGCCGTCCAGCACGGTCGGTTCGCCGCGCAGGAAGGTCGCAACCACCTTGCCAGGCAGCGTCATCCCGTCGAACGGCGTGTTCCGCGACAGCGACGCCGACTCAGCCGAGACGATCACCCGCTGCGCAGCCGGATCGACCAGTACGACGTTCGCCGGGGCACCGGCCACCAACGGCTGACCGTGGTCGCTGATCTGGCCGATCGCGGCCGGGCGGTAGCTCATCCGGTCGGCGACGTCGGCCCAGGTCAGCAACTTGGTGTCGACCATCGCGTGCTGAACGACCGAGAGAGCGGTCTCCAGGCCGAGCATGCCGAACGCGGCCGCGCTCCACTCGCAATCCTTGTCCTCGACCGGGTGCGGCGCGTGGTCGGTGGCGACGATGTCGATCGTGCCGTCGGCCAGGCCCTCGCGGACCGCCTCGACATCCTCCTTGGTCCGCAGCGGCGGGTTCACCTTGAAGACCGGGTTGTAGGAGCTCGCCAGGTCCTCGGTCAGCAGCAGGTGATGCGGCGTTACCTCGGCGGTCACCTCCAGCCCGCGCTTCTTGGCAGCCCGGACGATGTCGACCGAACCCTTCGTGGACAGGTGACAGATGTGCAGCTTGGAGCCGACGTGGTGGTTCAGCAGGATGTCGCGAGCGATGATCGCCTCTTCCGCGACACTCGGCCAGCCGGTCAGTCCGAGAACGCCGGAGAGCGCTCCCTCGTTCATCTGCGCGCCCTTGGTCAGACGCGGCTCCTGGGCGTGCTGGGCGATCGTGCCGCCGAAGGCCTTCACGTACTCGAGCGCGCGCCGCATCAACGCCGCGTCCCAGACACAGTCGCCGTCGTCGGAGAAGACCCGCACCCGGGCCGCCGAGTCCGCCATCGCACCGAGCTCGGCGAGCTGCGTGCCCTGGCGGCCGACCGTGACCGCGCCGATCGGGAACACGTCGGCGTACCCGGCCTCCCGACCGAGCCGCCACACCTGCTCGACGACACCCGCGGTGTCGGCAACCGGGTCGGTGTTGGCCATCGCGAACACCGCGGTGAACCCGCCAAGCGCGGCGGCCCTGGTCCCAGTGAGAACCGTCTCCGCGTCCTCCCGACCCGGCTCACGCAAGTGGGTGTGCAGGTCGACGAGCCCGGGAAGCGCGATCAAGCCGGTCGCGTCGATGGTCGTCACGTCGGCCGGCCCGCCGGTTGCCGCTCCGCCCGATCCGTCGCCGGCTCCGCCGCGGCCCGCCGCCGTGAGGCCGGTGCCGACGGCAACGATCTCCCCGTTGTCGATCAGCAGATCCGCCACCTCACCGCCGACGATCCTGGCTCCGGTGATCAAGTACGCGGTCATGCAGTCTGCTCCTCGTTCGTTTCGTTGCTACCTGACAACAGCAGATACAGGACGGCCATCCGGATGGCCACGCCGTTGGTGACCTGTTCGACGATCACCGAGCGGGTCGAGTCGGCAACCTCGGCGCTGATCTCCATGCCGCGGTTCATCGGGCCGGGGTGCAGCACGATCGCCTCGTCGGACAGTTGCGCCATCCGATGCACGTCCAGGCCGTAGCGGCGGGTGTACTCGCGCGCACTCGGGAAGTACGCGTCGCCCATCCGCTCGCGCTGGACGCGCAGCATCATCACCGCGTCACTCTTGGGCAGCACCGAGTCGAAGTCGTACGACGTCGTACAGGGCCAGCGCGACATGTCGACCGGCAGCAGCGTCGGCGGAGCGACCACTGTGACCTCGGCGCCGAGGGTGGACAGCAGCAGCACGTTGGACCGTGCGACCCGCGAGTGCAGGACGTCGCCGACGATGGTGATCCGGCGGCCGTCCAGCGAGCCGAGGTGGCGGCGCATGGTGAAGGCATCCAGCAGGGCCTGCGTCGGGTGCTCGTGGGTACCGTCACCGGCGTTCACGACCGCACCGGTCATCCAGCCGGAGGTGGCCAGCAGGTGCGGCGCACCGGATGAGCCGTGCCGGCAGACGACACCGTCGGCGCCCATCGCCTGCAGGGTCAGCGCGGTGTCCTTCAGACTCTCGCCCTTGCTCACACTGGAGCCCTTGGCGGAGAAGTTGATCACATCGGCCGACAGCCGCTTGGCCGCCGCCTCGAACGAGATCCGGGTCCGGGTGGAGTCCTCGAAGAACAGGTTCACCACGGTCCGGCCGCGCAGAGCCGGCAGCTTCTTGATCGGGCGGTCGGCCAGCGACCGCATCTCTTCGGCGGTGTCCAGGATCAGAGTGGCCTCGTCCTGGCTCAGGTCGCCGGCACTCAACAGATGGCGCATCAGACCGTCGCTCCCGTCTTGTCGGCGATCAGTACGGCGTCGGCGCCGTCGTACTCGGTGAGATGGACGGTGACGCGCTCGAGCAGTGAGGTGGGCAGGTTCTTGCCGACGTAGTCGGCACGGATCGGCAGTTCGCGGTGGCCGCGGTCGACCAGGACCGCCAGCTGGACCGCCTTCGGCCGGCCGATGTCGCCGATCGCGTCGAGCGCGGCGCGGATGGTGCGGCCGGAGAACAGCACGTCGTCCACCAGGACCACGACCTTGCCGTCGATCCCGCCCGGCGGGATGTCGGTGTGCTCGAGCGCGCGGGCCGGTTTCAGCCCGATGTCGTCGCGGTACATCGTCACATCGAGTGACCCTGTGGGCACGCTCTGCCCTTCGACGGCCGCGATCCGCTCGGAGATACGGGCGGCCAGTCCCACCCCGCGGGTGGGAATGCCGAGGAGTACGACGGGGTCGGCACCCCGGTTGCGCTCGAGGATCTCGTGCGCGATCCGGGTCAGTGCCCGGGAAATGTCGGAAGCATCCAGCACTGTGCGCGGTACGGGTACCGGGGCAGGGCTCATCGCTACCGTTCCTCCTTTCCTGCCTCTCGGGACAGGTCTTTAAAGGACGTTCGGACCGCTTGACATGGTATCGGATGTGACACGCCGTCTTGACTCTGGCCTCTGGCCCGGAATATTGTTACTCTGTGTAACCGAGGGGGGTTTCACCATCCGGGTTCCGTTCCGGCGGTCCGGACCATAAGAAACTAGTCGGAGGGAAGAACCAGAGTGCCGAGCGAATACGCGAAGACACTGGGTGGCAAGCTACGCGCCATCCGCCAGCAGCAAGGGCTGTCGCTGCATGGCGTGGAAGAGAAGTCCAAGGGTCGCTGGAAGGCGGTAGTGGTCGGCTCGTACGAGCGGGGCGACCGTGCTGTCACCGTCCAGAAGCTTGCCGAGCTCGCCGATTTCTACGGCGTCCCGGTCGGCGAACTGCTCCCGGGTTCGGCCAAGGCGGCAGCTGCCGCGGCGGCTCCGCCCCGGTTGATCCTCGACCTGGAGGCCCTGCACCACCTGGACGCCGGCGAGGCGGGTCCGCTGACCCGTTACGCAGCCACCATCCAGGCGCAGCGGGGCGACTACAACGGCAAGGTGCTGTCGATCCGTCAGGACGACATGCGCACCCTGGCGGTCATCTACGACGAGTCGCCGACGACTCTGACCGAGCGCTTCATCTCCTGGGGAGTTCTGAACCCCGAGGCGAAGGGTGACGTCGAAGACGCAGCCGAGGCTGCCGGCGCCTGAGCGGCGTAGTGTCGGTCGGGGCTCGTAGCAGCTTGCCCGCGGCCGCCCGCTCCGCTCAACCGCAGTAACCCCGAAACACCGCAGTACCAGCACCATCAATCGGCAGGATCTCCACCTCACCTGCCGACCGAGGCCGGGGCCGTTCCCCCCGCGCCATCAGAACGGGGACGCAAGCGCCGGCCCGGGACCGTACCGAGACGGTCACCGGGCCACCGAAGAAGGAGTGTCAGAGGGCTCGCCCCCCTCATCCCTTCACATTCTTGGCTGAGCTCAGATGCCCAGCGTCGGCTTGAGCTGCAGCAGCCGGGCCAGCAGCCCGTTCACGAAGGCCGGGGACTCGTCGGTCGACAGATCCCGGGCCAGCGCCACCGCCTCGCTCACCGCGACCACGTCCGGCACCTGGTCGTCGTACAGCAGCTCGTAGGCGCCGATCCGCAGGATGTTGCGGTCCACGGCCGGCATCCGGTCCAGCGTCCAGCCCACCGAGTGCGCCGACAGCAGGTCGTCGATCGCACCGATGTTCTTCGCGACGCCCTCGACCAGTGCGACGGTGAACTCGTTCACCGGCGGGTCGTTGTCCTCGATCCGGTCAGGCAGGGTGCCGCCGACCGGCAGCCCCCTGACCTCGGACTCGAACAGGACGTCCAGTGCCCGTTTCCGGGCCTTGCTCCGGGCCGACATCGCCGCGGATCAGGACGTGACGCGGCCGAGGTAGTCGCCCGTCCGGGTGTCCACCTTGACCTTCTCGCCGGTGGTCAGGAACAGCGGCACGTTGATCGTGTACCCGGTCTCCAGCTTGGCCGGCTTGGTGCCGCCGGTCGAGCGGTCGCCCTGCAGGCCGGGCTCGGTGTACTCGACCGTCAGCTCGACCGAGGCCGGGAGCTCGACGTACAGCGGGAGGTCCTCGTGGACGGCCACGATCGCGTCCTGGTTCTCGAGCAGGAAGTGCGAGGCGTCGCCGACGACCTCGGGGGTGATGTGCACCTGCTCGTAGGTGGAGCTGTCCATGAAGACGTAGGAGCCGCCGTCGTTGTACAGGTACGTCATGTCGCGCTTGTCGACGTTGGCCACCTCGACCTTGACGTCGGCGTTGAAGGTCTTGTCGACGACCTTGCCGCTCAGCACGTTCTTGAGCTTGGTGCGCATGACCGCACCGCCCTTACCGGGCTTGTGGTGCTGGAACCAGACGACAGACCACAGCTGCCCATCCAGGTTGAGCACCATGCCGTTCTTGAGGTCGTTCGTCGAAGCCACGCGGGTATACCCTTCGAAATCGATCAGCGGTAACACCGGATTGTAGCGGTCGCGGACCGTATCTTCCGACTTGCGCCACTCGCAGCGCTTACGCTGAGGTCCGGGACCTTGACCACCGGGAGGCCGGGCGTGGAATTCGCGATCTTCGTCGTGATCATGATCGTCGTCGCGATCGTGAGCGCCGCCAAGAAGCAGCGGGGGCCGGACGGCGCTCCGAGCCCGCGCGTGCAGAAGCTGATCGAGCGCATCCAGGCCCAGCAGGGCGGGAACCAGCCGATCCAGTTCCAGGGCCAGTTCACCCAGCCGCAGGGCCAGCCCGGACATGTGCAGAGCCCGCCGCCGGGGCAGATCCCCGGACAGGTGCAAGGCAGCCAGCAGGTCGCTGCCGCACTGCAGGCGCTGATGCAGGCCGGGCGGCAGCCCGCACGTCCGGGCGAGTGGTCGTCCCCCGGCCAGCCTCAGCAGTACCAGCCGCAGGCCTACCAGCCGGGTCCGTACCAGCCGACTTATCAGCCGCCTGCGACCTGGCAGCCGTCGTACCAGCAGCCGTCGTACCAGCAGCGCGGTCCGACGCCGAAGCCGAACCTCGACGCCCGGGTGCGCGAGCTGATGCAGGCCGGCAACGAGGTGGGCGCGGTCCGGCTGCTGTCTGACGAGCGGGACCTCGGTCTGCTCGAAGCCCAGCAGTACGCGCGCAGCCTGGTCACACCGGCCACCGACGTCAAGCCCACCGAGGCTGATGCCACGCCTTCTGAGGACGAGTCGCGGTACGTCGGCTCGGCCGCGTTCGCGGAGTCGATCTTCAACCTGGACCCGGAGGAGGACACCTGGGCCAGCGGCTGGGTGGACACTCCGGAGCCGGAGGACCGCACCGACATCGACGAGCTCTGGCAGACCGTCAGGAACCCGCCCCGGCCAACCGGCGCACCGTAAAGATGTGATGCCGCCGGACCAGATGGAATCCCGGCGGCACCTCAGCACCGACCCGATGCGCCTGCACCGACAACGCAGCGCCCTGCCACACAGCCAACTCCGGTACGTCGTCCTCCGGGTGCGCGCCGACGCCCTGCATGTTCACGAACCCGCACATCACGGCAGACGAGCTCTCCAGATGTCCACCGACCTCTTCGAACGCTATGGCTCGCGTCTGCCTTCCCAACTGCAGCGGTACGACGATGCGCCCGCCCGGCCGCAGTTGGTCGACCCAGGCCGGCGGAATGTCCCAGGCGGTCGCTGTCACGACAATCCGGTCGTACGGCGCGTTGCCGGGTGCGCCGAATTCGCCGTCCGCCTGGATGACGTGGACGTCGTCGTACCCGGCTCGTAGTAGTCCTTCGCGAGCCCGCCCGACCACATCCGGGTCGATGTCGACTGTGGTCACCCGTCCGGTCGGTCCGGTCAGCTCACGCAGCAGTGCGGCGTTGTAGCCGCCAGAACCGATCTCCAGGACGTGATCGCCCGGCCGGATCGCGGCCTGCTCGAGCATGACCGCGATGATGCTCGGCTGCGACACCGAGCTGATGACCATGCCTTCGGCGTCGCGTTTCATCAGCACCACGTCGTCGGCGTACGCGATCCGGAGCGGTACGCGCGGGACGAACAGATGTCGTGGGACTGCCCGGAAGGCGTCGGCCACCCGTTGGTCCCGGATGGCGCCCTCGGCGATCAGGTGCCGAGTGAGCCGCGCGCGCAGCGAGACAGCCCGTCCTGGGGTGTCCCTGCGCGCAGTCATGGTCAGTCCGTTCTGTCGCCGAGCGCTTCGAGCAGCGTCCGCAGAGTGTCCGCCAACTGCTCGCGCTCGGCTTTGGAGAGTGCGGCGAGCAGAGTCTCTTCGGTCTGCAGATGTCCCGGCAGGACATCGTCGATCAGTCGGAGTCCCTCGGCGGTGAGTGTCACCTGCACCCCGCGCCCGTCGGTCTCACTGGGCGTGCGGGTGACCAGACCGCGCGCCTCCAGCCGATCCAGCCGCTGGGTGATCGCCCCGGAGGTAACCATCGATGACCGCATCAGACCGGCCGGTGTGAGGCGGTGCTCGGAGTTGCTCCGGCGCAGGGTCGCCAGCACGTCGAACGATGCCGAGTCCAAGTCGTGCCGGGCGAAGTTCCGCCGGAGCTCGGTGTCGGCCACCTGGGCCAGTCGCTTGAGCCGGCCGACCACGGCCATCGGTGAGGCGTCCAGGTCCGGGCGCTGCTCACCCCACTGCTCGAGGAACAGGTCGACGTGATCGGGCATGGCTCCAGAGTAGTCCAGATTGCTTAGCGCTGAGCTATTGAATCTACCTTAGCGCTGAGCTACTTTATCTTAGTGCTAAACAATCGACTGGCTCTCCTTCTCGTCACAGCGATCACGCCGATCCTGTGGGGTACGACGTACTTGGTCACGACGGAGCTGCTTCCGCCCCACCGCCCGCTGCTCGCCGCCGTCATCCGCGCGTTGCCGGCCGGTCTGCTGCTCATCGCGATCACCCGGACGCTGCCCCGCGGCAACTGGTGGTGGCGCTCACTCGTGCTGGGCACGCTGAACATCGGCGCCTTCTTCGCCCTGCTGTTCGTCGGCGCCTACCGCCTCCCCGGCGGCGTCGCCGCCACGGTCGGTGCGATTCAGCCGCTCGTGGTGATGATGCTGTCGACCGGTCTGCTCAAAGAGCGGCTCTCAACGCGGAAGGTGTTGGCTGCGATCGCCGGTGTATTCGGAGTGAGCCTGCTGGTGCTGCGAGCGGATGCGCGGCTCGACACCTGGGGCGTGCTCGCTGCGCTCGGTGGTGCGGTCGTGATGGCGTTCGGCGTCGTACTGAGCAAGCGCTGGGCTTCTTATTCGCCCTCCCCCTCGCCCCCTCCCCTACTGGCCACAACCGGCTGGCAGCTCGTAGCCGGCGGCCTGGTCCTGCTCCCGGTCGCCTACCTGGTCGAAGGCGCACCCCCGGCCCACCTGACCCTCGCAAACGTCGGCGGCTACGCCTACCTGACCATCATCGGCTCCGCACTGGCCTACGCCCTCTGGTTCCGCGGACTGCGCGCCCTGGGCCCGACCGACGCGACCTTCCTCGGTCTACTCAGCCCAGTGGTCGCGACACTGCTCGGCTGGCTCGTACTGGACCAGCGCCTCTCCACTGCCCAGCTGATCGGCGGCCTGATCGTCCTGGTCGCTCTGACCACCGCCCAGCTCCGCAAGCGCGAGCGCCCGGTTCCGGCCAGCACTCCGGTGCTCCTAGCGACTTCTGGAAGGTGCTGACCATGCGCATCCTCGTCTTCGGCGCCACGGGCGCAGTCGGCAGCCGCGTCACCCACGAAGCCGCTGACCGCGGACATCAGGTCACCGCAGTGAGCCGCACGACACCCGGCACTTTCCCATCCACCGTTCACACGCGACGCGGCGACGCGTCTGACGCCGCCGCCGTGGCAGAGCTTGCCCAGGGCCACGACGTGGTCATCAGCGCGACCAGGCCCCGAGCCGGCCACGAAGCCGAGCTGGCGCATGCCACCAAGGGCCTCCTGGACGGACTGCGATCCGGCGGCCCCCGTCTCATCGTGGTGGGCGGCGCCGCCAGTCTGACTGTCCCCGGAACCGGCCGGACGCTGGTCGAGCAGCCGGACTTCCCAGCGGCGTACCGTCCGATTGCGGACGCCTGCCTTGAGCAGTTCGACCTGGTCCGGGCCTCCACCGACGTGGACTGGACTTACGTCAGTCCCCCGGACCTCCTTGAACCAGGCGCCCGGACCGGCAACTATCGACTGGGTACCGACGAGCTCGTGGTCGCTGCGGACGGCACTTCCTCCATCTCGCTGGAGGACTTCGCCATCTCACTCGTCGACGAGGCAGAGCGGGCGCAGCACCGTGGTCGGCGCTTCACGGTGGGCTACTAGGGCCATTCGGGCTGCCCGATTGGCTGCACTGCGGCTCGCTGCGCTGGGACGCGTCTGACTCGATCCTTGATGGGTGTCTACTTCAGCGCGGTTGGATGTTGCGGAACTCGTCGTGGTGCCAGGTGTGGCGGCTCAGTGCCGGGTCACGGTGGCCAACCGCGGCTCTGTGGTCGAGGCCTACACGCTGACGCCGGTCGGGGATCTGGCCGCGTACGCGGTGATCGAACCCGCCGTGCTGTCGCTGTACCCGGACGCCGAGGGCAGCGCCACGGTGACGATCACGGTCCCCCAGGAGGCCGTCGTACAGGCCGGTGACGTGCCGTTCGGCGTACTGGTCGAGCCGAAGGAGCACCCGGCCGACACTGCGGTGCCGGAGGCCATGGTTCATGTGGAGCCGTTCAGTGACCTGTCCGCGGAGCTGACACCGCGGACGTCGCACGGCTCGCGCGTCGGACGGCACACGGTGTCGATCGACAACCGCGGCAACCAGCCGGTGACGGTCGAGCTGACCGGCAAGGACCCGGACGCCGTGATGGACATCCGCTTCTCCCCCAGCACGATCGAGGTGCAGCCCGGTGCTGCGGCGTTCGCCAAGGTGAAGGCGCGTCCGCTGGACCGGATCTGGCGCGGTACGCCGAAGACGCGGCAATTCAGCATCGTCGTCACCCAGGTGGCGCGTGGCAATCGGCCCGGCGCGACCATCACCAAGGTCGAAGGCATGATGGTCCAGGACCCGATCCTGCCATCGTGGACTGGTAAGGCGATCGTCGGCGCACTGGCCGCCGCTGCGTTGCTGACCGGCCTGTGGTTCGCCGTACTGCGGCCGTCGGTGGAGTCCGCCGCGCAGAACGCGATCGAGAAGCCGCTGGCGGCGGTGAAGAAGGAGACTGCCGTTGCGAAGGAGGTGGCGGTCAAGGCCGAGGAGAAGGCCCAGGTCGCGCAGCAGCAGTCCAACAACACCCAGAACGGCCAGAACAACCAGAACAAGGCCCAGACCGAGCGCGACAAGCAGCTGGCCGCTCAAGCCGCCGCAGCCGTCGGTACGCCGTTCGCCCAGCGCTGGCCGCTGAGTGCGAAAGCGGGCGGGTCCGATCAGGCGACGTACATCGTCCCCAAGGGCAAGATCCTGCGGATCACCGACGTGAACTTCGAGTCCCAGGGCAGCACCGGCTACCTCGACCTGCGCAAGAACAAGGAGTCGCTGGGCGGCGTCGCTCCGCAGTACTTCCGCAACATCCAGGACTACCGCTACATCGCGCCGCTGGCGATCCTGCAGCCCGGCGACAAGGTCGTCGTCCACCTGAAGTGCGACGCACCGGCGCCGGGCGCAACCATCTGCGAGAACGCGATCATGGTCGGCGGCAACCTGGTCGCCGTACCGCCGGCCAAGCCCGCCGCCACCAGCTGACCCCACTCCCCACCAGAAGCCCGGTCCTCCTCGTCGAGGGCCGGGCTTCTACTTGCGTGGCTTCACTCGCTTGGTCGGTACGGCGGTCAACGGGTCCTCCGGCCACGGGTGGCGCGGATAGCGCGCCCTCAGGTCAGCCCGCACCTGCGGATAGCCCTGCTTCCAGAACGACGCAAGGTCGCTAGTGATCGCGACCGGCCGCCGTGCGGGCGACAGGAGGTGCAGTACGACTGGCACGCGACCATCCGCGACAGCTGGAGTCGCAGTCCAGCCGAACACCTCCTGCAGCTTCACCGCGAGCACTGGTGGCGCCACACCGTCGTACACGAGCCGCACCTCGGACCCCGAGGGCACCTGCAGCTTCTCCGGTGCGAGCTCATCGAACCTGGTTGCCGCCGGCCACGGCAGCAGTCGCCGGAGTGCCGACGCCACGTCGATGCGAGCGAGATCGCGCTCAGTACCCAACCACTCGTCCAGATTGCCCAACAGCGCTTCGTCGTCAACCGCCGGCCACGGACTGCCCAGGTGCGCATGACAGAACGCCAGCCGCTCCCGCAAAGCGACCGCAGCCTCCGACCAACGCAGTACCGACAGCCCACTGCGCCGAATACCCTCACGAACCGCCGCCTGCACCAGCACCGGATCAGGCTTGGCCAGCGGCACATCGCTCAGCACAATCGCCCCCAGCGCCTCAACCCGCCGCGCCACAACCCGCCCGCCCTCCCACCGAACCTGGTCAGTCGTCGACACGAGATCACCGGCAACGTCACGCGCCGTCTGCTCATCAATAGGCGCAGCAGACCGGATCCTGGCGTCAGCCCGCCCAGGCGCCCGATCAGCCACCGCAATCGCCAACCAGCCGCTCGTCCTTAAAGCCGACTGCTCATCCAAAACAGCCCCCGTCCCACCCGACATCTGGTACGTCGCCGACTCGGCCCCCCGAACCCGCCCAATCCGATCCGGATAAGCCAGCCCCACCACAATTCCGGCAGCCAGATCATCCGGTACGACGCGTGTCCCCGGCTGGCGGCTGGTCGTCGTACCGAGGCGTTTGGTTTCTTCTCGCCAGCGGGCCGTCGCGCCGCGGTCGTCGCCTCGGCGGAGGGATCGCCAGCGGGCAGGTAGGTCGTCGCCGAAGTCGCGGCCCGAGTCGTCCGAGAGCATCGCGACGATCTCGCGAGCCCGGTCAGCGCCCACTCGCGGCGCACCGTCGAGCAACGCACGTGCGAACCGCGGATGTGCCCCGACCGCCGCCATCCGCCGTCCGCGCTCAGTGATCCGCCCGTCGTCATCAACTGCATCCAGACGACGCAACAAGTCAGCGGCCGCGTTCATCGCCACCACCGGCGGCGCCTCGAGCAGCGTCAGACCAGCGCCAGCAGGCGCACCCCACGCAGCGAGATCAAGCGCAAAGCCAGCCAGATCGGCGATCGCGATCTCCGGCGCCGGATGATCGTCGAGATGCGAGTGATCGGTAGCAGACCAGCACCGATACACCCGCCCCGGCGCCTCACGCCCAGCACGACCCGCGCGCTGCTCAGCCGACGATCGCGAAACCCGGCAAGTCACCAGCGCACCGAGCCCACGCGACTGATCCGTCCGCGGCTCCCGAGCAAGACCCGAGTCGACCACCACCCGCACCCCAGGCACAGTCAGCGAACTCTCCGCCACCGACGTCGTGACCACGATCCGCCGAGTGGCGCCCGGCGCCAACGCCCGGTCCTGTTCCGCCCTGGACTGCCGACCGAACAACGGCAGCACGTTCTCGCCGGCCAGCCGCCGAGTCACCCCGTTGATCTCGCCCTCCCCCGGCACGAACACGAGCACGTCCCCGTCGTTCTCGGCGAGCGCACGCCGTACGACGGCCGCAACGTGATCCAGCAGCCGCGGATCAACCCGCCCACCCGGAAGCAGCGGCACTGCGACCGGCGGTGGCGCCCACTCGACGCCCACGTCGAACAACGCAGCCGACGCAGTGATCACCGGCGCCGAACCCAACGCGCGACTCAACCTCACCGTGTCCGCGGTAGCCGAAGTCGCCACGATCGCGAGGTCCTCGCGAAGATTCGCCCGGATATCAAGGCAGAACGCGAGCAGCAGATCCGCATCCAGGTGCCGCTCGTGACACTCGTCGATCACAATCGCGGCCACGCCCGGCAACTCCGGGTTCTGCTGCAGACGCCGTACCAGAAGCCCTGTCGTCACCACCTCAACGCGGACTCCGGTACCGCCGCTGCGTTCACCCCGCATCGCGTAGCCGATCCGCTGACCAAGCGGTTCCCCGACCAGCGTCGCCAGCCGAGCCGCAGCGGCCCGAGTGGCCATCCGCCGCGGCTCGGCGACGATGACCGTGCCCCCGAGCGCGTCGGCCAGCGCCAGCGGCAACAGCGAGGTCTTCCCGGATCCGGGCGGCGCGACCAGCACCGCCGTACCGTGCGAACGCACCGCCTCAACCGTGGCAGGCAGAACCGCCCGGACAGGCAGATCCGCCCCAGGCACCGACAAGTCAGGCAGCAGCACGCCCCGACGCTAGCCGACCGCCTGTCAGGGCTTGCCGAAGAGCTCGATCTCAGCGATCGCAGTCAGCGTCGCACGGCTCGGATTGGTACTGCGCACGACAGCGATCTGCACACCGCGCGCATCGTCGACCTTCAGCTTGAACTTCTGGTACTTCGAGCTGTCCGCCAGCCGGAACCGCTTGATCACCGGCTTGTCGCCAGTGAACACCGTGATCTCCAGCTCGGCCGGCCGCGGTCCTGCGACGAACTTCGGCGTCTGATCCGACACTCCCGCGTAGATCCCGAACTGCGTGAGCCGCACCGGCTGCTGGAACGTCCCGGTCAGGTACGGCCCGACCACTGCGTTCTTACCGACCCGCGGCGCGCCCCAGTACGTGTTCTTCGCGCCGTCGAAGGCGAGCGCCGGCACCTGCTTGCCCACCGCTCCACTGCCCTTGATCTTCGTCAGATGCACCGGCTGCGGATCAGTCACCATGTCCTGCACGGCATGCACTGCACGCATCACCAGCGGGCGCTGGGGAAACGCGAGAATGCCACCACCGGCCAGCAGAGCCAGTACGACGCCAATCCGGGTCGCACCGCGGAACCGGCGCCGCGCGTTGCTCGGCCGGAACCGAGTACCCGCGGCATAGATGCGTTCGCGACCGAGGAAGCGCCGCCACCACGCGGTCTTCTTGATCACCTTCGCATCGACCAAGCTGAACCCACACTTGGCGCAGAACCGCCGGGTGCCCTCGTTCGGCATCCCACAGCCGCCACAGATCCGGGAGCCGGTCGGAATGATCACCGGGGACTTGGACCGCCGCGGCATCTTCCGCTTGACCGTCTGCGGTTGCCGCGAGCCTGGCTTACGTGCAGGTGGCAGTGCGTCCGGCTGCCGCGGCTCTGGCGCCGGTACTGGTACCGGCCGATGCGGCTGCGTCTGCGCCTGCTCTGGCGGGGCGGATGCGGGGGCGGCGGCCTGCACTGCCGGCGCCTCTGCCGTGGTCTCAGCCCCGACTACTGCGGGCGTCTCTGCGACCGGCGCTGAGACCTGCATTGGGACGGGTTCGGGCGGCGCCTGCACGACAGTGGTCCGCCCAGCCGCAGCCGGCGTCGGGACACGCTCTCCCTCCCACTCCAGGAAGACACCGCAGCGGGCACAGAAGACAGTCCCGTCCTCGTTCTGCTCTCCACAATCACTGCACAAGATCATTGCCGACCTCCATGACCTCGATCCGGGCCGGCAGGTTCGCCGGCCGTAGCGCTTCGACAACGCGGTGCACAACCGCCCCGTCAGCTTCTTGCGGCACCCGTACGACGAGTCGTGGCAGATCCGAGCCCGGTGGCGCCGACTGCGCTCGCGCGGACCACGCCGTACCGCCGGACTCCGTCACCTCGGCCTCGACCCCGCAGGCCAGCCGCAGGGTCTCGCGCAATGCGGCGGCCGCGCCGCGGGAGCGGTGCAGCTCTACCGCGGCCGCGACCAGCAACCGCTGCCGGTCGGCCGGGATGCGTGGATCGGTGAACGCCGCCACCCAGGACCCAAGGAGCTCCACGAAGTCCTCCGGAGCCAGTGCGGGATCCAGGTACGCCGGGAAGTTGTCCAGCGTGGACACCACCGGCGCCAGCGCATCGTCGAACACCCCGGTCAGCCGCGCCGCGAGGTCGTCCTCGGCGTACAGGCCGGGCAGGATCGCCAGCAGGGGATGGGGGTTGTGCAGACCGTCGACCAGGCCGCGCATCGGTACTACCTCCGCACCTGGATCTGGTGCTCGAACGAGAACACCAGCTCCGTCCGGGCCAGGTCGATCCGCTCGACCGGCGTCTCACTGCGCGTCCCGAGGACCGGGTCCGCCAGGTACAGCCGCACGTCCTCCACCGACTCGACACCGCGCACGCGCTGCAGGGCGGCGTGGATGTCACCAGTCTGTACGGCGCGGCCGAGTGGCCAGCCGTCTTCGCGCGGACCGCCGACCTGCGGGTGCAGCAGGCGGTAGACCGCAGAGAGCGCTGCCGGGCGTACTCGCTCCGACGACGCGTCCGCTGCTGCCGTGAGCCTGGCAACGACCGTCACCGCCCGGTAGTACGGCGGTTCGATCAGCAGGCGGGCGCCGAGCATCCGGCGTGGTTCCAGGTGTTCGGCGAGTCGCTGCAGCACCTCGTCGGAGGGGCGCAGCGCACCGAAGTCGGTCTGGGCCTCCGGGTCGCCGGAGAGGCGCGGAATCACCAGCAGGCGAACGACATTCGGCTCACTCTCGTCCCCCGGAACACAGTGCACCCGACCGAGTTCGGGAGTCGCCTCGCGGGCGAGCAGTTCGTAGTCCTCGGCCGTGACCGCGCGCGACGCCGTACGCAGAGAGAGCGGTCCCCGCTGCATCGCGTCGGACACCTGCTCACCGTCGACGCCGCCGATCGCGGGCCGCCGGTTGTCGACCTCGGACACGAACGGGAGAGAACTCTTGAGAACGCGGAGAGCGTGTGCTGCGACGTTTCCCGCGCTGCCACCACCGATCCGATACCGGTCGAGCCGCAGTACGGCGCCCTTCGGCGGCACCGCGCCGTACGACGTGAGCGCGCCGTCGGGCTGCCGTACCGCCGGACCGAACAGCAGTTGGCCGGTCTGCCGGTCGAGCGCGAAATGGTGGTCCTCGGCCGTCGACGCGGCGAAGCTGTCGACGAGCGTCCATTCCTGCCAGCCGTCGTCGGTTCCGACGCGCAAGATCTCGGGATCCGCAGAGAGCGCTATCGGGCGACGCTCGAGAACGAACCGCTGACCGGCACTGCCATCGCTACGCCCGATCTCCTCGAACAGGACGGCCTCGGCGTGCTCCGCGGTCGCCGTACCGCCGATCGTGGAGGCCTCGACCGAACGCAGCTTCGGGGACTCGCTGTAGAACGGCTGATCGACGTCCGGCTCGGTCAGGACGCAGCGCAACCATCCGGCCCGCTGCTGCGCGATCACGGACGGAACGTGGTCGCGCGGGATGTGCAGCACGATGTCGCCGGCCCGGTTGAGACCGCCGGTACCGTCGCGGTCGACCTCGCACGGGACCCAGTCCTCGCCGTTCCAGGCCTCCCAGCGCAGCGGCGGGTCCAGCGGGTCGACACCGATTCCTTCGACCTCGCAGTCCATCCGGAGCAGGACCGCGCAAGACGGAGCTGCCTCGGTGAGACCGATGTAGAGAGCGCTCCCCGGCGTCGGCGGCTCCGGGAAACAGTCGAACCCGACCCCGTCCTGCAGCTCGACGGTCCGGTCCATCGCCCCGCCGCCAACGTTGCCGGTAGCAACGGTCTGCAGAGCGGTGGTCACGATCGGCAGGTCGTCGACGGTACTGAACCCGATCGCCTCGTCGTGCTCGGTGCGCAGCGTCGCAACCTCGGTACCGGCCCGGACGGTGATCGTCTCGGGCTGGGCCGCGGACAGCCAGAAGGTGACGTCGGCACGAGCCGCGACCGGCGCGAACAGCTTCACCCCAATCAGGTCCAGGAAGCGCAGATAGTTGCGCTCCGGCACCCGATTCAGCCGATACATCAACTGGTCGACCATGGTCGCGAACGCCTCCACCAGCGTGACGCCGGGATCGGACACGTTGTGGTCGGTCCACTCCGGGCAGCGCTGCTGGATCATCCGCTTGGCGTCGTCCACCAACTGCTGGAACCGGCGGTCGTCGAGATTCGGCGCAGTCAAGGTCATGAGTTGGCTCCGGCGTCGATCTCGATGTGCTCGGGGATCAGGTAGAAGGGGAAGACCAGGTTCCGCGGGTTGTTGCTGCCGCGGATCGTGTAGTGCAGATCGATATAGAGCGCTCCCTCGTCGACCTGGTCGAAGTGCACCTGGACGTCGAGCAGGTCGATCCGCGGCTCCCAGCGGTCCAGCGCGATCCGCACGTCGGCGACGATCTTGCCTGCCGTGGTCGCGTTCGCGGGCGCGAAGATGTGGTCCTGGATCCCGCAGCCGAACTCCGGCCGCATCGGCCGCTCACCGGGTGCGGTCCCGAGGATGAGCCGGATACTCTCCTCGATCTCCCGGTCGGCCCGGACCAGCGCGACCCGCCCGGTCGCGTCCGTACGCAACGGGAAGGCCCAGCCGGCGCCGACGAACTCCGAGCTCACCTCATCCTCCGATCATCACAGTGGGCGCGCCCATCGCGATGGGTGCGCCGCAGGCGGTCATGTCCCCCAGCCGGGCGGCCGGCAGGCCGCCGATCAGCACGGTCATCGATCCCGGCGGTACGACGGCCGACGGCGGATGCAGCGGGATCGCGCAGATGTGCGGGGTCCCGACCGTCGCGGCCGGCATCCCGCCGATCAGTACCGTCGGCACTCCCGGAGGTCCGAGCGCGCCGCCGTGTCCGGTCGGGTCGCCCACCCGGGCGGCTGGTCCTGGCATACCCGGCTCCCTAGTTGATCTTCACGAGTGCGGCCTGCAGGGTGAGCGCCGCGCCGCCGGTGATCTCGGTCGCGGCCTGGCCTTTGACCCCGACCTTCGCCGCCGACAGCGACGCCTCCGCCGTCCCCTGCAGAGCGACCTTGACGCCCTTGACGTTCACGTCGCCGGTCCCGCCGTCGAGCGTGATCCCGGCCCGCGCGGAGAGCGCGATCTTGTCTCCGCCGGTGATCTTCACGCTGCCGTTCTGGGCCGTGATGTCGACGCTGTCCTTGGCCTCCACCACGACCTTGCCGTCGCTGTGCACGGTGATCACCGGTCCGTTCCCGGCGTCCATGGAGACCTTGAGCTTGCCGTCGCCGGTCTGCAGCCAGATGCCGTTCTGCGCCGCCGCTTCGAGCAGTTCGAGCGAGTGCCCGGTGCGGCTGACCATCGCGCGCCGGCTCACCTGGCCCGCGCCCGAGTCCACGCTCTCCGACTGAGCGGCGTACGGGAGGTTCTTGGCGCTGTAGAGACCACCGAGCACGTACGGCGCGTCGATGGCACCGTGGTCGAAGGCGACCAGCACCTCGTCGTTGACCTCCGGGATGACCATCGCACCGCGGTTGCTGCCGGCACCGGCTTGGATGACCCGCGACCAGGTGGTGGCGAAGTCGTCGTGCATCCACGGCAGCCGGACCTTGACGCGACCGAGCTTGTCGGGGTCCTTGATGTCGGTGACGACGCCGGTGACGATGCCATGCCGCTCGGAACCGGAGCCGCCGCTCAGACCGAGCATCGAGCGATCCTGCTGCCCGGTGACCGAGATCAGGGTCGTGTAGCCGCTGTCGTTGTCGAACACGTGTCGGACCCGAGAGAGCGTGTACTTACCGTCGAACGGCGCACCAAGGTTGCTGAGGGCAACAGCCGATCCGGCGTGCAGGTTCGGGTTGCCCCGGCAGACGCCTTCCAGCTCGGCAAATGTCCCGGCCACCCGCTCGGCAAGCGCCTTGGCAGCGGCCTCGGCTGTCGCCTGGGTGCGATGCGGAACGTGCGTGACCACCCAAGGCTGCGCACCGAACGACTTGGCCAGCTCCGCGGGCTTCGCGCCGATCTCAGCGGTCTTGGTTTGCACGGGCGCGGTCGCAGAAACCGCTCTCTGACTGGCGTCGTCCCAGCCTCGGACCTCGACCGAGGGCACCTGGCCGGCCGCGGTCACCGCCGTCCGCAACCGCAGCAGGTCGGACCCGAGCTCCAGGGCCTGGGGCTGGGTTCCGTCCGAACCGCTCGGGGCGGTCGAGGCATCGACCGGTTTGGTGAAGGCGAGCGTCTTGTTCTCGACCGCCAAGTGGTAGCCGACGCTGTCGGCGAGCATGCGCAGGAAGTCCCAGTCGGTCTGGTTCGCCTGACTGACCAGGTCGTGCACGGTACTGGTCGAGTCGATCGTCGCGGTCTTGATGTTGTTGCGCTGAGCAACCTTCCGGACGATGTCGCTGATCGTCGACTGCTGGTACGTCATGCTCCGGGTCCCGCGCAGCATCCGGTGCGCCGCGTCGTACCCACGCACCACCGTGAACGTGCCGGTACTGTCCACCTCGATCTCGAGCGCAGTCACCTCGGCGACCAGAAGATCGCGGGGAGCGCTCTCCTGGTGTGCGTGCACGGACAGCTTGAGCTCGACACCGATCGCGATCTGCGACTTGGCCAGCACCAGGCGGTCCGGATCGCGGAAGCGCAGCGTGAACATGTCCGGCAGGTGCAGATTGTCGTCCACCCAGACGCCGGCCACGAGCGACATGAGATCGTCGGGGAGCGCTCCCCCGGCGACGCTGATCCCGAGGGTGCTGGAGATGTTGGCATTGGCCATCTCAGCCCGCCAGCAGTTCGTCCGGGGACGGCAGCAGCAGCGTGCTGCCGGGCGCGACCCGGTGCGGGTCGTCGATGTCGTTCGCCGCAGCCAACGGCCGCCACATCGCCGGGTCGCCGTACTCGGCGTACGCGACCGCGGCCAGCGTCTCGCCTTCCAGCAACACATGGGTACGGCGGGCGGTCAGGCTGCCGGAGGTCGGGTTCTGCTTGGGCGTGATCGCCGGCATCTCCTGCAGATCGACCGTGCAGGTCGCCCGGACCGGAGTTCCCTCGGGGGTGAAGAGCGTGTACTTCGCGGTGACCGAGGTGATGAAACTCGGGAAGAAGTCGAGCGCTCCCCAGTGGAAGACCACCAGCGGCGGTACCGGCTTGTTCTTGCCCAGGCTGTTGTCGGTCGGGGCGCAGCACTCGAAGAGCGCTTTCACCGCTTTCACCACGGAGTCGTTCATGGTGTCGGTGGAGTCGAAGAACATCTCCACCGTCAGCTTGCCGGGCTCCGGCCCCTGGAACTCCGGCGGCGCGGCCTTCTTCGATCCGCGGGCCGGCTCGCTGTTCCACTTGGCGGCCTTCTTGACAGTGAGCTCGTTCGGGTTGAACTGGAACGCGATGGTGCCCTTGCTCGCGCCCAGCGTGGCGCCGGCACCCTTGTTCGGCATTGCCTCGTGGATCTCCAGGTAGGCCTTCGCCAGATTCCCACGCGCCACCGCCCGCACCACCCCTCATCACCGGCCGGCTCTCCAACCGGACCTTGCTGTCGAGGCTAGGGACGCGGCCGCCGGACAGGCAGGTGCACCAGCGCCGCACCGAGGGACCTCCCCTCTTCCCGAAAGGGCAGGTCGAATTAGGATTCCCTCACAAACGTTCTCCGCTGGGGGTGAGAGCGACGGGGTCGCCGTTACTGCAGATCGACGTACTCGGACCGGCCGAGCTGTTGACCCCTGCCCGCGAATCGGTCCCGCTACGGCAACCGCTCACCCGGGCGCTCGCGGTCCGGCTCGGGCTGGCCCGCGGCAAACCCGTTGCCGACGGCATCCTGATCCGCGATCTCTGGGGCGACGACGACGATGCGGCCCGGCCGCTGGCCCGGCTGCGGGTGCTGGCCTCCCGCCTGCGCGGTGCGCTCGGCGACCAGGCCGGGGCACTGCAGCGGACCTCGGCCGGCTTCCGCCTGCTCGCCGAACCCGCCGACCTCGACGCAGCCGAGAAAGCGCTCTCTGGCCTCGATCTCAGCCGCGGCGGCGACCAGGCCAGGGTGTTCGACACCGCCGCCGCTGCCCTGGCCCGCTGGCGCGGTGATCCGCTGTCCGATCTGGACGGCATCCCGTTCGTTGCTGCAGAGCGGGAACGCCTGGAGTCCCTGCGTTTGGAGCTGCAGCTGGCGTGGGCCGAGTCGGGCCTGGCCCTCGGCAAGTTCGTCGAGCCGGAGCTCGAGCGACTGGTCTGCGTCCATCCCTTGCACGAACGCCTGGTCGGGCTCTCCGCGCAAGCGCTCTTCCGGGCCGGCCGCCAAGCCGATGCGCTGGACCGGCTCCACGCGCTCCGGGTCCGGCTGGCCGACGAACTCGGAATCGACCCGGCACCCGAGACGGTCTCCCTCGAGGGCGACCTGCATACTCGACTGACAGCGCCGTCGAGGCTGCGGACGTCATTGCCGACCGCCGCGAGAACCTTCGTCGGCCGCCGGCAGGAGCAGGCCGACCTCCTGCAGCAGATCCAGCAGCCCGGCCTGATCACCTTGCTCGGCGGCCCCGGCGCCGGAAAGACCCGGCTGGCCCGCGAGCTCGCCGCCCGGACGGCCGACGACGGCCGCCTCGTCGCCTGGTTGGATCTGGCGCCCGCACAGCCGGGAGACGACCTGGAGAGCGCTCTCGCCGGCGCTGCCGGAGCCACCAGCGGCGACCACTCGATCGGCCACTCCGCCGAACTACTCACCGACGCACTACTAGTCGTCGACAACGCCGAACACCTCGTCGACCAGGTCGCCACGGTCATCGACGTACTGCGCTTCAAGTCGACGGGCCTGTCAATCCTGGTCACCTCGCAGCGCCCACTCCGCCTGACCGATGAACAACTCCACCGAGTCGCCGCCCTGACCGCCGCCGAGGCAACCCAACTCTTCTGCGACCGCAGCGGCGCCGAGCCAAGCGCTGCCGTAGAACGAATCTGCACAGCAGTCGACCGTCTCCCCCTCGGCATCGAACTCGCCGCCGGCTTGACCCGAACCCTGTCAGTCGACCAACTCGCCAAACGCATCGACCACCGGCTCCGCCTGCTTGTCCGCGGCCTCCGCGACGCCGGCCCCCGGCACGTAAGCCTGCGCTCAGCCCTCGACTGGAGCCACGAACTCCTGGGCCCCCAAGAACGCATAGCCCTCCGCCGCCTAGCCGTCTTCGCCGCCGGCTGCACCCCCGAAGCCGCCGCCTACGTCCTCACCGACAACACCCCGACCCAAAGCGCGAGCGGCGACGCACCGGACGACGGGCGGGCGGCCGGTGGGATTGCTGGTGATCAGGTTGATGGGTTGCTGGCTGAGTTGGCTGACCGGAGTCTGATCACCAGCGGGCCGGAGCGGATCGGGTTGCTGGAGACGGTTCGCGAGTATGCACTCGACCAACTGCGTTCCTCGGGGGAAGAGAGCGCTCTACGACATCGGCACGCTGCCTGGTGTGTGGAGCTCGCGAAGTTCGGCGGTGCGTACGGACCTCAGGATCAACGGCTGCTTCTCGGCGAACCGGAGCTTGCTCGGCTGGTCCGCCTGGAAGAACCCAACATGCTCGCCGCGATCGACTGGTGCATGGGCGAGGGCAACGACCCCGGCCGGGTCAGCGAGTTCGTCGCGCCACTCGGCTGGCACTGGATGTCCCGCGGGATGATGGCGCAGGCCAGCGAATGGTTGTGCGCGTCGCTCCCCGCCCTGGCGCCGGGAACGGCAGAACGAGGGAGCGCTCTCCGAGGATTCGCATTCCAGGCCCGCAGCGTCGGCCGGTACGACGAAGCACTCGAAGCCGGGCTGGAGTGCCTGCAGATCTACCGGGCACTGGGCGACAATCGCGGTCTCGCCAGGACGTACCACGTGCTGACACTGACCAGTCTCGGACTCGACGACGTCTACGCCGCTCTCGACTACGCACACCAGGCCGGGACGATGGCCGAGACCTTGGACCTGCCCATCGTCCTCGGGGCATCACTCAACTGCACTGGCCTGGCATTGCGCATGCTCGGCTACCCGGCCGAGGCCAAGGACCTGTTCGAGCAGGCCTACGACATCTGGGCCGCTGTCCGCGACGACGAAGGTCTCGTGCTGGCTTCGAACCATCTCGGCGTACTGGCTGTCCAAGCCGGTGACACCGCCGAGGGCCGACGACGCGCGCTCTTCTGCCTCCGGATGGCGCGGGGCATCGGCGGCCTGCTCGGGATCCTCGACGGTCTGGCCCTGCTCGCCACAGTCGAGGCCGCCGAGGGCAACCCTGAAGAGGCAATCCGGCTGATCGCCGTCGTCCAGCATCAGCGCGAGGAGTTGAGCAGTCCCATCCAGGTCGCCGACGAAGCCAGCGCGCTGGCCGCCGCCTGGGAGGAGTGCCGTCGCGCCCTCGGCGCCGAGGCCCACCGGCTCGCTGAGCTAGCGCGTCGCCAATCGCCGGAGACGCTCGCCGCCGAGATCCTGGCCGGCTGATGCGTCTCGAGATCCGTGTTCTCGGACCGCCCGAGATCGTCTCTGCCGCTCGCGAAACCTTGCTAGTACGGCAGCCGCTCGCACAGGCCTTGGCAGTCCGGCTCGCGCTCGCCCGTGGTGAAGCGGTTGCCGACGACATCTTGATCCGCGATCTCTGGGCCGATGAAGACGCCGCTCGACCAGCCGCCCGACTGCGAGTGCTGGCCTCGCGGCTCCGCGGCGCACTCGGAGAACACGCGACCGCATTGCGTCGCAGCCCGGCCGGGTTCAGTCTGCTGGCCGAGCCCACCGATCTGAGCGCCGCCGAGAAAGCGCTCTCTACGATCGACGCCGTACGGCGTTCTGGAGATCAGGCCCGGGTGTTCGGCACGGCCGCTGCCGCGATCGATCTGTGGCGTGGGGATCCGCTGGCCGGTCTGGAGGACATTCCGTTCGTCGACGCGGAACAGCGGCGGATGCAAACGCTCCACGTGGATCTCCAGCTCGCGTGGGCCGAGGCCGGGCTCGCGCTCGGCCGGCCGGTCGGACCGGAGCTCGAGCGGATGATCGCCGTACACCCACTGCACGAACGGCTGGTCGGGTTGTCCGCGCTCGCCCTGACCCGAGCCGGTCGGCAGGCGGAGGCCCTCGATCGATTGCGCAGCCTGCGATCCCGGCTCGCCGATGAACTCGGGATCGACCCGACCCCGGAGACCGTCGCGCTCGAAGACGACCTCCGCGGTCATCGCCCACCCGCGCCACGAATTCCGTTGCCTACGGCAGCGAAAAACTTCGTCGGCCGCGATCGCGAACTGGCCGCCCTCTTGCGCGAACTCCGCCGACCGACACTGATCACACTGCTGGGCGGACCGGGCGCCGGCAAGACGAGACTGGCCCGCGAGGTCGCGGCCCAAACTGCCGAGCACGGCCGCTCCGTAGCGTGGCTCGACCTCGCGCCCTTACGCCAAGGCGACAACCTGATCGCCGCACTGGCTGGTGCCGTCGGAGCCGACGGCGGAGGCGAATCGCTAGGACACTCCGCCGAACTGCTGACCGGCGCGCTGCTCGTTGTCGACAACGCCGAGCACCTCGCGGACGCCGTCGTACCGATGATCGACGCGTTGCGATTCAAGGCCGTCGACCTGTCGATACTGGTCACCTCGCAACTCGCGTTGGGCTTGTCCGATGAGCAGGTACGACGGGTTGGGCCGTTGGCTGTTGCGGATGCGGCGCAGTTGTTCTGCGACCGCTGCGGCGCCGAGCCGAGCCCCGCGGTGGAACAGGTCTGCGCCGCGGTTGACCGGCTCCCGCTCGGCATCGAACTGGCCGCAGGTCTGACGCGGACGTTGTCCGTCGAACAGCTCGCGGCCCGGATCGAAGGCCGGCTCCGGCTGTCGATCCGCGGGTTCCGTGCTGCCGAATCTCGCCATTCGAGTCTGCGGGCAGCTCTGGACTGGAGCCACGAACTGCTGGAACCACCGGTACGAACCGTGCTGAGGCGGATGGCGGTCTTCGCCGGCGGCTGCGCATTGGATGCGGCCGAACAGGTGCTCGCGGGTGACGGCATCGAGGCCGACGAGGTGGCCGAACTGCTCGCGGTTCTCGTCGACCGCAGTCTGGTCACGATGGATGTGGACGAGCGGTTCAGTTTGCTGGAGACCGTGCGTGAGTACGGCCTCGAACATCTTCGGGCGGCCGGTGAGGAGACCGCCGTACGGAATCGGCATGTTCGGTGGTGTGTGGAGCTGGCGCAGTTCAGCCGGCATGCGGCAGCGCTGCATCAGCGGCTCGCGTTGCGGCAGCAGGTGACTGGCCGGGTACTGCGGCTCGAGGAGCCGAACCTGGTGGCTGCGATCGACTGGTGCCTTGCCGAGGGCAACGATCCGGCGCGGGTCGGCGAGATCGTCGCGCCGCTGTCGTGGCACTGGGTGTTCCGTGGACTGATGGGCCAGGCTCGTGCGTGGCTGCGCGCGTCGCTGGCCGGACTCACCGAGCCGACCGTCGAGCGAGCTGCTGCGTTGGCTGGATTGGCTGCGCAAACGCGGTTCGCGGGTGGGTTCACCGAGGCCTTGGAGACCGGGCTGGAGAGCGCTGCCATCTACCGTTCTCTCGGTGACAACCGTGGGCTGGCGATCGCTTCCCAGGGACTGACGTTGACGAGTCTCGCGCTTGATGACGTGTACGCGGCACTGCAGTTCGGGCACGAGGCCGAGGTACTCACCCGCGGGCTGGGGATGGGCGTCGTACTGGGTGCCGCACTGAACTGCAACGGGATGGCGCTGCGGCAACTTGGGTATCCGGCCGAGGCCCGGGCCTTCATCGTCGAGGCGTACGACGTCTGGGCCGCGGTGAACGACGAGCAGGGCAAGGTGCTGGCGATCGGAAGTCTCGGTCTGCTGGACTTCCAGGCCGGAGATCACGAGAGAGCGCGATCTCGCGCTCTGGAGGCGCTCCGGATCGCGCGCGGGATCGGGTACTCGACCGGCGTACTCGATTGCTTTGGCCTGCTCGCGATCCTGGCCGCCGCTGAGGGTTCCTACGAGTTCGCCGTCCGGCTGCTCGCGGTCAGCGACCACCAACGCGCCGAGATCGGCGCCCCCGTCTTCATCACCGACCGCCTGCAAGCCGAAGCCACCGCCTGGTCCCGATGCCGCGCCGCCCTAGGCCCCGAAACCGACCGCCTAGCCACCCTCGCCCGCCACCAATCCCCCGAGCCCCTAGCCGCCGAGCTCCTCGCCCTTTGATCCCTCAACCCGCGGCGCCCTAGCGAATAGACAAGAACTCTTGTGCAAGACACATTGCACGGACTGTCGTGCATCGAATGGCAGCCGGTCAGAGCCGCCCGCGGGCCTCGGTCAGGTGGTTCAGGACGGCCGTGGCGCCGGCTTTCTCCGCGAGCGCGGTGGCCTCGGCCAGCAGAGCCTCGGCGTCGGCCGACCGCCCTTCGTCGATCGCGAGGTGAACGAGACCGACCAGGTTCGCCGCCACCCCCTCGGTGAAACCGAGTGCCCGACGGAGCTCGGTCGACTCCCCCAGCAGCCGACCTGCCTCTTCGGTACGACCGGCCCGGTGAGCGGCAATACCGAGATGCCGGAGCACATAAGACAAGGTCAGCTGATCCCCGCTCCGACGAGCCAGCTCAGCCGAAGACTCCAGCGCAACCAGCGCCGGCTCACTGTCATCCCGCACGACCTGATGGAAACAGCCGACCCAGAACAACGCCTCCGCCCGAGCCCGATCGTCCCCTTCGGACAACTCGAGCGCACGCTGAAACAACTCCAGCTCACGCGGATCCTCCGCGCGCGTGTCGAGGAACCGAGCATGCAGAACCTTCCCCCGCACCAACGCCAACTCAGCCTCGACCGCATCCAACTCGCGATCCGCCCCAGCCAGTCCCGTCAAGTCCCCCTGAAAGATCGCCCGCTCGTACACTTCACCGGCCCGCCGCACACGCTCATCCACGTTTTCCTCCAGGGCGTTTCGTAGTCATCAGTACGTCGATCCCGTCCAGGATCCGCTCGAGGCCGAAGGCCACGTCATCGTCCACGATGTCGTCGGTGTATTCGTTCCCGGCCACCATGGACGCCAGCACCGAATATCCCAGTTCCTGCAGCCGGGGTTCGAGGAACCGGGTCACCGCCGCCGACTGGACGGGTGTGGCGGTGCTGTCGCGCACATCGCGACGCGTGCCGGCGATCTGCCGCGCATAACCGTCCAGCAGCAACGCGCAGGCCAAGCCCTCATTGGGAGACAGACCGGCACCGGTCAACGCCTTCAGGATCGCCTCCGCCCAGCCCAGCAGGTTCGGCGTCACCGGAGCCCCGCGGATCGGCAGGTCGCAGAGCCATGGATGAATCTCGCATCGGTCGAGCATTGCCCGAGTCCAGGTGGTCGCTGCGGCGCGCCAATCTCCCCCGGACATCAGGTCCGGGGGTGGACCCCAGGCTGCTTCGGCGACGAGCACCAGCAGTTCGTCCCGGGACCTGACATACCGGTAGATCGCGTTGGCGGTCAGCCCGATCCGCTGCGCGATCTTGGGCATCGAGATGGCAGCGAAGCCGTTGGCATCAGCCAGTTCGAGAGCTGCAGCGACGACCTGCTCGACACTCTGCGACGGCTTCCGGCCGAGCTTGCCCGACTTGACCGGAAGGCTCCACGCCAAGGCGAGCCCCGGCGGCAGCTCCGCATCGTCCGCGATCGGCATCAGGCCGGTTCCTCTCGTCAGCAGAACGCCGATTGACTTCGTGTGCACCTTACACTTATCTTTCGTGTGACCCACACACAAATCAGATCAGGGTAGGGGCGCGAGATGGAACAGCAGGAGCAGAAGCACGAACCGGGCCGCCGAAGAGTGCGGCTCTGGACTTCTCGCCGGCTGGGGGTGCTGCTGACCACGGCGGTCCTCGTCACCGCTACGGCCGGGGGCGGAGCAGCCACCGCGTTGCCGGCGAGCCCCGACGCACCCCGGCCCCCAGCTGCCACCGTGGTCTCGACCGATCTCGGCGCAGTACGAGGCAAGCTCGAGACCGACGCCAGGATCTTCCAGGGGATCCCTTACGCCGCACCGCCGACCGGTGAACTCCGCTGGGCATCCCCGCAGCCGGCCACTCCGTGGCGTGGCGTCCGGGACGCCACCAGGCCCGGCAATCGATGCGCCCAGGCCGAAGGGCTGATCGATCGGCCCAGCTCCACCGAGGACTGCCTCTACCTCAACGTGACCACGCCGAGCCACCGCAGCGAACGCAGACTGCCGGTGATGGTCTGGATCCATGGCAACGGCTTCATCAACGGCGCCGGCAGCCTGTACGGCGCGCAGCAGCTGGCGAGCAGCGGGAACGTGATCGTCGTCAGCTTCAACTACCGGTTGGGAGTCTTCGGTTTCCTCGCCCATCCGGCGCTCGACCACGGCCGGGCCCGGAACCTGTCCGGAAACTTCGGCCTCGAGGATCAGCAGGCTGCGTTGCGGTGGGTGAAGCGCAATGCCGCCGCATTCGGCGGCGACCCAGGCAATGTCACGATCTTCGGCGAGTCCGCCGGTGGTACCAGCGTCTGTGCTCAGCTGGCCGCGCCCGGATCCGCAGGTCTGTTCCAGAAGGCGATTGTGCAAAGCGCCCAGTGCGCCGGCCGGAAATGGTCACCGGGGCCACCGACCTGGTTTCCGTTGTCACGCGCCGAGCGCGAACAGAGCGGCATCGAGGTCGCAGCCAAGATCGGCTGCTCCGACCCGAGCACCGCAGCGGATTGCCTGCGCGACAAGCCCGTGGACGACCTCGCGAAGTTGTCCGATGTCGGGGTCGGCTCAGGTCCTACGTTCGGCGGCGGCCTGCTTCCGCTCAGCCCGGAGCGCGCTTTCGCCACCGGCCGCTTCCATCACGTGCCCATCGTTCAGGGCACGACCCGGGACGAGCACAACCTCTTCACCGCGGCCATCGAAACGGCGACCGGTCAGCAGACGACTCCCGCGAGCTATCGCGAACAACTCGCCGCCCTGTTCAGCGCGGCTGATGTCGAACGGATCCTGGCCCGGTATCCCGTCAGCCGGTTCCATTCCGCCGGCGAGGCCTTGTCGACCGTCGTGACCGACTGGGCGTGGGGCTGTCCGGTTCTCGATCAGAACCGCGCAGTCGCCGAGCACACATCCTTGTACGCCTACGAGTTCGCGGACGAGAACGCTCCCTGGTTCAGCGTCCTCCCGAAGCCCAACTTCCCCACCGGCGCGTTCCACGGTGCCGAACTGCAGTACCTCTTCGCCGACGAGCAACTCCCAGGGCCCCTCACACCCGGTCAGCAACAACTGTCGGCGACCATGATCCGGTACTGGGCACAGTTCGCATCCACCGGGAACCCGAACGGCGACGGGCAACCAGGGTGGCTGCCCTTCCAGAGCAGAGACCACGTCCAGGCACTCGCACCCGCGAAGATCGGCTCGGCCGACCTTGCCCAGGAACACCAGTGCTCCTTCTGGAACTCAGTACGCTCCTGACCCGCTCAGGCGCCGGTGTCGATGAAGCCGTGGTGGGCTATTTCGATGGTTTCGGTGAGGACGTCGGCGGGGCCTTTGGTGAAGGTGGGGCCGGTCCAGCGGACGGGGATGACGTCGATGAGGCCCCAGCGGGCTACTACCGTGCCGTCGGTGGTCATGGCGGTGATCTGGCCGGTACGGCGTTGGACGCCGGCGGCCAGGCCGGAGATCCACTTGGCGACGCGCTCGGTTTCCTTGGTGAGCGGGCGGGTCAGCTTGATGTTCGGGAATTTGAGGCGGGACGGGATCTGCAGCATGTAGGCGTTGTTGCCGCCTTCGTTGCGTTGCTCGATCACGACTTCGACGCCGAGTCCTTCGCAGCTGGTGAACAGACCGAGGTCGACGTCGTCCACCTGCACCATGAAGCGGACGCCGACAGCCGGCATCAGGTCGGTTCCACTCATCGCGTCACCACATCCGATCCATCAAGGTGCCTGTGCGGTCGCGGTCTACGACCAGTTCTGCGCGGAGGCGGCGGGCGATTGGTTCGTACAGCCGCCGGGCTAGGCCGTCGACATCGGCGGCAGAGAGCGCTCCCCCGGTTCCCGATGGCGTTCCCGAGGCCGGCGTACTGGCTGGTGCAGCGGGGGCGGCGGGTGGGAGGGCGACCGAGGTGGAGGTGTCGTCGGCGCTGACGCTCTGGACGACGTTGCCTTCGACCAGACCGCCCGCCGCGGCAGACCCCGCAGCGGGCGGCCGGGCCACCGCCGGTGCAGGCCCGGCGTCACCGGCCGGGCTGCTGACGGTGCTCATGCTCCCCTGGGCTGCCGGAGTGGCAGAAACTGTTGGCAGGCTGGGGAGACCTGCCGATGAGCCGGGTGTTCCTGGGGTGCTCGGGGGAACGGGCGGGACGCCGTAGCTGGTGCCGGAGGGGCCTGCGCTGTCGACCGAGTGCGGTGGGAGGTAGGTGATCGGCTGGGCCGGTGATGCGGCGTTGCCAGTCGGGGGTGACAGCATCTCGCTGACGTCGGAGCTGAGAGCGCGCTCTCCGAGCAGGGGTACGGTCGCGCCTGCTGCGCTTGCGATGTCTTGGAAGGCGTCGGTGACGACGGGTGGTACCGGGAGCATTTGGTTGCTGCTAGCAACCGATCGGGCTAGTGCGAGGGGTGGTACGGCGGCTGCGGGGGAACTGGGGATCGCGACCTCGGTGGAACCGGCGGCGGCGAGGTTCGCGGCGATCGTGGATGGGTCGGTGGCGGGTGGGGAGGCTACTGGGAGGGCCTGGGATGGGAGCGGGCCGGTGAGTGGGGCCCCGAGGCCGGCCCGGCGGCGGGAGAGACCGGCAGGCGCCCCTGCCGGAGCCGCCGGGCCGGCCGATTGAGAAGCCACCGGCAGACCGGCAGCGGTGGTGCCGGTCGCCATCGCCTCGACCGCCTGAGCCACGTCGGCTGAGCCGGATGCGGTGCCGCCTGTCGGCGTGAGGGTTGGCAGGAGGTTCTGGAGGGTTGGGACGGTGAGTGCGCGGCGGGCGTCGGCGGGAAGTGCTGCGGTGACCTGGCTCAGTCCCGGAGCCGCGAGCCGCGCCAACGGCATCGAGGCCGCGGAGGCGGGACCGCCGAGTGCCGAGGCGGCCGCCGTACCGGCTTCACCCAGTGCTGGGCTGGCAACGGAACTGATTGCCGGGGGCAACAGGTTGGCCGCAGCCGACGGAGTCGCGCTGCCCAGCAGCGCCGAAGCGATGGGAGAACTGGTTGCTGATGACAACGTGCTGGCCGCGCTCGACGAGACGGCACTGCCCAGGAGCGCCGAAGCAGTCGCCGCAGAGCCGGGCCCAGCCAGAGGAAATGAGCCGGCCACGCCCGAAGCGCCCAGGAGTTCGCCGGCTGCAGCGGCGCCGGGCGCGGAGCCAGATCCGACCGCGGAGGCGAGCGACGAGGTGAGCGCGGGAGCTGCGCCGAGGGATGGGGCCGAACCGGCTGTTGCGACTCCACCCCCGGCCAGAACTTCGCCGAATGTCGGCTCATTCATCAGTGCTGCAAGGGCAGGGCGAGCCAGAGCTAGCGCCCCGTCGGACATGGCGGAGCCGGCCGAACCCGAGGTGCCCAGCAAGGCCGCCGTGGCTGCGGGTACGCCGTCGCTGAACGCGGAGCCGGCGCCTGCGAGGGGGCCCGCGCCGAGGCCGGCAGTAGCGCCGGAGGTGAGAGCGTGGCTGGCACCTGCCAGGGGGCCGGCGCCGGAGGTGAGGGCGTTGCCGGCGACGGCCATCGGGCTGGAGTCGAAGTCGGCTGCAGCGCCGGAGCCGGCAGCGGTGAGGGCAGCAGAGCCCAAGCCGATCGCATTGCCGGAACTTAGCGCGGCGCTCGCACCGGCTGGGAAACCAGAGCCGATGGCGGCCGCAGTGCCGGAGGCTGAGGTTGTTGATCCGAGGAGTGCGGCTGCCTCGGGGCTGGCTGCTGCGGGCCTGCCGGCGCGGTTGCCGGTGAGGGCGTTGCGGACTGCTTGGATTACGCGGCCGATCGGCCCTGGGGCGGCCGGAGCCTCGTCAGCACCCGAGCCCTCGCCGGTTAGGGCGCCGGGGAATGAGTTGTAGGGGCGGACGTCTAGGGCTGCGTCGGCGGCGTAGGGGCGGGGTTGGCCGGGGGTTATGAGGTTGGAGAGGAGGCCGCTGGGGGCGGTGGGGTCTAGGTGGTGGGCCATGTCGCCGGTGAAGGCGGGTGAGCGCCAGGACGGGATCCAGTCGCCGCTCGGCGGGCGCAGGGTCGCGGGGGCGCCCTGGGCTAGCTGGCCGATCATCAGTCTCCCTCGGTGATGCGGCGGTTGATCTTGGAGATCTCAGTGACGAACGCCTGCCGCTGCGGGTGTTCGAGGTCGAGGATGTCGTCCAGGCGCCAGTGGAAGTGATAGGCGACGTACGCGATCTCCTCCTGCAGGCGGCCGGTCGCGTACGTCAGGATTCCCCCAGGCGGCCACCGGCGATGTCGACGGCGAACTGTTGTTCGCACGAGGGGCAGGTGACGGCGGCGCGGGTGTGGCCTTCGGAGTTGATGCGGCGGTAGAGGTCCTGGAGGAAGGCGACGTCGGAGGCGAACATGTTCTCGACCACCTGGGCGTCGATCCGGGACACGTCGCCTAGGCGGGTGATCACGCGGGCCAGCAGGACGACGGTGGTGAAGGCCGGGTTCTCCTGGACACGGGCGTCGTACAAGGGCAGGAGCTCGTCGCGGGCTGTTGCCAGGCGCATCGTTCCCGACTTGTGTACGACGCCGTCCGCGTCCAGGTAGCCGCGCGGGAGCTCGAAGTCGAACTCGGTGCGCAGCGTCGGTGCGGGCGTGGCCGCCGCCGGGGCGGGCGCGGGCTCCGCAGGGGAGGCCGCGTCCGCCACGAGGGTGTTCGTGTGGGCGCGACGCATCACGCGTACTCCATCTCGTCCCAGCACACGGTGAACTTCTCGGTCAGTGCTTCGGTCGAACCGGCCTTCAGGGTGCCGCCCAGCTCGACGTCCTTGATCCAGCAGTTGCGGAAGTTCAGCCGCCGCAGCGGCTGGCCGTCGGAGGTGTAGATGCACACCTCGGCGGTCTTGCGGGCGCCCTTGATGTCGCCCTGCATGACCGACTTCAGCCAATCGGTGACGGTCTTGGAGTCGGTCAGGCCGCGGGTGACGGTGAACGTGGACGGCTTCGGCCGCCCCATCACCTGGCGGGCCACGAACTTGCCGTCCTTGGCCTGCTCGGAGAACGAGATCATGTCGACCTCGGCCTTGAGGCCGGAGACCTCCATGACATAAGGCACCTCGACCCCGTCGATCGAAACGCTGAACGAATACGCGGTCGCCATGTCCATGGCGTCTGCGAGCGGCATCGGAATCTCCCTTTCCTAAATTCTGGTTACTCGTTGACGAGGCTGGTGCCGCCGGAGAACTGCGACAGCTGGAACACCACGAACTCGGCCGGCTTCACCGGCGCGATACCGATCTGGCAGGTCACCTGACCGGCGTCGATCGCCTCGGCCGGGTTGGTCTCCCGGTCGCACTTCACGTAGAACGCCTCGTCCGGAGTGAGCCCGAACAACGCTCCCTTGCGCCACTCGTTCACCAGGAAGGCGCTGATGGTACGGCGGACGCGTGCCCACAGCGCGTCGTCGTTCGGCTCGAAGACCACCCACTGGGTGCCGTTGAGGATCGACTCCTCCATGTAGTTGAAGAGCCGGCGCACGTTGATGTAGCGCCACGCCGGGTCCGAGGAGAGCGTGCGGGCGCCCCAGATCCGGATGCCGCGGCCCGGGAACGCGCGGAGAGCGTTCACTCCGACCGGGTTCAGCAGGTCGTGCTCGGCCTTGGTGATCACGGTCTCGAGTGCGATCGCGCCGCGGACCACCTCGTTCGCCGGGGCCTTGTGCACACCGCGGGACTCGTCGGTGCGGGCCCAGATGCCGGCTGCGTGACCGGACGGCGGGACCAGGATGTTGCGGCCGGACGCCGGGTCGAACGTCTTCGCCCAGGGCCAGTACAGCGCGGCGTACCGCGAGTCGTAGCCGGCCTGGTTCATCCGCCAGTCCTTGATCTGCTGGGCGTTCAGCCCGGGCGGCGGGTCGATGATCGCCATCCGGTTGCCCATCAGCTCGCAGTGCGTGATGACGGCCTGCTGGACCGAGTGCACGGTCTCCAGGTCGATCGCGCCGCGCTGGTAGGCGCTCATGAGGTCCGGTACGGCGACGATCGTGACGTCCTCGATCGCTTCCAGGCTGGAGAATCCGGTCCGGTCGGCGACGTCACCGACGTAGTCGGCGGCACCGACTCCTTCGCCGGTCGCGGCCGGGGCCGGCGGGGCCACCAGTGACTTCTTGCCCTTGGCAACCGGTTCGAGGGCGGCCGACTGGGTCAGCTCCTCGACCTTGACCAGCTTGGACTTGGCGTTCACCACGGTCGCGACGTTGTTCGCCTTGTCGGCGCGGCGGTCCGGGACGACCGGGTCGTACTCCTCGGTCGGCCGGCCGTTGGCGCGCACGGTCAGCTTGATCGCACCCTCGGGCGCGTTCTCGGTCCCGCTGTCGGCGACCTCGACGGTGACGTCGGGGCTCTTGCCGTTCGCGCTCTCGATCGCGGTCACCTTGTAGTGGCCGAGGGTGGTCTGCGGCGCACCGGCCGGCAGCTCCTTGGGCGCCTGGCCGTTGCCGGCCGACTCGCCACCGATCCGGATGATGTACGCCGCCGAGCCGCCGTTCTGGATGTAGCCGAAGACGGCGTGGGCCAGGTACGACCCCTCGACGAAATCACCGAAGGTCTGGGTGAACTGCGTCCAGTTGGTGATGAGCGTCGGGGTGTTCAGCGGGCCCTTCTCGGCGAAGCCGACGAACGCGGCGACCGCGGTACCGACGCCTTCGATCGGCCGCTGCCCGGCCTCCACCTCCTCGACGTAGACACCGGGCGACAGGTAGGTCGGCATTTTCACTCCTTCGAGCTGGTCTGGGTCTCGTACCCAAGCCTCAGGGCTGAGGGCGTTCGCCGGTACGTCCGCGCGGCCTGGGCCCGGGGAAGGAAGCGGTGCACCATCGGGCAGGTGCGTCACCGGTCGGTAAGCAGAGCTGTTCTTGACAAGGCCGAACAACCGGCGTGCTATGCAAAGAGGGATATCTAGGCGGGGACGGATGGTTGCCTGGGGCGCCCCCGGGGAGAGGGAGACATCATGTCCGGCAAGCAGAGCATCGACAGCCCGCACGAGCGGCGCACCTTCAAGGACCACGGGCATCTGGACGTGGTCACCCTCGGCGAGTTCACCCTCGGCCGCGCGGTCTTCGAGCCCGGCTGGCGCTGGTCCGAGGACGTCAAGCCGCTGGCCGGCACCGACTCGTGCCAGACCCACCACACCGGTCTGTGCCTCTCAGGTCAGATGACCGTCCGGTTCAACGACGGCCAGGAGCTCGACCTGGGGCCCGGCGACGTGGTCGACATCGACCCCGGCCACGACGCGTGGACGGTCGGCGACGAGGCGTGCGTGATTCTCGACACCGGTATCGCCGGCTACGCCAAGCCCACGAGCTGATGAGCCTGTATCGGCGCGGGGTGCTGCCGCGCGTGATCAACTGTGCCTGTGGCGCCAAGTCGGCGTACCCGAGTCGTCGTCGTGTCTGTGCCGGCCTGTCTGGCGAGGTGATCGAGATCGGCTTCGGGTCCGGGCACAATGTCCCGTTCTACCCGGAAACGGTCACTCGGGTCGCGGCGGCCGAGCCGGCGGATCTGGCGTGGAAGCTCGCCACCAAGCGGGTGACGGCCAGCAGCGTGCCGGTGGAACGATCGGGCCTCGACGGGCAGGCGCTCCCCTTCCCCGACGACAGCTTCGACGCCGCGCTGTCGACCTGGACCATGTGCACGATCCCCGATCTCGACGCTGCGCTGCTGGAGCTCCGGCGGGTACTGCGGCCTGGTGGCAAACTGCATTTCCTCGAGCACGGGTATGCGCCGGACGAGTCGGTACTGCGGTGGCAGCGCAGGCTGGAGCCGACGAACAAGCGGTTGTTCGGCGGGTGTCACCTGACGCGGAGGATCGGTGACGCCGTGACAGCGGCCGGTTTCGACATCGTCGAGATCGAGCAGTTCTACGAGAAGGGGGCGCCACGGCCGATGGCAGCGCTCAACCTCGGGATCGCCGTCACAGCTTGAACATGTCGTTGCCGAAGGCCTGCTGATGGAGGTGGTTGCAGTAGAGCTTGTTCGGCTCGGGTTTGGCCGCCTCGTTCTCGTCCAGCCCGGCCTGTTTGGCCGCCTCACGGATCTTGGTCAGCGTGTCCCGCCACGGTGGGTAGACCTTGTCCCGGAGGTTGCTGAAGGCACCTTCCATGTCGATCACACTCGGCTTGCCGAACCAGTCGTCGCGCCGGGCGAGCTCCTTCTGGATGATCCAGAACTGCGCGCCCTGCGCGGCCTCGAACCCGGTCAGCGCCTGTTTGTGCCCGTCGATCGCCACCTTCGCGGTCGCCTTGGCCACCTCGGCGGTCTCCTGGTCGGATTGCTCCTTGGTCGGCGGGCCCATGGTCGCCAGCGCATCCGGACCACCGGTCGCGACGCGTTGGTTGATCAGGTAGGCGCGGCCGGCCAGCGCCCGCCGCCGATCCGACAGCCGGACCATCATCTCGCCGAACGCACCTTCGCTGAACTCGTTCTTCTTCGCCAGCATGTCGGTCGCGAGCTTGTCGAGTTTGGTCGTCGTCGTGGTGACGAGTTCGAGCGCGTCCTTGTTCTTCCCGGTGCCTTCCAGCGCGAGGACCGGCGCCACTGAGTCGTCCTCGACCAGCTTCGCGAAGACCGCCTTCTCGGCACTCAACTCCCCCGGCCATTCGTACACCGCGCCGCCGTCAGTCCGCCCGACACCGCGCACGATCGAGGCCAGGTACGTCGGTGCGTCGTCGACCCCGTCGCCGTAATGCGCGATCAGTCGGGCGATCTGCTTGTGATCGTTGCCGGCGGCCACGATTCGCGACCGTAGTCCCATCCAGCCGGACCGGTCCCGCGGTCGCGCGACCGGCCGTCCCCAGCCGACCGGGTCCTGGGCCGCGCCGAAGATCCGGTCGAAGTCGGAGTCGGCCAGCTTCATGCCGATCACCTCGGTCTTCTCCTCGGCCGGTTTCGAGGCGCCGGTCACCAACCCGACGGTCGAGGCGATCGGGCTCTTCTTGAAACTTTCGGCGTACTTCGTGGCAGTCGCGCCGAGGTCGGTGTCGGACGTCGTCCGGCTCAGGTCGCCGGTCGCCGAGCCGCCCGGGTCGATCGTCGTACTGACCGCCGTCTTCTCGCTGTGCCCGACCTTGACCAGGCCCGCGACATCGAGCTCAGCGCCACCGCCGGCCTTACCCGTGTTGGTCTCGGTCGTTCCCTTCGCGTCCTTGGTGGTCGTCGTCTCGAACCCGCTGGCGTTGGAGAAACTGAGGTTGACGCCGCCGACACCCGCGGTCGTGGTCTGACTGCCTTCAGTACCAGTGGTCGCTGTGTCGCTCGCGATCAGCTTCGGGTGCTCGGCGCCGTACGCGCGCAGAGCGGCGATCGACATCCGGCCCGAGATCTCCGCGAAGTGCTGCGCGTACGCCGGATCTGTCCGGTCCAGCTCGAAGGTCACGGAGTCGGCGTGCTTGTCGGTCTTCGTCCCGCTGACCCCCATCGACGCGGCGCCCGACGACGCCGAGGCGGAGCCCGTCACGCTCTCGCTGTCCGTCTCCGCGGTCGTGATGCCGATCTTGTCGCCCTTGCGGGACAGGCTGCGCTTGAGGCTCTTGCTCGCCTTGCCGGACAGGCCGCCTTTGGCGCCGAACCCACCGCCGCTCGCGCCGGCCTCACCACCACCCTCGACGCTGCCGCCCACCTCGAACGACGCGCTGCCGCCGTCGTCCAGCTGCGACGCGGCCTCGGGCGACAGAGCAGAGTTCAGCCCGGTCATCAGGGCCTTGGCGGCGTCCAGCTTGCCGTCGGCAACCAGCTTGATGATCTGCAACTCCTTCTCGGAGCCGGTCTTGTTGTCGACCGCGCCGAGATAGCGCTTGGTCTGTTCCTCGGGGTAGATGTGAACGAAGGTCGCCGTACCGGAGATGCTGCCGCTGAGGGATCCACCCATGTTGCCCTTGGCACCGGTTGTGGCCGACTCCTTCTCCTGACTCTCGGTGGCACCGAGTTTGCCGCCGAGGTTGATCGTCATCGTGATCTGGTAGCGCAGCGGCTCGCCCTCGACCTTGGCGACATCGAGCAGGAACTTGCCGTCCAGGCCGGAAGTTCTGGAGGACTTGACGCCGTCCTTCTCGGTGCTTGTCGACTTACCGATGTTGCCGGTGGCACCGACTCCATCCGGCCCGGCGAGCAGGCCGCCACCCTTGCTGGTCTTGGTTTCCTGACCATCCGTGGTGGTCGAACTGCTCGAGCTCACGCCGAGCTGACCGCCGCCGCGGCTGACCCCGAAGGTGTCCTTCCGCGTCGTCTTGTCGTCCTTCACCTCGGCGCTCTTCGTGTACCCGCCAGTGCCGAGGGACTGCGACGTCGTCGTACTGCTCGAGGTCGTGACACCGGCCGCGGTCGTCGACGAACTCCCGGACTGTTCGCCCCAGGTCCCGGTGATGCCGCCGGGACCGATCGCGAGACCGCTCGTCTTCGAGTTGCTGGTCGCGTTCAGGGTGCCTTCGGCGGTCTTGCTGAGCGTTGCCGTGCTGTCGGTGGTCTTGGTGGACCAGCCGGAGGTGTCGATCGTGCTCGTCGTCGAGTGACTGCGAGTCGTCGAGACTCCGTTGGTGACGTCGGTCTCGACCCAGCCGGGCTTCTTGGTGACGATGCCGTCCGGGCCCAGCTGGGTGCTGCCCTCGGTGGTCTCGTTCTGCTGGGGCACATAGGCTTTGGTACCGCGGCGGACCATCATGTCGTTGAGTGGGCCGAGGCCGATCGAGGCGTCGTCGAGCATCAGCAGGTCTTGGTTCGTGACGGACAGGTCCTTGAAGAGCTGATCCCGGCGCGCAGCCAGGGCGGTTCGGTCCGCGATGCCCTTCTCGGTGATCTCGCCGGCCGCCTCAAGTTCTTCGAGCCGCAGGAGCGCCGCGTTGTGGGTGTCGTAGTCGAGCTGCAGAACCTTGCGTTCATCCATCAACTTGCCGCGAAACGCCTCTGCCTGCAGGCGGGTCTCGACGAACGCCTGGTTCCCGGTGCCTGGATCCGCGGCCGGTCCTTCCGGACCGGCTGGCCGGGACACCGGTCCGGCGGGCGCGTCCGCGTAGTCGTTCTCCATCAGCGCGCTCCCGGTGGCAGCCGGCCGAGCTTGGTGTACTCGTGCTCGATTGCGGTCAGCAGATCGTCGAGCGTGACCGCGCGCGCTCCCGCCGCGGCGTAGTACGCCGCCGTCACCGCAGCCGAGCGGATGTCGCCGCCGGACAGTTCGAAGTGGGCTGCGGCTGTGAGGTCGAGGGAGGGGTCTCGGGGAACATTGCGGCCCAGACAGCGATCCCAGAGAAGTACGCGTTCGGCTTCTTCGGGTTGGGGAAAGTGGATGATCAGGTCGAGCCGGCGGCTGAACGCTTCGTCCAGGTTGGCGCGCAGGTTCGTGGTCAGGATCGCGAGACCGTCGAAACTCTCCATCCGCTGCAGGAGGTAGGCGACTTCCACGTTCGCGTAGCGGTCGCGGGCGTCCGAGACTTCCGAGCGCTTGCCGAAGATCGCGTCGGCCTCGTCGAACAGCAGTACGCCGTTCACTCCGGTCGCCTCGGTGAACACGCGCTCGAGATTCTTCTCGGTCTCACCGATGTACTTGTCGATCACGGTCGCCAGGTCGACGACGTACAGGTCGACGCCGAGTTCGGCCGCGATCACCTCGGCCGAGAGTGTCTTGCCGGTTCCGGATTCGCCGGTGAACAACGCCGAGACGCCGGCCCCGCGGCCGCCGCCGGGCCGCATGCCCCAGCCACGAATCACCTGCTCGCGATGACGCGCGCGGATCGCGAGTTCCCGCAGCCGGGCGAGCTGTTCCTCGGGCAGGACAAGATCGTTCCAGGAGACGGCCGGCTGGATCCGGCGGGCGAGTCGCTCCAGCCCTGCGCCGTTCTGCGAGCGCGCTCCGGCCCGCAGTACGTCGCCAGTGACTAGAACCCCGTCGACTTCGGCGCGCGTGGTCGCGGCCTCGGCGGTGCGGACGATCTGGTCGACGCCGAGCCGGAAGGTGTTCGTCTCCGCCGCCGCATCCAGGCCGGGTGATGCCGTGGGCAACAAAGCGTGCCAGAGCGTGCCGCGCTGCGATTCGGTCAGCAGCGGCGGGTCGAGCGTCGCCGGTACCACCGACGCCCAGGCCGGATCCCAGGTCGGGACACCGGTGAGCACGGTGTGAACGGGGACCACGGCGAGTGCCCGCAGTACGTCGATCGGCGCCGACTCGACCGGTCCGGCGAGGATCCCGGCGGAACGGAGGCGAGCCTGGCGGGCCGCCGTACGGGCGAAGACGATCGGGTCGGTGTCCTTCAACAACTTGGTCAGATCGAGAGCCAGGACACCGAGATCGAGTTTGGAGAACGCGGCCGCGGCCAAGCCTGGGCCTGCGCTTCCGGGTCGCTCGCGCAGGTAGACGGGACGGCCGGGTTGGAGGCCGCGCACGATCCGATCCTCCAGTTCGCCGTACACGATCAGCGGCGGTGGGACGGTCACGTCGAGCAACATCGGTTCGGTCGCATAGCCGCCGACCAGGTATGCCGTGACCGGGTCGGGGACGCGCAAGGCCCGGCCGAGGAACGGTCTGGACGGGGACTCGATCTCGATCAGCCCACCGGCCATCAGCGGTGCGGACACGTCGAATCGCCCACGAGCCAAGGGATCCGCGGCCGGTACGCCGAGCAGGTCGAACACCAGGCGGGCCGTCGCCCGACGCTGCGACACGTCGTCGTTCAAGTAGCCGTACAGCTGCTCGAATCGCGCATCGAGGTCGGGCGCGATGACAGTCAGCAGGATCTCGGTGTCGAGCTCGGTCAGCCCGAAGGCGTGGACGAGCCGGCGCAACCGCGGTATCGACCCGTCGACTTCGGCCGCGTCCGCCTCGGCCTCGATGACGGCCAACCGCTCGGTGAGATCCGGCGGCGCGGTCGGTCGGCCATCCAGGATCCCGTCGATCACCGCCGGGCTCAGGTAGAGCCCGCGAAACGCGTCATCCGGCGCTGGATCGGTACGGCGGCGCAATTCGACCAGGACGCGGACCCGATCCTCGACCAGGCTCAGTCGCCCGAGCAGGTGCCGCAAGTGCGAGCTCATCCGCGCGGAGCCCGCTTGCGGCCGACCGGCTTCTCAGATCGCTGGGGAGCGCTCTCTGCGGCGTTCTCGGGCGTGTCCTTGTCCGACATCGCGACCCGCAGCGGCTCGTCGATCGCCGGCCCGGCATCCCGCGAGCGCCCAGCCTCGATCGGCAGCGACAGCACCACATCGATCGACGGCCGCAACTCCCCACCGAGCGCGGACCAAACATCCGCGAACGACCGGTCATCCTCCGGCGGCAGCCCCACCGACAACCCCACCGGCGAAGGTGCCTCCGGCAACAACTCCGGCGGCACCAGATCATGTACCAGCAACGTATCCAGCAACTGCCCCAGCAGCCGATGCTCATCCTCAGCCCGCTGCCCCCACACGCTCAACAAATAGAACAGCCGAAAGATCCGCGGCGGCGTCTGCCGCGCAACCACCCGCCCGTCATCCCCCAGCCGCGGTACCAACCCACTCGACCGACGCCGCGTATCCTCGCGAATGTCGTACAGGAACAGGTTCACCGCCGGCCCGTTCCGCTTCGCCGCCCACTCCTTCGTCGGCGCATCGAACACCACCTGCACCCGCGACGCGTCAAGCAGCTCGCGGCGCAACAACGCGGCAAGGGCGGCATCGGCTTCGGAAATCACCCGCCCAAGGTATGGTCGGAACAACCACGACGGCAGGTGCGCCCGCGCCGTACCGAGGACCCTCCAGGCTGCCCCTTCAGGCACATTGCGCACTAGGGCAGACCGCACTGCCCCCCAAGTCGCACGTCACGCTCTGCCGCTCCCCCGCCGCACCGAGTTTGCTGGACGGCGTGAGCCGTATCCCGCGTGTCCCGACCGCCATCATCACCGCCGCAGCCCTGCTGACGGCGAGCCTCGCCGTGCTGACTTTGAACCGGGGCGCGTCCGCCGCCGAGGGGGACCCGCCGATCGTCCACCCGGTCTCGTACCCGGCCGGCCAGAGCCCGTCGTACCGCTCGAGTGTGAGCAGTGACGGGCGAATGGTCGCGTTCGAGGCGGCCGATGGTGAGACGCCGAGCATCTGGCTCAACGATCTGAACGACCCGATGAAAACCACGCGACTGCCCCACCTCCAGGACATGACCGCGGTGATGCCGTCGATGTCGGGAGACGCCGGCCTGATCGCGTTCGCCGGTGGCTTGTTCGGCAGTGTCCACGGGGGCCTGGTCGCCGACGCGCAGCTGTACGCGCTGAATCGCCGGACGCCGGACAACACGCGGCTCACGCAGGTCACCGGGAACGCCAATGACCTGCCGTACCAGCGCGTCCTTGCCTGCCTAATCGACGGCGGCTACACCGTCTGCCCGCCGAAGCTTTCCCGGGACGGCACCACGCTGGTCGCGCCGATCCGGCAGTCCGTCGAATCGACCGACCTCGAGCTGACGATCAACGGCCTGCCCGCCCGGACCAGCGCCGGGTTCTATCCGGTGATGGACTTCTGGGCGTTCGACACCTCGGGCGAATCCACGGTGACGCTCAAGAACCGCAGCCAGCAGCCGATCGTGTACCCCGACACCGGACCGGTGATCGAGGGCGACCCACAGTTCACGATCGCCTCGAACACCTGTGCGGCAACCCTGCCGGCCAACGCGTCCTGCTCGGTCACAGTCAAGTACACCGGCGGCCCTGACTGCACCGTCGAATCAACTGGTGTGCTGCGGTTCAAGTCGGCCGCCGCAGCCGGCCAGACCGCGATCGCGATGACCGCCGGTGGAGAGTGCCCGCGACTCGCCGCCTTCCCGCCGCAGGCCGCGGCGGCGACGCCCAGCTGCACCGGCCCCAGCGAGTTCGGCCTGTCCAACGCCGCCGAGCCGCAACCAACCGATGCCGCCCACCCGCATCCGTGGTCCTCCCTCGGGCAGGTGACCGCGGGCAGACTCGGCGGTGCGCGGATGACCATCACCAACTCGATGTCCGTGCCACTCGTGCCGAATCTCAGCTCCAAGGGCTGCCAGATGAAGCTCGTGCTGCCAGAGGGCACCGAGGAGTACGCCTGCAAGCCCGGGCAGCCGGTGGCTCCGCAGACCAGTTGCACGGCGTACGTCGAGTACACCTTCCCCGACGTCGCGCCGTTCTCCGCGAGCATCCACCTCGGTGACACCGTCTACCGGATCGGCGGTCACTCCGCCCGCAACGCGATCGCTGCCTGGCGTGATCCTGGTGCTTCGGGCGCCTTCGGAGCAGGGCAGATCGTCAGCGTGACCGGCGCGAACGGTGCGGTGCTGGAGAGCGGCACCGACCCGACCGTGTCAGCCGACGGCCGCTGGGTCGGTTTCGTCTCCACGGATCCGTACGGGCGTGCCGCGGACGCCCTCCCGAAGTACTCGGAGCAGGTCTACCTGCACGACACCGACGCCGCCGGCGACCGGAGCTACCGGCCGGGCGAGACCACCCTGGTCTCGCTGAACGCCAACGGCCGCCAGGAGGCCAGCGGGACCGAGCCGTCGGTCTCCGACGACGGTACCCGGGTCGCCTTCCGGGGCGCGTCGCACGACGATATCTCCGACCAGGTCTGGGTCCGCGACGTGGTGGCGAAGAAATCCGTCCTCGCCTCGGCCGATACCAACGGCCAGACGTCCGACGACGGGGCCTCCGGTCCCGAGCTGTCCGGCGACGGTTACACGTTGTTCTACCTGTCCGGCTCCGACGACCTCGGCGCCGGTCCCCTGCCCGGCAACCGGGTGATCGCCCGCGATCTCACCAAGGACTTCAGCGGCGGCCGCGGCGTGAACGAGCTGATCTCGCCGCGCTCGTCCGGGACCGGCACTGCCGCCGGCGACCGGTTCATCACGATCAACCAGAACGGAACCCGGGCGACCTTCGCAAGCGTCGACCGGGTGGACGAGTACAACGACGCCGACGAGGAGTCGGATGTGTTCTGGTCGCAGCGGCGTAGTTATGCGACGGGCGCGCCGGACCCCGTCGACCTCGGCACGGCCAAGGTCGGTACGTCGGCCGGGCCGGTGCCGTTCACGGTCACGAACACCAGCAACACACCGATCAAGTTCCGCGCACCCAGGTTTGCCAACGAGGAGTTCGCTGCTGCCAGTGACCAGTGTGTCGAGGTCACCATTCGCCCGGGGCAGAGTTGCGCGTTCCTGATCAAGTTCACGCCGCGAGCGATCGGCGTTCGTAAGGGAACGGTCGACCTGTTCGATGTGAGCGGCGGCGTGGGTCCCTGGATCATCACCGACCTGACCGGTCGGGGCAGTAGTGATGCGCGGATGCCTGGTGAGACCAAGCATGTGTCGACCAATCGGCTTGAGCATTTGGATCCGGCGGTGAACGACAGCGGGCAGTTCGTTGCCTATCGGTCCCGGTGGAGTACCGGCGATCAGCAGTACACCGAGATCAATGTGCGCAACCAGGCCGGCGCCGAGATCCGCAAGGTGGGCGATCACCGCGAGGTCGGACCGCCGACTATCTCGGCGGACGGGACCCGGGTCGCCTACGAGGCGCGGGACAACTCGGACGAGCAGGTGTTCGTCGCGCATGCCTCGGGTGAGCAGCAGGTCACGGGAACGACGTCGGATCTGCGGTACCAGCGGCCGTGTGCCATGGGAACGATGAGCCGGGACTGCCGGCCGGATATCTCCGGTGACGGCAAGACGGTGGCGTTCGCGTCTCACCTCGATCCACTGGCCGGGAGTGGCATCTCGCTGAAGCTGCAGGAGCAGGATGATTCGCTGCACGATGTTCGCGGGCTGATCGACATGGGCAGAGGTGGGCTCAAGCAGTTGCAGGTCAGGTCCGGCTATGCGATCCACTTCGCCGGCAAGGCGAGCGTCGACAGCGGCTCCGGCTTCTGGGTCGACGGGACGACCTGCGACGGCGACCTGGCCGCCAACGGCACCTGCACGGTCGACATCAGGTACGACGCCTGCGCCGGCCCGGGCATCGGCGTACTGAGACTGAACGGGGCGACCCCGCAGGGTCAGGCCGCGATCGCGCTCGTTGCCAACGGCACCTGTGTCAAGATCAGGAACCAGCCGAAGGTGCGAGCAGCCGCGGAGTGCACGCCGATCCCGGCACCCGACTTCTACCCGGCGCCTTCGACAGAGACGACGTCCGCGGGTAACACCGTGGCCGACGGCGAGCGCGTGTCCATCGGCGCCGTGAAGTACGTCGCCGCCACGGTTCTCGTCCAGGAGACCGTCCAGGACCTCAAGTTCGTGTCCGGCTGCGACTTCGCCATGGTCACCCCGACCGGCCCGCCGCCGGACCGGCCACGCCCGTGCGTTGACGGCGAGCGGCTGCCGGCCGGAACCGCCTGTACGGCGTACGTCGGCTACCGCCCGAGTTCGGTGAACCCGGTGGCGGCGTCGCTGAACATCCAGAACGCGATCCGGTTCACCGGGGCGGGCATCCAGGACGTCGTACTGACTCGAACCGACACTGCCGGTGACGGGACCTTCGCCGGTGCGCCGGAGATTGTCAGCAAGGACGGCGCCGGTGCGGCGGTGCTCGGGTTCGAGCCTTCGGTGTCGGCCGACGGCCGGTACGTCGCGTTCGTCGGCGTCGACGGCCTCGACCAGCCGGGGACGGCGACCGTGCAGGTGTACCGGCGGGATCGGACCGCAGGCACCACCGAACTCGCCTCGAAGCTTGCCGACGGCAACATCGGTACCGACGACGCGCAGTACCCGTCGATCTCGGCCTCCGGTGACCGGGTCGCCTTCGAGACCCAAGGGATCAGCGATCCGGAGGGGTCGGCCCGCAAGACGAAGGCCGCGCGGGCGGACGGGCCGCCGCACCCGAGCCGGATCTGGGTGCGGGACCTGTCCAGCGGGAAGAGCGTGCTGGCGTCGTCCGCGGCCGGCAAGCCGGGCGAGGACGGTGACGGCTGGAGTCACGAACCGTCGCTCTCGGACGACGGAACGACCGTCGGGTTCGCCTCGATGGCCACCGACCTGGTCGAGCAACCTGGCAACGACAAGCAGGGCGTCTACGTCCGCTATCTCGACCCGGACTTCGCCGGAGCGGCCGCGAGTGAGCGGTTCACCGAGCGGGTGTCGGTGAATGAGGAAGGCGCCGTGGTCGAGGAGGGCGTCAGCAGATCGCCGTCGCTGAGCGGCGACGGGGCGTTCACAGCCTTCGAGTCGACCTCCGACCTGGTCGCCGGGACGGCTGACGACGGGCTGTACGACATCTTCACCCGACGGCGTTTCGCGCAACTGGTGGCGACGCCGGCGAGTGCTGACTTTGGCGCCGTACAGGTTGGGAAGTCGTCCAGTGCGCGCGAGATGGTGGTGAAGAACGTCGGGTATGGACCGGCCGCTGCGGGTCCGGCGGTTGCCTCGGCGCCGTTCGTTGCTGGGGGCAACCTATGTACGCAGACGCTGCGCCGGGGGCAGAGCTGCACGATTGACGCGCGGTTCGCGCCGACGGCTGCTGGGCCGGCTACCGGGACGTTGACGTTGCCGAGCAAGCAGGGGTATCTGGCTGGGCCTTCGGTTGCGGTTGGGCTGGCTGGTACCGGTACGCCGGTTCCGCCGGCGGCTCGGTTCGTGGTTACGCCGGCGTCGCTGACGTTCCCGGCGGTTGAGGTTGGGAAGGCTTCGTCGCCGCAGCCGGTGAAGTTGCAGAACACCGGCGATGTACCGCTGAACGTGGCGGCCAAGGTGAATGGGACCGGCGACTTCGGTGTCGAGCTCGGCTCTTGTACGACGGTGATGCCGGGGACGACGTGCGACGTACCGGTGACGTTCACGCCGCGGGTCGCGGGGACGCGGACGGGCAGCGTGGTGTTCACCCCGACGTCCGCGGACCCGACGGTCGCGAGCCCGGCGGCGGTGACGGTCGGGTTGAGTGGGGCCGGGACGCCGGGGGCGGCGGTCGCGTCGATGACGGGGGCGCCGCAGGCGGTGGTGTTTGGACCGCAGATTCTGACGGTGCCTAGTGCGGCGAAGTCGGTTGTGGTCACCAACACGGGTACCGTGCCGCTGCGGCTGGCCGGCGTTTCGTCGGTGGCCGACTTCAAGTCGGCCGTGACCTGCATTGGGCTGCTGCAACCGGGTAAGACGTGTGTGATCGCCGTACAGTTCGTGCCTCAGCTCTTGGGCGCGCGAGCTGGTGTGGTCACCGTGTCCGCGACGGCGACTGGTGCGGTTGCGCCGTTCCCGGTGCCGGTGAAGGTTTCGGGTACGACGTTGACGCCGACTCTGCTCGTGGAGCCGCCGGTGGCGCGGCCGGGGCAGATCGTGATTGCGACCGGGACCAACTTCCCGCCGGGGCGGCCCGCCGTACTGGGGTGGGATGTCGGTCTGGGCGGGCAGCCTGCGGTGGCGGACAAGACCGGGAAGTTCGTGGCTCCGGTGCTCGTGTATCGGCGGGATGTGTTGGGGCAGCGGGTGATGACGGCGACCGTGCCGGGGCTGGTGTCCTCGTCCGGGAGGCCGTTGCCGGTGAAGAGTCAGCCCGTTCTGGTGATGCCGCTCAGCTACCAGCCGCCGAACTTCGTGCTCCGCTGGTGAACGCCGTACTCCTCCTGCTCCGCCGGTTCACGCCGGCGGGGCAGGGCTTCGGGACAAAAAGAACCGGCCCTCGCTTGTGCGAGGGCCGGCGGGTAGTAGTTGGTGGATCAGATGAGGCCCTCACGCAGCGCGTAAGCGACAGCGTGCGAGCGGTTCTTCAGCTGCAGACGGCTGGTCACGTCGTGGAGGACGTTCTTCACCGTCCGCTCGGAGTACGACAGCTCCCGGGCGATCTCCTGGGTGTCTTTGCCGTCGGCCACCAGGCGCAGTACCTGCGTCTCGCGGTCGGACAGCCCCGTGTGGGAGAGCCCACGCGGTGCCAGCACGTGCCGCTGCATGCGCGACACCTGCCCGAGCAGCCGGCCCAGCAGATCTGCCGGCAGGCTCCCGTCGCCCGCGGCGGCGGTCTGCAGCAGGTGCACGATGCGGTCGGCCGTCGCCTCGGTCCGCCTCAGGACCCCGGACACCCCCAGCTCGACCGCGGTCATCAGCGCGTCGTCGTCGATCGTGCTGCCAATGAGCACGGTACGGCGGCAGCCCCGCTGTGTTGCCGACCGGAGAACCTGGACCGCACCCGCGTCCAGCGCATCCACTGCGATCAGCGCGACCACTGGCGGGGCGGTTCGCTGATCCTGCTGCGCCTGCAGTGCCGTCAGTTCGGCGTCACTGATCAGGGCGATCTCCGGCCGTTGCCTGAGTGCGTGCACCAACCCGAACTGCGAGAGCGGGTCCAGCGCCTTCACCCAAACCGGAATACGTTGTTGCGTCGTCATGCTTGTCACTCCCCCAGAGCGTTGATGAACGGAACGGATCGAATCCGTAGTCACACGAACCCCCAAAATCGTCGATTCCGATCGTGCCCTTGCACCTTCAGCCAGCCTTAAGAGCCGGTGACGGCCGGTATCACGACCCAACGCCTAGCGTGAAGCACCGGCATTTCACCGGCGTCTCACCCCGATCTCTTGGCCCGGCACGCGCTGAAACATCCCCATCAGGCCGGACGAATTGCCCTTCACTCCCCTGATGCACGAAAGGGCAGATTAGTTATGCCGGTCTCACTCCGGAGTCAGTTACACACAGGCGGTGATCAATCTCCGAGGTTGGAGAGCGCTCGCAGCGCCAGCCGGTACGAATCCAGCCCGAAACCGGCGATCGTGCCGGTGGCGACGCCGGCGACGACGCTCGTGTGCCGGAATTCCTCCCGGGTCGCCGGGTTGGTCAGGTGGATCTCGATCAGCGGCGCGGTCCGCTGCGCGATCGCGTCCCGCAGCGAGTACGAGTAGTGCGTGAAAGCGGCCGGATTCAGTACGACGGGGATCCGCCCGTCGGCCGCTTCGTGCAGCCAGCCGACCAGCTCGGCCTCGTCATCGGTCTGCCGGACCTCGACGGCGAACCCGAGCTCGGCCCCGACCTTCTCGCACTCGGCCGCCACATCGGCCAGCGTCGCCGACCCGTACTTCTCCGGCTCCCGCGACCCCAGCCGCCCGAGGTTCGGCCCATTCAGCACCAGCACTGTCTCGCTCACACAATCACCCTAGTGGGCGGATCCGCTGGAACGCGCTCTCTGCCTCTCTCAGCGCGGCTGGGTACCGCTTGGTCGCGGACTGACCGCCAGAGAGCGCTCTCCAGTTGCGGTACCCGAGGATCCGCTGGGTCGAGAGCACCTGGGCCGCGAGGAGCTCGGCTTGCAGGTCTCCCCCGAGTACGGCGGCGAGCGCGCGCTCGTCGTCGTCCATGAACTCCCGCATCCTCGTCGCCAGCGCCGCCGTGCCGAAGACGAGGTTGTAGTAGGCGAGGACCTGCGGGTGGTCGTTCAGTCCGGTCGTCGGCTCGCGGTCCTTCAGGCCGTTGCGGAAGTGCGCGGCGAGGGTGTCGATCGGGGACTCGGGCGACGCCTGAACCAGCCGGGCCGCCTCGTGGCGGTGGTCGGCGATGCGGTGCATGACGAGGTCCTGCTTGGTGGCGAAGTACTTGAACAGGGTCGGTTTGGAGACATCGGCCGCGGCGGCGATGTCGGCGACCGAGACCTCGTCGAAGCCGCGTTCGAGGAAGAGCGCGATCGCCGCCTCGGACAGGGCGTCGTACGTCTGCTGCTTCTTGCGCTCTCGAAGTCCGGTCACCGGGCTATGTTAACCTAGGCAAAAGATTGACCGGGTTAATCTTTTTGAGTTTCGAGGGAGTGGGATGCGGGGTCTGGCGGAGGAGCGGGAGTACGCCGAGCAGTGCCGGGAAGCGCTGCGGCGGATGGTGAGCGGTGCCCGGGAGAACGTGGTCGTCGGCGAGGACACGTGGGGCGACCGGTACACGGCCGAGCGACTGGGGTTCTACCTCAAGACGCTGGCGCGGGACCTGGCCGAGGAGGGTGACAACCCGCCGTACTTCGGCTTGATCCGGTACGGCGGCGCGGCCGGCGAGCACCGCGATCAGACGTACTACCTCGGCCGGCGGCACATTTCGGACGCGATCGGCCGGCCGCCGATGGTGATCGACTGGCGGGCGCCGGTCTCGACGACCTTCTACCGGGCCTCGCCGACCGATCCCCGCGGTCTCGCGACGCGCCGCCGGTTCGGCTGGTCGGGGAACACGCTCACCAGCTTCGAGGACGAGCAACTGGAGTCCGCGGATCCGGTGGCGGCGGGGTTCGGCAGCGAGCTGGTACGGCGGGAGATCGAGCGCGCCCGGGTTGGCCCGATGCGGGACATCGTGGCGACGATTCAGCCGGAACAGGACGAGGTGGTCCGGACCGAGCTCGAGGTTTCGGTGTGTGTGCAGGGTGCGCCGGGCACGGGGAAGACCGCGGTCGGGCTGCATCGGGCGGCGTATCTGCTGTACGCGCATCGGGCGCGGTTGCAGCGGAACGGTGTTCTGGTGATCGGGCCGAACCGGGCGTTCCTGCACTACATCTCGGCGGTGCTGCCGACTCTCGGCGAGGTCGATGTCGTCCAGACCACGGTCGAGGAACTGCTGGCGGGGCGGATCACTGTTCGGGCGACGGACTCGCCGGCTGCGGCGGTGGTCAAGCATTCCGTTGAGATGGCCGAGATCCTCCGGAGAGCGCTCTATGAGCGGATCTCGGTACCGGAGGACGCGGTAGTGGTGCCCGACAGTTCGTACAAGTGGCGGGTGCCTCAGTACGAGTTCGCGGAGATGGTGGCCGAGGCGCGCGCGGAGGCGACGGCGTACCTGATCGGGCGGGAGCGGGTGATCGCGCGCGTGGTGGCGGCGCTGCAGCGACAGGCCGAGGCTCGGGGACAGAACTGCAACGGGATCTGGTTGCGGAAGATGGCCCGCGCGGCGACGCCGGCCGTCGAGGCGGTCTGGCCGCTGGTGAAGGCCGACGAGATCCTGGCCGAGATCCTCGGAGAGCGCTCCCTGCTCTCTCGCGCCGCCGCGGATCTACTGACCGCGGATCAGCAGGACGCGATCGCGTGGCCCCGGCCGCGGAAGGCGAAAACCGCGGTCTGGACCGCAGCCGACGCCGTACTGCTGGACGAGGTGAGCGCTCTCCTGGAACGCGGCGAGACCGCCGGGCACGTGATCGTCGACGAGGCGCAGGATCTCTCGCCAATGCAGTGCCGCGCGATCGCCCGGCGCAGTGAGCATGGGTCGATCACGGTTCTCGGGGATCTCGCCCAAGGTACGACGCCGTGGGCGGCTCGGACCTGGACCGAGCAGCTCGCTCATCTGGGGAAACCCGATGCCGAGCAGGTCGCGTTGACCACCGGGTACCGCGTTCCCGCCTCCGTCGTGGAGCTCGCGAACCGGTTACTGATCGCGTTACCGGTCGAGGTCCCGCAGACCACGTCATTCCGGAGCGACGGGTTTCTCACGATCACCGAGTCGGACGACATCGTGAGCGCAGTTCGGAGAGCGCTCCCCCACGAAGGCTCGATCGGCGTGATCGCCGCCGACGACCGGATCGCCGAACTCGCCGGCACCCTGAAAGCCGCCGGGATCGAAACCGTCGCACCGGACGGCGACGGCCGGGTGGCCGCCGTACCGGCAAGCTTGGCCAAGGGTCTCGAGTACGACCACGTGATCGCCGTCGAACCCGCCGAGATCGTCGAAGCCGAACCCCGCGGCCTCAACCGCCTCTACGTCATCCTCACCCGCGCCGTCTCTCGCCTGGAAGTCCTCCACACCCGCGAACTCCCCACCCAACTAGACGAGGGCTAGGCGGTGGGCTACGGCGGCCGCTTCGGTACGGCGGGAGACGTTGAGCTTGGCGAGGATGCGGGAGACGTGGACGCCTGCTGTGCTCGGGGAGATGAAGAGTTCGGTGGCGATCTGGCTGTTGGTGCGCCCCGCGGTGAGGAGCCGCAGTACGTCGAGCTCGCGGGTGGTGAGGCCGAATGGCCTATCCACCGCCGGTTGCGGTGTTTCCGGTACGGCGAGGTCGAGCCGACCGCGCACGGATAGCTGCTCGATCTCGTGGAGCAGCGCCGCCGCACCGAGCTCACGGACCAGCGCGGCGGACTCCCGAAGCTGTTCCTCCGCCGCCACCCGCTGGCCGGCAGTCACCGCTGACTCCGCCAGGCCGAACAAGGCCAAAGCCAACTGATACGGCTGCGCGACCTCCCGCCACGCAGAGACCGCAGCGTCCCACGCAGCCAGCTCACCACTGCGCTCGGCGGTAAAGGTCAGGTGGTGGGCGAGTAGTGCTGGACGGTTGGTCGGGGACTTCCCGGCCAGCGCGGTCAGTTCTGCCCAGCGGGACGCGAGCTGGTCCGGCTGGCCGGTCAGCCTGCGTTGCAGTTCCGCTCCTGCGCGCAGTACGGACCAGGGGTCCCCGGAGATGGCGGGGTCGGCCAGAGCCTCCGCCAGGATCCGGTCCGCGGTGACCAGATCTCCCTGCGCGAGGGCGACCCGGCAATGGACCGCAGCCACATACACGGGCAACGTCTCCCGCCCGGCCGCAGTGGTGAGCAGCGGCGTCGACTTCTCCACAGCCTGCTGGGCCGCGATCAGATCCCCCTGAGCGAGAGCAATCTCCGCCGCCTGGTCGAGCAGCACACCTGCCATCGCCGCAGGCGGGTCTTCGGCCAGCGCGTCGTCGATGACCTCTCTCGCCTCAGGCCATCGGCCCGACAGCCACAGCGCCTGGGCCAGTACCGCGGCAAGATCAGCACCCCTGGAACGCCCCTGCCCCACCCGATACACCAGCGTGCGCCCCTCCCCGGCCACCACCGCCGCCTGTGCGTAGTCGCCGGACAGCATCAGCGTGTAGGCCTCGGACAGCAGCGCAGTCAGGGCGGTGTAGTGATACGAAGCCGCCTTCGCCAGCTCACCGGCACTCCGAAACAGCCGCAGCGCCTCGGCAGAGTTGCCCGCGAGCCCAGCAGTCCGCCCAGAGGCGAGCAACGCCGTCGCCTGTACGCCGAGCAGCCCGTGCTCGCGGCCGATCCGCAGAGCCTCGTCGGCGTACTGCGCGCTCTGCTGCGGATCACCGTTCCACCGGCTCGCGTTGATCGCCAGCGAACCCAGGAGTCGCCCGCGGAGCTCGACCGGCGCATCGGCTGGCAGCACCTCCAGCGCAGCCTCCAGATCCGCGTCCCCGTCGCGACCGACTCGCCGGTTGAGGAAGCCCCGAGTGGCGAGCGTCCTGGCGCGCAGCGCCTGCTGCCCGGTCGAGGCGAGCGCTGCAGTCGCGTGAGTGATACCTCGCTCGAAGGCACCCGCCGAAGCACACGCTTCCGCGGCCAGCTGCAGTACTGAAGCTCGCGAAGCCCCGAGCCGCGTCTCGGGCTCAGGGACCTCGTCCCACCAACTCAGCACCCGTTCGAGCATCCGCCACTGCTGCTCGTAGGCAAAAGACCGCTCGGCCTCCGCGGCCGCGTTCCAGGCTGCATCCAGGGCTCGCGCACGCTCACCCGCAGCCTCCCAATGAGCCGCCAGCTCCGCATCGGGCTGAGCTACCAGGGAACGGTCCGCCGCTATCGCCTCGGCACACCGGGCGTTGAGTCGCTGCCACTCGCCGGGCAGTACGTCGTCCACCACCGCGTCCCGCAGCAGCGAGTGGCGGAAGGCGTACCCGTCGCTTCCGACCACCAGGAGTTGCTTCTCGGCCAGTTCGCGCAGAGCCGGCTCCAGGTCCGCGTCGGTCAGCCCGGCCACGGCCACCAGCAGGGCATGCGGGACCACGTGACCGGCCACCGCGGCAGCGCGCAGTACCGAGCGGGCGGAGTCGGGGAGCTTCGCCAGCTCCGCAGCCAGCCAGTCTCGCAACGGAGCGGGAGTGCCGTCGGCAGGGTCCGTCGCCAGTGCCTCGACGAAGAGCGGGTTCCCGTCGCTCCGATCGTGGACCCGCGCCACCAGGCCCCGGTCGGGTTCACTGCCCAGCAGACCGGTCAGCAGCTCGGCAGTCTCGGCCGCGCTCAGCGGCCCGGGGTTGATGAAGTGCTGACCTGGCCGCCGTGCGAGATCGGCGAGGACGGGACGCAGCGGGTCGGTCGCGCCGACGTCGGCGGACCGATAGGTGCAGATGACGAGCAGGCCGGCTTGGTCGAGATTGCGGACCAGGAACGCGAGGAGATCAACACTGGCCGGATCCGCCCAATGCAGGTCCTCCAGTACGACGACCAGCGGCCGGTCCGCCGCCAGCCGCTCGAGCAGCGTGAGCAGCTCCTCGAACAGCCGCGACCTGCCCTGGAGCGGATCCAGGTCGACCGCCGCCGGTCCCAGTTCCGGGAGCCATCGCGCCAGGCTCAGGTCACCCGGCGGAAGGAGTTCCCGCATCGCCTCCACGCCGAGGTCGCGGCGCAGCCGCCGCAGTACGGCGAGGAACGGGGCGAACGGCAACTGGTCCGCCCCGAGCTCCAGGCATTCGCCAGTGACCCGGCGCGCGCCCTCCAGACCGGCGGTGAACTCGCGGACCAGCCGGGACTTCCCGATCCCCGCTTCCCCGGCGACGACGGCAAAGGTGGCCGCCTCCGCCACCGCGAACCGGTACGCCGCCGCCAGCACCGCCGATTCGGCGTGCCGCCCGATCAGGACGGGACTCGTTGCGCGGGTGGTCACGGCAGTCATGATGCCAGCCCGGTCGTAAAGAGCCGCGGCCGGCAAAGTAAAGAGCCGGGCGGCCGAACCTGACAGTTCTGTCGATGTCCGGCGGCCCGCATCACGGCAGATTTGCCGGTATGAGAATCCACCGTCTGACCGTCCCCCTCCTCGCAACCGGCATCCTCGCCGCCCTGTCCGCTCCCACCACCGCGACCGCAACCGACCGCGCGGCCCGGACCGACCGCTGGACCGGCACCTGGGCAAGCGCGGTTCAGCGCCCGATGGGAGCGACCTGGCAGGGCGCCAACTGGTCGCTCGACGGCTTCGCGAACTCCTCGCTCCGGCAGGTCGTCCGGATCAGCGCCGGCGGTTCCCAACTCCGCGTCCGCCTGTCGAACCGGTACGGAACGGGCCCGCTGCAGCTGACCGGCGCGACCGTCGCCAAGGCCGGGCCAGGCGCCTCGACGGTGCCGGGCACGACGCGCAATCTGACATTCCGGCACCTGGCCGCGGTCGCCGTACCGGCCGGGCAGGACGCCGTCAGCGACGCCACCGCGCTCCGGACCACCGCGCTCGAACGCCTCACGATCACCCTGTACTTCGCGACGCCCACCGGGCCCGCCACGTTCCACGAGTCTGCCGCCGCGACGACGTACCGGGCGTCTGGTGATCACCGGACCGACCCGAGTGCCGGGGCCTTCCGGGACGAGAGCCACTCGTCGTACTACCTGACGGGTGTCGACGTCGCCGGGACCTCCACCAGATCGGCCGTCGTCGCGTTCGGCGACTCGATCACCGACGGGGTCAGCTCCACCCGGAACGCCAACAACCGCTACCCGGATCAGCTCGCCGAGCGGGTGGCTGCGTCCGGACGGCGGCTCAGCGTGGTCAACGCAGGACTCTCCGGCAACAGGCTGCTCGCGGACTCGGACTGCTGCGGCGTCAGCGCGCTGCACAGGTTCCGCCACGACGTGCTCAGCCAGCCGGGTGTTCGCACGGTGATCGTGAGCCAGGGGCTCAACGATCTCGGCTTCAACCCCGACGTGACCGCGGCCCAGCTGATCGCCGGGCATCGCCAACTGATCACCGCCGCGCACAGGTACGGCGTACGGATCGTCGGCGGCACCATCACGCCGATGAAGGGCTCCATGCTCGACTCGGCGCGCGGCGAGCTCGTCCGCCAGCAGGTCAACCAGTGGATCCGCACCAGTGGTGAGTACGACGCAGTTGTCGACTTCGCCGCCGTACTGGCCGACCCGGCCGACCCCACCGCGCTCCGTTCCAGCTACGACGCGGGGGACTCCTTGCACCCCAACGATGCCGGCCTCGCGGCGCTGGCCGCCGCGATCGACCTCTCATCCCTGTAAATCACCACTGCAAACCAAGGAGACATCATGATTCTGGTTACCGCCGCCACCGCACCCGTCGGCCGCTCGATCGTCGAGCAACTCGTCGCCGCGGGCCAGCCCGTCCGTGCCCTCACCCGCGACCCGGCGAAGTCCGGGCTCCCGGCCGCCGCCGAGGTCGTCGCGGGCGACCTCGGCGATCCCGCCTCGCTGCGATCGGCGATGGAGGGCGTCTCGGCGATCTTCCTGCTGGCGGTCGTCCCGGGGTTCGCGCCGGCTTTCCTCGCCGCCGCCAAGGACGCCGACGTCCGCCGGATCGTCTTCCAGTCGTCCGGATCGGTCAGCGACGAGGCACCGGAGCAGCCGCATGCCGTCGCCGAGTTCCATCACGCCATCGAGCAGGAACTCCGCGAGTCCGGGCTCGAATGGACGTTCCTGCGGCTGGAACTGTCCGCGTCCAACGCGCTCCAGTGGGCCTTCGACGTACCGGCGCAGGTCAAGACCGGTGACGTCGTCCGGGGCCCGTACGCCGATGCCGCGGACGCGCCGATCCACCCGGCCGACTTCGCCGCCGTCGCCATTGAGGCACTGAGCGATGACCGGCATGCCGGCGAGATCTACCGGATCACCGGCCCGGAATCCCTGACTCACGCGGAGCAGATCAAGCTGCTCGGCGAGGCTCTGGGAAGGCCGTTGCGGTATGAGGAGTTGTCCGTCGACGCGGCCCGGGAAGCAATGGGTCCGTACGCACCGGCAGATGCGCTCCTTGACGACTGGGCCCGGCATATCCACGAGCCCGCGCCGGTGAACGACACCGTCGAGAAGCTCACCGGGCGGCCCGGCCGTTCCTACCTGCAGTGGGCGCGCGACTACCAGGCCGACTTCGTCAGCTGATCTCGCCGTACGCGGCGATCAGGAGGCTGGGGTCGGGGGCCTCGAGGATGGTGGGCTTGGCTAGGCCGTCCAGGATGACGAAGCGGAGGCGGTCGGCTCGGGTCTTCTTGTCGAGCTTCATCGCGTCCTGCAGGTGCGGCCAGGCATCGGCTCGGTACGACGTGGGGAGGCCGAGGGACTCCAGTACGGCGCGGTGGCGGTCGGCGGTCGGGTCGTCGAGGCGGCCGGCGGCGCGGGCGAGTTCGGCGACGAAGACCATGCCGATGCTGATGGCGGCGCCGTGGCGCCACTTGTAGCGTTCGGTGCGCTCGATGGCGTGGCCGAGGGTGTGGCCGTAGTTGAGGGCCTCGCGGCCGATCGCGCCGCCGACCTCCGTGGTGCGCTCGCGGAGGTCGGCACCGACCGAGTCGGCCTTGACCTGGATGGAGCGGGCGATCAGTTCGGCGGTGGCGTGGTAAGCCGGGGTGGAGGCGCCAGCCGGGTCCTTCTCGACGAGGTCGAGGATGACGGGGTCGGCGATGAAGCCGCACTTCACGATCTCGGCGAGACCGCTGACGTAGTCGTTGCGGGGCAGGGTTTCCAGGGCGGCGAGGTCGCAGAGGACACCGGCCGGCTCCCAGAAGGCGCCGACCAGGTTCTTGCCCTCGGCGGTGTTGATACCGGTCTTGCCGCCGACCGCCGCGTCGACCATGCCGAGCAGGGTGGTCGGGATCGTCACGAACTTGACCCCGCGGAGCCAGGTCGCCGCGACGAACCCGCCGAGGTCGGTCGTCGTCCCGCCGCCGACCGCGACGATCGCGTCCGAGCGGGTGAACCCGGCCTGGCCGAGAACCGACCAGCAGTAAGCCAGCACCTCGGCGGACTTCGCCTCTTCGGCATCCGGGATCTCGATCGCGTGCGCGGTGAAGCCGGAGCCGACCAGGTCGTCCCGAATCGCGTCGCCGGTCGAGCGGAGTGCCCGCGGGTGAATCACCGCGACCCGCTGCACGTCCTCGCCCAGCAACCCCGGCAGCTCACCCAGCAAGTTGTTGCCGATGACAACGTCATAGGGCGCCGCCGCAGCAACCCGAATCCGAGTAGCACCGCCATCGGGGGTCATGCGAGGTGCTCCTGGATTTCGGTGGCGATCTCGGCTGGGGTCTTGCCGTCGGTTTCCACCGTTAGCTTGGCTACCTCGGCGTACAGGGGGCGGCGGGCCTCCATCAGCGTGCGGAGCTGGGTGCGGACGTTGCCGAGGAGCAGCGGGCGGGCGACGCTGAGGCCGACGCGCTTGGCTGCCTCGCCAAGCGAGACGTCCAGGAAGACCACCGTGTGACCGGCTAGGTCGGCGCGGGTGGCCGGGTCGAGGATTGCGCCGCCGCCTAGTGACAGCACCTCGCCGTCGCCGGTCAGCGCGGCGACGATTGCCGCGCGTTCCAAGGCACGGAAGTGTTCCTCACCGGAGTCGACGAAGATGTCCGAGATCGGCTTGCCGGCTCCGGTCTCGACATCGGCGTCGGTGTCGCGGTGCGGCACCTGCAGCCGCTCGGCCAGGAGTGCGGCGATGGTCGACTTGCCCGAACCGGGCGGACCGACGAGAACGACAACAGGGCTCACTGCTCGGTCCACTCCCGCGGCGTGATCGTGGTCGGCAGAGCCGCCAGGTACGACTGGTGGTTACGCGCGGTCTCGACCACCGAGTCCCCGCCGAACTTCTCCAGCGACACCTCGGCCAGCACGAGCGCCACCATCGCCTCGGCGACGATCCCGGCCGCCGGTACGGCGCACACGTCGGAGCGCTGGTGATGCGCGGCCGCGGCCTCGCCGGTGCTGGTGTCGATCGTGCGCAGCGCCCGCGGCACGGTCGCGATCGGCTTCATCGCGGCGCGGACGCGCAGCGTCTCACCGGTACTCATGCCGCCCTCGGTCCCGCCGGAACGGCCGCTGGTACGGCGAACGCTCCCGCCCTCGGCGACGATCTCGTCGTGCGCCTTCGACCCCGGTGTGCGCGCCAGCTCGAACCCGTCGCCGAGCTCGACGCCCTTGATCGCCTGAATGCCCATCAGCGCGCCGGCCAGCTTGGAATCCAGTCGCCGGTCCCAGTGCACGTAGCTGCCGAGCCCCGGCGGCAGACCGTCCACGACGACCTCGACAACACCGCCGAGGGTGTCACCGGCCTTCTGCGCGGCGTCGATCTCGGCGACCATCTGCTTACTCGCGTCGGCGTCGAGGCAGCGCACCGGATCCTCGTCGAGCTTGGCAACATCGGCGTAAGACGGGATGACGCCGTACGGCGCCTTGACCGTGCCGAGCTCGACGACGTGGCTGACGATCGTCACGCCGTACGCCTGGCGCAGGAAGCGTGCGGCGACCTCGCCGAGTGCGACGCGTGCCGCGGTCTCCCGCGCGCTGGCCCGCTCAAGCACCGGCCGGGCTTCGTCGAAGCCGTACTTCTGCATCCCCGCGAGGTCGGCGTGACCGGGCCGCGGCCGCGTCAGTGGCGCGTTCCGGGCGAGATCGGCGAGCGTCGCCGGATCCACCGGATCCGCGCTCATCACCTGCTGCCACTTCGGCCACTCGGTGTTCCCGACCTGGATCGCGCACGGGCTCCCCATGGTCACCCCATGCCGGAACCCGCCGAGGAACGTCACCTCGTCCCGCTCGAACTTCATCCGGGCACCGCGGCCATATCCCAGCCGACGACGGGCCAGAGCATCGGCCACATCGTCCGTGGTGACCTGGACCCCAGCGGGAAGACCTTCGAGTACGGCGACGAGCGCTTGTCCGTGCGACTCGCCGGCGGTAAGCCAGCGCAGCATGCCGCCATCCTCCCACGCCCGCTCCGCCCACCGGACGCCGGTCTCAGCTGCGCAGGTCAGCTGCCCATGTCAGCTTCCCGAGTGAACGGATTCAGCACCTTGACACCCACACCGCTGACCGCATCGGAATCCCGGGTGACGAGAGTCCAGTCATGGACGACCGCCGTCGCCGCCAGCAGGCCGTCGACCACCGGAAGCGGCCGCACAGCATTCAACCGGCCCCAGGTCTCGGCGACTTCACAGGACACCGGGACGATGCGATCGCCGTACCCATTGACCAGCCGGTCGCGCCATTGCGCGATCGCCATCGCCTGCGGTACGTCCCGCAGTGCGAGTCGCTCGATCCCCTGGGTGATCTCACCGACGGTCAGCACGCTGAGCCGCAGATGACTCGACCGGACCGCGTCGATCCAGTCGAGCACCCCGCGATCCGGCCGCGGCCGGCGCAACTCCGACACCACGTTCGTGTCGAGGAGGAAACAGCTCATTCGAAGTCGACCTGCCGCGCCGGAGTCTCGGAGCGCTCGATCTCGAGCACGCTCAGATCAGGCCCTGTCATCAGAAAGTCCTTGAAACTCATCTGGTCCTCCCCCATCAACCGCCGGTAGTCGGCAATGTCCAGCACGACGGCAACCTCCTCGCCGTGTTTCGTCACGAACTGGGGGCCGTCGGCCTGGACGGCCCTGATCAGTTCACTGAAGTGTTGTTTGGCTTCTTGCAACTGCCAGTGGCTCTGGCGCAGTCGCCCGATCCCGATCTTCATCGTCGATCACCTCGGGAGGTCAGTCTAGACAGACTGGACAGATTTCTCAAAACTCAGCGGCAGGTGGTGGAGTCGGTGGTGGAGTCCGAGGTGAAGCCGTTGCGGAACTTCAGGACGGTGTCGAAGGTCTTCACGATCGGGGACACGGCGCAGTTCGTGGTCGCGGTGGCGGCGGAAGCGCCGGCCAGGGCGGCGCCGGTGAGCGCAGTGGTGGCCAGTGCCGCGGCGGCCACGCGGGCGGCGTTCCGACGGAATCTGGTGGTCATCGTGCGCTCCTTGCCGGTCGTCTGTTGGTACTTACGACCCTAGGAGCGGGCGAATGGTTGCGAACTGGCGCTGAATCCCGTCTTGGGGGTAGCGCTGGCACCACCATGGATAGGGTCCTGCCATGAATCGTGAGGCGTTGGAGACTTGGCGGGGCCGGGTGCGGGGGTCTTTGCTGGGTGGGGCGATCGGGGACGCGCTGGGGGCTCCGGTGGAGTTCGAGAGCGGGCGGAAGATCCTCAAGAAGCACCCGCAGCTCTTGCGGACGTTCGTGACCGGAGACGCCGGTTGGCCACCCGGGACCGTCACCGACGACACTCAGATGACGCTGTTCACGATCGAAGGGCTGATTCGGGCCGGCGTCCGGTCGGATCGCGGCCTGGGACTGACGTTGGCTCCCGTCCACCACGCCTACGACCGCTGGCTGGACACCCAGCAGCGATCCGCGCCGAGTGGTGAGCGCGACGGCTGGCTGCAGGCGGAGCAGTGGCTGTACGCCCGCCGTGCCCCAGGTAACACCTGCCTTGGCGCACTGCGAGGAGCGCGTCAGGGCGGGCCACGGATCACGCAGTACGGCGTCCAGGCGGTGAACAGCTCGAAGGGCTGCGGCGGTGTGATGCGGGTGGCGCCGTTCGGGTTGATGCCAGCGAAGTTCAGCACCGAGTGGGTGTTCGATGCGGCGGCCGAGGCGGCGGGGTACACGCATGGTCATCCGACCGGGAAGTTGGCGTCCGGTGCCTTGGCCGCGATCATCCATCAGATCTGCGGTGGCGCCGAGCTGGATGCGGCGCTCGATACGGCCGCCGAGCTGTTGACTCGCCACGAAGGGCATGAGGAGACCAGTACGGCGCTCGCCGCGGCTCGGCGTGGGCCGGTGCGGTTGGAGGAATTGGGCGGGGGCTGGGTGGCTGAGGAGGCGTTGGCTATCGGGGTTTACGCGGCGCTCGTTTACCCGGGGCCGGAGCAGGTGCTGGATGCACTGGCGTTGGCGGTGACGCACAGCGGGGACAGTGACTCGACCGGAGCGATCTGCGGAAACATCCTGGGTGCCCTGCACCGCGAGGCGGCGTTACCTGCGGAGCTCGCGTGCGCAGTCGAGGGCCGTGCGGTGATTCTCCAGCTGGCTGATGACTTCGTGGAGGAGTTCAGCCGGACAGAGCCACACCCGGGGTTCGCGGCTCGCTACCCGAGCTCCTAGGGACTACTCCTTTGGGTCGATGCAGCGCCAGCTGATGCTGCCGGAGAGGCTGCCGGAGCCGCCGACCAGGCGGGGGAGGACTAGTTTGCCGGAGCCGTCGCGGTTGAGGTCGATCTTCGCGGTGCCGTCCTCGGCCTCGTAGGTCACGTCGTCGACGACGATCGAGCCGCTGGCCTCAGCGCCCTCGACGCCGGCGCCGTCACCTGGTTTGTCGGCGGTGAACGTGGCCTCGATCGCCTCGGTGCCGATGACCTTGTTGACCTTCGGCAGGCCGGGCTCGTCGGACTCCAGGGTGCTGGCTCCGTACTCCGGGCAGGTCGAATCGGGCAGGTTGGCATCGGGTATCTCGGCGTACACCCAGTTCGACCCTGTCACTGTGGTCGCCCCTGTCAGGTTGAAGGTCACGCACAGCGCCGGGACCGACTGCGCCGCGCACACCGCCGGCAACGGCCCGTTCCCCTGTGAAGGGCCGTTCGTGCCCGGTACGCCGGTGGTCCCCGGCACCGGCGTACCGGACGTCGCGGGGAGAGTCGCCGAACCGCTCGTCGGAGTGGGCGGTGTGGCCGGCAGGGCGGTCGTGTCTCCGCAGGCGGTCAGGATGGTGATCAGCAGGCCGAGCTCGAAGCCGGCCAGCAACATTGCTTTGATGCGCATCGGTCAGCCCGCCGCAGGCTTCTTCAGGTTCGGGCAGTTGGTCTGCATCCACGCGTTCAGCGCGGTGATCGCCTTGGCGTACTTGGCGATCTTCGCCTGGTCGGCCTCCGAGACCTTGCCGGCCGAGAGCTCCTCGTAGCCGGCGGCCACGTCCTGCATGGACGGTTTCAGGTCGGTCGGCGCCGCATCGACCAGGGCGGCGAACCGCTTGATCAGCTTCTCGCGGAACGCCGGGTCCTTCTGCGGCTGACTCCAGTTGCTGAGATCGAACCCGCCACCGTTCTCGATCGCCGCACAGAACCCCTCGGCCGACCCACCGCCGGCCTGTGCTTTGGGTGCGGAAGTGGTGGACTGCGTGGTCGGCTCCTTACCGGCGTCGGTCGAACCGGAGTCCGAGCAGCCGCTCAGTGTCAGAGCCAGGCCGGCCAGCACAGCCCCGGCCGCCAGATGGATACGTCGCAAGTTCATGAGAGGTGTCTCCCCCGGAAGGTGGTGTTCGCGTTCAACCACTCTCCGGGGGAGGCATCTCACCGATCTCTCACGACCATTTCACGCAGGTTGGATGGCCAACCGGTGGCTGAAGACGTTCCGCGGATCCCAGGTGGACTTGATCTGCTGCAGCCGCGGGTAGTTGCCCAGGTAGTACAGGTCGTGCCACGGCACGCCCGACTTGTTGTACGCCGGATCGGCCAGATCGACATCGGGGTAGTTGATGTAAGACCCGGCGTTGGTCGCGTTCGGCACCGGGACTCCCCCGGTCTCGCGGTAGAGATCGGCGTACGACTTCCGGGCCCAGGCCAGGTGCTTGGCGTCCTCGGACTCGTCGTTCCAGCTCATGGTCATCACCATCTTGGCCATCACGTCGCGCTGCGCGGTGGCGGTCGCGTCGGACTTGACCGTGTTCACCTTGCCGCCGTACGGGATGAGCAGGATCGAGGTCTCGGGGGCGGTGTTGGTCGCGTCGTTGAGCTGCGCGTGGATGGTCTCGATCTGCGCGTCGGTGTAGCCCTTGCGCAGGTAGCCGGCCTTCCACTTGTTGCGGGTCGTGTTCGGCCCGGCCGCGATCGAGCGCTGGATCGTGGTGACCAGGAACGGTCCGGCCGCACCGCCGTACACCTGCGGCTTCGGGTCGAGCCCGGCGAGCATCGCGTCGGTGAACGTCTTCAGCAGCCCGGCCGCGTTCGGGACCGAGGCGTCCAGCTGGTTCGACATCAGGAAGCCGCCGGTCGACGCCGTCGACAGGATGAACGGGCTGTACAAGGTCGCGTACGGCGAATCGGCGCTGTTGTTCTTCTCGAAGAAGTCGAAGAAGTTCCGCACCGCGCGGACGAACCCGGCCTTCCCGATCGTCTTCCAGTCGTAGACGATGACGTTCGACAGCAACTCGGAAGGGGCCTTGGGCAACGATTCCGACGGCTCTCGTCCGGTCGCACCGGCCGACCGCATCAGGTAGCGCGTGACCAGACCGAAGTTCCCGCCCCCACCGCCGGTGTGCGCCCACCACAGATCGCTGTGCGCGTTGTCCCGCGTCGCGACCACCGAGCGCGCCCGGCCGTGCTTGTCGACGACGACCACCTCGACGCCGTACAGGTGGTCGACCACCGACCCGTACTTGCGCGACAGCGGCCCGTACCCGCCCCCGGCGAAGTGACCGCCGACCCCGACACCGAGGCAACCGCCGGCCGGAAGCGTCACACCCCAGCCGTAGAACAGATCCTTGTAGACCTTCTCCAGCGTCGCGCCGACACCGATCGAGAAGGCCCGGTAGCGCTCGTCGAAGCTGACATCGTCGTACGTCGACATGTCGAGCAGCACCTGGACGTCGCTCGAGTCGACAAAGTCCTCGAAGCAGTGCCCGCCACTGCGAACCGCGATCCGCTTCCCGGCCCGAACCGCTTCCTGGACAGCCCGTACGGCGTCCTCGGTCGACCGGATCACCCGCGCGTACTCCGGCTTGGCGGTGAACCGCTTGTTCTGACCGCGCTGCGCCAGGTCGGCGTACCGCGCATCACCCGGCCGGATCTTCTCGCCGGCAGCAACGGTTCCAACGGCTGATGCGGTAGCAGCACTGGTTATCGGGACCGCGAGTCCGGCTCCGGTTGCGGCGGTGCCGGCCAGTAGTCCGCGGCGGCTGATTGGCATGTCGTTCTCCCCACTAGTTCGACTGGTTCGAACCTACGAAAACGCGGGGTTCGCTCACATCAGCCATCTGGTGGAGACGATGGGTCAGCTATCCGGCGTAGAGCCGCTCCAACGGACCCCCGACGAACACTCCGGCGAGCGCGCCGATCAGCATGAACGGGCCGAACGGCACCATCTGCTTGCGGGTCATCACCCTGGCCACGATCAGCACGATCCCAACCACCGCGCCGAGGAAGAACCCGCCGTACAGGCCGCTGGCGAACTCACCCCAGCCGAGCCACCCGAGCGCGATCCCGAGCAGCCCCGACAACCGCACATCGCCGAACCCGACCCCGCGCGGAAACGCGAACCACAGCAGGTAGAACACGCCGAACCCGATCACGCCCGCGATCGCGGCCCGCCGCAACGAGCCCCACTCCCCCGATGCCAGCGCCGCCGCAACCAGCGCCAGCCCGACCACGGCGTACGACGGCCAGATGATCGCCGACGGCAGATACCGCGTCCGCGCGTCGATGTAGCCGAGCACCGCGCCGGCCACCGCGAGCAGCAGCCAGGCGGCCAGCGCAGCGTCGGTGCCGAGTACCCAGCCGAGCAACCCGCCGGAGACGGCGGCCAGCCCACCACACCAGTACGACGCGCGCGGGCCGGCCAGGTCGGCGTACGGGATCTTGGTGTCGCCCTCTTCGAGGACCGGCTCAGGGATCCGTCGCATCAGCCACGGTCCGAGGACGAACGCCGCCGGCCCGCAGAGGACTACCCCAACCCCTGCAGCGAGCAACGCGTTGTCAGCCGGCACGATCCTGGAGCCTAGACCGCCTCCGGAACAGCGCAAAACCGCCGACGATCAGGAGGAGCGCGGCGACCAGTACGCCGATCGTGCTCCAGACCGGCTCGTTCCGGGTGATGTACTCGATCCGCTGATACGGCTCGTCGGTCGCCGCCTTGGCGAAAGTGAAGTCGGAGGTGATCTGCCCCGGCTCGCGATAGATGACCTCGAACGCGGTCAGGAAGTCCGCCGGGGCCGTCATCGCGGGGTCCTGCGCGCGACCGGCGTACAGGAGTGTCGGCTGGAGGCCCGCGACCGGCAGCACAGTCGGGTCGACGCGATGCGGGGCCGCGACGTACACGGTCACGGCCTGCGGGGTGGTCGCGCCTTTGCTCAACCGCATCGGGTAGACGATCTTGTCGGAGTCGAACGTCAGTCGCAGCGGCGGTGTCGAACCGCCCAGGCTCTCATCGGCCGACTTCGGAGCCAGCTTCACCGCGACGATCTCCCAGCCCTCGCTCACGTAGGGCTTCAGGTTGCCGCCAAGACTGTCCGGTACGACGTACCCGTTCGTGCGGAGCCAGTCGGTCACCGCGGTCCCGCTGCTGCCACCCAGGCGGGCGATCTCGAACGGGCCGAGCGTCATCTGCTCCCGCACGTTCACCCCACCGCCCGCCGCAGCACCGCCCGGGGCGCCGTCGCTCTCCAGCAGGTCGAGACCGCGGAACGGCCAGTACGTCGTATGCTCGACGACCCTCGGTGCCGTCACCTCGTCGAGCCGCGGGAACAGGTTGGTGTCCCCGAGCTCGAGTTTGGCCGGGTTCGGCACCGGCATGATCCAGGCGGCCTTCTTCGACGACCCGTTGATCGCCATCGAGAGCGTGATCTCCTCGACCCCGCGGTCGTCGTACCGGACCAGCGCCTTCTCACCCGACGCCCGGGCCCGCGATTCCAGACTCGGCAAGTAGCCGCCGCACGCGCACGCCCAAGCGGGCGTCACCCCGGCCGCCACGAATCCGAGCGCCAGCACTCCTGCAATCCCCCGCCACAACCTCATGGCGGGAGATTAGCTAAACGAAGGTGTACGGAGTGTGGAAAAAGCCTTGCGGGTCGTACTTCTTCTTCACAGCGCGCAACCGGGGCAGGCTGCTGCCGTAGTACGTGCCGACGCCGCGGCGGGCCTCGACGTAGTTTGCGTAGCCACCAGCCGAGAACGAGCGGACCGCGCCATGACCGTGATCGATGAACGTCTGCGCGGCCTTGAGCTGGGCCGACGACGGGTGCGCGGCCGTCCCGACGTACCACTGGATGACGCCGAGTGCGGACCGCCACGGCCAGGCCGCGCCACCGGCCGGCTGCTTGGCGGCCTGGCCGCCGAGCGGGTCGATGATCGCGGCGGCGGGCGTCTTGGCGCGCGCCGCGGACTTGACCGCACCGATCAGCGCGTTGATGGACGACGCGTTCATCGGTGCCCGCAGGACGTCGGAACCGGCGAGGAACCCGGTGCGCGGGCTGGTCGTGCCGCCGCCGAGGTACTTCACCGCCTCCATGTGCGTCTTGACGGTGATCGAGCGCGCGGTCGCCTTCGAGCCGACGAACGACTCGAGCTGCGCGGCAGCTGCGGCCGCGTTGCCGGTGGTCGAGATCCCGAGCACGTGGACCGACACGGTTCCGTTGCTCTTGGCATCGAGGTGCAGGTTGCCCCACGCCGTACTCGGGGCGTGCTGGATGAACTTCTGCCAGCCGGCGACGACAGCGGCGGCGCGAGCCTCCGGCCAGGTCAGCCGGAAGAAGCCGATCTTCGCGGCGGGGATCGTCGCGAACTGGAACGACGTGACGACGGCCAGATTGCCACCGCCACCACCGCGTAGCGCCCAGAACAGGTCCGGGTCGGACTTGGCATTGATGACGCGAGCCTTGCCGTCGGCGGTGACCACGCTCATCCCGACCACTCGGTCACAGGTCAGACCCCACGCGCGAGTGTGGATGCCCATTCCGCCGCCGAGGGTGAGTCCGGCGACACCGACGGTCGGGCAGGTGCCGGTCGGCAGCGAGCGACCATACCGGTCGAGGAACGCGTGGACGTCGTACAGGCGCGCGCCGGCGCCAACGGTCAGTACGCCGTTCTTCGCGTACGTCATCCCGCGCAACGGACCGACGTCGAGCTGGATGCCCTTGCTGATCACGGATGCGCCGACGTACGAGTGGCCGCCGCCCTTCGGCACCAGCACGAGCTTGTTGTCCCGGGCGAAGTTGATCGTGCTGATCACGTCGGCGGTCTTCGCGGCGCGGACGACCGCGGCCGGCTGCACCGAATCCCAGCGCGGGTTGAAGAGTTGGTGCGCAGCGGCGTACCCGGGCGTCGACGGCATGAAGAGCTTGCCGCCCTGGAGCGATCTGGACAGCCGGTTCCAGTTCGGTGCGGCAGCCATCGCTTGAGGAGCGGAGGCTACGGTCAGGGCGGCGACGGCGCCGCCTGCCTTCAGAACGGTACGGCGGTCAAGCTGGCTCACGATCGTTGAGCTCCTCACGTGCTGCGGCTCTCATGGCCGCCAGCGGTGCAGGCGACCTACCTGTCATCATCTCCACTTGGAGAGTCGCCTGGTGCACAAGGAGATCAAGCCCGTTCAACAGCTCTGTACCGATCCGGTGCGCCGCGATGGCGAGCTGGGTCGGCCATGGGTGGTAGGCCACGTCGAACACCACCGGGGCGACGTTCGCGAAATGGCCCGCCCATGGATCGATTGCTCCACCAGGCACTGTTGAGACGCACAGATCGAACCCTCCGGTTTGCTCGATCTGGGAAAAATCTGCAACCGAAGTCCGGAGTCCCAGTTCGGCGGCGAGGTCGAGCAGCCGTTCCGCCTTCGACCGGTCGCGGACGACGACGGTCACCTCGCTGACCTTCATACTGCGCAGAGCGGCCAGCGTCGACGCCGCCGTTGCTCCCCCACCAATCACGATGGCGGAGTCCGCGACCGTGATCCCGCGCTCGGCGAACGCATTCACCAGCCCCGGTACGTCGGTGTTGTACGCGGACCGCGATCCGTCCGCCTCGAACACCATCGTGTTCGCGGCACCGATCAGCTCCGCGACCGGGTCGACGGTATCCACGAGCTCGAGGGCGACCCGCTTCAACGGCATCGTCAGGGACAACCCCCGGACGTCATCACCCAGCGACGCGACGAACCCGCGCAACTCGTCCTCGGCCACCTCGAAGGCGTCGTACCGCCAGTCCAGCCCGAGCTCGGCGTACGCGGCCCGGTGCATGGCCGGCGACAACGAGTGCGCGATCGGCGACCCGAGCACGGCACAACGCGTCATGGGGTCAGCACCGGCCCTTGTTGGCCTTGCACCACGCTTGGAGCTTGGCCACGTTGGCCTGGTGCTCGGTCGAGGTGGTCGCGAAGGCGGTCTCACCGGTGTCCAGGTTGACCAGCGTGAAGTACATCCACGGGCCCTTGGCCGGGTTGATCGCGGCCCGCATCGTGTCCTTGGTCGGCGAACCGATCGGGCCCGGCGGCAGGTCCGCGTGCTTGTAGGTGTTGTACGGCGAGTCGATATCGCGCTGCTCGTCGGTCGTGAACACACCACCGGTACGGCCGACCGCGTAGTGCACGGTCGAGTCCATCTGCAGCTTCATCCCGGCCTGCAGCCGGTTGTAGATCACCCGGGCGACCTTCGCGTAGTCCTGCTTCCGGTTCGTCTCGCCCTGCACGATGCTTGCCACGATCAGCGCGCGGTACGGGTCCAGGTCCTTGGCCTGCGCGGTCTTCACGAAGTTCAGCGCGGCCGCGTTCTTCGCGTACTCCGCGGTCATCTGCTTGATCATCGAGGTCGCGGTCGCGCCCTTCGGCACGTCGTACGTGCCCGGGAACAGGAAGCCTTCGGCATTGCCATGCGCGTACGCCGGCAGTCCGAGCGTGGCCGGTTTGCCCATCGCGGCTGCCGCGGCGCCGGCCGGAAGCTTCAGCTTCGGGGCCTGCAGGATGCCGATCACCTCGGTCTTGGTCTTGCCGGCCGAGACGCTGAACCGCAGCACCTTGATCGACTCGTCCGTGTTCAGCATCAGCTCGAGCGCGGCCTTCGCGGACATGTGCTTGCGCAGCGTGTACGTCGCGGCCTGGATCTGCAGCGAGCGGCTGTCGTTGCGGGCCACCCGCTCGAACGCCTTGGCGCTCTTGACGACTTCCTTCTTCTCCAGGGTGTCCGCGATCGAGGAGTTGCTCTGGCCCTTGGTGATCTCGACCGTGACCACGCCGGTGCCTTCACCCTCGTAGTCGGGGGCGGCGAAGACCTTCTCCAGCGCGTCCTTGCCCTTGCCGAAGCCGACCACCGCGCCGCCGACCAGCGAGCCGACGACCAGCAGCGAGATGAGCACCGCGAAGCAGCCGAAACCTCTCCGGGCGCGCTGCTTGCGGCGGTTCTGGCGACGCTCGAGCCGGCTCTCCGGGCGCAGCCCCAGGTCCAGGTCGTCGTCGTCCACCGTCGGTCTCGTCACAAGGCCCTCCCCGGTGGGTTCCCGGTCTCCCGCTCGAGATCGAGCGCATGCTGCAGAATCACGACGGCCGCGGCCTGGTCGACCACGGCCCGGCGCTTGGCGCCCTTCTTCCCGCGTTCGCGCAGCACGCGTTCGGCGGTGACCGTGGTGAACCGCTCGTCCACCAGGCGCACCGCGAGCCCTGCGTTCCCCACCTGCACCAAGTCCTGCACCTGCTTCGCCGTCTCCCGGATCTTCACCGCGGCCGGTCCCTCGCCCCCGGACAGGGAGCGTGGCAGACCGATCACGATCTCGAACGCCTCCAGTTCGGCGGCGAGTGCCGCGATCCTACCCAGATCACCGGGCCCCCGGCGGATCGTCTCCACCGGGGTGGCCAGGATTCCGTGCGGATCGCTGCTGGCGACGCCGATCCGGGCGTCTCCGATATCCAGTGCGATCCGCACGCCCCGTCTCATTCGGGTGTCAGCCCGTGACCAGGTGGCCGACGGTGTGCTCGACAGCGGCCAGCGCGGCGTCGGCACCGGACGCGTCCGTGCCACCACCCTGGGCGACATCGGCCTTGCCGCCGCCCTTGCCGCCGAGCTTCTCGGCAGCGACACGAACCAGGTCACCGGCCGACAACCGCCACTCACGGGCGGTGTCGTTCAGCGCGATCACGATCCCGGGCTTGCCGTCGTTCACGCTCAGGACGGCCACGACGGCCGGCTTGTCCTCGCCCATCCGGCCACGAATGTCGAGGGCCAGCTTGCGCAGGTCCCCGCCGTTCACGCCGTCGGGAGCTCGGTGGCCGACGTACTGGACGCCGAAGACGTCCTTCGGGCTGCTCGCCAGCTCAGCCGCGGCCTGCAGGACCTGCGCAGCGCGGATCTGCTGGAGCTCCTTCTCCGCCGCCCGCAGCCGCTCGGCCAGATCGGCGACCTTCGCGGGCAGCTCCTCCGGACGGGCCTTCAGGTTCTCGCTGAGCAGCCGGACCAGTGCGCGCTCCTTGCCGAGGTAGCGCAGCGCCTCCATGCCGACGAAGGCCTCGACGCGACGCACACCGGCGCCGACCGAGGACTCGCTCGTGAGAGTCAGCGCGCCGACCTGCGACGAGTGCTTCACGTGCGTGCCACCGCAGAGCTCACGCGACCAGGGGCCGCCGATCTCCACGACCCGCACCTGCTCGTCGTACGTCTCGCCGAACAGTGCCAGCGCGCCCCACTCGCGGGCCTCCGGCAGGGTCATGTACTGCGCCGCGACCGGCAGGTCCTGTCGTACGGCGAGGTTCGCGACCTCTTCGATTTCGGAGCGAGTGGCCTGGTCCAGCGCGGACGACCACGCGAAGTCGAGTCGCAGGTAACCGGGCTTGTTGTACGAACCGCTCTGCAGCGCGTTCGGGCCGAGCACCTGGCGCAGCGCCGCGTGAACGACGTGCGTGCCGGAGTGCGCCTGGCAGGCCGAGACCCGCCACTCGTGGTCGACCTCGGCGTGCACATCGAGGCCCGGGCGCAGAACACCCTCGACAACCTCGACCTTGTGCACGATCAGGCCCTTGACCGGACGCTGGACGTCGAGCACCTTCAGCTTCACGCCGTCGGCCACAATCAGGCCCTCGTCGGCGATCTGGCCACCGGACTCGGCGTAGAACGGGGTCTTCTCCAGCACGACCTCGACGGTCTCGCCCTGCTCGGCCGCGTTAGCGACGACTCCGTCACGCAGCAGACCGCGGACCCGCGAGTCGGTGCTGAGCTCCTGGTAGCCGGTGAACTCGGTGACACCGGACTCGCGCAGCTCGCGGTACCCGGTGGTGTCCGCGTGGCCGGCCTTCTTGGCCCGTGCATCGGCCTTGGCCCGGTCGCGCTGTTCCTTCATCAGCGACCGGAAGCCCTCGGTGTCGACGTTCAGCCCCTGCTCGGCGGCCATCTCGACAGTCAGGTCGATCGGGAACCCGTAGGTGTCGTGCAGCTGGAACGCCTTCGCGCCCTCGAGCTGGTGCGCGCCACCGGCCTTGGTCTCCTTCACGGCCACGTCGAAGATCGTCGTACCGGCCGTGAGAGTGCGGCGGAACGCCTCCTCCTCGGCGTACGCGACCTGGCTGATCCGGCCGAAGTCGGCCTCCAGCTCCGGGTACGACTTCTTCATCTGCTGCAGGCTGACCGGCAGCAGCTCGACCAGGCTCGGGTCCTCGTAGCCCAGCAGGCGGACCGAGCGGATCGCGCGGCGCAGCAGCCGGCGCAGGACGTAACCACCCTGCTCGTTGCCCGGGGTGACGCCGTCGCCGATCAGCATCAGCGCGCTGCGGACGTGGTCGGCGATGACCCGGAACCGGACGTCGTCGACCTGGTCCACGCCGTACTTGCGGCCGGTCAGCTCCGAGGCCTGCTCGATGACCGGGAAGATCTCGTCGATCTCGTACATGTTGTCGACGCCCTGCAGCAGGTACGCGACGCGCTCCAGGCCGAGACCGGTGTCGATGTTCTTCTTCGGGAGCTCACCGAGGATCGGGTAGCCCTCCTTGCCGCCACCCTCACCGCGGATGTTCTGCATGAAGACCAGGTTCCAGAACTCCAGGTAGCGGTCGCCCGCCTCCCAGTCCCGGTCCGCGCCGAACTCCGGGCCGCGGTCGATCAGGATCTCCGAGCACGGGCCGCACGGGCCGGGGATGCCCATCGACCAGAAGTTGTCCTTCATCCCGAGCCGCACGATCCGGTCGTCGGGCAGGCCGGCGACCCGCTTCCAGATGTCGATCGCCTCGTCGTCCTCGTAGTACACCGAGGCGTACAGCTTGGACTCGTCGAAGCCGTAACCGCCGTCGGCCTGCGACTTGGTGACCAGCTCCCAGGCGTACTGGACCGCTTGCTCCTTGAAGTAGTCGCCGAAGGAGAAGTTGCCGTTCATCTGGAAGAACGTGCCGTGCCGGGTGGTCTTCCCGACCTCTTCGATGTCGAGCGTCCGGACGCACTTCTGGACACTGGTCGCGCGCGCGTACGGCGGCGTCTGCTGGCCGACGAAGTACGGCACGAACTGGGCCATGCCGGCCACGTTGAACAGCAGGTTCGGGTCCGGCGACGGCAACGGCGCACTCGGCACCACCGTGTGGCCGCGGTCCTCGAAGTAGCTCAGGAACCGCCGCCTGATCTCACTGGTTTCCATGGTGTTACCGGTAGTCCTCACGTTCGTCTTGTGCCGTCTCAATGCCGAGGGACTCGCGCAGCTCGGCCTCCCGCTCCGCCATGCCCTCACGGACCTGGTCACCGAAGTGCCGGACCGCGGCGGCGAGTTTGGCCGCCGACTCCTGCACAGCCTCGGGAGCGAGCACCTGCGCCCGCTTCTTCAACCGGGTCACCGCGTAGACACCCACGGCGATCCCGACGATCAGCCAGAAGATTCGCTTCACCGCTTCCGCGCCTTCCGCTCGGCCTTCATCTCGTCCTTCACCCGGCGGCTCACGTCCTTGCGCTGCTGCTCGCCGAGCGCCCGGCGCACGCCGTACGTGAACGCCGCCGCCTTCACCAGCGGCCCGCCCGCAGTCGCCGAGAACAGCGACACCAGCGCCGCCGCGTTCGTGGTCACCGTGGTCGCGTTGTCGGTGATCGTGTCCACCTTGGCCAGCTGCGCGTTCGTGGTCGCCACCGTCGTGGTCACCTCGCCGAGCAGCGGCACGCTGGAGTCGGAGACGCCCTTGACCATGATCCGGGTCTCGTCCAGCACCTTGCCCAGCTTCAGGATCGGATAGGCCAGCAGGCCCACCAGGATGAGCAGTGCGCAGGCCGCTATCAGCCCTGCGACTTCACCGACGCTCATGGAAAACGATCCACCTTCCGTTGCGACCTCGTGGACCGCACGACCCTATCGCGCGCCCCTACCGCACAACCGTCCAGGACACCATCCCCCACATAACAGTCCCCCACCAAACCGGGTCACCGTGTGGGTGACGGAGTGGTTGGAGTCGAGGTCGGGACCGGAGTGGGAGTGGGACTCGGGGAGGGAATTGGCGTGGGCGTCGTCGGTGTGGGCGTAGGGGTCGGGCTCGGCGTCGTGGGGGTCGGTGAGCTCGTTGTGGGACTCGGGGTTGGCGTCGCGGCGGTCGTGGACAGCGGTCGCGGAACGCGCTCGGGCGCGGCGGCCGTCGTACGGCGAACTGTCGGCGCCCAGGGTGGTTCCGGCGTACTGCGCGGCACCCACGGCTGAATCGGCCGGCCCACCGGGAGCGACGGCCGCACGCCCTGTCGCGACGGCGCCGACGTGCGCGCGATCGACGGCTGCCGGGCCTCCTGCCCGCTCTCCGGCTCGTTGCCCACGAACGGGACCACCAGCCAGCCACCGGTCGCAGCGACCGCCCCCGCGGCGATCACCCCCACCACCACCAGCGGCGACCGCCGCCGGTTGTGTCGTGGACCGGACTTCCGGGCATGCCGACCGAGGTTGAACACACAAAACCCTTCACCCCCAGGCCGTTTGCAGCCTAGCCAGCCCCTTCAACCCTTACCGTGGCGAGGTGGCGATCGAGTACACCTTCCAGCTCTGTACGCCGACGCCGGCCGAGGTGATCAGCCAGTTGCTGGTGCCGGAGGTCTGGCATCTGACCACGCACAAGACCGCGACCGGCCTGCGGATCACCGTGCATCCCGACAGCCGGCCAAGCTTGGTGCTCTGTGAGCCCGAGATCGGAGTCGGGTTCCGGCTCGACAAGGTCACCGATCCCGAGCCCCAGTACGCCGAGATCGCCCGGCACGTGATCGCCGTACTGACCGCGGAACCAGGCGACGCCGTACTGCAGCAGGACTTCGAACGGATCCTGCTGCTGCGTCGGGGTACTCAGTTGGTGGTCAGCGACTTGTTCTGGACGCCCGAACTGCTGCCGTGGTCGTTCGAGCGCCGGGCGTCGATGCCCTACCCGGAGGACTAGTCGAAGACGACCGTGAGCTCTTGGACGGTGTCGTCGGGTGCCCAGGTCACGTGCATGGTCCCGGTGCCGCCACCGGCCCACTGGAACTGACCGGTGTCGTTCAGCAGGGTCATGGTCTCGGCCGGCGGATTGGCGTTGTAGGCGGCGGCGATTGCGGTCCGGCCTTCGAAGGGGCCGGCCGGTACGCCGACGAACGTCATGCGGGCGTTGTCGGCGAAGCGGTCCGCGAAGGTGTCCCAGTCGCCGGTGGTGACGGCCTGGTTGAAGGCGGTGACGTGGTCTTCGAGACGGGTCATTTGCGGTTCCGGAGGATCTTGCGGATGGCCTCGACGCGGTCCGCGTACGCCGCTTCGCCGCCACGGCGGGTGGGCGTGTAGTAGTCGGTGCCGTCGATGACATCCGGTGCGTACTGCTGAGCGGAGACACCGCGCGGGTCGTTGTGCGAGTACTGGTACGACGCACCGTGGCCGATCTTCTTGGCACCGGCGTAATGCGCGTCGCGCAGATGCGACGGAACCGGACCGATCTTGCCGGCCTTCACGTCCGCGATCGCCGCGTCGACCGCGGTGATGACCGCGTTGGACTTAGGAGCCAGCGCCAGCGCCACAACCGCCTGCGCCAGGTTGATCCGCGCCTCCGGCATACCGATCAGCTGTACGGCGTCCGCCGCAGCAACCGCGACACCGAGGGCCGTCGGATCGCCCATGCCGATGTCCTCACTGGCCGAGATCACCAGCCGACGGGCGATGAACCGCGGATCCTCACCGGCCACGATCATCCGCGCCAGGTAGTGCATCGCAGCATCCACGTCCGAGCCACGAATCGACTTGATCAACGCCGAAGCCACGTCGTAGTGCTGATCCCCCGCCCGGTCATACCGCACCGCAGCCTGATCAACCGCAGTTTCCAACGTCACAAGATCGATGGTGGATGGAATGGTGGGTGGAGAGTCGTCGCCAGCAGTCGCAGCGGCCTTGGCGCGGGCCCCACCAGCCGCTGCCTCGAGGTAGGTGAGGGCGCGGCGCGCGTCTCCGCCGGCCATCCGCAGGAGGTGGTCACGGGCGTCGGGCGCCAGCGTGAACTCTCCGGCCAGGCCGCGCTCGTCGGCGAGGGCTCGGTCCAGCAGCACGGAGATGTCGTCGTCCGTGAGCGACTCGAGGGTGAGGAGGAGAGAGCGGGACAACAGGGGTGAGATGACCGAGAAGAACGGGTTCTCGGTGGTGGCGGCTACCAGGGTGACCCAGCGGTTCTCGACGCCGGGGAGCAGCGCGTCCTGCTGGGCTTTCGTGAAGCGGTGGACCTCGTCGATGAACAGCACGGTCTCGACAGCACCGCCCGGCCGCGCGAGGTCCCGCCGCGCCCCGTCGATCACCTGGCGGACGTCCTTCACACCCGCAGTCACCGCCGACAGCTCGACGAACTTCCGGTTCGTCTGGTGCGAGACGACGGCTGCGATCGTGGTCTTCCCGGTCCCAGGCGGACCCCACAGCAGCAGCGACATCGGCTGGTCGCCCTCCACCAACCGTCGCAACGGCGACCCCGGTGCCAGCAGATGCTGCTGCCCCACCAACTCGTCCAGACTCCGCGGCCGCATCCGCACAGCCAGTGGCGCCGCCGTGTGATCCACGTCGGCCAAGCTCCCGCCACCCCGAGCAGGCGCAGGAGCTCCCGGCAGATCGAACAAACCCTCACTCACAAGGTGAGAGCCTACCTACCTCTACGGACAGTTATTTCTTGCTGTCCTTCACATCGTCCTCGTCGTCCGAGTCATCCGCCTCGCGGAGCTCCTCGGGCAGGTCGGCGTCGTCGACGTCACGCAGCTCCTCCGGGAGTTCGTCCTCGTCGAACTTCTCCGGGAGGATCTCCTCGGCCTCGGCACCCGACTGGGGGCGGATGGCGTTGCGGAGGCGGCCGAGGATTCGGTCGGCTTCGGTACCGAAGGGGTTGTCGTTGACGAGGTAGGTCCAGGTGGCGGTGGGGCGCGGTACGCCGGAGGCTGCTTCGTCGAGGCCGGCGTCGGTGATGGAGGCCTCGGCGAAGGTTTCGGCGGCGTCCTTCCAGGCGTCGGCGATCAGGGTGTCGAAGGACGCGATCGCGGACTTGTTGAACTCGTCGATCGGCTTCATGTGCACGATGCCGCCGGCCAGCGAGCGCAGGTGGATACCTTCGCGGAGGTCGGCCAGGTAGGCGAGGTGGTCGGTCCAGCGGCGGTCGAGGTGGTGCAGGGCGATCCGCCGGGCGGCGTCCTTCACCTTGTCCTCGCCGTGCTCCTCGACCAGTTCGTCGTACTTCTCCTTGACCCGCTCGGACAGCTCGGTCGCGGCCAGGTCCTCGGTGAGCACCTCTTCGCGGGTGGCGAGCAGGATCGAGCGCTGCTGACCGGTGAGCCGGTGGTACTGCCACGTCGTACGGTGCAGCTCGGCATTGGCACCATCCGCGACCCGCTGAGCGTGGTCCAGCATGCCGATCGACTTGCGGTCGGTCAGCCGCCCGGCCTTGTCCGGGTGCGGGCGCAGGCCGGACGAAACGGAGTACCGGACGACGAGCTCGTCGCCGAGGCTGGCGAAGAACAGCGAGCCACCGGGGTCACCCTGGCGGCCGGCGCGACCGCGCAGCTGGTCGTCGAGGCGGCGGGAGGCGTGCAGGCCGGTGCCGATCACGTACAGGCCGCCGAGCTCGATGGCCTTGTCCTTGTCGTGCGTCTCGTCCTTGCCGCCGAGGCGGATGTCGGTACCGCGGCCGGCCATCTGGGTGGAGACCGTCACCGTGCCGGGGACACCGGCCTCGGCGATGATGGCCGCTTCCTCGGCGTCGTTCTTCGCGTTCAGGACGACGTGCGGGATCTCGGCGGCCTCGAGCCGGTCGCTGAGCTGCTCGGACTCCTCGACGCTGTGGGTGCCGATCAGGATCGGGCGGCCGGTCTCGTGCACCTCGGCGATGTGCTCGACCAGGGCGACGTTCTTCTGCTCGACGGTCAGGTACAGCCGGTCGATGTCGTCCTTGCGGACGTTCGGCTTGTTCGGCGGTACGACGGCCACCTCGACGTCGTAGAACTCCTGAAGCGACTCGCCGACCACAACCGCCGTACCGGTCATGCCGCAGAGCGACTTGTAGCCCTTGATCAGGGCCTGCACGGTGATGCTGTCCAGGATCTCGCCGGAGTCGCTGACCGGGACGGCTTCCTTCGCCTCCACGGCGGCCTGCAGACCGTCGGGCCAGCGCTGCAGCTTGGCGATCCGGCCGCGGTTGTTGTTGATCAGGCTGACCTTGCCGTCGCGGACCAGGTAGTCGACGTCCTTGCGCAGCAGCACCTCGGCGTGCAGCGCGACGTTGATCTGGGTCAGCCGGTCGAGGTTCTCGTCGTCGTACAGGTTGACGCTCGGCGGCGCAGCCTCCACCTCGACCTTGTCCTCGGCGTCCTTGTCCTCAGCGTCCGCGTCGGTCTCGTCAACGTCATCGGAGGCGTCGGCCACGTCTTCGGTGGCGTCGGCCTCCGGTACGGCGATGCGCTCGCCGAAGGCTTTCTCGACCTTGTCGGTCCCGCGGTCGGTCAGTGCGACCGTCCGGCCGTCGCCGTCGATCTCGTAGTCGACCCCGGCGCGCAGCGTGCGGACGATCTGTACGACGTCGTCGTCCAGCTCCTCGGTCCGGGTCGCACCGGCGAGCACCAGCGGCACGCGGGCCTCGTCGATCAGCACCGAGTCGGCCTCGTCGACCAGCGCCACGTCGGGCTCGGTCGTGACCCGCTCGGACACGTCGTTGACGAGCCGGTCCCGCAGTACGTCGAAGCCGACCTCGCTGACCGGCACGTAGCAAACCTCAGCCTGGTACGCCGTCCGCCGCTCCTCCGGAGTGGAGGCCTGGCCGACGTGCGACACGGTCACCCCGAGCAGCTCGTAGACCGGCGCCATCCACTCCGCGTCACGGCGGGCCAGGTAGTCGTTGACCGCGAGCACATGCACCTTGCGGCCGCCGACCGCGTACCCGGCCGCGGCGAACGCACCGGCGAGCGTCTTGCCCTCACCGGTCGCCATCTCGACGACACGGCCCTGCAGCATCGCCAGCGCGCCGACGATCTGGCCGTCGAACGCCGACTCACCCAGCGTGCGCCGAGCCGCGTCCCGGGCCAGTGCCAGGAACTCGATCTGCTCGTCCTCGTGCAGCCCGCCGGTGGTCCGGAGCTCACTGACGGACTCGGTGAGCTCCTCGTCGGTCAGCGGCTCGACAGACTCCTCCGCCTCGAGAACCAGCTGCGAGAGCCGCTCGTAAGGGCCGAGGTCGATCGATCCGGGGCGCTGCAGCAGCCGGCGAAAGCGCGAGGTGATTTTCAGAGCCATAATGACGGCAACGTACAGCCTGACCGTGTCGTTCCGAGACTCAGGTCAGCGTGTCTCGTCCCGTGCCGTAGCGAGCAGGTGCTCGGCGGAGTGCCTCGGTGTGCTGGAGACGAGGTGGCGATGCGGAGCATCGTGGGCTTGGCTCCAGTGCGGCGAGGTGCCCGCCGAGTGCCGCGCAGTAGGCACGGGGCGAGACACGCTGGCCTAAGTCAGCGTGTCTCGGGGCTCCACTCGTACGGCGTGGTGGTGGTGACGCCGTACAGGCCCAGTTTCTGCAGGATCGGGCGGGAGTCGTCGGACGCGTCAACGCGGAGGAATTCGTACCCGCGTTCCTTGGCCAGCCGCGCCCGGTGCACCAGCAGCGAGCTGTAGAGGCCCTTGCGCCGCCACTCGGGTAGCGTGCCGCCACCCCACAGGCTGGCGAAGCCCGTGCCCGGGTGGAACCGGATCCAGGCCGCCGACGCGACCGGGCCGTCAGCACCGCGCAGTGCGTCCTCGACCAGGAACACCGACAACCGCTCCGGGAACATCCGCGCCTCGGCCGCCAGCCGCTCCTCGACGCCGGTCAGGCCGTTGTGCCACAACGAGTCCATCAGTACGGCGATCCGGTGGAAGTCCTCCGGCCCGTCGGCCTCCCGCAGTACCGCCTTCGACGGCAGGGCGGACGGCCGCTCGAGGATCCGGTCGACCTCGCCCAGGATCAACGTCTCGGGATCGTCCGGAGTGAACCCCGCACTGACCAGCCGCTCACCAAGGTCGGCCGGTTCGTCGTACGCGTAGGTCTTCCACTCGAACGACAGCCCGCGCTCGCGGAAGAACGCCAGCTCGCCGGCGATGACGGCGTCCGGATCGTCGCCCAGCCCGCGCGGGGTCTCGACAAAACCCGCGCCTTCCGGACCCTCGACGTACGAGCGATGCACGAGGCCGTCGTGCTCGACCTTCCAGCCGGGAATGGTGTCCGCGTCCGGCAGCCGGATGCGGCGGTGGAACACGTCGAGCAGTTCGTCAGGCGTCATATTCGCAGTCAACCAATCCCGCCCAGCTGGCGTCCAACGAGTATGTCCTGAGAGGGGGACCATCATGAACATCAACCGCATCCCCATCAAGACGATCGTCGCCGCGCTAGCGGTAGCCGCAATCCCTGCGGTCGCCCTGGCTGCTCCCGGCTCGTCCCCCGCCCCTCAGACCTCCGCCACGACCACCGCAACCTGCCCGTCCGGCTGGGGATCGCTGCCCGAAGCGAACGCCCGGATGGTCCAGTCACCGGCAACAGGCGTCCGCACCGGACGGCATGCCTGCTTCGACCGGCTGGTCGTCGATCTCCAAGGCCGAGCTCCTGGGTACGACGTTCGCTACGTCAGCAACGTCACCCAGGACGGCTCGGGCTTCGTCGTCCCGCTACGCGGCGGCGCGAAGCTGCAGATCATCGTCCGGGCGCCGTCGGGCAAACCGTTCAAGGCCCCGGACGTCCGCGGCTACGACACGTTCCGGCAGGTCGCGTACGCCGGAAGCTTCGAAGGCCAGACGACTGTCGGGCTCGGTGTCCGCGCCCGGCTGCCTTTCCGGGTCACGACGTTGACCGGACCGGGTTCGAGCAGCCGCCTGGTGGTGGACGTCGCCCACCACTGGTGAATGTCTAGTTCTCAAGTAGTGATATAGCACTTTGGGAACTCTTCGGAGCTGACAAGATACGGGATGTGACTACACTCCGTAAGGTTCTTGTCCTGGCGGCCGTTCCCGCCGTGACTCTCTCAACGGTGCTCGCCGGACCGGCGGCGGGCACAGTGCAGCAGCAACCGGTCGACGTCGCCCTGGAGTGGTACGACGTCACGGCGGACACGATCGCCGCGGCCGGTGCGCCGACGCAGGTGACCAACAACCGCACGTGGGCGATCGGCTGGCTCGCCGCCAGTCGCGCGCTGCTGCGGCCGGCCGCACCGTCGTACCGCGAAGCTGCACTGGCCAGCGCAGTCCACGAAACCCTGGTGACGCTGGTGCCTGCACGCAAGGCCGAGCTGGACCAGGCACTGGCCACCACACTGGCCCGGGTGCCGGATGGCGCCGACGAGACCAATGGTGTTGCGGCCGGACGCCAGCAGGCTAAGGCTGTGCTGGCCTCCCGCGTCAACGACGGTCTGGACCCAGCGTCGGTCAACGCACCGTTCACACCGCCGTCTACCGATGCCGGCGTCTGGCGGCCGACACCGTCGAAGTACGCACCGGGGACGCAGTACGGGAACCGGTTGGCCAAGCCGTTCCTGCTGAAGTCAGTCAGCCAGTTCCGTCCCGGACCGCCGCCGGCACTCGGTAGCCCGCGGTACAACCGGGACCTGGCTGAAGTGCGCGCTGACGGAGCTCTCAACAGCACGACCCGGACGCAGGCTCAGACCGACACAGCGCAGTTCTGGTACGGATCGTCGTACGTGCTCTACACCGCGCCTCTACGAGTCGCGGTGGCAGAGGCGGCGCGTCGGCCGCTGGCAGAGCGGGCCAAGCTGGTTGCACTGTTCCATGTCGCCTCGGTGGACACGCAGATCGCCACCTCGGACACCAAGTACAGCTACCAGCGCTGGCGCCCGGTCACCGCGTTGCGTGCGACAGTCGACGCAGACTGGACGCCCCTGCACGAGACACCGGCACACCCGGACTACCCGAGCGGTCACGCCACCTACTCCGGTGCGGCCGAGCAGGTGCTGACCACACTGGTCGGAGCACAGACAGCCAAGCCGTACACGATCGGCAGTCCGACTGCACCAGGCGTGACTCGCACCTACTCGGGCTGGCATCAGCTCACGGCGGAGAACGTCGACGCGCGCGTCTGGTCCGGCATCCACACGCGGACCGCTGACACTGTCGGCGCGACTCTGGGCCGACAGGTCGCAGCCAACGCTCTCCACAACGCCCACAAGCTGTTCCGCTAGTTAGGGCAGCACGCGGTTCATCAGGTCGAAGAACGCGTTGGCCAGCACCAGTTCGTACCTGTCATCGAGCAGGCCGGCCAGCTCGGCAATGTCGGACGGCGTCCAGTTCCAGGCGTTGATACCGCCGGAGATGAACAACGGCTTGGCGCCGTCCCACTTAGCCACCTGAGCGTCCAGGGCGGTCTTGTACTCGCCTGCCTTGCCCGGTGCACCCCACTGGCCGGCAATCGGCAGACCGCCCTGGCGGACCGCGAGCAGGTCGCCGTCCCAGGTCTGCATGATGCCCTTCAGCGGTGTGTACTTCGCGAACCCGGCGGCGATCTCCTCCGAGAGCACGACCCACTTGTCGTTCTCACGGTGGCTGTACGAGTACACCTGATCCATGCCGGTACGGCGCAGTTGTGAGCCGGTCAGCTTGAGGAACTGGGTGAACTCGCTCGGCACCCATGAACCGGGGTAGGTATAGCCCGCACCGGACGGTCCACAGACGAGCAGGTCGTTGGCCGTCGCAGTCCGCTGGAAGTGACTGAACAGTCCCGGGCCGGTCTCCAGCAGCATCGGACTGATCGTCCAGTTCGCCGGAGCCTCGCCACGCTTCGGGTCGTCCCACAGATCGCGCATGTGGCGCTGGCAGTACTGGATGTTGTCACCCTCGCCGAAGGTCAAGGTCAGATAGACCTTGTTCTTCTGCTTGGTGATCCGCCGGACCGGACGGACCTTCTCCGAGATCGGTGCGGTGAAGCCGGCATGCACAGTCCCGTTCATGTAGAAGTCCGCCGCGATCACCGGCGTACCGCCCTTGGACGCGAGGTCGACACCGTCCCACTCACCGGCGACGTCGTTCGCGAACCAGCCCATGTACGGCGCGAGTGTCGGCCACTTGGCGAAGTGTTCGATCAGCAGCTCGCCCGTCGCACCACTCGGCGGTAGCCAGCTCACCAGGGCCTTGGTGGCCACCACGTAGTCGCGGAAGTACGCGAACGGTTCGATCCGCGTGGGCGCGGTGTCGGTGATCGACACCAGGTACTGGTTCCACATCGTCACGGTCACCACGAGGGACGTCGTACCGGCTGGTGGGTCGAAGGCGTAGATGTAGTAGCCGCCACCGTCACTGAAGCGGTTGGCCTCGCCGCCGATGCTGGAGTTCGCGCCGTCGAAGAGGTACTGCTCCTCCTCCGGAGTGTTCGGCTTGAAGTGCGCGATCTCGACGCCGTTCGCCTTCACCCAAACCTCGGAGACCGACGGCCCCCAGCCGTCATCACCGAACGAGTCCTGGAACCGGACGTACACCTTGCCCTTGCCGAGCTTGGCCGACACGTCGAGGTCGTAGTTGCCGCGGTTGGACGAGTCCCGGATCTGGCGCGTCTCGCGAGCGATCTCCTGCCACTGCACATTCTCGACCGCGACCACCCGGGTCGGCGGCAATCCGGCGAGCAGCTTGTGCGTAACCCGCGGGAACAGTTTGTCGAGCTGCCACCGGTACGTCTTCACCCGGTCGTCGTCGAACTTCCCGCGCAGGTCCTTCACGATCTTCAGCCCGTGCGCCTTGGCCTGATCGGCGTTGGCGACAACGGAATCCTCGAGGCCGGCCAGCGTGGTCGCCACGTTGAGCGAGTCCGGTACGGCGGGGTCGTAGACGATCGCACCGCGAACCCGATGCCGGTACTTCGCCACCAGGTCGAGCGGGTTCTGGTACGCCGTCGTCGGCAGGCGCATGTCGGTCAGCCACTTGGTGTCCGGCGTGCTCTGGGTGCCGGTGTCGTAGAGGAAGTACAACTCGGGCCGGGCGCGGTTGACGATGCCTTGCAACGTTGTCAGCAAGGTCTGGTCCTGACCGCTGAGTTTGCTAGCGTCGCCGTAATGCAGGTGCTGTGGGCGGTTGAAGGCCGGCAGCAGCCGGGCGGGGCTGCCGGACGTCGATGAAGCAGCCTGTGCAGTCGTGGTGAGCCCCGGGACCAGCCCGATACCCCCTGCCGTCACCGCACCGCTGCCCGCCAGGAACGTTCGTCTCGAGACCATCGTGACCACTCCCCTGTCGCTGACATCGATGTCAAATCTGGCCGGACAGTAGCAACCCCGTGAGAGCGTGTACAGACCTCGTTACAACGTTGGCCGGATGTGGTTGGAATCGTTTCCGGGAGATCGGACCTCTACCAGGCCCGACGCAGAATCTCGGTAGCCTCAGCCAAACTGATCCCCGCCTCCTTCGCGGCGCGAACCAGGGCGGTCGCCGCGGCCGCCGTCCCCGCATCATTGGTATGACTCCGAGACGCCAGCACGAACGTCCCGTTCCGCCCCCGAGTCTCGATCATCCGATCAGCCTCAAGCTCCTTATAAGCCCGAGCCACCGTGTTCACCGCCAACCCCAACTCCCCCGCCAGTTGCCGAACCGTCGGCAACCGAGTCCCCCGCGCCAACTCCCCCCGCCGAATCAGCCCGTCAATCTGTTCCCTAACCTGCTCAAACGGCGGCTGCGCCCCCGCCGGATCCACCGAAATGATCATCCGAGCAAACTACCGCCCCGCCCGCTCCCGCAGTCGCTCCTACGTCGCGCCACCGGCTACCGCCGGGGACCTGCCGGCTTCCGCCGGCGTGGTTGTTGGCGGCCGCTCGCGTCCGAACACGGACCTACCGGCCATCACAAGTGCACCTGCGGCTGACTGCCCTGCGTAGGTGTGCCAGCGATCAACAGTTGTGATGGCGTTGCGGTCCGGACCTGCACCACCCACTAACCGCTTCGCTCGCGCGGTTGTCGCGAGTAGCTGAGCGCGGCAGGCCCGCAGGAGGCGGACGGCGATGAGCCGGACGCGAGCGGCAGCGCGCGTAGCTGGCGTGACGGAGGAGCGAATGCGTAGCACGCGGGGGACTAGCCGAAGTCGGTCGGGGAGTATGCGCGTTGTTCTACCAGGACCAGCCAGTTGCCGGAGCAGTCTCGGAGGACGGCCTCTACGCCGTACGGGCGGTCGGAGGGTTCTTGGATGTGGTCTACGCCTTTGGCTTTCAGGTCGGCGAAGGTTTTGTGGCAGTTGTCGGTGGCCAAACCTACGCCGTGCATCATGCCTTTGGCCATGATGCGGCGGATGGCGTCGGCGGACTCGGGGTCCATGGGTGGGCCGGGGAGCATCAGGGCGAGTTCTAGTTCGGGGTGGTCGGGTTGGTGCACGGTGACCCAGCGGAAGTCTTCGCTGAGGGTGATGTCGTTCTTGAGGGTGAAGCCGAGGGTGTCGGTGTAGAAGGCTTTGGCCTCGTCGATGTCGTGGACGTAGACGGTGACCAGGTGCACGTTGGTGATCACGGTGTCTCCTCGTGATTGGTGGTGTCCAGACGACGGTAGGTCGCGGACGGCCCGGGTTGCTTCTCCGGAATTGCGGAGTTCAGGCCGAGCATGAAGACGTAGCAGCCGGGGATCCGCGCGCCGGACTGCGTGCGCTGGTACGTCGTCGGTGGTACGCCGACAAGTTCGCGGAACCGGCGCGAGAACGTGCCGAGGCTGGTGTACCCGACCAACGAGCAGACCTCGGTCACCGTCAGGTTCGTGGCACGCAACAGATCGGCCGCCCGTTCGATCCGGCGCCGCGTGACGTACTGCATCGGCGTTTCGCCGTACTCGGCGGCGAAACAGCGCAGGAAGTGGTACTTCGACACCCCCGCAGCCGACGCAAGTGCGGCCAGATCCAGCGGCTCGGCATAGTTGCGGTCGGCAACATCCCGGGCGCGGCGCAGGTGCGCGAGCAGCTCGATCGGTACGCCGGAACCCATCTGCTGAGCGTAGTACTTTCGGCGTCGACCGAAAGAGTGGACGGTTTGGCGAGGGTTGAAAGACTTGAAGTATGAGAGTCGGACAAGGTGGCAGCGGGCCGGGCGCACACACTCCGGACGGCAGTGCGATCGAGATGTACGAGCAGGCGGAGGCCAATGGCGAGGACGAATTCATCGACAAAGCCATCGACCCCAAGAGCAGCATCCTCGAGCTGGGCTGCGGGACCGGACGCATCACCCGACCACTGCTGGCCCGGGGGCACCAGGTGACCGCGGTGGACGAGTCGGCCGAGATGATCGCCCGAATCCCCGAGACCGAGACGATCCAGGCGACCATCGGCGAACTGCGGCTCGAGCGGCAGTTCGACGTCGTACTGATGATGTCCTACCTGATCAACGTCGCCGACGACGCCGAGCGGCTGCGGTTGCTTCAGACATGCGCGCACCACGTCCGCCCGGGCGGCTCGGTGCTGATCCAGCAGCAGCTGCCGTCGCAGCTCGCGAAGCCCATCGTGCTGGAGCGGGAGCACAGCCGGATGGAGATCTCCGACGTCGAGCATCTGCCCGGCAACAAGGTTGCCGCGACGATCACGCACACCCGCAACGGCCGGACCTGGTCGCAGCAGTTGCTGACCCAGAACCTCACCGAGGAGCACCTGACCGGTCAGCTGACCGAGGCGGGGCTACAGCTGGCGGAGTACCTCACGCCCGACACCAGCTGGGTGCGCGCCCGCCCGATCTAACCAGTGGCAACCACACTCCCGGGTGTGGACCCTGATGGGTATGACGACGATTTCGCGGCCGGTCGATCGCCCTCCGCCGGATACTGGCGACGACGACCTGTGGGACGCCCTGCGCCGCCAGGAACCGGAGGCGCTGGGCGAACTGTTCAGCCGGTACGCCGCCGCAGTCCACGCCTACGCGGTCCGGCACACCGGCTCCTACGCGTACGCCGATGACGCCGTACAGGCGACGTTTATGACCGCCTGGAAGCAGTTCGGCCGCTCGGACGTCGGACCGCTGCAGCACGGTACGGCGAAACCCTGGTTGCTGGCGATCGCCCGCAACGAGCTCCGGAACAGCGTCCGCTCCCGACGGCGGCTGGCCCAGTTCCTGCTCCGCCAACCGGCGCCGCTGCACCACCCCGACCACTCCGAGGCGGTCGCCGCGCGCGTCGACTCCGAGAAACACATCCAGGCCGTTCGGGCAGCCCTGTCTGCCCTTCCGGCCCACGAGCGCGAGACCGTCGAGCTCGTCTATTGGGCAGAGCTGACGCTCGCCGAAGCCGCGGCGGTCCTGGGGGTCGCCGAAGGCACCGTGAAGGCCCGGCTGTTCAGGGCCCGCCGCCGCCTGCCCGCCCTGCTGGAGGAGCACCGATGAACCTCACCATCCCCCCGCCGGTCGAGCAACTCGACCCCGGGTACGCCACCGACCTGAAGTACAACCTCGTCCGCAAAGCCCGCAAACGCCGGCGGACCCCGTCCTGGACCCCGATCCTCGCCGCCGCCTGCGGAATCGCGATCATCACCACCGGCGTCGTTTACCTGAGCCACACCGGCGACAGTACGGCGGATCCGGCCGGATCCACCGGCATCGTCCAGGTGCCGGCCGACGAGTCGATGCAGATTCCGCTCAACTCCATCCCCGCGCCCACCAAGACCGAGATCCGGGCGGCCGCCCGCCAGTGCATGACACCGAAGCTCAACGCCATCGGCCACCCGAATCACCTCGAGAAACCGGCCGCCGCCGACACCGCGAACTTCCGCACCGCGACCTGGCTCAGCCTCCCGGACGCGACCGGTCGCCGGGACTCCAAACGGCTGCTGCAGACCTTCACCACCCGGGATTCGAACATGTGGTACCAGTGCCTGGACGGCGAGTTGCTGCACGAGGGAAACGTCGTGGACAACACGCTCTCGCCGCAGAACCTGGTCCCCGGCACCTGGGGCTGGTCAACGACCAAGGCCGGGAGCAAGTCGGTGGCCCACGCGTCGTACTCGTTCCGTGCTCACCCGAGCGTGGTTCTGGTGGAGCTGCGGATCCGCGGCGCCAAGGGCGCATCCGGATGGTTCACGGTGATGGTCGAGGACACCTCGGGGTACGTCGAGGGAGCGCTGGAGAACGCGGTCGCCGAGCACGGCGCGGTCGAGGTCGACATCCGGGCCCTCGACAAGTCCGGCAAGCAGATCTGGTTCAAGACCTTCGGGTGAGGGACAACGAACCGGCCGGGCCCTCGGGGGGGTCCGGCCGGGTCGCGGGGTGGTTCGGGTCAGCCGCGGTTGCTGGTGCCTTCGTTGACTGCGGCTTCGAACTGGGTGCGGGTCATCGTGGAGGTGTCACCCAGGGTCTTCGCGGTGCGGCTGCAGTTGACGGCGGGGGCCGGCTGGCCGCTGAGGTAGGCGATGGCGGTGCGGAAGGTTTCGCAGCGGCGGCCGTCCTCGGCGCCGGCCGGGTAGCCGATGGCGGCGTTGACTCGGCCCATCTTGAGCTGGTCGGCGTACGGGTTGATGTTGCGCGCGACCGTCCAGTACCAGCGGGCGATCTGCGCGCTGTAACGGATGTCGCGAGCCAGCTCAGGGTTGTTGATCAGGTCGATGCCGAGCCACTGACCGGCTGGGCGGTAGTTGAAGTCGCCGGTCAGCTGGATGTAGCCGCGGCCGCCGTACGGGCGGGTGTCGCCGATCTCGCGAATGTTGTACTCCAGCCGCGACTCGTGCACGAGCGTGGCCAGGAAAGCGGCCTTGCGGTAGACGGTGTTGATCTGCGCGTCCCGCATCGCCTGGTTCAGCGAGGGCAGGCCCTCCTGGACGATCGACGGGTTCGCGATCCGGCTGCCGAACATGGCCTGTACGTCGGCCAGCGTGATGTCGCCGGTCGGCGGTTCCGGGTCGCCGCCACATTCGATGACACCGGGGAGCTTGTCCTCGGGGATCGAGATGTACACGACCGTCACGTACCCACCGAGTGCGGGGACATGTGCCCACCACTCGCTGGTGCCTTCGGAGGTGGTGACGCGGTCACCCTTCTTCTGGCAGTCGACATCGATCGAGGTCGGGCCGGGCAGCGTCGTGACGACGGCGGCGGACAGGTAGGCGTCGGCGCGGACGTTGACGCCGCTGCCGTAGGTGGAGAAGACGGCTGCGTGCGCCGGGGTCGCGGTGACCAGGCCGGCCGCCACGATGCCGAGACCGGCGAGCAGAGTAGTGAGACGGCGAAGAACCATGTGGAGCTCCTGGGGCGGAGTGAAAGGGCGGAATCTGGTGAATTGTTTCCTGCTAACCACACGTCACGGTTACTTTTCACCAGATCCCGCCGGTTCTCAACCCCTTCGATCCTGATGCACAGTGATCCTGCTGATCAGCCGACGGTGCCGGGCGCTCCGGGGACCTTGGCCAGCGCGTCGAACTGGGCGCGGGTGAGCCTGGTGGTGTCGCCCGACATCTTCGCCGTCCGGCTGCAGTTCACCGCAGGTGCCGGCTGGCCGCTCAGGTAGGCGATGGCGGTGCGGAAGGTGTCGCAGCGGCGCTGGTCCTCGGCGCCGGCCGGGTAGCCGATGGCCGCGTTGACACGGCCCATCTTGAGCTGGTCGGCGTACGGGTTGATGTTGCGCGCCACAGTCCAGTACCAGCGGGCGATCTGCGCGCTGTAGCGGATGTCCCGAGCGAGTTCGGGGTTGTTGATCAGGTCGATGCCCAGCCACTGGCCGGCCGGGCGGTAGTTGAAGTCACCCGTCAACTGGATGTACCCACGACCGCCGTACAGCCGGGTGTCGCCGATCTCGCGAATGTTGTACTCCAGCCGCGACTCGTGCACCAACGTCGTCAGGAACGCGGCCTTGCGATACACCGTGTTGATGTTCGCGTCCCGCATCGCCTGGTTGAGCGACGGCAGCCCGGTCTGGACGAGCGACGGGTTCGCGATCCGGCTGCCGAACATGGCCTGTACGTCGGCCAGTGTCACGTCACCGGTTTGCGGCGGATCCTGCGGGCAATCCGGTACGCCGGGAAGCTTCGTGCCCGGGGTGTCGATGTACGCGACCGTGGCGTAGCCGCCATGAGCGGGCAGATGCGCCCACCAGGTCGTCGTACGGGATCCGACCGTGACCGAGTCACCGGACTTCTGGCAGTCGACCTCGACCGATGTCGGCCCGGCCAGCACCTTGACCACGGCCGCGGACAGATAGGCGTCGGACCGGATGTTCAGATTGGTCGCGGTGGTCTGGAAGGGGGCGGCGTATGCCGGGACAGTGATGGCGAAACTGCCGGCGGTGATAGCGATAACAGACGCGAGAACGCGTTTGAGCATGGCAACTCCTGGGCGGTAGGAGGGGCGGGGTGCGGCGGCCGGAGCCGCCACACCGTCACCCTCGCATCGGGAGTTGCCGGTTGCTCAAGTACGCAACAGCGTCAGGCCTTCGTCTCCGCGGAGGGCTTGAAGTCGACGCCGGCTTCCTTGCGCTGGGCCGGGGTGATCGGCGCCGGGGCCGCGGTCAGCGGGTCGAACCCGCCGCCGGACTTCGGGAACGCGATCACGTCGCGGATCGACTCCGTGCCGGCCAGCAGCGCGGTGATCCGGTCCCAGCCGAACGCGATCCCGCCGTGCGGCGGCGCGCCGAACTTGAACGCGTCGAGCAGGAAGCCGAACTTCTCGGTCGCCTCCTCGTCGGTCAGGCCCATCACCTTGAAGACGCGCTTCTGGATGTCCTCGCGGTGGATACGGATCGACCCGCCGCCGATCTCGTTGCCGTTGCAGACGATGTCGTAGGCGTAGGCGAGCGCGTTGCCCGGGTCGGTGTCGAAGGTCTCCAGCGAGTCCGGCTTCGGCGAGGTGAAGGCGTGGTGCACGGCTGTCCACGCACCCGAGCCCACCGCGACATCACCGGCAGCGGTCGCGTCATCGGCCGGCTCGAACAGCGGCGCGTCGACAACCCACAGGAACGACCAGGCCGACTCGTCGATCAGGCCGCCGCGGCGGCCGATCTCCAACCGGGCCGCACCCAGCAACGCACGCGACGTCTTGATCGGGCCGGCGGCGAAGAAGATGCAGTCGCCCGGCTTCGCGCCGACGTGGTCGGCGAGACCCGCACGCTCTTCTTCGGACAGGTTCTTCGCGACCGGACCGCCGAGCTCGCCGTCCTGGCCGACCAGCACGTACGCGAGACCGCGAGCACCACGCTGCTTCGCCCACTCCTGCCACGCGTCCAGCTGCTTCCGCGGCTGGTCCGCGCCACCCGGCATGACGACAGCACCGACGTACGGCGCCTGGAAGACGCGGAACGGGGTGTCCTTGAAGTACTCGGTGCACTCGACGAGCTCGAGGCCCATCCGCAGGTCGGGCTTGTCGCTACCGAACCGCGCCATCGCCTCGGCGTACGTCATCCGCGGGATCGGGGTCTGGACGTCGTACCCGATCAGCTTCCAGAGCGCGGCCAGCACCTCTTCGGCCAGCGCGATCACGTCGTCCTGGTCGACGAAGCTCATCTCGATGTCGAGCTGGGTGAACTCCGGCTGCCGGTCGGCGCGGAAGTCCTCGTCGCGGTAGCAACGCGCGATCTGGTAGTACCGCTCCATCCCGGCCACCATCAGCAGCTGCTTGAACAGCTGCGGCGACTGGGGCAACGCGTACCACGAGCCGGGCTGCAGACGCGCCGGGACCAGGAAGTCACGAGCGCCTTCCGGCGTCGACTTGGTCAGGGTCGGCGTCTCGATCTCGACGAAGTCGTGCTGAGCCAGTACGTCGCGCGCCGCCTTGTTCACCTGGCTGCGCAGCCGAAGTGCCGCACCCGGTCCCTGGCGACGCAGGTCGAGGTAGCGGTACTTGAGCCGGACCTCTTCGTTCACCGGGGTCGCGTGGTGCTCCTCGACCGGGAACGGCAGCGGGTCGGCCGAGTTCAGCACCTCGACCTCGGCCGCGATGACCTCGATCGCACCGGTCGGGAGGTTCGGGTTGGCGTTGCCCTCGGGACGCGGGCTCACCTCGCCGACGATCTTCAGGCAGAACTCGGAGCGCAGCGGCCCCGCGACCTCCTCGTCGCGGATGACGACCTGAACCGTGCCACTGGAGTCACGCAGGTCGATGAACGCCACGCCGCCGTGATCACGCCGCCGCGCCACCCACCCGGCCAGCGTGACGGTCTGCCCGGCGTGCTCGGCACGCAACGAGCCTGCGGAATGGGTACGGATCACGAGTTCTCCTGAATGGTCTCGATACTGGGTCGTACGTCGTCCGCCGGCGGCGCCCAGGTGGCCGGGTCGACCGCCACCTGCTCACCGCTGCGAATGTCCTTCATCTCGGGACCGTTCTCGGTGCTGAACAGCACGAACGGGATCCCTCGCCGGTCCGCGAACTTGATCTGCTTCCCGAACTTCGCCGCCGCCGGCGCCACCTCGACCGGAATCCCCCGGCCCCGCAGCACCGCCGCCGTACGCATCGCCTCGGCGCGCTCGTCCTCGGTGGTCAAGGCGATCAGGACCGCGGTCGGCGTACTGCGGGAGCCCTTGACCAGGCCCTGGCTGATCAACCGGGTGATCAGCCGGGACACGCCGATCGAGATCCCGACACCCGGGTACGTCGTCTTGCCGTCGCTGGCGAGCGAGTCGTAGCGACCGCCGGAGCAGATCGAACCGTACGACTCGTGGCCGATCAGCTGGGTCTCGTAGACGGTGCCGGTGTAGTAGTCCAGGCCGCGCGCGATCTTCAGATCGGCGACCAGCAGACCGGGGGCGTGCTCGTTGGCGGCGGTCATGATCGCTGCCAGCCGCTCCAGGCCCTCGTCGAGGCTCTCGTGCTGGACACCGAGCGCCCGCACCTGCTCGACGAACGACGCGTCGGCGCTGGAGATCTCGGCCAGCCGGAGCACCTGCTTGGCCGTCTCGGCGGACAGCGCCGGGCCGCCCTCGGCGGTGAGCAGCTGCGTGACCTTGTCCGCGCCGATCTTGTCGAGCTTGTCGACGATCCGCAGCACCGACGCCACGTCCTCGATCCCGAGGCCGCGGTAGAAGCCCTCCGGGATCTGCCGGTTGTTCACCTGGATCCGGAACGGCGGGATCGGCAGCTTGCTGAACGCGTCGGCGATGACGAGCGGCAACTCGACCTCGTAGTGGAACGGCAGCGTGCCGTCGCCGACGATGTCGATATCGGCCTGGGTGAACTCGCGGTACCGGCCCTCCTGCGGTCGCTCACCACGCCACACCTTCTGGATCTGGTAGCGGCGGAACGGGAACGCCAGCTTGCCGGAGTTCTCCAGCACGTACCGCGCGAACGGCACGGTCAGATCGAAGTGCAGACCGAGGTCCGACTTCTCGTCCGCGGCCGCGCCCAGCCGCCGTACGCCGTAGATCTCCTTGTCGGCGTCTTCGCCCTGGTTGGACAGCCGCTCGACCGGCTCCACCGCGCGGGTCTCGATCGACGCGAAGCCGTGCAGCTCGAACGTCTCCCGGATGGTGTCGAGGAACTCCAGCTCGACGATCCGGTCGGACGGAAGGAATTCGGGGAACCCACTGAGAGGGGTCACCTTGCTCATAAGTTCGGTATCTCCAGGTCCTGCAAGTAGGGGTTGGTCGCCTTTTCCCGGCCGATCGTGGTCTGGCCACCATGACCCGGCAGGACGACGATCTCGTCGCTCATCGGCAGGATCTTGGTGGCCAACGTATGCAGCATCGCCGGATGGTCGCCGCCAGGCAGATCCGTCCGGCCGATCGACCCGGCGAACAACACGTCACCGGAGAACAGCACCGCGGGCACGTCTTCCGGACCCAGGTACGGCGTGGTGAAGGTGACCGACCCGCGGGTGTGACCCGGGGTGTGGTCGACGGTGAAGTTCAGCCCGGCCAGCTCGAGACCTAGACCGTCCTTGAGCTCGGCGACGTCGTCCGGCTCGGCGAACTCGTGCTTACCGCCGAGCAGCATCGCCGCCGTCTCCCGGCTGATGCCGGCCATCGGGTCGGCCAGCAGGTGCCGGTCGTCGGGGTGGATCCAGGCCGTCGCGTCGTACGTGCCACAGACCGGCAGCACCGAGAACATGTGGTCGATGTGACCGTGCGTGAGCAGCACGGCGACCGGCTTCAGTTTGTTCTCCCGGACCACCTGCTCGACCCCGGCGGTCGCGTCCTGCCCCGGGTCGATCACGATGCACTCCGCGCCCTGGCCGGTGGCGACGACGTAGCAGTTCGTACCCCACGATCCCGCGGGGAACCCGGCGATGAGCACGACAGACCTTCCTCAAATCACAGCTGGACCACCCAAGGCTACCGGTGCCCGGATACCGACTTCGAACCGGATTGTTAGGCAACAGCATTGCGTGACGGCCGAAGGTTTGTGATTGTTCAGGGATAAGCGCCGGGATCAGGTCCCGACGCGCCCGGACGGGCCCTGTCCACGCGGTTGAACCAGGGGCCGACCAGAATGGGCACGAGCGCAGTACATACCGCCGGAAGGGGCGAGTTGTGGCCGGAGAGAGCTGGGGCCGGGTAGCCGAGGACGGGACCGTCTTCGTGAAGACGAAAGACGGGGAACGGGCGGTCGGCCAGTGGCCGGACGCGAAGCCGGAGGAGGCACTCGCCTTCTACACCCGCCGGTACGACGCCTTGGCGTTCGAGGTGGAGCTGCTGGAGCAGCGCGTCCAGGCGGGCACCGTGTCCCCGGACGACGCCCGGGCGGCGGTGAAGAAGGTCAACAGCTCGCTCGAGGACGCCCAGGCGGTCGGTGACCTGGACGGGCTGAAGGCCCGGCTCGAGGCGCTCACCCCGTTGCTCGCCGTCCAGCGCGAGAAGCGCAAGGCCGAACGCGCCGCGAAGGTCGAGGAGGCCCGCTCCGCCAAGACCAAGATCGCCACCGAGGCCGAGACGATCGCCGCCGGTACCGACTGGCGGCACGGCGTCACGCGCCTGCGCGAACTGCTCGACGAGTGGAAGGCCCTGCCCCGGCTCGACAAGGCCAGCGACGACGAGCTGTGGCACCGCTTCTCGTCGGCACGGACGACGTACACGCGGCATCGCAAGCAGCACTTCGCCGAGCTGTCCTCCAAGCGCGAGGAGGCCGCGACCGTGAAGGAGCGCCTCGCCGCCGAGGCCGAGACCCTGTCGGCGAACACCGACTGGGGCCCGACCTCCGGCCGCTTCCGCGAGCTGATGCGTCAGTGGAAAGCAGCAGGCCCCGCGCCACGCGAGGTCGACGACAAGCTCTGGGCCCGCTTCCGCGCCGCCCAGGACACCTTCTTCGGCGCCCGCGACGCGATCCAGGCCGAGGAGAACGCCGAGCAGATCCAGAACCAGCAGGCCAAGGAGGCCCTGCTGGTCGAGATCGAGGACATCCTCCCGGTCAACGACGCCAAGACCGCCCGCGACCAGCTCCGCGACCTGCTCGACCGCTGGGACGCGATCGGCAAGGTCCCGCGTGACTCCATGCGCGCCATCGACGCTCGCCTGCGGGCCGTCGAGCAGGCCGTGAAGTCCGCCGAGGACGAGGTCTGGAACAAGAGCAACCCGGAGGCCCGCGCCCGCGCCGAAGCCACCGTCAAGCAGCTGCAGTCGCTGATCGCCGACCTCGAGAAGCAGGCCGCCAAGCACGAGGCCCAGGGCAACACCCGCAAGGCCAACGAGGCCCGCGAAGCCATCGAGGCCCGCCGCGAATGGCTCACCCAGGCCCAGAACGCCCTGACCGAGTTCAGCTGACCCCGCGGGACCGCAGCATCCGGCGCAACCGGTCGGTGCGGTCCAGCAGGTTCGTCCGGACCACCGGGCCGGATTGCGCCGCCAGCGCTTCGGCCCGGTCGACGTACGCACGGCCGACGCCGTACAGCGGGAAGAGTGCCCTGGTGTAGGCCGTCGCGGCCACCCCACCGCCCTCGTGGAAGGTCGGGACGAGCTCCAGGTACCGCTCGGCGTACGGCTTGAGCAGATCGTCCTGACCCGCACTCCAGAACGGCGTCGCGACCTGATACGCGGAAGCGAGCGGTACGGCGCGTTCGGTCACGATGCGGTGCCAGGCTGCGGCCTTTTCCGCGGCGTCGGGAGTCGCCGCCTGGACCTGAAGCCGGCTGACCCATGCCTCGGGGTCCGGATCCTTGGCCAGCAACGCATCCGCCTCGGCAGCGACCGGTACGCCGAGCTGCGCCTTGCGGACGAGCGCGCGCCATTGCAGATCCACGTCCTCGCCGGCTTCGCTCTGCAACCACTCGACCTGCTCGACATCGGCCGCCGTACGGGCGAAGCTGCGGAGCGCCGGCTTGCGGTACTCGGGGCCTAGCGCACGGCAGGTCGCGGCGACTCGCTTTGATAGGGAAGTCTGCTCGTCGGGTCTGCTCCACAGGGTCGCGGCCTCGACTGCGAGGTTGAGGAACGGTTCGACGACCGATGCAGACGTCTCCACCGCTAGTACGCCGGTCAGACAGTCCACGACCTCGGTCGCCGAGGCCTCGCCGTTCAGCAGCATGTCCCAGGCCGTGCTGACCGCGACGCCGCGCGACAGCGGCGTCGGGAGGCGGGCCGCATCGGCGAAGAACGTGTCGCGGGCAGACTTGTCGGGTCTGGTCGAGGCGAAGGTCAGTTCGTCGTCGTTCACCAGGTAGAAGTCGGCGGCGGGCAGGTCGAGCTGGGTACGCTCGCCGTTGGTCTCGACCTCGACCAGCTGGATTCGTTCGAGGGTTTCGCCTTGCCTGGAATAGGCGCCGATGCCGAGGACATGCGGCCGCGGCAGGCCGGTCGCCACCAACACATCGCTTTCCAGCGTGAGGCGATCGGTGCCGGCCGTCTCCAGCCAGCCGTCACACCAGCGATCCAGGTCCCGGCCACTCGCCGCCGCCAGCGCGTCCATCAGGTCCTGCAACGTGCTGTTTCCCCAGGCATGCTTGGCGAAATAGCTCGTCAACCCCTCGGCGAACGCGGACTCCCCGACATACGTCATCAACTGCTGCAGCGCCGCTGCCCCCTTGGGATACGTGATCGCGTCGAAGATCGCCTCGGCCGCAGCCACGTCCGGTACCGGTTGCCGGATCGGATGGGTGGTCGGCCCTTGGTCGACGTAGTACGCCTTGAGCCGTTCGGTGACCAGGTGTGTCGTCCAGGCATCCTGGTACGACGTCGCCCGGACCGCCGCCCAGTTGCTGGCGAACTCCGCGAACGCCTCGTTCAGCCAGAGGTCGTCCCACCAGCGCATCGTCACCACGTTGCCGAACCACATGTGCGCGAGCTCGTGCAGGAGGTAGCGGCTGAACTGATCCCATTCCGCGCGGGTCGGCGTACTGCGGCGCAGGAACCAGTCCATCCAGGTGACACAGCCGAAGTTCTCCATCGCACCGGGGAACTCGGGCGTGAAGACCTGGTCGTACTTGTGCTGCGGGAACGGCATCCCGAACTGCTCGGCGAAGAACTCGAGCCCCTGCGTGGTCAGCGTGAACAGCTCGTCCGCGTCGCGCTCGAGAATGTCCTTCAGCGACTGCCGCGCGAACAGACCGAGGTCGTGCCCGCCGCCTTCCCGGCGGATCTCGTAGTACGGCCCAGCGTTGATCACGGTGTTGTACGCCGACAGCGGCGGCGTCGCGGGGAACGTCCAGCGCTCGCCGTCCTGCTCGCTCTTGCTGTTGCTCAGCACCATCCAGCCGGCCGGTGCGGTCACCGTGAACGCCCAAGGAGCCTTGAGGTCCGGCTGGTCGAAGCAGGCCCAGGCATAGCGAGCGTAGTCCGGCTCGAAGTCCGTATAGGCATACACCGAGCCGTCAGCCGGATCCACCGCCCGGCTGAATCCCTGCGCCGCGTCCGTACTCGCCCGCGCCACCACCGTCAGCACATTGTCCGCCAGCAACCCCGGAAGCTCGATCCGCCCATCCACCGCCGCCCCCAACGGCACCCCGTTCAGTACGGCGCTCTCCACCTCAGCCACACAGTCCACGAAACTCACCGCACCCGGCCGCCGACACGTGAACCTCACCGTCGACTCGGTCCGCACGCTGGTCCCATCCAGCAACTCGGTCAGATCCACAGCCACGTCGTACCGCTCAACAGTCAACAACCCCGACCGCGCAGCAGCCTCGTCCTGCGTCAAACTCCGCATCATCGCTCCCCTGTGGATAACTCAAAGCACGCCAAGGCCATCCTCGTCCATGCTGGTGGGATGTTTCCGTACGACCTCCCCCATGTGTTCGCAGGTCTGCCCTTCACGCCGCGCCAGATGCCCCGCAAGCTCCAGTGGCTGCAGTCTCACGGGCAGATCCGGCAACTGGTGAAGGGTGTGTACGTCGACGTTCGCGTGCCCGACACTCCTGAGCTCCGTGCGGAGGCCCTGCAGCTCGTGGTGCCCCCGGACGCCACCGTCTGCGGGGCGACGGCCGCCTGGCTACACGGCATCGAGTTGACGACGCTGGGTCCGGAGCCGCTGCTCGAGCCGCACTGGACGTTCCAGCCTCGGCCAACGGTCGAGCTGCATGGTGTCCGAGTGACATCGCCGGCGGCCACGGCGATCGAGCTCGCTCAGCAGTTGCCACGCACCTTCGCGCTTTCCGCGCTCGACGCTCTCCTCCATCACCAGGTGGTCAGCCTCGACGAGCTCCACGAGAGCTCAAGCGCCTACTTTGCGAACGACAGCAAGTCCCCGGCCGCACTGCTACTGCGGCTGGCGGATGGGCGGGCGGCTTCGCCGGGTGAGTCGTGGTTGCGGCTTCGGCTGTTTGATGCGGGGTTTCCGCGGCCTGAGCTGCAGGTGCCGGTCGACCGTTATCGGCTTGACCTCGGCTACCCCGACCACCCGGTCGACGGGCGGTGGCTGGGGCTCGAGTACGACAGCGACGCCTGGCACTCGTCGAACCGCCAGGAGATTCGGGACGCCACCCGCCGTACCGATCTCGCACGCATCGGCTGGCACATCATCCCCGTCCGCCGAAGCGACCTCTGGGGCTCCTACCCCGCGCTCGAACTAACCGTCGGCGCCTTCCTCTGCCAGAACCCCAAACTCCCCCGCCGCTGGTAGCTCAATCCAATACCTCCGCACAGGACCCCGGACCTCCTCCAGCACCCCACCGTTGCGCTCGATGGTCCGCGCCGAAGCCTCGTTGTCGTCAACACAGACAAGCAGCACCCGCGCCATCCCACGAGCCCGCGCCTCGTTCAGAATCTCCCCGAGCGCCCACGTCGCCAGTCCGCGCCCGCGCGCCGACGGCCTGATCCCGTACCCGATATGCCCGGTGCGCTCGTTCAGCTCATGCCGCAAGGCGATTCCGCCCAGCACTCGCCCGTCCTCAACAATCCACCGGCAGGTCCCACTGGATGTCTGCAACCGCGAGACCCACGCGACGAACCCGTCAGGCGAGTCGACATCGTCCGTCGCCGCCACCCCGAACCCGTCCTCGTGAAGCCCCGGGCCCCATTCCTCATGGGCTTCCCACCAAGCGTCGTACAGGTCAACACTCGGTTCCACCAACGCCAGCGCCACCCTGGAATGCTACCCCCATGCCCGTTTCCTCTTGCCTGCAAGGGGAATTTGATCCGTTACCGTTTCGTGACTACAATAGAACACATGTTCGAGGAGGAGCTGTCCACGCTTTCGACGGCCGACTTGCTGGAGTCGGCCGCCGAGGAGCGCGCGACCGAGTACCGGTCGGCTGCGCGGTCCCTCGTTCATGCGGTCGTGTACGCCGATCGTTTCCATCCGGATGTATGCGCGGATCGCCCGGGGCGCCGTGCGAGTGACGGGCGCGAGCGTGCAGTAGTGCTGGGTGGTGAGGGCTGTCCGCCGGTCATGGAGTTCTGCATCTCTGAGTACGGCGCGGTGCTGGGGGTGTCTCCGGGAGTGGCACGGGACTATCTCGCGAACTCGCTGGCCTTGCGGCACCGTTTCCCGTTCGTCTGGGCCCGGGTGCTGGGTGAGGAGGTCGCGGCCTGGAAGGCACGCAACCTCGCCCGCGACTGCGAGAAGCTGTCCCTGGAAGCCGCGCTGTACGTCGACCAGCGCGTCGCGCATCTGCTGGACACGATCTCGCCGACCCGGCTGGCCAAGATCATCAAGGCGGCCAAGATGCACGCCGACCCCGCCCAGGCGAAAGCCGAAGCCGACGAGAAGACCCGCGAGCGCGGTGTCTGGGTCGGCCAGTCCGACGAGCACGGCACCAAGACCTGCGTGATCAAGGCCGCCTCAGCGGCGGTCCGGCGGCACAAGGCAAAGATCGACGAAATCGCCGACGCCCTACTGGCCCAAGGCGACAAGCGCAGCATCCAAGCCCGCCGCGCAGAAGCAGTAGGCATCATGCCCGACACCGCCTACACCAACGAACTCATCGCCCAAGCCCAACAACACCAGCACAACACCCCCACCCCGAACCCCACTCCCACGACCGCGCCGCATCCGACTTCTGCGCCGGACCACACTCCCGCGCCGCCGTCTGCCCCGGCGCCTGCTGCCACGCCTAACGCTGCAGTGGCGCTCCGTAACGTTGCTACAGGCAACGACGTGTCAACTGGCCGGGCAAGCGGTGTGAGCCCGGATCCCGGTCGCCACGTCACCTCCGGCCGGGACATCGAGCCCGGCCCGGACATCGAGCCCGGCCCCGATGACGAGGCCGATCGTGAAGCGCCCCATCCAGGCGAGAGCGATCTCCCTGATCCTCTCGATCACTGTGACGACCGGACAACGGAGCCGTTCGACGCAGCCAGCGGCGGCGTGTCCGACGCGGGCGAGTCAATGACCCCAGACGAGTTGCATGCTCTCGCAGCACGGCTGGCCCAGATCAAGCGCGACGCCCACGCCCGCCCGCCAGGTGACCGGCCCACCCCGGCACGCCCAGGCAAGACCGAAATCTACGTACACCTCACCGACCACACCCTCGCCACCGGCACCGGAGTCCTGCGCGCAGAAGACATCGGGCCACTACTGGCCACCCAGCTCACCGACCTCGTCGGCCACGGCCCATACCTCGTCAAACCAGTCATCGACCTCAACAAAGCAATCAGCTCCGACGCCTACGAAACCACCAACCAGATCCGCGAACACGTCAAACTCACCCACCCCACCGAACTGTTCCCCTACGGCACCCGCGAAACCACCAACAACATCGACCTCGACCACATCCAGCCCTACAACCCCCTCGGCCCACCAGGCCAAACCAACACCCAGAACCTCATACCGCTGAGCCGCTACGGACACCGGGTAAAGACCCACGCCCCCGGATGGAAGGTACGCCGAATCGACCCCCAGACGATCGAGTGGACAACACCCCACGGCTTCGCACTCCACGTCAACCCCACCGGCACCCACCGCGTTCCCACGGAGGACAGTTGAACGTGCTGCAGTGGATCGGCGAACCGATCACCGACCGCGGTGTCACCGAGCGACGGTTCAACCTCGTACGGGAATCGGGCATCGTCCCGGGCATCTTGTGGCTGCCGGCGGGCCTTTCCTATCCGCATCCACTCGTGCTCCTGGGGCACGGCGGCAGCGGGCACAAGCGTGGCGCGCGGCAACTGGAGCTCGGGCGGTGGTTCGCCGGCGAGTGGTCCATGGCGGTTGCTTCCATCGACGGCCCGTTCCACGGCGATCGCCGGCACGAGGACCAGGGACATGGACACGGACACGCGACGATGGCGGGAGTCGACGCGGTCACCGACGGCTTGGTGGACGACTGGAGCGCGACCGTGGACACACTCAGCACGCTGGATGTGATCGACGGCAGCCGGGTCGCCTATCTTGGGCTGTCGATGGGGACTCGTCTAGGACTGCCCTACGTAGCGAATGCAGGTCAGCGGCTGCGTTGTGCAGTGCTCGGCAAGTACGGACTACGACAGTCGCCCCTCACCTCCGCCCCGGTCGACGCGGCTGCGCGAGTCGCCCGGGACGCTCCCCGGATCGACATACCAGTCCTGTTCCACGTGCAGTGGGACGACGAACTCTTCCCTCGTGCCGGACAGTTCGAGTTATTCGACCGCCTGGGGTCCTCGGACAAGCAACTGATCGCCTTTCCTGGGACGCACCGGACCACGACCCCGGTAGCGACCAGATCCTGGTGCGAGTTCGTCATCGATCAGCTGAACGAGTGATCTCTTTCGCGCGCTCGGGCGGCGACGCCTTCGTCGGTGCAGAAGCCGGTGTGGTCGCGTTTGAGGCAGAGCAATCCCAGCAGCCGGCCACTGGAGTCCACGACCGCCAAGCGTCGTTGACCCAATCTGGCAAGGCGTTCCTGGGCTGTGGTGATGGATTCGTGCGGCGCGATAGTGCGGTCGGTGAGAGTCGCCAGCGACAAGGCAGGGGTGCCGGCAGTAGCGGTAGCGACGTCGGCGCGGAGGAGGGTGCCGTGCAGGATGCCGTCGGCAACCAAGAGGAGCAGGTGAACGTGACTGTCCTCGAAGGCTGCGTGCACGGCTTCGACGGTGGTGTCGAGCGGCAGGGTCTTCGGGATGGTGATCATGCACTCGGCAACGGTTGGCATGTCAGTCCAGGATCGCCAGTAGTTCGACGAGGACCTCGTCGAGTGGGTCGGCACTGCGCCTGGCTTGGCACAGGATGACTGCACCTTCGATCGCTGCAACGCTCAGCGTGGCCAGCCGTTGGGCGCGCGCCGGTTCATAGCCGTGCTGTTCGAGCAGCCGGACACTCGCGTCGTGCCATCGGGCAAAGACCTCCGCCACAGTGACACCGGCTCCCGGTACGTCGTCATGCCCGTCCACCGTGAGTGCGACGACCGGACAGCCCGCCGTGAAGTCCGAGTCCACCAGCGCCTGTTTCCAGAACTGTGCGAACAGTTCCAGCCCGCCCCGGATGTCACCGCTGTCCGCGACCGCGTCGAACACCGACCCGATGAAGTCGCCTGCCTGCCGGACGGCGGTCGTCACCAGCTCTGCCCGCCCGCCTGGGAAGTGGTGGTACACCGACCCACGCGGAGCCCCGCTGTGCGCCAGTACGGCGTCGATGCTCGTCCCGCGTGCCCCGCGCTCACGCAGCAGCGTGACCGTGCTCATCAGCATCCGCTGCCTGGTCTCACCTGGCTTGCTCATCCCAGCGCCCTCCTTGACTGAGCAGTATGTCAGACACCATAGTTACCCGAAAGTAGCCACGACCTCGGGAGTGCGCACGATGACCGCAGAATGGGCAAGGACCGCCTGCATCCTGTGCGAGAGCAACTGCGGGCTGGAGGTGCAGGTGGCGGATCGGCAGCTGGTGAAGATCCGCGGTGACAAGGATCATCCCGCCTCGGCCGGCTACACCTGCGAGAAGCCGCTGCGGCTCGACAAGTACCAGAGCGACCCGCATCGCCTCGACATGCCCCTGCGTCGGCGTCCGGACGGCAGCTACGAAGAGATCAGCTGGGACACGGCGCTGGACGAGATCGCCGCGCGGCTGGCCGCCGTACGGGACACGTATGGCGGCGCCAAGTTCTTCTACTACGGCGGAGGCGGGCAGGGGAATCACCTCGGTGGGGCGTACGGCCGCGCGCTCTTCCACGCGGTCGGCGGCGAGTACATGTCCAACGCGCTGGCGCAGGAGAAGATCGGCGAGGGCTGGGTCGACCGGCAGCTCTACGGCAACCACACCTCAGGCGACTTCGAGAACACCGAGGTCGCGATCTTCATCGGCAAGAACCCGTGGCAGTCCCACGGCTTGGTCAGGACCCGACCGGTCCTCAAGGAGCTGGCCCGCGACCCGAACCGCGCGCTCATCGTCATCGACCCGCGCGTCAGCGAGACCGCGGCACTCGCCGACATCCACCTGCAGACGAAGCCCGGTACTGACGCCTGGTGCGTCTCCGCACTCGCCGCGACGCTCGTCCAGGAGGACCTCACCGCGAAGGCCTGGCTCGCCGAACACACCGTCGGCGTCGACGAGGTCCTCGACGCGCTGCGCGGGATCGACATCGCCGACTATGCCCGGCGCTGCGGCGTACCCGAAGACCTCATCCGCACGGCGGCTCGCCGGATCGCCGCCGCGGATAGCGCCGCGACGTACGAGGATCTCGGCATTCAGCAGGCGCCGAACAGCACTCTGGTCTCCTATCTGAACAAGATGCTGTGGATCCTCACCGGCAACTTCGCCAAACCCGGCGGCATGCACATCCACTCCTGGGTCTTCCCGATCGCCGGTCGCTGGCATCCAGTCCCCCGCGCCGACGGTCCGCCGCGCGCACTCCGAGTACGGCGAGCAATCGGCCGTACGGCGATGCGCCGGGGGGCGAAGCCGTTGCGCCGTACCTTCGCCAAGGCGCCGCGGGCGGTCACCGGACTCATCGCCGAGGCGGCGCTCCAAGCCTTCTTCGAAGCGGTCGCCGTACCGTCTGCCCGTCGGGTCGCCGACAAGCTCGGCCGCCCGGACGCTAACGGCACCACGCCAGTCACCGGCACGAACATCGTTGCTGGGTTGGTCCCCTGCAACGCGATCGCCGACGAGATCCTCACCGACCACCCCGACCGGCTGCGCGCGATGTGGATCGACGCGTCCAACCCGGCGCACTCACTGGCCGATTCGGAGCGCTTCCGCGAAGCGATGCGGAAGCTGGACTTGTCCGTCGTGGTCGAGGTCGGGATGACCGAGACCGCTCGGTGTGCCGACTATGTGCTGCCCGCGGCCAGCCAGTTCGAGAAGTACGAAGCGTCGCTGTTCACACTGCACTTCCCGCACAACACCTTCCAGGTCCGCGCACCGCTGATGGACCCGCTGCCTGGTACCCGGCCGGAGCCCGAGATCTACGCCGACGTCATCGACCGGCTCGGCGTCGTCGACCGCACCCTGATCGCCGACCTCACCGCCGCGGCTCGCGTCAGCCGGAAGGCCTTCGGTCTCGCCTTCTTCGCAGCGATCGAGAACGATCCCGAGCTCGCCGGTCTGGTCCCCTACATCCTCTACCGCACGCTCGGCGAAACCCTGCCGCCCGGCGAGAAGCCGATGGCGCTGATCTGGGGCCTGGCGCACCTCTGCGCGATCGCCCAGCCCGACGCCGTCGCCAAAGCCGGCTTCACCGCCCGCGGCTTCGACCTCGGCGAGGAACTGTTCGAGGCGTTCCGCACCGAACGCAGCGGCGTACTGTTCGCCGACGACGAGTACGACGACGCCTGGAACTACCTGCAGCATCCGGACCGCAAGATCCATGCCGCGATCCCGATCCTGCTCGACGAACTGGCCGCCATCAACGACATCGAGCCGAACTACACCAGCCCGGATTTCCCGTTCATCCTGTCCGCCGGCGAACGTCGTTCCTTCACCGCCAACGTGATCATCCGCAACCCCGACTGGCGCCGCCGGGACCAGCAAGGCGCCCTCCGGCTCTGCCCCACCGACGCGACCGCCCTCGGGATCGCGACCGGAGACGTCGTACGGATCATCACTGAGACCGGTTCGGCCCGGACACCGGTGGAGGTGAACGACATCATGCAGCCCGGCCACATCTCGCTGCCCAACGGCATGGGACTCGCGTACGACGGCAGCACCGTCGGCGTACCGCTGAACACCTTGACCTCGAACACCCGCCGGGACAAGTTCTTCGCCAGTCCCTGGCACAAGACTGTCCCGGCGCGTATCGAGCGAGTGGAGAGTTAGGCGGTACGGCGACGCCGGATCACGAACGCGGTTGCCACCAGGAGGGCGATGCCTGCTGCGGTGGCTGGGACGGCGAGGTTGTGGTTCGTGGTGCTGACGGCGGCTGTGGTGTCGTAGCCGCCGGCGGTGCCGTTGTCGGAGTAGGCGCTGCCGGGGAGTTTGTCGGCGTACCGGGTGGCGACCAGCTCCTGGTAGGCGGCGACCGTGATGGGCGCGGTGCCGATGGACTGGGTGGCGGACTGGTTGAGCGGGCGGATCCGGTCGCCGGTGAGGGCGTACCAGGCACCGATCTGCGGTTCGGTGAAGACGAGGCCACCGCGGGCTGCGGTGAACATGCGGGCCTCGGTGTCACCGGTTGCCACGTTGACCGCTTGCCACGTGCCCTTGGCATCGGGAGCCGTGTAGACCGTCAGGCGCTCGGTACCGCGGGTCGCGGTCGTGGCGGCGTACCAGAAGGTTGCGACCGGCGCGGAGGCGTCGCGGACGAAGGCCGGGTTGAGGGCGTAGACGGGCCGGGTGTCGGCGAGCTTTGTCGCTGCCTTCGCCGCCGGTGCGGCCTTGGAGAGCAGGCCGAGGGCGGTCGGCGAACCAGCCGCGCTGGTTGCCTTGGACAACTCGCTCGCGGGCACCGGCTGCGGCCCGGCGGCGTGCGCGACGGCGGCGGTGGTCAGCGTGAGACCGAGACCGGCAGTCAGTACGGCGGCCGAGCGGAACAGGAACTGCTTGAAGCCGCCCATCTCAGGCTCCGATCCGGTAGAGCGAGTGCGTCCAGGTGAACTGCGAGTTGGACCGGTACCAGTTGTACGTCGAGTAGTTGTACCGCGGGTCGTCCGGCCACGGGTTGTAGTACTTGATGGTCGAGTCGGACGAGTCGTACCCGATGATGTCCATCATGTGCCCGCCACCCGAGGTCCAGCCGATCCGCGTCATCACCGGCCGGCCGGCGGCGATCTCGGTGACGAGGGTGCTGAAGCTGAGGGTCTGCGAGACGTAACTGCCGGAGCTGATCCCGATCGCGCGGAAGGCGCGCTGGTCGTTGCCCAGCGTGGCCTGGTTGTTCGGGCAGGTGACATTCGGGCTGTTGCCGAACGCGTAGTTGCAGAACTGGTTCTGCGAGTAGTTCTTGCCGTAGAAGGCCGCGATGCTGTTACCGGTCGCTGCCCAGCACCAGTTGGTCTTCTGCTGGGACTGGCCGTTCACACTGAGGTAGTAGCTACCGGGCGCGGCAGTGGCGGCCGGCGCGAGCGGGACCAGGGTGGCCAGACCCAACATGGTTGCCAGCAGCAATGACCAGGAGCGGCGGGGGCGGAGCCTGCTCATGAACCCTCCTTAATGGGGTGTGGTGGCGTCAATGGTCAGGACCCGCCGCAGCGGCGGCAAGGAGTAACTCGCGCCCCGAAAACCGCTGTGAATACCAAGGCGGCGTGAACAGCGCGTGACTGGGCAATATCGCGCTGTGCTGTGAACGTTTACACTTCGGTGCATGACCGGTTCGGTCCCCGCCGTCACCCCGGACACGTCGTTCGCCGCGGCGTTGCGCCAGGCGATCGCCCATCGCGGCCTCGCCCTGAACCGCATCCGCACCCACCTGGCCGACCGCGGCCTGCACGTCGGCATCGCCACCCTCAGCACCTGGCAGAGCGGCCGCCGAGTCCCCCGCGACGACTCACTGGCCGTCATCACCGCGCTCGAAGAACTCCTCCACGTCCCACCCGGCTGGCTGACCGTCCGCATCCAGCCGGCCCGATCCGACCTCGTCGCATCCCACCGCCCGTACGCCGTCGTCGAGTACGCCGAGGCTCTCGGCCGCCTGCTCGATCGCCTCCGCCGCGACGCCCACGGGCGGCTCCGCAACGTCACCGTGTTCGAAGAGGTTCAGCACGGCCCGGATCGAGCCGTCCAATATCGTCGCGTCACCCAGTGCGTGGTCGCGGTCCAGCCCGTCGACCGCATCATCATCGCGCACCAGGGCGAGCCCGGCTGCGACATCGCACAGTTCAACATCCACGGCCTCAGCGGCTGCCGCACCGGCCGAATCGCCCGCGCCCCCGAAGCCGGCGCCCTCCTCGCCGAACTACTCCTCGACCGCGTCCTAGCAACCGGCGAGACCGCCGTCGTCCACTACGAGATCGAGGACCTCACCGGCCTCCCGTCCTCGAACTACTACCGCTTCGACGAGTGGGGCGGCACGCACTACGTGCTCGAGGTCCAATTCGACCGAGCCGCTCTCCCAGTCCGCATCAACGAGTTCCGCCATCGCCACGCCGACGGCGCCGACGTACTGCGGCAAGACCTCATGCTCACCCCCGACGGCCGAGCCCACCTGATCGAGCCCTCGACCGAACCCGGCCTGCTCGGCATCTCTTGGGAGTGGGACTAGACGCGGAAGCCTGCGTGGATGTGGTCGTGGTGGGTTTGGTCGGAGAAGAAGGCGGCGCCGGAGAGGACGACGGGACCGCCGACGTTGTAGGAACCCACGCGTTCCGATGCCTTCATGTACGTCGAGATCAGGCTGCGGGACGTGGTTGGTGAGACGACGGCGTGGCCGTTGATCTGCCAGGTGTCGAAGGCGCGACCGCGGGGGTGGTCGCTCGGCCGGTCGGTGCCGAACACGTTGATGGGGTGGCCGGAGCGGATCACGCTGACGCCGATGCGGTAGGTCTTCGCCAGTTCTAGCATCGCGGTCAGCACGGTGTCGTGGACCTGCCCGGATTTGACGTCCGCGATCGATGCCGGCGGCAACAGAATCTGCTTGCTGGCCAGCACCTGGCGGGCCACCGCCGAGAGATTCGCCGCGGCCGGTCCTGGATTCGCCGGGTGCAGCGACGTGACTCGCCAGTTGTCGCCGGACCGGGTGAGGCGGACATCGACGGTCGTGCCACCGGTCACGACTCGGCCGTCGGTGATCGAATACACCCGGCACGGCACCAGGACACTCGCGGTGCTGCTCAGGATGCCGCCGTACTGGGCGTCGATCACCTCGACGACCGCCTGATCCCGCTGCAGCTCGTCGACCACCGCGGCCACGGCCACCCGCTTCGCCTCCGGCGCTACTTCACTCGGCCCCGGCACCCACGCGCGCACGGAAGGCAGTGCTGGCGTACCTGAAGGCTTCGGCGTGCTGGAGGGCAGTGGAGTGCTGGAAGGCGGCGTGCTGGAGGCAGGTGGTGGTGGGCTGGTCGGCGGGGCGCCCGCCTTCGACGAACTGCAGCCGACCAGCAACCCCGCTCCCGCAATCAGCAGCCCCCGCCGCCCGACCACACCCGAGAAACCCATACCAAGCAGTCTGCCGGGTGCCCCAAACGGAGCGGGAACTACTGCGTCACCCGGTAGACGTCGAAGACGCCCTCGACCGATCGCACTGCCTTCAGGACGTGACCGAGGTGGGTCGGGTCGCCCATCTCGAAGGTGAAGCGGGACTTCGCGATCCGGTCGCGGGTCGTGGTGAGCGCCGCGGACAGGATGTTGACGTGGTAGTCCGACAGCACGCGGGTGATGTCCGACAGCAGGCGGGCCCGGTCGAGTGCCTCGACCTGGATGGCGACCAGGAACAGCGACTGGGCCGTCGGGGCCCACTCGACCTCGACGATCCGCTCCGGCTGGGTGGACAGGTTCTCCACGTTCGCGCAGTCGGCCCGGTGCACCGAGACGCCCGCGCCACGGGTGATCCAGCCGATGATCTCGTCACCGGGGACCGGCGTACAGCACCGGGCCAGCTTCGACAGCACGTCGGTCGCACCCTTGACGATGACACCGGCATCGCCCCGAGCAGTCCGCTTCCGGCGCTCACGGGTCGCCGGCAACCGCAGGCCCTCGGCCAGATCCTCGGCCGCGCCCTCCTCACCGCCGTACGTCTCGATCAGCCGCCGTACGACGGCCTGTGCGCTCACGTGGCTCTCGCCGACCGCGGCGTACAGACCGGTGACGTCGGGGTACCGCAGCGAGTTGGCGACCGCGGTCAGGGTCTCGTGCGACAGCAGGCGCTGGAGCGGCAAGCCCTCCTTGCGAAGCTGCTTGGCGATCGCGTCCTTACCGTGCTCGATCGCCTCGTCGCGGCGCTCCTTGGAGAACCAGTGCTTGATCTTGTTCCGCGCGCGCGGGCTCTTGACGAAGGCCAGCCAGTCCCGCGAGGGGCCGGCGCCTTGGGCCTTCGAGGTGAAGACCTCGACGACGTCGCCGTTCTCGAGGGTGCTCTCCAGCGGGACGAGTCGGCCGTTGACCCGGGCGCCGATACAGCGGTGCCCGACCTCGGTGTGGATCGCGTACGCGAAGTCGACCGGCGACGAACCCGTCGGCAGCGACATCACGTCGCCGCGCGGGGTGAAGACGTAGACCTCGGAGTTGTTGATCTCGAACCGCAGCGAGTCGAGGAACTCCGACGGGTCGGAGGTCTCACGCTGCCAGTCGACGAGCTGCCGGACCCAGGGCATCTCGTTCGGTCCGCCGATCTCGGTGGTCGGCGGGCCGGCCACCTCCGGGGACGGCGCGTTCGGGTCTTCCTTGTACTTCCAGTGCGCGGCGATACCGTACTCGGCGCGGCGGTGCATCGAGAAGGACCGGATCTGCAGCTCCACCGGCTTGCCCTGCGGGCCGATCACGGTGGTGTGCAGCGACTGGTACATGTTGAACTTCGGCATCGCGATGTAGTCCTTGAACCGGCCCGGGACCGGGTTCCACCGCGCGTGCAGGATGCCGAGGGCCGCATAACAGTCGCGGACCGACTCGACCAGGACCCGGATGCCGACCAGGTCGTAGATGTCGCCGAACTCGCGGCCGCGGACGATCATCTTCTGGTAGATCGAGTAGTAGTGCTTGGGCCGGCCGGTGACGGTCGCCTTCACCTTGGCGGCGCGCAGGTCCTCGTGCACCTGGTCGATCACCGACGCCAGGTACTCGTCGCGGGACGGAGCTCGCTCGGCCACCAGCCGGACGATCTCGTCGTACACCTTCGGGTGCAGGGTCGAGAACGACAGGTCCTCGAGCTCCCACTTGATGGTGTTCATACCGAGCCGGTGCGCCAGCGGGGCGTAGATCTCCAGCGTCTCGCGGGCGATCCGCTCCTGCTTCTCCTGGCGCAGGAAGCCCAGCGTGCGCATGTTGTGCAGCCGGTCGGCGAGCTTGATCACCAGCACCCGGATGTCCTTGGCCATCGCGACGACCATCTTGCGGATCGTCTCGGCCTGCGCGGACTCGCCGTACTTGACCTTGTCCAGCTTGGTGACGCCGTCGACGAGCATGGCGATCTCTTCGCCGAAGTCCTTGGTCAGCTCGGCCACCGTGTACGGCGTGTCCTCGACCGTGTCATGGAGTAGCGCGGCGCAGAGCGTCGGAGCCGTCATACCGAGCTCGGCGAGGATGGTGGCCACGGCGAGCGGGTGCGTGATGTAGGCGTCGCCGCTCTTGCGCAGCTGGCCGGTGTGGTACTTCTCCGCCGTCCGGTAGGCGCGCTCGATCATCGCCAGGTCGGCCTTGGGGTGCGTCGCCCGCACCACCCGGAACAGCGGCTCGAGCATTGGCGCCCGGTTCGGGTGCCGGGTCCCACCGAGACGGGCGAGCCGGGCGCGGACGCGAGCCGGGGCGATCCGCGGCGGCTGGGCGGCCGGCGGCGGTGACACGGGAGCCGGGCGCACCGGTGCCGGGGCGCGCGGAGGCTCCTGCGGTACTACGTTCGGTACCGCTGACGTCATCGCCGGGTCTTCGCCCACGTTGTGTCCCTCCGCCGACAGAGCACCAGTCTAGGGGTCACCGGCCAACGACAGAGAAACACCCTGTGGACAACACGCCGGGTCATTGACCCGTCACGGAGAGTTTATCCGAATTCAGACCGATAGCAGCGAAGTGATGCGCTCGGAGGCCAACCGCTCGCGCCACGGGAGGAACGACAGCTCCAGCAGCACCGCCGTACCGACGACCTCGGCCTCACAGCGCCGGATCAGCCGCAGACAGGCCTCCACGGTCCCACCGGTGGCCAGTACGTCGTCGATGACCAGCACGCGGTCCCCCGGGGCGAACGCATCCTGGTGGACCTCGATCGTCGCCTCGCCGTACTCGAGCGCGTAGGACTCCTCGTACGTCGCGGCCGGCAGCTTGCCCTTCTTGCGGACCGGGACGAACCCGGCGCCGAGGGCGAGCGCGACCGGGGCGGCGAGGATGAACCCGCGCGCCTCGATCCCGACCACCTTGTCGACCACCGGGTTACCGTCGTCGTCCTGCCCCGCGGCCGCCAGCGCCTGGACCACCTGGCCGAAACCGGTGTGGTCGGCCAGCAGCGGGGTGATGTCCTTGAACACCACCCCTTCCTGCGGGTAGTCCGGGATGTCGCGGATGCCGTCGGCCAGAACCTGCTCCAACGTCCGCGACATCACTTACCGCGCTTCGACCGCGGCTTGCGGCTCGGCTGCGGCCGCCCGGCGCCACCGGCGTTCATCGGACGCGCCGCCGGGGCCGGCACCGAGCCGGTCGCCCGCGGGGTGTCCTGAACCGGCGAGGCGCCCGGTGCCGCCGGCACCAGCTCGCTCTCGGCCGACTTCGCCTTCGACTTGGTCGCGCCGTCCTTGCTCTGCGCCTTCTTCGCGGTGACGCGGCGGTTCAGCGCCTGCATCCCCGGCTCGCGCTCCTTGAAGGTCGCGAGCAGCGCCGGAGCGATGAAGATCGACGAGTACGCACCGACCGCGATACCGACGAACAGCGCCAGCGAGAGGTCCTTCAGCGGACCGCTGCCGAGCACCCAGGTGCCGACGACGAGGATCGACCCGACCGGCAGCAGCGCGATCAGCGTGGTGTTGATCGACCGCACGATGGTCTGGTTGACCGCGAGGTTGGTGGCGTCGGAGTACGTGTAGCGGTTCGAGCCGGTGATGCCGCGGGTGTTCTCGCGGATCTTGTCGAACACCACGACGGTGTCGTACAGCGAGTACCCGAGGATCGTCAGGACGCCGATCACCGTGGCCGGCGTGACGTCGAACCCGATCAGCGCGTAGACGCCGACCGTGATCAGCACGTCGTGGACCAGGGCGATGATCGCGGCCGCGGAGGCCTTGGGTTCCCGGAAGTACGCCCAGATCACGAAGAAGACCAGCAGGATGAACACACCCAGCGCCCAGATCGCCTTGTTGGCGATCTGGTTGCCCCAGGAGGCGCCGATCTGGTTCGAGGTCACCTGGTCCGGGCTGATCCCGGCTTCCTTGGCGATCACCGACCGGATCTTCGGTACGTCGTCCTGGGTCAGCGGCTTGGTCTGGACCCGCACCCGGTCGTTGTTGATGGTGGTGACGACCGGGTCGCCGAGACCCTCGATGTTGGTCGCCTTCACCGCGTCGGTGAACTTCTGGACGGTGTCGCTGGTGATCTGCGTCTTGGCCTCGTACTCCACGCCGCCGCGGAACTCGATGCCGAGCTCCAGGCCGCGGGCGAACAGGCCGACCAGTGAGATCGCCACCAGGGCGATCGAGACGACGAACCAGATCTTGCGCTTGCCGATGAAGTCGTAGGAGACCTCACCGCGGTGCAGCTTGTTCCCGAGCTGTCCGAGCTTCGACATCAGACCTCCCCTCCGACCGGCTTGCGCGTGGCCGGCGTCTTCTTCCGCGGGGCGGGCCCCGCGCTGTGGCCCGGCAGCCGTTCGACGCCGAGGTGTTCAGGATCCAGACCGGACAGCTTGTGGCCGTGACCGAAGAAGTTCGTCTTGGCCAGCAGCGTGACCAGCGGCTTGGTGAAGATGAAGACCACGACCAGGTCGATCAGGGTGGTCAGGCCGAGGGTGAACGCGAAGCCGCGGACGCTGCCGACGGCCAGGATGTAGAGCACCAGCGCGGCCAGCAGCGAGATCGAGTCGGCCGCGATGATCGTGTGCTTGGCGCGCGCCCAGCCGGTCTCCACCGACGACCGCAGACTGCGGCCTTCGCGCACTTCGTCGCGTAGTCGTTCGAAGTAGATGACGAACGAGTCGGCGGTGATACCGATGGCCACGATCAGACCGGCGATACCGGCCAGCGTCAGGGTGAACCCGATCGCCTTGCCGAGCAGCACGACCAGCGCGAAGGTCAGCACCGCGGCGACCGCCAGCGAGGCCACCACCACCAGGCCGAGACCGCGGTAGTACAGGAAGGAGAAGAGCACGACCAGGCCGAGACCGGCCAGACCGGCGTAGATGCCCGCGCTCAACTGCTCGCCACCGAGCTGCGGCGAGACCGTCGCGACCGACGAGGTGTCGAACGCGACCGGCAGGGCACCGTACTTGAGCACGTTGGCCAGGTCGCGGGCCTCGGTCTCGGTGAAGGTTCCGGTGATCTGCGCCGAACCACCCGGGATCGGCTGCGAGACGCTCGGGGTCGAGATCGCGACGCCGTCCAGCACGATCGCGAACAGGTTCTGGCCCTCGCCGCGCGCGGAGATGTTCTGCGTGGCCTTGAGGAACTTGTCGCCACCCTCACCGGTGAAGTTCAGGTTGACCTGCCACTGGAAGCCGCCCTGCGGGATCCCGGCCGAGGCGTCCGACAGGTCGGTGCCCTTCAGGATCGCGGGGCCGAGCAGGTACTTGTAGGTCCTGCCCTTGTCACAGGAGAACTGCGGCTTGGCCGGGTCGTCGTCCTGCTTGTCACCGCACTTGTACGCCGCGAAGGCAGCCTGCGCGGCCGGATCGGGGACGTAGGTCAGCGGGTCACCCTTGTGCGCGCCCGGGGCGGCCGGCGGAGTGCTCGGCGTACTGGGCTTCGGGGTGCTCGGCTTCGGCGTGGGCGTCGGCGTGGCCTGGCCGAGCGCACTGCTCCAGGCCCGGCCGTTCGGCTTCGCGGTCGGCGTCCCACTGGGCTTGATCGACGTACTCGGCTTCGGCGTCGTGGACGGCTTGCCACTCGGCTTCCCGCTCGGGGTCGGCGTCGTCGACGGCTGCGGCATCGGGTTCGCCGGCTGCGCGTCGTACACGATCCGGAAGAACAGCAGAGCGGTCTGGCCGACCTGGGCCACCAAGGAGTCCCGCGTCGCGCCGGGCACGGCCACAGTGATGTGGTTCCGGCCGGAGGTAGTGATGTCGGCCTCTGCGACACCCGCACCGTTCACGCGCTGGGAAATGATGTTCTTGGCCTCGTTGAGCTGCTCGGCGGTCACCTCACCGCCGCCCGCCAGATTCTTGGCGGTCAGCGTGATGGTCGTGCCACCGCGCAGGTCGAGACCGAGTTTGGGCTTCCAGGTCTTGGTGAGCGCCATGATCCCGAACAGCAGGACCACGATGACTCCCAGGGCAATCAGGAGCCGACCGGGGCGGGATGTCGTCGTCGTTGCCACGTCAGATTCAACCTTTGTGCTTCTGGGCGCGCCCCGGTGTCTCGTGGACGCGGGGCGCGCCGCAGGCCGTCAGTGAGGGGTCAGTTCTCGGTGTGCGTCGGCGGCGTCTTCGGCGCGTCCTGCGCCTTGACGTCGGCCTTGTCACGGCCCGCATCCGGCACGTCGACCGGGTCCTTGTCCGCAGCCGGCTCCTCGACGACGTCGGCCACCTCCTCGGTGGACTCGACCGCCTCGTCGGCGGTCGCGTCCTCCTCCGGGATGACCCGGCCGATGGCGGCCTTGACGACCTGGATCAGCACGCCGTCGGAGATCTCCAGCGTCACGTACTCGTCGTCGGTCTCCTCGACGATGCCGACCATGCCGCTGGTGGTGATCACCTTGGTGCCCGGGCTCAGCGAGGCGACGGTCTGGGCCTGGCGCTCACGCTGCTTACGCTGCGTGCGGCTCATGAACCAGATCATTCCGACGATCAGGATCAGCGGGATGAGCAGCGTGATACCGCCACCCCCGGAAGAGGCCATCGGTACGGCGAGGAGTTGCATCGGGTCTCAGAGTCCTTCGTCGATCGGGGAAAACGGGCTACCGGCACGCTCTGCAGAAGCGCGCAGGTCGCAGCGGAATGACCTCAGGTCAGGCCAACGGGGAGTCTAACCCTGAGCGTCAACAAGTGCGTCACAACACCGGGTCACGTTTACGTTACTCGGTCTCGTCGAACAGTGTGTCCGCGAAAGTTGCACCTTTTGGCACCTTCAGCCCGATGTGCCGCCACGCTGCGGGAGTCGCCACCCGGCCCCGCGGCGTACGCGCTAAGTAACCGGAGCGCACCAGGAACGGCTCGGCCACCTCCTCGACCGTCTCGCGCTCCTCACCGACCGCGACGGCCAGTGTGGACAGGCCGACCGGCCCGCCGCCGAACCGGCGGCACAACGCGTCCAGCACCGAGCGGTCCAGCCGGTCCAGCCCCATCTTGTCGACCTCGTAGAGCTCGAGGGCCGCCTTCGAGAGCGCCAGCGTGATGATCCCGTCCGCCCGGACCTCAGCGAAGTCGCGCACCCGGCGGAGCAGCCGGTTCGCGATCCGGGGTGTGCCCCGGGACCGGGACGCGATCTCGGCCGCGCCCTCCGGGGTGATGTCGACCTCGAGCAGGTCGGCCGACCGGTTGACGATCTTCTCCAGCTCGGAGGCGTCGTAGAACTCCAGGTGACCGGTGAAACCGAACCGGTCCCGCAGCGGCCCCGGCAGCAGCCCGGCCCGGGTAGTCGCCCCGACCAGCGTGAACGGCGGGATCTCGAGCGGGATCGCGGTCGCGCCCGGTCCCTTGCCGACGATCACGTCGACCCGGAAGTCCTCCATCGCCATGTAGAGCAGCTCTTCGGCCGGCCGCGACATCCGGTGGATCTCGTCGAGGAACAGCACTTCGCCCTCGTTGAGTCCGGACAGGATCGCGGCCAGGTCACCGGCGTGCTGGATCGCCGGGCCACTGGTCACCCGCAGCGGGGCCGACATCTCACTGGCGATGATCATCGCCAGTGTCGTCTTCCCCAGGCCGGGCGGACCGGACAGCAGCACGTGGTCCGGCGTCCGGTTCCGGCCGCGGGCGGCGTGCAGGACCAGCTCGAGCTGCTCACTGACCCGGCGCTGGCCACCGAACTCAGCCAGCGTGCGCGGCCGCAGCGCCGACTCGATCTTGCGCTCCTCGAGGTCCACCGCATCCGCGGAGACCAGGGGGCGAACGTTGTCTTCCATCGCCTAGGCCTTCGACAGTGCGCGCAACGCAGCGCGGAGCAGGTCGGGGACCGACGGATTCGGGTTGTCGGCGGCCAGCGGCGACACCGCGGTGACCGCGTCCTCGGCGTCGCGTGCGGACCAGCCGAGACCGACCAGACCGGCGTGCACCTGCGCCCGCCAGGCCTCCTGGGTCTGCAGCGGCCGCCCGGTCACCGTCCGCGACGGTGCACCGATCTTGTCCTTGAGCTCCAGCACGATCCGCTGGGCGCCCTTCTTCCCGATCCCCGGCACCTTCACCAGTACGGCGAGGTCCTCGGTGGCCACCGCGTGGCGCAACTGATCGGGTTCGAGCACCGCGAGCGCGGCCTGCGCCAGCTTCGGGCCGACCCCGGTCGCGGTCAGCAGCAACTCGAACAGGCTCTTCGCGTCGTCGTCGGCGAAACCGTAGAGCGTGAGCGAGTCCTCGCGCACGATCATCGAGGTCGCGATCCGCGCCTCCTGGCCGGGCCGCAACCCGGCCAGCGTGCCGGGATCACACTGGATCTGCAGGCCCACTCCCCCGACCTCGACCACGGCACTGTCCACTCCGATGGCCGCCACCGGCCCCCGCACGAACGCGATCACCGCGCACCTCCACTACTCATGGCACTCATCGCTTGCCCTCCTGCGCCGCCACGGCGGCCCGCAGCCGGGCCACCTGCAGGCGGGACTGTGCCTGTGCCGCGGCCTCGAGATTCGACCGCGAGGCGGCCGCCTGCTGCAGTTTGCTCGCCACACCCCCACGCCAGATGTGACAGATCGCCAGCGCCAGCGCATCGGCGGCGTCGGCGGGTGTCGGCCGCTCGGGCAGCTGCAGGATCCGGGTGACCATCGTGGTCACCTGCTCCTTGCCGGCCCGCCCGGATCCGGTGACCGCAGCCTTGACCTCACTCGGGGTGTGCAACGCGACCGGCAGCCCGCTGCGCGCGGCCACCACCATCGCCACGCCGGAAGCCTGGGCCGTGCCCATCACCGTCCGCACGTTGTGCTGCGCGAAGACCCGCTCCACCGCGACCGCCTCCGGCCGGTACTCGGTGATCCACTCGAGCAGCTCGGCCTCGATCCGCACCAGGCGCTGGGAGACGTCCAGGTCGGGCGGGGTCCGGATCACGCCGACGGCGACCATCGTGGGTGGTCTGCCCGGTGTGCCCTCGACGACGCCGAGACCGCACCGGGTCAACCCAGGGTCGACGCCGAGCACCCGCATGAACAACCTCCGAACGTTTGTTCGACAACCCTAACGGCCACTCCGGACAGCCGGGAAATCGACGCGCCGCCCGCTCAGAAGTAGTCGATCATGTACGCCGTCGACCCGCCGAACGCGGTGTCGAGCGCAGCATCGGCCGCCGCCGATCCACCCGACAACAGTCCGGCTCCACGGAGCGCAGCGACCGGCGTACCGGCATAGAGGGCAGCAAGCCCACGGGCACCCAGCCGGACCGCGTCCTCAGCCGGCTCGGCGGCGACCAGCGAACCGATGCCATCCGCAACCGACAGCCGCCAATCCCCAGTATTTGCTGGCAGATCGGCATCCTCGATGCGCACCGAAAGATCCAGTACGGCGCCCGCCGCGTACCCGCGCTGTGCGATCGCTGCCGGGGCATCGATGAGCCGCAGCATCCACCGCTGAACTCGTGCCTGCGCTTCGGCCTCGTGCTCGGCGAGCAGGTGCACGGGATCGGTCGGCGCAGTGTGGACGTACACACTGCGCGCAATCGACGCACCGGACCCGACAGTCGCCCAGAGCGCCCGAGCGGTCTCCTCGGAGCCGGCCACCATCTCGTCGACGGACAGGTTCCCGTCGGACCAGTTGTAGACGACGAACCCGTCGTCGGCGACGTACGCGAAGTTGTCGTCGTCACCCAGCCAGGACTCGACCTCACTGAGCGGCCAGATCAGCGGACCGTTAGACCGCTCAGCCGCATGCAGCTTCGACGCCAGCTCGATGAACAGCTGCGCATCCGCCTTACCAGCCTTGCGCACCTGCACCCCACGACCACCCAGCGTCCGCAGATCAGCCGCCGGAAAGGTGAACTGGTACCGCCCGCCACCAAACTCGTACCCCAGATGCCGGTACAGCACGGTCGTCGCCGGGTAGAGCGCCGACAGCGGATACCCCTTCTCCACACTGCGCTTCAGCACCGCACGCATCAGCAGGCTGGCAACCCCACGCCCGCGATACTCCGGCGCCACCACAACCCCAGCCACACCAGCCATAGGTATCCGCCGACCACCCCACCACTGCTCGAACGGCCAGATCCGCGCAGCCGCCACCAGTTCGTCCCCGTCGAGCACTCCGAGGTACCGGCCGTCCTGCGCGAACTCCAGCGCAGTCTTCCGCCACTCGTCCTTGTCCCCACCAGGCCCGAACGACCTCTGCCGTACCTGCCACGCCGAGTCCACATGCTCCTCGGCAACATCCACGACCCGCAGCGCATCCGTCACCCCGCCGAGGTTACGTGAGCCGCCGTACCGCCCGCTGGCTATTTGCGGTCGGTGACCCAGAGGTGGATGGTGCCCTCGACGACTACGGTGCCGTCGTCGCGCGTTGCCTTGACGCGGACCGGTACGTCGGGGCCGGTGGTCCAGTCGTCGGGGTCGGTCTCGGCTGAGCAGGTCAGGTCTGAGGTGGACTTGGCCAGGTAGCTGACCTCCATGCCTTTCGGCAGCCAGCGCTTGCCGGTTGGAATGGTCGCCTCGGCCAGCGCGCCCATGGCTGCCTCCAGTCCGTTGCACACTGCGATTGCGTGCACCGTGCCGATGTGGTTCTGCACCGCCCGCCGCTTCGGCAGCACGAGTGACGCGTAGTTGGGGCCGACCTGGACGAACCGCGGGCGGATCGACCGGAAGTACGGCGCCTTCCACGTGAAGGCTCGCGAGAACACGCGATCCCCGCCCGGAACCGCCTTGAGCCGGCCCCACATCTCCATCACCTGAGTCGCCATACCGGTCATGTTACCCACGGGTATGGCGATTGGTCACCCCTGGGTGAGGCTCTTCGGGCGCAGGTCCGTCCAGTGCGTCTCGATGTGGTCCAGGCACTCCTGCCGACCGGCCGGGCCGTGGGCGACCGTCCAGCCCGCCGGAGTCGCGGCGAACTCCGGCCACAGGCTGTACTGGCCCTCCTCGTTGATCAGCACCAGGTAGACGCCGTCGGCGTTCTCGAAGGGGTTACTCACTGTCCTTGCCTTTCAGTTGCCAGCTGCACTACTGCTTCCAATGCGCGGAACCACGTGTCGGCCAGGTCCCGTACTGCGTTTTCGGTGAGGAGCTCGGAGGCGTAGGCCCACAGCGCGATCAGCTCGGGGCCGTCAGGACGGTCCGCGGTCAGAGCGTTCAGAGTGAGCGCATGCGACAGCGGCATCTCCGGATCCGCGTCCAGCTCCGCAGCGCTGTCCTCGGCCGCGGGCGACCAGTCGGCCGCTTCCGGTAGGTCGAACCGACCCATGTAGTTGAACTCGATCTGCGGTTCGTCGAGCTCGGCCAGCACAGGTGCGGTCTTCGGGTTGAGGTGGCGCAGGAGCCCGTGGCCGATACCAGCCGTGGGCAGTGCGGCCAGGTGTTCCCGGACGCGGCCCAGTGCCGCCTCTAGGTCCTGCCCGGCCGGGTCGAGACGCACCGGTACGACGCTGGTGAACCAGCCGACCGTCCGCGACAGATCGGCGTCTCCCGCGAGTTCCGCCTCGCGCCCGTGCCCTTCGAGATCGACCAGCACGGGCGCGTCGGCCGCCGTACCGAAGTGGCGCGCGCGCCACTCCCCCACGGCCAGTGCGAACGCGGTCAACAGCACGTCGTTCACACCAGCGCCGAAAGCGGCCGGTGCCTGGCTGAGCAGCGGACCGGTGACGGCCGCGGGCAGCGTCAGCGACAGGGAACTGGTGGTGCGGACGGTGTCCCGTACTGAGTCGAGTGGGCGGGCCAGCGGTAGACCCGCGCCCTCGGCGAGGATCGAGGTCCACAGCGGTAGCTCGTTCTCAGCCGCCGGCTCCACGGACCGTTCGGCGAGCCGACGGGACCAGCGGCCGAACGACAGCTCCACCGGCGCCAGCTCCGGCGTACGGCCGTCTTGTACAGCGGACCAGGCCGCCGCGAAGTCGGGGAGTAGCACGCGCCAGGACACCCCGTCGGTCACCAGGTGGTGCGCGAGGATCAGCAGCCGGCCTGGCGTCTCGGGGCCGGCATCGAACCACACTGCGCGGACCATGGCGCCGCCATCGGGATCAAGCCCGGCCCGCGCAGTCAGTGCGTGCTGAGAGATCGCCGTACGCAACGCTTCCTCGTCGGCATCGCGCACGTCGGCTCGGGTGAGCCACGTGCTCACGTCTGCATGCGTCGGCACGGACAGCACGGGCTCCGGCTCGCGAATCAAGCGGGCGCGCAGCATGTCGTGCCGGTCGGCCACAGCTTGCAGAACAGCCCGCAGGCTCTCCTGAGTGAGCTCTGCCGGAGTGCGGAGCAGGGCGGCCTGGTGGTAGCCCGCGATCGGATCACCGCGCTCCAACATGGCACGCATGATCGGCGTGAGCGGGACCGTACCCGCACCGTCGTCGTGGACCACCACGTGGTCGGCAGACACAGCCACTGCGGCCAGTGCGATCACTGTGCGGTGCTGGAACAGCTGCCGCGGAGTGAATCGCAGCCCCCGGGCGCGGGCCCGGGCGACGAGCTGCATGGCGATGATGCTGTCGCCGCCGAACGCGAAGAAGTCGTCCTCGGTTCCCACGGCCTCGGCCGGCAACCCCAGTGCTTCGCCGTACAGCTCTCGCAGCACGTGCTCGGTCTCATTCTCCGGAGTCCGCCCACCACCCGCCAGGGTGAAGTCAGGCGCAGGCAAGGCCGCCCGGTCGAGCTTGCCGTTCGACAGCACCGGCAGCCGATCCAGTACGACGACCGCCGCCGGAACCATGTAGTCGGGCAACGCTGCCGCGGTGTGCGCGCGCAACTCGGCCGGGTCCGCATCAGAGACCACGTAGGCGACGAGTTGCCGCTGATCGCGAACGATGACGACGCTCTGGCTGACTGAAGGGTGGCTGTCGAGCACAGCCTCGATCTCGGCCAGCTCGATCCGGTAGCCGCGGATCTTGACCTGATGGTCGGTCCGTCCACCGAACTCCAGCAGTCCGTCCTTCGTCCAGCGAGCGAGGTCACCTGTGCGGTACATGCGGGCGCCCGGCGCCCCGAACGGGTCAGCGACGAACCGCTCGGCGGTCAGCTCCGGCCGACCCAGGTAGCCACGTGCGAGACCCGGGCCGGACAGGTACAGCTCGCCGGTGACACCCGGCGGAACCGGAGTCAGTGCTGTGTCGAGCACGTAGGCGCGAGAGCCGTGGACCGGCCGCCCGACGACCGGACGTGCGCTGTCGCTGACCCGGCCGACCAGTGCGTCCACGGTCGCTTCGGTCGGCCCGTACAGGTTGAAGCCCTCGGTGTTCGGCAGTGCGGCCAGCCGGCTCCACAGCGACTCCGGAACCGCCTCGCCACCGAAGCCCACCACTGCGAGCGGGCACTCGCCGTCCGGACCGATCAGCCCGCTGTCGGCTAGCTGAGTCAGCAGCGACGGCGTGACCTCGATGAAGTCGATGCCGCGGTCGCGGATGAATGCCGTGAGCAGATCAGGATCGCGGCGCGTCTCGTCGTCCGCGATGTGCAGCGCGTGCCCGTCCAGCAGCCACAACTGCGGCTGCCACGATGCGTCGAACGAGAACGACCAAGCGTGTGCCACCCGCAGGTGCTTGCGACCGGTCCGCTCCTTCGCCAGCTCGTGCAGGTCGTGGCGATGGCTGTGGAAGAGGTTCGCGACACCGCGCTGGGTGACGACAACACCCTTGGGCCGACCAGTCGATCCGGACGTGTAGATGACGTACGCCGGGTGGTCCGGGCCGGGCGCGATCGGCGTCGCTTCCGGGAGCCCGGCCATCGCGTCGAGACGCAGTACGGAGATGTCCGTGGCGGGCAGGGCGGTGTCCGTGGTGGACAGGACCAGGACCGGGTCAGCATCCGTGAGCATGCTGGTCAGGCGTGACTCGGGCAGGTCGGGATCCAGCGGCAGGTAGCCGGCACCCGCCTTCATCACCGCGAGGATCGCGGCGATGTAGTCGGCTGTGCGCGGCAGCGCCAGTGCGACGAGCCGCTCCGGCCCTGCGCCCTGGCCGGCGAGCACCCGGGCCAGGTGCTCGGTGCGGGCATCCAACTCGGCGAAGGTCCACGTGTTGTGGTCGTCGGTGACGGCGGTCGCGTCTGGACTTGCTGCGACCTGTGCGGCGAACAGAGCGGGCACAGTCTCGAGCCGCTCGGCCGGCGAGAGCGCAGTGTCGTTCCAGGTCTCCAGAACAGCCTGCCGCTCGGCAGCGCTGAGGACGTCGAGAGAACTGACCCTGCCTGCGGGGTCGGCGACGACCTGTTCCAGCAGGGACTCCAGCCGACGGCCGAGGAGTTCTGCGGTCGACTGGTCGAACAGGTCGGCGCTGTATTCGATCCACCCCTGGATACCGTCGCCCTCAGGCTGCTCGACGAAGTCGAAGCTGAGGTCGAACTTGGAGGTCTCCTGGCCGACCGACTCGCGCCGTACGGACAGTCCGGGGATCTGCGGGCCGCCGGACTGGTTGGCGATGTGGGCGACCATGACCTGGAACAGCGGGTGCCGGGCGAGCGAGCGTTCCGGCTTGATCGCCTTCACGAGCCGCTCGAACGGCAGGTCCTGGTGCTCGAACGCCGTCAGGTCGGTCTCGCGGACCCGCATCAGCAGCTCGGTGAAGGTCGGGTCGCCGGACAGGTCCGTTCGCAGGACGAGCGAGTTCACGAAGAAGCCGACGAGGTCTTCGAGCGCCTTGTCGCCACGGCCCGACACCGGCGCGCCGAGAGGGATGTCCGTCCCGGCACCGAGTCGGTGCAACAGCGCCGCGACGGCAGCGTGAGCCACCATGAACATGCTGACGCCGTTCTCCCGTGCCAGAGCGCGCAGCGCGCGCTCCACAGCCGGTGCGACAGCGAAGCCGACCGTGCCACCCCGCCCGCCCGACTCCGCTGGACGCGGACGATCGACGGGCAGGTTCAGCTCGACCGGCAGCTCGGCGAGCGTCCGGCGCCAGTGCTCGACCAAGCCGGTCTCGGTCGCCGCCAGCAGGTCCTGCTGCCACAAGGCGTAGCCGGCGTAGCTCACGGGGAGTGGCGCCCACTCCGGGCTGCGGCCCTCGACGCGCGCCGCGTAGGCGCTGGACAGGTCGTCGAGCAACGGGCGGTCCGACCACTCGTCGGTGGCGATGTGGTGCAGCAGAAGCAACAGCACGTGCTCGTCCGGTCCCACCTCGCACAGGACTGCCCGCACCGGGATCTCCTGACCCAGGTCGAACGCGTACGCCGCCTCGGTCGCCAGGTCCGCGTAGTCCGCCACAGTGAGGGGAAGCTCGGCGTGGTCGAGGACCTGTTGGAACGGCACGCCGTCAACGGCAGGGAACACGGTGCGCAGCGGTGCGTGCCGTGCGACGACGTCGTTCAGTGCAGCCTCGAGTGCGGCTCGATCGAGTCGACCGGTGAGCCGCCAGACCGACGGGAGGTTGTACGTCGGGTTGGGCCCCTCCACCTGGTGCAGCAGCCACAGCCCCTGTTGCGAGGACGACAGCGGCAACCGCTCCGGTACCGACCGCGCCGCGTCGAGCGCAGGCCGTACGACGCTCTGGGCCACCTCAAGGTGTCTGGCGAGCTTGGCCGGTGTGGGTGCGTCGAAGATCGTGCGCAGCGACGCCCTGTCCCCGACACTCGCCCGAAGCCGGCTAACCAGTCGCATCGCACTCAGCGAGTGCCCACCCAACGCGAAGAAGTCATCATCGACCCCCACCCGCTCGAGGCCGAGCACCTCCGCCACCAACGCGCACAGCGTCTCCTCCAGCGGAGTACGCGGTCGCGCGTCGCCCACCTCGGCCGCGAAGTCCGGCGCCGGCAGCGCCCGCCGATCCAGCTTCCCGTTCGGAGTCAACGGCAGGCCGTCGAGCGCAACCACCGCAGCCGGAACCATGTGCTCCGGCAACGAGACCGCCACGTGCGCCCGCAACTCCGCAGATCCCACCGGGTCTGCCAACACCACGTACGCAACCAACTGTTCGTCCCGGAGGATCACAGTCGCCTGTGTCACCGCGGGGTGGGCACTCAGCGCGGCCTCGATCTCACCGAGCTCGATGCGGAAACCACGCAGCTTCACCTGATCGTCCACACGACCCAGGTACTCGAGTTCACCGTCCTGCCGCCACCGCGCGAGGTCGCCGGTCCGGTACATCCGCTCACCGACTGCGAACGGGTTCGCGACAAACCGCTCAGCCGTCAGTGCAGGGCGGCCGAGATAGCCCCGCGCCAACTGGACGCCCGCGAGGTACAGCTCACCGGCCACGCCCGGGGGCACCGGGTTCAGTGCCGCATCGAGCACATAGGTCTGCGTGTTCCACACCGGCCGTCCGATCGGGACGGTGGTCGGGTCGGCGGCTACCTCGTGGGACGTGACGTCGACTGCGGCCTCGGTGGGGCCGTAGAGGTTGTGCAACTTGCTGCTGGGCAGCACTTCGGCGAACCGCGCCGCCAACGGCGCAGGCAACGCCTCACCGCTGGCCATGACCTGTCGCAACGAGGTGCACGCCGCAGCGGCCGGCTCATCCACGAACGCCCGAAGCATCGACGGGACGAAGTGGGTCGTGGTGATCTGCTCCTGCTGGATCAGCTCAGCCAGGTAGACCGGGTCCCGATGTCCTTCCGGACGCGCGACCACCAGAGCAGCACCTGTGATCAGCGGCCAGAAGAACTCCCACACCGACACGTCGAACCCGGCAGGTGTCTTCTGCAGCACCCGGTCGGTGGACTCGAGCCGGTAGGTGTCCTGCATCCACAGCAGGCGGTTGACGATCGCCCGGTGCGGAACAGACACACCCTTCGGCCGACCAGTCGAGCCGGACGTGTAGATGACGTACGCAGCCTGCAGTGGGTTGTAGGAATGCGGCAGCGGCGCGTCGGCCGGCTGCTCAGGCGTTCCGTCGAGCGCGACCAGGACCGTGGCGATGTCAGTGTCAGTGTCGGTAACCACACAGACCGGCTCGGCGTCTCCGAGCATGTAGGCCAGCCGATCAGCCGGGTAGCTGGTGTCCAGCGGCAGATAGGCAGCACCAGCACGCTGTACGGCGAGCAGGGTGATCACCAGCGCCAGTGAGCGTGGCAACGCGACAGCGACCGTGGTGTCAGCTTGTGCACCGTTGGCGGCGAGCGTGCGAGCCAGCGTCTCCACTCGCGCATCGAGCTCGGCGTACGTCAGCTGCTCGCCCTCAAAGACGAGAGCAGTCGCCTCTGGCGTACGAGCCACCTGCGCGCGGAACAACTCCGGCAGTGTCGTGTCGACGACCGCATGCTCGGTGTCGTTGAAGCCTTGGAGGACAAGGGCGCGCTCGTCGTCGTAGAGCACGTCCAACGTGCCGACCCGACGGCTGGGGTCAGCAACGACCTGTTCGAGCAGAGACTCCATCCGGCGGCACAGGAGCTCTGCAGTCGCCGCACCGGTCAGGTCGGTCGCGTACTCGAGCAGGAGCGTGAGGCGGCCGGACACATCCGACTCGTCCACGAAGGTGAAGTTCAGATCGAACTTGGCCGCACCGGTCTCCATCTCGTACCACTCCGCGGGCAGCCCGAGCAGAGCGTCGGGATCACCCTCAGGACGATGGTGGTACCCGAGCATCACCTGGAAGAGCGGATTACGACCGGTGACCCGCGGCGGGTTGACCGCCTCGACGACCCGGTCGAACGGCACGTCCTGGTGCTCGAACGCGCCCAGCGAAGACTCCCGGACCCGCGCCAGCAACTCCTCGAACGTCGGTGCGCCGGACAGGTCCGTCCGCAGTACCAGGGTGTTCACGAAGAAGCCGACCAAGTCATCCAGACCGCTGTCGGTACGACCCGCGATCGGCGCACCCAGCGGAATGTCGTCCCCTGCCCCCAACCGATGCAGCAGTGCGGCGGTAGCAGCCTGCACCACCATCCACATGCTCGTGCCGGTAGTTGTGGACAGTTCGCGCAACGCACGCGCCGTCGCGACGGGGAGTTCGTAGCGGACGATGGCGCCGCGGCCACTGGGGTCGGCCGGGCGCGGGCGGTCCAGCGGCAGGGTCAGCTCGTCCGGAGCACCGCGTAGCGCCTCACTCCAGTACGCGAGCTGGCGCTCACCCAGCTGTTCGAAGAGCTCTTCCTGCCAGAGCGTGTAGTCGGAGTACTGCACCGGTAGCGCGTCCCACACCGGTTCGCCACCAGCATTGCGGGCGGCGTACGCCGTGTTGAGGTCCGCCAGGAACGGACGGTCGGACCACTCGTCGGTGGTGATGTGGTGCAGAACCACAGCCACGACATGGTCTTCCGCACCGACCCGGAACACCTCTGCCCGCAAGGGGAACTCGCGCGTCAGGTCGAAGGTACGTCGCTGCGCGGACTCGACCAGCCCAGGCAGATCGCCCTCGGCACAGTCCACAGCGCTGAACGACAGCTGTGCCTCGTCACGAATCCACTGGAACGGCACACCGTCGTGTTCACCGACCAGAGTCCGCAGCGACTCATGCCGCGCGGCCACGTCCTGCAGCGCTGTCTGCAACGCGGGTACGTCGAGTGCCCCGCGCAGGCGGAACACCAACGGGAAGTTGTACGCCGCCCCTGCGCTCTCCAGCTGCTCCACCAGCCACAGCCGTCGCTGCGCCGCGGACAACGGGACGTACTCCGGACGCTCGCCGTACGGCGTCAGAGCGGGGCGCGCGGGCTTGCCGTTGTCGGCGCGTCCCGCCAGCAGTGCCGGGGTCGGTGCCTCGAACAGGTCGCGGATGGCGAGCTCAGCACCGAGTTCGGTGCGCGCACGGCTGACCAACCGGGTGGCGAGCAGCGAGTGCCCGCCGAGATCGAAGAAGTTGTCCTCGGCCCCTACCTCGGGCAGTCCGAGCACCTCCGCGAACAGCCGGCACAGCACCTCTTCCTGCGGAGTGCGCGGACCACGCCCACCGCCCAGCGCGACCGCCGGCTCGACGTCCGGCAATGCCCGGACGTCGAGCTTGCCGTTGGAGTTCATCGGTAGACCGTCGACCGTGACGAAGGCGGCCGGCACCATGTAGTCCGGCAGCTCACGCCCCAGGTCGTCGCGCAACCGCCGTACCAGCGCACTGGCTTCCCGTGCGGCGGTCGGATCATTCGCGTACGGCGCTGTGCCCCCGCCTGCGCGGTAGAGCCCACTGGTCAGCCGGGGCACCTCCGGGACGAACACCGCGTCGTACGTTCCAGCCTCACCGCTCCACGTCGTCAGCAACTGCTGACCGAGCGCGTGCAGGTCTTCTGGGTCAACACCGTCACCGACGCGACCATCCGGGATCCCGGTGACGCGCAGAGCTCTCCCGTCGGACGGTAGTGCGTCGAGCGTGGTCCACTCGACGGTCGGTACGTCGCCGAGCTGCAGGTCCGGGTCCCCGGCGTACAGGACGACGTCGTACCGGTGTCGGCTCAGCTCGTTGTGGTGCAGCGCGCGCTTGGTGCGCAGGTCGACCTCGTAGCCCAGCGTCGTGAAGTAGTCCGGGTCGACCAGGAGTTCCTTCTCCAGCTGCAGTCCGCGCTCCACAGCGCGCTCCAGGTCGCTCTCCACTGTTCCACGGGCCTGCTGGATCTCGGTGTGGAAGGTACGGGCCAGACGGAGGTTGCGGACGTCTCCGACGAACAGTGCGCCGCCAGGAGCCAGCAGTTCCATCGCACCGTTGATGACGGTGGTCAGGTACTCGATGCTCGGGAAGTACTGGATGACCGAGTTGATGACGATTGTGTCGAAGAAGCCGGTCGGCAGCTCGGACAGGTCGTCGGCGGGTCGGCAGCGCAGCTGCACCCGGTCCGCGAGCTCCGGGTCGTGAGCACGCAGCTCGGCGCCGATCTTGCGGATGACGGGCGCGGCGAAGTCAGTGCCCCAGTACGACTCGACCGCTGGCGCGAGTCGGGACAGCAGCAGGCCGGAGCCGATACCGATCTCCAGCACCCGGTGCGGCTGCAGCGACTCGATGCGAGCCAGCGTGGACTCGCGCCACTCGTGCATCTCCTCGAACGGGATGGGCTGTCCGTCGTACGAGCTGTCCCAGCCGTCGTACTGCTCGGTGAAGACGGCCGTGCCGATCTCCTCGTACTCGTCGGAGTAGATCTCCTGCCACTCGTCGACCTGGGCAGCCTCGGCGGCCTGCCGCTCGGCGGAGTCAGCCGCAGCCGGTACGACGTAGCCCACCAGCCGTTCGTCGCGGACCACCACGGCGGCCTGGGCGACCAGCGGGTGCCGGCTGAGCACGGTCTCGATCTCACCGGGCTCGATCCGGTAGCCGCGAATCTTGACCTGATCGTCAGTGCGGCCAAGGAAGTCGAGGTTTCCGTCGGCGGTCCGGCGTACCAGGTCGCCGGTGCGGTACATGCGCTCGCCTGACACTCCGAATGGGTCAGCCACAAAGCGTTCGGCGGTCAGACCGGGCTGGTCGAGGTAGCCGCGGGCCAGACCGATACCCGCGATGTACAACTCACCAGGTACGCCGTCCGGTACCGGCCGCAGCCACGTGTCGAGGATGTGCGCGCGGGTGCCGCGGATGGGCTTACCGACGGTCGGTGTGTCGCTGTCGAACGTGCCGCCACCAAGCGTGTTGATGGTGTACTCGGTCGGCCCGTAGAGGTTGTAGCCGTAGGTCCCCTCGGTGTCGCGCAGGGCTGCCCACACCGTGTCCGACACGGCCTCACCACCGAGCAGCACCAGCGGCGGGACGTGACCCTCCAGCAGACCCTGCTCGATCAGGAGCCGCGCGTACGTCGGCGTGACGTTCACGACGTCGATGCGGTGCTGCTCGCAGTAGGCAACGAGTGCCTCGGCGTCGCGCCGCAGCTCCTCGTCGCAGACGTGCACCTCGTGGCCCTCCACCAGCCAGAGCAGCTCTTCCCACGACATGTCGAAGGCGAACGACACGGTGTGCGCGATGCGCAACCGCCGTCCACCGGCCGAGGCCACCGCCGGGTCGAAGATCTCCTTCTGGTGGTTGAGCTGCATGTTGGTCAGACCGCGGTACGGCGTGACAACGCCCTTGGGGCGACCGGTGGAACCGGACGTGTAGATGACGTACGCCGGGTGCTCAAGACTGAAGCTGCACTGGACAGGTGCGTCGGAGAGTCCAGCCAGCTCGCTCTGCACCGCTGCTTCGTCCAGCAGGACTCGACCCATGTCGCCGTCCAGCGTTTCCGACACAGCAGTCGTGCTGAGCAGCAAGAGCGGACGGGCATCGGCCAGCATCAGCGACAACCGGTCGGCCGGGTGATCGAGTTCCAGCGGCAGATAGGCCGCACCGGTTCGCAGTACGGCGAACAGCGCCACAACCATGTCCAGCGAACGCGGTAGCCCCAGTGCGACAACCTGCTCGGGACCTGCGCCCCGGTCGATCAACAGTCGAGCCATGCGGTTCACGGCCGCGTCGAGTTCGGCGTACGTCAGTGTGCGGTCGCCGAAGACCAGTGCACGAGCATCCGGCGTACGGGTCGCCTGGGTGGCCAACAGATCAGCGATGGTCTCCTCGGGGTCCGGGACCTGGCTCGCGGTCCACTCCGCTTGCAATGCGGTGTGCTCGGCGGGCAGTAGCGGGTCGAGGGAGCCGACGGGCGCGGTGAGGTCGGAGGTGAGCCGATCGACCAGCAGGGCGAACCGGTCGAGCAGCACCTGCGCGTCGTGCGTCGGGACGAGGTCGGGGCGGTGCGTCAGCGTGACAGCGATCTCGCGGCCTGGAGTGATGACGAGGTTGACCGGGTAGTGAGTCGCGTCGACGTTGGCGACGGCGGTCGCGCCGTGCTGCGTGCGCAGCAGCTCCAGCCGTTCCTCGGTGTCGTTGTTGCGCAGCACGAACAACGTGTCGAACAGCTTGCGGTGGCCGGTCTCGGCCTGCAGTACGCCGAGGCTGAGGTGCTCGTACGGCATCAGGTCCAGGCGCTCGCCCTGGATCCGCTGCAGCAGCCCGAGCACCGGTTCGGCCGCGTCGAGACGGAGGCGGGTCGGGACCGTGTTCAGGAACAGACCGATGATCTCGCCGACGTCCGGAACCTCACTCGGGCGGCCGGCGACCGTCGTACCGAAGACGACATCCGGGCGGCCAGTTGCCGAAGCAAGTGTGAGCCCCCACGCCGCATTTAGCAGAGTGTTGAGGGTCAGACCGTGCACGCGACCCACCTCGCGCAGCCGCTCGCTGAGCGCAGCAGGCAACAGTACGTCGAGCTGGTCGGGGATAACGGGTTCCAGGCCGTCGGGTGCGGTCGGGGCGAGCAGAGTGGGCTCGTCCAGACCGGAGAGCGCGGTACGCCAGGCCGCGGTGGCAAGTGTGTCGTCCTGACGCTCCAGCCAGGTCAGGTAGTCGCGGTAGCTGCCCGGCTCAGGCAGTGCGGTTCCGGTCTTGTAGAGGCCGAACAGCTCGTCGAGGAACAGCCAAGCCGACCAGCCGTCCCACAGAATCAGATGCCGGCCGATGACGAGCCGGTCGCCCTGGTCCAGCCGCACCAGCAGCAGCCGGAACAAAGGCGGTGCCGAAAGGTCGAAGCGACGGTTGCGCTCGGCATCGGTCAGCTCTCGCAGCCGTGCGTCCTGTTCAGCGACCGGGAGACCGGAGAGGTCGACTTCTTCGAGCGGGATCGCCGGGTCCTCGACAATGAACTGCACCGGCTGGTCGAGGCCCTCACTGGTGAAGCCCGCGCGCAGACCGGGGTTGCGCACCAGCAGTGTGCGAACAGCGGCTCGGAGCCGGTCAGTGTCGAGGCGCTCCGCGAAGTCGAAGGTCTCATGGACGGTGTAGACGTCCATCGCACCCTCGTAGAACGCCGAGTGGAAGAACAGTCCCTCCTGCAACGGAGCGAGCGGCCAGACATCCTCCACGACCGCAGGGGACGCAAACGAACGCACGTGGGCGAGCTGCGCATCCGTGAGTGCAAACGCGACGCTGTGGTCCGCCACTGCCTCCACAACAGCAGGGGCGGCCGCAGCGAGCGCAGCAGGAGTGCGGTGCGTGAAAACGTCGCGTGGACTCAGCTCCAGACCACCTGCGCGGGCACGTGTTGCCACTCCGATGGAGCTGATGCTGTCGCCACCGAGGTGGAAGAAGTCGTCGTCAGGACCGAGGTCCTCGATCCCAAGGACTGCCGCGAAGATATCGGTCAGCAAGCGCTCCGACGGCCCCTCCGGCTCCCGGCGGACAGAGCGCTCGACTTCCGGTGCGGGTAGGGCAGCCTGGTCCAGCTTGCCGCTGGGGCTCAGCGGCAGGTCGTCCAATACGACGTAGGCCTCGGGCACCATCGATGCTGGCAACACCTCAGCCAGCGTGGCTCGCAGCTCGGCCATATCTACTGCAGCACCAGACACCGGTACCGCGTAGGCGACCAACCGCTGCTCACGCACCACAACTGCGCCACGTGCGACAGCCGGGTGACTGGTCAGCGCAGCCTCGATCTCACCGAGCTCTACCCGGTTGCCACGGAGTTTGACCTGCCTGTCGGTGCGGCCGAGGTAGTCGATCGTCCCGTCCGGACGGCGGCGTACCAGGTCGCCGGTGCGGTACATCCGTGCGCCAGTCGCATAGGGGTCCGCAACGAAGCGGTCCGCAGTGAGCGAGGGACGCTGGTGGTAGCCACGGGCCAACTGGACGCCGGTCAGGTACAGCTCACCGGGCACACCGTCCGGCACTGGCCGCAGACACGAGTCGAGTACGCGCAGACCGGTGTTCCACACCGGTCGGCCGATCGGCACGGTCGTGTCGAACGCGCCGTCGTACTCATGGAAGGTGACGTCGACAGCCGCCTCGGTGGGTCCGTACAGGTTGTGCAGCGGTACGCCGGTCAGTTCGCGCCACCGACGGGACGCCGTACCGGACAACGCTTCGCCGCTGCTGAGAACGCGACGCAGGCTGCGTGACCACACCGGATCCGCAGTGACCTCGTCGGTCACCAGGAACGCTTCCAGCATTGACGGTACGAAGTGCATTGTCGTCACCTGCTCGGCCTGGATCAGCCGGGCCAGGTAGGCGGGGTCGCGATGACCGTCCGGTACGGCGAGCACTACGGCGGCACCTTCGCACAGCGCCCAGAAGAACTCCCAGACACTGACGTCGAAGCTGGACGGCGTCTTCTGCAGCACGCGATCGTCGGCCGTCAGACCGTACGCACCCTGCATCCAGGCCAGCCGGTTGACGATGGCGCGGTGCGTCACGACAACGCCCTTGGGCCGACCGGTCGAGCCGGACGTGTAGATCAGGTACGCCGCGTCGTCGGGCTCGGCCTGAACCACAGCCGTGTCGGCCACGACCTCCACCGCGTCGGTCGTCAGAACGTCCAGCCCATCGACAGCAGGCACCCGAGCGGCATCACGATCGGTGGTGACCACAGTCGTCGCACCTGAGTCAGCCAGCATGTAGACAAGGCGATCCGCGGGATAGTCGAGGTCCAGCGGCAGATACGCCGCACCGGCCTTCAGAACACCCAGCAGCGCCACCATCAGCTCCGCCGACCGAGACGCCGCGACAGCGACGAACTGCTCCCGGCCAACGCCCCGAGCGCGCAACCGCCGAGCCAACGCCTCAGCCCGTACGTCGAGCTCGGCGTACGTGAGCGTCTCGCCCTCAAACACCACCGCAGTGGCGTCCGGCGTCTTAGCAACCTGTACGGCGAACGCCGCGGCCAGCGTGGTCGCCGGAACCGCACGCGTCTCCCCTACCGGATGCGCCCCGGCCAGCTCGCTCGGGGTCAGCAGCTCGAGATCGGCAACCTTGCGAGAGGGGTCACCGGCCAGCGCCTCCAGCACCAGTGTGAGCCGGTCGGCGAGTGACTGGACCGCATCGGCGTCGAGACGCTGCACGTGATGCTTGAGACGCAGGTCGAGCTGGCGGCCTGGCTTGACGATCAGAGCGAGCGGGTAGTGCACAGCGTCGTGGAAAGCGTGTCCAGCAAGGGCAATCGAGCCGGTGGGATCGGTGACGCCCTCGTTGCTGGGGTAGTTCTCGAACACCACCAGCGTGTCGAAGAGTTCACCTCCGCCCGCATGTCCGGCAGCCCGCTGGATGTCAGCCAGGCCCAGGTGCTGGTGGTCGAGCAGTGCGCTCTGCTCCTCCTGCAGCCGGTCCAGCAGCTCGCCAAACGTGTCGGCCGGCGTCCAGCGCAGCCGAGTCGGCAGTGTGTTGATGAAGAGACCGATCATCGACTCAATACCGTCAACGGCCACGTCACGGCCCGAGACAGTCGTGCCGAACAGCACGTCCTGCCGACCGGTCATGCGACCGAGCAGCAGACCCCAGGCGCCCTGCACGATCGTTCCAAGCGTGACAGCGCGTTCGCGGGCTCGCGCGGTGAGCTGGGCGGTCACGCGCTCGGACAGCTCGATGCGAACCTGGGCCGGCTCAATCGGACCAGCCGGCGCGGGTGCCTCCACCAGACGGGTCGGTTCGTCCACACCCTCCAATGCGGTCCGCCACGCAGCCCGAGCCGCCTCACGATCCGCACTGGCGATCCGGCCGAGATAGGCGCGGTACGGCGCAACCGCGGGCAGCGGGACCGGGTTGTCGCCGTACAGGGCCAGGAGCTCGCGGTGGAGGACGGGGAGCGACCATCCGTCCGCGATGATGTGGTGGAACGTCAGGACCAGCTGGCTGCGTTCCGCACCGAGCCGGATCAGCGCACAGCGCATCAACGGCGGACGGGACAGGTCGAAGCGCTGCGCCCGCTCTTCCGCAGCGGCAGAGGCGTCGTCAGTCTCACGCCACGGGACTTCCACACCGGATGCGATGAGCTGGACCGGACGACCGTCGGGTAGTTGCCGGAAGCAAGCACGCAGCGGCGCGTGCCGATCCAGCAGACGCTGCGCTGCAGTGCGCAGGAGCGATCCGTCGACCGGCCCGGTCAGCTCGATGACCTGCTGGACGACGTACGCGTCGTGTTCGGTGCCATCGACCAGAGCGTGGAAGAAGAAACCCTCCTGCAGCGGTCCGAGCGGCAGGACCTCATCCACCGACAGCTCACCCTGCAGCGCAGCGAGCTCATCCGCGGTCGGCTGCTGCCACGCGAGTACATCGGCGTCGTCGGACTGAGCCGCGCGAACGACCGTGGCCAGCTCGGCGACAGTGCGGTGCCGGAACACATCCCGGGTGGTCAGCTCCAGTCCGGAACGCCGGGCCAGGATCAGTAGCTGCACAGCGATGATGCTGTCGCCGCCAAGCGCGAAGAAGTCGTCGTCGATGCTGACCGACGGCAGACCGAGCGCACGGGCGTATAGGTCGCACAGCAACTGCTCCCGGGCCGACGAAGGCGCCCGACCGGCGCTGAGCCGCGTGTAGTCGGGCACTGGCAGCGCAGCCGCGTCGAGCTTGCCGCTGGGCGTGACCGGCAGCTTGTCCACCGGAACGAACGCAGCTGGCACCATGTAGTCGGGCAGGTACTCGGACGCATGCGACCGCAGCGCAGCCATCAACGCAGTGGCGTTCCGGAACGGCGCCGGGCGGTTGGTGAGCGGGTGCCGACCACCTGCCCGGTACGGCGCAACGACGTCCTCGCGTGCGAAGACCGCGTCCAGACTGCCGTCCTCCGCGTCCCCGTTCCACGTCAGTACGGCGGTGTACCCGTGCCGAGCCGCGGTCTCGTGCAGCTCCTCCGGATCGACGCCGTACGTCGCAATGGCCGGCCGGCTGCTGTCTTCGAGGGCCTCGAGCGCAGCCAGGTCCTCAGCGAGACGGGAGTTCGGGATACCGGTGACCCGCACCGGCGCGGCCGCACCGGCCAGCAGTTCGTCGAGCGAATCAACGGCGAACCAGTCCGACTCGGCGGCCGCTGGTGCGACAACCTCGCCAGCTCGCAGCACGACGTCGTACCGGTAGCGAGTGAGCTCGTTGTGGTGCTTACCGCGCTTGACGCGAATGTCGGCGGTGAATCCGTCGAGTGCTGCGAAGTAGTCGGGGTCAACGAGCAGCTCGCCCTCCCACGCGATTGCACGGTCCACAGCCGACCGCAGCGCCTCCTTGTCGCCGTCCTGAACCCGCCGCGTCTCAATGGCCGCACTGAGTGGTAGCAACAGCCGCAGGTTCCGCACGTCACCAACGAAGAGCGCACCACCAGGTGCGAGCAGTTCGGCAGCACCCCGCAGTACGTCGGTCAGGTACTCGCCTGTTGGGAAGTACTGGATGACGGAGTTGATGACGATCGTGTCGAAGTGGCCCGTGGGCAGTCCGGACAGGTCATCGGCGGGCCGGGCCAGCAGCTTGATCTTATCGGCCAGACCCGGCACTGCGGACACCTGCGTCTCCAGTGCACGCACGGCTTCCTCGGACAGGTCTGTACCCCAGTACTCCGCACAGTCCGGAGCCAACTGGGACAGCAGCAGTCCACTGCCGACACCGATCTCCAGAACCCGGCGCGGCTGCACTGCGCGGATCCGGTCCAGCGTCGACGCCCGCCACTCGCGCATATCCGCGAGCGGGATCGGCAGGCCGTCGTACATGCTGTTCCAGCCGGCGAAGTTCTCTTCGAACGCGTCGGAACCAGCAGCGGAGTAGAGGAGTTCGTGCAGGTCCTTCCAGTCGGCGACACCGTCGTCGTCGGAACCAGCGTCGAGCGACGGTACGACGTACGCGGCGAGGCGGCGCTCGCCCGGACGGTCCTCGCGGACGACGACAGCTGCCTGGTCGACCGAGGGGTGCGCACGCAGTACCGACTCGATCTCACCTGGTTCGATCCGGAACCCGCGGATCTTCACCTGGCTGTCGACGCGCCCGTGGAACTCCAGCCGTCCATCGGCCTTCCAGCGCACCAGGTCGCCAGTCCGATACAGACGCTCGCCAGGTGCACCGAACGGGTCCGCGACGAACCGCTCTGCCGTCAGTGCGGGGCGACCGAGGTAGCCGCGGGCCAGTCCGGCGCCACCGAGATAGAGCTCTCCCGTAACACCAGCAGGGACCGGCCGCAGTCGGTCGTCGAGGACGTAGGCCCGAGTACCAGGGTCAGGTACGCCGATGGGCACGATGCTGCCGGACGGGATGTCCGGATCGCACAGGCCGAGTGTGGAGTTGGTGGTGGCCTCGGTCGGACCATAAGCGTTGAACATCATCCGGCCGCGTGCGTAGCGACTGACGAGCTCGGGTGAGACGCGCTCTGTCCCAGCCAGCAGGGTCGCTGTCGGCGGCAAGAGGACGTCGTCCGGCATCGCAGCCAGCAGAGCCGGCGGCAGAATCATGAAGGTGATGCCGTGCTCGTTCGCGTAGTCCGCGAGCGGTGCACCCGGTACCCGGCGGTCTGCAGGTACGACGACCAGCCGGCCACCGGAGAGCAGGCCGAGGCACAGGTCCCAGAACGCCACATCGAAGCTGGGTGAGGCGAACTGCAGCACCCGGCTGTGCGGCCCGATCCCGAACCGCTCCTGCTGAGTGGCGACCAGCTTCGCCACACCAGCGTGTGAAAGCACCACACCCTTCGGCCGACCAGTGGAACCAGAGGTGTAGATCACGTACGCCGCATGGTCGATCGTCAACGCGGCTGCGGGGTCCTGTGTCGGATAGCCAGCCAGCTCAGCAGCAGTCTCGGGTGCGTCCAGCAGCAGCGAGTCCGGCGGCAGGTCCGCCGCTACCTCTGCAGTGGTGACGACACAGACCGGCTGTGCATCCGCAAGCATGTAGGCGATCCGGTCGGCCGGATAGTCCGTGTCGACCGGCAGATAGGCAGCGCCCGCCTTCAGTACGGCGACCTCCGCAACAATCATGTCCGCCGAGCGCGGTACCGCGAGTGCGACAACCTTCTCGGGTCCTGCGCCGCGCGCCACCAGCGCGTGCGCCAACTGCGCTGCCCGGGCGTCCAGCTCGGCGTACGTGAGCTGAATGTCGTCATGGATCAGAGCGATCTCATGCGGACGCGCAGCGACCTGGTCAGCGAACATCCGCGGCCAGGTCAACGCCGGTACGTCGTGCTCGGTGTCGTTCCAGCCCGCCAGGATCTGGTCCCGCTCCTCGTCAGCCAGGAGCTCCAGGTCAGCGACCGCAGTATCGGGGCGGTCGAGTGCGTCAGCCAGCAGCGTGCGGTAGTGACCGAGGATGCGGTCGACTGTTGCGGCCTCGAGGAGGTCGGTGCGGTAGTCCGCTTGCACCTGCCCGTCGGAGACCGACAGTGCGAGGTCCAGCGGCCCACCGTCGTCCCAGGGTGAGTCACCGAAGCCGGTGCCACACAGCAACGCACCGCCACGGAAAGGCTCAGGAGCCAACAGCTGCAGCAACTCGGCAACCGGGAGCCGGTGTGCCTCTGCCTGCGCACGCAGGTCGGCTATTTGGGCGCGCAGCTCACCAAACGCGACGCTGCCGTCGACAGCGATCCGCACCGGGAGCCCCGCGTGGGCGACCGCCACCTCGCTGGCCGACGCGCCGCCGTACCGGTGCAGCAGGGCCGTGAAGGCGGTGAGGCACGTCTCCTCGTCTGCGGCACCTGCCAGCTCCACTGACCGGAGTGCGCGCGGCTCCGGTCCGTCCGAGCGGGACGGGCGGGGGAAGTCCAGCGGGAGCGGTACCTCCGGGACCGGGGTGCCGAAGACACCCCGCCAGAAGTCGGCAGAAGACGGAGAAGAACCCAAGTTGCCCACTGCCGAATACTAAGGGAAGGCTTACCTTAATTGAACGATCAGGGGTGTGATGTGAGATAGCCACCCATGGTGCGGAAGTACTCGGTCGCCGCGTACTCGGTTCCGTCATCGGTCCGCACCCGGCGCACCAACAGTCCCGGACAACGACCGTTGAACGCGTCGGCACCGGCCACGATGACCACGCCGTCGCCCTCCCGAATGAAGATCCGGCCGGGCGTCCCGCCGTACCGGGCCTCCGAGACGGCCGCCTCGACGATCCGCAGCCGCTCGCCGCGATGGAACGCGTAGGCATTCGGGTACGGGTCCGACTGAGCCCGCACGAGCCGCTCCAGCCGCTCCGCAGGCCACTTCCAGTCGATCCGGCTGTCCTCGAGCGACCGCTTGTGGAAGAAGCTCGCCTCGGAGCGATTTTGAGGCACCCAGGTCCCGGCGCCTGAGGCGATGAGCTCGAGCGACTCCTGGACGATCGGACCGATCAGGTCAACGGTCCGGTGAAACAGACCGGTGGCCGTATCGGTCGGCCCGATCGGCACCGACCGCTGGATCAGGACGTCGCCGGCATCGAGCTCCGCGTTCATCCGGTGCGCGGTGACGCCGACGCTCTCCTCGCCGTTGATCAGCGCCCAGATGATCGGCGAGAAACCGGCGTACTTCGGGAGCAGTGAGTCATGGATGTTCAGAGTGCCGTGCGGCGGCAGATCGAAGAGCTCCGGCGGCAGCCAAGTCCGCCAGTTGTTCGCCACGATCAGATCCGGGCGGGCGGCCGCGATAGCGTCCAGCAGCTCGGCGTCATCGGGTCGATTGCGGAGCAACACCGGTACGTCGTGCTTCTCGGCGAGCTCGGCGACGTCGTCGTCCCAGATCTTCTCGTAGGCGTGCTCGCTCTTCGGGTGCGTGATGACGAGAGCCACCTCGTGACCCGAGTCCAGCAGCGCCTGCAGCGTGCGGTGGCCCCAGGTCTGATACCCGAGCATGACGACCCTCATCTGGCCTCTTCCTTTCGACGTCCCTATAAGGCAAGCCTTACCTTATAGAGCCCGTCGCAGTTTGAGGAGAGCCGGGCACCCATAGACGCCATGGGTGCCCGGCGGGGTGTCAGCAGTAGAGGTTGTCGCCCGGCGTCACGCCGAGCAGCCCGGTGAACCGCCGGTAAGCGCTGACCCGGGCCTCGACCTGCGCCGGATTACCGCCGTTGCACTCGATCGAACCGTTGATAGTGCGAATGGTCTGACCGAAGCCCTGGTTGTTGACCATCGCATTGTGCGCAGTCATCGTGCCGGCACCGGTCTGCGTGTTCCAGAACCACAACGCGGTCTTCCACGACACAGCCGAGTCCTGCTCAACCAGCCACGGATTCGTCAGCAACGGCAGCCCGAGCGCGTCACCGGCCGCCTTGTAGTTGAAGTTGTGGCTCAACTGAATCGGCCCGCGACCGTAGTAAGCATTCGGCCCAGCCGGGCAGCCGTACGGCAACTCCGGGTGGCAGTACGTCGGATAGTTCGCCTCGTTGATCTCCTTGATGTAGACCAACCCACCGGTCTCGTGATTGACGTTCGCCAGGAACGCAGCAGCCTCACGCTTCTTGGTCGTGTCATCACCGGTATTGGCGAACCCGGGATACGCCGAGATCGCAGTGGTCAGCCCGGAGTACGTGTAGAACGAGTTCCGGTTCGGGAACATCTGATTGAACAACGACTCACTCACCGGGAACCCACTCGTACTCCCGCCATCGCAGTTGTACGGATCCCAGTACCAGGTACTCACCGTCGGCGAATACCCCGGATTGTCATGCTCGGCGATGTAGTACGAGCCCTCGAACTTCACGATGTTGCCCGTCACATACCACTGCCCTTGCACCCAGTTCGTGTAGCTACAGGCAGTCGTAGCACCCACAGCCGAACCAACCGAAACGACTCCCGGCACCAGCAGCGCGACCAGCGCCACCACAAGACTGATCAACTTCCTCACAGCGACTCCTTAGTAGGGGCGGTTACTCGGAGCGCAGACCCCGGAGGGTGTCCACCTGCTCACGGTAAGCAGCTTTCCCGACTAAAGAAAGATCTCAGCAAAAAGATTTGATCAGATACGGCAACCGCCGCGACCCCTCAGGGGTCGCGGCGGTCAGGTGGCGCTGGGTCAGCCGACCTCGGCCATGATTTCGTCGGAGACGTCGAAGTTCGCGTAGACGTTCTGGACGTCGTCGCTGTCCTCGAGGGCGTCGATGAGGCGGAAGATCTTGTTCGCACCTTCGGCGTCGAGCTCGACCGTCATCGACGGGACGAAGGAGGCGTCGGCGGACTCGTAGTCGATACCGGCGTCCTGCAGCGCGGTGCGGACCTTGACCAGGTCGCTGGACTCGCTGATCACCTCGTAGGACTCGCCGAGGTCGTTCACCTCGTCGGCGCCGGCCTCGAGGACGGCCTCCATCACGTCGTCCTCGGTGTAGGACTTGCCGTCCTGCTCCTTGTTCACCACGATGACGCCCTTGCGGTGGAACAGGTAGGCGACGCTGCCCGGGTCGGCGAGCGAGCCGCCGTTGCGGGTCATCGCGGTGCGGACGTCGGCCGCGGCGCGGTTACGGTTGTCGGTCAGGCACTCGACCAGCATCGCGACACCGTTCGGGCCGTAGCCCTCGTAGGTGATCGACTGCCAGTCCGCGCCACCGGCCTCGGCCCCGGAACCGCGCTTGACCGCGCGGTCGATGTTGTCGTTGGGGACCGACGACTTCTTCGCCTTCTGGACCGCGTCGTACAGGGTCGGGTTACCCGCGAGGTCGCCGCCGCCCGTCCGGGCGGCCACCTCGATGTTCTTGATCAGCTTCGCGAAGAGCTTGGCGCGCCTCGAGTCGATGACCGCTTTCTTGTGCTTCGTGGTGGCCCATTTGGAGTGGCCTGACATCGCGAACCCAACCCTTCTACCGCCGAACAGACTTAGAGCTCCCGGACCAGCTCGGCGAAATAGCCGTGCAGCCGCGCGTCCCCGGTCATCTCCGGATGGAACGACGTGGCCAGCAGCCGGTCGTGGCGAACCGCGACGATCCTACCCGTGGCGGGGCCCGAGCTCACCGTCGACAATACCTCGACCTGCGGTCCGACCCGTTCCACCCACGGTGCCCGGATGAACACAGCGTGGTACGGCGCCTCGAACGCGGCGAAGTCCAGATCCGCCTCGAACGAGTCCACCTGCCGCCCGAACGCGTTCCGCCGGACCGTCACATCGAGCCCGCCGAGCGTCTCCTGGCCGGCGATCCCGCCGGTGATCTCGTTCGCGAGCATGATCATCCCCGCGCAGGTCCCGAACGCCGGCATCCCGTCCGCGATCCGCTTCTGCAGCGGCTCGAACAGCTCGAACGCCCGCGCCAGCTTCTCCATCGTGGTCGACTCACCGCCGGGCAGCACCATCGCATCCACCTGCGCGAGCTCGGACGGACGCCGTACCGGCCGTGCCTCCACCCCCACCTGCGTCAGCATCTCCAGGTGCTCCCGCACATTCCCCTGCAGCGCGAACACCCCGATCACCGGCTTGCCCATGTCAGTCCACCTTCCCGGTCTTGTCCACCGAGCCACTCGCTCCGACAAGCTCGTGTTCTTTCGGCCCGACCCACACGGTCTGGTAGATCCCGGTCCGCTGCCCCGCCGGCGCCGCACCAGTCGCGGCCGCCAGATCCGGATAGACAGTCGTCCCCACGACGCTGCCTTCCTGGATGCGGTACGACTCCCGCAGTACGACGTCGCCCGGGTGCAGGTCCTCGGCCGCCGAGTCACCGCCGGCAGCACTGAGCTGGACCACCTGACCGTCGTCGAAGTGCACGTACATGTCGAACCAGAGCGCGTTCTCCTCGGCGTACTTCGCCGCCTCGGCCCGTACCGCGAACTTCCTCGGCGGCTGGTACTTGTCCGGGACGGTCTCCCAGTACACCGCTTTCACCACCGACCCCACAGTCACGTACGTCACAACGACACCCGCCGCTGCCAGTCCAGCGTGACCTCGATCCGGCCCTCGTCGAAGACGGCCGGGAGCTCGCGCTCGTTGAGCAGTGCGAGCACGTCCTCGAGCAACGGCTCCCCCGGTGCCACGTTGGCGGTATCCGGGTGCCAGACCTTCAGTTCAAGCATGCCGAAGTCCACCGCGTGCCAGACGTCGGTGTCAGTGAAGAACACCAGCCCCTGCGGATCCGCAGCAGCCTCCAGCCCCTGCCGAGCCTCGTGGTGGTCGGCGGTATACCGAACCACCACCAGCCCCAGCGCCTCCAACTCAGCCAGTACGGCGTCCAGCCGGTCCGGGTCAGTCACCTCCGGCCAGGCCTTGGCCTCCTCGGTCACGTCGATCAGCGCCTCACCGATCAGCAGCGGCACCAGCGCGGACGCGTCTATCGCAGGAGCGTCCTCCTCGACCGCCTCGGTCAGCGCAGCAGTGATCGCCGCGTGGTCCGCATACCCGGACCGCACCAGCACACGAGCCAGCCCGCGCAGCTCCCGAGCGGTCCGCTCGGGGACGGCCAACAGCCCTCCGGGAGTCGTTACATCCATGGCGCCAGCGTAGTCGACAACACCTACTGCGAGTTATCCACAGATTCACGATCGGCCCGTTCGGGAGGCACCGAAACTGGCAGGCTTCTAAGTGTCGCAAGTCAGCGGCAACAGGTTCATCGAACGAGGGGAATCGCGATGAAGACGCGAGTAGGAATCGCCATGACCACAGGGCTTCTGGTCGTGGCCGGCTGTGGCGCATCCGGGCTGGAGACGGGCGCGGGCACGGTCGAGCAGGAGACCGCGTCCGCGTTCCTGACCACCACCGAGACCGACTGGCACCAACAGGTCGATGCCGAACCCAACAAGAACGTCCGTCCTTCGGCCCGGTGCTACTACGTGACCGGTGCCGACGGCAAGCAATCCCTCGGGACGATGGCCTGCGGCCCGCTACGACGCCTCGGTACGGCGGAGCGGCAGGTCTGGGACGTCATCCGGCTCGAGACGACCGGCAGCGACAAGCCGGGATTCAAGGTGCCGGATGACGAGCAGTGGAAGAAGTCTCAGCTCCGCCCGGACAGCAGCGCCTTCTGGCGCCCCGACGACAAACAGGCCGACGGCGATGCCGATGCCCTCGCCGCCCCGCCCGCACCAGCCGCCCAGTCCGGTCTCGCCACGGTGACCGACAAGAGCGAGAAGCTCGCCCTCAAACCCGCCACCGGCAAACTCGTTGTCCCCGACGGCACGCTCACTCTCAAGGGCATCGCAACCCCGGACACGATCGGCAGCGGCGTGGACGTCAAAGCCCCTGCCAGTGGGGAGAAGTTCATCGCGGCCGAGTTCACCACCAGCCCGACAATCGATCCACTGACCGATCGCCCGGCATTCATCGGTTCCACGGGCACTGCGGCAACCAAGTGGGCCGTCAAGGTCGGCAGCGAACAACGCCCGATCGAGGCCATCTCCGATGACCCCGAAGCCACCAACGCCGCACGGACTCTGGTCGTCTCGGTCCCGAAGGACGCCTCCGACGTAACGCTGACGGCCACCAGCGGGTCCGTCGTACAGAAGCTTTCACTCACCACCGGCGAGCGGACAACGCCCGACGTCGCCGCGGCCTACTACCGCACAAGCCTCTCCGCCGACCTGAACAAATCCTTCCCGAAGACCATCCGCAACGTCGGGCAGTACTTCAAGAGCTCCTACCAACTCTCCCTCCAGAAGGCAGCACTGACCCCGTGGGACCCAACCCGCGGCTGGGCCCCAGCAGGAAAGGCCTGGGTCCGGATCCAACTGAGCTCGCAGCTCAACTGGACCGACATCCTCTACAAGACCACCTGGGCCCCGCCGTTCCTGACAGCCACCGCCGACGGCGCCGCAATCCCTGCTGTCCAAAGCAAACACAGCGACACCGTCATCGCGATCCCCGTCCCGGCGGCCACCAAGACCGTCCAGTTGAGCGCCAAGAACGAGCTGTCCTTCAGCGCCACCGACCCAGGCGCCATCCCGACTTCAGGCACAGTCACGTTCCCACCGCTCACCGCGACGGCGAACTTTCACTAACGATGCAAGGCCGCAACTGCTCGGGCGGCGATGCGCTCGTTGTGTTCGGAACGGTCGGCTGCCCACGCCGGCCAACCGGCTTCCAGGGTTGGCGTGGTCCCACCGAGCACAGCCTGCCGGTACTCGATACAGCCCAGCCACACCGGCTTGATGTCGAGCACCTGGGGAAGCCTGTCGATTTCCTCATCGGTGAGCTGGACATGCTCGGAGTAGCCACGCACAACCTCGTCAACGAGTGCCAGGTCGGCCTCTGCCGCAGTTGTCAGAAGCCAAGCCAGCGCAGGCAATCGCGGGCCGCGACCCGATCCGGCCCAGCCGACGATGACGAGATCTCCCGGCGTCCCCACCGCAGACCAGGCGTGATAGTTCCCATGCGTGAAGGCTTCCGGGAGCCCCTCGCCGTCATCAGCGTTCTCGACACGATCACGCAACCACTCGAAACTTTCCCGCCCCTCAGACCCGACGGAATCTTCAACACTGACGAGAAAGCTCATGGCCGCAGCAAGATCCTCCTTGGGCCGACCGACATGGCGACCACCCCCGGATTCGTCTGAACCGCCGGCCCGAGCCACCGCCCCCTCCCCCGGAGGAAGACTGTGCAACCGCCCCAGCAGGCTCCCGAGTTCACGCTGGATTGTCGACCCGTCGGGACGACCACCCTCGACGAACTCAGTGACGATCACACCACTCCCGTCGTACACCGACACCGGCTCCTCATGAGCCACCCGCTCGGCCGGGAAATCGTGCGCGGCCAGGAACCGCAGAATCTCCGCATCACCCTCCACCCGGCTGACCTGGTCGGCCGGCGAAGAAAAGATTCGGGCGATCCACGGCGGCCCGTCCGCTCGCTTCACCAACAGTGTGGCCGGGTAGTGCCCGGGCCACGAGTCACGCGGACGCGTCTTCGGGTCGTCGTCGATCGACGCCAACGAGGTGATCCGAATCCCGTACCGCGCCTCGAGATGCGCAGTCAGCGACTCGTGCTCGAAGGGACGGTCGTGGACGAACGCCTGCGTCTCGGCGAGCTCCAGATCAGCCCGCGCCTCGGTGTACCGCTGACCGGTCCGCTCCGCATGGCGCCGTACCGCACGCTTGAAACTGCCCTGCTTGGTCATGATGACAAGCCTCCTCGACATGTCCTCGCTCCCCAGCAGCGCGACACTCGAATCAGGCCTGGACATTCAAGCGACAGTGAGGGCAGATTCCCCTTCGCCATCACGAAGACCCGGCTGGGGCAGATCCTCAGAGGCTGGGCGTCAGTCAACGCCTCCGTCGATCCTGCTACAGCCGACACGACCACGTCAACCAGTCGAACTGAGCAGTCAGCCAAGCACCTGCGGCCCCAGGACGGACAGCAGTCGCAGCTTCTCGTAGCTCTCGCTTCCCGGGATCGCGGTGTAAACGAGCAGCAGATGCGACTGCTCCGGATCGAGGAGCGTTTGGCAGGTCAGCTCGAGGGCACCGACCTCGGGGTGGACGAAGCGCTTTGTCTCGTTGGGACGCAGACCGACTTCGTGCTCCTGCCACAACTGCCGGAACTCCGCGCTCTCGGCGAGCAGCAGGTCGACGTACTGGGCCGCCCGGGAACCACGCCCCCGCGCCGTGAACACCGCACGCAGGCCGGAGACGAACATGCGGGCGAGGAAGGCATGCTCACTGGGCGCATACAGCTGCCTGCTCGCGGGGTCGGTGAACCAGCGGTAGCCGAGGCTCCGAGCCGGACCGCTGTAGGCAGTCAGATCTCCACTGAGCGCGATGCCGAGTGGGGTCTGTCGAAGCGTCTCGCCCAGCTCGGTGACAATCTCGGCGGGCGTGTCGTGCAGGCGGTCGAAGATCCGTAGCAGACCAGGGCTGACGTGCTCGCTGTCGGCGCCACGCGCCGGCGGGTGGTGCCCGGCAAGCCGGAACAGGTGGTCGCGCTCATCGAGGGACAGGTGGAGTCCTTGCGCGATGGAGGCGATCATCTGCTCCGAAGGATGCGGTCCACGCTCCCGCTCGAGCCGCGCGTAGTAGTCGGTCGACATATGGCACAGCGCGGCCACCTCTTCACGCCTCAACCCACTGGTCCTACGGCGCTGTCCACGCGGCAGGCCGACGTCATCAGGTTGCAGCGACCCGCGGCGGCGCCGGAGGAACTCCGCCAGACCGGCTCGATCGATCTCCATGCCTCCTTTCTACCGGCCCGGGATCCCGGCAACCACGGATCGCCGATCCCCCTTTGGCCGATTTGTTGCCGCTAGCACCCTTATCGGTGGATCGGGAAGTCCTGGATAGCACTGCCGGGGTCGGTGACAGTACTAGCAACGGCACCGACGCTCAGGAGCAGAAACCATGCCACGCAAGCCCATCGACATCACCGTCCCCGACCTCTCCCACCGGCGCGCCGTCGTCACCGGAGCCAGCGACGGCATGGGACTCGGCATCGCGATGCGCCTGGCCGCCGCCGGAGCCGAAGTCGTCCTGCCGGTCCGCAACCCTCGCAAGGGCGAGGCGGCGATCGCCACGATCCGCGATCAGGTCCCGCAGGCGAACGTATCGCTGCGCACTCTCGACCTGTCCTCACTCGCCTCGGTCGCAGAACTCGGCAAAGTCCTGCTGGAGGAGGACCGACCCATCCACCTCCTGATCAACAACGCCGGCGTCATGACTCCTCCAGATCGGCAGGTCACCGCCGACGGGTTCGAGCTGCAGTTCGGCACCAACCACCTCGGCCATTTCGCCCTCGTCGCTCACCTGCTGCCGCTGCTACGCGCCGGCCGGGCACGGGTAGCCTCCCAGCTCAGCGTCGCCGCGAACCAGCACGCCATCAACTGGGACGACCTGAACTGGGAACGCAAGTACGACGGCCGCCGGGCCTACAGCCAGTCCAAGATCGCCTTCGGGCTCTTCGGCCTCGAACTCAACCGTCGCAGCCACTCCTCCGATTGGGGCATCACCAGCAACCTGTCCCACCCCGGCATCGCCCCGACAAACCTGCTCGCGTCGCGTCCAGAACTCGGGCGCGACCACGACACCCTCGGCGTACGGGTCATCCGCACCCTGTCCGCCCGCGGGATCCTGGTCGGCACCGTCCACAGCGCCCAACTCCCCGCCCTCTACGCAGCCACGTCACCCGATGCCAAGCCCGGCGCCTTCTACGGTCCGAGCGGCCCCGGCCACCTCGGTGGCCCACCCGCCCAACAGAAGCTCTACTCCCGGCTCCACAGCACCCGACAAGCCCAGCGCATCTGGCAAGTCTCCGAGGAACTCACGGGCACCATGATCAGGCCGCCTCGATCAAACGGAGGTTGATCTCCGCTTTGTTTCCACAGTAGCGCGCTGGCGGAATACGGGCGAGGGGCCTCGTGTTACCTTAACTGGAGATTGATCTCCGGTTGAGAGGATCGCCGGCCACCTGGCCGGGATCACCGTTCGAAGACAAGGAACACTGCAATGTCATCAACACGCACCCCCCTCACCTGGTTCGTCACCGGCGCATCGCGGGGCCTCGGTTCTCACTGGGTCACTGCCGCCTTGGAGCGCGGTGACAAGGTTGCCGCCACGTCGCGGAGTGCCGCAGCACTCAAGCCTCTGGTCGCCAAGTTCGGCGAGCAGGTACTGGCGCTTGAGTTCGATGTCGCCGACGCCGCGGCGGCCAAGCAGGCGATTCATGCCGCCGAGGATCACTTCGACGGGATCGACGTACTCGTCAACAATGCCGGTCAGGCTCTGCTGGGGACGGTGGAAGAGGTCTCCGAGGAACAGGCTCGAGCCCAGTACGACGTGAACTTCTTCGGTCCGCTGTGGACGACGCGAGCGGCCTTGCCCGGTATGCGGGCCCAGGGCCACGGCCGCATCATCCAGGTTTCGTCGTACGGCGGCCTGGTGTCGTACCCGACCATGGGGCTCTACCACTCATCCAAATGGGCACTGGAAGCAATGAGCCAGGCACTCGCTGCCGAGGTTGCCGGCCAGGGCATCCACGTGACCCTGATCGAGCCGCTGACGTTCGCCACCGACCTCGGCGCCAAGGCCCCGGAGGTCAAGCCGATGCCCGAGTACGACGCGGTACGCCAGGGACTCATGGCGGGCGCAGCAGACAGCCCGTTCGTCACAGGCGACCCGGCCGCCACCGCCGACGCCATCCTCGCGATCGTCGACGCTCCCGAGCCGCCACTGCGGGTGCTCTTCGGTATCAACGGCATCGAGCCGATGCGAGCGGAGTACGCGAGCAGGATCGCCGAGTTCGAGAAGTGGGATCACGTTGCTCGCCTGGCGCAAGGCGCGGCGCCCGCCGGGCAGTAGCCTATTGGAGATGATTCTCCGGTAATCACTCCGGCCGAAGGGGGACGTGCGTGCGCAGCGATGCTGCTCAGAACCGTCAGGCGCTTGTCGATGCAGCACTGACGTTGTTCAACGAGCGTGGGCTCGCGCCGACCCTCGACGACGTCGCGCGCGCGGCGGGGGTCGGTGTCGGCACCGCGTACCGCCATTTCTCGGACAAGACCGAGCTGGCGTTCGCGGCGCTGGAATCGTCGCTGGAGTCGATGCTTCAGGCTGCCGAGGCCGCAGCCTTGGTGCCGGACGGCTGGGCCGGGCTGGCCGAGTTCTTCGAGGCCACGGTCGAGCCGCAGGCAACCCAGCAGGTACTCAGGGACATTCTGGCCACCGATCCCGAGTCGGCGCCGATGCTGGAGGTGCATCGACGGATCGGCGACAGCCTGAACACGCTGCTGGCGAAGGCCAAGAAGCAGGGCTCCATCCGCGACGATGTGGTGGTTTCCGATCTCGCGGTGCTCGCAACATTGCTGGGTGAGGTCGTGCGGCTGTTCGGTCCCGTGGCGCCGGATGTCTGGCGGCGGTTCTTGCCGCTGCTGCTTGACGGACTCCGGCCGGGAGCGACGACCGCACTACCTGTCGGGCCTCTGACCAAAGAAGACTTCGTTGCCGGCATGGCAGCACAGGCTCGCGCCACAGATGCTCGCCGCCCAGGCCCAAAGCGCCGCAGCGCCAAACAGCCAGCCTCCTAACCGACAGCGCCGCGGAGTCTCCTCCGCGGCGTTCGAGCACAAGTCCCGCCGATTACCAGCCGCGCTCGGCGAGGCGGTGGGGCTGGGGGATCTCGTCGACGTTGATGCCGACCATGGCCTCGCCGAGGCCGCGGGAGACCTTGGCGATCACGTCGGGGTCGTCGTAGAAGGTGGTGGCCTTCACGATCGCTTCGGCGCGCTGGGCCGGGTTGCCGGACTTGAAGATGCCGGAGCCGACGAAGACGCCCTCGGCGCCGAGCTGCATCATCATGGCGGCGTCGGCCGGGGTCGCGATGCCGCCGGCGGTGAACAGGACCACGGGGAGCTTGCCCAGGGTTGCGACCTCCTTGACCAGCTCGTACGGCGCCTGCAGTTCCTTGGCGGCGACGTACAGCTCGTCCTCGGGGAGGTTCTGCAGCTTGCGCAGCTCCTGGCGGATCTGGCGCATGTGCGTGGTGGCGTTGGAGACGTCACCGGTGCCGGCCTCGCCCTTGGAGCGGATCATCGCCGCGCCCTCGGTGATCCGGCGCAGCGCCTCGCCCAAGTTGGTCGCGCCGCAGACGAAGGGGACGGTGAAGTTCCACTTGTCGATGTGGTTGGCGTAGTCGGCCGGGGTGAGCACCTCGGACTCGTCGATGTAGTCGACGCCGAGGCTCTGCAGGACCTGCGCCTCGACGAAGTGACCGATCCGGGCCTTGGCCATCACCGGGATCGACACGGTGTTGACGATGCTCTCGATCATGTCCGGGTCGCTCATCCGGGAGACGCCACCCTGCGCGCGGATGTCGGCCGGAACCCGCTCCAGCGCCATCACCGCGACCGCGCCGGCGTCCTCGGCGATCTTGGCCTGCTCGGCGGTGACGACGTCCATGATCACGCCGCCCTTGAGCATCTCGGCCATGCCGCGCTTGACCTTCGCGGTGCCGGTCTGCGGGTTCACGTTCTCACTCACTGCGTTCCTCCTGGTCGTGGGGCTCGTCAACCAGGCTAGGTGGCCGAAGGCACCGACCTTCAGTCCACCTTGATTCAACTGGACTGAGCCAGCGCGTCGCCGAGGCGGGCAACCACCAGGCGCAGCGTGCTCGGCGGAGCGGTGAACGGGATCCGGATATGCCGCCGATCAGTCCCGTCCGGCGTGAACAGGTCGCCGGAACCGAGCAGGAGACCGTGTTCGCGAGCTGCGTCCAGCACCCGACGGGCCCGTACGTCGGTCAGTTCCAGCCAGAGCGTCATACCGCCTGTCGGCGTGGCCCAAGTCACGCCGTCCAGCGTCTTCAGCCCGGCCTCCAGTGCATTCAGGTTGGCCCGCAGGCGAGTACGGCGCCTGCTGATCACCTTGTCGAGCTTCTGCACGATCGCCTGTGCCAGCAAGTCATCCAGCGCACTCGGCGAGGCCACACTGAGTTGTGCGGCCGTGTTGATCCGCCTCCTGAGCTGCTTACCAGTGCGGACCCAGCCAACCCGGAGTCCGCCCCACACCGTCTTCGACAACGACCCGACGCTCACTGTGCGCGGATAGCGACTCAGCGGGTCCGCCTGCTTCCCGCTAGCCAGCCATAACGGTCGCATGGTCTCGTCACTGATCAGGGCCGCGCCATAGCGCCGGGCGATCTCGACGACCGTCGTACGGCGGTCTGCCGGGAGGCTGAGGCCGGTCGGGTTGTGGTTGTCGGCCTGGAGGTAGATGACCTTCGGCCGGTGCCGTCTGCACAGATGTGCGAGCTGATCGGTGTCCCAGACCCCAGCCGGCCACCCGGCAACGTCCAGCCGGTGTTTGCGCAGCAGATCAAAGGCGGCCGGGTACGTCGGTGTTTCGGTGATCGCCACGCCCGGTCCGAGGTCCAGTCCGGCCAGTGCGGCGTTCAGACCGGCTGCTGCACCGACAGTCAGCGTGAGCTGGTCCGGCTCAGTCGGTACGCCCTCAGAGGTGAGTCGCTCGGCCAGCGCCGTACGGAGCTCGAGAGAGCCACCCGACGGCGGACCGTCACCACCCATGGCCTGTGGCAGACCGTCCTCGACCATCTGCGCCGCGGCCTCGACCACGTCATGCGGTGCTGCGGTCGTTGCGAACCGCAGATCGAGCAGCGGCTTGTCCCCTGCGCTGACAGTCGATGCCGGCGCAATCGGGTCGAGCAGCCGGTCAGTCGGCCGCACGTGCGTCCCCGAACCCCGCTTGGTCTCCAGTACGCCGTCCGCCCGCAGGTGGTCGAGAGCGCGCACGACCGTCACCCGGCTGAGCCCGAGACGCTCGGCCAGCACCCGCTCCGAGGGCAACCGCGAGCCGATCGACAACTCCCCGCGCTCGATCCGCCGCAGTACCAGGGCCTCGACCTGTTCGGTCTTGGTCCCGTCCGCCGGTTCCAGATCCCCCGTCCGCCACATAAGTCCAGTCTCTCATCATTGGCCTGATAACGGCTTTCTGTCGGTGGCAGGTGTGAGGATGCGGACATGGACGAGCGGTGGGCGATTGCGCCGGAGGAGGGTGGCGGGGCGGTGCTCGTCGCCCTGCATCCGGACGGGCAGCCTGCCGGACCGATACTGCGTGAGCCGGATCTCGCCGCCGCGGTCGGCTCGCGGCCGCAGGTGACGCGGTGGGTGTGGCGGGCGTCGGCCGAGATCTACCCGCGCCTCCTCGCGAGCGGCGTCCGCGTCGAGCGCTGCTACGACATCGAGAACAGTGAGGGCCTGTTGCTCGGTCACGCGGGCCGCCTCGGCGAACCACGCTCGGCGGCGGCCGCCTGGGCCCGGATGACCGGTGCGCCGGTCCCACCCGACCCGCCGCTGCGAGCCGTCGTACCGGGTGAGCAGTCGTCGCTCTTCGAGATCCAGGAGGAGCCGATCGCGTTCGAGGCGCTGCTCCGGGTGTACGCCGATCAGCTCCGGCGGCACGGGGATGCGGAGCACCCGGATCGCATGCGGTTGCTGACAGCGTCGGAGTCGTCCGGGATGCTGGTCGCCGCCGAGATGGATCGGGCCGGTCTCCCGTGGAGTGCGTCGGCGCACCGCGAGATGCTGACCGAGCTTCTCGGTGAGCGGTTCGGTGGGACCGGTGAGCCGCGTCGGCTGACCGAGCTGGCCGACGAGGTGTCGGCCGCGTTCGGGCGCCGGGTCCGGCCGGACCTGCCGGCCGACGTACTGAAGGCGTTCAAACAGGCCGGGTACCAGCTGAAGACCACGCGCCGCTGGGAGCTCGAGACGATCGATCATCCGGCCGTCGAGCCACTGATCGAGTACAAGAAGCTCTACCGGATCTACACGGCGAACGGGTGGTCCTGGCTCAACGACTGGGTGCACGACGGCCGCTTCCGGCCCGGGTTCGTCCCCGGCGGCACAGTCTCGGGGCGCTGGATCACCAACGGTGGTGGCGGTCTGCAGATCCCCAAGGTGATCCGGCGCGCAGTGGTTGCTGACCCCGGCTGGAGTCTGGTGGTCGCCGACGCGTCACAGCTCGAGCCGCGGATCCTCGCCGCGATCTCCCGGGACCGCGCGCTGATGGAGGTGGCCAATGATCCCGGTGACCTCTACAAAGCCGTGTCGGACCAGGCGTTCTCCGGCGACCGCGCGATGGCCAAACTCGCCGTACTGGGCGCGATCTACGGCCAGACCTCTGGTGACGGGCTGAAGAACCTCGCCATGCTCCGCAAGCGATTCCCCCAAGCGGTCGCGTACGTCGACGATGCCGCCCGCGCCGGTGAGGAGGGCAAGCTCGTCCGCACCTGGCTCGGTCGCACCTGTCCGCCGGGCGGTGCGCCACTCGACGACGCCACCCTCGAAGGCCCACCGGTCGACGAGCCGCAGACCGACTCCCGGCATGCCCGAGCCCGCGGCCGCTTCACCCGGAACTTCGTCGTCCAGGGCAGCGCGGCCGACTGGGCGTTGCTGATGCTCGCGGCGCTGCGGCAGGCGCTGGGTCCGCTGAAGGCCGAGCTCGTCTTCTTCCAGCACGACGAGGTCATCGTGCACTGTCCGACCGACGAGGCCCCTGAGGTTGCTGCGGCGATCCAGACCGCCAGCGACCTGGCCGGCACGCTCACCTTTGGTCCAACTCCGACCCGGTTCGCGTTCAGCACCGCGACCGTCAAGACCTATGCGGAGGCCAAGTAGGGCGGCAGGTCATGGAGGTCGAAGTCCGTGCGTTCGAACGCGGTCAGCTCGGCGATGAGCCCGCCCTCGATCCGGAAGACGTCCAGACCGAACGGCCGGAAGACCGTGTCGCCCGGCCCACGCAGGTAGGCGGCGAGCGTGGGCTGACGGTTGACGGAGGTGATCAGGTAGCGCCAGTGACCCCGGTACGCCGGGTCCAGGTTCACGGTGATCGTCTGCCGCGCCACCTCACGCCCTTCGAACCAGAACGGGTACGGCGGCATCGTGATCCGCACGTCCTCGTGCATGAGCGCGGTCAGCGCATCCAGGTCGCCCGAGTCCCACGCGTCGACGTACTTGCGCAGCAACGCCTGCTCCTCAGTGGTCGACGGCGTAGCGGTCCACTCGACCCGGTGCGGTGGCAGCTGGTCGCGTAGTACCGGCCGTGCGCGCTGGAGTGCCGAGTTGACCGCAGCAATGGTCAGGTCCATCACCGCTGCGGTTTCCTTGGCGGACCAGCCGAGGACATCACGGAAGATCAGTACGGCGCGCTGCCGCGGTGGCAGGTGCTGAATCGCGACCAGAAACGCCAGTTCGATCGTCTCCCGTCGTACCAGCTGGGCGTCCGGCTCTTCGGCTCGGTCCAGCAACACATCGGGGAACGGCTGCAGCCAAGGCAGGTCGTCTCGGGCCGGCAAAGCCGCGGCCGGGAACGACGCGGGCTCAAGCTGGTACGGCAGGACTCGCTGCGGCCGCCGTACTTCGTCGATGCACGCGTTGGTCGCGATGCGGTAGAGCCACGTGCGGACGCTGGACCGGCCTTCGAAGGTGTCGCGTTTGCGCCACGCTCGGAGGAAGGTCTCCTGCACCATGTCCTCGGCCTCGTCGTACGAACCGAGCAGGCGATAGCAGTGCACCCGCAGCTCATGCCTGTAGCGCTCGAGCTCAGCTTCGAAGTCCGTCACCGCCCGTCCTCCAGCTCGATGGTGCCCGGCATCGGCGCGCGCCCGGCCAGGCGGAGCCACTGGACCAGACGGCGCTGCCGAAGGTCCCGAGTGGAGACGACGACGTCGTTGTGGAAGCGCCGGGCCAGCTGGACCCGGCGCATCGCCAGCGCCAGCTCACTCGACCATGGCTCGACGTTGGTCCCGGTCGCGTTGACTGCTCGGGTCAGCGCGGACTCGCATTGCTCGCGGTCGTCAGGCGACGCAGTGCGCGCTCGGTGGGCGGCATCGAGGAGCAGGAGCGACGAGGCCGGGTCGAGGATGCCGGCTCCGGCGAGCTCTGCGACCAGTGCGGCGCGGCGGACGAGTTCCGTCTCCAGTGCGGCGCGGGAGAGCTCGACGCGATGGTGCAGGCGGTCCAGGCGGCCCGCGGTCCAGCTCGCGTAGCCGCCGAACAGCAGCAGCACGAGGCCGATCGCGAGCAGTGCCGTGGTCACCTTCACTGCAACATTGGACCACCCCTTACGGAGCGCTCACGGTCCGGCCGAATCGCGTCATCGGCGGTCCGGACGCATTTAGCGTCGGATTCATGGCTGATATCGGTGTGCTCGGTGGTTCCGGCTTCTACTCGTTCCTGACGGACGCGCGCCCCGTCGAGGTCAGTACGCCGTTCGGGCCGCCCAGCGAACCCCCGGTCGTCGGGGAGGTCGCCGGTCGCTCGGTCGCGTTCATCCCGCGGCACGGCGCCGACCACCGCTTCCCACCGCACCGCGTCAACTACCGCGCCAACCTCTGGGCCCTGCGCGCACTGGGCGTCCGCCAGGTCCTCGCCCCGTGCGCGGTCGGCTCGCTGCGCCCCGAACTGACCCCCGGCGCCTTCCTCGTCCCTGACCAGTACGTCGACCGCACGTGGGGCCGGCCGCAGACCGTGTACGACGACGCGGCCGTGCACACGTCGGCCGCCGACCCGTACTGTCCGGTCGGCCGAGCGACGATCATTGCCACCGGCAACGTCGTACCGAGCGGAACGATGGTGGTCATCAACGGTCCGCGCTTCTCGACCCGCGCCGAGTCCCTGTGGCACGCCGCCCAGGGCTGGTCGGTCGTCGGCATGACCGGCGCCCCCGAAGCAGCCGTCGCCCGCGAGCTGGGGCTCTGCTACACGTCGCTCGCCGTCGTCACCGATCACGACGCGGGCTTCCAGCAAGGCGAAGGCGTCACCGAAGTCGAGGTCTACAAGGTCTTCGCCGAAAGCATCGACCGCCTCAAATCTCTTCTCACTCAGGTAATCCCTCGTCTCCCCTCCTCCACCACCGACTGCACCTGTCACCACGCCGTGGACCACACCGACGCTGCTCCAGAGAGCGCTCACCCAGCGACCCGCTCCCCCGAGGCCAGCTCGCCAGGAGTCGCTCGTTCAGAACCGGACGCCGTCTCCACCGATGCGGGCCGGCGTGATGAGGTGGTTGTGCGATGAGGGTTCTGTTGACGGGCGGTGCTGGTTTCATCGGGCGGCATGTGCACACCCAGCTGACCGCCGAGGGACACGACGTTCTCGTGCTCGACTCGCTTCGGCCCGACGTTCACCGGACGCCTCCGACCCCGAGCGACGATCTGATGGTCGGCGATATCCGGAACGCCGAAGATCTCCAGAGAGCGCTCCCCGGTATCGACACGGTGATCCACCTGGCCGCGAAGGTCGGCCTCGGTGTCGATCTGAACGACATTGACGACTACGTCTCCAGCAACAGCCTCGGCACCGCCGTCCTGCTCCGCGAACTCGCCCGCGCCAACATCCGCCACCTCGTCTACGCCAGTTCGATGGTCGTCTACGGCGAAGGCCGCTACGACTGCGACCGGCACGGCCAAGTCGCGCCGGGTCCACGCCGGCCGGAAGATCTCGACGCCGGCCAGTTCGACCCACCCTGCCCACTCTGCGACTGCCCACTGCGCCCCGGCCTGATCGCAGAGGGCGCTCCCCCGGATCCCCGCAACGCGTACGCCGCCAGCAAACTCAACGGCGAACACCTAGCCGCGTCCTGGGCCCGCGAAACCGGCGGCCGAGTCACCGCACTCCGCTTCCACAACGTCTACGGCCCCGGCATGCCGCGCAATACGCCGTACGCCGGTGTCGCCGCCATCTTCCGCTCAGCCCTCGAACGCGGCGAACCACCGAGGGTCTACGAAGACGGTCGCCAGCGCCGCGACTTCATCCACGTGCATGACATCGCCACCGCCGTGACCACGGCCGCGAGAGCGCTCCCCCAGCAGCCGCCCTTCACGGCGTACAACGTCGGCACGGACACCGTCCGCACCATCGGCGACCTGGCCGCCGAACTAGCCCGCGCCCACGAAGGCCCAGAGCCCATCGTCACCCGCCAGTACCGCCTCGGCGACGTCCGCCACATCACGGCCTCCTCCGCCAAGCTCCGCGACGAGCTCGGCTGGAAGCCCTCTCTCGATCTCCACACCGGCCTCGCCGATCTGCTTGCCAGCGGCAACTAGTACAGGTGCCCTGCATCACATCGAGTTGCCTCTCACATTAATGTGAGGGAATAGCTTCGCTTCGTCCGGCTCGATCGGCGGGCTCGGAGCGAGGAGGAGATCTGCGATGAGCAGGGCACTGGGGTACACGGCGTTCGGCGGACCCGAGGTTCAGGAGTTCTTCGACCGAGCCGATCCGGCGCCAGGTCCGAACGAGGTGTTGATCCGAGTCGCCGCCGCGGGCGTCAATCCGCTGGATCATCACCTGCGTTCCGGACACGTCCCCGGGCTGAATGGCGAGCTGCCTTTCCCGCAGGTGCTCGGCATGGAAGCCGCCGGCACCATCATCGCTCTGGGCTCGGACGTGAGCGGCCTGGCGGTCGGCGACCGGGTCACCGGCTTCGCCCTGACCGGCGCCGGCACGTACGTCGGTACGACGCTCCTGCTCGGTACGTCGACCGCCCGCATCCCCGACGCGTTGCCGGAGACCTGGGCGGCAACGATCCCGGTCGCCGGCACGACCGCGCTCGACATTCTCGACCAGCTCGAACTGCCTGCCGGCGCATCCCTGCTCGTGAACGGGATCGGTGGTGGCGTCGGACTCGCCCTGGCGCAGCTCGCACGCAATCGCGACCTCGTGGTGACCGGCACAGCCAGTGCCGCCAAACGGGATCTCGTGGCTACCACCGGGGCGAAGTTCGTCGACTATGGATCCGGCGACGTAATCGCTCAGCTCCGAGCCCTGGCTCCCGACGGCTTCGACGCAGTCGTGGACGCGGTCGGCGGAGACTCCCTGCGCAGCATCGCCGACCTCGCGAAGAAGCCGGAACTGCTGGTCGCCGTCGGCGATCCGTCGGTCACCGAACTCGGTGGCGTCACGGTCCACCGTCGCCTCGACCGCGACAGCCTCGAACGGGTCGCCGAGCTGATGGTGTCCGGCCAACTCGATCCCAACATCACCGCCACCTACCCACTTGACCGCGCCGACGAGGCCTTGGCTCTCGTCGAATCCCGTCACGCAACAGGCAAGCTCGTCATCGACCTCCGGCTCTGACCTCAGTACCCGGTGACCACTGACAGTCTCAGGCTTCTTGCAAGCTTGGCCGCAGCCACTCGGCCAGCGCCGGGACCTGGCTGAGCTTGGCTGGGTCGGTTGCCAGCTCACTAGGCAGCAAGGGCAGCCGTACGTCGGCGGTCGGGATCCGGCCTTGGGCCGCGAGAACGGCCTTGATCACTACTGGATTCGGCTCGGCGAAGAGTGCGCGCGCCAACGGGACCAGTCGGTGAGCGCTCTCTCGGGCGTTCTCCAGCGCGCCGGTCCGCCAGGCCGCGATCAGGTCGGCGTACGCCCGTGGAGCCACGTTCGCGCTCGCGAGGATTCCCCCGCTGGCCCCGAGCGCCAGCATCGGACCGGCATAAAGATCGTCGCCGGCCAGGACACTCACGTCTGACGAGACGCGACTCAGGAAGGTGATGGTGTCCTCGTCGATCCCGCCCACCGCGTGCTTGAACCCGACGACATTCGGCAACTCCGCCAGCCTGATCAGCGTCTCCGCACTCAGCGTCCGTCCGGTCCGGTACGGAATGTTGTAGATCACCAGCGGCACCGGGCTCGCCGCGGCGAGCTGCCGGAAATGCTCGATGACTCCTTCCTCGGACGGCCGCGTGTAGTACGGAACCACGACCAGCGCTGCGCTCGCCGTACGGCCGCTCGTCCTCAGCTCCTCGATGGAAGCAGCGGTTGAGTTCGAGCCCGCGCCGACGATCAGCGGGGCATTCCGCTCAGCACAGACGGCCGAGCAGATCTCGAGAACGCGCTGGCGCTCCGGCGGTGTCAGGGTGGCCGGCTCTCCAGTGGTGCCCAGGGCAACGATGCCGGTCGCGCCTTCGTCGAGAACGCGATGAGAGAGCGCTTCCAGCGCGTCTCCGGCGAGTTCGCCGTCCTCGGAGAATGGAGTGATCAGGGGAACGAAGAGTCCTGTGAACGCCATGGTCCGACGATCACCCGGAACCACCCATCAGGTCCAGTTCACATTTCTACCCTTGAGCGTAAGCTCCCCTTATGCTCGACGTCCGCAAACTCCGCCTGCTCCGCGAACTGGCCCGCCGCGGCACCATCGCCGCCGTCGCCGAGGCCCTCGCCTACACCCCCTCCGCGGTCTCCCAGCAACTCACCGCCCTGGAACGCGAAACCGGCGTACCACTGCTCGAACGCACCGGCCGCCGAGTCACCCTGACCCCCGCCGCCCAAGGCCTCGTCGAGCACACCGAGGCAATCCTCGCGCTACTGGCGACAGCAGAAACTGCCCTGGAGAACGCAGCGAGAGCGCTCTCCGGCGTTCTCCGGATCGGTGCCTTCCCCACCGCGATCCCGGCCGTCGTCACCCCAGCGATAGTTGCCCTAAGCACCGAACACCCGAGCCTCAACCTCACCGTCATCGAACTGGACCCCGCCTCAGTCCCCGACGCCCTCCGCACCGAGGCCGTAGACATCGCCCTGGTCCAGGAATACGACCACGTCCCAGTCCAGCCCCACCCTGGCCTGCACACCGAACCTCTCCTAGAAGAAACGGTCTACCTGGCCGCCCGCCATCCCCAGCCACTAGCCAGCCTCCGCGACACCCCCTGGATCGCCGGCACCCCCGGCACCCTTTGCCACACCCTCACCATCAGAGCCTGCGAGGCCGCCGGCTTCACCCCCCAAATCCGCCACCACGCGGACGACTTCGCCACCGTCCTAGCCCTGGTAGCCGCCAACCAAGGCGCCGCCTTCGTCCCAGACCTAGCCGTCACCACCCCACCCCCCAACGTCACCCTCACCCCACTCCCAATCCACCGCCGAACCCACCTCGCCTACCGCCAAGGCACCACCAACCACCCCGCCATCACAGCCGCCCGAACCGCCCTCAAAACAGCAGCGGGGCGAGGGCGGTTAGGCGACGGACTGGTGTGATGCAGCGTCGGCGACCATGGACCTCCCGAAGATCCATCGCCCCGGCCTGATCGCACGAACCTCCAAGTCTCTGGAGACGCGCGTTAGCCGGCGTTGGCGGGGACTGGGGGGAGGTCGATTTGGAAGGCGCAGCCGCCGGCGATGTTGGTGACGCCGATCTGGCCGTCGTGGGACTCGACGACGCCGCGGGCAATTGCCAGGCCGAGGCCGCCGCCACCCGACGATGCGGCTGGGGGTTCGGCAGAGGCGGGGGCGGATGCTGGTACTGGGGTTCGCTGCTCGTCGCCGCGCCAGCCGATGTCGAAGACGCGTTCCAGGTCGTCGGCGGGGATGCCGCCGCAGCCGTCGGTTACGGCTAGGCGCACGCGGCCGTCGGGTTCGCGATCGACGGCCAGGGTGACTGTTCCGCCGCGAGTTGTGTGGCGGATCGCGTTGCCGACCAGGTTCGTGACCGCGCGGGTCAGTTCGTCCGGATCGCCTTGTACGGCGAGGCGATCGTCGCCTGATGGCGTTGACACGGTGAGCTCTACTCCCGAGGCCCGGGCGTGCTCGGCGTTTTCGCCGGCGACGTCTTCGGCCAGTTCGCGCAGGCTTACCGCGGATCGCTTTCGCGGCAGGGCGGCGGCCGACAAGCGCGATAGCTCGAACAAGTCGTCGACGAGCCCGGTCATTCGATCGACGGTGGATCGCATCTGCCGCAGTGCTCCCGGTACGTCGTCGATCACGCCGTCCTCGAGGCCTTCCGCGACCGCTCGTAATCCGGCCAGCGGCGTCCGCAGGTCGTGGGACATGAACGCGACCAACTCCCGGCGGCTCGCCTCGAGAGCGCGCTCTCTCGCGTGGGACGCGGCCAGTTTCTCGCGCGTCATCTCGAGTTCGTCGGTCAGTGCAGCCAGCTCCGCCGGTACGGCGCCAGTGTGGCGATCCGAGGGTTCGTACGTCGTACCCAGTCGCCGCAAGCGTTGTCCGACATCGCGCGATCCCGCGCTGATCCAATGTCCGAGCAGGACGGACATGCCGAGTCCGAGCAGCGCCGCGAACGCGAGTGTCCAGAGAACGACCCACGAGTCGTGTTCGGAGATGAACATCGCCCGCACGCTCTGGAGTACCGCGGCGAGGGCCGCGGCCATCGGGGCAAGGGCTGCGACGATCATCGTGACGCGTAGCGAGCGGCGCCGGAACTGGTACAGGATCACGCCGCCGACCACCGCGACCACCAGCGTCCACAAGGTGGTGAGCGCCAGGATCGTCATCGTGTCGCGGTTCATTCGGATTCTCCCGCGAACCGGTAGCCCGTGCGCGGCACGGTGAGAACGAGCTGCGGATCGGACGGGTCCGCCTCGATCTTCTCGCGGAGCCGGCGTACGTGGACGGTCACTGTCGATGAGTCGCCGAAGTCCCAGCCCCAGACACGACGCAGCAGCTCGGCCTTGGTGTACGCCTTCCCGGGATGCGACACCAAGTACGCCAGCAGGTCGAACTCGCGGTGCGTCAGCGAGAGCGCTCTCCCATCCAGCATCGCGATCCGGGCCGCGGTGTCGATCGTGATCGGGCCGGCGCTCAGCTTGGTCGGGGTCAGGTCGAGGCCGGCCAGCCGTTCCTCGCGCCGCAGCATCGCCTGCACTCGCAGTGTCAGCTCTCTCGGGCTGAACGGCTTGACCACATAGTCGTCGGCGCCGAACTCGAGGCCGACCAGCCGGTCCTCCTCCTCGCCGCGGGCGGACAGCATGATTACCGCGGCGCCGTCGTCGGCGGCGCGCATCCGGCGCAGGACCTCCAGGCCGGACATGCCGGGCAGCATCACGTCCAGGACGACGACCGAGGGTTTCCACTGCTGCCAGACCTCGACGGCAGCGGTTCCGTCCGCGACCACGCGAGCGTCGTACCCGGCCTTGGTCAGGTACGCCGAGACGACGTTGGACACGGTCGGGTCATCATCGACCACGAGTACACGAGTAGCCACGGTCAGAGCGTAGGACTTCCGGCGACCTCGGCGCTGGACCCGGACCCCGGGAGAGCGCTCACCGTAAGCGATCTGTAGCCGCCGCCGGCCACCTGGAACCCCCGATCGTCCCTACGGTCGAAGGGTGGATGTCGATCTCGTACTGCCGTGCCTCGACGAGGCCGCGGCTCTGCCCTGGGTGCTCACCCGGCTTCCGGACGGTGTCCGAGCTGTTGTCGTCGACAACGGTTCGACCGATGGTTCGGCCGAAATCGCCGAGGGGTTGGGTGCGACCGTCGTACGGTGCTCGATCCGTGGGTACGGCGCCGCGTGTCACGCCGGGCTGGAGGCGGCCGAGGCCGACGTGGTCGCGTTCATGGATGCCGACGCGTCGCTGGATCCGCGCCAGCTCGTCCGGGTGACTGCGCCGGTTCTGGCCGGGAACGTGGATCTCATGGTCGGCCGTCGGAGAGCGGTTTCTCGGGCGGTCTGGCCGTGGCATCTGCGGCTGGCGAACGCTGAGCTGTCTCGGCGGATCAGGAGACGGACCGGTGTTCTCCTGCACGATCTCGGGCCGATGCGTGCTGCTCGGCGGACCGCGCTGCTGGACCTCGCGCTGACGGATCGGCGCTCGGGCTATCCCCTCGAGACCGTCGTCCGGGCTGCCGACGCGGGCTGGCGGATCGCCGAGGTCGAGGTCGACTACCTGCCACGTTCGGGTCGCTCGAAAGTCACCGGTACGCCGATCGGTGCCGCTCGGGCAGTGCTCGACATGTCCAAGGTGCTGAAGGCATGATCCCGAACGGCACGTTGATCGTGATCGCGAAGGAACCGGTTGCGGGGCGGGTGAAGACTCGTCTGCAGAGCGAGTTCACGCCGCGGGAAGCGGCTGCGCTTGCGCGGGCTTCGCTGGTCGACACGTTGAACACGGTTCGGGCGGCTCCGGCAGCGCGGCGGGTGCTGGTTCTCGAGGGGCGGCCGGGGCCGTGGCTGCCGCCGGGGTTTGAGGTGATCCGGCAGCGTGGCGACGGTCTCGACGAACGGCTGGCGGCTGCCTTCGAGGACTCCTTCGACGGATCGCCAATGCTGCTGGTCGGCATGGACACACCTCAGTTGCCGGCCGAGCTACTGGGCTTCAATTGGCCCGGGTACGACGCCGTTCTCGGGCTGACCGAGGACGGCGGGTACTGGTGTCTCGGGCTGCGCGAACCGGATAAGCAGGCGGTGATCGGCGTACCGATGTCGACCGATCACACCGGCCGGGATCAGCTGCGGCGTCTTGAGAAACGCGGAAAGCGCGTTCTTCAGTTACCGACTCTGCGGGACATGGACACGCCGTGGGATGCCGCCGCGATCGCCGCGGAGTACCCGGCGCTGCGGATGTCGCGGTTGTTCCGGCGGCTGGAGCACACGGCGCATCCGGCGATGCTGTTCGAGCAGGCGCTCGGCGGTATGGCGCGAGTGGTTGCCACCGGCATCGATGGGCGGACGCTGCCATCGCTGTCGGAACTTGACCGCTGGCAGTCGCCGGCTGACGAGGTCGATCGGCTCGCGCTGAGCCGGTGCGAGGGACCGGTGCTGGATATCGGCTGTGGTCCGGGCCGGATCGTGACGGCGTTGGCCGAGCAGGGGATTCCGGCCCTCGGTGTCGATGTGTCGCCGCAGGCAATCTCGTTGACCACGTCGCGAGGTGCGGTCGCGCTGCAGCGGCGGGTGCAGAATCGGCTGCCGGGCGAGGGGCGCTGGGGCAGCGTGGTGTTGATGGACGGCAACATCGGTATCGGTGGTGATCCGGCTGATCTGCTGCGCCGTTGCGCCGAACTGGTGCGGCCCAATGGTCTTGTCCTGGTTGAGGTCGATCCCGACGACGACCTCGACGACACCGCCCCGATCGTGTTGCGCAGTTCCAGCGGCCGCCGGTCGACACCATTGCCGTGGGCAAGAATCGGCAGCCGCACGTTGCTCCGGCACGCGCGCGCTGCCGCCCTGCACCCGATCGAGGACTGGCGCACACCACACCGGGCCTTTCTCACCCTCCGCCGCACCGCATGACGCCCAATGAGCCGCCCGATGCGGCGCCCCTGAGGCGGCCCGAGAGGCGCACCGCAGGCTACTTGTTGGTCGCCGGTACGGCGGTTGGGACCGCCGTACTCACGATCTGGGCACACGCGATCAGCTGGTGGCCGAATCTGACGTTGGTGCTCGGGTGTCTGCTGGTGGGCGGGGCGATCTGGCGGTTCGGGCGCGGGCTCGGGGTTGCCGCGGTCGTTGTGGTTGCGGCGCTGTGTCAGGTCCCGGGGCTGACACATGCGCCGATCACGAGCACGGATTCGTACCGCTACGTGTGGGACGGGCGCGTGCAGTTGGCCGGGCATTCGCCGTACTCGCATGTTCCGTTGGATGACGCTCTGGCGGAGTTGCGGGATCCGCTGCTGTTCCCGGGGTTGTCGCCGGAGCAAAGATCGGGAGTGAGCGCTCCCCCGCGCGTTCCGACGGATCCTGCGGCGGTGTCGCCGCTTGCCGCCGATGATCCGCGGACCCGGATCAACCGGCCGCGAGTGCCGACGATCTACCCGCCGATCGCGCAGGTGTACTTCGCCGCGGTCGCGGCCGTCACACCATGGTCGGCGGGAACGCTGGGGCTGCAGATCGCGGCCGGTCTGCTTGCGGTTGCACTCGCTTGGCTACTCGCGGCAACCGGCCGGGACAGACGCTGGGCGGCGCTGTGGGGTTGGTCACCGATTGTGGTTCTCGAGGCCGGAAGCGCGGCCCATGTCGATGTTCTCGGTGCGCTGCTCATCACGGCCGCCGTGCTGGTCGCAACTCGCCGCCCCCGGCTGGCCGCGATCCTGCTCGGTGCGGCCGCGAGCGTGAAGCTGTTGCCGCTGCTGTTGCTGCCCGCGTTCCGGATCCGTCAGTCGATCGTTGCCCTCGGCACCTTCCTCACCAGCTACCTCCCATACCTGGTGGCCTCCGGTGCCCTGGTACTCGGTTTCCTGCCCGGCTACCTGACCCAGGAAGGGTTCTCCGACGGCAGCACGCGGTTCGCGATCTTCTCGCTCCTGCTGCCTCCTGAGGCTCGGCAGCTCGTCGCCGTTCTCGTCGCGGGAGCGCTCTCTGTGCTCGCGTTCTGGCGCCGCGGCCGCGAGCCACTGGCCGTCACCTGCTGCTGGCTGTACGGCGCCGCACTGCTGATCGCGACTCCCACCTACCCCTGGTACGGCGTACCGCTGATCGCGTTGGCAGCGCTCTCTCGCCGACCCGAATGGATCGCCGTACCGCTGGCGGCGTACCTGGCCTACGCGACTGTCGGTCACGACAGCCGGCAGGGCCTGATCTATCTGGCCGCCGTTGTTATCGTTACCACTGCCGCTACTTTCCGTCACCGTTCAGTCGCCGGAAAGCAGTTTGACGCGAGGCTGACCGCCAACCAACACTGAGCAGCGTGACCAAACGCATCGCGATCGCGACCTCGGCCGACTGGCCGGATCTGCTGCCGGACGAGGTTTCGCTCCTCGACGCCTTCCGCGCGGCCGGCCTCGAACCCGAACCGGTGGTCTGGACCGACCCTTCGATCGACTGGTCCGCGTACGACGCCGTGCTGCTGCGCTCGGTGTGGGACTACTACAAGCGGCAGGTCGAGTTCACCGAATGGCTCGGGCTGCTCGACAAGTCCGGCGTACTGGTCCTGAACGAGACCGACCTGGTCCGCTGGAACAGCGACAAGCGCTACCTCCTCGAACTGCGCGAACAGGGCGTCGCGATCGTCCCGTCGCAGGTCGCGGCCGGTGCGTGCCTGCGTGAGGTCGTCGCCGGGCTCGACGGTCAGCAGATCGTGATCAAGCCGACCGTGAGCGGGGCGGCATTCAACACCGTCCGCGGATTGGCCGGCTCGGCGGAGCTCGACCAGGCGATGACGGAGCTGCCCGACGACGTGTACCTGGTGCAGCCGTTCCTGCCCGAGATCCAGACCGCCGGCGAGTGGTCCCTGCTCTTCTTCGACGGCGAGTACAGCCACGCGGTGGTGAAGCGCCCGGCAGCTGGTGACTACCGGGTGCAGCACATGTTCGGTGGCGCGGTGGCGGTCGAGGAACCGACGCCCGAGATCCTCGAGAGCGCCAAGATCGCGCTCTCCGCGGCGCGTTCTCAGCCCACCTACGCCCGGGTCGACGGGGTCGTCGTCAACGGCCGGTTCCTGCTGATGGAGCTCGAACTGATCGAGCCCTATCTCTTCATCCCCGAACACCCGGCGGCGGCCGACAGCCTCGTCGCCGCCATCGCCGCCCGGCTCTGATCAACTAGCCGGCTCTGATCAACTAGCCGGCTCTGGTCAGCTGGCCGCCGACTCGGGGTGACCGCGTCGGCGGCCGTCCAGGAACGTGATCCCGGCGGCAGTGCCCGTGTACCGGGTCCGGCGCGCCCACTCGTAGCACTCGTTCAGCACCGGGCATGAGGTCAGACACAGCTCGCGCGCCTTGCGCTGCTCGAAACGGGTCGCGGTCTCGTCGTACGCACCGGCCTGCCCGCTACAGGCGGCACGATCCATCCAACGGTCGTTCGGATCGACGATCACGGTCAGCATCGGCCTCATGACAAAGACGGTAAATCCCCGAGAGCGCTCTCCGCGGCCCGTCTCAGAATACGGTCGTTTGTCGATGAACTTACTGCACTTAAGGGCCCGACGACAGCATCGGCATAGGGTCGGGCCATGCCCACACTCGAGGAGATCCGCACTGCCGCTGAGCAGTTGCGCGGTCGCATCCACCGGACGCCGATGCTCAGTTCGTCTGCGCTGGACGAACAGTTCGGTGGGGAGCTCGTGCTCAAGGCCGAGCTGTTCCAGAAGACCGGGAGCTTCAAGGTTCGCGGACTGCTCACCAAGCTGCTGCAGCTCACGCCCGAGGAGCGCGAGCGCGGGGTCGTGACCGTGTCAGCGGGGAACGCGGCCGGGGCGCTGGCCTGGGCAGCCCGGGACGCGGGGATCCCGGCGACCGTGGTGATGGCGACGACCGCCGTACCGGCGAAGGTCGATGCGGCGCACGGGTACGGCGCGAAGGTCGAACTCGTCGATGGCGATCTGCTCGCGGCCTATGAGCGGATCCGGAGAGAGCGCGATCTCACCGGGCTTCATCCGTTCGACGACGAGCAGGTGATCACGGGACACGGAAGCCTCGGGCTCGAACTCCTTGAGGACCGGCCGGATCTCGAGACTGTGCTCGTGCCGGTCGGCGGTGGTGGGCTGATCTCCGGAGTCGCGCTGGCGCTCAAGCTCCTGAAGCCCGGGATCCGGGTGATCGGGATCGAACCGGAGCAGGCCGATGTCGTGAGCCGGAGTCTCGCGGCCGGCGAACCGCAGCGGCTGCCGAGTGCACGTTCGATCGCGGACGGGCTGGCCGCGCCGATCTGCGGTACCCGCAACTTCCCGCTCATCCAGCAGTACGTCGACGACGTCGTACGGGTGAGTGAGGACGCGCTGCTCGCGGCGACGCGGCTCGTCATGTCGCGCACCAAGCTGGCACTGGAGCCGGCAGCCGCGGCGCCGTTCGCGGCGTTGCTGGAGAGCAAGATCCAGCTCGACGGCGTGACCGCTGCCGTCGTCAGCGGCGGCAACCTGGACGTCGCCAAGCTCAACCTCTGACCGCCAAGCTGATCGCGAGGCTGACCCGTCTGACCACGAGAGAGCGCCCTCTGATCACAGAGAGCGCTCTCCGCGGCGATCAGGCGGGAGCGAGCTCTCGGGGCCGAGCCTTCGAGGCCACGCCGTCGCTTGGATCGTCGACGAGATCACCCTGGCGCACCGGGTCCTTCTCTGGCAGCAGGATGTCGCGAGCGACGACCAGCATCAGCCAGAGGGTGCCGGCCATCCGCAGGATGACAGACAGCCAGTAGATGCGATCCGGGACATCCGGGTTACCAGGCTGCAGGAACTGCGCGAGATGCATCCAGACGAGCATCCAGTAGAAGCATTCGCACGCTTGCCAGATCAGCCAGTCCCGCAACCGCGGCCGGGCCAGGGCGACCAGCGGCAGCAGCCAGAGCACGTACTGTGGTGAGTAGACCTTGTTGATCAGCAGGAACGCCGCGACCACCAGGAACGCGAGCTGGGCGAAGCGTGGCGGTCTTGGCGCCATCAGGCCGAGGATCGCGATCGACAGGCACAGGCCCGCGAAGATCACGATGTTCAGCTGGTTGACGTCGGCGACCTCGTGTTTGGCCAGCTTCAGCACGTACCAGATCGAGCCGTAATCGCTCTCTCGCGCGTCATTGAACGTCCAGAACGACAGCCACTCGTTCTTCGCGAGCAAGTAGATCGGCGCGTTCACGAGACCCCAGGCGACCACGGCCGCGACCACCGCCTGGACGAACGGCCACAGTTTGCGGCCGCGCAGGCACACGATCAGCAGCGGTCCGAGCAGCAGGAACGGATAGAACTTCGCCGCGGTCCCGAGCCCGATCAGCACGCCGAACCAGATCGGTTTGCCGCGCGACCAGGCGAACATCGCCCCGGCCGTGAGGGCGACCGCGAACAGGTCCCAGTTGATCGTCGACGTCACCGCGAGCACGGGCGCGGCGGCGACGTACAGGGCATCTAGGGGCTGGCCGCGAGCGGCGCCGGGTTTGGATGCGACGCCACGTGCTGTCGCCACCGTGAGCCCGACGGTGATCAGCGCGCAGAGGAACAGCAGCGCGATGTTGACGATGAAGAACACACCGGCGGTGTCGCGCTTCTGCTCGGCGGTGAGGTCCGTCTTCGGGTCGCCGGTGACCAGCCAGGTGAGCTGCGCTGCGACCTCCATGAACGCGCCGGTGAGCACCGGGTACTCGAGGACCGGGTAGTCGCCGGTGTCCAGGAACGGCCGGTTGCCCTCGGCAAATCCGCGCTCCTGGTAGAGGAAGCCGACATCGGAGTAGCACAGCGCCTTGAACGGCCGCCAGCTCTGCCGGTCCCAGCCGGCGTCCATACACGGCGCCTTCTGCAGCACGCCGAGTGCGAACGTGATCGTGCACACGGCGAGCGCGATCCGCAGCGGCGTCCACCAGGACGAGCTGAGCCGCGAGAACCGGCCGGACCGGCCACCGAGCCCGACGGTCAGCCCCGCGACGGCCGGATCGGCCTCCGACGGCGGCAGCCGGTCATGCTTGGGCTGGCTTCCTGGTTCGGTCACGGTCGGCATCATCTCCTATCCGATCAGCCAACGACCAGGGCAGGTTACCCACCCATCGTTCGGCGCAACACCACCCCCACGCCGAAGGACGCGAGCTGGACCGGAATAGGTTCCGCGTAACCGTGCCCAGAGATCAGCCGGTGCAATGGGCGATCAGCAGCGCTGCGGTGCGCTCCGGGTCCTCCCACCAGAACAGGTGACCGGCGCCCTCGAAGAGCTCCAACTGCGCCGCGGGCAACAGATCGTGAAGGTGGAGAGCGTTCTCTACCGGGATCCCAGCGTCGGCAGTGCCGTGCAAGATCAGCGCCGGTACGTCGATCGCGCCGAGCCGGCCCGTCGTGTCGTGCGCCTGGGCCGCGGCCCACTGCATCAGCACGACGGGTACCGGAACCTTCACAGAGAGCGCTCTACGGCGGTAGATCTCGCGAGCGCCGGGTTCCTGAGCGGCGTATCGGCGGGACAGGTTTGCCTCGAAGCTCGTGCGTAGACCGTGCTCGACATCCCGGGTGGCGATCGCGTCGACCATCCGCCGCGACGTCTCCGAGATCACCCCCCGGGATCCGCCGGCCCAGGTACACCCGAGCGCGATCGACCGCACGACCCCCGGGTGCCGCAGTACCAGCTCCTGCGTCACCATCCCGCCGAGCGACGCCCCGAGGACGTGCGCGTCGGTCCACCCCACCGACTCGATCACCGCGGCCGCGTCGTCGGCCAGGTCCGCCACCGTGAACGGTTCGTCCGCCCGGTCACCACGCCCGATCCCCCGATGGTCGTACGCGACGATGTCGAACCTGGCCTCCAACGCGGAGAGCAGTTCGTCCCCCCACAACTCGTGATGCGCTGCCATGCCCTGGATCAGCAACAGCGGCGCACCCCGCCCACGCCGTACATAGTCCAGCCGGCGTTCCCCAGTCCCAGTCACGAACTCCATGCCGCACAGACTGCCCAGCACGCCTTGCAACGCACTTGCACCAGAGAGTCAGTCGTCGGCGAGCATCGCAACCATGGCGCTCCACGAGACCGGCTCGTGCGCTTCGACCGGACCCAGCTCCCGCTCCACCCACGGCTCACCGACGATGTAGAGCCCCGGTGTCTTGAGGCCCAGCCGCTCTGCATGCGTCTGTACGGCGGCCAGCAGCCGCACCGCCTCTTCCAGCGGCCGTCCGACGCGGACCAATGCCAGTGCGCCAATCCGCAACGTGTTCAGCGCATACGGGTAGTCCTCGTGCAGCAGGAACCGTGCCAGCGCAGTCCGGAGCGCAGCCAATGCCCGCTCAGCAGAGTCCGGCCGCAGCGACGGGTGCCGCAGATACAGCTCCCCCACGACCTGATTGGCCCAGCCCTTGTTCCAACCACGGCTCTGCTCCTGCAACACATCGGCGTACTCGAGCATCGCGGCACTGTCGGTCGTCTGCTTCAGCAATGCGACGGTCCGGACCGACATGGCGGCCGGGATCATCACCTCGATCCCCAACCGCTCGCAGTACTCGATCAGCTGCCCAGTCACCTCCTGTGTGACCTTCAACGGGGCAGTCAGCGCACATCCGATCGCCAGGAAGAACAGGGCCTCGGCATAGTCGCGGGGCGAAGCGTCAGCCGCGATCTGCGGAATCAGGTCGAGCACCACGTCGACCAGCTCCGCCGTACCCGCCTGGTCACCCGAGAAGTAGGTCAGCGCCGTGAGTGTGTTCAGCGCCCGAATCCGGTCAAGCACCGAGGCGTCGGGAGCAGCATCGAGCGCCGAACGCAGCATCCGGATCGCCTCACCGTGGTGAACCCCGCGGTACAGGTAGACGCCCAGCGACACCGCAGTGAGCAGCGCTGTGTCCGGGTCCGCCGACAGGTCATGGGCAAAGCCGGCCCGCAGGTTGGGCAGCTCACGGCTCATCATGCGCACGAAGGCGCCTGCCTGGGTGCCGCGAATCGAGTCCGCACAGCGCCCGGCGAGCAGCCGCACCCAGCGGGCCTGCACCAGGCGCGTCTCGGCCGGATCCGGGTCGATGCTGCGGCAGTAGGCGCGGATGCTCTCCAGCAGCACGTACCGCGTCGGCTCGGTCGACGTATCAGCCACCACCACCGACCGCGTCACCAGAGCGGACAGCGACTCCAGTACGGCGGTCTCCCGGCCCGGCCAGATCGTCTCGGCCGCCTCCAGCGTGAAGCCACCCTCGAACGCCCAGAGCTTCAGCAACAGCTCACGGTCAGCCGGATCGAGCAGATCGACGCTCCAGCCGATCGCAGCCTCCAGCGTCGTGTGCCACGCGAGTGAGCCGCGCGGCACCGGCCCCAGTACGGCGAACCTGTCGTCGAGCCGGTCCGCGATCTCGCCGAGCCCGAGCACCCGGGCCCGTGCGGCCGCCAGCTCGATGGCCAGCGGCAGACCGTCCAGCGCGGTAGCGATCCGTCGGGCAGCAACGAGCTCACCCGCGTTCGGCTCCCAGCCAGGTCGCACGGCCCGCACACGATCCACCAGCAGCTCAACAGCGGGCTCACCAGCGTCAGTGGTCCAAGGCAACGGTTGCACCGAGACAGTGATCTCACCGTCGACGCCGAGCGGCTCGCGACTCGTAGCCAAGATCCGCAGCCCCGGACAGCTCTGCGTCAGCTGATCGACCAGCTCCGCCGCAGCCGCCACCACGTGTTCGCAGTTGTCCAGCACCAGCAACGCGGACGCCGTACCGATCCCGTCCACGATCGCAGCGACCGGATCGCCAGTGACCACCACACCGACCGCATCAGCCACGGCAGCAGCGACACCGGACCCATCCGGTACGTCGGCCAGCCGGGCCGCCCAGGGATCGGCGGCCGGCCCCAGTGTGGCCAGGTACTCGACCATGAGCCGCGTCTTCCCCACGCCGGCCGGGCCAACCAGGTTCACCAGCCGATGCCGGTCCAGTCGCGACGTGAGAACCGCTAGCTCGGCAGAGCGCCCCAGGAACGTCGTCAACGGCCGCCTGATCGGTACCGGTCGTACGACGCGCATCGGCGCGGCCAACCGCAGTCGCGGGTCGTGCGCGAGCACCTGTCGTTCCAGCTCCAGCAGTTCAGGCCCTGGATCGACGCCAAGCTGTTCGGCCAGCAACGACCGCACCTTGCGCAGTGTCGCGAGCGCATCACCTTGCCGGTCGCATCGGTAGAGGCCGAGCACGAGGAGAGCCCAGCGACGTTCACGCAGTGGCTGCTCGCGAACGAGCTGCTCCAGCTGTACGACGGCCTCGGCCGCGTCCCCGGTCCCCAACCGTGAGGCCGCCAGGTCCTCCAGCGCCACCTCACGCAGTTCCGTCAACCGCCCGCGCTCTGCCCCAGCGATCTCATCCGGCAGCTCGGCGTACGGTTCACCCCGCCACAGGTCCAGTGCCTCGGTGAGCCGGGTCCGGGCCTGCTCCGGCCGGTCTCCGGCCAGTTGGCCGCGCGCAGCCTCGATCAGCTCGCCACAACGCCGTACGTCGATCTCGTCGGCGTGCAGGAAGTAGCCGGCCGGTGTGCGGCCCAGCCGATCGCGGTACGTCGTCCCGAGGGCGGACCGCAGTCTCGAGACGTACGCCTGCATCGCGGCTGCTGCTTTGGCCGGTGGTTGGTCATCCCACATCGCCTGAGCCAGCCGGTCATCGGAGACCGGTTTGCCGTCCGCCAGCGCGAGTGCAGCCAGCAACCGCCGGGGCAGCGCTCCCCCGACCTCGACCGCGGCCCCGTCAACCAGCACTCGAACGGGCCCCAGAACCCGGCACTCCAGCACCCGGCCACCATAGCGGCGCCCGACGGCCGCACGAGGCATTACCTCCAGCGCCAGGCGGCCGGACGTGGGCGTGGCGCCTGCGGTGGTGGGCCTAGCCGCCGTTCCAGCGCCACCAGGGCTGGTCCGGGATCCAGACCGAGCTGATCTGCGAGCAGCGCCCGGAAACGGCGCAGTTCGGCGGCAGCCCGCTCCGGCTGGCCTGTCTCCAGGCAGGCGAGTGCCAACAGCTCCCACCGGCGCTCCCGGTACGGGCTGTCGGCAACGAGTCGGGTCAGCGACCGCAGCGCGACCCAGGGGTTGCCGAAGGCCAGGCGGGCAGCTTCGACCTCCTCCAGGGCCAGCTCGTGCAGCTCGACCAGTCTGGTCCGTGCGCCGACCACCGACGGAGAGCCGGCCAGGTCCTGCCAGGGCTCACCCCGCCAGAGCTCCAAGGCTGCTTCCAGGTCCTGGATCGCACCGATCGCATCGCGGATCGACAACCGATACAGACCCGAGGCGACCAGGTCGGCGAACTGTTGGTGGTCGGTGCGCGCCGCGAAGCAGTACCCCGATGGCGTTCGCTCCAGGCGCTCCCCAGCTGCGCCCAGAGCGGTCCGCAACCGCCAGACCAACACCCGCAACGCCTTCCGCGCGTTCTCGGGCCAGCCGTTCGGCCAGATCAGGTCCGCCAGCTCCGGGTCGGACACCGGACGGCCTTCCGCGAGGACAAGCGCAGCCAGCAGCCGTCGTGCCTGCACGCCGTTGAGCGCCAACGCTGCGCCGTCCACCTCGAGTTCCAGCGGGCCGATCACTCGGCACGAGAGCCGCTGCTCCACGCTGACTGTCGTCATGCGAACACAGTCGTCCGCGGACCTTGCAATCCACCTGCAAACCTACGGTCGACGCCTCTCGCTGACCATCAGGATCCCGGCCAGTGCGCACAGAACAGCCAGTGCGCCGACCGCCAGGACCAGTCCGGCCTCCAGACCGCGTGGCACGTAGTTGCAGGACACCTTCCGCGCCTTGGGACCGACCGGTACGGCGATCAGCCCGGACAGAGACTCTGGTGCCTTGGCGGCCTTGCCGTCGACCGAGCACTGCCAGCCCGGTGTGTTCACGACGCCGAGGACCATGGTCCGGGCCTGTCCGGTTTTGAACCGCGCAACGACGTCATGACCGCCGACCTCGACCTCAGCCGGTTTGCTGCCCTGCAACGCGGCGACCGCTGCTTTCAGCCGCTCCGGGTCCAGACAGCCGATCGCACCGACCGGTAGTCGGGTCGGCCCGGACACCCGGATCCGAACATCGGCCACGCCGTTGGGGCGCGCCCTGCCCACCCACAGCACCGGAGCGCCGGTATAGGTACCCGGGCGCTTCGCCGAAGGCTTCAGCACCTGCCGCCAGCCGTCACCACTGATCATCACGTCGCCGACGAACTCCGGCCCGCGCAGATAGACACCGTCCCCCGGCTGGCAGGAGGCGGTCAGTCTGAGCTCCACAGGATCATCAGCACCCGGCAGCGGCCGCATACCGATGCCCCAGTCCCGCTGTGCAGCCGTAGCGCCCTTGGAGGCACGCACCTGCACCTTCGGGACGGTGTAGACGTCAGCGCCCAGGGCAGTCTCCTGTACGCCGAATGCCCCGGGATCCGTCGACTCCCACGGCTTCTCCGGCCGCAGCGTCACCAACGGACCCGCCTGCCGCTTGATCAGCGTGAACGTCCCTCGTGGCCCTTCCTGCACTCGCGCGCCGACAGCGAAGACTGAGTCGATCACCGGGTTCTTCGGATCGATTGGAGCCCGGCCGTAGGAGCTGTAGCCGAAGCCCAGGTCGACCAGTGCCTCCGACAACGACTGCTGGATCGTGCTGGTGTAGTACTCGGCGCCCTGGCCGCCGATCAGCATCGGGTCGTTCACAGTCGTGTACTGGCTCGCAGAGACGCGCTGCTGCGGCCAGTCCTCGGCAGACTGCACCAGTGCGCGAATCGACTCCTGTTTGGCGCCCCACGGCTGGTAGTCGCGCATGAACTTCGACCGAGCCTCGTCGATCGCCACCGACGACAACGTGGTCTCGACAAGCACGGCAGCGATCAGAAGCCCCGCCGCGATCCGTCGTACCCACAGATGTTTTCCCGGACGCCACCGCGTCAGCAGGAACGCCAGTAGGGCGACACCGGCAACCACCGGTACGACCTCGCGCGTGGTCGATGTGATCGTCGGCAGGTTGGACACCTGCGCGAACAGTGCACCAACCAGCACCAGCGGCACGGCCACAGCCAGGAGGTTCCGGACACCGGATGCGAGCGACATCCATCCCAGCACCACCAGCATCCCGGCCACTACGAACGCCTGCCGGTACGGACTCCCGTTCGGAGAGTCGAACCCGTGCCACACCCTGTGTGGGTACTGCAGTTGCAGACTCACCACAGTGAGCACCACACACGCAGTCCAGATGAACCGCTCCGACCCCGGCACGGCACGGTTGAACGGGAAGCTCAACGCGAGCAGGAGCATCAGTGTGCCGACAGCCAGCCCCGGTGACGTACCAACGCCCTCAGAACCCGGCAGCAAGCGCGAGAGGAACTCCATCCAGCCAAGTGGCGTGAACACCTCGTCCGGACTCGGTGTCGCCGTCTGCACCAGCCAGTACGTCGGCAACAGCAGCGGAGCGGCCAGTGCGATCCCCACGCCAACTCCCACCAGGCATCGGAACCCGCCCTCAACCCGACGGGTAAACAAACCACCGTCTGGATCGGACAGCACCCGTGCCAGCACAACCACTGCTGCGCCCAGAGTCGCCATGTAGACGGTGTAGAAGTGCGACATCCACAGCAGCGCAACGACGAACGGCGTCACCACCAGCGCTGTCAGCGACCGCTTGCTCCAGATCCACTCACACAGCAGACAGATCACCGGGAAAGCGATCAGACCGTTCAGCCACTCGGTCATGTACGCCGCATCGTCGATCGCCCAGCCACAGGTCGCGTAGGACACTCCGGCGAGCGCCGCGAGCCACAGCGGCCCGGCAGGTTTCAGCAAACGCAGGTACGCCGTCATGGCGGCCGCGGCGGCGCCGATCGCAGCAATGGCGATCACGTACATCGCCAGGTCGATGCGGTCCCGCGGGAACAGCAGCACCATCCACGACAGGCTGGTCCCGAGGTAGCCCATGAAGTCGCCGATGAACGGGACGCCGTACCCGCTGGACCAGTTCAGCAGGAAGTCACCGGGTGCCTGTCCGGTGAGCAGGTCGCGCAGATAGGCATGCATCGGGACGAACTGCTGGCCGAGGTCGTTGGTGTTCCGCGGCAGCGCACCGAACGGATACGTGCCGCGGATGATGCCCGACGCGACGAACGTCGCCGCGGCCGCCAGAGCAGCCGCCGGCACCGGGGCCCAGCGCCAGGCTCGCCACGTTCGCAAGGGCTCCCCCGTGATTCGTCGTACTCGTGGCTCGGGGCAGAGCGGCCAGTAGCAGGAGCGTAACAGAGGGTCAGGTTGTTCTGTGGGTACGAGGGTAGGGTGAAATTCGTGGATCAACTCGGAGCGGACGAGACGATCGAGCACTGGGATCGCCGGCACCGCAGACTCGGGGCGCTGCGCTCGGGCGGCGACGCCGGGTACGACGAGTTCAGCAACGAGATCTTCTACTCGGTCCGGCTCGGCCGGCTGCTCGACATCATCGGCGACCGGACCGAGTACGCGGCACCGCTGCGCATCCTGGACGCCGGTTGCGGCAAAGGCTGGTTCGCACATTCGATGGCACGCTTCGGCCATGCGGTCGACGGGATCGACGTCAGCGAGCACGCGATCGAGCTGTGCCGTGCGAACGCGACCGGCCACAGCAGCTTCCACCTGTCCCCGCTCGCGGACTGGCAGCCGCCGTACCTGTATGACGTGGTCTACAGCATCGATGTGCTCTTCCACATCATGGACGACGCGCTGTGGGAGGCCTCGGTGCTAAATCTGGCCGCACTGGTCCGACTGGGCGGACTGCTCCTGGTCGTGGACCATGAGTCCGATGTGGATCGCACCTGGTCGTTCTACCAGCGCACCCGCGCACTGCAGCGGTACCAGAGTCTGCTGGCGCCAGTGGGGCTGCGGGTGGACCGCTTCGTTCCTTACGGCTTCCGGGGCGCTCCGACCGGCTTCCTCGTCCTGCAAAGGGTGTTCTGAATGCAGCTCAACGAACTCGTCCGCTCCTGGTTGCCCGAAGGCGGGACAGTCGTCGACCGCACCGGTTCCGAGCACGCCTGGCCGCCGCTGATGGAGGTGGCCGATGTCCCGACCAAGGACGCTCTGATCGCCGTCACGGCGGATGGCGATCTGTCGGAGACCGCACCCGGTGATGTGGTGCTGCTGCTCCTGCCATGGGCGCCCCACGAGCTGCCAGTCGGCTCACTGATCCAGAAGCTCGTGACGGCCGGGCTGCAGGCTACGGAGGCGCATCCACTCGCAGACACCGCATGGGGCGCAGCCGTCATCTGCCGCCGCGTCGATGACGAGGTGGGCGAGCTGCATGCCTACCTCGACCGCTCGCGCACGTCGGGGCCGCTGACCGGCCGGACGCTGCTGCGGCTGGTCGACGAGCACATCGTCGAGGGGCTGGTCTGGCGGACGCAGGAGCAGCAGTTGGCCGCCGTGACAGCAGAACGCGACGCGCTCCGTGAGGAACGCGCCGCGCTGAAGAAGCTGCTGTCAGACGACCTGGGGTGACTCCTGCTCCGCCTCGGCCGGCACGACCGGGACGGGGAGCTCGCCAGGGGCAGCGTCGATCGTCTGCGGTGCGGGCAGCCGGAGGTAGGCCAGCCGGGCCGCCTCCTGCCGTCCGCGAGTGATCGCGTCCAGCACGTACCCGACGGCCAGTACCAGGATCGCGACGATGCCCATCGTCGAGGCCAGGATCGCGGTCGGGAACCGCGGCACCAGACCGGTGTCGACGTACTCGACGATGACGGGGACGCCGAGGATCAGCGACACCACGCCGAAGACCGCGGCCAGGATGCCGTGGAACAGCGTCGGCCGCTCCAGCCGCGTGACGCTGAGGATCCAGCGCAGGATGCGCATGCCGTCGCGGTAGGTGCGCAGCTTGCTCTCACCACCGGTCGGGCGCTCCTTGTAGCCGATCGCGAGCTCGGCCACCGGAACCCGCAGGTGCAGCGAGTGGATGGTCAGCTCGGTCTCGATCTCGAACTCCTGCGCCAGCGCGGGGAACGACTTCACGTAGCGCCGCGAGAAGACCCGGTAGCCGCTCAGCATGTCGGTGATCTGCCGGCCGAACAGCGCGCCGACGGTACCGGTGAGCACCCGGTTGCCCAGGGTGTGGCCCGGCCGGTACGCCTCCTCGTTCGTGTGCTTGCGGACACCGACGACATGGTCGTACGGCCCCTGCAGCAGCACGCGGACCAGATCGCCCGCCCGGGCGGCGTCGTACGTGTCGTCGCCGTCGATCAGCACGTAGACGTCGGCGTCGACGTCGGAGAACGCGCGGCGGACCACGTTGCCCTTGCCCTTGCGGGACTCGTGCCGCACGATCGCACCGGCGGCCCGGGCCAGCTCCGCGGTGTCATCCGTGGAGTTGTTGTCGTACACGTAGATGCTGGCCGTCGGCAGCGCGGCGCGCAGCTCGGTCACCACCTTGGTGACGGCGACGGCTTCGTTGTAGCACGGCACGATCACAGCGATGTCCACGCCGGCGAACTCCTGCAGGTCAGTCATGATTGGCTTTCTCTACTTGCTCGCGCCCGGCGTCAGCCAGGTCCCGAGAACTGCGCTGGACATGGTTCCGTCGTGCACTGCACGCACGTACTCCGGGCCGCGCGCGGCGACCGCGCGGGCCGCCTCACGGTCGGCCACGATCTGCTCGACGACCTCGCCGATGGTGGTCGGGTCGGCGTGCACGATCGGCAGGTCGCGGCCGGTCACCGAGCTGACGTGCTTGCGCACGTCCTCGTCGACGTTCACCACGACCACCCGGCCGGCGGCCATCGCCTCACACGCGGTCACGCTGTACGGGCCGAGCACGAACTGCTCCAGCACGATGTCGGCACCGGCCATCGCGGCCGGCATCTCCTCGCTCGGGATGTCGGTCAGCCGGCGGTACTCGATCAGGCCCGCGTCGTGCAGCGGCTGCATGGCCGCCTCGACGTACTCGGTGCCCTTGAAGCGCGGGTTGGTCGGTGCGTGCAGGACGATCGGACGCTCCCGCTCCAGCACCGGCTCGTCGTTGGCCCAGCGGTCCGGCTCGATGACGACCGGCAGCCACTTGGCGCCCGGTACGTCGACCAGCAGGTCCGGGGTGGACACGAAGGTCGGCCCGTCGAAGGTGTTGAACAGCGTGCCCTCGCGCTTGGCCTGTGCCTCCAGCCGGACGAAGAAGTCGTCCCGCTCGTGGAACGGCGACCACTGGTGCGTCTCGGCGTGCCGGCTCGGCAGGCGGACGTCGGAACCGTGGGCGACCAGGCCGACGTTCACACCGGCCTCCTTGAGCGTCTTCACGTCACCGACGGCGTTCCGCGCGAAGCGGGTGCCGAAGACCGGGCGACCGGCCTCGATCAGCACGTGGGTGTAGTTGCCCTTGGTCAGATACTCGACCTGGCGGTCCTGCCACACCCGGTCGTCCAGCAGCTCGCGCTCGACCTCGATATCGGCCGGGAACCGGTACGCACCACCGGCGTACTGCATGTTCTTGGCCTTGACGCCCTCGAGGTGGCGCTCGGCCGCCCGGGCCCAGGTGGTGCCCTGACCGGCGAAGTTGGCCGGGCCGACGAACAACCGGACCTCGGACTTCGGAACCTCCGGGGTCGGCGGCAGTGCGGCCTCGCGGCGCTTGCGGTCGACGTTCGCGGCCAGTGTCTTGCCACCTTCGGTCACGGCCCGCTTGCTCCGCCCGAGGATCTTGCGTGCCGGAGCCGGGAGCATCGCGAGCACCCGGCTAACAGTGGAACCCATGGTGTGAAGCTGACCTTCCTGCTGTGACTGAATGGACCGACCGGACATGAACGCAGCGGTGGTCACCCTGGAGGTTACCGGGTCTCCGGCCCAGTACTGGACCGGAATGCCGTGACGCAATGTCATGCCGCGGTCAAGATTTCCGGAACCGCGGGCACGCCTATTGTGCCGTGTCCTCGATCCGGGCCAGCCACGTGGCCAAGATCTCCTCCAGCCGAGCTGCCTCATCAGGCAGTAGGACGCCGACCAGACGCCTTTCGTTGTCCATGTGAGCAGCAAAAGCGCGGTCGATCAGCCGACGGCCCGCAGGGGTCAGCCGGACCACCCGTCCGCGCCCGTCGTCGTCACTGCGCCGCCGCACGACCAGACCGGCCGATTCGAGCCGGTCGACGCGTTTGGTGACCGCACCGGTCGTCACCATCGTGTGTACGGCGATCTCCCCCGGCGCCCGCTCGTACGGCGCTCCGGCGCGGCGCAGCGCGGCCAGTACGTCGAACTCGCCTTCGGTCAGCCCGAATCGCGAGTAGAGCAGCGTCAGCTCACCAGTCAGGTGCTGTCCGATCCGGTGCAACCGGCCGATCACGCCCTGCGGACTGGTGTCGACGTCCGGCCGTTCGAGCTGCCACTCCGCTTGAATCCGCGCCACATGGTCCACGGTTCGACTATATCTTCCCGGGAAGATAAAATGTCTTCCATGGAAAATACCTACCGGTGGGCCGCCGTGACCGCGATCGCACCGGTGGCCTGGGGCACGAACTACTTCGTCACCCACGAGTACCTGCCGGCCGGATACCCCTTGTACGGCGCTGTGTTCCGCGCACTGCCCGCCGGACTGCTCCTGCTCGCCCTGGCGCGTCGGCTGCCGCAGGGAGTGTGGTGGTGGCGCTCACTCCTGCTGGGCGTGTGCAACATGGGTGCGTTCTTCGCACTCATCTATCTGGCCGCACAACTGCTACCGGTCAGCGTGGCCGCCACCATCATGTCCGCAGCACCGATGACTATGGCGTTGTTCGCCTGGGCCCTGCTCTCCGAGCGCCCCGCAGCCGCCGTACTGATTGGTGCGGTGGCCGGCTTCGCTGGTGTCTGTCTGCTGCTGGGCGGCGGCGGTGCGATCAACTTGAGTGGAGTAGCAGCTTCGGTTGCCGCACTGACAATGTCGTCCTGCGGCTACGTCCTCGCCAAGAAGTGGGGCCGTGCCGACGGGCCACTGGCCACCACCTCCTGGCAGCTGATCGCCGGCGGACTGGTCCTCATCCCCTTCGCACTGCTCTTCGAAGGCCGACCGCCCACCCTCGACCTCCCCGCCATCGCAGGCTTCGCGTACGTCGGCCTGGTGGCGACCGCACTGGCCTTCACCGCCTGGTTCACCGGGCTACGCCATCTCGACGCAGCCACCGTCGGCCTGATCGGACTGCTCAACCCAGTGACCGGCGTACTGCTCGGACTGCTCTTCTCCGCCGAGTCCCTGACTGTGCGTCAGGTACTCGGCCTCGCCCTTGTCCTCGGCGGTATCAGCCTCAGCCAGGTTCGGATCAGGCCGAGAAGAGCAGCAGTAGGCCTCCCATCGTGTACGCGACCATGACCACCAGGAGTGGGATCTGCCCGGCCAGCGCGCGGCCACGCGGGAACAGTGCGACTGCTCGGTCGTGGGCCGAGATCACGCCGAGGAGGTGGCCGATCACAACAGCACCGACCTGGACGCAGGCGACCGCAGTGGTGTGATTGGTGATGCCTGCGTTCACACCGTTCAGGCCTGTGCCGAAGACGTTCCAGCCACGGCTGAGTGGATCGCTGAGCTGGTTGATCGTCCGCTGACCTTCCAGGACGAGCAGAGTGAAGTAGTGCGCGACCACGTAGCCCAGAACGATCGGCACCACCGAGTGCGCGAACAAACCCGGCAGTCTGGTCCGTGAGCTGTCCGACATCCGTCCTGCGAGCACAGTGGCCGCGGAGTAGGTGACGAGGACGAACACCACGAAGCCGACCAGTGCGAGCGTTCCGAGCAGAGTCTGCGAGTACCCCGAGTTCTGGGCCCAACCGATCCACCTGCTCGATCGCGAGAAGCCGTCGTACGCGGTAGAGCCGAGTAGTGCGGCCACTAGTCCGACCAGGCCCGGGCTGGGCGTCAGGCTGTCCAGGTTCTCCAGTGGACGGCGTAGGACGATCACACCGTCGCCGCGGCGTCCCCAGGGCGACAGCTTGGCCATCAGGGTCGCGTAGGCCTCGAACGGGTCCGCAGCGGCGAACCACCGGTCCCCGAACAACACAGCGCCGAACATGACATAGACGACGTACAGAGCCAGCCAGGCCTGCACCACCAGCAGCGTTGCGCGGTCCGGTGCGACCAACTCGAGCCAGGCGAACGCGAAGATGCCGACGGCGGCCGGCCAGAGCCCCACGCGCGGTGAGAGCTCCAGCAGACCGCGACGCGGGTCATGGCGGAGCACTCGGCAGGCCAGTAGGTGCAGTGTGCGGAGTGGGTTGAGAGTGCGCCACACCGGTCCGAGGAGCAGCGATACCGGCACCAGGCCGACCCAGACCAGGATGTAGACGAATCCGAAGATCGGGTTCGTCAGCCGGTCCACTCCGGCCAGCAAGGCCATCGCTGCGTACCCGAAGAGGGCGAGCCCGAACAGCCGGACCGCCCAGCGGAACCACGACGAATCGAGTGCGGTGCGCAGTCCCGCCGGGAGCGGCGTACCGCTGGCCGCACCGCGGTACTTCGGTGACCGCCAGGCGACGGCAAGGATCACGAACGACAACGCGATCGCGATCCCGGCGCCAGTCACCGCCAGCCCGAACGGAATCGGCAGGTCCTGGCGGCCACCGATCCCGTGCAGCGGCAACATCACGTCACCTGCAGTTTGAAGACGAGCTTGCCGCTCTCGTGGGTCTCGACCTCGAAGACGCCCTTGTCGTCGGCGGTGAACTCCACCGACACCGACTTGCCCGGCTTGAGGTCCAGCGTCTTGTCATAGCCGTGGACGTGGAGTGATTCGGGCACATCGCTGACGGCAGTGATGCGGACCTTCTGGCCGGTCTTGGCCTTCACCACGGCATCGGCGGTGGAGATCTTCCCGCCGGCGATCTTCACGTCGACGCTGACATCAGCAGCCGGTACGACGGGGGTCGGCGTACTGGACTGTGTCTTGGTCGGCGCGGTCGTCGGCGCAACGGTGGGCTGGGTGGTCGGCGGGGTGCTGGGGGTGCCCGCGGTTGGGGACTCGGCAGTACCGCAACCGGTCAGGACGAGGGCGAAGAGTGCAGCGGCGACTACGCCGCGAAGTGACAGCCGCATGACGGCTTCCTTCCGGACAGCACGCAGTGATGCGTGAACGAGTGAGATCAGCAGCGAAAGCAGCTGACCGTCACGTCCGCAGGATGCAGAGTCTCGTCAGGTCTGGAGCGTCTGGAACCACAGCTCGCAGCCACGGCAGGCGTCGGCCCGGTGACCGCGGCGGCACGTCACCGAACCGCTGCCGGGACAGCAGCAGCCCGAGCCCGAGGAGCAGCACAGAGCCGATCAGGAGGGCGCAGGGCACCAGCAGGTGCTGGTGATCGGAGGTGTCCACGGCCAGAGTGAGTGGCGCCACCATGGCTACCTGCTCGAGCCGCTCCACTGCATCATGCACTCCGAGCGGCACCGTGACGGCCGTCTGAGTGACCGCGGACGGCTGCGGCTGCTCACCGGGCCCGTGGAGCGCGAGCAGGCCGATCAGCGCACCCAGGATCACCAGGGAGCGCAGCAGTTGCGATCGCGTCACGTCCATCACAGGGCAGGGTAGCGGGACGGACGTTGGCGTCAGCTACGGCACGGTGCGACACTGGGCACAAGACGACGCTGTGAGCCGGGCAGGTGGGGACCTAGTGAGCTCGGTGGCACCATCCAGGGGGGACATCGTGGAGGCGGGACGCAGTCGGGCGGTCATGCCCACAGTGGTGGCAGTCGTGATCCTGGCACTGGGCGCTGCCGGGTGCTCGAATGCAGCTGGTTCGGAGTACGTCGGCGAGGACGTGCCGACCACTACAGCGCCGAAGCCGGCAACCAGCAGCAAGAAGCCCACGACGAAGCAGGCGGCCACCGACTGCTCGAAATCGACCCGTCGGCTTCCCGCGCTCACCGCAGCGGACGGGGTCCGGCTCGAGGCCGCAACCGACGCCTCCCGAACCACACTGCTACTCAAGAACACCGGCAACCTGGCAGTGATCGTCGTACCGGATGCGAAGTGGAACACGCGGGTGCTGCCTGCACCGTTCGCCAGTCCGACCGACAACGCATCCAAGACTGCACAGACCGCGGTCTCGAACAGCGGCATCCTGTCGCCACAGGTCAAGCTGCCGGGCAATGTCCCGTCCTCGCAGGCACTCATCGTGCCGCCAGGATGGGCGGTCTGCGGTCTGACCGACGACGCGAGCGAGGTGGCCGGCCTGCGCTACCTGCGGGACAAGACCGCCAGCGCGGAGTACTTCGTCCTGAAAGCCCTGGCCGACCAAGCGGTCGCTGTGAAGACACCTGCGCCCCAGACGCTGTACGCCGGGCTGTTGCGCTGCGGCAAAGCCACCAAACTGCTCCTCAAGGAGCGGGTGGACCTGCAGGACATCGAGTTCTACGCAGAGCTACTCAGAACCGGCAGTCCGTGCCAACTGGCCTTCGAGACGATGTTGCCGAGCCAAACGGCGGCCCAGCGAGCCATGGCGAAGGCCTTGAGCCGGCTGGAGCGAGTGCCGCATCTGCAGGAGAACACTCCACTCCTCGAGGCTCAGGCCTCGACCTGATCCCAGGGTGGTCTCCGGGGCCGATCAGGGTGATCTCCAACTGTCTGGAGACCCTCTGACCGTCAGACTGGTCTCAGACCAGTTCAGACTCGGAGGCAACAGAACATGATCGGCTTCATCGTCGCGGGACTCATCATCGGGGCGCTGGCGCGGCTCTTCACCCCGGGCAAGCAGCGGCTCGGCCTGCTCGCCACGCTGCTGCTCGGCCTGGCGGGTTCCGTCATCGGCGGCACGATCGCTAACATCCTCGGCACCGGTGGCATCTTCGAGCTGAACGTGCTCGGCTTCATCGCCGCCGTGATCGCCTCGGTGATGCTGGTCGGCACGGCCGAGCGGCTCGCCGCCAAGAAGTGACCTGCCAGAAGTGATCTGAAGCTTCAGCGATCCTCGCCCGCATAGGCCGGGCGAGGTTCGCGGCCGACCGGCTGGGTCGGCCGACCGAGGAGCGGGATCCGCTTGGCCAGCTGCCGGGTGACCGGCGTACCGGCTGTGACCGTGAGCTCCTCCCCCGCGTGCCGGAGGGTGATGCTGGCGTCCTCGCCGTCGCGCACCGAGTAGGTGACCGACCCCGAGTCAATGTCCACCGTCAACCTGACACCACGCCACCGGACCGAGAAGCACAGCCCGCTCAGCCCCTGCGGCAAAGCCGGATCGAACGCCAGCACACCGTCCCGGTCCCGCAGTCCGCCGAAGCCGGCGACCAGTGCGGTCCAGGCGCCGGCCAGGGACGCCATGTGCAGTCCGTCGCCCGTGTTGTTGTGCAGGTTGCGCATGTCGATCAGTGCGGCCTCGTAGGCGTAGTCGTAGGCCAGATCCAGATGACCGACCTCGGCCGCCATCACAGCCTGGACGCATGCCGACAGCGACGAGTCCCGCACCGTCAGGCGTTCGTAGTACTCGAAGTCGCGCGCCTTCTGCTCGGCAGTGAACGCGTCACCACACCAGTACGCCGCCAGAATCAGGTCGGCCTGCTTGACCACCTGCATCCGGTAGAGCTGGAAGTACGGCGCGTGCAGGAGCAGCGGGTACTTGTCCTTGTAGCCCTCGAAGTCCCAGTCGGCATAGCTGGTGAAGCCCTCGGACTGCGGGTGTACGCCGAGCTCCTCGTCGTACGGGATGTAGACCGCAGCAGCCGCGTCGCGCCAAGCTGCCTCTTCCTCACTGTCGACACCGAGTGTGCGAGCGACACCGGGGAACTGCATAGCCAGTTCAGCCGCGGCCCGGAGGTTCCGCGCGGCCATCAGGTTGGTGAAGACGTTGTCGTCGGCAACCGCGCTGTACTCGTCCGGACCGGTCACTCCGGGCAGATGCCATCGGCCATGGCGGTCGTGGTGTCCCAATGACGCCCAGAGCCGCGCAGTCTCGACCAGGAGCTCCAGCCCGACCTCTTCGACGAACTGATCGTCACCGGTGGCACGGTGATACCGCATCACCGCTTCCGCGATATCCGCGTTGATGTGGAAGGCCGCCGTACCAGCTGGCCAGTAGCCGGAGCACTCCTGACCACGGATGGTCCGCCACGGGAACGCCGAACCACGCAGACCCAGTACGTCGGCGCGGTCCTTCGCCAGGCTTAGCGTCGAGTGGCGCCAGCGCAGCGCGTCGGCTGCCGCATCCGGCATGGTGTAGGTCAGCACCGGCAACACGAAACCCTCGGTGTCCCAGAAGGTGTGGCCGTCGTACCCAGCACCGGTCAGGCCCTTGGACGGGATCGCTCGCCGCTCTGCGCGAGCACCTGCCTGCAGCACGTGGAAGAGCGCGAATCGCACCGCCTGCTGCAGTTCTGGGTGCCCTTTGACCTCGACGTCGGCACCGTCCCAGAAGTCGTCCAGGAACTCGGCCTGCTGCTTCACCAGTCCGTCCCAGCCCGAGAAGCGCGCACTGGACAGTCCGGCCGCCACCTGATCCCGGATCGCGGTCTCCGACCGCAAACTCGACCAGCCGTAGGACAGGTACTTCACCACACGCAGCTTCTCGCCGGGCTGGAGCTGACAGATCACCGTGGTCCGCGCCCAGTCCTCCCGAACGTCCTGGTCCATCGCGAACCGGGTCGGCGCCTCCACCTCGTGCACCATCGCCGCAGCCATCAACTGCCGGCTCTGCGTGGTTCGGTGAATCAGTACGACGCCGTTCTCACCACCGTCGTGGCTCACCGGCTTGAGCGGGTTGTCGAGCACCGCTGCGACCCGCGGGTCGTCGGAGAGCGTCGGCTGCGCCTCGTTGGCGACCAGCTCGGACTGGATCACGAAGCGGGCCGGCTGATCGACCGCCTCCACCGTGTACTCGATCGCTGCGACCGCACGCTGGGTCAGCGACACCATCCGCCGGCTACGCACCCGAATGCGCTTACCTGCTGGGGATGTCCAGTCCACATCCCGTTCCAACAGACCGGTCCGGAAGTCCAGCGACCGCTCGTGCCGACTCAAGAAGCCATAGCGGACATCGAACGGCGAGTCGTCGACCAGCAGCCGGATCAGCTTTCCGTTGGTGACATCCACGAGCGTCTGGCCGGACTCCGGGTAGCCGTAGCCGGCTTCGGCGTACGGAAGTGGTCGTTGCTCGTAGAACGAGTTCAGGTAGGTGCCAGGGATCGCATACGGCTCCCCCTCGTCGAGATTGCCGCGCAGACCGATGTGCCCGTTCGACAACGCGAACAGCGACTCCGACTGCGCAAGGTCGTCAAGGGCCAGCCGAGTCTCGCGCAAGCGCCATGGCTCGACAGGGTGGTGTCCGCGATCCATCATCGGTCTGCTCCGTCCAGCAGCTCGGCCAGATCCTGTACGACGACATCCGCGCCATGTGCGGCGAGTTCGGCGGCCTGCCCGACCCGGTCGACGCCAACCACCCGCCCAAAGCCCCCGGCATGTCCAGCGGCAACACCGGCCAGCGCATCCTCGAACACCGCCGCCTCGGTCGGGTCGACCCCGAACCGCCGGGCGGCCGCCAGGAATGTGTCCGGCGCCGGCTTCCCCTTCAGCCCGTCGGTGCGGATCGTGACGCCGTCCACGATCTCCTCGACGTACTGGGCGAGACCTGTCACGTCGAGAACCTCCCGCGTGTTCGCACTCGACGAGACCACCGCCCGCCGCAGTCCAGCCTGCTCAGCCGCCTGCAGGTACCGCCGCGACCCCTCGAACACGTGCACCCCGTCCGTGCGGATGCGCTGTTGCACCGCCTCGTTCTTGCGGTTCCCGAGCCCGTTCACCGTCTCGGCGTCCGGTGGATCATCCGGCGTCCCCTCGGGCAGTGTGATGCCCCGAGACGTCAGAAAGTCCCGGACACCGTCCATCCGCGGCTTGCCGTCGACATAGTCGTCGTACTCCGCCCGTGCGTCGAACGGCCGGAACGGCGCACCCTGGCGCTGCGCATAGTCGCGAAGGAACTGGTCGAACATCTCTTTCCAGGCGGCGGCGTGCACGGCCGCGGTATCGGTGAGCACCCCGTCCAGATCGAACAGACAGACCCGGATCCCCGTCGGCAGTCCCAGCATCAGCACCCTCTCGCGTCGTCGGGCCTTCCGCTCCAGACTAGTCAGACGACTCCCACAGACACGCCACCCCAGCCATGACAGGCCGATTACGTGCGCTCAGCAGATGCGGATGGACGAGTTGGTCTGGTAGGCGTCGATCGCTGCGCGGCACAGCGTCTCGGAGAGGGCCGCGCCCGCCGTACCGCCTCCTTCCATGAGTGGTAGCTCTAGCGGGAAGCCTGCGAGCGGCTCGTCGAGCACGGGGCCGTACAGGTCGGTCGCGAAGTCCAGGTTGTACCAGCTGTCCTGACCGACCAGCCGTTGCAGCCAGGCGGACTGGAACAGGAGCCGGGGCACGGAACCGAGCTGGAAGCCTTGGCCATCAGCCTTGAGCCGGACTGGCTCCGGCAGGTCGACCGGGACGAACAGGCTGTCCACGCCCGCCACCAGCAGGTGGTCGAACGTGGGGCGGAGCTCGTCCGGGAGCATCGCGTCGAGCTCGAGCAGTTCCATTAGCGGCTGCCGGTAGCCCATGTGCACAGAGCCTCCGATGCTGCGTGGCTCAGTGTGCGAGGGCAGCCCCTGCGACGCCAGGTACTCGTTCGCCACTGCGAACATCTCCAGGCTGTACTCGTACCAACTGCTGTCCTGTTCGGCGCCCGGCTCGTCGATCCCGTCCAGCGGCCCGACGTGCAGATCGAAACCCATGCGGTCAAGCTAACAAGTACGGCGCGCAGTGGCGCCGTACTTGGCAGCATCAGGTCAGGGGTAGTTCACCAGGTAGCTCTGCTGGTTGGCGGTGTTGGCGGTACCGCCGGTGTTGTTGATGACGTTCGAGATGGTGCCGACTCCGCCGAGTGAGACCGAGACCAGGTCATGGAAGCGCACTCCCGGTGTGTCCGGGACCTCGAACGAGCGGGACGCGACGATGGAGTTGTTGGGGCTGAAGAAGCAGTAGCTGCCGACGCCCCACGCCTCATGTGTCGTCACCGCGTTCGCGACCTTGTACGCCGCCCAGCCCTGGGTACCGCCGCCACTCGACCACGAGGCCTGGTCGGGGACGTCGTACGGGAACTCGTTCTGGTAGAAGTACGTGCGGCCGCCGTTGCCGTTCCACAGCGTCTCGTACTCCTGGTAGTGCTCGACGAACAGTCCGTACATCGTGACGTTGTTGCCGTTCACCACGAGTCCGTTGGCGGCGGTGTTGACGTTCCAGCCGACACCGTCGCCGTGGTCGCCGCGCCAGAGCCAGAGGTGGTCGCCGATCACGTCGTTGCTGTTCACGCGCAGGCTGACGCTGGCCTTGCCGATGTGCGCACCGCCGACGCGGGCGAACACATCGTGCAGCGAGGTCGGGTTGGCCGCGTGGCTCGCAGTCGATCCGGCCGGGCCGATCTCGATCAGCGACGGCGAGTTGACCGGGCCGGCGTCGACAAGCACTCCGGCCAGTTTGACGCCGTCCACGTCGGCGACGCTGATCGCTGCCTGCCCGGTGTCGGGGATCAGCGTGGCCAGGCCGAGCCCGAGTACGACGGTGTTCGGCCGGGTGACCCGGATCGTGTCGTTGAGGTGGTAGACGCCCGGGGTGATCAGTAGGTGCTTGCCCTGAGCGAGTGCTGCGTTGATCGTGTCGACCGACGCGCCCGGCTTGGCGACATAGAAGTCGGCCAGGCTGATCGACGTACCGGCTGCCGGTCCCTGGGACCAGCTGGTACCGGCCGAGTTGGTCCGCAGCGCCGGAACGAACACGTTGTAGTTGCCGGCAGCATCGAAGTACAGGAAAGGCTTTTCGCGGACCTTGGGGGTCTGGCCGATCGTCGTGTGCGACGGGTTCGGGAAGTGCTGCGGCGGTGCGCCGCTCGTGCCGAGGAACACCATGTTCCAGACCGAACCGGCCCAACTGCCGAACTCCGAGTTTCGCGAGAACCACTGCTGCTGCGATCCCGACACCACCCGGCCGTCGATCTTGGTGTCCGCGAACAACCCGCCGCTCGCCCAACCGTCGCCGCCGTTCCAGAGCTGCACCTCCGGCGCGTTCTTGAGATGCATCCGCCGGTACGGCGCCGCCTGCGACACCGCCCAGCGTTCGATCTGACCGGCCGGCGTCGTGACCGCCAGGTTCTCGGCGGACCGCCAGAAGTTCTGCGTCGCGTTGCCCTTGTTGTTCGGGTTGTCGCCTTGCTGCAGCCAGTCAGCCTCGACCCGGACGTGCCCGTTGAGGTTGACGTCATCGGGTGACAGTCCGAGGCCGGCCACCTGGGTGTAGAAACCGAGGTTCACGTCGGCGGTGTAGCTGCCGGGCTTGAACAGAACGGCGTACCGCTGGGTGCCGAACTGGTTCGTGTGCATCTCGGTGGCGATCTGGTTCAGCTTGTTCTGCATGTCGGTCTGCGAACTGCCCGGTCCGTAGACGAAGACGTTCGGACCGAGATCGGGGTTGCGCGGATCGGTCGGCGGGATCACCGGACCGGTGCCGTCGCTCGTGCGCACTGCGACCTCCCAGAGCGAGTATCCCCAGCCGGTCGCGCGCTGGGTGCCGGTGATCCGCAGGTAGCGCCCGCTCCCGGCGATGTCGAGCGTCTGCGCACCTCCGGTCCCGGTCGTTGTCGAGTAGACCTCGGTCCACGCGGAGGCGTTGTCGGACAACTCGATCCGGAACGCCTTCCCGTACGCCGTCTCCCAGGTCAACGCGACCTGGCAGACACTGACCTTGGATCCAAGGTCGATCTGCAACCACTGCGGATCGGAGAAAGCGCTCCCCCAGCGCGTTCCCGGGTTGCCGTCGACCGCAGCCGAGGCCGGTACGCCGGCATTCTCGGTCGAGGAGGCGGTGGCGGGGCGGTTCAGCGCGGCGTTCGCGGTACCGCAGGCGGCGAGCCGGTCCTGCTGCCGGGAGCCGGCCACGGCGTCACCAGCGCCGAGGTCGGTCGCCGCCAGGGCGAGCACGAGGAGAACCACGAGAGAGCGCGCACGCAGGCGCGACGAGACATCCATGGGCGACACCAATCAGAAAGGGCGGAAAGGGTCCGAGAGAGCGCTCTCTCAGAGAGTGGCCGCGGTCCGCGGCAGTGTCAAGGGAACGTTCCCTCAGCCTGGTTCCGGAACTTCCGGGCCCGCCGAAAGCGGTCAGGCGGAAGCAGCCAGGCCGGAACTCATCAGGCGGCAGCCGTCAGGCGGAGACGTCAGCTGGACCGGTTAGGCGGATTCGCGGACGATCAGCCGCGGGTCGAAGATGACGGACGACGGCGGCGTGTCCGGGTCGGCCAGCAGCGCCACCAGCATCGCCCCCATCTCGGCCGACATCTGCTCCACAGGCTGATAAACGGTCGTCAACCGCGGCCGAGTGAGCTGCGCAGGTTCACTGTCGTCGAACCCAATCAGCGCCACATCATCAGGAACCGAACGCCCGTGATCCCGCAGCACCCGGAGCGCACCGACCGCCATCAAGTCGTTGGCCGCGAACACCCCGTCGAGCTCCGGATCCATCGCCAGCAACTCAGCCATCGCCCGCTCGCCACTGTCGGCCGTAAAGTTGCCGCGGGCAACATGTACGTACGGAACGCCATGCCGCTCCATCGCCCGCTGGAACCCGGACAGCCGGCCGATCGCGGCCGGCAGATCGGCAGGACCGGCGATCGTTGCGATCCGGCGACAACCGCGCTCGGCCAAATGGGCAGCCGCCAGCGCCGCGCCCGCCTCATGATCCAGGTCCACGAAACTGATCGGCACCGGATCAGCCGGCCGCGCGAACAGCACCGCCGGCACCCCCGCGTCCACGAATAGCCGCGGCAGCGGATCACCAGCATGCGTCGAAACCAGGATCGCGCCGTCCGCATTACCGCGCCGGACGAAGTCGAGCGCGTCCTGGCGAGCCTGGTCGGAGTCGGCCAGCATCAACGTCGGATGCATTGCACGCTCACGCAGATACGTCACGACACCGCCGGTGATCCGGCCGAAGAACGGATCGGCGAAGACCTGCGCGGCGGAGCCGTCGGAGCCGGACATGACCAGGGCGATGGTGCCGGTACGACGGTTGACGAGCGTGCGGGCGGCCGCGTTCGGGACGTAGCCGGTGGCGTCGATCGCCTCCAGCACCCGGCGGCGCAGCCCCTCGTCGACCGTGCCCTTCTTGTTCACCACCCGGGACACCGTGGCGCGCGAAACACCCGCCGCCTCGGCCACATCCTCCAAGGTCGGGGTACGTCGGGTCGCTGCCTGCGTCATGGCACCGGATCGTATCTGGGACACGTCATTCCGCCTCAAAGTTATCCACAGGGGTACGGCGGCCCCAGGTGGTGAGCCGCCGTACCGGTCGGTGGGATCAGCGTCGGTAGATCCCGAACTCGTAGAGCGAATAGCCCCAGCCGGTTCCGCGCTGGGTCCCGGTCAGCCGGACGTAGCGCCCGGTCCCGCCGGTCGTGATGTCGTCGACGTCCCCGTTCCCGGCGGACGTGTCGTAGAGCGCTCTCCAGGCGTTCCCGTCATCCGACACCTCGACCCGGTAAGAACGGGCAAACGCTCCCTCCCAGATCAGCTGGATCCGGTCGAACGACGTCACCTGCCCGAGGTCGACCTGCACCCACTGCGGATCCGACCAGTCGCTGGCCCAGCGAGTCGCGTTGTTCCCATCCGTCACGTTCGACGGCGGGAACGGCGCTCCCGGCCCGACCTGCTGGTACGACGACGCTGTCGCCGGACGACCCCGCGCGATGTTGGTCCCCTCGACCGGCGGCGCGACCACCCGGAAGGACCGGGTCTCGATGCTGACGTGCCCACGCCCGTCCCGGACGTAGTCGTACAGCTTCCAAACCCCGAGCCGCGCAGGCACAGTCACCGTGAACGGACCGTTGCCACTCGACGGTGTCGTGACCAGAGCCCCGCTCCCGTCGATGTACTTCCCACCGACCTTGAACTCGTGAGAGAGCGCATCCCTGTCGGGATCACTGACCGCGACGTTGACCGAGACCGTGCCGCCGGCCGGGACATCCGTCGTCCGGCTCAGGGTCATGTTGGTGATCACCGGAGGTGTGTTCCCGCCACCGGGTCCACCGAACGCCTGCCGGATCGCGTACCACGCCAGGCTTTTCTCGTTGCCCGGCGTGATGTTGAACCAGACCGCGCCGAAGTCGTTCTCGCTCCAGTAGTGGAACAGCGTCGCACCCAGCGCCACCCCGGCATGCCCGGTGATGCAGTTCCACGCCTGCAAATACCCGTCGCGCTTCTGCAGATCGGTCGGCTGGTTCGGTACGCCGTTCGCGTCGTTCGGGACCTCCCACTCGCCTGCCGGTCCGCCCTCGGTGAGGATGTACGGCTTGTTGTAACCGCCGTTGATCCAGTCCTGCTTCACCTGGCAGACATGCCCGTAGGAGTTCACGGCCAGCAGATCGAGGTCCGGCGAGTACTGCTTGTAATACGGCCAGGCGCCGGTCCAGGCATCGGTCGACGTGACCGGGTGGTTCGGGTCGATCGCGTGGATCGCCTTGGCCGCGTCGTTCACGAAGGTCGCATACGCGATCCGCTGCTGCTCGAGCTCCGCGCCGGAGTAGCAGTTCTGCAGACCGAGCACGGACTCGTTGCCGACGTTCCAGATCAGGACGCCCTGGTTGTCCTTGTACTCGGTCGTCCAGCGCCGGATCTCGCCGAGCATCGTGGTCTTGTAGTTGGTGTCCGTCACGTAGTTCGCGCAACCACCGCTGCCAGGCCCACCACCAGGCTGGAGCCAGTAGCCGGCAACGACGCGCATGCCGTTCGCGGCAGCCGCGTCGAACAGCGGCTTCGAGCTCGCATCGGTCCCCCAGGTGCGGACCGTGTTGACGCCGATCGCCTTCAACTCCGGCAGCCGCTGAGCGGCCTCGGTCGGCGGCGGTCCCCAGGTCAAGCCCTTCACGACCCATGGATTGTTGTTCACCAGCAACTGCCAGTTGCCCTGACTGCCGGCGATCCGGACCGTTCCGGTTCCTGGCGCCGGGCCGCTGTCGCCCGGCGTACCGAAGACCTTGAACTCGAACAGCGAGACGCCGTACCCGTTGGCGCGGGTGGTGGCGAAGATGCGGACGTACCGGCCGCTGCCGCTGACATTCAGGGTCTCGGTACCACCCGGACCGGTCGCGGTGCTGTAGATCTGGTTCCACTGCTGGCCGTTGGCCGAGACCTCGATGCGGTAGCCGGTCGCGTACGCCGCCTCCCACTGGAGAACGACCTGTTCGACGGTGGCGGTCGCGCCGAGGTCGACCTGCAGCCACTGGTTGTCGGCCCACACGCTCGACCATCGGGTGTTCGCGTCACCGTCGACCGCGGCCGAGGCCGGCGTACCGGCGCCTTCGGAGGTCGAGGCGGTGGCCGGCTTGCCTTGGGACAACAGGGTCGCGGCCTGCGCCGGGACGGCCGACACCACCAGGTTGCCGAGCGCCACCAGGGCCACCGCGATCAGGACTGCGGTCGGCCGCGGCCGTCGCCGGGCACGCAGAGCGGGCAAAAGCTTCATCGGGCGGACTCCTTTTGCGGAGAGCTCCTTGACGGAGAGAGGGTGAGAGAGCGCTCTCTCGCGGACCGATCGTGGCCGCTGCTTTCCGGTGTTGTCAATGCCTGGGTACGCCGGATTCACGCTCAGCGTGGTTCCGGAACCACGGAGGGTTGACACCGCGAGGCGGCCGGATCATGGTTCTCCAGAGAGCGCTCTCCCGCGATCTTTCCGACCGCGGGCCACTCCGATCACCCTGCCGACCCTGACCGATCGCCGCCCCGCGGAATCCCCCCAGCAGGAGGAGTTCCGTGTTCACAACCAAGAAGAAAGTCCTGTACGCCGGCGGCACCGCCGTCGGCGTCATCGCCGCCGGACTGACCGCTCTCGCCGGCTCGTCCGCGCATGCCGCCGACGAGGTGACGCACCACGAGTTCCAGGTCAACTGCACCGTCCACCACCGCGCGCCCGACGACCCGATCGTGTTCCCGAACATGCCGGGCGCCTCCCACGACCACAGCTTCGTCGGCAACAACACCACGAACGCCGCCACCACCCTGAACAGCCTGAACGCCGCCGGTCCGTACGCGACGACCTGCCTGAACCCCGACGACCTGTCGGCGTACTGGTGGCCGACGATGTTCCGCGGCAACGATCCGGTGATCCAGACCTGGCACCAGACCATCTACTACAAGTCCGGCATCCTCGACTACACGAAGGTCCGGCCCTTCCCGCCGGGCATCCGGTACGTCGTCGGCAGCCCGACCGCGACCCAGGAGGCATTCCGGACCTCGCCCGGTGCCGTCGAGGGCTGGGAGTGCGGCGACAGCGCGCACAACTGGGACTTCCCGGCCAACTGTCCGGCGGGAACCCAGCTCAACATCCGCTACCAGGCCCCGAGCTGCTGGAACGGCCGTGACCTGGACAGCCCCGACCACAAGAGCCACATGGCCTACCCGGTCAACGGTGCCTGCCCGGCGTCGCACCCCAACCCGGTGCCGATGCTGGAGTTCAAGATCGCCTTCCCCGCGGACGGCGACGTGACCAACGTCCGGCTGGCGAGCGGACGTGGTTACTCCTGGCACTACGACTTCTTCAACGCGTGGGACCCGCCGACGCTGGCTGCCCTGGTGAGCCACTGCATCAACGGTGGCCTGCAGTGCAACTCGCGCGGGTTCGATCTCTACAAACCGCACCGCGGTCAGGTTCTCGGCGACAACTACCGGCTGCCCGGACGCCCCTGACCACTTGATCCTCCTGCGGTGCCGGGGACAGGGCAGGCCTCGGCGCCGCAGGACGGGACTATTTCCTGGGCCGGAACAACCGAGCCCAGAGCCGGTCCGGCACGAGCGGTGCGAGGTGCGCGAACACCGCCATCTGCCACGGGAAGACGATCCGCGCCTTCCGCTGTTCGATGCCGTCGGCAATGATTCTGGCGGCGACCGGCGCGGTGACCAGAAACGGCATCGGGAACTGGTTCGCCTCGGTCATCTCGGTGTCGACGAACCCCGGGCAGACCGTCACGACGTCGATGCCCTGGGGACCGAGGCCGACCCGAAGCGCCTCCAGCAGGTTGATCTGCGCCGCCTTCGTCGCGCCGTACGCCTCGGCACCGGGCAGTCCCCGCAACCCGGCGACCGACGAGATGCCGACGATGATCCCGGCACCGGCGGCCTGCATCCGCGGGATGACGGCCTCCAGACAGTTCGCCATCCCGGAAAGGTTCACGTCGAGATGCCGCTGGAACGACTCGGCGTCGAACTCGGTCAACTGCTTCCAGTAGCCGGCACTCAGTACGACGATGTCCAGGCCGCCGAGTTCGTCGACGACCTGCGCGGTTGCGCGACGTACCGCGGCCTGGTCGGTGATGTCGACGGGTACGACGGCCATCCGATCGCCGGCGAGATCTCGTAGAGCGCTCTCTCGGCGCGCGGACACGGCCACGTGTGCACCCCGGGCATCGAGAGCTGTCGCCAGGGCCGCGCCGATTCCGGAGGAAGCACCGACGATCCAGATCCGGCGTCCGGTCAGATTCATGCCCATCTCCTGGTGAGGGCGAACTGCGAGACATTCAGGTACCCGGATCGGAACCCGGCTTCGGAATACGCCAGGTAGAACTCCCACATCCGGCGGAACACCGCGTCGAAGCCGAGGCTCTCGACGATCTCGCGGTTGCTGGTGAAGCGCTCTCTCCAGAGTCGCAGCGTTCTCGCGTAGTCCGGGCCGAAGTCCCGCTGGCTGATGATCTCCAGCCCGGCCTCTCCCGAGACGGTCGTGATCGCCTCGATGGACGGGATCAGGCCGCCCGGAAAGATGTACTCGTGGATCCAGCCCTGGCTGTTGCGGGTCGCGAGGAGCCGCTCGTGCGACATGGTGATCGACTGCAGGCCGAACCGTCCGCCCGGTGCGAGTAAGCGCTCGACGGTTGCGAAGTACGTCGGCCAGTACCGCTCACCGACCGCCTCGATCATCTCGACGCTCACGATGGCGTCGTACTGTCCCTGAACGTCGCGGTAGTCGCAGAGCTCGACGTCGGCGTGCACGCCGGCCTCCGAGATCCGCCGGCACGCAAGATCACGCTGCTGCGCGGAGAGAGTGATCGTGTGGACCTCCGCGCCACGCTGAGCGGCCTGGATCGCGAGCTGTCCCCAGCCGGTACCGATCTCGAGAACGCGCGTTCCTGAAGACACACCGGCTAGATCGAGGATGTTGTCGATCTTGCGCCGCTGCGCCGCGGCCAGTGACGCTTCTCCCGGTTCGAACAGGGCGGCCGAATAGGTCATCGTCGGATCGAGGAACGTTGCGAACAGTTCGTTCGACAGGTCGTAGTGATGCGCGATGTTGGCACGTGCGCCGACCCGGTCGTTGATCCGCGCGATCGGCCGATCCACCACGCGGCGCAACCGCTGGAGCCCGGCCGGCACCAGGTCCGTGAGTTGCCGGGCGAACACCGTGAGCAGGTCGGCAAGATCGGTGCCCTCGCTCGCTCGCCACTCCCCCGCCATGTACGACTCCCCGAAGCCGAGCTTCAGGTCCTTGCCGAGCCGATCGAAGAAGCTGTCCGAAACAACCTCGAACACCGGCTTCTCCGTCCGCACCGGCAAGGCGCCGGGGAGCTGGACGCTGATGGGAAGTTGCCGGGTCGCGTTGTTGAAGACGTGGCGGGCCAGGGCTGCGCGGAGCGGATGGTGCGGCGTGCGGGCAATGCGTGGCCAGCGGGCGGAGTCGATGGTCGTGGTGCGGCCGGTGGCCTGTGAGGTGGACATCAGGCTCCTTGAGGTGGGGTGTGCGGGGGACGGTCAACGACGGGCAGGCGGCGCAACCAGAGAGCGATGCCGTGCAGCCGGATCAGCAGTGAGACCTGGTAGGTGACGAACGGCGTGCGAACCGCGACGGCCCAGCGGGTACGACGATTCGCCGGGCGCGGGCGGCCGATGAAAGTCGCGCTGAAGGCTCGGGTGTGGTGCTGGCGCAGGTTGATCGCGACCGCGACCCGGTCGGGTGCCAGGTCGAGGACCACTTCGTACGTGCCGTCGACGGTGAAGAACGGCGACGCGTAGAACGCTTTCTCGACGGCGAATCGTCCGTCCGGGTCCGGATGCGCGAGGTATGGGTGGCGCTCGCCGTAGGTGTTGTGGACCTCGAGAACGATCCAGCGCAGTGTGCCGTCGGGTGTGAAGCACCAGAACATGCTGAGCGGATCGAAGACGTGGCCGAAGCTGCGCGCGTTCGCGAGCATCAGCACCTGATCGTCGTTCTCGAGAACCTCGTTCTGGGCGGTGATGAACGCGGCGAGGTTCTCGCGCAGGGAGCGCTCTCCGGCGTTCAGATGATCAGCCGGCCGGAACGAGGCCAGTGGACGGAAGGTGGGCAGGTGGTCGATGTCGACCAGCCATTGGTACGTGCGATACCGGAAGCGATGCCGTCGCGGCAGCCGCCTGCTGTGCGCGACCCACCCAGGAACAATCGCCGGCAGCACGATCGCAGGCCGGACGATCCCAGACTGGGCGCTCGCAGGCCGGGCAATCCCGGGCCGGGCGCTCGCACGCTGAGCGGTCGCGGAACGGGAGAGAGCGCTCACCACGCAGCCCCGAACTTCGCCGCGGCCTCGACTCCCGAGCGGCACCCGTCCTCGTGGAATCCCCACCCAAGATGTGCGCCGGCGAACGCCAGCCGCGGTCCACCGGCCGAGCGCAAGGACTGCGCCGCCGCAACCGATTCCGGAGTGAAGATCGGGTGCGCGTAGGTCATCCGGGCAACTGCCGCCGACGGGTCGACCCAGCCTTCCGGATTGAGTGTCACCAGGTACTGATCGGCAGCATCAAGCCCTTGTAGGCGGTTCATCCAGTAACTCACCAGCACCTGTGGTTCGTCGGAATGACAATCACGCAGGCGGTAGTTCCACGAGGTCCGGGCGCGGGCACTGTCCGGCAGTACCGAGGTGTCGGTGTGCAGCCAGGTCGGGTTCACCGAATAGTCGAAGGCATCGAGCAAGGACTTCTCGGCCGGCGTCGCATCCACCAGCAGGTCGTGTGCGGTGTCGGCGTGCGTCGCGAGCACCACGCGATCGAACGAGAGAGCGCTATCTCGCGTCAGCACCTCGACCCCGTCGTCGTGCCGCAGTACGGCGCGTACCGGCGTGGAGAGCCGCACGTCCCCGATCTGCGCGACGACCCGATCGACGTACGTGCGGGACCCACCGACCACCGTCCGCCACTGTGGTGAGCCATTGATCGCGAGCATCCCGTGGTGATGCAGGAACTGGAACAGGTATCCCGCCGGATAACGCGCGGCATCGGACGCCCCGCTCGACCAGACACACGACACCAGCGGCAGCGCGAAATGCCGGACGAAGTACGACGACAGCCGGCGCGTCACGAGGAACTCGCCCCACGTGAGTCGGGTGTCGCCAGAACGCAGCACAGAGAGCGCTTCCCGGTGAAACCGCCGGATCTCTCCGAGCATCCGCAGAAACCGCGGATCGGCGACCCGCCGCGGCTGGGCGAAGATCGAGGCCACGCCGCGACCGCCGGCGTACTCGAGTCCACAGCCATCACAGCGGATGCTCATCGACATCTCGGTCGGCCGGGTCCGGATCCCGAGCTCGTCGAAGAGCCGAAGCAACTGCGGATAGGTCCGCTCGTTGTGCACGATGAACCCGGAGTCGACCCGATGCTCCTGGCCGAGAGTGTCGACCACGTCGTGGGTGTGCGCATGCCCACCCGGCCGGTCATCAGCCTCGAAGACCGTCACCCGGTGGGTTCGTCGCAACAGGTGGGCAGCAGTCAGTCCGGCAACCCCAGAGCCGATCACAGCAACAGCGGGACGATCGTCTCTTCTGGACACAAAGCTCCCTCGGCAGACAGTGACTGTCCGAGGTCTTCGGAGCCATCCGCCGCCGGGATGGGCCAGATCAGAGATTTCCCGGGATCAGAGTTTCCCGAGCACCTCGCGGAGCCGCCGCTCCGCATCGTCGCCCAGCTTCGCGAACTGCCGGCCCAGTAACGGCACCACCAGCCGCGCCACACCGTGGAACTCGAACTCCGCGAGGTATGTGAGCTCGGTCTCACCCGGCCCGGCCGGTCGCAGAGTGATGGTGTCGCGCGCTGTGACGGTCTTGTTCTCCCCACGGAACCGCAACTGCTCCGGCACGCTCAGCTCTTCGACCGTGTAGATCAGCTCGGTCTTCCGGCCGCCGAACCGCGAGATGTTCCGGTACGTCGTTCCCACGCCTCCACCGCCGTCCAGGCGCGTCGTCCGCACGGTGCCGGGGTCCCACTCGTTGGTGTTCTCGAAGTCCGCGAGATAAGCGAAGACGGTCTCGACGGGTCGCCCGACCGTCATCACGCGCTGGATTGTCACCATGACTGTCCTCACCGACCGGTCGTCGCGACAGGTCTGTCCGTGGCCCGGTACCCGGCCCCGAACCCTCTTCCGGGGCCTCCGGTTGCCGACCGCAACAAAGTTGTGAGAAACGTTCTGGCCCTCCAGAACGATAGGGACACTGGGAGGGGGTGATCCAGCATGTGCGAAGTGACTCGCCGGCTGCTGGCTTTGTTACGTCTGCTCGAGACGGACACGCGATCCAGTGTCGCGGAGGACGACGTCCTGCTGGACGCCAAATTCGGCCATGCCTCCGCGGAATTCCCGGTGGAGCGCTACTGACGGTCTGGCCGGTCAACCGGCCAGACCTGCTGCCAGCTGCCGGTAGCCCGCCCGAGGAAGGCGCCGTACGGCGCGGTCCGGTCCGTCCGTGAACCGGTCGAGGAGCTGAACGGCGACGTGGTCCGCTCCCGCCTGCTGATGTTCGGAGATGCGGTCCAGCACGGTGTGGACGTCACCCCACGCCACGACCGCATCGACGAGCCGGTCGCTGCCACCGCCTTGCAGGTCCTCGTCGGTGAACCCGAGACGCCGAAGATTCGCCGCATAGCCGCGCTTGGTCAGATAGAACGTCAGAGCCTGTCTCGCGATCGACCGGGCGACGGCCGGATCGGTCTCCAGCACGACCTTGAGTTCGGGTGCGAGCAGTGGTCCGTTCCCCAGCGCAGCGCGGGCCAGAGCGGTGTGTTCCGGAGTACTGAGGAACGGGTGGGCGCCCAGCGAGCGAGCTGCGGCCAGCTCGAGCATCCTCGGACCGACCGCGGCCAGCATCCGGCCATCGCTCGACAGCCCCACGTCGTCGAGTCGATCCAGGTATCGGGTCAGTTCGCGGTACGGCGAACGCGCCCACTGAGCCGGCTCCCGCGGACCGTTGCCGAGCCCGATCGTCAACCGCCCGGGAAACCGCTGCTCCGCCTGCAGGTAGGCGTCAGCGACGTCGGCGGGATCGTGAACCCAGATGTTCACGATCCCGGTGGCGATGGAGACTGCTGTGGTCGCTCCCAGCATCACAGCGGCGGTTTCGAGCATCTCCGGGCCGTTCGCCACCCAGAGGGTCCCGAATCCGAGCTCCTCCAGCTCACGCGCGGCCTCGTCGAGTTTCTCGCCTTCCTGTTTCCACAACCACCAGGGCGCCCAGATCCCGACCGCGCCGAGTGAGCGTGCCGATCCATGAACAGACATGCCGTCGACGCTAAGGGGTCAGCGGCCCCGAGACAGCGTCCACTTTCCGATCAGTGGCCTGCTCGCGAGCAGTCCGTACGGCGAGGCCGCGGGAGGACTCGGGGAAGCGGTCGAGCATGTCCTGCAGCTCGGCCGCGGTGACGTTGGCCCCGAACGCTTCGGTCCCCGGTTCCAGCTGGACGCCGTCGGCGAGCGAACCGGCGATCACCGGATCGAAGCCGAGGTCGTCGACGATCGCCGCCACCTCGGCCGCCTCCAGCGACGGACCCGCGACCGCGATCGCCTTCCGCCCGGGCGATCCGGCCGGCGAGGCGCCGTCCTCGAGGTCGTGGTAGCCCATGTGATTGAAGGCCTTCACCACGCGCGCCTCGGGCAGGAACTCCTGGACGATCTCGGACGACGAGGTCCGCGGATCGGTGAGGTCGTCGCGGATGCCGTCGACCTCCCACCAGTAGTTCATCGCGTCGATCACGAGCTTGCCGCGCAGCGCCTCGACCGGAAGCGTGCGGTGCTTGCCGAGCGGCAGCGCCAGGATCACCACATCCGCCCGCGCCGCCGCGTCGGCCGCGGTCGTCGCGACCGCACCCGGCGTGACGATCTCCACGATCAACGCAATCTTCGCCACGTCGCCCGACCCCGCGATCAGCACCGGATACCCAGCCTTGACCGCGAGCCGCGCGAGCGCAGTGCCAACCTTGCCCGCCCCGAGAATCGCGATCGTCGGCCTCCCCGCGCCGGAACCGCCCGATCCCGCGCCGCTCATGACTCCTCGGCCAGGATCTCGCGGACCATCGGGATCACCTTGCTGCCGTACAGCTCGACCGCCCGCAGCCGATCACTCCCCGGCACCGAGCCCGACGAATAGATCAGGTCGAACCGCCCGACGCCGAGCTTCTTGACCGCGCCGGCGATCCGGCGAGCCACGGTGTCCGGCGAACCGACGTACAGGGATCCGTGCGCGAGCTCGGCGTCGAACTCGGACCGCTTCACCGGCGGCCAGCCGCGGAGCGCGCCGATGCGGTCCCGCATCACCTTGTAGCGCGGGTAGTAGATCTCCTTCGCCGCCTCATCGGTGTCCGCAATGAAGCCTGGTGAGTGCATGCCGACCGGCTGCGCGACCGTGCCGAACTGCTCGGACGCCCGCTTGTACAGGTCCAGGTACGGCGCGAACCGCTCCGGCGAACCGCCGATGATCGCGAGCATCAACGGCAACCCGTAGAACGCCGTACGGACGACGGACTGCGGTGAGCCGCCGACGCCGACCCAGGTGGTCAGCCGGCCGGACTCCGTCTTCGGGTAGACATCGGCGTTGTCGAGAGCCGCGCGGACCGTGCCTTCCCAGGTCACCGGCTTCTCGTCGAGCAGCCGCGCGAACAGCTGCAGCTTCTCCTCGAACAGCACCTCGTAGTCGGCCAGGTCGTACCCGAAGAGCGGGAAGGACTCGGTGAACGAGCCGCGCCCGAGGATGACCTCGGCGCGGCCGTTGGAGAGCGCGTCCACGGTCGAGAACCGCTGGAAAACGCGCACCGGGTCGTCCGAGCTGAGCACGGTCACGCCTGAACCGAGCTTGATCCGCGACGTCTGCCCGGCGATCCCGGCCAGCACCGTCTCCGGCGAAGAGATCGAGTACTCCGGCCGGTGGTGCTCGCCGAGCGCGATCGCGTCCACGCCCAGCTCATCGGCCAGTACGGCCTCCTGCACCACCTGCCGGATCGCCGCCGCATCCGACACCAGCTCGCCGCTCGCACCCTCCGGCACATCGCCGAACGTGTCGAGACCGAACTCCAGGCCACTCATTTCCCGCTCCTGTCCACGTCACCAGTCTAGGTTGACATGTCAACGCGAGAGAACCCCGGGTTCATTCCCGGGGCATCACCACTTGTCGTAGTGGACGACGTTGTCCAGATCCCGCCGCGGCCCGGGCTTGAAGTCGGTGCCGATCGTGTGCGCGACCGGGATCAGCACGCCCTGCCGAACCTCATCCGGTACGCCGAGCAGTTCCGCGACCTCCCGCTCGTACTTCAGGTGCAGTGTGGTCCAGGTCGTCCCCAGCCCACGCGCTCGCGCGGCGAGCATGAAGTTCCAGGCGGCGGGCAGAATCGACCCCCACAGACCGGCCTGATTGCCCGACGGCAGCGAGGGCGCGGTGATGCACGCGATCACGAAGACGGGCACCTTGCCGAGGTTGTCACCCAGGTACGCCGAACTGTCGCGCACCCGCTGTTGCACCGGATCGGTCTCGGGACCGCGGGCCGCCTCGTTCGCTGCGAAGTAGGCGTGCAGCGACTCGCGGTAGTACTCCGCGATCTTCGCGCGCTTCTCCGGGTCGGTGACGACCAGCCAATGCCAACGCTGCCCGTTGCTGCCGGAGGGCGCCTGGGTCGCGATCTCGAGACACTCGCGGATCAGTTCGGGCGCAACGGGCCGCTCCAGGTCCAGGCGCTTGCGGACGGCGCGGGTCGTGGTGAGCAACTCGTCTGGGTTCAGGTCAAGGGTGTACACGCATGTCAGTGTTTCACCCGCCGAGCCCACCCCGCGACTCATCTCATGTCGCGACGCCCGCCACCGGCACAGCGACCGCCAGAGCAGGATGACGCCGTACGGCGACCGGTATGAACGCGCCCGCGATTCCGAAGAGCACGGCGGTGAGCAACCACCCGGGCCAGCCCCAGCTGACCGCGATCGTCGTCAGCACGAGCGGCGCGACGAGGTCTCCGAGCTGGTGCCCCATCGCGTACGCACCCTGGTACTGCCCCTGCGCACCCGGCGGCGCGAGTTCGAAGCTGACTCCCCAACCGCCGGCGGACTGCAGCATCTCCCCCAGCACATGCACGAGCGCAGCGACGATCAGCAGCGCGATGGTCACCGGCCCCGACGTCACGTCGGTGATCGCCAACACCCCGCACGCGGCCGCGAGCAGCAGCCCTGCCCGCCGACCGGCTCGCGCTGCGCCGGCCAGATGTTCCGTTCCGCGAGCAGTGCGGATCTGGAGCAACACGACGGCGACCGCATTGATCACGAGCAGCACCGAGATCAGCCATCGCGGCGCATCGGTCGCCGTGACGATCCACAGCGGGATCGCGAGCTGTGCCATCACGTTGTGCATGTTCAGCACCCCGTCCAGTACGACGAATACCAGGAACGGCCGATCCTTCAGCGCGGTCAGACCCGAGGGAGCGCTCTCCGACGCGATCCCGGCCACGATCGGCAGACCGAACTGGATCATCGCGGCCGTCACGCAGTAGGTGACGGCGTTGGCCAGCAGCGCACCGACGTACAGGCCGGGTTTGTCGAGCGCGAGCACGATCCCGGCGAGCGCCAGACCGACGCCCATCCCGATATTCGTGGTGACCCGCAGGACCGCGCGGGTCCGCACCCGCTGGTCGGGCTCGGACAGCCCGGCGATCAACGCGCCCTTGGCGCCACGCTGGCCCGAGTCCGCGATCGCGGTCACCGCGGCCACGGCGACGTACGCGCCGAACGAGTGCACCTGGGTGAGCGCGCTCATCGTGATCGCTTGCAGCAGGAGGAAGCCGACGTACGCGCGGTTCGGTCCGAGGCGGTCGGCGACCACGCCGAGCGGCGTACTGGTGACGAGCCCGAGTACGCCGGCGATCGTCAGCCCGACGCCGACATGGGCCACCGACAAGCCCGCGACCCGGGTCAGGTACATCGCCCCGATCGCGGCGTACACGCCGTTGCCGAGCGTGTTGACAAGCGTCGCGATGATGAGGCGGCGCACGGCCGGCGAGAAGGAGGTCACCCCGTGACTCAACCCCACAGCGTCGCCCGCCGCGATTGGACTGACGAATCCCGGCAGCCTAAGCGGGTTTGAACCGGTACTCGATCGTGTCGATCAGCGCCTCGACCTGCTTGTAGGTGTCCGAACTGAAGGCACCGATGCTTCGCTCGGCACCAAGCGCATCCCGCATGGCATCCAGGTACCGACGCTGAACAACGGCCATCTGCTCGAAGCTGTCCGGCTTAGCCGCCGGAGCCTGCCGGCTGGCCGAAACGAGCCGCGGGATGATCCGCTCCTTCATCGTCGCGACCAACTCCGGATCGAGCGGCTCGCCCTCGACCACCTGCTCCTCAAGTGGACCCATCGCGTCGATCGCCGACTCACCGATCCGCCGCAGCAGCGCCTGGGTCGCGTCCCGCTTGTCCTCCCGACTCTCGGACTGGAACTTCATCCGCGCGATCACCCACGGCAGCGTCAGACCGAAGACCACCAACGTGAACAGCGCGACCAGGAAGGCCGCAAGCACGACCGTGGCGACGTGCGGCGTACCAGCCGGAATCGTCTGTACGGCGGCCACCGTCACGACCCCGCGCATCCCGGCCCAGGCCAGCACGAGGGTTCCGCGCGAGGTCAATGGCTCCCGTTCCTCGAACTCCACATCCGCCCGCCCGCGCGCCAATCGGCGGCGCGCCCAGGCGAGACGCGTCTCCTCGCGATCGCTCTCCGGGTTCATCGCGTCCAGCGCTTCTTCGAACTGCGTCAGCCGCGACCGCTGCTGCTCATTGCGATCCCCGCGACCGAATCGGCCTGACAGCGCGGGCCAGGCGAGTCCGATGAATCGCAGTACCACCAGCAATGCAACGACGATCAGCACCAGCCCGGTGATCTCACCGACCGTGGTCTCCGCGCGGGCCGCATCCACCAGCTCGGGCAATTGGTAGCCCATGGCAAGGAAGACAGCGCTCTCCAGGACGAAGCTGATCGTGGTCCAGGTCGTCGCCTGCGTCTGCCGGTCGCGCGCGCTGAACCGCTTGCTGCCGAGTACGCCGGTCAGTAGTCCCGCCACGACCACCGCGAGTACGCCGGACGCGTGCAGCTCCTCGGCCGGAAAGTAAGCCAGGAAAGGGATTGCGAACGAGATCGTTGTGTTGAGCACCGGATCGTCGAGGCGCTGTCGCAGCAGCACGGTCAGGACGCCGATCACGGCACCGATCAGACCGCCGCCGATCACCGCCCATCCGAAGTCGAGGGCGGTGTGGCCGAGATCGAACCCACCCCCGACGACCCCGATCGCCGCAATCGCCGTCCGCAGCACCACCAACGCGGACGCGTCGTTGACCAGGCTCTCGCCCTCCAGCACGGTCATCACTCGAGGCGGCAGACCGACCCGGTGGCCGATGGCTGTCGCCGCGACCGCGTCGGTCGGACTCACCACTGCGCCGAGCGCGACGCCCAGAGCGAAGGAGATGCTCGGGAACAGGGCATGCACCACGGCCCCGATCGCCAGCGACGAGGCGATCACCATCACCACCGACAGCCAGGCGATCAGCGACAGGTTCCGCCGGATGTCGAGCACCGGCAACTGCACTGCCGACGAATACAGCAGCAGCGGCAGCACCCCGGCCAGCACGATCTCCGGTTCGAGGTGGATCGTCGGCGTACTCGGCAGGTAGCTGGCTCCGATGCCGAGCGCAACCAAGAGCAGGGGCGCCGCGACTCCGGTCCGCCGCGCGAACACCGACGCCGTGATCATGATCGCGAGCCCGGCGCCGGCGATGAGCAAGAACTGATGGTCCACGTCACAGGACTCTAGTGGGGCACACCCGGAGGTCTGAACGGGCACGGTTCGCGAAGCGGAAAGCGCACTCCGCACAATCGCTTGAATTACTTTGCTAAGGTTCCTTCGTATACTTTGGTAAGGATCCTGCGAAACTCCCGTGAACGAACAGCCGTGCCGAACTGAACCGGTTTGGCGGGCACAACCGTACTGGGGACGATTGTTCATGCCGAATACTGAGACAGACCTCTACCGCGCCGCCTCGAAGGTGCCTTACTCGAGCGCTGACGCCGATACCTACCTGGCCGCGACACCGCTGCGCGACGTGCGGAAGACCCTGCCGTTGCGGGTGCTGTCCGCCGCCGATTACGACCACTGGCAGGCCTACGGGTACACCGTGGTGAAACACGCCATTCCACACGCCCAGGAACTCCTCGATTTCGCCTGGGAATTCCAGGGGCTAGAACCAGACCAGCCCGGCAGCTGGTATCCGGAGCGGGAATTCCGTTCCGAGCTGGAACGCGACCTCTACATCTACGGATTCGTCGAGGCTTATCAGCACCAACTCATCTGGGACAGCCGGCAGGCGCAGCGCGTGTACGACGCCTTCGTCGACGTCTGGGACAGCGAGGAGCTCTGGGTCACGCTGGACCGGCTCAACCTGAACCCGCCGAACGTCGGCAACCGCGACCGCACGCTGATCCCGGCCACCGACACCGGCTTCGACATCGATCTGCACTGGGACGTCGACAGCACGCTCGACGTACTGCCGCAGCGGGTCCAGGGCATCATCGCGCTGACCGACACCACCGACGACAGCGGCGGCTTCCAGTGCTGTCCCGAACTGTTCCGTCAGTTCGAGAGCTGGCGCGCCGAGCAACCGCTGGACCGCGATCCGATCCGACCCGCCATCGATCGGAACGAGTTCCCCGTCATCCGGCCGCAGCTCGAGGCCGGTGATCTGCTCATCTGGAACGGGATGCTCGCGCACGGCGTGGCCCCGAACCGCTCCGCGAACAGCGTCCGCTCGGTGCAGTACCTGTCGATGATGCCGGCGCTGGAGACCCATCAGGAGCTCGTCCGCTCACGCATCGAGTCCTGGCGCAACCTCAGTACGCCGGAGTGGAACGCGACCCTGGTCGGCGACCCGATCAAGCACGAGTCGCTCCGGTACCCGACCGCCGATCTGACCGCTCTCGGGCGCAAGCTGCTGGGACTCGACTCATGGCACAGCGCCGGAGGGGAGACCCGGTGAGGCGCATCTGCCTGGCGCTGCCAACCGATCGAGCTTGCACTCCGATGCTGCACGAGCTGGCGGAAGAGGCGGCGTACGGGGTCTCACACTTCGACGTCGAGATCGCCGTACTGGTCCTGGACTCCAGCTCCCCCACGGACTACGCCGAACACGCTCGGGTCCTCGCCGCGCTCCCGCTGCAGCCGGGGATCGAGATCGTGCATCTCGATGAGCACGCGCAGCGGGTGTTTCTGCAGCAGGTGATCAAGGACGCGGCGCTCAACGAACCCGAGCGGATCCTCGACCTGATGCTGCCCGGCCGACGCTCGTACGGCGCCTGCACGAACCGGGCCTTCGTCATCGCGGCCGCGCTCGGGTGCGAATCCGTGCACCGGCGCGACTCCGACTGCACCTACCAGGAGCTGGACGGCGCGAAGATCTTCCCGATCCATCACGAGCTCACCATCGGTACGACGGCCGCGGCGGCCCGCGAGCGAGTGTCGGCCGTCGACCTCGCGCCGGGTAGCGACGACCTGCCGGTGGTGATGGCAGGCGCGTCGTTCATCGGCGACATGTCCGTGGACATCGACGACATCCGGCAGCGTGATCCCGAGATCTACTACGAAGTGGTCAGTCTGTGGGCACCCGGCGACGCACCCGAGGCCGAAAAGCGTGCCCTGGTTGCGGAATCCTTCACAGGGGCAGGCACCACGCCGTTCCGTGCCGACGAGTCGGTGCTGACCGTGGTCGACCCGATGCGTGTCGACATGTCGAACATCGCGTTCCACCGGGTCCAGGAACAGGTTCCGTTGCCGCCAGCAACCGACACGATCGGCAGCGACTACTTCCTGATGCATCTCGTGCACGATGCCGGTCTGCCCGGCGTCCAGCACAACCGGCACATCGTGAACCTGCACACCGGTGAACGGAAGACCGATGCGGGGTTCGCGTCGTACCAGCTGGCGCTGACCAAGTTCTTCCTGTCGATGCTCTATCTGCACTTCGTCTACGAGCGGATGGGAGTCGCGGGGAGCGCTCTCCGTGACGCTCACGGAGATGTCGACGCGGCAGCGGTGGCGGGGATTGTCCGGCAGAGCATCCAGCTGCCCGTCAACGAGAACGTCGATCGGCTGGACAAGCTCGGCTCGGCCTACCGCCGGCTGGGTGGGCGGCACGCTGACTTCGCCGAGACTCTGGTGGTCCGGCGCTCGGCTTTGCTCGACGAGGCCCGCCAGGACATGGACGACTTCGCCGTACTGATCGACGGCTGGCAGTCGTTGATCAGGGCAAGCATCTCGGCAGGAGCAGGTCTGCGCACATGAACACAGTGCTGAGTGATCGGCTGCGAACCGCCTTGGAGCTCGCAGACCACGATCAGATCATCTTCGATCTGGGCGGGATCGAAGCTGCGTACGGCGCTCTGACCGCGGAACTGCCGGAGACCGCGATCCGGTTCGCGATCAAGTCCTGTCCCGTGGACGGCGTTCTCGAGACGCTGGCCGGCCGCGGCTCGGGCTTCGATGCCGCGAGCCCACAGGAGATCGTCCAGGCGCTCGCGACCGGGGTCGCTGCGGAAGACGTTCACTACGGGAACACGGTCAAGTCGGATCAGAACATCGCCGAGGCCTATCGGCTCGGGATCCGGGACTTCGCTACCGACAGCGTTCCGGATCTGGTCGCGATCGCGGCGAGTGCACCGGGTTCGCGGGTGTTCTGCCGGCTGGGGACCACAGGTGAAGGTGCGTTGTGGGGCCTCAATCGCAAGGCCGGCTGTTCGGTGCGGGACGCGTTGATCGTGCTGTCGATCGCGCGGGCCCAGGGTCTCGTTCCTTCGGGGCTGTCGATCCACGTCGGATCGCAGCAGATGACCACCGCCGCATGGGAATCCGCCTTCAGCCAGCTGGCCGAGGCGATGACCGAGCTCGCGGATCTGGACATCCACATCAACCGGATCAACCTCGGCGGCGGCCTTCCCGCACTGGGCTATCTCGACCGGGCCGGTACGGCGCTCGATCCGTCGCTGGCCGAGATCTTCGGCACGATCCGGTCGGGGATGCAGCGGTTGCGCGAGATCGCCCCGGTGGAGTTCGTCATGGAGCCGGGGCGGCATCTTGTCGCCGACCACGGTGCGATCCGGGCCCACGTCGTACGGCTGTCGTCTCGGCAGCAGCCGGACGGTGCGCGGGAGCGGTGGCTGTATCTGAGCTGCGGCAAGTTCAACGGGTTGTACGAGGTCGACCAGGTGCGGTACCGGATGGTGTTCCCGCGGCATCCGGAGGGACTCCGGGTACCGGCGGTCGTCGCCGGGCCGACCTGCGACAGCGACGACGTCTTCGGTCAGGAACCGTCACCGGCCCGGGTACCGGCCACGATCGGCTCCGGTGATCCGGTTTGGATCCTGTCCTGCGGCGCCTACTCCACCAGCTATACAACGCAACGCTTCAACGGCTTCGAGCCACTACCGGTGAACGTGCTACCGGTGGAGATCCATGCTTGAGACGGTTCGCGTGCGGCCGATCATCGACACCGATTGGCCGCACATCGCCGAGCTGGAACAGGCGGCGTACGGACCACTCGGGCTCTCCGAGGGCGAGAACGCGCTGAGATCATGGAGAGCGCTCTCTCCGGACACGTGCTTCGTTCTCGGAGAGCCCGGCGCGGTGCGTGGCTACGTCCTCGCGCTGCCCTTCCCGTACGGCGGTTATCCGCAACTCGGGTTGTCGGCGGGCGCGTTGGCGGGTTCGCCGAACCTGCATCTGCACGATCTCGCGGTCGCCCCGGCCTTCCGTCGTACCGGTCTGGGGCGCTCGCTCGTGACTCACCTGGACGCGGTTGCCGGCGATCTCGGGTATCGCAGGATCTCGCTGATCGCGCTCTCCGGCACGTTTCCGTTCTGGTCGTCCAACGGCTTCCGCCCCGATCCGGCCGTCCCCGCCCCCACCGGTTACGGCGACAACGCTCGCTACCTGACCAAGGTCCTCTAGAAAGGGCTCTCCGCATGCGCGACGAGTTCCGCCGTTCGCAGCTGGCCATCGCAGCACTCTTCGGCTTCCTCGGTTTCCAGTACTCGACCTGGGCTGCCAGGATCCCGATGCTGAAGAGCTCACTGGATCTTTCGAACGCGCAAGTCGGGCTGCTGCTCCTGGCGACTGGCATCGGTGCGGCCATCGCGTTCCCGATCGTCACGTTTCTGATGCGGCGACTGGGTTCCCGCCGGCTCGCGCTCGTCGCGTGTGTCGGGCTGACTCTCGTGCTGCTGGGATTGGCCGTCGTACCGAATCAGCCGGTTGCGCTCGCGGTGATGCTCATCGACGGCGTGCTGGTTGCGTGCCTCAACGTCGCGATGAACGCCCAAGGCACAGCGCTGGAAGTGAAGTACGAACGCAACACCATGGCCAAACTGCACGCAGCCTTCAGCGGCGGCATCTTCACCGCAGCCCTCATCGCCTCCGCCGTCACCGCCGCCACCACGAACCTGCTGACCCACTTCACCCTCGGCGCAGCAATCCTCGCCGCCCTCGCGACCTTCGCCTCGCGGTCTCTTCTCCCCACCGATCTCCCCACAACCGAGAAGGCCAAGGGCAAACTCACCATCCCGTCCCGAACCATCGCCTGGCTGGCAGTCGCCATGGTCTTCGTCACCGTCGTCGAAGGCGCCATGAACGACTGGTCCGCCCTCTACCTCAAAGAGATCATCGGCGCCCCGCCCGCAGTCCTCCCCCTAGGCATCGCCGTAGTCTCCGCCACCATGCTCCTCACCCGCCTCTTCGCCGACTCCCGCCGAGCCGCCTGGGGCGACCGCCAAGTAGTCCTAGCCGGCGCCACCATCGCCGGCACCGCACTATCGGCAGCCCTCCTCATCAGCGGCCTCATCCCCACCCTCATCGGCTTCGCCTGCGTAGGCCTAGGCATGGCCGCCGCCACCCCCTGCCTCTACGCAGCCGCCGCCAAACAAGGCCCCAACGCCCTAACCCTGGTAGCCACCATGGGCACCCTCGGCCTCCTAGCCGGCCCACCAGCCATCGGCGCCCTCACCAACGCCACCACCCTCCTCTACGGCATGGCAGCCGTAGCCCTCTCCGCCCTCCTAGTAACCGCCTGCACCACCCAAATCACCTGGACCCCCACCCGAACCCCAGAACCAGCCCCCACCGACTAACCCGCCGTACGCTGGAGCTCTGGAGGAAGCAGAGCCATGAGCGAGCCCGAAGACAAGTGGCACACCACACCCGCGGAGCGGGCCACCCTCGATGCGCTGTACGACTGCTTCAAAGCCCATCCCGATCCCAACGCCGGGAGCTTCCGCAGGTCACCCGATCGTGCGTCGGTCATCGTCTACTGGCACGGACCTCCGCCGACCGGGCTGCTAGAGCTGGCGGGACAGCAGCCCGTTCCCATCACCTTCGAGTCAACGCGGTATCGGCTCGACGAGCTGATGCCGGTGGCGAAGCAGCTTGTGACCGACCATCACGATGTCATCTGCTCGGCCGGCCCCAGCAAGGACTTCTCCGGGGTCGGCGTGATGCTGTGGTCCGATCCAGCCACCGACCACGAGGAGCTGACTGCGGCGCTCGGCGAGGAGGTCGGCGTACCGGTTGTGTTCGAGCGGTACGTCGAACGCGGGTGATCCTGGAAGTCCAGTGCCTCAAGGGGCAAATGGTTCGCGGCGGGTGAATTGGCGAAGTTACGCTCAACAGATGGGTGAGCTCGAGTCGAAGCGTGCGCAGGTGGCGCGGATTCGTCGGACGGCGGTGCGGGCGGTTGCGGATTATGCGATCGACGCGCCGCGGCTGACGTTCATTGCGCACGGGGAGAATACGACGTTTCGCGTCGACTCCCCCGGTGGGCGTTACCTGATGCGGGTGCACCGGAAGAACCGGCACGGTCCGGGGGTCGACTCGCGGTTGGCGGTCGGTTCGGAGTTTGAGTGGTTGGCGGCACTGCAGGCTGACACCGATCTCGACGTACCGACGCCGATTCGCACCCGCGCCGGCCAATGGACGACCGTCAGCGATGACCTGGTGTGCTCGGTCCTCGGCTGGCAGGGCGGGCGGATGCAGGCGAATCATCCGCACCCCGTGCACTTCCGGCGACTCGGCGGCGTACTCGCTCGTCTGCACAACCACACCGCAGCGTGGACCCCACCCACCAAGCTCACCCGCATGCGCTGGGACTGGGAGACTTTCTTCGGCAACACCATGGAGTACGGCGGTGTCTCCGCCGCCGACTGCTGGGATCTCCTACCGCCGCCGGTGCGCGCGCAGTTCGACGAGATCGCCCGTCGGATGCGCATCACGATGAAAGACCTCGGCACCACCCCGGACGCCTTCGGCCTCATCCACGCGGACCTCCACCTGGAGAACGCTCTCTTCAACGGCGACGCCGTTCACATCATCGACTTCGACGACTGCGGCTTCGGCTACTGGCTCTACGACATCGCCGTCCCCCTCTGGGACAATCGGTACCGCGACGAGTACCCCGCACTGCGCACCGCCCTCCTCGAGGGCTACGGCGAACACCGCGAGCTCCCCGACCTCGCCCGCCTCGACAACTTCATCGCGACCCGAGACGTTGCCTTCGGCCTCTGGTTCGCCGGCATGGCCCAAGTCAACCCAGCGTTCGCCACCGACCTCGACCGAACCATGAACTACATCAACCGTTCCCTCGACAAACTCCTCTGACCATCAAGCCGAGGGGCCATGATGGGGGCATGACACAGGTCGAGCCCAGTACTGCGTGGCGTGAAGTTGTCGGATCGGACGAGAAGGCGCGACACCAGCGGCAGGCGGAGGGGTTCGTCGCCATGCAGCAACGCAAGTCCGGGAAGTACGGCGTGGGGCGCGCGTTGCACCGCCGACAGGTGGCTGCCTTGCGGGCGCGCGTCGACGTAGCGGAGGGTCTGCCGGACTATGCGCGACAGGGATTGTTCGCCCAGCCAGCCTCATTCGAGGCCTGGCTACGAGTCTCGAACGGTGGATTCAACGTCGCGGCGGACAAGACGCCGGACGTTCGCGGCTTCTCGATCAAGATCCTCGGGGTGACCGGGCAGGCGGCGCTCGGCGGTGAGGCGAAGAGCCAGGACTTTGCCCTGATCAACCATGAACACTTCAGCTCGGCGACCAGCAAGGATTTCAGCGGGGTCGTTCTCACCACCGGCAGTACGCCGGGCGCCGCGATCCGCCGGCTCATCACGTCCCCGTCGTTGTTGCCGAAGGTGCGCGAGGTGGTTACCGCGATCCGCACGCCGTTCACCGGCTTCGCCACCCAGGACTTCTTCAGCGCCGCACCCGTTGCCTTCGGCCCGTACGCCGTTCGCGTGCGACTCGCGGCCGCGTCCGACCAGGTGGATCCGGCGGCCCCGCAGGACTGGGGTGCCGACCTCTTCCGCCGACTCGCAGTCGCGCCACTCGTCTACGAACTGCAGGTCCAGTTCTTCCAGGACGAGGCGAGCACACCAATCGAAGACGCCTCCGCAACCTGGTCCACGCCGTACCAGACTGTCGCCACACTGACCGTCCCGCAGCAAGAACCCGACGACGAGTTCACCAAGACCGTGGAGTCAGCCCGCTTCGACCCCTGGAACGCGCTGGTCGAACATCGCCCCCTCGGCGAGGTCATGCGCGCCCGCAAAGTCGCCTACTACGCAAGCCAACAAGCCCGCTCAGCCAACTAGCCCAACTCAGGTCAGGCGTCGACCCGGCGCTGCGGTTGTCAGCGCAGCCCGATGCGGTGCAGCCAATCGGTGACTTGCGGCCGGGCTTGGCCGGCTTGTTCGCCGCGGACCGCCAGGCCTTCACCCAGGGTGGCGCCGGGGCAACTTCGGGCGTAGTCGCGTTCGGTCGTGCCCAGCCCGGACATCGCGTACGTCGTGAAGGGGTGAATGGTCTTGCCTGCGAAGTCGAGCTTCTCGGTGAAGGTCGACATGATCATCGGGGCGCGCACGTTCCAGATCGGGCTGCCCAGCAGGACGACGTCGTACTGGCCGATGCGTGGAAGCGGACTGGCGATCACCGGGCGGCCGTCGGTGTCCTGCTCCCGAACGTTGCGGGCCACGGTGTCGTCGTAGTCGTCGGAGTAGGGCTCGGCGGCCTCGATCCGGTAGACATCACACGGAACGAGGTCGGCGATCATGCCGGCCACTACCTCGGTGTTGCCCACCTGCAGCCAGGTGCGGCCGCCGTTGTCATAGTTCTCACCGGCGCGCGAGAAATAGGCGACCAAGATCTTCGGCACGGGTGCCTTTCCAGAAGCGGTCGACGGTTGCGCGGTGGGTCTTCCCTCGTTGCAGCCGCAGAGTCCAGCTACGGCCAAGGTGCCGGTGAGCGCGGCACCGAGCAATCGTCGGCGCGGCAGCGCGCGGCGTGGCTGTTGATGCATGGGCGTCAGTTGATCCGGCGGCTGCCGAGGGCGCTGACCATGGCGGGGTCGCGGTGGTCGAAGAAGAGGCTGTCGCCGGTGTCGAGGGTCGCGACTTGCTGGAGTTCGTCGTCGGTCAGGGTGAAGTCGAAGATGGCGAGGTTCTGGGCCATCCGGTCCGGGCGAACGGACTTGGGGATGACGACGATGTTGCGCTGGACGAGCCAGCGGAGTACTACCTGGGCGACCGACTTGCCGTGGGCTTCGCCGATCGTGGTCAGGACGGGGTCGGTGAACAGGTTGTTGCGGCCTTCGGCGAACGGGCCCCACGACTCGATCTGGACACCGTGCCCGGCCATCAGTTCCTGGTCGGCGACGCGCTGGTGGAAGGGGTGGGTCTCGATCTGGTTGATGGCGGGCGTGATCTCGTTGTGCTCGATGAGGTCGACGAGCCGGTCGGGGTGGAAGTTGGAGACTCCGATCGCCCGGGTGCGACCTTCGGCGTACAGGCGTTGCATGGCTCGCCATTCGGCGTAGTAGTCGCCGAGCGGCTGGTGGATCAGGTACAGGTCGAGGTGGTCCAGGCCGAGGCGGCGCAGCGAGGTGTCGAACGCGCGCACGGTGTCGTCCTCGACGCTGCCGCTCGGCGCATGCTGGATCCACAGCTTCGTGGTCACGAACAACTCGTCGCGGGCGATGCCGCTGGCGGCGATCGCAGCGCCGACAGCCTCCTCATTGCCGTACGACGCTGCCGTGTCGAGGTGGCGGTATCCGGCCTCGAGTGCGGCTTCGACGGCGGCCTGGGTCTGGTCGTCAGGGATCTGGAAGACGCCGAATCCGAGGATCGGCATCTCGACGCCGTTGTTCAAAGTGACAGTCTGCATGGTTCCAGGAAACAAGCACTCGGGTCGCGAGTGAGAGTCTCTGCTGTACCAGGTACCACCAGACCCTCCCAGGCCGGACAGACAACGCCGTACCGTGGTCACTGTGAGCAACAAAGACGACGTACGGGAGTTCCTGACCAGCCGGCGAGCCAACGTGACGCCGGAACAGGCCGGGCTGCCGACGTTCGGCGACAAGCGCCGCGTCGCGGGCCTCCGCCGCGAGGAGGTCGCGTTGCTCGCAGGTGTCAGCGCCGACTACTACATCCGGCTCGAGCGCGGCAATCTGTCCGGCGTCTCGGAACAGGTCCTGGACGCCCTCGCCCGGGCTCTGCAACTGGACGACGCCGAACGAGCCCACCTGTTCGACCTGGCCAAGGCCGCGACCGGCCCGGTCCGCGGCTCACGTCGTACCGCCGTGTCGAAGGTCCGCCCCGGCATCCACCGGATTCTGGAATCGCTGAGCACCCCGGCGTACGTGCGCAACGCCCGCACCGACATCCTCGCCGCCAACGACCTCGCGTTCGCCCTGTACGGCGACATCCTCGATCGCGAGCGCTTGCCGCTGAATCTGGCGAGGTTCCTGTTCCTCGACCAGCGGGCGCCCGTGTTCTTCCTCGACTGGGAAAGGGTGGCTGACGACTCAATTGCCGCTCTGCGGGTCGAGGCCGGGCACAATCCGCAGGACAAGAGCCTCACCGAACTCGTCGGCGAACTGGCCACGCGCAGTGAAGAGTTCCGCGTTCGATGGGCCCGGCACAACGTCAAGCACCACCGCACCGCCGCCAAACGCCTGCACAGCGCGCTGGTCGGCGACATCGAACTCACCGGCGAAGCCATGGAACTCCCCGGCGACGGCCTCGTCATCATCACCTACACCGCCGAACCCGGCAGCCCTGCCGCAGAAGCCCTCCGCTTCCTGTCCAGCTGGGCCAGCGACACCGATTCGCTCAGGCGGTGAGTTTGGCGAGCTCGGCCATCTCGGTGGGTGGGTCGACTACCGGCTGAATGACGAGCTCGTCGACGTCGGCCGCCTCGAGGGCGGCGATGCGGCGGAGGAGGTCGTCGCGGGTACCGACCAAGGCGAGCTTGTCGATCAGCGACGGCAGGATCAGGTCCCGCTCGATTGGGTCGATGCGCCCTAAGTAGTTGCTGTAGAGCTGGCGATAGCGGTCAGGCGCGGTGCCGGTGGTGCCGCGCTGGTCAAGGAAGCGCCGCACAGCCTCGCGCTCTTCGGGGCCCAGTACCTCGGCGAAGGACGGCTTGTCGGCGGCGAAAACCAAGAACGACAGGACGGTATGGCCGGTCGCATCGCGTACCGCGTCGCCGTACGCGTCCTCTCCCTCACCAAGCACGTAGAGCGAGGTCGTCAGGTAGGAGTCGCCGACGACAGGTTGGTTCGCGGCTTGTGCAGCCTCTGCGCGAGCGCCTTGGAATGCGTGCCAGGCCTCGGGGTCCAGGATGGCGAAGGACAGGAGGCCAGTACCGCGGCGGCCGGCGATGGCCGCGGACTTCAAGCCTTGGGCAGCGACCACGAACTCAAGAGGATCGGTCGTCTGTTCGACGTGCAGGAACTGGATGTCACGGACGCGGTCGCCCTCGCGGTAGCTGATCGGGCGGCCGGCGCTCAGGTCCTGTAGTGAGGCAGTGAAAGTCTCGAGCTCGGCGCTCTTGGTCGGTGGCATTCCCAGCGTGCGTCGGGCGGAGTTCCCGGTGCCGACGCCGCAGATGATCCGGCCCGGTGCCAGCGCATTGAGGCTGGCGAACCCACTCGCGGCCGCGGGAATCGACCGCAAGGCCGGCGACGTCACGCCGACACCGAGTTTGATGTGGCTGGTGGCCTTCGCGCACAAGGCGAGCGCGGCGAACGGATCGCCGTGGACCATGGGGGTGTCGTAGACCCAGAAGCTACTCAGGCCGAGCTCCTCAGCCTGTACGGCGAGGTCCTCCACACCGGGGGTTGCCGCGACGACGACGCCTGTACGCAAGGTGCCTCCTGACCGAGGGACTGCCGTACATATGTTAAGGGCCACCCCTTGCGGGGTGGCCCTTAACAGTGTGAAAGTCCGGCGGCGTCCTACTCTCCCACGACCTCCCGGTCGCAGTACCATCGGCGCTGAAGGGCTTAACTTCCAGGTTCGGAATGGAGACTGGGTGTTTCCCCGACGCTATGACCACCGAAACATCTATTCAGATATACAAACAACCAACCCTGCTGATCACAACCCCGTGGTGCTTGGTTCGGGGTTGGTGCTGGGGGTCCTGTTCATATTCTGGGAACCGTACAGTGAACGCGAACATCGTTACATAACGCAGCCTTTTGCCGTTGCCAACCAGATGGTTGGTGTGTGACAAGCCCTCGGCCTATTAGTACCAGTCAGCTCCACACCTTACGATGCTTCCACTTCTGGCCTATCAACCCAGTGGTCTACTGGGGGC
>NZ_JBHUQZ010000006.1:0-548322 GCF_042674205.1 Kribbella sp. NPDC056951
AGATGATATCCGGTATTAGACCCCGTTTCCGAGGCTTATCCCGAAGTTGAGGGTAGGTTGCTCACGTGTTACTCACCCGTTCGCCGCTCGTGTACTCCCGAAGGAGCCTTACCGCTCGACTTGCATGTGTTAAGCACGCCGCCAGCGTTCGTCCTGAGCCAGGATCAAACTCTCCGTTGAAAAATATAGACAAGCTGGCCAAAGACCAGAGAGTCAACAACTTCGATTGATCCTTTGAATCAGAAACAAATCAAACTGACTTGAATCCAGAAATTATCAAAGGAATCCGAACACAGACAAAACAAGACCCGCACCCACAAGTCGAAGACCGGGGGCTGGGAAGATTGCCGATGCCTGTGTACGGGGTTAATGCTGTATTTCGGCATTGACTTTCGGCACGCTGTTGAGTTCTCAAGAATCGGACGCACACCGCGCTTCAAACTCTCATTCGAAGCTCCGGGGCAACCCGCCAAACTTTACTGTTTCGTCCAGGCCCGGTCAAATCGGGCTTTTTCGTCCCAGTCACCCGTGTTTCAGCGGCCGATCCGAGTCCGTAGACGCGTTTCAGCTGCGCTTACTTGGAGGGTGGTCAGGAGGTCCGGCCGCTTCCGCGTCCTGCACTCGCTCCCAACAAGAAGAACATTACTGATGTTCACCCCCCAGATGCAAATCGGGGGTGGAAGCCGGTCCAGCCGGCTCCCACCGCCACGTACAGCACCGTCCAGCAGACGCCTCTCGGCGAGTGGCCGCTCGGAGCGGCTGAGGTTGAGGCCCGGGGGTCTTGTACCGGACGGCATCAGGTGTAACCGGCCCGGTCCGCCACCTATTCCCGCACGCAGTCGAGCTCGAAGCCGGTCTGCTGGAAGACGAGCCGACCGTCCCGCAGCTCGAGCTCAGCCTGGGTGCTCGAAGCCATGAAGGTTGTGGCCGAGAGCGCGAAGAACCGCAGCGGCGGTTGCCCCTCGAACGTGACCTGCAGACCGCTCCCCCACACCTTCACCGCGAACCGCAGCCGATCACCCACGCGGTAGTCGCCGGCGAGCTCGGCCAGCACCTCTGCTGCCGGTTCATCCGACAGCTCGGCCGCCGGCTGGTAGTCCTCCCACCCGTACGACGACGCCGCGGTCGCGAACGCCCGCATCGCGAGCCGGTAGCCGCTATCCGAGTTCGTCATGACAGCAGCGCCGTACCCGGTTGCCCGGTCGACGAGGAGGTTGCAGCGGAAGCCGAGGTTCCCACCGCTATGGCCGAAGAGCTGACCGGACGCGTTCAGGAACGGACCGATCCCGACGTGGGTCAGGCCAGCGATCGGACTATCCATCTGGATGACAGGTGTCAGCATCTGCCGCGCGAGCTCCGGTGAGACGAGCGCGCCGCGCGCCCCGGCGGACGCCTCCTGAACCCCGATCCCGAATCTGGCGAGATCGGTCGGGGTAGTCCACAGGCCCGCGGCAGCCAGCTCCGGGTACACGTGCCACCCGCCCTCAACCGATTCGCCGGCCTCGTCGTGGCCGATCGCGGATCGCCCGGCGAGACCGGGCGGTAGCGGTTGGGCAAACGCACTGTCCGACATCTTCAGCGGTTCGAGAACCAACTCGCGCATGAGATCAGGGAACGGCGTACCGGTGACATCTTCGAGGAGCTGCTGGATGACCGTCGTACCGCCGCCTGAGTAGGCGAACTGTGCGCCTGGGATGCGCTCCACTCGTGGTCCGGCGGTGTTGCTCGGCGGCGCACCTGTGAGGATCTCGAGAGTCGTCGGCAACGAGCCATCGGGGTGGTAGCCCGGGAACCCGGGCGTTGACATCCCCGCGCTGTGGCTCGCCAACTGCCGCAACGTGACGACAGGTTGCCAAGCACGCGTCGGCGGCACCTGCCACGATGTCAGCCGGGTGTTGACGTCTTCGTCCAGCTCGAGCAACCCGCGATCCACCAGCCGCAACATCGCGAACGCCGCGACCGGCTTGCTGATGGACGCGGCCTGGAACAGCGTGCCCGCCTCGACCGGTGCCGGCTTACCTGCTTCGAGGACACCGGCCGTCCCGGCGTGCGCGATCTCGCCGTTCTCGATCACTGCCCAGCTCACGCCGGGCACCCGGAACTCCTCGCGATCCGCCTCGATACCGTCCCGCAGTACGTCCACGTTCCCCTCCTCGACGCCTCACCGGAACGCTACGCCGGATCGGGGGACTACCTCGACGGTTGCGGCGCGCTGCAGTCGATCTTCGGGTTGGCGCCGACGTAGTTCAGCGGGCCCGCCACCACGGTGACGAGGGTTGTGCCGATCTTGGCGCAGGTCGCATCGGAGCCGGAGAGATAACTCCGTTGGCCTGCTGCGGCGAGACCGATCAGCAACCACACGGCGACGATGATGGCGACGGTCCGGGAACCGGTCGTGGATGCTCGACGGGTGTGCATATCCACCTCCTGGGCTGGGCGAATCCCCGTGTGGAACGCCCTTCCAGTGCCCGTGCGGACCTGACCGAAAACGCTACCGCCGTCAACGTTGCGGGTCGGCCAGCTGCAGCCGGGCCAGAACGCGCGCGAGATCGCCGATGGCGACGTTGAGCTGCTTCAGCGCGGCCTGGTCGAGCGGGGGCGGCTGCTGCAGACCGAGGTTGGCCGCGAACCTGAGCTTGGCATCGGCCTCCGCGTCCCGCAGCGAGGTGTCGAGCGCCTCCTGCAGCTGCGGACTCGGCACCATCTCCGGTCTCTCGCGCCACTTGGTGACCGTGCGTGGCGAGATCCCGAGGTGCTCGGCGAAGGCCTCGTTGGTCAGCCGTAGCGCTGCCCGCAAGGCGTTCGCATGCCGTCCGGTCCATTCGTCGATGACTGTCATCGCTATCACTCTCCTGGGCGTTGATCACTCCTTGCAATCAGACTACGGCGATTGAGTGACCGTCGGAGTTCCTAATTTCTGCCCTGTGGATACCGGATGAGTTCCTGGTGAGGCCGACCGCTCGGCCGTTGACTTGGTCCATGGACGAGATCAGCGGTAGAACCGCGACGCTGCCGCGGAGATCCTCGCGGCGGCGGCATCTGAAGGTCGCCGGCGAGGCGGGAGCACGCCGTTTCCAGCTCGTGCGCCATGTCGACGTCTCCGGCGTCAGCGGGACCGGCGTCGTCGCCGAAGGCGTTGAGTGGACCGATGGTTCGGTGGCCCTGCACTGGGGCGGCCGGTACCCGACGACCACCGTCTGGGCCGACGGCATCGACGCTGTGCTCACGATCCACGGCCACAACGGATCCACCACGATCCGCTGGCTGGACGAATGAGCACCCACCGACCCCGGCGCGGCGGGTCCCTGCAGACAGCCCGTCGCGCCGGTCTACTCCGAGTAGAACTGCTCGCGATACTCACCGCGAGCCGGGCGCTGCGGTTCGGCCTGCTCTACTTCGAGCAGATCATCAACCGCTGCTGTGAACTCCAACTCCGCACGGCTCGGTTTCGGCTGCTCGACCGCCTCGGCCGACGTCCGGCGTACCGGCAGGTCGTTTGCGGCCGCAGACAGCTCGGCGAGCGTGTCGAGCAGACCCACCGCGTTCTCGACATCCCCAGGATGATTGGCAAGCCACCAGACCGCGGCCGATCCGGGCGTCGCAAACACGTCGTCCTTCAGGTAGGCACGCTTGTCCTGCTCCATCCGGCGTTCAATCAAGGTCGTCTGCTCGAGGCGATGCAGAGCGGCAAGGTGCTGCAGATGCTTGTGATCCGCATCAGGCAACCGCAACCGTACCTCGGTCGCCCAGCAACGCACCTGCCCCTTCTCATCCAGCGCCGGCTCCCCCAGGATCGCCGCAAGATGCTGCTGGTTGAGCGCCTCCTCAGTCACCTGCAACCCAACCGCCAACGCCCGCGCCCGCTTCAACAACGCATCAACCGCCACCGCCCCAAGATCCGCATGCCGCGACCCCGACAACACAGTCGACCACTGCACGACCGCCGAGAAGCTGAACTGGAAGTCCGCCGAAGCCGACGGCAACCGCACATCGACAACAGTCCGAGTCGGCGGCCCCGAAAACACCGGATCCGGCAGTACGACGGGCGCCGGTGCAGCCTGCACCTTCTGCACCACAGGCTTGGGCGGATCCGGCTGCTTCCACACAACTGCCAGCAAAACCAGCAGCACCACACTGAGCACGACCGCCGCCCATGCCGGCAATCCGACCACCAGCGACACGACGTACAAGACCACAACGATCGCGGCGGCCGTCAGAAGAGAGTTCCGATGGAGCTTCATGGTGGCGTTCCTTCACCGCGTCGGGCAGACGTCAGCAGAGCAGCCAATGCGCACCGGACGGCTTCCCCGTCCTCACGCCATCCAGGTCACCGGCAACCCAGACCACGGACCTCACCCCACGGCGAGCCCTCCCAAAGTCTCACATGCCCAACGGGCCGCGGCCGCCCGCCGCGTGTCGCTCAGCTCGCCCCGCCCCCGACCGAATTCAGCGTCGGTGCCCGGCCGCCCACTCCACACGGCCAGGCATCGATTCAGCTCGGAGCAGCCGGAGGCGAGTCCGGCTGCTCCGACCACCTGACCACGACCAGCGACCTAGCTCCGGTGAACTTGTTCATCGGTCGTTGCCCACCGACCAGGCACGACCCGTCCTGGCCCCGGCCTCGGAGTCACCGCTGGGCGGAGGGTCGGCGAGTGGTCGCAGCGTGGGCAGGTTGTACTCCTCGCGGAGCGCCTGGGCGACGACGGGGACGCCCGCCTGCTCGAACGCGTCCGCCAAGTTGTGAGCCGCAGGCCTGCGCGCGGGCTCCTCGAGTTTCTGAATCGCCTCGATCAGGTGCTGGCTCTCAGCGGACACATCTGTCTCGCTCGCGCCGGTCGCCAGCCGGGACAGCTTCGTCAGGACCTCGGCGAGCTCTACCGCTCGTTCGACTGAACCGTCGTGCTGGGCCAGCCACCACACGACCGCCGAAGCCGGCGTCCGTAGGGCATCGTCGCGAAGGTATGAGCGAACCCGGTTTTCGTTCGCGGCGCCGACCTCCCACAACAGACCATGGCGATGAGCCTCGTCCATTTTGGCGAGGTGCTGTTCGACTGCTTCCGGCAACTCGAGCCGCAGGCCGGTCGCCCACACTTCCAGATCTCCCCCGTCCGCCGTTGCCGGACGACCGATCCGGGCGGCCAGCTCATGTTGGGCCAGCGAGTACTGCGCCGGGCGCCACTTGGCGGTCACCTCCCGAGCCTGTTGGAGGACGAACTCACGGGCGACGTCCGCGTGATAGCTCTCGACCTTGGCAGCCTGCCAATGCACGGTCGCCGACACCTTGAGGAACACGGTCCCGTCCGCGGTCGGCAGTCCGCTCGTGGACAGTTCGGACTCGGAAGCCGCCGACACGTCGGCGAACAGCTGACCGCCTGCCTTTCGGTACGCGACAACACATCCGATCGTCAGCACCACCGACAGGCCAGCTCCGAGCCAGCCGAGCACAACACTCAGCCAGACGACGAAAGCTGTCCACGGCACGAGGATGGCTGCGATGACGACAGCCCTGGGGTGAGTGATCATTGGCCGGCCTCCGACAAGGTAGGTGCTGCAGGTCGCCGGCCACGCCGGACGAGTTGTTCGATGCTCTGCACGGTTCGTAACCGCAGGGGATCGTCACTGCGGTACTCGAGCCAGTCGAGAGCCGTGTTGAACAGAGCGTCGAGAAGGTCAGGCTGGTGCGCGCAGACCATCGCGAGCAGCTGCTGTACGGCCTGTGCGTCGCTCGGCCGCTCCTCCCCCAGCGCCTCGGCGTATGCCGTAAGCCAGGGCCGGAACAACGCAGCCCGCCGCGATTGATCGGTCTCGGTCAACGCGCGATGCCAGCCGGCGACGATCCGCTCGACAGCTTCGGTTCCCAGGAACATCGGCAGCCCGGCCGGCGCGGCGACCGCCGCGAAGCCGGCCGGATCGAATCGCCATCGCTCCAGGACGTAGTCGATCACCTGCAGACGGCGCCTCGGCTCCGCTGCCAGTTGCCCCAGGCCCTCGCGGGCTGCGCGACGGACGCCGTACTCCGAATGCTCGGCGAGCCAGGCCAGCCGCACCACCGCTTGATCGAGATAGCGATCCGCCAAGATGTTGACGCAGGCGGCGACCACGATGGCGACCCGGCCGTCCGGAAGATGTGTGTCGCGCGTCCAGTTGTACAACAGCTGCCGAGCCGCCGACGCCGTTCCGTCATCGTCGAGAAGATCCTCGAGCAGGGTGTAAGCCGCAGAACGCTGTGATTGGTATCTGTCGCCGGACCAGTCCGTCACGAGACGCAGCGCAAGGTCTGTGGCGCGCGTCCTGCGGCATTGCGCACCGAAGCGGCGAGCGAGCGTCGCCATGTCGAAGCGATCGAGGGCGCCGACTCCGGTCCGCACCAGCTCTCCGACCCAATCCGTCAGCGGGCCCCGGAGCCACGGCATGTCGTCCCAGAAGTACCGCAGCACCTCGGCCGGCATCTCCTGATCCGCGAAATGGAGCCGCTGCCCGGGCTCCGGCGTCACCGACAGGTCGAGGGTGATCGAGGCCAGCATCTGCTCGAGGCCCGGGACGTCCAGGGCGTGATCCGCGTCCTCCTCGGTGCCTCGGAGCAATCCGAGCAGGCGCTCGTGCGCGAGCGAGACGGTATGTGTCGACAATCCATGCAGAAGCGCCACAGTGATCAGCAGCGCACGCCCGCGCACGTCCTTCACCGACTGCACACCCCGAGCGATCGTGTCGGCGCGTTTCTCGGCCGAGTTGAGAACCTCCGAGAGGAGGACGTCTACCGGGATCTCCGGGCGATCGCGCCGGGCATTGCGGACCTGGTAGACGATGCGAACCAGCCCCTCGATACTCGACGAGGCGAAGCTCTCGCGGTACGCCGACAGGTTCGTCGGCGGCAGGCACTCGGCAGCGAGCTGCCGCTGCAGGACCTCGAACATGTCCGGGCGACCGATCTTGGCCTCGAAGCGGAGCAGGTCGACGTTCAACCGCTCGCCGTGCAGGTGCGGCAAGATCGTCACCAGCTTCGCCTGACGCTGCAACAACGCAGACTGCAGTGCCTGCAGATAGTCCTGCAGTTCGCCGAACGCTTCACCATCGACGTCGGACAGGTCGAGCATCAGGCGATCGTCGTCACGAACGTCCGAACCTTCGAAGATCCGCCGCTCGGCCTCGGCTGCCGACTTCTCCAGGTCCGGTGCGACGAAGCGGACCGCTGTGCCGGGTGCCATCCCGGCCCGCAGCAGCATGAGGCCCGCCGTACTGCGGCCGGTGCCAACTGCCCCGCTGAGGATCACCAGTCCATCCCGATCGGCGAGGATGCTCGCCGCACGGTCGAACCCGGGAGGTGGCACGAAGCTCTTCCACCGCTGTTCGAGCTTGTCCTGACTGAAGTCCCACGTCCGTGGCTTCCGAGGCCGCTGCTCGTAGTACCGGATGTCGTTCAGTTGGTCACCGGTGCCGGTGTGGATCGGTCCCTTGCTGTCATTGACCTCCGTGCGCGGCGCCTCCGGTGGAGTGGAGTCGGCCGGAGCAGACGGACGCTCGGCGTCGGGTTGTGCGGCCACCACCAGCTCAGTCATCGCTCACGTCCGTGGTACAGCGTGTTGTTCTGCGTCCCGCTCCCCGTGTAGATGGGTCCGCTGGATCCGTTGATCTGCACACCGAAACCTCCCGCCGGCTGATTCGGTGCAGGCGGAGTCGCCGTACCGGCCGGGGTCTCCCGCCCACGCGCAGGCTTCAGGAAGCCCGCGCCGAGCAGGTCTCCGGACGGTTTGGGCACCCGCAGGTAGGCCTGGCCTTGATACGTCTTCACCTCAGCGCCGGCCTCGACGTACAAGGACGCTGGATCGTCGGCGAAACGGGCAAGTACGGCGTCTTCGTACACCCGGCGCGAGATGATCGCGGCGACCTGCGTCACCTCGGGATCGGAGCCGTTGAGCAAGTGGCGGACAGGGTCGCTGTCGAGGAGACGGTGCAGCACCACGCGTTCGGCACCGCTGCCATCGCCGAGCTGGTTCTCGCCGGAATCCGCAATCGGGCCGACGTTGACACTCACCCGGAAGCGGATCGGGCCGTTCCAGAAGTGTGGGCGATAGCGGTTGCGGTGCTCGAGCTCTTCCTGCAAGGCGGTCAGGTACGGGTTCAGCAAGTGCGGCAGCAACTCGGGCGGCAGGACGATCGCATAGCCGTCGCCGGTGCCGTTGTGGGCGCTCTTCCGGGCCCAGATCCAGGCCAGGCCGGCGCGCTCGAAGGCCGACTGCATGATCTCGGGGATCAGCTTGGTCAGCTCCGTCTGGTCGCGCCCGGCATTGCCGCTGTAGTTCTTCATGTCGACGACCAGCAGGGCGCGGTACGGCGGGAGCTCGGAAACGCCGGTGTAGCGCGAATCCATCGGTGTGCTCATCGTGGTCTCCTCCGAACGGGTGGGTCCCATCAGAGTCGACGAGATCGGCCGGGCAGATTGTCCGGAATCGGACAGCCGGGCGGTGATGCAGAACTCAGATGCGAAAAGCTTCGGCCAGCCGGTCGAGATCGGCGACGACGAGGTGCGGTCCTCGCGTCAGCGCACCTGATGCCCGCAGAGTCGTGAGCTGGTCGGCGACCGTGCTGCGCGCGAGACCGAGTGCGCCGGCGAGCTCTTCCTGGGTGAACGGGACCCTTCGGGGGTCCGCTGCGGTGGCGGGCGCGAGGGCGACCGTGTCATGCAGCAAGCGGGCGATCCGGCGAAGTGCGGAGCGGTGGGCCAGATCGACCTGGCGCGAGACAGCTTGGTCGAACTTCGCGGTCACGTAGCGCTGATACTCCTGGGCGAGGCTGTGCTTCGCGAGGAAGCGCTCGAACTGCGCGATGGACAGGTAGTGCGCCGTACACCGGTCCAAGGCCTCGACCGTCGCCGTCCGTCGGCCTTCGGCTCCGGCCAGTTCGCCGAGAAGCTGACCGGCGCCGCGGATCGTGAGCAGGAGCTGGGCGCCGTCTGCCGCAGAGGCAAGGAGTTTGACGCGGCCGTGATCGAGCGCGAGCAGGAACCCGCCGGGATCGCCCTGGCGGAGGATCGGCTGCCCCGGACGGTAACTGCGCAGCGTTCCCTCGGCGAGCAGGAGTTGCCAGGCGGACGAACCAATCAGGTCCTGGAACGTCTGCGGCAGAGTCAATCCGATCACACTCCGTGCCTCACCAGCAGTGGAGACACAAGTTTCACACCGGCCACGGGTGGCGACGCTTGCTCTGCGTGTCGGTCAGCCGGTGAGGGAGCGGAGGGCTCGGCGGGAGGGGGTGAGGAGGACTGGTTTGTAGGGGCAGCGGGCGTCCGTGAGGGTTTCGTAGGCGCTGATGGCTCGGGTGGCGGCGTCCCAGCCTTGTTCGGCGGGGGTGCGGCCTAGGCCTCGGTTGCGGACCAGGGCGCCGTAGAAGGCGGAGCAGAAGACGGTGGCTTCGTACCAGCCGACGACGGTGCTGGTGCCGATGTAGGTGATGTCGTCCTGGAGGCAGTCGCGGATGGCGCGTTGCCATTTGCCGATGCCGGTTTTGCAGCCGTCGGCGATGACTACGCCGCTGGAGATGCCCCATTGGCGGTCGAGGAACCAGTCGGCCAGGGAACGCAGGGAGACCTGGGTGCGGCCGTCGGTGGAGAGGAAGGAGGGTTCTTCGCTGTGGTCACCGTGTGCCATCACGTGCAGGACGGTGGAGGGGGTGGTGAGGGCGGAGAAGGCGGTCTCGTGGTCGCGGGTGCGGACGAAGTTCACGTCGATGACGGGCTCGTCCCAGCCGGCGTTGATGTTGCCGGTGATGCCCTGGACGAAGGTCATCGAGGCGTCGAAGGAACTGTCGAGTCCGAGGTCCACCAGAGTGATCAGCCGATTGCGCATTCGCCCACCCTCCAACGCGTTTCGATCCCGCCCGGCCTCCATCATGGACCACGCTTCCGACAATTCGCGCCCCAGATACGGGTACTGAGACAAGGGCCGGGCCGTACGGCGTACGGTCGACTGAGGGCCGGATCCCGGGGTGGGAGCAGACGGTGAACGGCGTACCGTGGCCGGACAGTCGCTGCCGAGGAGGAGAACGATGAACCAGGTCCCGACGGTCACGTTGAGTAACGGAACTGCGATGCCGCGGATCGGGCTGGGTACGTCGCCGATGAACGACGTGGATGCCGAACGGGCGGTGAATCACGCGCTCGAGGTCGGCTACCGGCTGATCGACACCGCCGAGAACTACCGCAACGAGACCGGCGTCGGACGGGCGCTGCGACAGGCACCGCGCGACGAGTTGTTCGTGACGTCGAAGTTCAACAAGCGCTGGCACAGCGTTGACGGGGTCCGGACCGCGTTCGAGGCAAGTGCGGAGAAACTTGGCGTCGACTACCTCGATCTGCTGCTGATCCACTGGCCGAATCCGGACCAGGATCAGTACGTCGACGCGTGGCAGGGGCTGATCGCATTGCGTGATGCCGGCCTGGTCAAAGCCATCGGTACGTCGAACTTCAAGCCGACCCATCTCCAGCGACTGATCGACGAGACCAGGGTCGCGCCAGAGGTCAACCAGGTCCAGCTGAGCCCGGTGTGGGCGAAGCCGGCCGAGCGCGAGTTCCACGCCAAGCACGGGATCGTGACCGAGGCCTGGAGCCCGCTGGGCAAGGGCACCGACCTGCTCGACAACCCCATCCTGCAGGAGATCGCGAAGGAACACGGCCGGACGCCCGGTCAGGTGGTTCTGCGGTGGGAGACGCAACAGGACGTCGTACCGATCCCGAAGTCTGCCGACCGCGGCCGGCTCGCCGAGAACCTGGCGGTCTTCGACTTCGACCTCTCCCCCGAACAACTCGCGGCGCTGACCGCCCTCGACGGGACGGCCAAGACTGCAGCAGATTCGGACCGCTTCGGTCACTAGGGTCTGCCTATGACGAGGACGACACCCCCGCGCCCGGTGGACATCGCCGCGGTGTTCCCTGAGCTAGCTCCACTGGCACGATCGGCGGTGCGGTTACATCCTCGCCTAGGACAACCCAGCGTTCACGAGAGCTCGATCGGCGGGCCGCTGCTTTGGCCCGCCGGCGAGCACTGGCCGACGTGCACTGCCGAGCACGAGCTCTACGACAAGCCGGTGTCCGTCGACGATGTACGCCGACGCCGCGACCTGCTCGATGCCGCGTGGCTCCGGCCCCGCGCGCCGGAGGAGGACCTGCTCACTCCGGAGCAACGTTCGTACTTGTTGGAACTGGAAGAAGGCCATCCCGCGCACAGCGAGCCGAACCCGCTGCTCCCAGTCGCGCAGCTCTACCTTCACGATGTCCCGGGGCTGACGGGTCCCGATGGGGCAGATGTCCTTCAGGTGCTGTGGTGCCCGCTCGACCATGACGACTACGCGCCCGCGGTACGCCTGGTCTGGCGGAACTCGTCCGAGGTGGGCTCGGTGCTCGCCGAGCCACCGGTTCCGCTCGACGTCCAGGACGGCTATGTTCCGGAGCCTTGTGTGGTTCACCCTGAGGTCGTCACGGAGTACCCGGCGCCCCTTGAGCTTCCCGAGGAACTCGCCGATCGCTTGGATGCCTGGAGTCACGGCAGCAGCGACTACTTCACCGCGCACAGCATCGCTCCGGGCTGGAAGGTCGGTGGCTGGGGCCCTTGGAACATCAACGATCCGCGTCCGATGAACTGCGTAGTCTGCGGCGCCGGGTACCGGCCGTTCCTGACCATCGCCTCCGGAGAGTGGTACGGAAGTCACCGCAGCTGGATCCCCATCGAGGATCGCGACCAGCCCGGGCCCGTAGGCCTCCGAGACTCGGCCAACCCGCCGATGGTGGAGATCGGTAGCGACGACAACCTGCAGGTCTACAGCTGCCCGACCTCCTTCGACCATCCGCACTTCACCTACACGCAGTAGGCGGCTGGAAGCGCTCCCAGTTTTCGGCCTATGATCTGCGTTCCGATCACGACGACTGGGAGCCGCCCCAATGTCCTTCTCTGTTAGACGCGTAGCCGCTGGGCTTGCCGCCGGATTGCTGACCACCACGTTGCTGACTGTTGCGCCGGCGTACGCGAATACGCCGGCGAACTGCTATCACAACCCGACCAAGGAACTGCTCAACTCTCGGCTCAGTGCTGCCGTCTATTGCACCGATGGCGAGTGGCTGGGCGTCCACGACGACCAGGCTGACGGGTACAGCGCGCGGGCTGCCATCCAGCTGTACCAGAGCCAGGTCGGCTTCTGGTACGACGCGCACGAGTGCTTCGACGACACCACGGTGGCCGACTACCAGGGCTTTTCGTTCTGCAACTTCTCGGTGGCTGACGGCACCCTGGTCCGGATCCGGCTGTGGTCCCAGCGCAACGGTGCCGAGTCCTACTCGGTGGTGACCGGTTCCTTCACGACCTGAGGACGCACCGCGGCCCCCGGGGGAAGTGGGAAGTTCCCGGGGGCCGTAGTGCGTTCAGCTTGTCAGCTGCAGCCGGAGGTGCTGCCGCAGCCTTCGCAGACGTAGCAGGAACCGCTGGGGCGCATCTTGGTGCCGCAGGTGAAGCAGAGCGGGGCGTCGACCGAGGTGCCGGTGATGAGTTCGAACATCTCGGCGGTGGTGCGGACCTCGGAGGTGTCGACCGGCTTGGCCGCGGCAGCCTCGGTGGGCTTCTCGGTGACCTCGGCGATCGGCTCGACCGACTTCAGCGACTCGGCTTCGGAGATCTCGACGGGGGCCGGTTCGTAGGAGCCGGTGTCGAGCTGACGGGAACGCTCTTCGGCGGAGTAGATGCCGAGGGCCGCGCGCTCGTCGAAGGGCAGGTAATCCAGAGCAAGCCGACGAAAGATGTAGTCCATGATCGACTGCGCCATCCGGACGTCCGGGTCGTCGGTCAGACCGGCCGGCTCGAACTTCAGGTTGGTGAACTTCTGCACGTAGGTCTCCAGCGGTACGCCGTGCTGGAGGGCGATCGAGATCGCGATCGAGAAGGCGTCCATCACACCGGCCAGGGTGGAACCCTGCTTGCCCATCTTGAGGAAGACCTCGCCGAGGCCGTCGTCAGGGTAGGAACCCGCCGTCATGTAGCCCTCGGCGCCACCGACCGCGAACGACGTGGTCCGCGACGGCCGCGACTTCGGCAGGCGCTTGCGGGTCGGCCGGTACTCGATGACCTTCTCGACGATCTTCTCCGCGACGGCGGCCTGGGCCGCGACCGCGTCGTCGGACTCGGAAGCCTTCTTCGCCTTGGCGTCGGCCAGCGGCTGACCGACCTTGCAGTTGTCGCGGTAGACGGCCAGCGCCTTCAGGCCGAGCTTCCAGCCCTGGAAGTAGACGTCGGCGATCTCCTCGACCGTCGCGGTCTCCGGCAGGTTCACCGTCTTCGAGATCGCGCCGGACAGGAACGGCTGGGCCGCCGCCATCATCCGCACGTGGCCCATCGGCTTGATGGCGCGCTCACCCATCGCGGTGTCGAAGATCTCGTAGTGCTCCGGCTTCAGGCCGGGCGCGTCCACGACGTGACCGTTCTCCGAGATGTACTCGACGATCGCCTCGATCGTCTCCTCGGTGTAGCTGTACTGCCGCAGCGCCCGCGGGACCGTCTGGTTGACGATCTGCATCGAGCCGCCGCCGACCAGCTTCTTGAACTTGACCAGCGAGAAGTCCGGCTCGATGCCGGTGGTGTCGCAGTCCATCATGAAGCCGATGGTCCCGGTCGGGGCCAGCACCGAGGCCTGCGCGTTGCGCCAGCCGTTCTTCGCGCCGATCTTCAGTACGCCGTCCCAGGCCGCCGTGGCGTGGGTGTGGACGTCCTTGTCGATCGGGTGAATGGTGCGGATCGCGTCGTTGGCTGCGGCGTGCTTGCGCATCACCCGGGTGTGCGCTTCCTTGTTGCGCACGAAGCCGTCGTACGCGCCGACGACGCCGGCCAGCTCGGCCGACCGCCGGTACGACGTACCGGTCATCAGCGAGGTGATAGCGCCCGCCAGTGCGCGACCACCGTCGGAGTCGTAGGCGTGGCCCGTCGCCATCAGCAGCGCACCGAGGTTCGCGTAACCGATGCCCAGCTGCCGGTAGGCCCGGGTGGTCTCGCCGATCGGCTCGGTCGGGAAGTCGGCGAAGCAGATCGAGATGTCCATCGCGGTGATGATCAGCTCGACGGCCTTGACGAACTTCTCCGAGTCGAACAGGTCGTCGTCGCGGAGGAACTTCATCAGGTTCAGCGACGCCAGGTTGCAGGACGAGTTGTCCAGGTGCATGTACTCCGAGCACGGGTTGGACGCGGTGATCCGGCCCGTCTCCGGGGTGGTGTGCCAGTCGTTGATGGTGTCGTCGTACTGCAGCCCCGGGTCGGCGCAGGCCCAGGCGGCGTGGCTGATCTTGTCGAACAGCTCGCGCGCGTCGACCTTCTCGATGATCGAGTTGTCCAGCCGCGCCCGCAGCCCGAACTCGCCCTTGTCCTCGACCGCGCGCATGAACTCGTCGGTGACCCGGACGGAGTTGTTCGCGTTCTGGTACTGGACCGAGGTGATGTCGCGGCCGCCGAGGTCCATGTCGAACCCGGCGTCGCGGAGGACGCGGATCTTGTCCTCCTCGCGCATCTTGGTCTCGACGAACTCCTCGATGTCGGGGTGGTCGACGTCCAGGACGACCATCTTGGCCGCGCGGCGGGTGGCGCCGCCGGACTTGATCGTCCCGGCGCTCGCGTCCGCACCGCGCATGAAGGAGACCGGGCCGGAGGCGGTGCCGCCGGAGGACTGCAGCAGCTCCTTGGAGGACCGGATCCGGGACAGGTTCAGGCCGGCGCCGGAGCCGCCCTTGAAGATCAGCCCCTCTTCCTTGTACCAGTTCAGGATCGAGTCCATCGAGTCGTCGACGGCCAGGATGAAACAGGCCGAGACCTGCTGCGGCGACGTCGTCCCGACGTTGAACCAGACCGGCGAGTTGAAGCTGAAGTACTGGTGCAGGAGCATCCAGGTGAGCTCGTGCTCGAAGATCTCGGCGTCGGCCGGAGTGGTGAAGTAGCCGTAGTCCTCGCCGGCCTTGCGGTAGGTCTTGACGACCCGGTCCAGCAGCTGGCGCAGGCTCCACTCACGGTTGTCGTGACCGACCGCGCCACGGAAGTACTTGGTGGTGACGATGGTGGACGCGTTCACGCTCCAGTAGTCGGGGAACTCCACCCCGCGCTGCTCGAAGACGGTCTCACCGGTCTTCCAGTTCTGCTGTACGACGTCGCGGCGCTCCCACGTCACCTCGTCGTACGGGTGTACGCCCTCGGTGGTGAAAATCCGCTCGATGGTGAGTCCCGCGGGGGCGTTCTTCCGCCCACGGAACCCGGCCGCCGACCGCTTGGTCGACCCCGAGTGGCCGGTCACCGTCTCTGTCATGGTTGCTCCTCGCAATGTTGATCGCCCTGCCGCGGTCTGCCCGGGACCGCCCCGTTGGTACTGCCAACGCCGTACCGCACGTTGTGTTACTGCTACTGCGAATCCCCGATTTATGTCTGCTGGGTCGGCCTCAGCGGCGGCGGCTCGGTGCCCTCGGGCTCCTTCTCCGCGCGCAGCAGGGCGATCTCGGTCTCGAAATCGTCCGCCGACTCGAACTGCCGGTACACACTGGCGAACCGCAGGTAAGCGACCTCGTCCAGCTCCCGCAGCGGCCCGAGGATGGCAAGACCCACCTCGTGCGCGGGAACCTCCGGCGAACCGCTCGCCTTCAGCGCGTCCTCGACCTTCTGCCCCAACCGGGACAGCGCATCCACGCCGACGGGCCGGCCCTTGCAGGCCTTGCTCACGCCGTTGACGACCTTCTCCCGGCTGAACGGCTCGGTGGCGCCGGAGCGCTTCACGACGGTCAGCTGCATCTGCTCGACGGTGGTGAACCGCTTCTCGCAGACCGGGCACTGGCGGCGGCGACGGATCGCTCCGCCGTCCTCGGCCACCCTGCTGTCGACCACACGGGAATCGGTGTGCCGGCAATACGGACAGTGCACGGCTGATCACTCCTCCCGTAGGCCGCCGCTCGGGCGGGCTGTGGACTGCGTCTGTGGATGGATCTGGGGACAACCTGTGTATGGCCTGTGAGTAACCAACCACTACCTGTGGAAAATTACACCCGTGTAACCACTACATCTAGGGATCCTAGATCGCTGCTCCGACAGTTTGCAAGAACGGCCGGATCTCGCGCGCGTCGCTTCTGAATCGGTCTGACCCCTCCTTGGTTTCAACACTCGTGCGGCCCCGTGTAGTCCCGCGTGGCGCCACCAAAAGGGCCCTCGGCGGGAGGACACTGCGGCCCTCCCCCGGCGTCTGCGCGACTTGGCCGATAGGTCAGGATGGGGGCATGAAACCGGTGATCCTGGACGTCGACACCGGGCTCGACGATGCTTGCGCGCTGTTGCTCGCCGCCCGCCATCCAGGACTCGACCTGCAGGCCGTCACGTGCGTCGGCGGGAATGTCGGGCTGGACGACGTCGTGATCAACACGCTGACCGTGCTGGAGGCGGCCGGACGGACCGACGTACCGGTCGCTCGTGGTGCGGCGCTGCCGTTGCTGCAGCCGATGCGGGCTGCTCCGCATGTCCATGGTGTTGACGGGCTGGGTGATCTGGACTGGCCGCGGTCTACCCGCTCGCCGAGTCCTACGCCGGCGATTGAGCTGCTGCGTTCGGTTCTGCTGGATGCGGCTGCCAAAGACGATCCGGTGACGCTGATTCCGCTGGCACCGATGACGAATATTGCCTTGCTGCTCCGCACGTATCCCGAGTCTGCGGCTGGGCTGCGCGAGATCGTGTTCATGGGTGGTGCAGCTGGGATTGGTAACGCGACCGCTTCGGCCGAGTTCAACATCTGGACTGATCCGGAGGCTGCTGCGATCGTGCTCGCTGCCGCGGGTGAGCTCGGCGTACCGGTGACGATGTATGGGCTGGATGTTTTCTACGACGTGGTTGTGACGCTTGAGCAGGCGTCGGAGCTGGGCGGGTCTGCATCGGCTGATTTGGCGCGGAAGCTGATCGAGAGGCGCAGCGAGTTGTACGGCGCTGCGGGCGCGAGCATCGGTGATGGCGGCGCGGTGTGCGCGGTGATCGATCCGGACGGGCTCACTACGCGGCGGCTGCCCGTGCGGGTGGAGTTGGCGGGGAGTTGGTCGCGCGGGCGGACGATTGTCGACAGTCGGGGGTCGAGCGATCTGACCAGCGATCCGTACGGCGTTTCGCCGACTGTGGTGGATGTCGCGACGGCTGTGGATGGTTCGCGGTACGCCGAGTTGTGGCTGGGCGCGGTTAGGTAGTCAGCTCGAGTAGGCGGGATCTGAGGCCGGCGAGGAAGATGTCCAGGCCATCGCTGAACAGGTCTTCGGTGATTGTCGATTCGGCTACCACGGCCGCCAGGCCCCAGCGGGCGGTTACCTCGAAGAAGTGGCGGGCTTGGGGTCCGGGGACGCCGAGGCGTACTAGCGACTCGATTTGTACGCGGACCAGGAGGGCTCGGGAGCCGGCGCCTTGATCTCGATCCGGGGTTGCTTTTGCCTGCATGAGCGCGGCCAGGCCGGGATGGTCGGCGTAGAACGCACGGAATTCGAGCGAACCGCTTCTGGTGAGGGCGATCCATTCGTCGATGGTTCGGAGATCTTCGTACGCCGTTTCGTCGGACGCGAACTCGTCAAAGGCGTTGCGCGCGACCAGGTCGAGGAGCTCGGCCTTGTTCCGCACGTGGTGGTAGAGGGTGGGGGCTCGCACGCCTAGTCGCTCAGCCACCCCACGCATGGTCAGCCCGTCGACGCCGACCGCCCGAATGACGGCGAGGGCAGCGTCGGCGATGGCCGCGACCGTGATCCCGACTGCCGTGTGAGAGGAGGGGGCGCGCGTTGTCGCGGATGGCGCCGTGTGGTCCGGAATGCGAGCCGGGCGCTCGGGGCCGGGAGGCGGGTCTTCGGGCACGGGGAAACCTCGTTGTGGGATCTGTGGTGACGGCACTAGTGTCTAACGGTGTTAGACAGACTACTCGTGAGGGCGGCGTCGTGACTGGATTGCATCCGGCTTATCCACTGCGGACCGAGCGGCTGGACCTGCGTGCGCATCGGCGGGACGATCTCGACGATCTGCTGGCGTTCCACTCGAATCCGGACATCGTGCGGTATGTGCCGTGGCCGGTGCGGGATCGGGAGCTGACGCGGGAGGCGCTGGAGAAGAAGCTCACGCAGGACCGGCTGACCGAGGAAGGTCAGTGGCTGGTGCTCGCGATCGAACTGCGGGAGACCGGGACTGTGATCGGCGAGGTGCTGCTGAAGTGGGCGAGCGAGGCGGATCGGCAGGGGGAAATCGGTTATGCCCTGCATGCCGGGTATCACGGCAAGGGGTATGCGTCGGAGGCGGCGCGGGAGATGCTGCGGCTCGGGTTCGAGGATCTCGGGCTGCATCGGATCGTCGCCGTACTGGATGATCGCAATACTGCGTCGGCGCAGCTACTCGAGCGGCTCGGGATGCGCCGAGAGGCACATCATCTGCAGGCCTTGTGGTTCAAAGGTGAGTGGGGCAACGAGTTTGTCTATGCCCTGCTCAAGGATGAATGGCTCAGCGGGCGATCGGGATCTGCAGCGTCTGGCCAGGAGTGAGGTCGGCCGGGCCGGAGAGTTGATTCAGCTCGGCGATCTTCTCGATGACGAGCGTCGGGTCCTGATCGGGATTCGTCTCCTGGGCGATCGACCAGAGGCTTTGACCGGGCGCGACCTGGACCGGGACCGTGCTGCTGAAGTCGGGGCCTGAGTCGAGGACGCCGGCGATCCGCAGGCCGAGCACCGCGATGGCGGAACCGAAGACCAGCACCGACACGAACGAGACCAGCATCCGGCCGCGCCGGGTCAGCCGCAGGGAGGGGGCCTCGAGCTCGCGGGGCCGCCGCTCCTGATGCCTGACGACCACCTGGCGGCCGAGGACCTCGCCGCTGCAGGCACGGACCGGGAGTGGCTCGGTGGCGCTGCCGAGGATCCGGCGGCGTCGCGGAACCCCCTGGGGAGCGGGCGCAACCTCGGGCGCAAGCCGGCCGGCCAGCGCATCCGCTGCGAGTTCCGCTGTGCTCATCAGATCCTCCAGACCACGTTGTTCGCTGTGCTTCCTTGTCTACCGGCCGCCTCCGACAGTTTCTGCGGATGCGGCCAGCCGAACACCTGTTCGATCGAACGTCTGTACGAATGATTAACCCATCCACCCGGTCGACGCAACTACTTCCAACAGCGACACGCCAGCAGAATTCCCGCCCTATAACCCGACACACGAACAAACGTGCGAACCGACACGCCTTCGAACAGATGTTTGAAGAATCTCAGAATTCGGTCTACGGTCGTCTCAGTCGAACCTGACCAGGACCAGAGGAGCGGATCACCGATGCCCAGGACGCCGAGCGGTTCCAGCAAGAACGAGGACCGCGCCGCGGACACCGCGGACCGGACCGTGAGCGAGCTGCCCGACGGGCCGGCCGACGCGACCGGGCTGACGCCGCGGCAGCGCCGGGTGCTGGACGTGATCAAGGATTCGGTGGACAGCCGCGGGTACCCGCCCTCGATGCGGGAGATCGGCGAGCGGGTCGGGCTGACCAGTTCGTCGTCGGTGTCGCACCAGCTACGGGTGCTCGAGCAGAAGGGCCTGCTGCGCCGCGACCCGAACCGGCCGCGCGCCATCGAGGTCCGCTACCCCGGCGAGGTCGACGCCGCGGCCCGGCGCAGTGCGCTCGGCTCGGTGCGCCAGACGGCGTACGACGAGACCGGGGCCGGCGACGCGCATCCGGACGCGGTCTACGTGCCCGTGGTCGGGCAGATCGCCGCCGGTAACCCGATCCTCGCCGACCAGCAGGTCGAAGAGGTGTTCCCGTTGCCCAAGGCAATGGTCGGCGAGGGCACGCTGTTCATGCTGAAGGTCAAGGGTGAGTCGATGATCGACATCGCCATCTGCGACGGCGACTGGGTGGTCGTCCGGCAGGAGCAGACCGCGGAGAACGGTGACATCGTCGCTGCCATGATCGACGGCGAGGCGACCGTGAAGACGTTCAAGAAGACCAAGTCCGAGATCTGGCTGCTGCCGCACAACCCGGCGTTCGAACCGATCGACGGCAAGGACGCGGTGATCCTCGGAAAGGTCGTAACAGTTCTGCGGCGAGTCTGACATCTCAGACGGCAAGCGAAGTCGGGCGGGTCGTGTCAGCATTGTTCTCATGACGACTGTCTACGACTTCAGCGCGCGCCGGATCGAAGGCAATGAACAGTCTCTTGCCGATTTCCGCGACCAGGTGCTCCTGGTGGTGAACACGGCGTCGCAGTGCTCCCAGACCCCGCAGTACGCGGGATTGCAGAAGCTCTACAAGACCTACCGTCGGCAGGGCTTCTCGGTGCTGGGTTTTCCCTGCGACCAGTTCAACCACCAGGAGCCCGGTGACGAGAACGAGATCGCGAACTTCTGTTCGACGATCTACCACGTGACGTTCCCGATGTTCGCCAAGATCGACGTGAACGGATCGCGGACGATTCCCTTGTACAACTGGCTGAAACGCGAGCAGGGCGGCCTGCTCGGCGGCCGGGTCAAGTGGAACTTCACCAAGTTCCTGATCGGCCGCGACGGCGGGGTGATCGCGCGCTACGCGCCGACCAATACGCCGGAGAAGCTGGCCGACAAGATCGAGGCGGCGCTGGCGATACCGGCCGCTTCCCGGGAAGCGAACGACTGACCCAGCACGGCTTCCGCCCGGCGATCGATGCCGAGCGCAACTATTTCGCGACCCCGAGCTGCAACACCTGAACAGCCGGCGTCGCAATGCCCGGCGAATCCGTCCGTATACCGGGCAGTTTTCTCACGCCTCGGCGATTCCCTCACCCGTTGACTAAACCGGTATAGTTCGACATCTTGGCTGCCCATGAGAGCAGCCATCACGAAAGCCTGCGTCGCTGTCGCCGTCGGTGCTGTAGCGATGACGACGTCGATCACCCCCGCCGGTGCCATCACTGCCGCCACCGGCGCGCAGAACTGCGGCACGCCCATCACCTACGGCTACTACCGGCAATGGCGCGATGTCGCGACCACGAAACCCGAGGACCGCGCGCCGAACGTGCAGCGGTTGAGCGAGGTCCCACCGGAGATCGACATCGTCTCGGTCTTCGCGACCAAACCTGCCGAGGATCCGGACTTCTGGGTGGCGTTGCGCGACACCTATCTGCCCGCCCTGCACGCGCAGGGCACGAAGGCCGTCTTCACCTTGTGGATCGACGACTTCGCCAAGGCTCCAGTCGCCGACAACACCGCCGCGTACGACGCCTACGCCCAGCAGCTGTACGACGAGTACATCGTCAACTGGGGTGTCGACGGAATCGACATCGACGTCGAGAGCACCCCGAGCGGTACGGCGTTGACTCGCGCGGCCGGCATCATCAGCGCACTCGGCAAGCGGATCGGCCCGAAGTCGGCCTCCGGGAAACTCTTCATCTACGACACCAACCTGACCGGCAGCCACCCGGTCTTCACCCGGACGTCGTCGCTCTACAACTACGTGATGCTGCAGGCCTACGGCCGTGGCGCATCGACGCTGCAGTCCACCTGGCAGACGTTCTCGAGCCGGATCTCGTCGTGTCAGTTCCTGCCCGGCGTCTCGTTCTACGAGGAGCGCGGTGCGCACTGGGGCGACACGCTCGACCCCTTCGAGACCAGCCGGGCCGCGTCGTACGCGAAGTGGCAGCCGACCGGCGGTGAGAAGGGTGGCGTGTTCGCCTACGCGATCGACCGGGATGGCAAACAGCCTGGTGATGACACCATCTCGACCACCGACTACAGCTGGATGAAGCGGCTCGACGCGTTGGCCCAGTCAGTCGACGACTAGGACGCTGCTGGGGTCGATGTCGAGGCGTAGGCCGCGCCAGACCGGATGCCGGAGGCGTCCGTCGGCCGCCCAGCCGGAGAAGGTGATCTCGGCGACCAGCACCGGGTCCAGCCAGTGCGCTCGGCGCTGGTCGGGCCCGGGAATGGTCGCCGGGTTGAAGGCCGGTCTGTCGATCTCCAGGCCGGCAAGCTCCGTGCCGAGCAGGTCGAGCGTCGCGAAGTCGAGGCCCGAACCGACTTTGCCGATCAGGAGTAGTTCGCCGCCAGGTTCGGCGTACGCGCCGATGTAGAAGGAACCGATCTTGCCGTCGCGATTCCCCTCCCCCGGATGCCAGCCGCAGAGGATGACATCGCGGGTCTGCACCGGCTTCACCTTGATCCAGTCGGAGCTCCGCCGGCCAGGCAGGTAACGGGAACGACGGCGTTTCGCCACCACTCCTTCGAGCCCTGTCGAGACTGCGATACCGAGTGCTTCGTCGCCGTCGGCCAACGCGGCGGGCGTCTCGTAGAACGGGTCCCCGAGGTCGAGTGACTCGAGCAGTCCGCGCCGATCGTCGTACGTTGCCTCAAGCAACCACTTGCCGTCGAACCTAAGCACGTCGAACAACCGCACCGAGACCGGTACCTCGGTGATCAGATGACGCAGATGCCGGGGATCTCGCACATGCATCCGCCGTTGCAGCAGACCGAACGACGGCGCACCGTGCTCGTCCAGCGTGACGATCTCCCCATCCAGTACGGCGGGCAGTCGCAGACCGGGCGATTCGGCCAGACCGATTAGCTCGGGGTACCCGCCGGACACGTCTCGGCTGTTGCGCGACCACAACCGGCAGACACCGTCGTCGACCTCGACGACGACGCGAATGCCGTCCCACTTGAGCTCGTACGACCAGTCGGGTCCGGACGGCATCTCCCCCAGCGCCGCCATCATCGGCAGCACCGGCGGACCGCCCGACGGGCTCATACCGTCTGGAGTCTCTTCAAGGCGCCAAGCACCTTCTCACGATCCGCCGTCGGCCACATCGGAGGCAAGGAGGCGCGCAGGAAGCCGCCGTACCGCTGGGTGACGATCCTGGGGTCGAGGATCGCGACCACGCCGCGGTCGGTGCTGCGGCGGATCAGCCGACCGGTGCCCTGGGCAAGCAACAGCGCTGCGTGGGTGGCGGCGACGGCCATGAAACCGTTGCCCCCGGCCTCGTCCACCGCGCGCTGCCGGGCCGCCATCAGCGGCTCGTCGGGACGCGGGAACGGGACGCGGTCGATGATGACCAGGTTGCAGGTCGAGCCCGGTACGTCGATGCCTTGCCACAGCGACAGCGTCCCGAACAGAGATGTCTCGGGGTTGTCGACGAACTCCTTGGCCAGCTCACCCAATTGCGCATCGCCCTGGCAGAGGATGGTCAGGTCGGTCGCCTCGCGGACGGCGGCGGTCGCGGCCTCAGCCGCCCGGCGCGATGAGAACAGGCCGAGTGTGCGACCACCGGCTGCGGTGATCAGGTCGATGATCTCGTCGAACTGCTTCTGCCCGAGTCCGTCGCGATGCGGCGGCGGCAGGTGTTTGGCGACGTACAGAATCCCCTGCTTCTCGTACTCGAACGGGGAACCGACGTCGAGGCCGCGCCAGGGCAGTGGACCGGTCTCGTTGCTGTCGTCGAGCTCGGGCATCTCGTCGTCGTCCGTGAGCTTGTCGGCCGGCCGCAGGCCGACCTGACGCGCGATCGAGTCGAAGTCACCACCGAGCGAGAGGGTGGCCGAGGTGAGCACCGCGGTGCGGTCCTTCAGGACGAGCTCGCGGAGCAGACCGGCAACGGTGAGCGGCGCGATCCGCAGCTCGCGGCCGAAGCGCTCACGGTCGGCCATCCAGACGACGTCCAGATCGTTCAGCGCGGCGACCCGCTCGGCGACGTCGAAGATCTCCTTCACCGCGCCCTTGGCCTGCCGCTTCGCGCCGTCGGGGTCGTCGTCCTTGTCGTCGGACTTCTTGTTCAGGTCCGAGTACATCGAGCGAGCGGCGTCGCGAACCAGCCCGGCCGCCTCCAGGACGGGCGTGTTCGACGGCTCGATCCGGCCTTCGCGAGTGCCATCGAGCGCTGCGCGCAATGCGTCCGAGGCGTCGATCAGATCGTCGGCCTTGTCGTCGTCCACGAATCGTCGCGACCGCTTGGCGGCTCGCTCGACCATCTGCGGCGAGAGCTCGTCGCCGGCGGCACCGGTGACACGCGCCGGAAGCTCATGGGCCTCATCTACGATGATCACGTCGTGCTCGGGCAGGACAGTGCGGTTCTCGAAGGCGTCGATGGACAGCAGCGCGTGATTCGTGATCACGATGTCCGCCTTGCGGGCCTGCTCCTTCGCCTTCTCCGCGAAACACTCATCGCCATACGGGCATTTCTGCGCGCCGAGGCATTCCCGCGCCGCGATCGCCACCTGCTGCCAGGCCTGGTACTGATGCGAGGGCGCATGGTCACGGTCGCCGGCCTCGCCGTCGAGCAACTGCTGCTCGGCCCAGTCCCGCAGCTCCAGCACCTGCTGCCCGATCTGCCCCGGCGGCGGGACGTCGATCAGCATGCCGTCCTCGTCCGGCGCACCCTCGCGGATCCGGTGCAGGCAGGCGTAGTTGTTGCGGCCCTTCTGGATCGCGTACGACGGCCTGCGCGGCAGGAGCTTCTCGGTCGCGTCGAGCAGCGCCGGGACATCGCGGTCCACGAGCTGCGACTGCAGTGCGAGAGTCGCGGTCGAGACGACCACCCGGCGGTCCTCGATCGCGTGCAGCAGCGCGGGAACGAGGTAGCCGAGCGACTTCCCGGTGCCGGTGCCGGCTTGGACAAGTAGGTGCGAGCCGTCATGCATGGAGGTGTTGACGGCCTCGGCCATCTCCACCTGTCCAGGTCTGGTCTGCCCAGCGATCCCGGAGACAGCGGCTTCGAGCAATTCGCGTACGTCTACACCCACCGCCACACCCTAGCCCGCCGCGCCGACAGATTCCGCCTGGCGATCGGCGCCTGTGGATAACCCTCAGATGCTGACGAGTACGACGCCTGCGACGACCGCCGCGAGTCCGGCCAGCCGGGTGCGGGTGGCGCGTTCGTGGAGGACGAGGAAGCCGAGGAGCGCGCCGATGACGACGTTCATTGTGCGGCCGACCGCGACCGCGCTGACGGAGGCGTAGGAGAGGGCGAGGAGCGACAGGCCGTAGCTGGCCGGGACGAGGATGGCGACCGGGATCGCTCGACGCCACTCCCCCAGGGCTGCTCGGCGGTCGCGAGAAAGCACCGAGAGGACCACGACCTGGGCGAGATTGCTGACGGCCAGGTAGGCAAGCAGGTCCGCGTGCAAGGTACCGATCGCGTAGGCATCCCAGAGCGTGTACGCCGCCGTGCAGGCTGCGACCAATAGACCGAGCGCGATACCGCGGGCCAGCGTCCGGCCACGATGCAGACGGTCCATGACGAGAACGCCAGGTAGAACGATCAGAGCTCCGGCGTACACCCGCCAGCCGGAGACCGTAGCTAGCGCGACCAGGACGGGTGCAGAGCCTCGGCTGATCGGATAGACGGTGGCGAAGTCAGCGGCGCCGTACGCCTTCTGCAGGGTGACGGCGTACAGGGTGTGCAGGGCCATGCTGATCAAGGCCGGCCACCACGTCACGGCGAGATCGTCGGAACGCACGAGCAGGACGACGGAGACCGGGAGGGTGAGCAGGCCGCAGAGCCAGATGAAGGCGGATCCCTTGGTGCTGACGGTCTTCATCAGCAGGTTCCACGTGGCATGGCAGCACGCGGAGGCGGTCAGCAGCGCGAGGGCGGTCATGTAGACAATGTCTACACGACCGCTGTAGACACTGTCTACCTAGGCTGCGTCAGACCACGGCTCCACGGTCCGGAGCGGCGTCCCGGTCGACCTGGGCGCGCTTCGGGCGCGGCGGCGGGGCCGGGTAGCGGCGTTCGAGCTCGAGGAGCAGCGGCGCGGCGGTCAGGTTCGACGAGTAGGTGCCGACCAGGATGCCGAGCAGCAGCGCCAGCGAGAAGTCACCCAGTGAGTCGCCGCCGAGGACCAGCAGCGCGGACAGGATGAACAGCGTCGAGATACCGGTGTTGACCGTTCGCGGCAGCACGTTGACGATCGCCGTGTCGATGACCGGGCCGAGGTTCTCGGTGGCCCGGGCACTGCGGGTCTCGCGGATCCGGTCGAACACGACGACCGAGTCGTTCACCGTGTAGCCGATGATGGTCAGGATCGCGGCCAGGAAGATGCCGTCGACCGGTTTGCCGGTCCAGGCGAAGACGCCGACCACGACCGCCACGTTCTGGATCAGGGCGAGTACCGCACCCGCACCGAAGGTCCACCGGAAGCGAGCGGCCAGATAGGCCAGCTGTGCAAGCAAGGCGATCCCGAGCGCGATCAGACCCTTGTTGCGCAGCTCTTCACCGAGCGACGGACCGATGCTCTCGTTGCGCACCAGCTCGGCAGTGCCACCGCCGATCTGCGCGATCGACTCGCGGACCTTCTCCGCCTCGTCGTCCGAGATCGTCCCGGTTCGCACGGTGATGTTCTCGTTGTCGGTCGCCTGCACGATCGCTGTCGGATAGCCGGCCTCGCCCACCGCGGCCCGCGCCTGATCCGGCGTGATCGGCTGGGCCGTGCTGACCTCCAGCAACCGCCCGCCGGTGAACTCGATGCCGAGATTGAGACCTCGTATGACGACGCCCGCAACCCCGACGGCGATCACGATCACGCTGATCAGCAACCACCGGCGGCTGTGATTCATCAGGGCCGGCCGCCGTGCCTCCAGCCAGGTCCGCACGCGCCCGTGGCCGTCGATTCCACTCAGGCCGGGGCGCCGCAGCACGAACTTCCGCGACACGAAGAACTCGGCCAGCACTCGGGTGACCACCAGCGCGGACAGCAGCGATGCGAGCACACCGATGCTCAGCGTGACGCCGAAGCCGCGCACCGGTCCGGCCGCCAGGAAGAACAGCAGACCGGCCGCGAGCAGGGTGGTGATGTTGGAGTCCGCGATGGCGGACAACGCGTTCTGGAAACCGCTGCGCAGCGAACGGCGCAGGCCGTCGGTCCGCCCGGCGATGTGGTCTTCCCGGGCTCTCTCGAAGACCAGGACGTTCGCATCGACCGCCATCCCGATGGCGAGCACGAAACCGGCCAGACCGGGCAGCGTCAACGTGGCCCCGAGCACGGTCAGCGCGGCGTACGACATACCGGCGTACCCGATCAGGCCGAGCACGGCCATCAGGCCGACCAGCCGGTACACGAAGATGATGAAGATCGCGGTCAGACCGAGCCCGATGATCGCGGCCTCGGCGCTTGCCTGGATGGCGTCCTTGCCCAGCGAAGGGCCGACCGAACGCTGGTCGATGATCTCGACCGGCACCGGCAGCGAGCCGCCCTCGATCAGCGCCGCCAGGTCCTTGGCCTCGGCCTCGGTGAAGCGGCCGCTGATCGTGCTGGTGCCACCGGGGATGCCCGTGCCGCAGAGCTGGTTGCCGCCGTCCGGGTCGACCTGCGGGGCGCTGATCACCTCGTTGTCGAGGACGATCGCGATCATCCGCTTGGGCGTGTTCACCGGCTCGCAGGCGGCCTTGCCGGTGATGTTGGCCCAGATCTTGCCGCCGTCGCCCTTGAACTTCATCTGGACGAACCAGCCCTGGCCCGGCTGCTGCGGGTCGATCATCCCGTCGGCGCCGCTCACGAGCTGACCGGTCATCGCCGGCTTCGCGAGCTGCAGCACCCCGGATCCGGTGTCCGAGGGCAGCCAGATCTCACCCTTGGCGGGCTTGGCCGGCTTCTCGGCGACCTGGTTCAGCACCTCGTGGAAGGTCAGCTGGGCGGTCTTGCCGACCACCTTCGCGGCTTCGCGCGGGTCCTGGACACCGGGCAGCTCGACGATGATCCGGTTCTCGCCCTGGCGGGTGACGTTCGGCTCGGCCAGGCCGAGGGCGTCCACGCGCCGGTGCAGCACCTGGGTCACGTTGTCGGTGACGTCCTTGGTGACCTTCATCTCCGGCGTGTCCTTGGCCTCCAGCACGATCTGCGTACCGCCGCGCAGATCGAGGCCGAGCTCGGGCTTCGCGGTCAGGACGACGAACGTCGACAGAGCCAGCACGACGAACGCGAGCAACGCGCGAACGATGGACGACCGGTTCACTACAGCCTCCGGAGATGGGCACCCGCAGTACGGGTGTCGTGACAGAGAGCAGCCATGGTTGGCGTGGCGCACAGTGTACGGAGTTGAAGCAAACGTCCCAGCGCGGCAGCGCTGTGCCATGGCATCAGCGCACCCCTCAATTGATTGACCTGTCAGGTGAGTACGGCCTAACTTCTGCTCCACCCCGGTCCGTAGTCGACTGCGGACCGACGGTGATCACCCCTCCGCCCCGGTGGGTGATGAGTTCCCTGAGGAGGAACCGTGCGTCGTACCGTCTCACTGATTCTCGCCGTGGGCCTGGCCCCGGCCCTCGCCCTCGCCACCGCCGCCACCTCCGGCGCCGCCTCCGGCCCGGACCGGATCATCGTCCAGCAGGCCAAGGCCGAGCCCGGTGTCTCGGCCATCAAGGACACCTACATCGTCGAGCTGAAGAAGGGCATGAAGCTGAAGAGCGGCCTGGGCATCACGCCGCAGCGCCAGTTCAGCACCGCCGTCAACGGCTTCAGCGCGAAGCTCACCGCCGCCCAGCTGGGCGCACTGCAGAAGAACCCCGACGTCGTCGCGATCTCGCAGGACGTGCGGATCGAGAACGCCCTCGACGCCACCCAGACCAACCCGCCCTCGTGGGGTATCGACCGGATCGACCAGCGCAACCTGCCGCTGTCGAACTCCTACACCTACACCCGGACCGGCCAGGGCGTGCACGCCTACATCATCGACACCGGGATCACCCCCGGGCACGCGGACTTCGGCGGTCGCGCCAGCTTCGACTTCAACGGCATCGACTCCAACAACACCGACTGCCAGGGCCACGGCACCCACGTCGCCGGCACGATCGGATCCAACACCTACGGGGTGGCGAAGACCGCCCGGCTGCACGGCGTGAAGTGGCTGGACTGTGGCGGCGCCGGTACGGCGTCCTCCGCGATCGCGGCCGTGGACTGGGTGACCCGGAACGCGGTCAAGCCCGCCGTGGCCAACGCCTCGTGGAACTTCAGCGCGAACACCACGCTGGAGAACTCGCTGCGCGCCATGATCAACTCCGGTGTCTTCCTGGCCGCCTCGGCAGGCAACACCGGCGGGAACTCCTGTGAGCGCCTGCCTCGCAAGATCGAGACCGCACTGGTCGTGGCGGCGTCGGAGCGGAACGACGCGCGGGCGTCGTACTCGAGCACCGGTGCGTGTGTCGACGTCTACGCGCCGGGTTCGGCGATCGTCTCCACGCTGCGCACCGGTGGTAGCGGCTCGATGAGCGGGACCTCGATGGCGACGCCGCACGTCGCGGGTGTCGCGGCGCTCTACCTGCAGACCAGCCCGTCGGCCACCCCGGCCGCGGTGAAGTCCTACATCGAGACCAACGCGACCCCGAACAAGGTCACCGGTGGCGCAACCGGCGGAACGGTCAACCGCCTGCTCTTCACGAACGGCCTGTAGCCCAACGGACGACGCCCCCGGGACTACTCGGGGGCGTCGATCCCGTGTTCGATCGCGTAGCGGACCAGCTCGGCGCGGTTGTGCAACTGCAGCTTCCGCAGCGTGTTCTGCACGTGGTTCTCCACTGTGCGATGCGAGAGCACCAGACGGGTCGCAATCTGGCGGGCAGTCAGCCCGCGGGCGACCAGCCGGAGTACTTCGGTCTCCCGCTCAGTCAGCTGCGGCACTTCGGGACCAGCCCCCAACCGCCGGTACTCCCCCAGCAACAGTCCGGCCAGTCCGGCGCTGAAAACCGCGTCCCCCTCAGCAGTACGCCGTACTGCGTCGTCGAACTCGTCCAGTGATGCCGACTTCACCAGATAGCCCGACGCACCGTTCTTCACCGCGGCCAGTACGTCGTCCTGTTCCGCGCTGGCCGACAAGACGAGCACCCGGGTGTCGGGGAGCGCCGCGGTGATCTCTCGCGTCGCATCGACCCCGGAACCGTCGCCCAGCTGCAGGTCCATCACCACGACATCCGGCCGAGTCGCCAGCGCGATCTTCACCGCACTCGCAACATCCTGCGCGGTCGCACAGACGTCGTACCCGCGACTGCCGAGGTCACGCGCCACGCCTTCGCGCCACATCGGGTGGTCGTCGACGATCATCACTCTGGTCATGGGGCCTCCAGATCTGGACTGAGGAGCGCAGGGAGCGAAGCGACTGGAGCGACGAGGGAAGAGATGGAGTTATAGCCCCATGAGCCGCCGCGCCGGAGGCGTGGCATATGCAGAGTCATCGGTCTACCTTCAGCTCCCACTCGGTTCCCTCGCCTGGTGCGGTACGGACGGTGGCGGTGCCGCCAAGATCAGTGATGCGGCCACGGATGGACTGGCTCACTCCGAGGTGGCCGTCGACCCGGGCCTGTTCCAGCTGGGCCGGCGTCGTACCGATCCCATCGTCGCGGATCGACACCAGTACGGCGTCGTCGAGGTCCTCGACCACCACCCAGGTGCGGGCGTCGTCGCCGGCGTGCTTGTCCACGTTGCTGAGCGCCTCCTTGACCGCGGCGACCAATTCGCCGGCTGCGGCGGCCGGCAGCAGCACAGGTCCGGCCGGCACCACCACGTCGATCCTGGTGGTGGCCAACGGCAACAACTGGCTGCACACGTCGGTCTGGTCGCCGTCTGCCGTCACCGGGCGGGCGGCCATCAAGGTGCGCAGGGCAACCTCTTGTTCGGCGGCCATCCGAGCCAGCTCGACGGCCTCGCCACCGATGGCGTGACCGCGGCGCTGCACCTGAGCCAGCACCTGCAGGACACCGTCGTGAATAGACCGGCTGAGCCGCAGCCGCTCAGCGGTCGCGCTCTCCGTGGCGATGGCCTCCCGTAGCCGGTCGCCTGCGCGCCTCATGGTGGAGGCGGCGTACCCGACGACCAGTCCGGCGACCAGCAGCAGCTGCACGTTGCTGAGCACCTTTGCCGCGTTGTCGACACCCCGTAGCGACAGCAACGCCAGACTGATGGTGGCGGCGCCCAGCAGGCCACCATCGCGACCACGCGAGATCGCGAGTGCCAGCACCGGTCCGGCCGCCCACACCGAGGTCAGCACCGACGCACCGCCCCTGATGTCGATCAGCGGCTGCGCGAACAGCGTGGCGTACATACAGCCCGCTGTGACGACCAGGTCCGCGAAGGCGAGCCGGGTGTTCCGTCGTCCCCAGCGCCTGCTGTAGCCGAACGAGGAGATGAGCGTCCAGATCGCCATGATGACCAGCTGCAGTACGGCGCCGGACGGCCGGGCGATGCCCTCCCACCGGGTCCAGACGCCGAGACAGGCGAATCCGAAGGTGATCACCCGGAACACGACCAGCGCACGCCACAGCGGCTGCAAAAGGTCTACCGGATCGCGCTCCACCGCCACAGTCTGTCAACACTCCGGCCCGCTGCGACCGAGGCGTCGTACTCGGCCGGTTGAGTAATACCACTCATGGTGCAGGTTTCCCCGCGCCTTTCCCGTATTTTCCGCCATCTGCTTCCGGAGTCCCCTGGTTGCCCCGTACTCTCGCGCAGAACACGCTCGGGGGAGCTACGAACACGCCGCGTCACCATGCGCGGCGGAGTCCACAATGCATGGAGGGGAATCGTGCGCAAGCTACCCGCTGGGCTGTTCAGCCTGGCCTTGGCGGCAACGGCCGGGATCGGATGGGCCGCGGCCGGTAACGCCGTCACGCCGTCCACCCAGAGTTCGGGACCGATCGCCAGTGAGACCGCACCCGCACCGGACGAGATGCCGAACCCGCTCGAGGAGAAGCGTCGCGATCTGCGCCAGGAGGCACTCACCAAGGTGCTGAACGGCACGGCGAAGCCGGAGCTGCGGAACGGCAGCCAGGTCGTGAAGCTGGGCACCAAGGCCGCCGCCGCGAAGGGGATCAAGAACAAGTCCGGCAAGGTCGACCAGTACGTCGAGCTGAGCCGCGAGAAGAGCGACAAGATCTTCGTCGTACTCGCCGAGTTCGGCAACGAGCGGCACCCGAGCTACCCCGACGTGGACACCTCGCCGAACTTCCCCGGCCCGGTGACCTGGGACGGGCCGCTGCACAACGCTATCCCGGAGCCGGACCGCGCGGTGGACAACAGCACCGTCTGGCAGTCCGACTACAGCCAGAAGTACTTCCAGGACCTGTACTTCGGCAAGGGCAACTCGGTCAAGAAGTACTACGAGAAGCAGTCGTCCGGCCGGTACACCGTCGACGGCACCGTCACCGACTGGGTGAAGGTCAAGTACAACGAGGCCCGCTACGGCCGCTCCAACGGCAAGCCGTGCGCCGCGAACAACTGCAACAACGTCTGGGCGCTGATCTCGGACTCGGTCAATCAGTGGGTGGCCGACCAGAAGGCCAAGGGCCGCACCACCGCGCAGATCAAGGCCGACCTGAAGTCGTTCGACGTCTGGGACCGCTACGACTTCGACGGTGACGGCAACTTCAACGAGCCCGACGGCTACATCGACCACTTCCAGATCGTGCACGCCGGCGGCGACCAGGCCGACGGTGACCCGTGGCAGGGCGAGGACGCCGTGTGGTCGCACCGCTGGTCGGTGCAGTACCCCGGTGGCCCGGCGACCAACCCGAACGGTGGCTCGCAGATCGGCGACACCGGCCTCTGGGTCTCCGACTACACGATCCAGCCGGAGAACGGCGGGATCAGCGTCTTCGCACACGAGTTCGGCCACGACCTCGGCCTGCCGGACCACTACGACACCTCCGGCCCGGCGATCGAGAACAGCGTCAACTGGTGGTCGATCATGGCGCAGAGCCGGGTCTCCAAGGCCACCGACGGCGGGATCGGCGAGCAGGCGGCCGACTTCGGCGCCTGGGACAAGTTGCAGCTGGGCTGGCTGGACTACGAGATCGTCGCCGCCGGCCAGAACCGGACGCTCGAGCTCGGACCGCACGAGTACAACACCAAGAAGGCCCAGGGCCTGGTCGTGACGCTGCCGAAGAAGTCGGTGACGCACGAACTGGTCGCTCCGGCCGCAGGTACGAAGTCGTGGTGGAGTGGCCAGGGCAACCAGTTCACGCACACCATGAACCGTCAGGTCACCCTGCCGGCCGGCGCCGCGAGCCTCACCTTCCAGGCCAACTGGTCGATCGAGGACTGTGGCAACGTCGCGTGTGACTACGCCTACGTCGAGGTGAACGACGGCACCGGCTACAAGCCGATCGCCGGCAACATCACCAAGGCGGCTGAAGGCAACGGCATCGACGGCAAGAGCAACGGCTGGGTTCCGGCGACCTTCGACCTCTCTGCTTACGCAGGCAAGACGATCGGCCTGCAGTTCCGCTACACCACGGACCCGGCAGCTGCCGAGATGGGCTTCTTCGCCGACGAGATCAAGGTGACCTCGGGCGCCACCACGGTGCTCAGCTCCGGTGCCGAGACCACGCCGGACGGCTGGGCGCTCAACGGCTTCAGCACGGTCGGAGCGTCGTACACGAGTCAGCACGACAACTACTACCTCGCGTCGCACATCAACTACGTCGACTACGACGCGCACCTGAAGACCGGCCCGTACAACTTCGGCTTCGCCAACACGGCGCCGGACAAGGTCGAGCACTTCCCGTACCAGGACGGTCTGCTGCTCTGGTACTGGGACACCTCGCAGGAGGACAACAACACCAACGAGCACCCCGGTGCTGGTCTGGTGCTGCCGATCGACAGCCACCCGACCCCGATCAACCGCCTCGACGGCCAGCTCTGGCGGCCGCGGGTCGGCGGGTACGACGCTCCGTTCGGGCTCGAGAAGGCCGACTCCTTCTCGCTGCACATCAACGGCAACGCCAGCTACATCCGCGGCCAGGCCGGAGTCTCGACCTTCAACGACTCCAAGCCGTTCTGGTTCGCCGAGCAGCCGATGGCCGGCGTCAAGGTGCCGAACAACGGCGTCAACATCAAGGTGCTCTCGCGCAACGGCACGAGCATCAAGGTCCAGGTCTCCAAGCGGAAGTAACGCCCTGATCTGAAAGCAGCCCCCGGGTCACTGCCCGGGGGTTGCTGCTGTCTGGGCCACCTGGGTCCGATCGGGCCGGCTCTTCAACTTCTCGATGGTCGCCTCGTAGCCGAAGCCGGCCAGCAGCGCCTGCCAGAAGGTGAGTTCCAGATCCGGCTTCAGCGACCGCACGATCGCCAGCAGGACGAGTGCGGTGACCAGGCAGAAGAGGAACAGCCTCAGGTACTTCGGCACCCACGGCGGAAGTCCCGCGGTCGCCCCGAAGTCCTTCTGGATATAGCCCTTCAGGAACGTGTACAGAATCGCGGCCAGCACTCCCAGCGCGATCCCGAGATAGTCGTCCATCGCAAACCCCTCCCAAGGTTCAGTCGATGACCGGTAACCGCTCGTCGAGCGGAACCGCCAGCGTCGAGCGCTCCAGCGGTACGCCGTCTGGCGTGAGGAAGACGAGATCGAAGACGACGCAGACCGGGGCGTGCGTCGCTTCCTCGTACGCCGACGGTTCGACGTACCCGATCGCCACCCGCAAAGCGGTCTCGCCCGCCGGCCGCAACAGGTCCGCGGCGAGTGCCTCGATCTCGCGCGGATCGCGACGACGTTCGACCGGTACGGCGGTCGCCAGCGGCCGCACGCCGACATCCACGAAGGCGCCGTCGTGGCCGGTGATCAGGCTGACTCGACCGCCGGGCCCGATCGACGCCGTACCGCCGATCACCGTCAAGCACTCCCGCTCGACGACAGGTGACGAAGGCTCGACCTCCTCCAGAGATCGTGGCGGCGAAGTCCGCTCGAGATAGCTCTCGGCCAGCTCCCAGTCGCGGAACCGGACAGTCCCCGACCACGGCATGTGCTCCGCGTCGGGCAGGTCCCAGGCCAGAAAACCGAGCTGCTCCTCCACCGGCGCGAACACGAGTGTTGGCCCGGCCTCAGCCCAGTGCTTCTGCTCGTACACCCAGCCGGCCGCATCGCTCAGGCTGAGTTCCGTCCAGCGCATCAGTACTTCGCCTTGACGGTCGGTGTCGCCGAGGTGCGTGGTCCGGGCAGATTGTCGATGTCGAGAGTATCCAGAGTGTTCTGGGCGTCCTGCGGGTCGTCACCGAACGCGATCGCGAGTGGCTCATCGGTCTGGTAGTACGCGCCGGCTTGCATGGACCCGAACCAGGCGTCCTTGACCGGGAGCTGCCGCAACATGGTGGCGAAGGCGCGACCGCGGATCGACGCCAGCTTGGACACCGAAGCGGCCGAGCGGAAACCGAGGACCATCCGCAGCTCGGTGCCGAGACTGCTGTTCTCCCATTTCGTCGTCCAGCCCGGCTGTTTGACGTTGTCGAGATTGCAGCAGTCGAAGACCACCACCGCCGGACCGCGACCGCCGAAGTTGCTGGTCAGGAGATCCCAGTCAAGCGCATGCAGGGCAACGGAGAACCCGTTGCTGCCGAGGCCGCCGTGCGACGCGACATACAGGATGTCAACGTCCTGGCAGGCGCCGGGATCGAGCGACGTGCTCGTCAGGTCCTCGTCGCAGAGCACGAACTGGATGTCATCCCCCGCATTGAGCATCCCCTGCAGGAACAGCGACGGCGCCCGGTACGCATAGCGCAGCCTGGTGTGCCGCACCGACGTCTGCAACGCCTGCTGCCACAACGGCCGGTCAAAATGCGTCGCCCAGGCGACGCCCACCCTGATCGCCATCCCCAACCCCCATTTCGGAGGATGACACAGCGTGAGGCCGCCGCCAAGATGCCGATGGATGATTCGATGCGCGGGTGGCGGACCGCCGGCACTCACCAACTCTGTGTTGCCTGCTTGATTCACGCTCAGCACGCCCTGCCCGGACGGCTCAGGAACGGGTTGATGAGTGGCACAGGTCCGCCGCGGGCCCGGTGGGGCCCGTTGCGCGCGAGGAATGCGGATGGCTGGGGCGCTTAGGAGGTCGCCTGGATGTCTGCGGTCCCTGCCGGCATGGTCACGGGAAGGGTGTTTGCCCGTCCGGCGGACGGTTGCCGCCGCGAAGTACGTACTGGTCGCCCAGTAGCTCGTAGGGTCCGGCATCGCCCGCTACGAGGTAGCGGTCATCAGTTGCATCATCCGCACCTGTACTGGGTGTAACAAAGACAAGGTATTTCGTGCCCGGCGTGAGAATCGCCGACGCATTGCCACTTTGACCCGCAACACCTAGTTGCCTGATCTCGATATTCGGCACCGTCACGTCACCCCAGACAACCTTCGTTACCGCCAGTCGGGTAATGGTGGTCGGAATCCCCGAAATCTCACCGGTTGCCTGCTCACCAGCGGTGCCTTCGACTATTGCGGTGCTGGCCGCGCGCAGTTCGGCAAGCGTGGAGAATGTCTGCGCATGATTGACATTGAGTCGGTGCTCAACCCCGCGTGGTGCGCCTGCACCGGCTATCTGCGGCACGTTAGCCCCTTCGCTGACACTTGACTGTGACTGCCCGCCGTCAAGTAACTGGCCTCGTGCGAGCATTCGGCTTTTGGCCCATTGTCATTGTCGCGGGTGGTGGGACCTGCTGGCGTTCGAGGCGGTCTCAGCCGGACGCGGTCCGTTCTCGGGCGCGCGGTAGCGCGCATGGGGCTGGGCGGTCGCCCGGCGGCTGGGGTGGGGTGGGCGGGGCGTTTGCGTAGCACGCGACGAAGGAGTGGGCGTAGCTGACGCGGGGGAAGGAACAAAACAACCCCCGAGGAGTTGGTCCTCGGGGGTTGTTTGTTGTGCTGTTAGGCGGAAGCTACCTCGTACGGCGTGAGGTCGCCGGCCAGGGCCGGGTGGACTCGGGCCGTGACGCGGGTGCCGTCGGCGGTGTGTTCGAGTTGCTCGACGGAGCCTTCGGAATGGATGCGGGAGACCAGGTCCCCGCGGTCGTAGGGCAGCAGGAGGTCCAGGGAGATGTGCGGCTGTGGCAGTGCACCCTCGAGGAACTCGCGGAGCTTGTCGATGCCCTCGCCGGTCTTGGCCGAGACCACGATGGCGCGTGGTTCGCGGGCCAGGATCGGGGCCAGCGCCAACGGGTCGGCGGCGTCGGCCTTGTTGATGACGATGATCTCGGGGACGTCGAGGGCGTTGATCTCGCCCAGGACCTCACGGACCGCGTGGATCTGCGAAAGCGGATCAGGGTGCGACCCGTCGACCACGTGCAGCAGCAGGTCGGCGTCCGCGACCTCCTCCAGCGTCGAGCGGAAGGCCTCGACGATGTCGTGCGGCAAGTGCCGGACGAAACCGACGGTGTCGGTCAAGGTGTAGACACGGCCGTCGGCCGTGGTGGTCCGCCGGGTGGTCGGGTCCAGGGTCGCGAACAGCGCGTCCTCGACCAGTACGCCGGCGCCGGTGATCCGGTTGAGCAGTGAGGACTTGCCCGCGTTGGTGTAGCCCGCGATCGCGACCGAAGGAACCAGGTTGCGGCGACGCTCCTGGCGCATGGTCGAGCGGGTGCTCTTCATGTCCTTGAGCAGCCGGCGCAGCTTGGAGATCTTGGTGTTGATCCGGCGCCGGTCGGTCTCGATCTTGGTTTCACCAGGACCACGGCCACCGATACCGCCACCGGCCGCACCAACGCGTCCACCGGCCTGGCGGGACAGGTTGCCACCCCAACCACGCAGGCGCTGCTTCATGTACTGCAGCTGCGCCAGCTCGACCTGGGCCTTGCCTTCCTTGCTCTTCGCGTGCTGCGCGAAGATGTCCAGGATCAGCGCGGTCCGGTCGACCACCTTGACCTTGAGCTTGTCCTCCAGGTTGCGCAGCTGCGCGGGAGCCAGCTCACCGTCGGCGATCACCGTGTCCGCGCCCGAGGACGCGACCAGGTTGCGCAGGTCGGACACCTTGCCGGAACCGATGAAGGTCGCCGGGTCCGGCTTCTTGCGGCGCTGGATGACTCCGTCCAGCACCTCCGAACCGGCGGTCTCGGCGAGCAGCTTCAGCTCGGCCAGCGAGTTCTCGGCGTCCTCGGCGCTGCCTTCGGTCCAGACGCCGACCAGCAGCACCCGCTCCAGCAGCAGCTTGCGGTACTCGACCTCGCTGATGTCGGTCAGCTCGGTCGACATGCCGACTACACGGCGGAGCGCCTGGCGCTCTTCGAGGTCCAGGCCTTCGGTGCTCAGATCACGTTCGTCGTACTCACTTTCGGTCTCGTCATGACCCGTCAACGGAGTGCCGGAGTCATCGCCCTCGAGGAGGTCGGTTTCGACATCGGTGGTCTCGTCGTAAAAGTTCGATTGGGTCGTCATATACCTTCCATGGTGGCACGGGCCACCAGTACAGGCGACCCGATTAACCACGTCAACGCCTCAGCGGCTGCCTGAATTCCCGTTCAGCCAGGCGCGGTCGAAGTCGCCGCGGGCGTGCAGGACGGCCGGACCGGTCAGTTCCAGGTGGTTGTCATCGCGCCACGTGACCGTGACTTCACCGCCTGGTACGCCGACGCGGTACGTGACCGGTAGTGCTTGCTTGGCGGCTTTTGCCGCTGCCACGGTCACTGCGCAGGTCCCCGTGCCGCAGGAACGGGTCTCGCCCGAACCACGCTCGTGGACGCGCATGTCCACGTCGTACGGACCACGCCGTACGACGAACTCCAGGTTGACGCCGTTGGGGAACGCCTCCTGCGGGGACCAGCTCGGCTGGTCACACAGGTTGCCTGGCTCACTCAAGTTGTCGATGAAGGCCACTGCGTGCGGATTGCCCATGTCGACGTGCAGAGCGGGCCACTGGTGGCCGTTGGCGGTGACAACGATCCCGGCGGGTCCGGGCAGGGTGGGCTCGCCCATGTCGACGGTGAGCGTGCCGTCGTCGTTCTGGACGACCTCTTTGACACCTGCGCGAGTTCCGACGCGCACCGGCTTGTCGTCGATCAGACCGGCGTCTGCGAGGTACCGGACGAACACCCGGACGCCGTTGCCGCACATCTCGGCAATCGACCCGTCCGCGTTCCGGTAGTCCATGAACCAGTCGCCGCCGTCCTCGACGTACTGCTGGCTGGTGCCTTCAAGGACCCGCAGTACGCCGTCCGCGCCGAGGCCGGCGTGGCGGTCGCAAAGGAACTGCACCAGTTCCGCGTCCAGCTCCCCGTGGACCGTGCCGTCGGGGTCGGGGAGGATCACGAAGTCGTTCTCCGTGCCATGGCCTTTCAGCCAGGGGAACGTGGTGCTCGTCATGGGTAGATCGTACGGTGTTGCGTTATGGAGCTGATCGCCTACTTCTGGGAGCAGGAGGACGCCGTTGCCGTCGCTGCGCGGCTGGACGGTGTCGTACGGCGGGGGCGGTTCCACGGGGAGGACGACGACGAGGACCACCCGTGGCTCGTCGTACTGGACGCTGCGGTGAGCCGCTCCGAGCTGGACTCGTTGCTGACCGAACACGACGGCTGGCTGGAGACCGCGCCGGAAGAGCCGGTCGCAGCGCCGCCGCCGTTGCCTAGCGGGCCTAAGCGGTTCAAGAAGACTTGAGTTCGGTGGTGGCGATCGTGTTGGCGGCGATGAACGCCGTGTCGACCTCGTGCCCCAGACCTGACGCGGTCGGGACCTGTACGACGCCCTGCGTGGCAACGACGGGTGGCGTGATCACGTCCTGGGCGTAGTACTTGGCGGAGGCCGAGACGTCGGACGGGAGCGTGAATCCGGGGAGGCTGGAGAGCGCTATATTCGCCGCTCTCCCGATGCCGAACTCGTGCATGCCGCCGCACCAGACCGGGATACCCGCCGCGTGCGCGCGGTCGTGCGCCTCGCGGGCCGCGGTGAGCCCGCCCATCCGGGAGACCTTGATGTTGAGAACGCGGAGAGCGCCCAGAGAGAGCGCTGTCTCGAGATCTTCGACGGTCTCGATGCTCTCGTCCAAGCAGATCGGGGTATCGATGTCCTGCTGCAGGTGGGCATGGGCCAGCAGGTCGCGCGGGGCGAACGGCTGCTCGATCATCGTCAGGCCGAACTCGTCCAGCGCCTCGAGATCCTCCCACTGATGCGCGGCATAGATGCCGTTGGCATCGACGTGGAGATCGAGGTCGGGGTGGGCCGCTCGGACCGCGCGGACCGGTTCGACGTCCCAGCCGGGAGCGATCTTCAGTTTCACGCGGGGGTAACCGGCTGCAAGGTGCCGGTCGACCTCGGCCAGCAGGTCGTCGATCGTCGGCTCGATGCCGAGCGAGACGCCGGCCACGACCTCACTCCGGACACCGCCGAGCGCCTCGGCCAGCGATACACCGTTGATAGTTGCCCAGAGCACCCATCCGGCCGTGTCCAGGCCGGACTTGGCGAACTGGTTGCCGCGAACCTTCGCCCACAGCTGCGGAAGCTGCTCGGGGTGTTCCCATTCCTGGCCGAGGATCGCGGGAACGAGATAGCGCTCTCCCATGTGCCAGCAGGTCTCGACGGTCTCGGGCGCGTAGTACGGGTCGGACGGCGAGGCGATCTCTCCCCAGCCGGTTGCGCCGGAGGCATCGGTCAGCTCGACCAGGATGTGGTCGAGGAGGCTCTTGCCGTGTGAGCTGGTCCGGAACTCGTGCACCAGCGGCAACCGGACTCGGTGCAACCTGGCCGCGAGGATCTTCATGCTGTTCCTCTCACGAGATGTACAGACCCAGCTCGGTGTTCAGGCGATCGCGCTCTCCCAGGCGTCGGCGGGCGCCTTTGGCGCTGGCCGTGGTGAGGGTCGCGAGAACGTGCAGGACGGAGGCGATCACTGTCGGCGAGTCGACGTACGACGCGCTTCCGGTGGCGACGTAGATGCACTGATCCGCGACCGCTGCGAGTGGGGCGTCTTCGAAGTCGGTGACGACGACGAGCTCACCGCCTGCCGACTTGAAGGAACGCGCGATCTCGACTGTGTCCCGGCGGTACCGGCGGAACGAGAACGCGACCATCAGGTCGCTGGACCGGACATCGGACAGTACGTCGACCGCGCGCACGACCGTTCCGTCGACGAGTGTTACCTGGGACAGGCCGGCGCTCAGGTCGAAGGCGAGCAGGGATGCGTACGAGAACGACTTCGCCGAACCGACCACGAATCGGCGCCGGGCCGCGACGATCCGGGCCGCGGCCAGCGCGATCGCGTCGTCGGCCAGGATCTTGTCGAGCGCTTCCTCGATCGAGGCTCGCTCCTGCTCGATCACGCGCCGCTGGAGCAGCGTCGACGACCGCCGTTGCAGGCGCGCGTCGTACCGGTCCTGGGGGCTGGCGAGTTCGCGGTTCCGCTCGTCATCGGCCGTCATTCGGCTGGTCCGAACAGGTACGACGCGGTGTGCTCGTCGTCGCGGTGGATGCCGGTGGCAACGAGTCCCTTGGCCAGGAGTTCGGCGAATTCGTCGCGGACGCGGGAAACCGAGAGAGCGCTCACTGCGGCGCGATCAACCGGGATCTCGACCCGAGCAACCGGTTCTGGGAGTTGCACCTTCTCCTGGGTCAAGTTCCATTCGACGACTAGGCGGTCGGTGCCGGGGCCGTACAGGTCGGGGCGGTACCAGCGGGCGCGGGCGCCTAGGACGTTCAGGTTGAAGTGGGCGTTGCGCACCTGGAACGGGTCATACGTCCAGCGCATCCGGGTCATGCCGTTCGCGAGGGCGACCTCGCGTTGCGCGTACTTGAGCATCCGCCCGAGGCCGCGGCCCTGCAGGTCCGCGGACACGACGGCTGATTGCGAGTAATGGTAGAGAGCGCTCTCCGATGTTCCCGGGAAGCCGTAGGCGAAGGCGACGAGACGATCAGACGCGTCCAGAACGCCGACCACGGATCCGCCGTTGCCGGCCAGGGCTGCGAGCAAGCGCGGGTTCAGGCCGTGATCCGGCTGCTGGTAGCCGAAGACCTCGCGATACAGCGCCGCAGCTTCGGCGTACTGCTCCGGGGTCTGCAGTGAGACCGCCCGGAAGTCGTCGGACACTACGCGCTCCTCTCGAAGATACGAAACGGATCATGTCCGTCGTACGAGTAGAACGCTCGACTTCCGGGTCAGTCAATCAGCGACCGGATGATGATACGGATGCTATCTGTTGGTCGGCCAGAGTTGGTGGACGGTTCCGGCCGAGCCGCCGCCGCGGCGGGTGGGCTCGGCAGCAGCCAGGAAACCGCCGTTGGGCAGGAACTCGAGCGCAGCCACAGCGCCGATCTCGGCAGCCGAGGTGAACGCATCCCCGGACGGCACGAGCGTGTGACCGTACGGCTTGAGCGCAGCGCCGTAGGCGTCGATGAACGGCGGCTCGGCGGTGACGTTGGCCGTGTTGCGCTGCGAGGCGCGCGGTGCAGCCACCGCCTCAGGCAGCGTCATACCGCGGTCAACGCGGTTCGTCAGGGTCTGCAGCACCGTGGTGATGATGGTCGACCCACCCGGCGAACCGAGTGCGAGGAACGGCTTCCCGTCGCGCAGCACGATCGTCGGCGACATCGACGAGCGCGGGCGCTTCCCCGGCTGGATGCGGTTCGGGTCGGCGTCGCTGTAGACGGTGGAGAAGTCGGTGAGCTCGTTGTTCAGCAGGAAGCCACGGCCGGGGACGGTGATGCCGCTACCGCCGGTCTGCTCGATGGTCAGGGTGTACGAGACCACGTTGCCCCACTTGTCCGCGGCAACCAGGTGCGTGGTGGACAGGCCCTCGGTGTCCGGGCGCTCGTTGGTCACGGTCGTTGCGCCACAAGCGCCGTACTGGCCGTCCGGCACACCAGGCTTGACCGGCTTCACCGCAGCCTTGGCCGGGTCGATCAGACAGGAGCGCTCGGCACCGAAGCCGCGTGACAACAGCTCCTTCGTCGGTACGTCGACGTACGCCGGATCACCGACGTACGCACCGCGGTCGGCGAAGGCGAGTGCCGACGCCTCGAGGTAGCTGTGCAGGGCTTGCGGAGTCGACTGCTTGCTCAGCTGCAGCGGAGTGAGGATGTTGAGCGCCTCCCCGACTGTAGTGCCACCAGATGAGGACGGTGCCATGCCGTAGACGTCCAGTCCGTCGTACCGGACCTTGGTCGGCGCACGGTCGATCACCTTGTACTTCGCGAGGTCCGCAGTGGTCAGGTGGCCGGGCATGACCGGTAGTGCGGTCCCAGGCGTCTTCGGCGGGTTCTTCACCGTCGCCTCGATCTCACCAGCCAACTGGCCGCCATAGAACGCCGGGAGCCCCTTAGCGCCGAGCAGGCGGTAGGTGTCGGCCAGCTCGGGGTTCTTGAACACCGTGCCGACCTGCGGCGCGTCACCACCGGGCAGGAACAGCTTCGCGGTCGGCACGATCGCAGCGAACCGGGCCTTGTTGTCCAGCGTCTGGCTGCGGAATGTGGTGTCGACGACAAACCCGTGCTGCGCCAGATCCGCGGCCGGCTTCAGCGCCTTCCCCAGCGACAACGTGCCCCACTGCCGCAACGCGCGGTCCCACGTGGCCGGCGTACCAGGAATGCCGACTGACACCCCAGAAGTGACCAGCTCCGGGAAGAACCGGTACGGCGCGCCTGTCGCCGGGTCGATGAACGCATTGGTCGGCATCGCGGCCGGTGCGGTCTCGCGGCCGTCGATCGTGAGCACCTTGCGCTGCTTGGCGTTGTAGAAGACGAAGTACCCGCCACCGCCGATACCTGCGGAGTACGGCTCGGTGACACCGAGTGCTGCGGCAGTAGCGACCGCCGCGTCGACCGCGTTGCCCCCACGGCGCAGTACGTCGAGACCGATCTTGGTCGCATCAGGGTCGACCGAGGCGACAGCGCCGCCGTACCCGATGGCTGTTGGGTACTTGGTGCGCGCCTGCGCCGCATCATGGGCCGGCTCCGGCACCAATGGCTTCGGTGGGCTCGCGGACGCACCGCTCAGACCGAAACCGGACAGGACTAGCGCACTCGCGGACAGCGACGCGATCAGCTTCTTCACCGGGTCTCCAGGAGCTCAGGCGGCAGGGATCTGTCCCTTGCCTATCCCGAACTCGCCCCGGGCGCCAGTCGAAAGGCGCATCCGGAGCAGATCAGTTGATCGTGCAGGACCCCAGGAACTGGCGCACCGTCTCGTCGGTCCAGGCCTGGTCCCCCGCCGGAGCCTCGACCAGCAGCCACTGACCGGACACCTGCACCTGACCGGTCAACCGGCCGGCCAGCGTCCCGATGTGGTACCTCTTGCCGGCCGCATCGGTCACCCGGACCCCGTCCAGCGTCAGTGCGGACTCCCGGCGCTCCAGCACCACCTTCGCGGCCACCTCTGCGGTCCGCATCTCCGGCTGCGCCAGTACGACCCGGTCGGCCGCGATCGGCTTCTCGGCGACCCAGCCGACCGGGGCGAGGGTGCAGCCGATCGTGTTCCAGGCCTGCTGGTTGGCCGCGAGCTCGACACCACTGGAGAACAACGACATGGGGCCTTCACTGGCCTTCGCGCTCGGTGCGGTCGATCCGGCCGCACTCCCGGAGGCCGCGACCGACGACTCGTTCTCACCGCCAGCCGCAACCGGTGCATCGCCGGCACCGCCCCACCACTTCAGTTGGCCGAACGCGAGCACCGCGGCCGACACCGCGGCCACGCACAGCACTCCGGTCACCCGGCGGCGCCGTTTGATCCGGCGCAACGCTCGCCGCCCCCGCGCGACGTCCGCGTCGATATCCGCCGGCGGCAGGCCATCGGCGGCCTCCTCGGCGAACCCCTCCAGCAACTTCTTGACCTCGTCCACTACTCCGCTTCCGTCCCTCTCCCGGCGGTGTCGGCCGGGATATCAGCCACTCCCCGTTGCCTGATCCGGCTGTTCGTCGGTCATCAGGTCCTTCAAACGCTTGAGCGCCTTGGCGGTCTGGCTCTTCACCGTTCCCTCGGTGCACTCCAGGATCCGCGCGCAGGTCGCGACGTCGAGATCCTGGAAGTACCGCAGTACCAGGACCGCGCGCTGGCGGGGCGCCAGGTCCAGCAGCGCCCGCCGGACCGCGATCGTGTCCACCGGATCCGTCTCGTCGGCCAGTCTCGGCTCGAGCGTGTCGGCGGTCACCACCTCGGGGTGGCGGCCGGCCCGGCGGCGCTCGTCCAGGAACGCGTTCACCAGAATGCGGTGCGCGTACGGCCCGGCGCCTTCGTGCCGGATCCGGTGCCAGTGCACGTAGACCCGGGTACAGGCGGTCTGGACCAGATCCTCCGCGGTATGCGAATCCCCCGCGGTCAGCAACAGCGCCGTTCTCATCAATCGGGTGCGATCCGCGAGCAAGTACTCGCGGAACTCCGCCTCACGGTCACCCCCTCGCATCGACGACCCCCGCGGTGGGGGCGTTTTCTACCCCGACTACGCCATCGGCACCCGTTCGGTTGCCTGCGGCCAGCACATCGATCGCCTTGTCCAGCAGGGCGGAGTCGTCGTACGGCAGCCAGGTGATCCGCGGATCCTTGCGGAACCACGAATCCTGTCGCCGCGCGAACCGCCGGGTCGACTGCGCGGTCCGCTCCCGGGCCTCGGCCTCGTCGATCTCGCCGTTCAGCAAAGCGATCACCTGGGAGTAGCCGAGGGCTCTGTTCGCGGTGCGGCCTTCGAGCAGGCCGTGCTTCAGCAGCTCGCGGACTTCGTCGACGAAACCGGAGTCGAACATCCGGTCCACCCGCCGGCCGATCCGCTCGTCGAGCTCCGGCCGCGGTACGTCGAGACCGATCTGAACAGCCGGGTAGACATAGCGGTGCTCGGGCAGCGTCGCACTGTACGGCGCTCCGGTGATCTCGACGACCTCCAGCGCGCGGACGATTCGGCGACCGTTGCTGGGGAGGATCTGGGCCGCGGCCTTCGGGTCGACGGCTTCGAGCTTCTGGTGGAGCGCACCGGATCCGAGGTCTTCGAGCTCAGCTTCCAACCGCTCCCGTACGGCGGGGTCGGTGCCGGGGAAGGTGAAGTCGTCGAGGATCGCCCGCACGTAGAGCGCGGACCCTCCGGCCAGGACCGGAATTACCTGCCGACTCGCGCAGTCGTCGATCGCGGACCGCGCCAGCTGCTGGAACTCGGCCACGGTCGCGGTCTCGGTCACGTCGAGAATGTCGAGCAGATGATGCGGTACGCCGCTCCGCTCGGGGACGGTGATCTTCGCCGTACCGATGTCCATCCCGCGGTAGACCTGCATCGCGTCCGCGTTCACGACCTCGCCGCCCAGGCGTTTGCACAGGGCAACGGACAGGTCGGACTTGCCGGCCGCTGTGGGGCCGACGACCGCGACGACGAGGGGTTCGGCCATCGCTCCAGTGTGGCAGTTCAAGTCTGCACCAAGAAGCATCGGGGTGCCCTTGTGGATGACCCCGGAAGACGGGTAGACACGACAGCAGTTCGCAACACCGGATTACGGGAGGAATGAAGCTGTGACGAATCCGTTCGAGGGAGAGTCCGAAGCGGCCAAGGACGCTTTGGGTCTGGGGGACGACGAGCTGGACGCCGCGAAGCGCAGCGGCGGTGACGTCGAACTGAAGGCGAGTGGTGGCGACGTGGAGTCCGGCGGTGACGTCGAATCGGGCGGTGACGTCGAGTCGGGTGGCGATGTCGAGTCGGGTGGCGGCAGCCAGGACTCCGGCGGCGACGTCGAGTAACAACCGCTGAATTCCTGTCCGACAGTTCGCGGCGGTCCTAGGACTTCAAGGGCCATTGATGTAATCATCTACCGCTAGCTGTCAGTAAGCAGTTCACTACGCAGGAATGGGAGCCCCCAGCGATGGGCATCTTCGACAAGTTCAAGGACAAGGCCGAGGACCTGAAGGACAAGGCCGGCGACCTGGTCGATCAGCACGGCGACAAGGTCGGCGACGGTCTGGACAAGGCCGGTGACTTCGTCGACGAGAAGACCGGCGGCAAGTACGGCGACAAGATCGACCAGGGTGTCGACAAGGCCAAGGACGGCCTCGATGGCCTCGACGGCCAGAACGACGACATCCCGGACGCGGACAAGCCTGCCTGAACGCTTCCTTGACAAAGGGCCGCGAGCACTCCGCTCGCGGCCCTTTGCTGTTGTGGACGGAGTACCGCGGATGAGATCCAGCCGGCTGATGACGTCGTTGTTCCTGGTGCGTCACGACCAATTGCTGCTGTTGTATCGCCGGGGATCCCGGGCGATCGACGACTCATGGGTGGGGATCGGCGGCCACCTCGAGCCGGCTGAGATGAGCAACCCGGCAGCTGGCGTTGTGCGCGAACTGGAAGAGGAGATCGGGGTTTCCGCTGGGCAGATCTCCGGGCTGGCGCTGCGGTACGTCGCGTTGCGGGACACCGGCACCGAACTCCGTCACACCTACTACTTCACGGCCGTGCTGAAGGACGACGTACTGGTGCCTTCATCGTGTGCGGAGGGCGATCTGCGGTGGTTCGACCTCACAGTGGATCCGTCGGCGCTGGAGATGCCACCGACCGCGCGCCTCGCCCTCGGCCACTGGCTGCAGACGGGCCGGTACGACGAGGCGCTGCGGTTCATCACGATCGACGCCTCCGCCCGAGGTGCGGTCAGCGGAGGCGGCGGGCTACTGCGGGGATGATGAGGGCGGCGGCGACCAGGTGGGTGGTCATCAGGAGGGCCTTGGTCGTGGGGGCGGCGTCGGCGAGGACGTCGGGGGTGAAGGACAGGGCGGTCAGGGCGACGGTGATGCGGATCCAGGCCGTGCGCGGGCGGGCGGCGAACCGGCGGAGACCCAGGGCGATGAGGAGGCCTAGGGCCGCGAAGATGGTGGTCATGACCGCGAAGCCGGGGACCGGGATCGGGGCGCCGGCGACGTTGAGGCTGATGCCGGCGGCTTGGGCGGTGCCTGCGACTGCCGCGGTGGCGACGGCGGCGAGGACGGTGGCTACGGCGCCGTCGCGAAGCAGGAGTCCGGTGGACGGGGCAACGGTCGTGGTGGTGAGGGTGACGGTCATGGTGACCTCCGGGGCAGTGGAGCGGCCTGGCGCCGATCTCTTACCTGTACGTCGAAGCGGACCCACGTGAATTGACACGTGTGGTCGAGATTCTTTGGCGCGTGGTTGTCGGTGGGGGTGGTTAGGGTCTGGGAATGGATCGGTTTCGGGTGGTGCCGGCGGCGTACGTGGTGTTGCGGCGGGGCGACGAGGTGCTGATGATGCTGCGAGCCAACACCGGGTATATGGACGGGTATTGGGCGGTGCCGGCCGGGCATGTGGAGCACGGGGAGTCTGCGGTGGAGGCCGCGGTGCGGGAGGTCCGCGAGGAGGTCGGGGTGGAGATCGCTCCGGAGGATTTGGTGCCGGTGACCGCTATGCATCGGACGGGCGGGAACGGCGACCCGATCGACGAACGAGTCGACTTCTTCTTCACGACGTCGCGGTGGACAGGTGAGCCACGGACGATGGAGCCAGGGAAGGCGGACGGGCTGGGGTGGTTCGCGCTCGACAAACTCCCGGAGCCGACAGTGCCGCATGAGGCGCGCGTGCTGGCGGGGCTGGACACTGGACTGCCCGCCGTCATCGTCCAAGGCTTCAACTGAGCCCAGTTGGCGCCAACCGCCAACCGCACACCAGCTAGCAAGAAGGCTCATAGGGTCCACCCCCTCCCCCACAACACCGTCTCGTTCACGAAACACGGAGGGGCGCAATCACAGAAGCACGCCGACGAAATCGGCCGAACGAAGCGCCGCCCCGAAGTGGACTCCGTTGGCAGCGGGCTCCAGGCGGCGATGGACCAGGGCTTCAGCTGAGCTCGCCAGCACCCCGGTCGACAAGAAACTCATCGAGCGCCTCCGTCCCCACAACACCGTCTCGTTCACGAAACACGGAGGGGCGCAATCACAGCGGCACGCCGACGAAGTCGGCCAAATGAACTGTCGCCGCGGGAGCGGTGTCCATCCGCGGCGGACTTCCTGAGGTGTTCGCCCAGGGCCCGCGCCTTCTCCCCTCAACACCGGTTCGTTCGCGGAACTCGGTCAGGCGGATCCACAGGAGCACGCCGACGAAGTCGGCCAAATGAACTGTCGCCGCGGAGCGGTGTCCTTTGACGGTGGGTTCCTGTGGTGTTTTGGTTGTGTTCATGTTGGTTCGGGGGGTGGGTTCTAATGTTCGCTGCGGTGTCAGGTAGCGACGTGGAGGCAGCTCATGGATCAGCAGTACGACGGGACGAGCCGGCGGCGGCTCTTGCAGGCGGGAGCGCTCAGCGCGGGGGCCGTGGTGGCCGGCGGGGTGCTCGACAGTGGACCGGCTGCGGCTAGTACGTCGTACGGCGGGCGCGTCGACACCGAACACCCGCGGTTCACGGTGGCCGTCGTACCGGACACGCAGTATCAGTTCGATGAGGATCGCGGCGACCCCGCACCACTGACCGCGACCTTCAACTATCTCGTCGAGCAGCGCTCAGCGGAGAACCTCGTGTTCGTCGCGCACCTCGGTGACGTGGTGGAGAACGCACTGGCCTCGGAGTTCGCGCAGGCGGATCCGGTGTTCAAGGTGCTCGACCGGGCCCGGATGCCGTACTCGGTGCTGGCCGGGAACCACGACATCGACGGTTCCAAGGACGACAGTCGCGGCGACTCGCCGTACCTCCGGACGTTCGGGCCGCAGCGGTTCCGGCGGATGGCGACGTACGGCGGCTCAACGGCGAACGGGTACAACTCGTACCACGTGTTCCGCGCGGCCGGGCGGCAGTGGTTGCTGTTGGCAATGGACTGGCGGCCGTCGGACGCGAGTTTCGCGTGGGCGCGCGCGGTGATCGCGGCGCATCCGAAGCTGCCGGTGATCCTGACGACGCACGAGCTCGTGTACGCCGACACCGGTGTCGCGGAGCTGAGCGATCACGGCAACCGGGTCTGGGATCAACTGGTGAAGGACAACGACCAGATCTTCCTCACCCTGAACGGTCACTTCTGGCCGTCTGGGCGACTCGTCAAGCAGAACGCCGCCGGACATGACGTGCACCTGCACCTGACCAACTACCAGGACCGGTACTACGGCGGTTCCGGGATGGTCCGGCTGTACCACTTCGACCTGGCCCGGAACACGATCGACGTCGAGACGATCGCCCCGTGGATTCTCAACCAGAACCCCGCCAAGCGCAGTGAGCTGGCCGCGGCCGAGATCGAGCTGACCGATGACGTCAACCGGTTCAGCGTCCCGATCGACTTCGAGCAGCGGTTCGCGGGATTCGCGCCGGTTCCGGTGCGGCCGGCCCGGCCCGCGAAGCAACTGGTGATTCCGGGAACGGCGGCGTACTGGCGGTTCGACGGGCCGGTGAGCGAGCAGGTCGTCGACCAGTCCGGGCAGGGGAACCACCTGACCCGCGTGCAGCTTGGCGGGGACGCACCGAGCGCGTCGGGCGAGTTCCACCCGGAGCAGCCGGGGCATGCGAGCTGGGTGTTCCCGGGTGGGAAGAATCCGGCCCGCGGTGGGTATCTGCAGACGGCCGACAACGCGCCGCTCAACAAGCTCACGTTCCGCGGCGGGTACACGATCGAGGCGTTCGTGAAGCTGGCCAACGACGGGCAGGACCACTCGTGGGAGGGCCTGATCTCCCGGCTCGGAACCGGGCGGGATGCCGGGAAGACGGGAAGTGACCCGGACGAGCCGGTGGTGAAGCTCGGGTTCTCCGGTGGACGGCAGGTGCAGTGGGCGGTGTACCCGCTGGATCGCAACGACACCTTCACCAACTGGGGTCACGAGCAGGTGGCCGGGCAGTGGTTCCACCTCGCGATCGTCAACGACGGACGACACAGCATCGTGTACGTCGACTCGTCGGAACTGCTCCGCAATCCCGCGACCCCGTCGAACGGGCTGGCGGCAGTCGGCAAGCCGTGGCTGGTCGGCGCCGGGCACTACGACAACACCGTCGACCAGGGGTTCGCCGGGCACATCGGTGAGGTGCGGATCGTGAGCCGCGCGCTGAAGCCGTCCCAGTTCCTGAACGCGTAGGCGGACCCCAGCCACTCACCAACCCTCGCCGGACGACCTCGGCCACGCTCAGCTGAGCGTGGCGCGGGGGCCCTGAGCGAGGTTAGTGAGTGGCACAGGTCCGGCTTAGCCGAGCATGCTCCGGATCAACGCCGCCTGCGCCGGCAACAACGCCTTCTCGGCGGGTGTCAGGGTGATGTTGTTGCTGCGGGCATCTAATGCCGCGGCTAGGCCGGGGGTTGGGTCGATCGAGTGGGCGAGGTAGGCAGCGAGGGCCTCGCGGAGGAGTGGGGACAGGTCGGCCCACGCCGGATCGAGGGCAACCTGGGCGAAGATGACCGCGGTCATCGCGATGTCGAACTCGGCGGTGCCCTCTTCGGCGTTGCGCCAGTCGATGACGATCGGACCGGCCTCGGTCGCGATCACGTTGTACGGATGCAGGTCGCCGTGGACGACGACGAGACCCGGCGTCCCGCTCGGCGCCGGGATCGCGTGCAGCCGACGATGCAGGTCGGCATGCAGTACGCCGAGCTCGGTCGCAGCGAGCTCACCGGCAACAGCTGAGTCGGCGAGCGTGGGGCCGGTGAGCCGTTCGATCACCATGTCCGCGCCGTCAACTTCCCGTACGGCGGGCACCGGGTAGCCGAACTTCGCCACGTGCCGCATGAAGTCAGCCTCGTCCCGCACCGGAAACCCATCCCGATACCGCCGAACTACCCAGTCGTCGTCCAGCGCGTACACATCCGCATCCCGCCCAGCCGCAAACGGCTCGGCACCAGGCGGAAGCAATCCCCCGCGGGTCGGCACGGACGCGGCCGACCCTATTGCGTTCACATCCGCCGCTCCGGCCGAAGAGCAGGAGTCCGACGCAGCCTCCTCGGAAGTGGTGGAGGAGGAGGGGGCAGGCTCCGCGCCCGGGGGAAGGAGAGTCGAGGGGAAGGTCGCGCCGGCAACTCGATCACCCGGCGACGCCCCACCGGAGGTGGTGGAGGGGGCGGCGGCCTCCTCCTCCGGCGGGGTCATGCGATCGCGCAACCGCCGGTGACCGGCTCCATCGGCTTGGCGCCGAGGGTGGGCATGCCGAGCATGACGCCTGCAGGTGCGGGGGGCGCGTCCTGGAGGCGTTGCCAGGCGTCGCCGGCTCGGGTTCGGCGGATGGAGCCGAAGGTGTCGGCTACCAGGTGGTGGGGGGCGGCGTAGGTGACCTCGACGGTGGCGAGGTCGCCGGGGCGGGGTGGTTCTACGCCTTCGGGGAGGGCGAAGTGGACGAGGCGGTTGTCGCGGGCGCGGCCGCTCAGGCGGTGGGTGGCGGCGTCCTTGCGGCCTTCGCCTTCGGCGACGAGGACTTCGAGGGAGCGGCCGACGGTGAGCTTGTTCTCGGCCCAGGCCATGTCGTCCTGCAGCGCGACCAGGCGCTCGTACCGCTCCTGGACGACCGCGCGCGGAACCTGGTCCTCCATCGACTCGGCCGGCGTACCAGGGCGCTTGGAGTACTGGAAGGTGAAGGCGCCGGCGAAGCGCGCCTGGCGCACGACGTCGAGCGTGCCCTGGAAGTCTTCCTCGGTCTCGCCCGGGAAGCCGACGATGATGTCGGTGGTGATCGCCGCTTCCGGCATCGCCGCCCGCACGTCTTCAATGATCTTCAGGTAGCGGTCCCGACGGTACGAACGGCGCATCGCCTTCAGCACCCGGTCCGAACCGGACTGCAGCGGCATGTGCAGTGAGGGCATCACGTTCGGCGTCTCGGCCATCGCCTCGATCACGTCGGCGGTGAAGTCGCGCGGGTGCGGCGACGTGAAGCGGACTCGCTCCAGCCCGTCGATCTCCCCGCAGGCCCGAAGCAGCTTCGAGAACGCGTAACGGTCGCCGAACTCCACGCCGTACGAGTTGACGTTCTGGCCGAGCAGGGTCACCTCGAGGACGCCTTCGGCGACGAGCGCCTCGACCTCGGCGAGCACGTCGCCGGGGCGGCGGTCCTTCTCGCGGCCGCGCAGCGCCGGGACGATGCAGAACGTGCAGGTGTTGTTGCAGCCGACGCTGACCGAAACCCAGGCCGAGTACGCCGACTCGCGCCGCGTCGGCAGCGTGGACGGGAACACGTCCAGCGACTCGAGGATCTCGACCTGCGACTCCTCGGCGATCCGAGCGCGCTCCAGCAGCACCGGCAGCGAACCGATGTTGTGGGTACCGAACACGACGTCGACCCAGGGCGCCTTCTTGGTGATGGACGCCTTGTCCTTCTGCGCCAGGCACCCGCCGACCGCGATCTGCATCCCCGGCCGCTTGGCCTTGACCGGCGCCAGGTGCCCGAGGTTGCCGTACAGCTTGTTGTCGGCGTTCTCGCGGACCGCGCAGGTGTTGAAGACCACGACATCGGCCTGGTCGCCCTCGGGCGCGCGCACGTAGCCCGCGTCCTCCATCAGGCCGCGCAGCCGCTCGGAGTCGTGGACGTTCATCTGGCACCCGTAGGTGCGGACCTCGTAAGTACGCATAACAGCCACCAAGAATACGTGCAGAAGGAGCGGCCGCCGTACACGCTTGCTAGCACTTGCTGCGGGTGGTTGCCGTGCCGCGGCAGGTTCCGGACACTCACGCGCAGTATCGTGCTCAGCGTGATGACACCATCACCCTACGCGCCGGTTCATTGCAGATCGTTACCACCACGGAACCGACCGGCGATGCGACGGCCCCCCGGCCTCCGCTAGGTTCTGGCCATGAGCGATTCCGGCACCTTGACGCAAACGGGTCTGGTGGCCCTCACCGGCGTCAACAAACATTTCGGCGAACTGCACGTCCTGAAGGACATCAACCTGTCCATCGCCAAGGGCGAGGTCGTCGTGGTGATCGGCCCGTCCGGGTCCGGCAAGTCGACGCTCTGCCGCGCGATCAACCGGCTCGAGACGATCGACTCGGGCACCATCGAGCTGGACGGTCAGCCGCTGCCGAGCGAGGGCAAGTCGCTGGCGACCCTGCGCGCCGACGTCGGCATGGTGTTCCAGTCGTTCAACCTGTTCGCGCACAAGACGATCCTGCAGAACGTCACCCTCGGCCCGATCAAGGTCCGCAAGACCGACCCGAAGCAGGCCGAGAAGCGCGCCCTGGAGCTGCTGGAACGAGTGGGGGTGGCCAGCCAGGCGTCGAAGTACCCGGCGCAGCTGTCCGGCGGCCAGCAGCAGCGGGTCGCCATCGCCCGGGCGCTGGCGATGGATCCCAAGGTCATCCTCTTCGACGAGCCCACCTCGGCGCTCGACCCGGAGATGATCCAGGAGGTCCTGGAGGTGATGATCGACCTCGCCAAGCAGCAGATGACGATGGTCGTGGTCACCCACGAGATGGGGTTCGCGCGGAGTGCGGCGAACCGGGTGGTCTTCATGGCCGACGGCGAGATCGTCGAGCAGTCCGACCCGGAGACCTTCTTCACCAGCCCGACCTCCCGGCGCGCCCAGGACTTCCTCGGCAAGATCCTGAAGCACTGAGCTTCCGCCCGCGGCCGTACCCAGCAATCACACATCAAAGGGGAACCTGAACATGAGAATGCGTCACCTCGTCGCCGGACTCGGCGTCGCGGCGCTCGCGCTGACCGCGACCGCTTGCGGCAAGGAAGAGCCGGCGGCCGGAGGCAGCGGCGACAAGGCCGCGTCCGACTCCTGTGGCACGCTGCACAAGTTCGAGACCGCCACCGGTGTGGACGTGGCCGGCAGCCCGGCGTTCGCCAAGATCAAGAGCCGCGGCAACCTGATCGTCGGCGTCAAGGCCGACCAGCCGAACCTCGGCTACAAGGACGCCGACGGCAAGCGCTGCGGCTTCGACATCGAGGTCGCCCGGATGGTCTCGGCGAACCTGGGCTTCGACCCGGACAAGATCGAGTACAAGGAGATCCCGTCCGCCAACCGCGAGACGGCGATCGGCGGCGGCGAGATCGACTACTACGTCGGCACCTACTCGATCACCGACAAGCGCAAGGCGCTGGTCTCCTTCGCCGGCCCGTACTTCGTGGCCGGTCAGGACCTGCTGGTCAACAAGGCCGACACCTCGATGGACGCCGGCAAGACCGCGCTCAAGGGCAAGAAGGTCTGCTCCGCGACCGGCTCGACCCCGATCCAGCGGGTCAAGGACGAGCAGCTCACCGAGGCCAGCAACATCTCCGAGTTCAAGACCTACTCGGAGTGCGTCTCGCAGCTGCTGGACAAGAAGGTCGACGCCGTCACCACCGACGACGCCATCCTGAAGGGCTACGCGGCCACCGCACCCGACCAGCTCCGCGTGGTCGGCAAGCCGTTCAGCACCGAGAAGTACGGCATCGGCCTGCCGAAGGACGACAAGGCGCTGCGCGACCAGGTGAACACCATCCTGGAGAAGTCCGCGACCGACGGCACCTGGAAGTCGATCTACGACGAGACGCTCGGCAAGTCCGGTTCGCCGGGCACCCCGCCGCCGCTCGAGAAGTACTGATCCACTCCCCGGCCGCGACGTCCTCACCGGCGTCGCGGCCGGGCTCTGTAGAGGCTTAGCACGAGGAAGGTCGCGATGCTCTCGGTTCTCACCGACAACTGGGATCTGTTCCGGGACGGATTCTGGCTGACGATCAGGTTGTTCCTGGTCTCCGCCGTACTCAGTCTGGTGCTCGGCACCATCCTGGCTGCGTTCCGCGTCTCCCCGATTCCGGCTTTGCGCGCGGTCGGAACCGGCTACGTGAACACCCTGCGGAATACCCCGTTGACGCTTGTCTTCGCCTTCTTGTTCTTCGGCGCGGCCAAGACGGACCTGGCGCTCCCGTCGCCGTTCTGGTCGGGCGTCGGGGCATTGACGATCTACACCGCGGCGTTCGTCTGCGAGGTGGTCCGGTCCGGCGTCAACACCGTCTCCCCCGGCCAGTCCGAGGCCGCCCGAGCAGTCGGTATGACGTTCTTCCAGGTGCTGACGCTGATCGTGCTGCCGCAGGCGTTCCGGGCGATCGTCCCGCCGCTGTCCAGCGTGTTCATCGCGCTGCTGAAGAACACCACGATCGCGGCCGGCTTCTCGCTCGCCGAGGCCGGTGCGATTTCCTTCGCGATGTCCGAGCGCGGCGAGAACCAGCTGCTCACGCTGACCTGGATCGCGATCGGCTTCCTGATTCTCATTGTCCCGCTGATGTTCCTGCAGCGGTGGGCCGAACGACGGACGGCGGTGGCCTGATGAGTTCAGTCCTGTACGAGGTCCCCGGTCCGCGCGGCAAGCTCCGCAACCGGGTCTCCAACATCGTCGTCGTGATCGTGGTAGCCGGCGTCGTCGCCTGGCTGATCAACCGGCTCTACGTCAACGGCCAGTTCGAAGGCCGGCTGTGGCGCCAGTTCCAGTACACCGCGATCCAGCAGCAGTTGCTCGAAGGTCTGCTCAACACGCTGCGCGCGGCCGGAACAGCTACCGTCCTCGCACTCGTGTTCGGGGCCGTGTTCGCCGCGGCGCGGATCAGTGATCACAAGTGGGTCCGGGTCCCGGCGACGTACCTCGTCGAGCTGTTCCGCGCGATCCCGCTGCTGATCATGATGATCTTCTTCTACTTCGCGAACATCCAGTTCCAGTGGGGCCTCGGCCCGTTCTGGGCGGTCGTGCTCGGGCTGACGCTGTACAACGGCTCGGTGCTCGCGGAAATCTTCCGGGCCGGGATCGCCGCCGTACCGAAGGGGCAGCGCGAAGCGGCCTACGCCCTCGGTCTGCGCAAGAACCAGGTCGTCCGGCTGGTCCTGCTGCCGCAGGCGATCAGCGCGATGCTGCCCGCGATCGTCTCCCAGCTCGTCGTCCTGCTGAAGGACACCGCGCTCGGCTTCGTCATCACCTACGGCGAACTGCTGTACGTCGGCAAGCAGATGGGCGGCCGGCTCCAGTACGGCTTCCCCTACATCCCGACGTACATCGTCATCGCGGTCATCTACATCGGCCTGTGCTCGCTGCTGTCGCTGCTGGCCCGCTACCTCGAGGGCCGCTCCCGGCGCCGCCGCAAGATCACCGGCGCCCCGCCGCCGATCACCGCGGCGCCCGCCCCCGGCGCAGCCGCAGGCACCGACGCACTCTGAACAACCGAAGGCCCCTCTCGCCGAGAGGGGCCTTCGTCGTACTGCGCATCTTCCCCCGCGTCGGACACGAGCAGGTCCCAGGCCTCGCGGAGCAGTTGCTGGGGGTGTGAACAGGACATGGTGGCCTTGAACAAGGCATGACCTGTTCAAGAGCCCCGCGCGCGGTACGCACCCCCGAGCTGTGTCCCGCCGACTACCCGGAGCGGACCTACGCCTGTGTCCAACCTCCTCCGGCCAACTCCCCTCACACCGGTCGGCACGGTGGCTTCGCTCGCCGTGCAGTAACAGCCGGCCAGGTGCCGAGTGGAAGGAGATTGCCGCTAGAAATCGATATCCAGCTGCAGAGTTCTTTCAGTCGGCGACGCACTCCCCGCACTCGGCGTTCACACCGGCGGATGGGTCGGGAGAGCCGGATATCCGCTGTTGTTGTCGCTTCTCCGTCCGTCTACAGGGGGGAGAAGGGGCAACGCGAGGGGTTATCCGTCCTTATGGTCGGGGGAGGTGAGGAGGCGGCGCCGTTCAGCTGGGCAACGACCTTGCCGTCACCGGTATAGAGGCGGACGGAGATCCAACGTGCCGGTTCTTCCGGATCGCCAGGTTGTATCCCAGTTGGATGCCGACGCTTTGCAGATAGGCGTCGGCCTGTTCACCGAGGTATTTCCTCGCCTTCAAGGGGGCGCCAAACAGACGCGGCCCGCTCTCGTGCGCGCGGTAGCGCGCAGATTGGCGGGCGGTAGCCCGGCGAGGGGCTGGCCGCGTCTGTGGTGGCGTGGCCCACCCAGTTGGCGAGGGTGGGCCTTCGTCGTACTGGGGTCAGCGCAGGGTGTTGAAGGAGTCGCGGAGGATTTCGAGGGCCTCGGTGGTTTCTTCCTCGGTCAGGGTCATTGGCGGGGCCATTCGGAGGACGTTGCCGTAGAGGCCGCCCTTGCCGATCAGGAGGCCGCGGTTCTTGGTCTCCTGCTGGAGTTTGGCGGTGGTGGCCGCGTCGGGGGTGTTGTCGGCGGGGTTGACGATCTCGGTGGCGAGCATCAGGCCCTTGCCGCGGACGTCGGCGAGCTCGGGGAACTCCTCGGCGATGCCGCGCAGGCCGTCGGCCAGCTGGGCGCCGCGCTTGGCGGCGTTCGCCTGGAGGTCGTGGTCGAGCAGGTAGTCGATGGTGGCCTTGGCGGCGCTCGTGGAGATCGGGTTGCCGCCGAAGGTCGACAGGGAGTTCGCCTTGATGCTGTCCATCAGGCCAGGTTTGGCGACCACGCCGCCGATGGCGAAGCCGTTGCCGAGGCCCTTCGCGAACGTCATGGCATCCGGTACGACGCCGTGCGCCTGGATCCCCCAGAAGTGTTCGCCGGTGCGGCCCCAGCCGGTCTGGACCTCGTCCGAGATGAACAGGATGCCGTACTCGTCCAGCACCTCCTTGAAGGCGCCGTACAGGCCGTCGGGCGGGGAGGCGAAACCGCCGACGCCCTGGATCGGCTCGGCGATCAGGCAGGCGACGTCACCGGCGGTGGTGGTCTCGATGACGTTGCGCAGGTCGTCGACGCAGACCTTGATGTACTCGGCGTCCGGCAGGTCCCGGAACGGGCTGCGGTAGTGGTACGCGCCCTGCAGGTACTGCACGTTGACCGGCGACAGGCTGCTCGCGGACCAGCCGCGGTTGCCGGTGATCGCGACGGTGCCGAAGGCGCGGCCGTGGTACGAGTTCCGCATCGCCAGGACCTGGTTGGAACGGCGGTTCTGGGTGGCGAGCAGCAGGGCGGCCTCGTTCGCCTCGGTACCGGAGTTGGCGAAGAAGACCTTCGCGTTCTCGATCCCGGACAGCTTGGCGATCTGCTCGGCCAGCTCGATCTGCTTACGGATCAGGTACACCGTGGAGGTGTGCGCGATCCCGCTGCTCAGCTGCTCGCGCACCGCGTCGGAGATCTCCGCGATGTCGTAGCCGATCGCGTTCGTCAGGATGCCGGCGAAGAAGTCGAGATAACTGTTGCCCTCGCCGTCGGTGACCCGGCGGCCGGACCCCTGGACGATCTCGATCGGCTCCTCGTAGTACAACGCGAGCCAGTCCGGCATGACGGCCTTGTGACGCTCCCAGAGCTCCGCATGTGTCATGTCTAAGCATTACCGCAAAGCGCGGCCTGCTGATAGAGGCCTCCTCTGAGATTAGGGTGCTCTGCGTGACACAGCCCAGCATTCCGCACGTGGACATCGAGTCCCTGGACCATTTCGACCGCGTCCTGGCCGCCGGTGCGACCGCCATGGCCGGGTGGCGGGTGCAGTCGGTGGATCTGACCGGCCGTACGGCGGAGTTGCTCGGTCTGAACCCACTGGGGGCGCTGTTCCTCGGCTGCATGCTGGAGGACAAGGCGGACCGCTGGATCCGGGACGGTGGCGGACTGGTGTTCCCTGCGATCCCGGAACTGCCGTTCGACGCGTACCGCGGCACGCTGTACGACGCCGAGGAGCTGTACGCCGGTCTGGACCGCGGGTACGACGCCACCCCGGATGCCCGCATCTACGCCTGGTCACGACAGCACGACGAGCGCGGTGACACCAGTCGCACGCTAGCGGCCGCCCTGCACGACCACGCGATCGCGGACGCTCTCCACGAGCTCCCGGACACCGGTCCCTGGGTCGGCGTGATGGGCGGACACGGCATCGCGCGCGGCAGTACGACGTACCGGGCCGCTGTTCTGCTCGGTCGGGGGCTCGCACGGGCCGGTCTGACCGTCGTGACCGGTGGTGGCCCTGGCGCGATGGAGGCGGCGAACCTGGGTGCCTCACTCGCGTCGTACGACGATGCTGCCGTGGAACGCGCGCTGGCCGCGCTGGCCGCCGTACCGTCGTTCCGGCCGTCTATCGCGGAGTGGGCGTCGGTGGGACTCGCCGTACGGCGGGAGTTCCCGGGGAACGGCGGAGTGTCGATTCCGACGTGGTTCTACGGGCACGAGCCGCCCAACGTGTTCGCGTCGTCGATCGCGAAGTACTTCTCCAACGCGCAGCGTGAGGACGTGCTGCTGTCACAGGCGCGTGGCGGGATCATCTACCTGCCCGGTGCGGCCGGGACTGTGCAGGAGGTGTTCCAGGCGGTCACCCCGAACTACTACGGCGACCACGCCACCCAGATCCCGCTCATCCTGGTCGACGTCGAGCACTGGACGGAGAACCTCCCGGTCTGGCCGCTCCTGCAGTCCTTGGCGGCGGACCGCCCGATGGGCTCGTCGATCCGGTTGGTCGACTCGATCGACGAGGCCGCAGCGCTCGTCAGGCCGTAGGCGCTGGGGTGAAGGTGGTGTCGGGCACTGAGAGGGCCCAGTCGTTCATCGCGTCCAGCACCGGCCGCAGGCTCGCCCCGAGCGGCGTGAGCTCGTAGACGACGCGCGGCGGGATCTCGTTGTAGGCGGTACGCGTGACGATGCCATGCGTCTCGAAGCGCCGGAGCCGGTGCGTCAGGGTGTGGGCGGAGATGCCGGGCATGGCGTCCCGCAGCTCGGTGAACCGCTGCGGACCGCGCAGGAGCTCGCGGACGATCATCGTCGCCCACGGGCCGTCCAGCAGAATCAGGAAGCGGGCGACCCCGCACTCCGGAAGCTCTCTGGGCATTCCGTGCCTCCAATAGTGCAGTTGACGTAACTGGTGCAGTATATGCACTAATGGCTCGCATGACCTCTGTGATCCATGGCGCCACGGGTGCCCAAGGCCGTCCGCTCCTCCAGTCCCTGCTCACTGCCGGCGTACCGGCCGTGGCCGCTGTACGGGCGCCGGAGACCTACACCGGACCCGGTACGGCGATTGCTGCCGACCTGAGCTCGGTGGAGTCACTCACCGCGGTGTACCGGCAGGCGGCGGGCGTGTTCGTGCACCTGCCGATGGGACCGCCGCCGGTGGTGACGGCGTACGCGCGCAACATCGCTGAAGCGGTAGTGGAGGCTCAGCCGGGCCGCGTGGTGGTGTCGACCAGCGGTCAGGTCGTCGACAGCCCGGGGTCGCCGCTACAAGCCCCAGCGGACAGCCCAATCGCCGTACTGCTGGAGGGACTGGCGCGCAGCGGCGTCTCCACTGCAGTGCTTGCACCACGGCTGTACCTCGAGAACTTGCTGCAGCCGGCACTGTTCGACGCGGCCCGCGACGAAGGCGTCTTGCGCTATCCGCTGCGCTCCGACTTCCCCGCCTCTTGGAGTTCGCACCTGGACGTGGCTGACGCAGCAGTCCGGCTACTCGTCGACGACCGGTCCGTGACAGGCACTGTCGGCGTCGGGGCGCTCCCCGCGCTCACCGGTCCGGACCTGGCAGCGGGCTTCGCCGCCTACTTCGGCCGCCCGGTGCGCTTCGAGTCCGTCGACCCACACGACTTCGCCGCCGCCCTCATCCCGCTGTACGGCGAAGCCGCGGCCGCCGGCGTCGCCGCCTTCTACACGCTCGCTGCCACCGCCGACCATCACCAGATCGACGACAGCACCGGCACCCAGAAGCTCCTGGACCTCACCCCGCGTTCCATCCCCACCTGGCTGACCGAGGTGGTCGCCTGATGCTCAGGCGACGCTGCGTGGCTTGAACTGCAGCTGTGGGTTGGCGTACGCGTCCTGCGACTCCACCAGCTGCAGCTCGCGCTCACCTGATTTGTGGGTGTTCGTGAGCAAGTCGAAGACGCTGGAGGTGGTGCGGGCCAGAGCGTCAGCCAGGTCGCCGGTACGGCGGTAGTGCGCGGTGAAGAGCGCAGCGGTCACGTCACCCGAGCCGTTGGCCTTCATCGGGATGTACGGCGTCTGCACGAGCCAGGCGCCGTTGTCGTCGACTGCGAGCATCTCGATCGTGCCCTCCTCGCGGTCCGGGCGCTCCACGCTGGTGACGAGCACCGTGCGCGGTCCGGTCGCCCGCACGAGCTCAACCGCCTTGAGCGTGGACTCCAGCGTGTCCGGCTCAGTGCCGGTCAGGAAGCCCAGCTCGAACTGGTTAGGCGTGATGATGTCGGCCGCCGGCACCACCCGGTCCCGCAGCAACACCGGAATCGCCGGAGCGACGAAACAGCCCGACTTCGCGTTCCCCATCACCGGGTCGCACGAGTACACCGCCTCCGGGTTCGCCGCCTTCACCCGCTCCACCGTCTCCAGGATGACGTCAGCGATCCCCTCACCACCCTGGTACCCCGACAGCACCGCGTCGATCTGCGGAAACGCCCCGCGCTCCTCAATCCCCAGCAGCACCTCACGCACGTCATCCGGGCTGATCAGCGGCCCCCGCCAAGCGCCGTACCCGGTGTGGTTCGAGAAGTTCACCGTGTAAACCGGCAGCACCTCCACCCCAATACGCTGAAGCGGAAAAACAGCAGCCGAGTTACCCTCGTGCCCATAGGCCACCGCAGACTGAATCGAAAGGATCTTCACCCCTCGATCATCCCAGGACCGGATTTTTCGCCGGCTACTGGCTCAGGCCGCGTTCGGCCTGGTCGAGGAAGGTGTCTACCTCGTCGATCGCGTAGCCCTCGCGGAGGCGGGTGGGGGTGAAGCTGACGTTGCGGATGTCGGCTGCGGTTACCGGGGTGTCGACGTAGCGGCCTTCTACGGTGGCGGCTAGGCGTTCGATGAAGGCGTCTACCTCGTCGATGTCGTAGCCCTCGCGCCAGCGGACGCGGGTGAAGTTGCTGGGCATCACTTGGTCGCGGCGGCGAGTTGGCCGCAGGCGCCGTCGATCTCCTGGCCGCGGGTGTCGCGGACGGTGGTGGAGATGCCGCCGGCCTGGAGGCGGCGGACGAACTCGCGCTCGTCGGCCGGATCGGAGGCGGTCCACTTCGAGCCGGGCGTGGGGTTCAGCGGGATCAGGTTGACGTGCACCCAGCCCCAGTCGCCGCGGGCGCGGAGCTTCTCGGCGAGCAGGTCGGCTCGCCAGGCGTGGTCGTTGATGTCGCGGATCATCGCGTACTCGATGGAGACCCGGCGCTTGGTCTTCTCGGCGTAGCCCCAGGCGGCGTCGAGGACCTCGTCGACCTTCCAGCGGTTGTTGATCGGGACGAGCTCGTCGCGCAGCTCGTCGTCCGGCGCGTGCAGGGACAGCGCGAGCGTGACCGGGATGCCCTCGGTCGCGAGCTGGTTGATCCGCGGTACCAGGCCGACGGTCGAGACCGTCACGCCGCGCGCGGAGATGCCGAGGCCCTCGGGCGACGGATCGGTGAAGCGACGGACGGCACCGATGACGGCCTTGTAGTTGGCCATCGGCTCGCCCATGCCCATGAAGACGATGTTGTTGACCCGCCCAGGACCGCCCGCGATCTCACCACGGGACAGCGCGCGGGCTCCGTCGACGACCTGCTCGACGATCTCCGCGGTCGACATGTTCCGCGTCAGACCGGCCTGGCCGGTCGCGCAGAACGGGCACGCCATCCCACAACCGGCCTGCGACGAGACGCACATGGTGGTGCGGTCGGTGTAGCGCATCAGCACGGACTCGACCAGCGAACCGTCCAGCAGCTTCCACAGCGACTTGCGCGTGGTCCCGTTGTCGCACTCCAGGTCGCGGACCTTGGTCAGCAACGGCGGCATCAGGTCCGCCACGAGCTTGTCGCGGGTCGCGGCCGGCAGATCGGTCATCTCGGCCGGGTCGGACGTCAGCCGGGAGAAGTAGTGGTTCGACAGCTGCTTGGCCCGGAACGCGGGCTCCCCCAGCGCGGCGACCGCCTCGCGGCGCTCCTCCCCGGACAGGTCGGCCAAGTGCCGCGGCGGCTTCTTGGCACGGCGCGGCTCATCGAAAACGAGGGGAAGGGAGGTAGTCATAACCGATCCATTGTCGCCTGCGGCCCCAACCATTCACAAATTCACATCCGCGACGTGCTACGGATCACTCCGAGGCTTTGCGATCGGAGTGACCGAGCTGGCGGTCCGGGGCGATCCGGTCGCGCACCATCTGCTTCAGCAGCGGCAGCTCGGCGAACCCACCCTCGGCCTTCCGCGACCACAGCAGCTCCCCATCCAGCGAGATGTCGAAGATCCCACCGGTGGACGGCACCAGCGCCACCTCCCCCAACTCCTTGGGGAACGTCGTCAACAGCTCCTGCGCAGTCCAGGCTGCCCGCATCAACCACCGGCACTGCGTGCAGTACTCGATCTCCAACCGCGGCGCTCTGCTCACCTCCATAAACTACATTTCCACCCCATGACGCAGTTCTGGGTCCACGGTGTGGGCGTCCTCGAGGACGAAGCCACTGAACGCCTGACCAAGCGACACCCCGACTGGCGCTTCACCGACGGCACACCGCTCACAGACGCGGCGTACGACGTACTGGTCGCCCGCTCCCCCACTCGCGAACTGGTTGCCGCCAGCCCGCACCTGCGGACTCTGATCGTCCCGTTCGCCGGAGTCCGGCAAGAGGTGCGCGATCTGCTCAAGGACTTCCCAGAGGTGCAGCTCCGGACCGTGCACCACAACGCTGGACCGACTGCCGAGCTCGCAGCAGCTCTGGTCCTCGCTGCAGCCCGTGCGATCGTGCCGGCCGACCAGGGCATGCGCACCGGCGACTGGACAGCCCGCTACGTGCCACCGAGCCCGACGATGATCCTCGGCGGACACCCCGCGCTAGTGATCGGGTACGGCGAAGTGGGCCGCCGGATCGCCCGTGCGCTCAACGGACTCGGCATGCAGGTCCATGTGGTGCGTTCGACCGAGCAAACCGGAGTGGACGGCGACATCCGCATCCACCCGCGTTCCGAGCTGCCGAATCTGGTCAGCCGGGCGCGCGTCGTCGTACTGGCGATTCCTGGCTCGCCGGCAACGGACGGTCTGTTCGGTGCGGACCTCATCGGCTTACTGCCTGAGCCCAGTGTCCTCGTGAACGTCGCACGCGCCACCGTGGTCGACGAACGCGCCCTGTACGAGCGCCTGCGTGCTGGTGGGGTCGCCGCCGGACTGGATGTCTGGTGGGAGGAGGCCAGGTCGGCCGATGCGGTGACCGGAGTCACCGCATCGACGTACCCGTTCCATGAGCTGCCGAACGTTGTCCTCAGCCCGCATCGTGGTGGTGCGTTCAGCCTGCGTGAGGTCCGCGACCTGCGTCTCGACCATGTGGACGCCATCCTCACCGAGCTGGCTCAGGCCGAGTAACCCTTCGGCGGGACCAGAGTCGCGAGCTGGTTGAAGGTCAGCCAGTACGTCGCATTCGGGTTGAAGCCGGCCGGGTCGGCGATCAGCACGGTCGAATCGCTGGAGTCGTAGCCGATCACGGTGAAGTAGTGCCAGATCGTGTAGTTCGGGTAGCCCGGCGGGTGATTGTTGGCCGGGGCAACGATGTTCGCGACCAGCGCCCAGCCGCGGTCGATGTCGTAGACGATGTCGTGCCAGAGCAGATCCCGCTGCGCCTGGGTCGGCGGATCGTTCGGCATCTCCTTGGTCTCGTAGTAGCCGGTGTTGAGGCGGTTGTTCAGCACCCGGGTGACCTGACCGATCCAGTCGGTCCCGTCCTCGTCGGTGGGTAGCTCATTGGCCAACTGCTGCTGGCTGGGCAGGTTGGAGGTCTTGGCCGACAATGCGATCCGCGTCGCGGCCGGACCGCACCAGTAGCCCGTCTTCTGGTACTCGAGCTGGATGTTCAGCGTCTTGAGCGTCTGGGTGCTGAAGCCGGACGTGGGGGCGGGCTTGGCCGCCGCGGCGGCTTCGGCCGAGATGGTGGGGGCGGGACCGGCGACGGCGGGGGCGGCCGCCATCGGCAGTGCGGTCGTGGCGAGCAGGGCCAGAGCGCAGAGCGCGGCCTTGAGTTTCGGCGGGGTGTGCCTCATGTCAACTCCCTCAGCCTGACGAGTGACCCGGGGTGGTCGCTCCAGCACTGAGTGCAGTCCTATTCCGGGAGAATGTAAACCCCTGCCCAGAATCGTCATGACAGCCGTCACATACTTACGATTCGGTGTTTCCGCAGGTCAGCGGCCTGCAGAGGGGCTTCGCCGGGCCTCGGAAAAGGTTCTGAACTTTTCGATGTTGCTCGAAGAGTGCGGGGAATGAGGTGACTGCGGCCGCCGTTGGCTTCAGGTATGGGCTTGTTGTCAGGAGTGCCGCTATCGGTCCTGGACCGCTCACGGCGACGTGTCGGCGAGTCAGAGGCCGAGACACTGCGCGCGACCGTCGACCTGGCGCAGGAGGTCGAGAAGCTCGGCTATAAGCGTTTCTGGGTGTCTGAGCACCACAGCGTGCCTGGAGTGATCGGATCCGCCCCCACGGTGCTGGCTGCGGCCGTGGCAGCGCGCACTGACACCATCCGGGTCGGTACCGGCGGTGTGATGCTGCCGAACCACCAGCCGCTCGTAGTGGCCGAGCAGTTCGGCGTGCTGGAGTCGCTGTACCCCGGGCGGATCGACATGGGCCTCGGGCGCTCGGTCGGCTTCACCAACGGCATCCGACGCGCACTAGGCGTCGAGAAGGATGCGGCCGAGGACTTCGCGGACCAACTCAAGGAACTCCTCGGGTATTTCGACGGTACTCAGCAGGCCCATCCACAGGTACACGCCCGTCCTGGCGAGGGTCTACGCATCCCCGCGTTCATCCTGGCCATCGGCGAGGGCGCTGCGCTGGCCGCGTCGTTCGGGCTTCCCTTGGTGATCGCGGGTGTGAAGGGCGAGACAGAGCTGGTGCAGCTGATTGAGCGGTACCGGGCCGAGTTCCGCCCATCCGCCTCGGCTTCGCGACCGTACGTCGTACTGGCGGCGACTGCGGCTGTCGCACCGACGACTGAGCAGGCCAGAGACCTGTTGCTGCCGGAGGCGTGGGCGACTGCTTACACGCGGACGCGCGGGGTGTTCCCGCCGCTGGAATCCGCTCCCCCGACCGAGATGACCGACAGAGAGCGGGAGTTCTTCGACAACGCACTGGCCGGGCAGATCTACGGGACCCCGGCCGAGGTCGACACCGCGCTCGGCGGGCTGGTACGGCGTACTGGCGCGGATGAGGTCCTGGTCACCACGAACACCTATGACCGTGGTGACCTGGTCGCCTCGTACACCGCGTTGGCGGAACTCGCTAGCGGTTGATGCGCTCCTCGAGGCGCTTGCGCACCTCGGGCCACTCGTCGGCCAGGATCGAGAACACCACGGTGTCGCGCCACGAACCGTCGGCCTGCGCCATGTGCCGGCGCAGCACGCCTTCACGCGTCGCACCGAGCTTGGCGATCGCGGCCTGGGAACGGGTGTTCTTGAGGCCGGTCTGGATCTTCAGACGGCCGAATCCGCAGTCCTCGAAGGCGTGCTGCATCAGCAGCAACTTGGTCGCCGGGTTGACCGCCGTCCCCCAGACCGCAGGCGCGTAACCCGTCCAGCCGAGGTGGATCCGCTCGTTGGCCAGATCGACATCGCCGAGACTCGACGTACCGATCAGGGTGCCGTCGGCAACCAACCGGACGCCGTACGCGAACCGCTTGGCCGTGGCGGGGATCCAGCTCTCCCGCATCTCCGCCGCACTCCTGGGCGCCACGCCACCACCGAAGCCGCCGGCGTACACCTCGTCGTTGCCGATCGCGGCGTACAGCTCGTCGTAGTCGCTGTCCTGCAAGCGATCCAGGCGGACCACGTCACCCACCAGCGACCGTCCATCCGGTGCGACCGTCATACCCTCACCCCTTCACCAGAAGATGCAGCAGGAGCCACACCGCCGGCGCCGTCGCCAGCAGCGAGTCCAGCCGGTCCATCACTCCGCCATGCCCGGGCAGCAGGTTCGACATGTCCTTGATGCCCAGGTCGCGCTTGATCATCGACTCGCCGAGGTCGCCGACGGTCGCGGTCACCACGGCCACCGCACCGACGATCGCGCCGACCCACCAGGCCCCGTCGAGCAGGAAGACGACCGAGGCGATACCGGCGCCGACGCAGAACAGCGTCGAACCGGCGAAACCCTCCCAGGACTTCTTCGGGCTGATCGTCGGCGCCATCGCGTGCTTGCCGAACAGGACGCCGGCCACGTAACCGCCGACATCGCTGGCGACGACCACCAGGAAGAACGTCATCACCCGCAGCGGCCCGTCGGCGTCCGGCTGGACCAGCAGGATCGCGAACCCGGCCAGCAGCGGCACATATCCGATCAGGAACACCCCGGCGCTGGTGTCGCGGACGAAACCGACCGAACCACCCGGCATCCGCCAGAAGATCGTGGCCAGCACCGTGCCCGCCATCGCGACCAGCAGTGCCATCGGTCCGCCGAAGTACGCGGCGATCAGCATCGCCGCCGTACCGACGAAGACCGGGATCCGCGGGATCACCGCACCGCCGGTGCGCAGCGACTTGATCATCTCGTCGACGGCCACCAGCACGGCGGCCAGGACGACGAAGATGAACAGCACCTTCTCCCAGAACAGGGAGCCGATGATGACCACACCCAGACCGAGGCCGACCCCGATCGCCGCGGGCAGATTACGCCCGGCGCGACCCGGATCCGGCGTGGGTTTCGGACTCGGTGCGGGCGGCGTGCTCTCGACGCCCATCACACCTCGAGCAGTTCGGCTTCCTTGTGCTTGAGCAGCTGGTCGATCGAGTCGACGTACTTCTTCGTCATCCCGTCCAGCCGCTTCTCAGCACTCTTGCCCTCGTCCTCGCCGGCCTCGCCGTCCTTGACCGACTTGTCGATCGAGTCCTTGGCGTGGCGACGGACGGAACGCACCGAGATCTTCGCGTCCTCGCCCTTGGTCTTGGCGACCTTGATGTACTCCTTGCGGCGCTCCTCGGTGAGCTGCGGCATCGTGACCCGGATGACCGCGCCGTCGTTGCCCGGGTTCACACCCAGGTCCGACTCGCGGATCGCCTTCTCGATCGCGGCCATCGCGCCCTTGTCGTACGGCGAGATGAGCACGGTCCGCGGGTCCGGGACCTGGAAACCGGCCAGCTGCTGCAGGGGCGTCGGGGAACCGTAGTAGTCCGCCACGATGTTCGAGAACATCGACGGGTGCGCGCGGCCGGTACGGATCGCGGCGAAATCGTCCTTGGCGACCTCCACGGCCTTCGCCATCTTCTGCTCGGCTTCGCGGAGTGCTTCGTCGATCACGACATTCCTCGCTTCCTGAAGGCCGCCTCGTCGCAGCCCGTTTCGACAGATCCTAGTGGTACGGCGGCCCGGTACGGCGTACTACCCCGGCGCGACGACCGTACCGATCTTGTCCCCGTGCACGACCCGGGCGATATTGCCCTCCTCGAGACCGAAGATCACGATCGGCAGCGCGTTGTCGCGGGCCAGGCTGATCGCGGTCGCGTCGGCGACCCGCAGGCCGCGGGCCAGGAAGTCGTCGTACGAGAGCTGGTCGAACTTGACCGCGTCCGGGTTCTTCTTCGGGTCGGAGTCGTAGACACCGTCCACGCCCTGCTTGCCCATCAGCAGCGCCTCGGCGCCGACCTCGAGCGCGCGCTGGGCGGCGACCGTGTCGGTGGAGAAGTACGGCATGCCGGAGCCCGCACCGAAGATGACCACGCGGCCCTTCTCCAGGTGCCGCTCGGCCTTGCGCGGGATGTACGGCTCGGCGACCTGGCCCATCGTGATGGCGGTCTGCACCCGGGTCTCGATGCCGAGCTTCTCCAGGAAGTCCTGCAGCGCCAGGCAGTTCATCACGGTGCCGAGCATGCCCATGTAGTCGGCGCGATTGCGCTCCATCCCGCGCTGCTGGAGCTCAGCACCGCGGAAGAAGTTGCCGCCGCCGACGACGATGGCGACCTGCACACCGGCCTGGACCACCTCGGCGATCTGGCGGGCGATCGAGTTCACCACGTCGGGGTCGACGCCGAGCTTGCCGCCGCCGAACACCTCACCCGACAGTTTCAGCAGCACCCGCCGGTAGGCGGGCGAATACGGCGAAGAGGCCGGATTCGTCTCGGTACCCAGGGTTTCCGTCACGATTCCGGCCTCTCCTCGTTGCGTTGCTGTGCTGGTCGGTCCTTAACGCCTCAGGCGCCGACCTCGAAGCGGGCGAACCGCTTCACGGTCACACCGGCCTCGTCGAGGACCGCCTTCACGGTCTTCTTGTTCTCCGTGACCGACGGCTGCTCGAGCAGCACGACCTCCTTGAAGAAGCCGTTCACCCGGCCTTCGACGATCTTCGGGAGCGCGCCCTCGGGCTTGCCCTCCTCGCGCGCGGTCGCCTCGGCGATCCGCTGCTCGTTCGCGACCGTCTCGGCCGGAACCTCGTCGCGGGTGGTGTAGAGCGGGCGCATCGCGGCGGCCTGCATGGCAGCGCCGCGGGCGGCCTCGATGTTGTCACCCTCGAACTCGACCAGGACGCCGACCTGAGCCGGCAGGTCCGCGGCGCGCTTGTGCATGTACGCCGTCACCTGGCCGTCGAACACGGCGACCTTGCCGAGCTCGAGCTTCTCGCCGATGACCGCGGCCAGGGCCTCGATGTTCTCGGCGACCGACTTGCCGTCGGCCAGCTTCTCGCTGAGCAGCGCCTCGGCGTCGCCGACCTTGCTGGCCGACGCGTGCGCGACGATGTCGGCCGCGAGCTGCTGGAACTGCTCGTTCTTGGCGACGAAGTCGGTCTCGCAGTTCAGCTGGACCAGCGCGTTCTCGGCCGCGGCCACCAGGCCGTTGCTCGCGGAACGCTCGGCGCCGCGCTTCTGCGCCTTGGCCGCGCCGTGGATGCGCAGCTCCTCGATCGCCTTCTCGAAGTCGCCGTCGGTGCTCTCGAGCGCCTTCTTGGCGTCCATCATGCCCGCGCCCGTGGTGTCGCGGAGCTTCTTCACGTCAGCGGCGGTGTAGTTCGCCATTCCTCGTTCTCTCGTCTGTGTCGATGCGGCTGGATGGGCGGAGCTGTCCGGTGCCCTGCCGCCCGCTGAGGCGGGCGGCAGGATCAGCGGGTCTCAGGCCTCGTCGGCCTTCGGGGCCTCGGCGGCCGGGGTCTCCTCGGCAACCGGGGCGGCCTCGGCAACCGGAGCTTCCGCGGCCGGAGCCTCGGTCACAACGGCAGCCTCTTCGGCCTCCGGGGCCTCAGCCTTGGGGGCCTCGTCGGCCTTCGCAGCGCCGTTCTGGCTCTCCAGCAGCTCGCGCTCCCAGGCAGCCAGCGGCTCCTCGGCACCCAGCTCCTCGCCGGCCGCGGCAGCGCCCTGGCCACCACGCGACATCAGACCGTCGGCGACGGCGTCGGCGACCACGCGGGTCAGCAGGCCGACCGAACGGATCGCGTCGTCGTTCCCCGGGATCGGGAAGTCGACCTCGTCCGGGTCGCAGTTGGTGTCCAGGATGCCGATGATCGGCAGCTTGAGCTTGCGCGCCTCGTCGACCGCGAGGTGCTCCTTCTTGGTGTCCACGATCCACACGGCGGCCGGAACCCGGGCCATGTCGCGGATACCGCCGAGGGTCTTGAGCAGCTTGTCGTGCTCGCGACGCTTCTGCAGCAGCTCCTTCTTGGTGACACCGGAGGCCGCGACGTCGTCGAAGTCGATGAGCTCCAGCTCCTTGAGCCGCTGGAGCCGCTTGTTGACGGTCTGGAAGTTGGTGAGCATGCCGCCCAGCCAGCGCTGGTTCACGTAGGGCATGCCGACCCGGGTCGCCTGCTCGGCGATCGCTTCCTGCGCCTGCTTCTTGGTGCCGACGAACAGAATCGCGCCGCCGGCGGCGACCGTGCTGCGGACGAACTCGTACGCCCGGTCGATGTAGGACAGCGACTGCTGCAGGTCGATGATGTAGATGCCGTTGCGCTCGGTGAGGATGAATCGCTTCATCTTCGGGTTCCAGCGCCGGGTCTGGTGCCCGAAGTGGACACCGCTCTCGAGCATCTGCTTCATGGTCACGACGGCCATGAGGTGGTCCTCCTGTCGCGCGCCCCCAGGTATCGCCCCGGGCAACGCACTCTCGGTTGTTTCGCAACGGACCGGTCGGCCCGCCGCGCCTGATGCCCGTCGTCCGACCCCATCCAGGCGGTGAGGCCGGGACCGAGGGAGTCACACAGTGGTGCGGGCATGCGTAGTCGCCCCACGCGAGGTGAGACGCCACGGAGAGTCTACGGGACCAACCCCACCGGAAGCGAACTGGGAACCCCTTGTCCACAGGCACCAAATTCACGCCCGCGAAACACCCACTTCAACGGCATCTTCCAAGCATGAACCTCTGCAGCCTCATCCTCGCCCTACCAACCGCCCTCGCACCCCCACCAACCGCCCCGCCGGCCGCCCTCGCGCCGGCTCCGGTCGCTGCGTGGCCGCTCAGTCCCCGGCCCGTCGTCGTTCACGGCTTCGACAATCCCGCCGAGCCGTGGCTGCCCGGCCATCGCGGGCTGGATCTGGCCGGTTCCCCCGGTCAACCCGTCCTCGCCGCTCAAGCCGGCACAGTCGCGTACGCCGGTTCGGTGGCCGGGCTCGGCGTGGTCACGGTCGCCTCCGGTCCACGCCGTACGACGTATCAGCCGGTCGTGCCCGCGGTTCGCGCCGGGACGGTGGTGACCGTCGGCACGATCATCGGCCACCTGTCAGCCGCCGGATCCCACTGCGCGCCCGCGACCTGCCTGCACTGGGGTCTACGTGAGGGCGAGCGCTATCTCGACCCGCTGACCCTGCTCCCGGACCGACCAGTCCGGCTGTTGCCGCTCAACCCGTCAGCTACCGGGGACGCGCGCCTGCCAGGCGTCGTCGTCCTTGGAGCGCCGCTCGACTCCGGCGGGGAGCTTGTTCTTGGCCAGGTCGATCAGCGTCGTGTGCTCGAGGACGTCACGCAGGCTGGCCCGCGCGGCGATCCAGACCCGCTGCAGGACGATGGCCCGCTCGTTGTAGGCGACGCTCTCCGGCCGCACACCGGAGATGCTCACGATCGGCCCGTCGACGGCCCGCATCACATCGGCGACCGAGATCTCGTTCGGATCCACCGCGAGCTTCCAGCCGCCGGACTGCCCGCGCTGGCTGGCCAGGATGCCGGCCCGCCGCAGATCGGCCAGGATGCCCTGCAGGAAGCCGTGCGGAATCGCCTGTGCGCGACTGAGCTCCTCGGCCGACACCACCGAGGGGTCGTTGGCCACCCATCGTTGGGTGATCTCGATCAGCGCCCGCAACGCATAGTCAGACTTCGCCGAAACCCGCATAGTCCGCAGTCTGCCGCATCGCGGGCGCTCGCCGCCGCACCAGGTGCAGCGACACACCTCCGCTCAGGCGCGCGGATGAGCCTGTTCGTAGGCCTTCCGGAGCCGGTCGGTCGAGACATGGGTGTAGATCTGCGTGGTCGCCAGCGAAGCGTGACCGAGCAACTCCTGCACGCTACGCAGGTCCGCACCACCCTCCAGCAGGTGCGTCGCCGCTGTGTGCCGCAAGCCGTGCGGCGACAGGTCCGGCGCCTCGACGACCGCGATCCGCTCGTGCACCAACCGCCGTACCGCCCGCTGATCGATCCGGCCGCCCCGCGCCCCGAGGAAGACCGCGGGTCCACTGCCGGAGCGGGCCAACTGCGGGCGCGCCTCGACGAGCCAGCGGTCGAGCGCCGCGGCAGCCGGCACGCCGTACGGGACCGAGCGTTCCTTGCGGCCCTTGCCGAAGACCCGCACGACCCGGCGGGAGGTGTCGATGTCATCGATGTCCAGCGAGCAGAGCTCGCCGACCCGGATACCCGTTGCGTAGAGCAACTCCATGATCGCGAGATCGCGCAGCCCGACCGGGCTCCCGTCGTCGGCAGCGACCGCGGCGGCGTCCAGCACGGCCCGCGTGTCGGTCAGGTTGAGCACGCCCGGAAGGCTCTTGTGCGGCCGCGGACTGGCCAGCAGCGCGCCGGGATCGGTCGCGATCCGCCCGGTCCGGTTGGCCCAGGCGGTGAAGACCCGGGCGGCGGTCGCCCGGCGGGACATCGTGCTCCGCGACTTGCCCAGACTCTGCTGCTTGGCCAGCCAGGAGCGCAGGCCGCGGATGTCGAGTCCCGAGAGATCGTTGTGACCAAGCCGAATCAAATGATCGAGTAGATCCGCGATGTCTCCGAGGTACGCTCTGACAGAGTGTTTGCTGAGGTCTCTTTCCGCCGTCAGATGCCGTTCGTAGTCGGTCAGTAACACCGTGAAACCCTCCGGAAGGGCTGTGCTCTCCGGTGTGGGTGACGGGTTCGCACTGACTTCGCCCGGCGTCATGCCTCGACCATGCGGGAGTGGGACCGCCATCGCAAGCCACCGCGCGGACGTCGAGAAGAGGAGGGCTGGTCGATAGCCCGAGGGTCGACTACTGTTCGGCCCGATTGCCCTAGTAGCAACGGAGGCACCCCTGACCATGGCCCCCTCAGCGAACGGACAGACCGTAGGCCGGCGCCTGCCGGTCGAGTCGGCGTTCACTCGAGTCGAGGATGCACGGCACCGTCTGCCGCGCCTGTTCGGTCGTCGCGACCTGGTCGTTCTCGGCCTGGGCGTGATGATCGGTTCCGGCATCTTCAGTATCAGCGGCAACCAGGCGGCCCTGACCGCCGGTCCGGCCGTGATCCTGTCGTTCGTCATCGCGGCGATCGTGTGCCTGCTGGCCGCGGCCTGTTACGCCGAGCTGTCCTCGACGATCCCAGTCTCGGGTAGTGCCTACACCTTCAGTTACGTGACCTTCGGCGAGATGTGGGCCTGGCTGGTCGGCTGGGCCCTCGTGCTCGAGCTCGTCACCGCCGCCGCGATCGTCGCCCGGGTCTGGTCGGCGTACCTGCTGGCCACTCTGGACAGTTTCGGCATCACCCTGTCCGACGGTGTGGCGAAGTACTTCGACCCGACGGCCAAGGTGAACCTGGTCGCGCCGCTGCTGCTGCTCCTGCTCACCGCGATGGTCGTCACCGGGACGAAGCTGTCCGCCCGGGTCCTGACCGTGGTCGTGGTTGCGAAGGTCGCGGTCATCCTGCTGGTGATCGTGGTCGGCGCGACGCACATCAACTGGGACAACTACACGCCGTTCGTGCCGATCTCCCGAGCAGCGCCGGCGACGGCCAGTCCGACGTTGTTCAGCTGGATACTCGATTCGTCGTTCGGCACCTTCGGGACGATGGGAATCTTCACCGCCGCGAGCACGATCGTCTTCGCCTACATCGGTTTCGACCTGATAGCGACCGCGTCCGAGGACGCCCGGAACCCGCGCAAGACGGTCCCGCAGGGCATGCTGCTCGGCGTCGGCGCCGTCACGATCCTGTACGTCGCGATGGCCGTCGTCCTGGTGGGCATGCGGCCGTACGGTCAGCTCGGTGGCAGTGCCCCGGTCTCCAGTGCCCTGGCGGCAGTCGGGGTCGGCTGGGCGGCCAAGGTGGTCAATCTGGGCGCGTTGCTGGCGCTGATGACCGTCATCATGGTGGTCCTGATCGGCCAGAGCCGCGTGCTGTTCAACATGGGCCGTGACGGTCTGCTGCCGAAGAGCCTCGGACGAGTCAGCCGGGTCTACTCCTCGCCCGCCCGAGCCGCGGGCGTGGCCGGTCTGGCTGCGGTGGCACTGACGCTGTACCCGAGCGTGCTGCAGCTCGAGGAGCTGCTCGTCATCGGAGCCCTGTTCTGCTTCGCGTTCTGTGCAGTCGGCGTGCTCAGACTGCGGCGCACCGAGCCGGATCTCGAGCGTGGATTCCGGGTGCCGATGGTGCCGCTGGTCCCCTTGCTGTCGCTGGGCGCGACGGTGTGGCTGATGCTCAACCTGAAGACCAGCACCTGGGCCAAGTTCGGCATCTGGATGGCAGTCGGGCTGGCGATCTACGGCCTCTACGGGCGCTGGCACAGCCGGTTGGCCAATGAGGACAGCTGGGAGTTCGACATCGGCGACACCGACCCCGGGACGGGCGGCCTGCAGGCCATCCGGCAGGAGCCGGAGCGCACCGGTGAGCTGAAGGCGATCCGCACTCCCCAGCAGAATCAGCAGAAGCCGACCCGCGGTAAACACATGCGCAACTGACGTACTTCGCGCCGGACATCCTTCGCCGTCTGTGGTTTTCCACAGGCGGCGAAGTCGTTCCGAAACCGAGGCTCCATCCCGGCATCTTCTCTGTCGGAGGTGGTCAACGATGCGAACCAGCAACTCGGTTGGGCAGTACGGCGAGGAGCTCGCCAGCAGGTATCTCACGAACCAAGGTCTCGTCATCCTCGAGCGCAACTGGCGCTGCGCGATCGGCGAGATCGACATCGTCGCCCGCGAAGGCGACACCCTCGTCGTGTGCGAGGTGAAGACCCGGCGAGGGCTCGGTTACGGATCGCCGCTGGAGTCGATCACGTACCGCAAGCTCACCACGCTGCGGAAGCTGGCCGGCGCCTGGCTCCGCAGCCACGAGGTCCGCCCGCGGGCGGTCCGGATCGACTTCGTCGCCGTCCTGATCACCCAAGGCGCTCCCCCACAAGTGGATCATCTGCGAGGGGCGGCCTGATGACGCTCGCGCACATGTGGTCCGTCGCGCTGGTCGGGCTCGAGGGGCATCTGGTCGAGGTCGAGGCCGATATCGCTCAGGGCCTGCCCAAGACCACGCTGATCGGCCTGCCGGACGCATCGCTCTCGGAGGCCCGGGACCGGGTCCGGGCGGCTGTGGTCAACAGCGGTGAGAAGTTCCCCGACCGCAAGGTGACCATCGGCCTGTCCCCCGCAACCCTGCCGAAGACGGGCTCGCACTACGACGTCGCCATCGCCTGCGCCCTACTCGCGGCGGCCGGCGTCGTCGAGCCAGTGTCGTCGCGGCGCACCGCGATCATCGGCGAGCTCGGGCTCGACGGCCGGATCCGGGAGGTCCGCGGCGCCCTCGCGATGACGCTGGCGGTCGCCAGGTCCGGTTTCGACCGAATCGTCGTACCAGAGCTGAATGCAGGTGAGGCGCGACTGGTCCCGGGGATCGAGGTCTACGGGGTGCGTTCACTGCGCCAGGTGCTGGCGCTGCTGCGCGGGGTCGAGATTCCGGACGAGGCAGCGCCGCATCCCGAGCCACGACTGCTGTCGGAGTCGCTGACTCGGGTCCCGGAGGTCGATCTGCACGACGTGATCGGCCAGGACGAGGGCCGGCGAGCGATTGAAGCGGCGGCCGCAGGTGGTCATCACCTGTTCCTGCACGGCCCACCCGGCTCGGGCAAAACAATGCTGGCCGAGCGGCTGGCGGGGTTGATGCCGAATCTCAGTACCGACGAATCGCTGGAAGTGTCGGCGGTGCATTCGCTGGCCGGGATGCTCACCGGCGAGGCCGAGCTGGTCTCCCGACCACCGTTCATCGCGCCCCATCACACGGCGTCGTTGTCGAGCCTGGTCGGCGGCGGTTCGGGCGTACCTCGCCCGGGAGCGATCAGCTGTGCACATCGCGGAATCCTGTTCATCGACGAGGCCCCCGAGATGCATCCGCTGACTCTGGACACTTTGCGGCAGCCGCTGGAGTCCGGTTTCGTCGAGGTTCATCGCTCGGCGGCGGTGGCGAAATTCCCAGCCCGATTCATGCTGGTGCTGGCCGCGAATCCCTGTCCCTGCGGCATGTCCGGCGTGCGGCACGCCGTCTGCAACTGCACACCCCAAGCACTCGCACGCTACCGACAACGCATCAGCGGCCCGATCAAGGACCGCCTAGACATCCAGCGCCAGATCCTCCCCGCCGGCCGCAGCAGCGCCGACACAGAATCCTCCGAGCCCACAGCCGCCGTAGCCGCCCGCGTCCAAGCCGCCCGAGACCGCCAATCCGCCCGCTTTCGCAACAGCCCATGGACCCTCAACAGCCAGGTCCCCGGCTCCGTCCTCCGCCGAGACTTCCCCCTCGACTCGAAAGCCCAGCAACTCCTGGAAGACCACTACTCCACCGGCCGCCTCACCGGCCGCGGCTTCGATCGCGTAGTCCGCCTCGCCTGGACCCTCGCCGACCTCCGCGGCTTACCCCAGCCAACCCTCGAACTAACCCACGAAGCCTTCCAACTACGCACCGGCGAAACCCTCACCCCTCTGTCCGACACCCGCCCCCTCAAAGGAACCCCCTCATGACTCCGACCTGCGCCCCACCAACCACTACCCAGAGCCGTTTTGTCGATGAGTTTGGAGTTGGCGGGGGTGGGTCGGCGGACGGGGTTCCTCGGGCTGGGGTTGGGGGTGGCGGGGACGCGGAGCGGTTGGCTCGGGTGGGGTTGGGGCGGGTGATCGAGCCAGGGGATCTGGCGGCGCTGAAGGTGTTCGAGGGGGTTGGGGTGGTGGAGATGTGGGAGCGGTTGCGACGTCAGGAGGTGGGGACGGAGCGATGGGTGACGCGGATGGCCAAGGTGGAGCCGGAGCGGGATCTGGAGCGGGCGGCGGCTGTGGGTGCGCGGTTCGTGATTCCGGGAGACGACGAGTGGCCCGAGCAGGTGGAGGTACTGGCCGAGGCGGGACAGTTGAGCCGGCGGGCTGGAGTGCCGTTCGGGTTGTGGGTGCGGGGGCCGGCGCACCTGCGGCAGGCGCTTGAGCAGTCGGTCGCGATTGTCGGGGCCCGGGCCTGTTCGTCGTACGGGTCGCATGTTGCCGGCGAGTTGGCGGCTGGGTTGTCGGGCAAGGGGTACGCCGTGGTGTCGGGCGGGGCGTACGGGATCGACGCGGCTGCTCATCGGGGAGCTCTGTCCGTCGCCGGTGTGACCGTCGCGGTGTTGGCGTGTGGGGTGGATAAGAGCTATCCGCGGAGCAATTCGGCGTTGTTCAGCCGGATTGTCGAGCAGGGGCTCGTGGTCAGTGAGTTGTCGCCGGGGTGTTCACCGAGCAAGCTGCGGTTCCTCGCTCGCAACCGCCTGATCGCCGCCGCGAGCCAAGGCACCCTGATCGTCGAGGCAGCAGTCCGCAGTGGAGCGCTGAACAGCGCAGGCTGGGCCGAGCAGTGCGGCCGCCCGGTGATGGCGGTTCCTGGCCCCATCACGTCCCGCATGTCTGAAGGCAGCCACCTGCTGATCCGCGAGCGAGACGCCGTGCTCGTCACGGATGTTCCCGAGATCATCGAGGCGGTCTCACCCTTGGGCACCGGGCTGACCTCGTACCGGCACTCCCCCAAAACCCCGTTCGACGAGCTGTCCCACGAGCTCCGCCGCACCCTCGACGCCGTCCCCGTCCAAACCCCAGCCCCCACTCACCGCATAGCCACCACAGCCGGCCTGGACCTCCCCACCACCGAAGACGCCCTAGAAGCCCTAACCGCCCTCAACCTCGTCCACCAAAGCGCCACCGGCTGGTGCCTAACCCGCCAACCAGCCGACTGAGCCGACCGGCGTCACCTCCGACGACGAGGTCACCGAGTCCCAACCCCGGTACGCCGCACCCCGACGCACCGCACCACGCCCGGCCCACCGTCGGCCGGGCGTTCTGCTGCGCCCGCCGATCTGCGTACGAACGTTCTGCTGCGCCCGCCGATCTGCGTAGGAACAGGACGTATACGCCCACGAAGCCGCCCACCCGCCAACTCCCCGCGGGCAACGCCGTCTACGCAGAGCCATACCTCCTGTCCGTCGGAAGATCGGCCGCTCGGGACATGAGGTAGTCGCTTGCCGGGGCGTCGGTCGTGGGGCGACACCCGACCTGGCAGTCGCACCCCATCCTGTGGGGTCGTGGGTGAACCGGCGGGCTCAGCGTGAAGCGGCGGGCTGAGCGGTCGAGGCTGCGGGGCCCCGCAGCTGACGCGGCGCCCAGCGGACGACGCGGTGGCCACGGCAGGCGACGCCGCGGATTCGGGAGCTGACGCGGGGGCTCAGGGGGTGAGGCGGCGGGTTCGCGGGGTGACGCGGCGGCTCAGCGAGCTCAGGAGCCGACGCCGCGGGCTCACGGGACGACGCGGGGGAATCACGGGCGAGGCGGGGGCGCAGGGGGTGACGCGGGGGCGCAGGCGGTGACGCGGAGGCGCCTGGGTGGACGCGGCGGGGGCTCAGCGGGCGACGCAGCGGGCCTGGCAGGTGACGCCGCGAGCTCAGGAGCTCACGCGGCGGGCTTACGGGGTGACGCGGGGGGATGACGGGGTGACGCGAGCGGGTGAGCCGGCGGGCTTACGGGGTGAGGCGGGGGGCTCAGCGGGTGACGTCGCGGGCTCAGGAGCTCACGCGGGGGCTCAGGGGGTGAGGCGGTGGTGGAGGTGGGTGGTGGCGTGGATTGCCAGGGTTAGGGTCCAGGGGAGGGTCCAGATGGCGGCTATGAGTACGGCGGTTGTCGGGAGGTTGCTGGCTGGGGTGGGGTCGTTGGCGGCGAGGGTGATGGTCAGGGCTGTTAGGACTGCTTGGGCCAGGGGGAGGTGGCGTCGGTGAAAGGGGCCGGGCGTGGGAAGTGGTCGGATCCGGCCGGGTTTGGGGTGCGGTTGGTGGGTTCGGCTGGTTGTGGGGAGGAGCCAGCGGAGGTAGGTGGCGGCTGCTAGGCCGCTGAGGATGCCTGCGGCGATGCCTAGGGCGAAGGCGTTGGATTGGCGGCCGACTGCTTCGGCGGGGGTCTCTAGGGTGCTCCAGAAGGCGGTGGAGGTGCCGGTTCGGACTAGGACGACTGCGGTTGCTGCGAACAGTAGGAGGTAGCCCAGGATGCGGATTGCGCGGCCGGCGGTGGGTGAGTGGCGTTCGGCTAGGTCTGTCAGGCGGCCGACCAGCCAGCCGGCAAGGCCGCCGGCTAGGGCGGCTAGGGACCAGGCGATCCAGGTGGCGACGTGTAGGCCGAGGCGGTCTTTGGTGAGTTCGGTGCTGACTGACTCGGCAGCTATCGCGAGCAGCCAACCGGCGCCGGCGCCCGCGAGGAGACCGCCGCTGAAGCCCATTGCGAGTCCGGCGGCAGCGCCGACGCCGATTGCGGTGGCCGTGACTGACCCCAGGAGCGTGGACAGGACGGTGCCCGACGCCAGCCACACGACTGATGCCGCGACGACTCCGGTGACGATCGAGCCGGCCAGGCGGACGGGCCAACCGCCTTCGAGGAACAGACGCAGTACGGCGTCCAGGACTTCGTTGACCGACTTCTCGGCCACCCACCGCAGCACCTTGCCGAGCGGCGTTCGCTCGACGGTGCGGTGGTGTGACGTGGAAACCTGCCGCTGCGGCTCGTGGTCCGCAGGCATCACGTAGACGTAGCTCACGTCAGAACCTCCCGGGGCGGCGGGTGTTCGCGGGGTCAGCGGCCGAAGTCTGAGTCCTTGGGGACTTCCAGGTCGGACTTGGCCAGTTCTTCGATGTTCACATCGCGGAAGGTGACGACCTTGGCGTTCTTGACGAAGCGGGCGGAACGGTAGACGTCCCAGACCCAGGCGTCGGCCATCGTCACCTCGAAGTAGACGTCACCACCCTCGGTGCGGACCTTGAGGTCCACGGCGTTGCACAGGTAGAAGCGGCGCTCGGTCTCTACGACATATTTGAAGATCCCGACGACGTCCTTGTACTCCCGATAGAGCTGCAGCTCCATATCGGTCTCGTACTTCTCGAGATCATCAGCACTCATCGACTGCTCTCCACTCCGGTGGGACTGGTGACATTCTGTCCCATATCGGGCCGCAGACTGCGGCGGACATTCTCGAACCGCCGTCGATGTTGTGGGCACGGGCCGTATTCGTCCAGTGCCGCCTGGTGCTCGGGGGTGCAGTAGCCCTTGTGGATGGCGAAACCGTACTGCGGGTACTCCTTGTCCCAGTGTTCCATCACGCGGTCCCGGGTCACTTTGGCGATCACGGATGCGGCGGCGATACAAGCCGCCACGCGGTCACCCTTCCAGATCGCCAGGCCCGGTACGCCGAGACCGTCGACGCCGAAACCGTCGGTCAGCACGTACGACGGGCGGACGTCGAGGCGGAACAGGGCGCGGCGGAGCGCCTGGAGGTTCGCCACGTGCATGCCGAGGCGGTCGCATTCCGGGGCCTCGATCGAGACCACCGACCAGGCCACGGCCCGCTTGCGGATCTCCTCGTAGCAGCGCTCGCGGGCCTTGGCGGTGAGCAACTTGGAATCGGCCAACTCGGGGATCTGACCGCGCTTGCCGTCGGGCAGGATCACCGCGGCCGCGACCAGCGGGCCGGCGCACGGTCCGCGGCCGGCTTCATCCACGCCGGCGATCGGGTCCAGGCCGACCCGGCGCAGCGCTCGCTCATACCCGTAGAGCCCGGCGTCACGGCGTACCGTGCTCCCCCGGGGCAACACGCTCATCCAAGCCTCCGCATCACACAGACCACCCTAGGCAATCCCACCGACGAATGCGGGCGCTACTTGGGTGGCGGGGTCAGGGAGATCGAGGGCTTGGCCGGTGGCGGGCCCGCGGCGGCGGGGACGGCCTTGAAGGTGTCCGGTACGCCGAGTTTGGCCCAGCGGCCGGCCGGCCAGACGACCAGGATCGCGCGGCCGGTGACCTTGTCCAGCGGGACGAAGGCCGCGTCGCCGGGGTTGCCGCCGTCGGCGTCGACGTCCTGCAGGTGTACGCGGGAGTCGCCGGAGGCGGAGCGGTGGTCGCCCATGACGAAGATCCGGCCGGCCGGGACCGTCACCTGGAACTCCATCTGCGAGGCGGCGTCACCGGGGTACAGGTAACTGGTCTCCTCGAGCGGCTGGCCGTTCACCAGCAGGCGGCCCTTGGTGTCGCAGCACTCGACCTTGTCGCCGGGCATCCCGATCAGGCGCTTGATCAGGTGACCGTGGCTGGAGTCCGGGAGCAGACCGACGACCTCGAAGAACCGGCCGATCGAGCCGCGCTTCTGGCCGCTCTCCTCGGCGCCGAGCCAGCCGCCCGGGTCCTCGAAGACGACCACGTCGCCGCGCTTGACGTCGGTGATCTTCTCTACGACGACCCGGTCACCGACCAGCAGCGTGTTCTCCATCGACTCGCTCGGGATGATGAACATCTGGCCGACGAACGCCCGCAGGATCGAGGAGACGATCAGCGCCCCGACGACGATCAGCACGAACTCGCGGGCGGCAGCCGCGAAGCCCGAACGATGGGCGGGTTTGGCGGCGTCCGTCTTCGTCGGTGTATCGGTCACTTCTTCAGCCCCGGCTTCTTGAAGGTTTCCGGAGGACGCAGCATCGTCATCCGGTCAGACGGCCAGATTACGCAACAGGCCCGGCCAACCACGTTCTCGATCGGGACGAACCCGCCACCGGGGCCGCCCATATGGGCACGGGAGTCCGCCGACTGGGCCCGATTGTCGCCCATCACCCAGAGATGACCGGGTGGTACGACGACATTGAACGGCATGTCGGAGGGGTGTGCGCCCTTGAGCAGGTACTCGCGTTCGTCCAGGGCGATCCCGTTCACCGTGACCAGGCCGTTGCGGTCGCAGCAGATCACCTTGTCACCGGGCAGCCCGATCACCCGTTTCACCAGGTGACCCTCACCGCTGCGCGGCATGATGCCGACGAACTCACCGATCCGCCGGAACGGGCCCGGGGTGGCCGGCGCTTCGTTCAGCCAGTTCGCCGGGTCCTTGAAGACGATGATGTCACCGCGGTCGACGTCGCGATGCAGGTAACTGATCTTCTCGGCGAGGATCCGGTCGTCCTTGGTGAGCGTGTCGTACATCGACTCCGACGGCACGTAGAACGCCTCTGCGACGAACAGCCGCAGCACCACCGTGATGACGAGTGCGAGCACCGTCACGGTGGTCATCTCGGTCAGCAGGCTGAGCAGCGGATTCCGCTGCTTCAGCCTGCGGTGACGTCCCTTGCTGCGACGAGCCCTGCGGGGTGCCGAGCGCGGGCGAGCGCGAGTCGCAGTGCTCGGCGCCATAGGTGACCGTCGTCGTTACGTGGCTCAGGAGGCCGGGACGTTGTCCCGCTTCTCCTTGATCTTGGCTGCCTTGCCGCGCAGCTCGCGCAGGTAGTACAGCTTGGCGCGGCGGACGTCGCCGCGGGTGACGACCTCGACCTTCTCGACGATCGGGGTGTGCAGCGGGAAGGTGCGCTCGACGCCGACGCCGAAGCTGACCTTGCGGACCGTGAAGGTCTCCTGCAGGCCACCACCGTGGCGGCGGATCACGACACCCTTGAACACCTGGACGCGGGAACGGTTGCCTTCGACGACCTTCACGTGCACGTTCACGGTGTCACCGGCGCGGAAGGCCGGGATGTCGTCGCGCTTGCTCGCGTTGTCGAGCTCGTTCAGGATGTTGCTCATCAGGTGTCTCTTCTCTCGCGCGTGCCACAGGTCACCCGCGAAGGTGGTTGGTGAAGTTCATCGAAAAGCTGCCAGATCGGTGGTCACCCCCTGTGGCAGGAGCACCGAAAGAGCAGCAGCAGACAATCTTGCCACATGCCCCACACCGTGACGAAATCAGCTAGACCCGGCCACGCAGGGTGATCGCGGTCACTTCCGGCGGCGGCGCTTCGCGAGGTGGACGAGGTCGACCTTCGGGGTCTGCGCCTCGCGCCGCAACTCCCGGTAGCCGGCCTTCTTGTAGACGGCCAGGTTCCGCTCACTGAGCCCGCCGGTGTTGAGCTCGTACGTCGTCACCTCTGCCGGGGCGAGCTTCTCGGCGGTCTTCAGCAGGCGGTTGCCCAGCCCTCGGCCCTGCCAGTCGGGAGCCACGATCATGCGGCCGATGTAGGCCACCGAGCCGTCGACCGTCAGCTGAACCGATCCGACGATGCGGGTGCCCGCGACCGCCTTGAGGACGGTTCCCTGCTGGAGGCGCTCAGCCGCCGCGTCGACCGTCTCGACCAGCGGTGGGATCGAGTAGTCGTCGTACAGGCGTCCCTCGGAGAGGAAGGCAGCCAGTTGCAGCGTGTGGATCTCCCCCGCATCGCCGGCCGTGGCGGGGAGGATCCGAACGGCATCGGCCTCGTCCTTGCCGGCCAGTACGTCGCCCCACGCGGCCAGCAGGTCCGGACGGCGCTCCGCGGTGCGGCTGACGGACTGCTCGTGCCGCCACTCGGCGATCTTGCCGTGGTTCCCAGACAGCAGGATGTCCGGTACGTCGTGCCCCCGCCAGCTCACGGGCTTCGTATAGACCGGGTACTCGAGCAGTCCGTCGCCCGAGTGCGATTCCTCGGCCAGTGACTCCGGATTGCCGATCACACCGGGCAGCAGCCGGGCCACTGCCTCGACCATCACGAGTACGGCGACCTCTCCGCCGTTCAGCACGTAGTCGCCGATCGACACCTCGTCGACGCGCATCCGCTCCCCGGCGTACGCGGCCACCCGGGCGTCGATGCCCTCGTACCGCCCGCACGCGAACGCCAGCCAGGGCTCCTCAGCCAGCTCGTACGCGAGCGCCTGGGTGAACGGCCGCCCGGCGGGCGTCGGCACGATCAGCCGGGGTTGCGTAGGGCCGTCGGGCGGCGCAACCGCGTCCAGCGCCTCACCCCATGGCTCCGGCTTCATCACCATGCCCGCGCCACCGCCGTACGGGGTGTCGTCAACGGTGCGGTGCCGGTCGTAGGTCCATTCGCGCAGGTCATGCAGCCGTACGTCGAGCAGTCCGCTCTGCGCGGCCTTGCCGACCAGCGAAACGTCCAGTGCGGCCAGGTACTCCGGAAAGATGGTGAGAACGTCCAGCCTCATCGGCCCGCGTCTCCCGGCTCCGACGGAACCACCTCTGCGCCCTCAGGGTCGAGCAGGCCCGGCCGGTCCGCGACCGTCACGTACTTAGCGTCCAGGTCGATCTCCGGGATCAGTTCCTCAACCAACGGCACCAGTACGGCGTTGCCACCCGGCCGGCGAATCTCCAGCAGGTCCTGCGACGGCAGGTGGACCACGTCGATCACCTCACCGGCCTCGTCACCAGTGGTGGTGCGAACCTTCAGCCCGATCAGCTCGCGGTCGTAGAACTCCTCAGGGTCCTCCGGCCGCTCATCCTCGCCGATCTCGGCCTGGACCTCCAAATTCCGCAGTAGCTCCGCAGCGGTCCGGTCCGGCGACTCGACGAACTTCACCAGCAGCCGCCCGCTGTGCCAACGGCTGGAGTCCACGGTGAGCGTCCGCGGCGGCTTGGAGGTCGTGACCAGCTTCGCACCGTCCGCGAACCGCAGGTCGGGCTCGTCCGTGCGGACGATCATGCCGATCTCGCCCTTGATCCCATGCGCCCGGCCGATCCGGCCGACAATCACCAGCACCGCTAGTTCCTCTCAGAAGACAACGACACAGTGTCTCAGGCGCTGCCGCTCCAGGGTGCAGGGGTCAGGACCCAGATGAGCTCGGCGGGTTCGGTGGGGCTGGAGTTGACCCAGGTGTGCGGCTCGCCGCCGGGGAACGTCAACGCGTCGCCGGCGGACAGTTGGACGCGGCGGTCGGTGAAGAGCATCTCGATGCCGCCGGTGATCACGTAGACGACTTCGTACTCGCAGTTGATCGTGTAGAAGTCCGAACCGCCGGTTCCACCCGGTTCGGCGTCGGTGTGGACCACCTGGACCCGGGACTGGCCGCGCGGCGTCATCAGCCGCTCGTCGACACCGGCTCCGCCGAGGTTGATCGCGGGTGCGCCATCGCGCCGTACCAGCGCGACGTCCGGGACGGTGAAGAGTGAGCCGACGTCGAGGCTCATCACTTCGCACAGGGTGATCAGCGAGGCGACGCTGAGGGAGGTCTCGTCGCGCTCGACGCGGCTGAGGAAGCCCTTGGTCAGACCGGCTGCGGACGCGAGCTGGTCGAGCGTGTAGCCGTGTGCCTGCCGGGCGGCCCGCAGGCGGGAGCCGATCCGGATCTCGTTGTTCGAGGGCGACACCGGCAGGGGACGCATCGGAAGTCCTTCCATCAGGCGGAAAACACAGCGCGACTCAAAAAGAGAGTACGAGTCCTTGACACCCCATCATGCCGCCCCCGATGCTCGTACGACAACCTTTGTTGCCTGTCATGAAACATTCTCGAAACATCGGCCCGACCGTCCGGGAGAACTCACCATGCGGATTCCACGCTTCGCCCTTGCCGCCACGCTGGCCGCGGCCCTCGTCGTCACCTCGTGCGCGGCACCCGACGCGGTCGAATCCCCGGCCGGCGGGTCCTCGACTCCCACGTTGACCAAGGACGAGGCCGCGGCCGCGCTCCTGCCCGACCCGATCAAGAAGGCGGGGACTGTCCGGGTCGCCTCGGGAGTGAGCTTCCCGCCGATGGAGTTCTTTGCCGCTGACAACAAAACGGTGCTCGGGTTCGACGCTGACCTCGGTGCGGCGCTCGGGCAGGTGCTCGGCGTCAAGTTCGAGTTCCAGAACACCAACTTCGACGGGATCATCGGCGGTCTGAACGCCGGCCGGTACGACCTGGCGCTGACCAGCATGATCGACAAGAAGGCCCGCCAGGAGACGGTGGACTTCGTCGACTACCTGAACTCCGGTGTCACCTTCATGGTTGTCAAGGGCAACAAGAACGGTTTGAAGGAGAAGAAGGATCTCTGCGGGCGCACGGTCGCGGTGGAGAAGAGCGCGACCGGCGATCTGACCGCTGACGACATCGCGAAAGAGTGCAAGCTGACCAAGCTGCCGTTCCCGGATCAGGCGAGCGCGGTGCAGGCACTCCAGTCCGGTCGCGCGGACGCCGTACTGGCTCTCGACCTGACGCTGGCCTACAACGTGAAGCAGACGCCGGACGCGTTCGAGATCGCGAGTAAGCCGTTCGACACCCTGCCGGTCGGCATCCCGGTGCCGAAGAACAACCCGAAGCTGCGCGACGCCGTACAGGCCGCATTGAAGAAGGTGATCGAGAGCGGCACGTACGACGCGTTGCTGGCGAAGTGGAATCTCACCGACCAGGCGCTGAAAGACGCGCCGATCAACCAGGGCAAGTGAGATGAGCGCCGCCGACGAACCGATCGTCAGGCTCCGGCATCCGGGCCGCTGGGTCGCGGCCGCCGTGATCGTCTTCCTGCTGGCCGTGTTCGTGCACTTCGTGGCGACCGCGCCGAAGCTGCGGCTCGACCTGGTGGCCGGGTACCTGTTCGAGAAGTCGATCATGCTCGGCCTGGTCAAAACGCTGCAGCTGACCGTGATCGCGATGCTCGTCGGTGTCGTGCTCGGCACGATCCTCGCGGTGATGCGGCTGTCCGAGAACCCGGTACTGCGATCTGTTGCCGGAGGCTACGTTTGGCTCTTCCGCGGTACGCCGATCCTCGTGCAACTGCTGTTCTGGTTCTTCCTCGGCACCGTCGTACCGCAGATCAGTATCGGACTGCCGTTCGGTGGACCCGACCTGGTCAGCTGGCCGACGAACACCGTGATCACCCAGTTCACGGCCGCGATTCTCGGGCTCGGACTGAACGAAGCGGCGTACATGGCCGAGATCGTCCGGGCCGGCATCGGTTCGGTCGACTCCGGTCAGCGCGAGGCGGCCGAGGCGCTCAGCATGAGTCCGTGGATCACCTACCGGCGCGTGATCCTGCCGCAGGCGGCCCGGCTGATCGTGCCGCCGACAGCCAACCAGACGATCTCGATGCTCAAGCTGACGTCGCTGGTGCTGGTGATCGGGCTGCCCGAGCTGACCACGACCGCGCAGCTGATCTACGGCCGCAACTTCCAGCAGATCCCGCTGCTGATCGTGGCCAGTCTCTGGTACCTCGTCCTGACCACGATCCTGACCATCGTCCAGAACCGGTTGGAGAACCGCATGAGCCGTGGAGTGCTCCGATGATGGTCGAGGCGGTCAACGTGCGGAAGTCGTTCGGCGACGTCGAGGTGCTGAAGGGGATCGACCTGGCGGTCGGGGCCGGCGAGGTCGTGTCGCTGCTGGGTCCGTCCGGTTCCGGCAAGAGCACGTTCCTGCGCTGCATCAACCATCTCGAGCGGATCGACGGCGGCGAGATCAGTGTGAACGGCGAACTGGTCGGCTACCGGCGCCATGACGGTCGCAAGTATGAGCTGCGGCCGCGAGAGACCGCAGCGGCCCGGCGGCACGTCGGAATGGTGTTCCAGCGGTTCAACCTGTTCCCGCACCGCACCGCCGTTGAGAACGTCATGGAAGCACCTGTGTTCGTCAAGCGGGAGAACCGAGCGACTGCACGGCAGCAGGCACTCGATCTGCTCGACCGCGTTGGCCTGGCGGACAAGGCTGCGGCTTACCCGGCTCAGCTGTCTGGCGGTCAGCAGCAGCGCGTGGCGATCGCCCGTGCGTTGGCGATGCGGCCGACGCTGATGCTCTTCGACGAACCGACCTCCGCGCTCGACCCCGAGCTGGTCGGTGAGGTCCTCGAGGTGATGAAGGGCCTTGCTGCCGACGGGATGACGATGATCGTGGTCACGCACGAGATCGGCTTCGCCCGGGAGGTCTGCCACCGGGTGGTCTTCATGGACGGCGGTGTCGTTGTCGAGGCCGGCCCGCCCGCGCAGGTGCTCAGCAATCCCAGTCACGCCCGGACCCGGACCTTCCTGCAGAAAGTGCTCTGAGATGACCGATAACCAAGGCCCAGTCGACGCGACCAGGATCCCCCGGTACGGCGGCCCGCCCACGTTCGCGCGGTTACCGCGGATCGACGAGGTGGAGCGCGCTGATGTCGCAGTGATCGGCGTACCCTTCGATTCCGGGGTCAGCTATCGGCCTGGCGCGCGTTTCGGGCCGGGGCACATCCGGGCGTCGTCGAAACTGCTGCGTCCTTATAACCCGGTGCAGGACGTGGAGCCGTTTGCGCTGCAGCAAGTAGCCGATGCTGGTGACATCGCGTGCAACCCGTTCGACATTCTCGAAGCGGTGCAGCAGATCGACTCGGGTGTGCGTGAGGTGATCGGGTTCGGCGCGAAGCCGTTGACGATCGGTGGCGACCACACGATCGCGCTGCCGCTGCTGCGGGTGATGCACGAGGCGCACGGGCCGATCGCGGTGGTGCACTTCGACGCACACCTGGACACGTGGGACACGTACTTCGGTGCACCGATCACGCACGGTACGCCGTTCCGTCGCGCATCTGAGGAGGGGCTGATCGACCAGACTGCGTCGCTGCATGTGGGGATCCGCGGCTCGCTGTATTCGCGGGAGGATCTGACCGACGATCAGGTGCTGGGGTTCCAGGTGATCGGGGCGCATCAGTTCGACGACCATGGGTGGCGTGGGGCGGTGGACCGGATCAAGGCGCGGGTTGGTGATCGGCCGACGTACGTGTCGCTGGATATCGACGTACTGGACCCTGCGTTTGCGCCGGGGACGGGGACGCCGGAGGCGGGTGGGATCACCAGTCGGGAGTTGCTGCAGATGCTGCGGGCTTTTGCCGAGCTGAATCTGGTGGGGGCGGACATCGTGGAGGTGGCGCCGGCGTACGACCACGCTGAGGTGACTGGGATCGCGGCTGCGCATGCGGCGTACGAGTTGATCAGCGCGATGGCGCCGCGGACCGATGGCTGAGGCGGTGACGGGCGGCGCAGCCGTCGTGGACAGTCTGGTGGCTCAGGGTGTGCGGCATGTGTTTGGCATTCCGGGTACGCACAATCTGGAGATCTACCGGTATTTGCCATCGTCGGGGATCCGGCACATCGTGACGCGGCATGAGCAAGGCGCGGGGTACGCCGCCGACGGGTACGCGCGGGTGACGGGTGGACCGGGCGTGCTAATCACCACTTCGGGACCAGGGATCACAAACGCGATCACTGCTCTCGCAACGTCGTACGCCGACTCGGTCCCGACGCTCGCGATTTCGCCAGGCCCGCCGCGGGGGACGGTCGGGAAGGACATCGGTTGGCTGCATGAGCTCAAGAACCAGCAGGGCGCACTGGACGTGGTCTGCGACCGAAGCATCCGCGTCGAGAACGCCGACGAACTGCCGGAAGTCATCGCAGACATCTTCGCCGGGTTCATTTCGAGGCGCCCGCGACCGGTGCACCTGGAAGTGCCGGTCGACGTCCTGGAAGGCAAGTGGGTACGCCGCACCGTCGCCGGACCAACCGCGGTTGAGGAGGCGGGGTTCGCCGCACCATCTGCGGTTGGGGTGGCGGGGTTTGCGGAGCCGGCCGCGAGTGAGGTGGCGGCGATCGGGGCGGCGTTTGCGGGGGCTCGGCGGCCGTTGCTGATCGCGGGTGGTGGGGCACGGGGTGCGGCCGCGGAGATCCGCGCGCTGGCGGCTAACGGCGTACCGGTGCTGACTACCGTGAACGGCAAGGGGGTTATCGACGAATCGGATCCGGTTGCGCTGGGGGCGTCAATTCGGTTGCCGGCGGCTCATCGGGTGATTGCCGAGGCCGACCTGGTGGTTGCCGTGGGCACCGAACTCGGGGACTCGGATCTGTGGGGTGGTGTCGCGCAGGCCGCCAAGGTGGTCCGCATCGACGTCGATCCGGACCAGCTGCACAAGAACCTTCGTGCTGACCTCGCGGTGGTGGGTGATGCGCGTCGGGCGCTCCAGTTCACCACCCAGCAGTTCGACACCGCGCACGTGAGCGAGTGGCAGAAGGCGATTCGGGCTGATGCTGACCGGGATGCCGGGCCGTGGGCGGCGATCCAGGACTCACTCAAAGCCGCGCTCCCGGCCGACACCGTGGTCGCGGGCGACAGCTCACAGGTCACGTACTACGGGACTGTCCACTACTGGCCGTTCACGACCACCAACCGGCTGCTGTACCCGACCGGCTACGCGACCCTCGGCTACGGCCTACCGGCTGCGATCGGTGCGAAGGTCGCACAGCCGGAACGTCCGGTGATCGGGCTGTTCGGTGACGGCGCCGCGATGTTCACCATCCAGGAGCTCGTCACCGCCACCGAACTCCGCCTGCCGCTCCCGATCGTCGTGGTCAACAACGGCGGCTACGCCGAGATCCGCGAACAGATGGTCGACCGCGGCATCACCCCGCAAGCAGTCGACCTCTACCAGCCCGACCTACCCGCCATGGCCCGCGCGATCGGTGCGTACGGCGTCGAGGCGGAATCGGCCGCCGTACTGGGTGAGCTCGCTGCCCAGGCGCTCACCGCGGACCGCCCGACCTTGATCCATCTCGCCATCGACGGGAGCACCACGTGACCACCCTGAGCAACGTCATCGGCGGCGAGGCCACGACGTCCGCGGAGTCGATGGAGTTTGTTGATCCGGCCACGGCGCAGGTGATTGGTACGGCGCCTCGGTCGCGCACGGCCGAGGTGGATTCGGCGGTCCAGGCGGCAGACGAGGCGTTCCGGGGCTGGCGGCGTACGACGCCTGGTGAGCGGCAGCGGGCGATTCTCGGGCTGGCGGATCTGGTGGAGCGGCACGCGGATGAGCTCGTCGAGTGCGAGGTCCGCAACACCGGGAAGCCGCGGAAAGCGACGCGAGAGCTCGAACTCCTCCCCTGCGTCGACCAGTTGCGGTTCTTCGCCGGTGCGGCCCGGGTACTGAGCGGGATAGCGCAAGCAGAGTACGAAACCGGCTTCACCTCGTCGGTACGCCGGGAGCCGGTCGGCGTGGTCGCGCAGATCACCCCGTGGAACTACCCACTCATGATGGCGATCTGGAAAATCGCACCGGCGCTAGCGGCCGGGAACACCGTCGTACTGAAGCCGGCCGACACGACGCCCTGGAGCACCATCAGGCTGGCTGAGCTGGCGCAGGAGGTGTTGCCGCCGGGGGTGCTCAACGTGGTGTGTGGCGATCGGGACACCGGACGGCTGCTGGTCACGCACCGGCGGCCGGACATGGTGGCGATCACCGGCAGTACGCGGGCTGGTGCCGAGGTGATGGCTGCGGCCGCGCCGACGCTCAAGAACGTCCACTTGGAGCTGGGTGGGAAGGCGCCGGCGCTGGTGTTCGCTGACACCGACCTGCGGCGGACGGCCGAGGAGATCGCGTTCACGGGGTTCTTCAACGCCGGGCAGGACTGTACGGCCGCGACACGTGTGCTGGTCGAGCAATCGGCGTACGACGAGTTTGTCGCCGAGCTCAGCGCCGCAGCGCGGGCCAGCCGGGCGGGGGCGCCGGATGAGCCGGAGGTGGCGTTCGGGCCGCTGAACAGCGCGGATCAGAAAGGCAGGGTCGAGGAGTTCCTGACCGGGCTGCCCGCGCACGCGGAGATCGTGGCCGGTGGCACCGGCCGCGGACCGGGCTACTTCCTGGACGCGACCGTGATCGCCGGGGCGCGGCAGGATGATGACGTGGTCCAGCGGGAGATCTTCGGGCCGGTACTGACCGTGCAGCCGTTCAGAGACGAGGCCGAGGCGATCCGGCTGGCGAACGGTGTCGACCTCGCGCTGGCCTCCAGCGTCTGGACCACCGACCACGGCCGCGCCACCCGCCTGGCCGCCGAACTGGACTTCGGCACGGTCTGGATCAACTGCCACCAGCTCCTGCCGGCCGAGCTACCGCACGGCGGCTTCAAGCAGTCCGGTACCGGCAAGGACCTCTCGGTCTTCGGGCTCGAGGACTACACCCGCCTCAAGCACGTGATGAGCGCCTGGTCCTGAAATGCGTGAAGGCCGCGCTCCCAGGGGAACGCGGCCTTCAGCGGAGCTCTAGCGGCGGGGCCGCTTGTTGAACTCGTCGACGAAGTCGATGCGCAGCGACTGCTCGGCGCTGAGCGCTCCGACGACCGTGCGGATCGCGGTGGCGGTCCGGCCGTTACGGCCGATCACCTTGCCGATGTCGTCGGGGTGCACGTGCACCTCGAGCGTCCGGCCGCGGCGCAGGTTACGGGCCCGGACGCTCACGTCGTCCGGGTTGTCCACGATGCCTCGGACCAGGTGCTCCAGCGCCTCGGTCTCCATCACCGTCAGGCCTTGGCGTCGTCGGCGGCCGGAGCCTCGGCAGCGGCCTCGTCAGCCTTGGAGGCCTCGTCGGCCTTGGCCTCAGTGGCTTCAGCCTTCGGGGTCTCGTCCTTGGCAGCGGCCTTCTTCGCCGTCTTCTTGGCGGTGACGGCCTCGGTCTTCAGCGTGCCGTGGGCCTCGGCCAGCGCCTCGTTGAAGATCTCCTGCTTGTCCCGCTTCGGCTCCTTGACCCGCAGCGGGGCCGGAGCCTCCAGGCCCTTGAACTTCTGCCAGTCACCGGAAGCCTTGAAGATGGCCTCGACGGCCTCGGTCGGCTGCGCGCCGACGCCCAGCCAGTACTGCGCCCGGTCCGACTCGACGTGGATGAACGACGGCTCGGCCTTCGGGTTGTACTTGCCGATCTCCTCGATGGCGCGGCCGTCACGCTTGTTGCGGGCGTCCATCACGACGATGCGGTAGTGCGGCGCACGCTTCTTGCCGATGCGCTTCAAACGGATCTTGACTGCCACGTTTGCGGGAACTCCCTTGGGATTACATGTCTGGGTGAGCAGCACGGCGTCGTGGGGACAACGAGTAACCGCTCGAATGGGCCGAGCCAGGCCGTGGAGTTAGAGGGCTGCACAAACCTGGACGGACTCAGCCAACCATTCTGCCAGATACCCCCACCCACCACCCAATCCACTCCCTCAAGACTCCTCGCCGCACCCACCTCGCCGTCCCCGCCCCGTCCCCTTCCCGCCCCCCTCCCCCCAAAGGTGGGTCCGCCGCTCTTTGTGCACCCACGCCATCTTTGGGAACCCACCGACCACTCTGAGCCCGCCGAAATGATCGGTGGGTACACAAAGTCGCGCCTCGCGCACAAAGAGCAGGCAACCCACCTTTGGGCGCGATTTCGGGGGCGGGAGCGGGGCCGGGGCGGGAGCGAGGGCCGGGGCGGGAGCGAGGGCCGGGGCGGGGCGGAGGTGGGGTGGGGAGGGGCGGGTCAGGGGCGGAGGTAGGTGAGGTCGGGGAGGTGGGTGGTGTAGGCGTCGAGGAGGTGGCCGGCGGCGGTGACCGAGTCGACGAGGGGGTGCCAGGCGAAGGCTCGGAGGGCGGCGGAGCGGGAGGTGGTGGTGGCGGCCTCGATGGTGGAGCGTTCGACGGCTTTGACGGCGGTGACCAGGCCGGCTTGGTGGTCGGTCAGTTGGGAGACGGCTAGCGGGAGGGCGCCGTTGGCGTCGACGGTGCAGGGGATTTCGACCACGGCGTCGTCGTCGAGGTGGTGGAGGATGCCGCGGTTGCGGACGTTGAGGATGAGGGAGGCGCGTTCGTTGTGGGCGATGGCGCGCATCAGGGAGAGCGCGACTTGTTCGTAGCCGCCGGCGGCCATGTCGCGTTCGTCGCGTTCGCCGGCGTCGGCGACCTCGCGACTCTCCACCATGTACGTCGATTCGCGCTCGGCGCGGGTCTTTTGCCACAGCTCGAGCGCCTGGTCGGGGTGCTGGGTCGTCTCGGCGTAGAACGCGGACTGCTGCTCGAGCAGGAACGTCCCGCGGGTCTGCCGGACAGCCTGTACGGCGGCCAGCGTCTCGCGCGCGAAGTAGTAATAGTGCAGGTACTCGTTCGGAATCGAACCGAGGGACCGCAACCAGTCCACCCCGAACAGCCGCCCCTCCTCGAAGGAAGTGAGCTCCTCCGTGGAGGTCAGCAACTCGGGCAGCCGGTCGACCCCACCGGACCGTAGACCGCGCAACCAACCCAGGTGGTTCAGCCCCGCGTAGTCGTAGAACGCGGTCGCCGGATCCACGCCGAGTGCGAGCGCCGCCCGCCGGCCGAGACCCGAGGGTGAGTCGCAGATCCCGATCACACGGTCACCGAGGTACGGGATCATCGCCTCGGTCACCATCCCGGCCGGGTTGGTGAAGTTGATCGTCCAGGCCTCCGGCGCGACCGCCGCGATCCGCTGGGCGATCGCCGTCGCGACCGGAATGGTCCGCAGCCCATACGCGATCCCACCCGCTCCGACCGTCTCCTGACCCAGTACGCCGAGATCCAGCGCCACGCGCTCGTCGACAGTTCGCCCCTCGAGCCCGCCCACGCGAATAGCCGAGAAGATGAAGTCGGCACCACGCAATGCGTCGTCGAGGTCGGTAGTAGCGGTCACCACAGGCGGTTCCAGCACGCCGACCGCTTGCTGGCGGAGTACGGCGGCGATCGAGTCGAGGCGGGTTCGGTCGGTGTCGTAGAGGGTGACTTCGGTGATGCGGCCGGGGCCGTGGTCGCCCAGGAGGGCGTGGTAGACGAGCGGGACGCGGAATCCGCCGCCGCCGAGGATTGTCAGTCTCACTCCGTACCCACCTGTCGTAACGTCCGAAAGCACGCACCGCGTGCGAGGCTCATGCGAGCACCACTTGGGCGCCGGCTTCTGTTAGTTGGGCCCGGGTCGCCTCATCGGCGGCGGGCTCGGTGATGACCGTATGCAGTTCGCCGGGTTCGCAGACGCGGGCGACGCCATGACCGGGGAACTTGGTCGCGTCGGCGAGCAGGACGACCCGGTCGGCGGCCTGGATCATCGCGCGCTTCACCGGGACCTCGATCATCGTGCTGTCCATCACGCGGCCGTCGGGGCGGACCCCGCTCGTGCCCAGGAACAGCCAGTCGACGTGGATCTGCCGCAGGCTCTCCTCGGTCAGATACCCGACGAGTGAGCGATAGCTGCGTCGGACGAAACCGCCGAGGATGATGAGCTCGATCGACTCGTCGTACTGCAGCTCTTCGAGCACAGCAAGGTTGCTCGTGACAACAGTCAGTGATCGCCCGTGCAGATGCTGGGCGACGCGCAAGGCCGTGGTCCCGATGTCGAGCAACACCGACTCGCCGTCCTGAACCAGCTCAGCGGCCCGCCGCGCGATCCGGTCCTTCTCCGCGGCATGTACGGCGTTCACGTCGGCGAACGGCTCATCCCCGCCGTCGACGGCGAGAGCGCCGCCGTACACCCGGGTCAGCCGGCCCTCGTCGTGCAACTGCTCGAGGTCGCGACGGATCGTCGCCTCGCTGACGCCCAGGCGGGCGGCCAGCACCTTCACACCTCCGGCCCCGTCGGCCCGGAGTGCGCGCACGATCTCGTCCTGACGCTGCTTCGGCAACACATCACGACCGTATCACGCAAACTCTGTCATTTTCAGTCAGAGAGGTGATTGGGTATTGAAAACTTTGACGGTCGGGTTCAAGATTCACGCAAGAGTTTGATCAGACCTGCAGGAGTGTGGGACAGCTCATGAACGAGCTTGACGTGGTCGTATCAGGCCTGGTGTTCCAGGATCTGGTGCTCGGCCTGCCCACGCCCCCGCGGCCGGGCACCGAGGTCTGGGCGACGGATTCACACGAGACCCCCGGCGGGATCGCCAACTTCGCCGTCGCCCTCGCGCGGCTCGGCCTCAGGACCGGGATGGCCTCCGCGTTCGGCGCCGACGACCTCGGCGACCGCCTCTGGGATCGACTCGAAGGCACCGAAGGCATCGACCTCACCCTGTCCCGCAAGCTCGACGACTGGCCGACCCCGCTCACCGTGGCCCTTGCCTATGACAACGATCGGGCGCTGGTCACCCGCGGTACCACTCCCCCGCTGTCGGCCGACGACCTCATCAGTACGCCGCCCAGGGCCAAGGCCGTTGCCGCCCACATCGGCCCCTGGCCGAACGAGTGGCTGGCCAAGGCGAAGGCCGCCGGGAGTCTGGTGTTCGCCGACGTCGGCTGGGATCCGAGTGAGCACTGGGATCCCGCCGTCCTCGACCAGCTCGAGCACGTCGACGCCTTTCTCCCGAACGCGGACGAAGCGATGGCCTACACCCGTACGACGTCGCCCGGCGCGGCGCTCGAGTCACTCGCCACGAAGGTCCCGGTGGTCGTCGTCTCCAACGGCGCGCACGGGGCCGAGGCAATCGACGGCCGGACCGGCGAGCGCGTCGCCGTACCGGCCTTCTCAGTCCCGGCGGCGGACACCACCGGGGCGGGTGATGTGTTCGCCGCCGGCTTCATCGCGGCCACGCTCTGGGACCTGCCGCTCGCGCAGCGGGTCCGCTTCGCCGCCCTCACCGCAGCGCTGTCGGTCACCAAGCTCGGCGGCGCAGATGCCGCCCCGCGCTGGGAAGACCTCGCCCAGTGGCAGCGAGAACACCCCGAAGACCGGCACCTCGAAGCGCTGATCAGCGCACACTCAGGAAGGTAAGACCATGGATCTGTCACGTCGAACGCTGCTTGCTGGGGGCCTCGCAGCCGTGCTCGGCGGCACCGTCGTCGCCTGCTCGTCCGGAATGGACACCGGCTCGACGCCGAAGAAGAACGCCACCGGCAACCTGGCGCTGTGGTGCTGGCCGGGCGGTCTGGGCAAGTCCGTCCTGGACGACACCATCGCCCACTTCCCGGACCAGCACATCAAGTACTCCGAGGTCGGCGGCGACTTCAAGCAGAAGCTGCTGACCACGTTCAGCGGCGGTACGTCGATCCCGGACATCACCGGCATCAAGGGTGAGGACATCGCCTCGCTGCTGCCGCAGGCCAGCCGGTTCGTGGACCTGAAGACGATCGGCGCCGACGACGCCTTCCTCAGCCAGTACCTGGAGTGGAAGGTCAAGCAGGCCACGACGCTGGACGGCAAGGTGCTCGGCATCCCGATCGACATCGGCCCGACCGCGCTGTTCTACCGCGAGGACGTCTTCACCGCCGGCGGACTTCCGGGTGACCCGGCGAAGGTCGCTGAGCAGATGAAGAGCTGGGACGACTTCCTGCAGGCCGGCGTCGAGCTGAAGGCGAAGAACCCGAAGGCGTTCATCGTCGCGGACGCGGTCGACATGTACGGCACGATCGTCAACCAGGGCACGTCGCGCTATATCGACAAGGACAACAAGTTCATCGGCGACCAGGACCACATCCGTAAGGCGTGGGACACCGCGGTGAAGGCGATGACGCTCAAGGTCGACGGCAAGACGCTCGGCGGTTCGAACGACTGGAACGCCGGTCTCGACCAGGGCACGGTGCCGACCGTGGTCGGTGCGGCCTGGGTCGCGCTGGACATCAAGGCGGCCGCGAAGACCAGCGTCGGGAAGTGGCGGGTCGCACCGACGCCGGGCGGCGCGGCCAACTTCGGCGGTTCGTTCCTGGCCATCACGAAGAACGCGCCGGACCCGAAGGCGGCGTTCGAGGTGATCAAGTACATGCTGAGCCCGGACAACGAGGCCAAGGCGTTCGCCGACGCGCAGATCTTCCCGGCCGCCCCGGCCGCCTACGACAAGCCGCAACTGAAGGCGGCCGACCCGTTCTTCGGCGGCCAGGTGCCGATCGAGGTGTTCGGGCCGGCGGCCAAGGAGATCCCGATCGCGTACGAGGCCCCGCTGGACGCGGCCATCTCGGTACCGTTCACCGACGCACTGAAGCTGGTGCAGGTCGGCAAGAAGACCTCCGACGCGGCCTGGGCCGAGGCCGTCGAGAAGGCCAAGCAGATCGGCAAACGTCAGGGCGTTCAGTGACACTGACCGCAACTACACCCGCGAAGGCGCCTCGTACGACGACGAGGCGCCAACGCGGCGTTCTGTCGTACTGGCGGTTCTACCTGGCGTTGTCGCCGTTCTACATCCTGTTCCTGGTCTTCGGGCTCTACCCGATGGCCTCGACGATCCTGCTCGGGTTCCAGAAGTGGGACGGGTTCACGCCGCGGACCTTCGTCGGCCTGCAGAACTTCGCCTTCCTGATCGAGGACAGCACGTTCTGGCTGGCCCTGAAGAACACGGTCGTGCTGTTCTTCATGTCCACGGTCCCGACGCTGGCGATCGCGCTCGTGCTGGCGGTGATGCTCAACTCCGCCGTCCGGTTCTCGAGTGTCTACCGGGTCGCCTACTTCATCCCGAACATCACGTCGCTGGTCGCGGCCGCGATCTTCTTCGCGGCCGTGTTCAGCACGAACTTCGGGCTGATCAACTCCGGACTGCGGGCCCTCGGCATCGAGACCCAGGACTGGCTCGGCCAACCGTGGGGAATCAAGATCGCGATCTCGACGATGATCGTGTGGCAATGGGCCGGGTACAACACGATCATCTATCTGGCCGGGTTGCAGGCGATCCCGAAGGAGCAGTACGAGGCGGCCAAGGTGGACGGCGCCGGCCCGGCCCGGACGTTCTTCTCGATCACGCTGCCGCAGCTGCGCCCCGTCGTACTGTTCACCGTGGTCACGTCGACCATCGGCGGCCTGCAGACGTTCACCGAACCTCAGGTGATGGTCGGCAACAGTGGTGGCGTCGGCCAGAGCGGTATGACGATCGTCATGTACTTCTACCAGCAGGCCTTCCTCAACAACGACTACGGGTACGCCGCGGCGATTGCCCTGAGCATCTTCATGCTCGTGCTGCTGTTCACGGCGATCAACTGGAAGCTGGTCGGCGGAAGGGGTAAGCAGTGAGGTGGCAGTGGCGCGGTGTCACGCTGCACGTCGTCCTGGCGGTCGCGGGCATCCTGAGCCTGTTCCCGTTCTACTGGACGCTGGTGATGGCGACCAACACCACGGCGGACATCTACCGGTTCCCGCCGAAGTTCACCCTCGGCTCGCAACTGGACGACAACGTCCGCGCCGTACTGGACAACGTCGCGTTCTTCCAGTCGATGGGCAACACCTTGGTGGTGGCGGTCTCGACCACACTGCTGGTGCTGTTCTTCGACTCGCTGGCCGCGTTCACGTTCGCGAAGTTCCGGTTCCCGGGGCGCAACGTGCTGTTCGTGATCCTGCTGGCGACGATGCTGCTGCCCGCGCAGCTCGGTGCGATCCCGCAGTTCCAGACGATGGCGGCGTTCGGCTGGGTCGGATCCTTGAAGGCGCTGGTCATCCCGGCCGCAGCCAATGCCTTCGGCATCTTCTGGTTGCGGCAGTACTTCTCGAGTTCCATCCACGACGAGCTGGTCGAGGCGGCCACGCTGGACGGCTGCGGCTTCCTGGGTGTCTACCGGCATGTCGCGTTGCCGTCGGCCCGGCCGGCGCTGGCGTTCCTGGGCATCTTCACCTTCGTCGGATCCTGGAACGACTACTTCTGGCCGTTGGTCGTGCTGACCAACCCCGATCACCTGACGCTGCAGGTCGCGCTGTCGACCCTGAACCGTTCGCACGGGGTCGACTACTCGATGGTGATGACCGGTGCACTGATGGCGATGGTGCCGCTGATCGTGATCTTCATCGTGTTCGCGCGGCAGTTCATCAAGGGCGCAACCGAGGGAGCCATCAGAGGATAAGATCCGGAACCGGGAGCAGCAGCGGTACGTCGGAGGGGCGTCATGGTTGGCAAGCGGGGACGCGTGATCGGGCGGATCGCACCAGGAATCGTCGGCGAAGTGATGTTGCCGGTGCGTGGTGCCACCGAAGCCTTCTACGCTTACCCCGCGGTCGACGAAGAGATCGAGGTCGGTGCGCAGGTCGTGGTCGTGGACTTCGACCCGCCGCGCACCGTCTACGTCTCCCGCGCACTCTGAAATTCTCAGGTTCCCTGGAGGGGAAATGCTCTGGACGTACGTGATCGGCGGCGCCGTCGGTCTGGTCGTACTGCTCATCTTGTTCCGGATGGTCTGGCGGGTCGCCGAACCAAACGAGGCACTCATCATCTCCGGCCTCGGCGCGCACTCGAGCTCGGAGCAGGTCAACGAGACCCTCGGGTTCAAGATCGTGGTCGGCCGGGGCACCGCGGTTCTCCCCGGTTTCCAGACGGTACGGCGGTTGCCGCTGGACATCCGCGCGACCCCGCTGACCGTCACCTGCGTGTCCAGCCAGGGCATTCCGCTGCACATCAAGGGCGTCACGGCGTACAAGGTCGGTGACGACTACGGCTCGATCGCGAACGCGGCCCGGCGCTTCCTGGAGCAGAGCGACGAGCAGGTGATGGGCACGATCCACGAGCTGTTCGCCGGTCACCTGCGGGCGATCGTCGGTTCGACCACGGTCGAGGAGATGCTGCACGACCGCGAGACGCTGACCACGAACATCCGGGGCTCGCTGGCCGGTGACATGGAGAAGCTCGGCCTGGTGGTCGACTCGCTGCAGATCCAGGAGATCGACGACGAGTCCGGCTACATCCGCAACCTCGGTCGTCCGCAGGCCGCCGCCGTCGAGGCCGCGGCCCGGATCGCGCAGGCCGAGCGGGACAAGGAAGCCACCGAGCGCGAGCAGGTCGCCGCGGCGGCCAAGGCGGCCGCCGTACGGCAGAGCTCGATCGCGCAGGCCGGCTATCAGGCCGAGGTCGACCAGGCGAACTCGAAGGCGTCGCAGTCCGGCCCGCTGGCCGAGGCGCTGGCCCGCCAGGAGGTTGTGGTCGCCGAGACCGAGACCGCGAAGCTGAACGCGTCGCTGGCCGAGAAGCAGCTGGAGTCGTCGGTGCTGAAGCCGGCCGACGCCGAGGCGTACCGGCAGCGCACGCTGGCCGGTGCCGCCCGGGACGCGCAGATCGCGGCCGCCGAGGCGAACGCCCGTGAGGTCACCCTGCGCGGTGAGGCCCAGGCGAAGGCGACCGAGCTGACCGGTAAGGCCGAGGCCGCCGCCGTGCAGGCGAAGGCGATGGCCGAGGCGGCCGGTATCAAGGCCCGCGCCGAGGCGCTTGCCACCAACACCGACGCGGTCGTTGCGCAGCAGCTCGCCGAGGCCTACCCGCAGATCGTTGCCGCGGCCGCCTCGTCGTTCGAGAAGGTCGGAAACATGGTCGTCCTGAACGGTGCCCAGGGCATCGAGGACACCTTGGTCAAGACAATCACCATGGGTGGCTCGGGATTCGCGCTCGCCAAGCAGCTGATCGAGTCGCTGAGCAGCAAGGACGAGGCCAAGCCGACCCTCGAGCCGGTGCCTGACCAAACGGCCTGACATTTATTCACCACGTAGCCTCTTGCGTGGTTTGTTGTTCACGGGCGACACTGCAAAAATGCCGCCCAGAAAATTGTTAGCAGTTTTCGCCGCGCTCCTGCTCGGTGCCGCCACCCTGGTGGCGGCGCCGACCCAGGCGCAGGCCGCGCCGAATTTCAAGGCCCCGTTCCCGTGTGGCCAACGCTGGACCTACAGCCATCACTCCGCTGAGGTCCGCCGTGCACTCGACTTCATCCGCTCCGACGGCGGAACCACGAACGGTACGCCGGTGCTCGCATCCGCGGGCGGTACGGCGTACCGGGAGTACCAGGCCGGTGGAGCCGGCAACTGGATCCGGATCGAGCACGGCGGTGGCTGGAAGACGTACTACTTCCACCTGTCCGCCTACTCGGTCGCCAACGGGTCAGCCGTTTCCCAAGGCCAGCAGATCGGGGTGACCGGTAGCACCGGCGCCTCATCCGGTCCGCACATCCATTACGAGCAGCTGTACAACGGCACCGGCCAGAACATCGTCATCAACGGCAGCGGGCTCGCCTATCCGGGCTCCTACGGCAGCTACCACCTGACCAGCGACAACGGTTGCGGTGGGCCCGGAAAACCCTTCATGACCTGGGGTTCCGACGTACGGGTCCGGTCCACGCCGCGCCTGAACGGATCGGTCGTGCACACGTTCGGCGGTCCGACGTCGGTCCGAGTGATCTGCCAGGTCCAAGGTGACACCGTGACCGCGGAGGGGTACACCAACAACTGGTGGGCCAAGCTGAACTCACCGGTCACCGGCTACATGACCAACATCTACATCGACGATCCGAACGCGAAACTGCCCGGCGTACCGGAGTGCTGAACCAGGTGCCCCGGATCCCCTATTGCGCGGGGGATCCGGGGCATCTGCCTTGTTATGCGGTGTGCAGAGTCAGCCCGTAGGCCTGGAGAATCTCGTTGACCGGCTGGAACCACGTCTCGCCACCGCTGCTGCAGTTACCCCAGCCACCGGACGTCACGCCCTGAGCCTGGTCACCGGTGATGAACGAGCCGCCGGAGTCGCCGCCTTCGGCGCAGACGCTGGTCTTCGTTGCTCCGTAGAACAACTGACCGTTGCCGTAGTTCACCGTTTCATTCTTGGCCAGTACGGCGCCACAGTGCCAGTGCGTGGTCGAACCGCTCCGGCAGACCGACGAACCGATCGGCGCTTCCCACGATCCGCGGACGAGCGAGTCGCTGGTCTGACCCCAGCCGAGCACGACGGGCACAGTCCACCAGCCGTAGCCGGTCTGCACCCAGGCATAGTCGTTGCCGGGGAACGACCAGCCGCGGAACTCGCCTTGGTTCGAACCGTCCCAGCCGCGGACCACGCCGCCGCGACCGCAGTGTCCGGCGGTGACGTAACCGCCGTGCACGGAGAAGCCGATCGAGCAGCGAATGTTGCTGACGTAGTACGGGTCGCCGCCGACCGTGCCGGCCGCGAACGTCCGCGGCGCTTGAGCCGCGACCTCCTTCACCGTCACAACACCCGTCGTGGCGATCTTGGCCACGAACGCATCGACGGCCGGAGAACGCTTACCTGCTTGGACATTGACGACGACACTGCCAGTCTTCGCGTCCGCTGCCCAACCACTGACGGCCGCCGGGACGGACTTCCCGGCCAGCTTGTCGACGGCGTTCTTCTGCTTATCCAGTACGGCGGCCGCCTTCGGTACCGCGACCGTGTCGACACCAGTCGCCCGTACGGCGTTCGCCCGGCTCGAACCGGCGAGTCCGACGACGAGCTTCTGCCGGGCGGCGTCGTACCAGGCACCGCCGAACTCGGGGCCGGCCGCCTTCTGCGCAGCCGGCAACAGCTTGGCCGCGTCGGTCTCGGACTTGAGCCGTGCGTTCATCTGCTGCTCGGTCAGGCCGAAGTCCTTCTGCATCGCGGCGGCCTGACCGGCGACGGTCAACGGCTTGTCGATGCCTGTGGCAACAGCCTGACCGGGGATGCCGACGGCACTCACCACGAGCACGGCGACCAACCCGGGGGCCAACAGAACCTTCATGGATCTCTCCTCACCTAGGGGCGGTTTCGGTGGGTGTGAGAGCGCTCTCTGGACTGAGAGTGGCGTACGCCGCAGCGATCGTCAAGACCGCGTGGGTCAGAGTCCCAAGTAGGCCAGAACCGCCAGCACGCGGCGATGTCCGGAATCGGACGGCGGCAGGTCCAATTTCAAGAAAACGTTTCCAACGTGTTTGTGCACAGCACCTTCGGAGATCACGAGCTTCTCCCTGATCTCCGCATTGCCGAGTCCTTCGGCCATCAGCGCGAGCACTTCCCGCTCGCGCGGTGTCAACCGGTCGAGCGGATTGCTCTTCTTCACCATCAGCTGACTGACAACTTCGGGGTCGAGCACTGTGCCGCCGGCCGCGACCCGCCGTACCGCATCGAGGAACTCGTCGACGCGCGAGACCCGGTCCTTCAGGAGATAGCCGACGCCCTCACTGCCGGCCGCGAGCAATTCGGCCGCGTAGATCTCTTCGACGTACTGCGAAAAGACCAGCACCGGAAGGCCGGGCCGGACCCGGCGCGCCTCGATCGCGGCCCGCAGCCCCTCGTCGGTGAAGGTCGGTGGCAACCGGACGTCGACGACCGCGATGTCCACCTCGTGCTCGGAAATCGCCTTGGCGAAACCGTCGGCCTCGGCAGCAACCGCGGAAACCTCGAACCCGGAATTGCTCAGCAGCAGACCGAGCCCCTCGGCCAGGATCGGGTTGTCCTCGAGAATGATCACTCGCACGGAAGGATGACCTCGATCGTGGTGGGTCCGCCGATCGGGCTGCGCAGTTCCAGGTGGCCGTCGATCGCTTGCACACGATGGAGCATGCCATGCAGGCCACTCCCCCGGCCCAGGAGGTCGGACTGCTCGTTGATGCGCGCGCCACCGATACCGTCGTCGGTGATCTCCAGGTAGAGCTCAGGACCACGCCGTTCCATCGTGAGGTCGACGCGTCCGGCAGCGGAGTGCTTGGTGACGTTGGTGAGGGACTCCGCCACGACGAAGTAAGCAGCAGCCTCTACTGCGGCTGGGACCTGGCCCAGCTCGCCCATCCGCAGCTCTACCGGCAGTGGGCAGCGGGCGCACAGTGCGGAGACCGCACCGGCCAGACCGCGGTCCTGAAGGATCGGTGGGTACATAGTGCGCAGTACGCCGCGTAGCTCGTGCATGGCTTGTTCGGCTCCGTCACGCGCATCGTCGAGCATCTTGGCCGCCTTCTCGGGGTCATCGGCCATCACCTGCTTGGCAACGCCGATGCGCATCGCCAGCGACACCAGCTGAGCCTGAGTCCCGTCGTGCAGGTCCCGCTCGATCCGACGCAGCTCAGCGCCATGGGAGTCGACCGCACCGGCCCGGGTGCGGGTCAGCTCCTCTACGCGCCGGTTGAGCCGCTCGGTCTCCAGCTGATCCGCACTAGGCGACAAGAGCCTTTGCACTGTCTTGGCGTGCGCACGGGCCAGCGCCGGCGCCACCCAGCCCAGCAGGCCGAGTCCAACCAGAATCTGCAGCGGTGCGAGCCACAGGACTTCCCACCAGCTGTCGATCTCGACGCCGAGCATGGTGAAGTTGCCAGGGTCGACCGGCCACAGCACTGCAGTCAGCACTGCACTCGGTACGGCGAAGATCGCGCCCACTGCGACGAACATCTCCGGCACCATGGCCACCACACCCAGGTACAGCCAGAGGCTCCGCTTGAACGACTGGTCCTTGGCCAGCGTCGCCAGATCACCTGAGCCTCGCGGTGTCGCGGCCGGCAACTGAGGAGAGCTCTTGCCGAGGTACTTGCCGGCTCGGTAGAGCTCACTGTTCGCGAGCTTGACCAGACCAGCCGTCACGCCGGGAATCAGCCAGCCCAGCATCAGACTGATCGGCGTCGCTGCCATCAGCACCATCGACTTCAGGTACCGGATCATCAGGTACCCACTTGCCGGTCCCCCGCGAGCCAACCGCTGTGTCCACGTCATACCTCGATCATCCGGCATGACGTGGACACGGTCGGTACAGCAGGCTCTACTCTTCTTCCTCCAGCTAGCAGTCCGCTACGCCGGGGAGTTTCGGGTTGGCGGCGGCGATGTAGACGTTCGTCATGTAGCCGCCCTGGTCGCGCAGCTTGGCCCACCAGCTGTTGGTCTTGCCTTCGGCGTTGACCGTGTCGCCCGGGGTCTGGCAGGTGACGAAGACCTGGGTCGGGCCGGGGAGCTCGGTGAGGATGGTGCCGGTCAGGCGGGGCGTCGCGCGGACGCGGACACCGCTGCCGTAGGTGGTGAAGTTGTACGTCGGCGGGTTCGGGTCGCCGCCGTTCACCAGCTGCATGTAGTAGTTCCAGTTCCAGTTCGGACCCGGGTCGGTGTGCGTCTGGTTCGGGAACTCGCTGTGGCCCTTGATGTGGGCCCGGTCCTTCGGGATGCCGCGCCGGTCCGCGATGTTGCGGGTCAGCGCCGCCGAGGAGCGGTACATGGCGTCGGTGAACCAGGACGGCTGGTCGACCCAGCCCTCGTGCTCGATGCCGACGGTGTAGCCGTTCTCGGTGCCGACATGCCAGGCCTTGTCCTTCTCGGCGACCATCTGCGTGACCTGGCCGTCGCTGGACCGGATCACGTAGTGGGCGCTGACCTGGGCCGACGGGTTCTTGAACCAGCTGATGGTGCCGGCGTACGAGCCCTGCGTCACGTGGATGGTGATCGCGGAGATCGCCTTGGTCCGGCCGACGGTGTAGTTGCTGGGGCTGGCCGCGTTCCAGATCGCGCCCGGGTAGTCGACGGCCTCGACCGAGGACTCGGTCTGGGTGCCGAGCGGGGCGACCTTCGCATACTGGCCACGCTGCGGGGCGACTCCGATGATCCGGAAGACCTCGTCGGTGTACAGGCGGGCGGTCGGCGCGTCGGCGGAGTGCGAGTACTTCGCGACGACCTCGTACCAGCGGCGGGCGTCCTTGCGCGCATCACCCTGCAGGCCCGACGCGTCGGCGTACGAGTCGAGGACGGCCGCGGCGCCGAGGATGTTCGACGGGGTGTCCTTGGCGAGCTGCTCGACCGGCAGGCCGGTCAGCCTGGTGGCCTCGGACATCGTGGGGTTCTTGTTGTTGCTGACCAGGTGCATGACGCCGTAGCCGTTGGCCTGGCTCGGCTTGCCGTCATGACCGTCCAGGTGCGACTCCGCGTACCCGACCGCGACCAGCACCTCACGCGGTACGTCGTACTTCGTGGACGCGTTGGTGAAGGCAGTCGAGATGTCGACCGGGCCGGCGGCGACCGGCTCGATCGGCTGGGCGGCGTTACTCGGCAGAGCGCTGAGTGCGAGCGCACCGGCGGCCGCGGCGGCCAGCAGTGCGGAGAGTTTGGACACGGGTACTCGGGCGGATTTCCCCATGGGCGGTTCCTTCCCTTGGCCGGTCCACCGAGGGGCGGTCGATGGTCCCGGATGCAAGCTAGCCGTCACGCTAGGCGAAAACCTTCCGTCATGGCCAGCCATTGAGTGAACTTTTTCCGGTCACGACATGAAGTTGCCAGATCACGTGATGATGCCACGCAAACAGATCACCTTCGGGTGCGACAGGACGGCCGGGTTCACTCGCGGATCCTCGTCATAGACCACCAGGTCGGCCGGATCCCCCGGCTGCAGGGTGTTCGGTACGCCGAGCCACTCGCGCGCGGCCCAGGATCCGGCCGCCAGGGCCTGCTCGCCCGACATGCCGATCGCGGTCAACGCCTGGATCTCCTGGGCGATCAGTCCGTGTCCGAGGACACCGCCCGCGTCGGTTCCGGCGTACACCGGGACGCCCGCCTCGAACGCATCCCGGAGCCGCTGCAACCGCCGCTCGTACAGGTCGGTCATGTGAGCCGAGTAGAGCGGGAACTTGCCGGCGGACTGCTCGGCGTACTCGGGGAAGTTCTCCAGCTGGATCAGCGTCGGTACGACGGCCACCTGCCGCTCGGCCATCATCGCCAGCATGTCCGGTTCGACGCCGGTGCCGTGCTCGATGCAGTCGATCCCGCCGGCCAGCAGGTCGGGCAGGGCGTGCTCACCGAACACGTGCGCGGTCACCCGGGCACCGAGCTCGTGTGCGCGGGCGATGGCCGCGTTCAGCACCTCGGCGGGCCAGCACGGGGTCAGGTCGCCGGCCTCGCGGTCGATCCAGTCGCCGACCAGCTTCACCCAGCCGTCACTGCGGCGGGCCTCCTGCTCGACGTACGCGACCAACTCGGCGGGCTCGATCTCCCAGCCGTAGTTGCGGATGTAGCGCTTCGAGCGGGCGATGTGCCGGCCGGCCCGGATGATCTTCGGCAGGTCCGGCCGGTCGTCGATCCAGCGGGTGTCGGTCGGCGAACCAGCGTCGCGGACCAGCAGCGCCCCGGCGTCCCGATCGGCGATCGCCTGCAGCTCCGCGGTCTCCCGATCGACACCACCGTGAGTGTCGAGCCCGATGTGACAGTGCGCGTCGACCAGCCCCGGAATGATCCAGCCGCCCGTGTGCACAGTGGTGACATCGCCAGTGGCGGGCCGGTCGACGACCAGCCCGCCACTGAGATACAGCTCCTGCTGCTCACCGGACGGCAACACCGTGCCAACGAGCTTGAGTACGGTCATGGGTCGACCGTATCCGGGGTTTGGTCAGCCGTGCGAGCCGCCGCCCGGCGTACACGTCGGGTTGGTCGGGTCGGCCGTACACGGCGTACCGGTCGGGGTGTCCGTCGGCGTCGGGGTGGGTGTCGGCGTCGGGGTCGGAGTGGGGGTCGGCGTCGGCGTGGGAGTCGGCGTCGGGGTCGGCGTCGGCCGCTGTGTCGGCGGCTTCGTCGGCTTGTGCGTCGGCGGCTTGGTCGGCTCGTCCACCGGGTCCGGCGTCGTCGTCGGCAGCGTTGTCGGTGGCTTCTTCGTCGGCGTCGGCGTCGGGGTCTTGGTGGTGTCGTCCGGCACGTCCGGGACCTGGCGCGGGTCGACCTTGCGCTCGGCGTTACCGGTCGGCTTCGGGACCGACAGCTGACCCTTCTCGTTCGGGATCAGGACCGCGTTCTTGCTGTAGACACGCATCCACTTCAGCACCGTGGCGACGAAGTCCTTGGAGTGCTGGTACCGCAGCAGCGACTCGACCAGGTCCCGCGGGCGCTTCAGGTCGTCGCCCTCGGCGCACAGATAGACGGCCACCGTGGTCACCGCGTCGTACACGTTGTTCGGGTTCCGGAAGCCGTCGCCGTTGCCGTCGGCGCCGTAGTCGGCCCAGACCTGCGGGATGATCTGCATCGGCCCGACAGCGCGGTCCCAGGTCAGGTCGCCGTCGTACTTCCCCTTGTCGCTGTCGGGGATCTTGCCGTTACCGCCCTTGCCGTTCAGCATCGGGCCGAAGATCTTGCCGCGGGTGGTGCCGGCTACGTCGACCCGGCCGCCGCTGGCGTGGTCGGACTCGACCTTGCCGATCCCGGCCAGCAACGGCCAGGTGAGACCACAGTTCGGCCGGACCACGGCGAGATTCGCGGTGGCGCGGCGGTAGGCGGGGAAGACCCCGCGCGGGATGCCGTTGACGGCGTCCGGCCGCCCGGGGCGGACGACGGAGCGGCCGTCGGTGGCCCCTTGCACGGGAACGTCGGCACGGGCGGGCTTGTCGGATCCGAGCCGGCCGTCCACTCCGGGACGCTGCGGCACGATCATCGTCAGTTCGTCGAACTCACCGCTGTTCAGTCCGGCTCCAGGCTGGGGAGCTACCGGACTGTCCGTCGCGAGCTGACCGGAGGCACCGGCCCCGCCCGAAGCCACTGTCACGATGGCCCCGACCAGGAGCGGGACTGTGCACAGTGACGCGATGACGATTTTGACCCGACGGTTTCCACTACGGGTTAGGCGCATAGTCGGCTCAACGACCGATGCGCCAGAAAGTTACATCAAGTCGGTGCAAAGTTACCTGACCCGCAAGGGCACCCGAAAAGGGGCACCGAACGGCACGAAAACGTGCAGGTCAACGGGGTATTGCGAGGGCCTCAGCTACCGGCCTTCGGCGCCTCTTCCGGGGTCGCGCCGGCCGGCGTGGGGGTCGGCGTGGTGCACGGCGGCGGGGTCGCCGGGTCGTCGGCCTGCGCCTGCTGCCCGGTGGGAGTGCTGTCCGGCGTGGTCGTCGGAGTGCCTTCCGGGGTGGGCGTCGGCGTCGGCGTGCAGACCGGCGGGGTCGGCGTGGGGGTCGGCGTCGGCGTGGGCGTCGGCGTCGGGGTGGGCGTCGGCCGGGGCGTCGGCGTCGGCGTGTACGGCGGCTTCGGCGTCGGGGTGGACGTCGTCGGCGTACCCGGCTTGGTCGGCGTCGGCTTCGGCGTAGTCTTGGTCGGCGTCGGCTTGGGAGTCGGCGTCGGGGTGACCGTCGGCGTCGGGGTCGGCGTCGGGGTGGTGGTGTTGCGGGTCGGGTCGGTGACGTTGCCGTCGTCGTCCGGCGGGTCGATCGCGCCTGGGGTGTCCGGCACCTTCACGGTCTGCTTGCTGTACGACTGCATCCAGCGCAGCACGGTGGACACGTAGTCCATCGAGTGGTTGTACCGCAGGACGGACTGCACGAGACCCTGGGCGTCGGCCAGGTTGGCCCCACCCGAGCAGAGGTAGTCACCGGCGGCCCGGGCCGCGTCGAAGACGTTGTGCGGGTTCTTCACGCCGTCGCCGTTACCGTCGGCCCCGAACGACTTCCAGGTACCCGGAATGAACTGCATCGGCCCGACCGCGCGGTCCCACTGCTTGTCGCCGTCGTACTGACCCTGGTCGGTATCGGAGATGGCGGCCATCCCGGGCCCGCCGTTCAGCACCGGGCCGAGAATCTGGCCGTTGGTGTTCCCGTTCGCGTCGACCTTGCCGCCGTTCGCGTGGTCGGACTCGACCTTGCCGATCCCGGCCAGCAGCGGCCAGGTGATGTGGCAGTTCGGCTTCGCGATGGCCAGATCGTTCGCGACCTTCTGGTACGCCGCCAGGACGGTGCCGGGGATGCCGGACGCGTCACCGGGGACCCCGGGGATCGGCTGGACGCTGCCGTCGGTCGTCCCGGTGACCGGAACCGTGACGGTGGACTTCTCCTGGGTCGGCAGGCTGCCGTCGACACCGGGCTGGTTCGGTACGTCGTTGACGAGATCGTCGAAGACCGAGTCCGGGCGCTGGCCGGCCAGGGCGTGCGCGTCGACGATGAACGTGTTCGACGTGACGCCGCCGATCACGAACACGGCGACCATCGCGGTCGGCGGAGCCAAGCACACCCAGGTGGCGGTGAGCTTCCCCCGCCACGTGTCCAGGTTCTTGAACTGCTGCCTCATCCGATCCGTCCTTCGACGATCCGCAGTACCGACTTTCTCCGGGCGTAGGCACGATCTTAGCGGGCCCAGGATCATCGACAACGGGTAACGGGGTGTCACTTCGTGCAGTGACCGGTTGTCCGATCGGGCAGCACCGACCCCCGTCACTTCAGGCTACTGCCCGCCGAGCATTTTCTTCAGGTCGTCGGGCAGCTCGAAATCGCCGCCGTTCTGGCCGCCGCCGAACGCGGCCGGCAGCTGACCCGGCTGCGGCTCCTGCGGCTGCGGCGCGCCGCCACCACCGGCCCGCTTGGCCGGGTTGCCCGAGCCGCGCTTCTTGCCCTTCGCCAGCTTCTGCTGCTTCGCCTTGCGCCCGCCGGCGGCACCGCCGCCACCGGGGATCCCGGGCATCCCGGGCATGCCCGGGATCCCCTTGCCGGACGCCATCGCGGACATCATCTTGCGGGCCTCGAAGAACCGCTCGACCAGACCGCTGACGGTCGCGACCTCGGTCCCCGAACCCTTCGCGATCCGGGCCCGGCGGGAGCCGTTGATGATGTTCGGGTCGTTGCGTTCGGCCGGCGTCATCGAGTGGATGACCGCCTCGATCCGGTCGATCTCACGCTCGTCGAAGTTCTCCAGCTGGTCCTTGAACTGGCTGGCGCCGGGCAGCATCCCGAAGATCTTGGTCAGCGGGCCCATCTTGCGCACCGACTGCATCTGGGCGAGGAAGTCGTCCAGGGTGAAGTCCTTGCCGCCCTTCTTCTGCAGCTTGGCCGCCGTCTTCGCGGCCGCCTCCGCGTCGAAGGTGCGCTCGGCCTGCTCGATCAGGCTCATCACGTCACCCATGCCGAGGATGCGCGACGCCATCCGGTCGGGGTGGAAGACGTCGAAGTCCTCGAGCTTCTCGCCGTTGCTGGCGAACATCACCTGACGCCCGGTCACCTGCGCGATCGACAGCGCCGCACCACCGCGGGCGTCACCGTCGAGCTTGGACAGCACCACGCCGTCGAAGCCGACACCGTCGAGGAAGGCCTGCGCGGTGGTCACCGCGTCCTGACCGATCATCGCGTCGACGACGAACAGGATCTCGTCCGGGTTCACCGCGTCGCGGATGTCCGCGGCCTGCTTCATCAGCTCCTCGTCGACACCCAGCCGGCCGGCCGTGTCGACGATCACCACGCTGTGCTGCTTGGCCCGCGCCTCGTCCATCGCCTTCCGGGCCACGTCCACCGGATCGCCGACACCGTTACCCGGCTCGGGTGCGTAGACCGGCACCCCGGCACGCTCACCGACCACCTGGAGCTGGGTGACCGCGTTCGGCCGCTGCAGGTCGGCCGCGACCAGGATCGGCGTCTGGTGCTTGGTCTCCTTCAGCCACTTCGCCAGCTTCCCGGCCAGGGTCGTCTTACCAGCACCCTGCAGACCGGCCAGCATGATCACCGTCGGCGGCCGCTTCGCCATCCGCAGCTCACGGGTCTCCCCGCCGAGGATGCCGATCAGCTCCTCGTTCACGATCTTGATCACCTGCTGCGCCGGGTTCAGCCCGCCGCGCACCTCGGCCCCGCTGGCCCGCTCGCGGATCTTCGCGATGAACTCCCGGACCACCGGCAGCGCGACATCCGCCTCCAGCAGCGCGATCCGGATCTCCCGCGTCGTCGCTTCGATATCGGCGTCGGTCAGCTTGCCCTTGCCGCGCAGATTCTTGAACGCAGCGGACAACCGATCGGAAAGCGTGTCGAACACGGGAAAGTCCATCCTCTAGCGAGCACCGAACAACTCCCCGAGTCTACCGGCCACCCCACGCCCCTCCAGACCGCGGTGAGCCCGCAGCACACGAACGATCGAGCCGTGCCCAAGGCGGGCGGCGTGGACTGGGATGGGGTTACGATGCGCTAACCGGATTTGGATTGGTTAATGGTTAGGGAGGGATTGTGGCGCGGAGTCGGGTGGTGCTGGACGGGCCGTCGAACTTGGGGTTGCGGCCGCCGGCGGAGGGGACCGTGCCGGGCTGCTACAAACTGGCCGGGGCGTTGCGGGATCAGGGCATCGTGACGCGGATCGGGGCCGCGGATGCGGGATGCGTGGTGCCGCCTCGCTACGACCGCGGGAGCTGGAAGCCCGGGGACGGGGTGTTCAACGCCGCCGCGATGGCGTCGTACAGCGTGCGGCTGGCGGATCGGGTCGGCAGCTTGGTCGACGACGACAAGTTCGTCGTACTGCTGGGTGGTGAGTGCAGCAACCTGCTCGGGCCGGCCCTCGCACTGAAGCGGCGCGGCCGGTACGGCGTGGTCTACCTCGACGGCCATTCGGACATGCGGACCGTCGACAACGACGAGTACGTCGGCGCTGCGGGTGGCGAGGCGTTGGCACTGGTGACCGGGCGCGGGCAGCGCGATTTGACCGACCTGGAGGGATCGTCGCCGTACGTCCGCGACACGGATGCCGTCATGCTCGGGTACCGCGAGGACGAGTCGTATCTCGAGACGCTCGAGGAGGCCGGGATCCCGCACTGGTCCGCCCTCAACATCATCGAGGACCCTACGGCTGCGGCATCCGGAGTGCTCGCCCATCTGGAGCGGGAGGAACTGGACGGCTTCTGGGTGCACCTGGACGTCGACATCCTCGACGCCGCGATCATGCCCGCGGTCGACAGTCCCGATCCAGGCGGTATCGACCACGCCCAGCTACAAGCGCTCCTCCGCCCACTCGTCGCCTCGCAGAAATGCGTCGGGATCGACATCGGCATCTACGACCCCGACCTCGATCCCGAGCAGATCTACGCGGCAGAACTCACCGACACACTGGTCGCGTCACTCAGCTGAACGACACCGGAATGTAGACGTCGCCAGTGCGGTCACTCGCCGCAAAGTGGTCGCGGCGAGAGACGATCGCGCACGTGATGTCCGGGTCGCTGCAGTCGAGACCGCTATTAACCTCGGCAATCCGGATCTGCGCGGTAAAGGTGCCGTTGGAAGCGATCGGGTACGACGCGCTGCCGCCGAGCGGGTTGTTCGTCACCCACGCGGACGGCCCAACCGTCGTACCGCCCTGCCCGTCTCCACCGGCACACGGACTCGGCTTGGTCCCGTAGCTGTAGTCCGACGGCACCGCACACAGCGCGACGTAATACCCCTGGGCCGGGTTGTAACCACTGCCGGTAACAGTGATCGTCTCACCAGCCTTCGCCAGCCCGGTCGCGTTCGACGCATTCAGGGTCTTGCCAAGATTCGAAGCACTACCAGGCGCAGCCGAAGCCGGCGCAACCACGCCAACAGCCAGTGCCACAGCAGCGGTGAGAGTCAGAACGACACGACGCATCATCTGAGCGGAACTCCCTTGAGTTAGGTAAGCCTTACCTAACTCACCCTAGTCGTTCCCGGACGCCGAGGGGAAGCTCCAGACAAGGTCCTGCCCGTGATCCGCGATACGCCCAAGCACCCGCCGCCCACCCCCCGGCCAGACCTCCAGCTCAACCAGAAACTCACTCGGCGCCTCAACCCCCGGCTCAAAGCGCAACCGAGCCAGCGGCGCCGTCTCATCCGCCCACTCCCCCAGCTCGGCCACCTGCGCGTCCACAGCCGCACGGTCCTCGTCAGTCAGGTACTGCCACATGATCGAGTGCCACAACACCGTCACATGCCCCGGCGACAACTCCAGCCCGCGCACGAACGACACCGCGTCCTCTCGCCGTACGTCGGCCGGCACCCGCGCCGCGACCTCCAAGGCAGCCCGCAACCGCTCCAACCGCTCAACCATGTCCGCCCACACGTACGACGTCAGCGTGCGAGCGCCCTCGGCCGACAGCGGGTTCACCGGTGCGATGTCCGCCCCGACGCGCTCCGCGATTCGCAGTTCGGTCGGCTCCAGCTTCCGTCCTGACCACGCGTCCTCGATGACCACCGGACTGTCGGCAGCGCCGTACGACTCACCATCCGCGACGTACCGGAAGTGATCCGCCCGCAGGTTGAGTCCCGCACTCGCGCCGATCTCGAACAGGCGTACCGGCAACTGCACCTCCTGCACCAGTTGGAGCAGACCGCCGTAGAGCGCGGCCGAGCGTCGTACCTCGTTCGTCTGCGGCGGCTGAGTCAGCAGCGCGCGCACCTCGGCCGACCGGGACTGCAGCACCTGCTCGAAGGCCTCCCACCCGAGCACGGGATCCCACACCCCGTCAACACTCGGATAGAAGACCGCCAACTCCGGCACCTCCCCCGCCAGGACCAGACCGTGTACGGCGCCCAACAATCGCAGCCCGATCACGGAACCCGGTGGCGGATTCTCATATCCCGCCAGTACGTCGGCCGACACCCCGCCGAGCTCGTAGTTGTCCACGAGGCGCCGCAGGAGCTCGGCGTACATGGGCGACCCGAGGCTCTCGCACCGGACGGCCTGACGCTGGAGAGACCCTAGGAGGAGCATCAGGAACTCCAGACCATTCCTTGGCCGTGGGGGTCGGCGTGGCCTAGGACTTGGCGGGTGGCGCCTGGCCAGGTGTCGAGTTCGACCAGGAACTCGTCTCCCCATTCGCCTGGTGGCTCGAGTCGGAGGCGGGCCAGTGGGGTCGACTCGGTCGCGTGCGCGCCTAGGTCGGCCATGGCGGTGTCTACGGCTGACTGCTCGTCTTTGGAGAGGTAGCTCCACATGATTGAGTGCCAGAGGACGGTCAGGTGACCCTCGGAGAGTTCCAGGCTGCGGACGAAGGAGACGGCGTCGGCGCGGCGTACGTCGGCCGGCACCTCGCGGGCGATCGTCAGTGCGCCTCGAAGTCGCGTCAGGCGCTCCAGTTGGTCTGCCCACACGTAGGAGGTGAGTGTTCGGGCGCCCTCCTCGGACAGGGCGTTCACTGGTGCCAGGTCGCTTCCGACTCGCTCGGCGATGCGCAGGGGTGCGTGCGGGACCTCCCGGCCGGACCACGCGTCTTCGATTACCACTGGGCTGTCTGCACGGCCGTACGACGTGCCGTCGGTCAGGTTGTAGTTGAAGTGGTCGGCGCGGAGGTTCAGGCCGGCGCTTGAGCCGATCTCCATCAGTCGCACGGGCAGGGGCACCTCGTGGGCCAGTTGGAGGAGACCGCCGTACAGGGCGACGGATCGGCGGACCTCGTTGGTTTGGGGTGGCTGGAGGAGTGTGGCTCGCAGTTCGGCGGCTCGGGACTGGAGCACTTGGGCGAAGGCTTCCCAGCCGAGTACTGGGTCCCAGACTCCACCGACGCTGGGGTAGAAGCCTGCAAGCTCCGGCGCCTCGCCCGCGAGCACGAGCCGGTGCACAGCACCCAGTAGCGGCAAGGCAATGGACTCGTCGCGCTCGTGGCCTTCGTAGCTTCCGAGTACGTCGGCGGTTGCGCCGCCGAGCTCGTAGTCGTCCACCATGAGCCGCGCCAGCTCGGCGTACATCGGCGACCCGAGCTCTTCGCAATCGACGGCTTGCTGCTGTAGTCCCGCTACGACACCCATGGCGTCGAGGTTAGAAGGTCAGGCGATCCAGAACCGTCTTGGCGGTGGTGCGCGCGTCCTCCTCCTCGAGGGGCGAGCCATGGCGGTCGGTGAGGTAGAAGACGTCCACACACTCAGCACCCAACGTGCTGACGTGTGCAGAACGGATGTCTGCACCAGTCGCCGCTATGGCCGAAGCAACGTCGTACATCAGGCCAGGCCGGTCGTGAGCTCGCACCTGCAGCACAGTCGCGGTCTCGGATGCCCCCGGCAACAGATCGACACGACTGGCCACTCGAGGAGCCTTTGAGTCCCGCGCCGCCAAGCGCCGTACCAGGTCAGTGTTGTCCCGCAGCGCAACCGCAAGCCGGTCCCGCAACCGCACTGGGTCCGGCGCCGAGCCGGCCACCGTCCACTGCGAGATGCCAAGCCCATCAGCCGACGTCACTACCGCAGCACGCACGGAGAGTCGCTCAACAGCCAGTACGGCGGCCACTGTCGACAGCGTGCCCACCTGATCCGGTACGGCGACGTTGACCCGCAGGTCCCCATGATGATCGATCACGGTCACACCCAGCCGACCAATCCCGACAACCTGGTGCAGTTCCGGCACCGGAATCGGCGGAGTGTCGGTCCACATCCCCTGGCCACCACCAGCCAGTTCGCCACGCACCCGACGGCACAGCTCACCCACCAGCCGCATCCGCCATGGCGACGAAGCGGCCGGGCCGGCCGCACGCGCGTCGGCGTACGTGAGAGCTTCCAGCAGGTCGAGCGTCTCGGTGTCGCGCACGATCCCCGACACCAGCTCAACCGTCATCGGGTCGTCCAGGTCGCGCCGAGTGGCGACCTGCGCCAGCATCAGGTGCTGCCGGACGAGCAGGGTGATCGTGTCGGAGTCTGTCTCGTTGAAACCGATCCGGCGCGCGATGCGAGCAGCAATCACCGCACCGGTGACACTGTGGTCGCCCTCGACCGCCTTACCGAGGTCATGCAGCAGTGCGGCGACCAGCAACAGATCAGGGCGTCGTACGTCGCGCACCATCTTGGCTGCCTCGACACAGGTCTCCAGCAAATGCCGGTCGACAGTGAAGCGGTGGACCGCCGACTGCGGCGGCCGGAAGCGTACGGTGTCCCACTCCGGCAGGATCCGCGAGATGTAGCCGGCCTGGTCGAGCGCCTCCCACACCTCAAGCAGTCCGCTACCCGCGCCCAGCAGTGCACACAGCAGCCGCTGCGCCTCACCAGGCCAGGGCTCAGGCAATGCGAGCGCCTTGGCAGCCAACCGCGCGCAGACAGCAGGCGACAGACCGAGCTCACGATCCGCAGCAACCGCCGCGGCCCGCAGACCCAGGACGGCGTCCCGCTCCGGCCGCGCATCCGGCATCAGCACGACTTCGCCCTCGTGCTGGCCAACACCCTCATCGAGCGCGAGCAGCAGCGGCCCACCGGTCCGTTGGAATCGTCGCGAGCGCGGAGGCCGAGTCAGCAGACTCTCCACCCGCCGCCACGACATGTCGCACACATACGCAAGCGTCCGGCCAGTCGCATACACGTGGCGCAGCAACTCGTCCCGACCATTCAGTCCGAGCCCAGCCGCGACCTCACCGGCCACATCAGCGACCAAACGGTCTGTCGCCCGACCAGCCACGGTGTGCAGTTCGTCGCGCACATCCAGCAGGTCCCGCCGGGCCCGCTCCACCACGGGATGCGGGATGTCGATCAACCACGACGCCACCAAGGCACGCAGTACGACGGCATCCCGCAGACCGCCGTACGCCTCCTTGAGGTCCGGCTCGGCGAGGTGAGCGACCTCTCCGACGCTGGACGCCCGATCCCGGCACGCCTGCGCCAGCTCGGGCAGTCTGGTCTTCGCCGTACGTCGCCAGTCCGCCATCAGCACGGATCGCAGCTCCAGCGTCAGATGCGAGTCCCCCGCGACATGACGCGCGTCGAGCAGCCCCAGTGCAACTCGTACGTCGTCTGCCGCGGATTCCCGTGCCTGCGCGACGGTCCGGACGCTGTGGTCCAGCTTGGTCCGCGAGTCCCACAGCGGGTACCAGATCTGGGCAGCCAGCTCGTCCAGCCGTGGGTACCCGTCGACGTGCAGCAGCATCACGTCGAGATCGCTGTACGGCGAGAGCTCCTCCCGGCCGTAGCCGCCGACCGCGACCAGGGCAACGCCCTCGGTGGGTACACCGAGGGCGTCACAAGCCTTGGAGAGGAGCAGGTACAGCAGCGCGTCGGCCTCTTCGGCCCGGGCGCGCCGCTGTTCTGCCCGATCTGTCATCTAGAGGGCGTCTCCGTCCAGCTCACCGGTGCGCACGCGCACGATGGTCTCGACCGGGGTGACCCAGACCTTGCCGTCACCGATCTTGCCGGTCTGCGCGGCCTTGACGATCACGTCCAGTACGTCGGCGCCGTCACTGTCCTCGACGACCACCTCGAGCCGCACCTTCGGGACCAGGTCCACCTCGTACTCGGCGCCCCGGTAGACCTCGGTGTGGCCCTTCTGGCGGCCGTAACCGCTCGCCTCGGAGACCGTCATACCGGTGACGCCGAACGTCTCCAGTGCGGCCCGGACGTCTTCCAGCTTGTGCGGCTTGACCACCGCGGTGATCAGCTTCATGCGTTGGCACCTTCCTTCTCGGAAGTCTCGGTGGAGCCATTGTCCGTGGTCGCCGCCGCGGGCGCCGGGCGGGCCGACAATGCGCCGCGCAGACCGGTCGCGCTGAGGAAGTCGTACGCCGTCTCCGCGTGCTCGACCTGGTCGACACCGGTGATCTCGTCCTCTTCGGTGAGCCGGAAGCCGATGGTCTTGTCGATCAGCTTGGCCAGCAGGAAGGCGATCACGAAGGAGTAGACACCGACTGCCACGTTGGCCAGCGCCTGCCGCCCCAGTTGGCCGGCACCGCCACCGTAGAACAGACCGTCGACCGCGGACGGCGCTGCCGCCGTACCGAGCAGGCCGATCGCGAGCGAACCGAACAGACCGCCGACCAGGTGCACACCGACCACGTCGAGCGAGTCGTCGAAGCCGAGCTTGTACTTCAGCGAGACCGCGAAGGCGCAGATCGCACCGGCGAAGACACCGAGGATGATCGCGCCGATCGGGGTGACCGCGCCACAAGACGGGGTGATCGCGACCAGACCGGCGACCGCACCCGAGGCCAGACCCAGCGTCGTCGCCTTTCCGTGCACGAGCCGCTCGACGATCAGCCAGCCGATGACGGCGGCAGCGGTGGCGACCTGGGTGTTCACGAAGGTGACCGCGGCGGTAGTGCCCGCGCTCAGCGCCGAACCGGCGTTGAACCCGAACCAGCCGAACCACAGCAGACCGGCGCCGAGCAGGACCAGCGGCAGGCTGTGCGGCCGCATCGGGTCCTTCTTCCAGCCGATCCGCTTGCCCAGCACGATCGCCAGGGCCAGCGCGGCCGCACCGGCGTTCACGTGCACCGCCGTACCACCGGCGAAGTCGATCGCCTTCAGCTTGTCGCCGATCCAGCCGCCATTGCCCTCGTCCAGGAACCACACCGAGTGTGCGACCGGGAAGTAGACCAGGCAGGTCCAGCCGACCACGAACGCGATCCAGCCGCGGAACGTCACCCGGTCGGCGATGGCACCTGAGATCAGCGCCGGGGTGATGATCGCGAACATCAGCTGGAAGGCGACGAAGGCGAGGGTCGGAGTGGTGCCCGTGATCGCCTCCGGCGCCAGCAGGCCCTTCAGCCCGACCTCGGAGAAGTTCCCGATCACGTGCCCGTTGTCACCGCCGAACGTCAGCGAGTAGCCGACCACCACCCACAAGATGGTGACGACGGCGATGGTGATGAAGCTCATCATCATCATGTTCAGCACGCTCTTCACGCGCACCATGCCGCCGTAGAAAAAAGCCAGGCCCGGTGTCATCAGCATCACCAGGGCGGCGCTAGCCAAGACCCAGGCGGTATCGCCGGCGTTGATCTCCATCAACGTCATCCCTTCCATCTGCATCTGGGGGTGGCCGGCGTCCTCGATCGGGAGAACTCCACAACTCCGGGGAGCCCGCGCCCAGCCACACCGCACACGGTGCCGACACGCCGTTTCAGCCGATCGGTCCAAATGTTTCCGGCATGTGACAAAGCGCCCTCCCAGGTGACATCGGCGTGACATGGGTACCGGGAGGGCCAGGTATGGCACTCTGGCCTGGACCACACGGGACCGCAGCCGCGCCACTGCCCCCGTCCGAAGTAGGGAACGAAATGGAGATCGATCACGGGGTGACGCCGCGTCGCGGCCGGCCACGCGACCCGGACGCAGAGCCGAGGATCCGCCGGTACGCCGTCCAGCTGCTGCTGGAACGCGGATTCGACGGAATGACGGTGGACGATGTCGCGGAGGCCGCGGGAGTCGGCAAAGCGACGATCTACCGGCGGTGGGCGAGCAAAGAGGAGCTCGCGAACGATGCCATGGCCGGTCTGTTCGACATCGAGATCCCGGACGCCGACACCGGCTCGCTGGCCGGCGATCTGCGCGAGGTCTACGGGAACGCCCTGAGCTTCGTGAACAGCCCGGCCGGAGTCGCGCTGATGCGGCTGGGCATCAGTGAGGCGAACCGCGACGAGCGGTCCGCGGCCATCTACCGATCGTTGATCGATCGCCGCATCGAGCTCACAAAGGCTGCCCTGCAACGCGCCTGGGCCCGCGGTGAGCCGGTACGCCGCTCGGCGGACCCGGTGATGATGGTGCAGTGGCTGTCCGGTCTGTTCGTGCTCAGGATCCTGCTGAACGAGCCGATGCCGGCGATCGAGGACGCCGACCATCTGGTCGAGATCACCTTGCGGGTGATCCAGGAGGAGTCAGCCTGAGACGGGCAACCAGCCGTAGGCGAACGCGGCCAGGACGGCCAGCGCGATTCCCAACGCCAGCAGCACTCCGACGACCGTCGTACGGCGTCGGCGGCGTTTGAGGATCACGCCGGCCGTCCAGGCCCGGTCCGCCAGATCGAGCTCCGGCAGTTCGTCGGACACCTGGCTGAGTAGCGGACCGACGTCCTCACGCCTCATCATCTGGTCTCTCCCGCCGTGAGTGCTCTACGGAACCGTTCGAACGCGGACAGTCCCTGCGCGTGCACTGCGGTGTGCGACATGGTCAGTACGTCGGCCACTTCGAACTCGGTGAGCTCTTCCAGGTGCAGGAGCACGAGGATCGTGCGCTGGGTGGGTGTGAGGTCCGCGAGGGCTCGTTCGACCGGGTCCTCACTGTCGGGAAACGGCCGCACCCGGCTCCACCGCGTGAGGGCCGGCTGGTAGAGCAACCGCTGGACGAAGACGTCCGGGTCGTCCACCTTGGGCCAGGTCAGTGACAGCCGGGTGAATGCGTGCAACAGAGCGTGCTCTGCCCGCTCCAGCTCGCCGTACACAAGGTACGCAGTGCGTAGCCATCTACCCTGTCGCGCATCAACGTACGAAGCGAACTCCGGGTCGACCGTATCGAGCATCCACCCCTCCTGAGGCCATTCAACCTCTCAACTACCGCGCGCGGCGAGAGCCAATCGCGTCTCTTCTGCGATCAGATCCCCATTGATCGCCGCACCGGCCCGCAACCCCGCACCGGCCGCGTGCAGGACCTGTCCCATCGGGTCCGTCACGTTGCCGGCCGCAAACACCCCAGGCACTGCAGTCTCCCCCTTGGCGTCGACTTCAATCGCATCTCCGTAGACCGACCCGGCCATCTCCAGTACGGCGGTTTTCAGGCCGAGGTCGATCAGGAAGCCGGCACGGGAGCGCAGGACCGTCTGCACGGTCAGTGCGTCGCGAGGGATGACCTTGCCACCCTCCAGCCGCACACCGGTGAGCTTTCCGTCCACCACCTCGACCTGCTCGACTCTGCCTTGTACAACAGCGATCTGGCGGGCCGCGAGCTCCTCCCACTGCTCATCGGTCAGCTCGATGCTGTCGTGCAGGAACAGCGTGATGTCGTCACTCAACTGCCGGAACATCTGCGCCTGGTGCACAGCCTGCGGACTGGTCGCCAGCACACCGATCGCCTGGTCCTGCACCTCCCAGCCGTGGCAGTACGGACAGTGCAGCACGTCCTTACCCCACTGCTCAGCCAGACCAGGCACATCAGGCAGTACGTCGGTCAGTCCGCTCGTAACCAGGATCCGCCGCCCCTGGTACGTCGTACCGTCTGCCAGCTCGACCGTGAACCCGTCACCACGCCGGACCGCCGTGACGGTGCCGGTGGCGAACTGACCGCCGTACCCGGCGACCTCCTCGCGGCCGATGGCGTAGATCTCGCTGGGCGGTGTGCCATCCCTGGTCAGGTAGTTGTGCACATGGCCGGCCGGGGCGTTCCGGGGCTGGCCGTCGTCGATCACCAGCACCGACCGGCGCGACCGCGCCAGTGCGAGTGCCCCACTCAGCCCGGCCGCACCGCCGCCGATCACGATCACGTCGTACTCAGTCGTCTTCATACCGCAAAGATCCGCGATGACATTCGTTTTCGACAACATTGTTTGCCATAGTGGCAAGATGGAAGATTTCGAGGATGTGCTGGATGCGGTCGGGCCAAGGCTGCGATCGCTGCGGGCCGAGAAGGGCACGACACTGGCGCAGTTGTCGGAGTCGACCGGGATCTCGGTGAGCACGCTGTCCCGGCTGGAGTCCGGTCAACGCAAACCGACGCTGGAACTGTTGTTGCCGTTGGCACGCGCTCATCAGGTGCAGCTGGACGAACTCGTCGACGCACCGACAACCGGCGACCCACGGATCCACGCCAAGCCGATCGTGCGGCACGGCGCGACCTACATCCCACTCAGCAAACGGCCGGGCGGGCTGCAGGCGTTCAAGCAGATCGTGCCGGTGGGCTGGCCGGGTGGTGAGGTCATTCAGAAGACCCACGAGGGCTATGACTGGGTCTATGTGCTGTCCGGGCGGCTCCGGATCGTGCTCGGCGACAAGGACTTCGTCCTCACCGAGGGAGAGGTGGCCGAGTTCGACACGAGAGTGCCGCACTGGTTCGCGAACGCCGGGACCACACCGGCCGAGATGCTGTGTCTGTACGGACCGCAGGGGGAACGGATGCACGTCAGGGCGCGCACCCGCTAATCTTCGGCCGTCGGTCCGGACTGTGGAGGAGCTGGTAGTGAGCGTCGCGTTGTTCACCTTGGGCGGCACCATTGCGATGGTCGGCGACGGCCGACTGACCGGAGCGGAGCTGACAGCCGCCGTACCGGGTCTGGCCGAGCTGGGCCACGCGGTGGAGATCCAGGACGTCGAAAAGGTCTCCAGTGCCAACCTCACGATGGCAAAGATGCTCGAGGTCGTCGACGCTGCTTCAAAGGCTGTCGCCGCCGGTGCCACCGGTGTCGTGGTCACGCAAGGCACCGACTCGCTCGAGGAGACGGCGTTCCTGGTCGACCAGGTGTGGCCGCACCCGCAGCCCTTCGTGCTGACCGGTGCGATGCGCAACCCGACCCTGGCCGGGCCGGACGGGCCCGCCAACATCGTGGCCGCGTGCCGCGTCGCCTGCTCCCCCGCCGCCCGCGACCTCGGCGCCCTGGTCGTGTTCAAGGAGGAGATCCACGCCGCCCGCTGGGTACGCAAGACACACAGCACCAGTACGGCGACCTTCGTGTCGCCCAACGTCGGCCCGATCGGTCACGTGGTCGAGGACCAGGTCCGCATCCTCGCCCGGCCCGTTCGCCTGGACGGTGTCCAGGGCAGCGCCGAACCGGCCGACCTGGATGCCAACCAGGTAGCGCTCTACACGATGACGATGGACGACGACGGGCTGCTGCTGAAGGGCTTGGCCGAGACCCATCGTGGTCTGGTGGTGGCCGGCTTCGGTGTGGGACACGTCCCGGAGACACTCGCTCCGGTGCTCGGTGAGCTTGCGGCGGCGATGCCCGTCGTACTGACGTCGCGGACCGGTGCCGGCTCGATCGTGCGGAACACGTACACGTCGGCGGGCTCGGAGATCGACCTGCTGCAGCGCGGGCTGATCGACGGTGGCTTCCTCGACCCCTACAAAGCGCGGGTGCTGCTCCGGTTGCTGCTGGCAACCGATGACGACATCACTGCGGCCTTCGCTCAGTACCAGTGAGGGCGTCCGCCTTCATCGTCAGATAGTCGCGCTCGGGCAGGCTCGTCGTACGGCGAGCTGCCGCCCGGAAGTACTCGACCGCTGTCTCGTGGTCGCCGCGCATCTCATGCAGGTGCCCGCGGGTCGCATCGAGACGGTGGTTGTCCTTCAGCTCGTCGTCGATCGCCTCCAGCAGCTTCAGGCCGGCGTCAGGTCCGTCGACCATGGCCGCAGCGATCGCACGGTTGAGCTTCACTATCGGGTTGCCGGACAGGTCCTCCAGCAGTCCGTAGAGCGCGTAGATCTGCGGCCAGTCGGTGTCCTCGGCGCGCTCTGCCTCGTCATGCAGGGCAGCGATCGCGGCCTGCAGCTGGTACTCACCTAGCGGTGGCGCATGGAAGGCTTCGACGGCCAGTGCGACACCTTCGGTGATGTAGTCCGCGTTCCACAGCGTGCGGTCCTGCTCGGCGAGTGGGATGAGCTCTCCGGCACTACCGGTGCGTGCTGCGCGTCGGGCGTCGGTCAGCAGCATCAACGCCAGCAGACCAGTGACCTGCCCGTCCTTGAGCTGTGCGTGCACTGCGCGGGTCAGCCGGATCGCCTCACTGGACAGGTCATTGCGCTGCAGCTCTGCGCCGCTACTGCTCGCATAGCCCTCGTTGAACATCAGGTAGAGCACATGAAGCACGTTGCGCAGCCGGTCCGCATCGGCGGTGAGCTCGAAAGTCGCACCCTTGAGCCGGCTCTTCGCCCGACTGATCCGCTGCGCCATCGTTGCCTCAGGCACCAAATACGCGGTGGCGATCTCGGCGGTGGTAAGCCCGCCGACCGCCCGCAGCGTGAGCGCGATCGCCGAGGCCGGGGTGAGCGACGGGTGGCAGCACAGGAACAGCAGCCGGAGCGTGTCGTCCTGCTCCTCAACCTCCTCCGGCGGCAGCTCGCGCAACGCGGCGCGTTCCTCGCGGCGCCGCCGGGCCTGAGCCTGCCGGACCTCATCGATGAACCGCCGAGAGGCAGCCTGAATCAGCCAGGCCTTCGGATTGTCCGGCTGCCCGTCCCGCGGCCACGTGGTCGCCGCCGACAGCAGAGCCTCCTGTACGGCGTCCTCGGCCGCCGCGAAGTCGCCGCAGCGCCGAACGACCACGCCGAGGACCTGCGGCGTCAGCTCACGCAGCAGGTCCTCGAGCGCGTGGTCAGATGTCCCAGAAGTCTGCATCCGACTCCATCAGTCGACGCACCTCGATCGGCTGCTCGATCGGCACGCCACCAGGCCCAGGCGCGCTGGACTGCTCGGCGGCGATCTCCAGCGCCCGCTCCTCCGACTCAACGTCGATCAACGTGTACCCGGCCAGGATCTCCTTGGCCTCGGCATACGGCCCGTCCGTCACCACCGGCGCCGTGACACTCGCCGCCCGAACCACCTTCGCGTGCTTCGGCCAGGTGAGCCCCTGTACGTCGACCAGTTCACCGTTCTCGCGGAGCCGGCCCAAGGTCGCGTTCAAGTGGTCCAGGTGAGCCTGCCGGTCCGCCTCGCTCCACTCGTGCATGGTCGTCGTCGACGTGCCGCCGTCATGGTTCATCAGCAGCAGAAACTTGGTCATCTCAGGTCCTCCTCGGTGAGCATTTACCCAAAGGACGAAGCCGGCACCGGGCCCTCGACATGCTATGCACTCACGAGGGTCGACCCTAGCTCCACACGAGCCGGTACGACGTTGTGCACGGCTCAACCACGTGCACCCCTCGGAAGGTGGTTGATGCGTGCTCAAGGTGAGCTGGCCGGTTGACCTTGAGCACGGTTCGACCGTTTCGGTGGGTGTCGGGTGGCTGGTGGGTGCTCAAGGTGACAGCCCGCCCTGCGGGCTCACCCCCACGCGGCGTCACCCCGCACCACAGCACACCGCGCTTCATTCTGCTTGCGCGCAGGTGCGGGCGTCGGTCAGTCCAGGAGGGCGTCTACGAACTGTTCGGGGTCGAAGGGGGCCAGGTCGTCGGCGCCTTCGCCGAGGCCGACCAGTTTGACCGGTACGCCGAGTTCGCGCTGCACGGCGATGACGATGCCGCCCTTCGCCGTACCGTCGAGTTTGGTCAGCACCAGGCCGGTGACGTTGATGACCTCGCTGAAGACGCGCGCCTGGGTGAGCCCGTTCTGGCCGGTGGTGGCGTCGATGACGAGGAGCACCTCGTCGACCTCGGCGGACTTCTCGATGACTCGCTTCACCTTGCCGAGCTCGTCCATCAGGCCGGCCTTGGTGTGCAGCCGCCCGGCGGTGTCGATCAGGACGACGTCGGCCTCCTCGGCGATGCCTTCCTTGACCGCGTCGAACGCGATGCTGGCCGGGTCACCGCCCTCCGGGCCGCGCACGGTCCGGGCACCTACCCGCTCGCCCCAGGTTTGCAGCTGGTCGACTGCCGCGGCGCGGAACGTGTCCGCCGCGCCCAGGAGGACGTGCTTCTCCTCGGCGACGAGCACCCGGGCCAGGCGGCCGACGGTCGTGGTCTTGCCGGTGCCGTTGACGCCGACGACCAGGACAACCGCGGGCTGCGACTCCTTGCGGGTCACGGCGAGCGAACGGTCCATCGACGGGTTCACCAGCGCGATCAGCTCCTCGCGGAGGATCTCCCGCGCCTGGGCCGGTCCGACTCCCTCGACGCGCATCCGGGTCCGGAGCTTCTCCACCAGCTCCTGGGTCGGCGCCACGCCGACGTCGGCGGTGATGAGGGTGGTCTCGATGTCCTCCCACGCCTCTTCGTCGAGCTTGTCCCGCGACAGCAGCGCGAGCAGACCCTTGCCGAGCGAACCCTGCGAGCGCGCCAGCCGGGCCCGCAGCCGAACCAGCCGCCCCTGCGCAGACTCAGGCTTTTCGAGCACCTGTGGCTCGGGCAGCTCGGTGTCCTCGAGCGTCCGGGTCGGGGTGTCCCGCGGTGTCTCGGCATCCTCACCGACCGTCGGCTCGGCCGTCTCGAGCGGGGCCGGGCGGTCCGCCGGGGGCAGCGCGGAGCGGCGACGCCGGGTCACGACGAGTCCGGTCGCGCCGCCCAGTACGACCACCGCGACGACGATGATCGCGATCAGGACCTGGTCAGTCAGCAAGGTGACAAGCTCTGGGGTCAACACGGTTCCCCATCTTGGCAGACACCCGGCCCGCCTCCCGCATCCATCAGATCAGCCGTCACGGGAGGTGTACTGCCTGTCGCCGTGCGTGAGCGGGGGCCAGGTCGGGGCGGTGGGTCAGTAGGACGACCGTCCGTCTGCCTGCGGCTTGGAACAGGTCGGCGAGGAGCGCGCGGCCGGTCTCCTCGTCGAGGTGCTCGGTGGGCTCGTCCAGCACCAGTACGTCGCGGTCCGCGAGCAGCAACCGCGCGAACGCGAGCCGCTGTCGCTCGCCACCGGACAGCCGAGCCCCGTGCTCGCCGACCATCGTGTCCAGCCCGTCCGGCAGTCCTTCGACGAACACTCCGAGCCGGGCAAGGTACAACGCCCGCCACAACCGCAGGTCGCTGGCCCCAGGGTGAGCGAGCAGCAGGTTCTCCCGGATGGTCGTGTCGAACACATGACTCTCCTGGGTCAGCAGCCCGACCACCGACCGCACCTGATCACCTTCGAGGCTCGCCAGATCCACACCGTCCAGGAGCACCTCTCCATCGCGCGGCTCCAGGAACCGCAGCAGGACTGCCGCCAGCGTGCTCTTCCCCGATCCGCTCGCCCCGGTGATCACCACCCGGCTCCCGGCCGGCATGTTCAGGCTCAGCCCATCCAGTACGTCGTCGTCGCCGTACCCGACCCGGAGATGCTTCACCTCCAGGTCACGCCCGCGCGGCAGCTCCACGGCGGTGGCCGGCTCACGCACTGGCTCGGGGGCGTCGACTAGCTCCTGCACCCGACCGAGGGCGGCTCGCACCCGGATGGCGAGCTGCGCCGCAGCCGGGATCCCGCCGAGGACATCGGCCAGGGCGAGCGGAGTGAGGACGAGCACGGCGAACACCGCGCCGGTGATGTTCGCCGTGCTGCCCAGAACCAGACCGGCAATGCTCGCGCCGCCCACACACAGCACGAGGAGCGCACCGCCGAGCCCAGCACTCCAGGCCGAACGGCGCTCCGCCGCAGCCAGCCTGGCGTCACTGGCACTGAAGTCCGCCAGTACGTCGTCGACCGCGTTGAACGCGACAATGTCGCCCGCAGTCAGCAGTGTCTCGGTGGCGGATGCGGCCACATCGCCCCGCTCCCCCGCCAGCCGCCGCTCCGCACGCGCCGCCGTCCGTGCGGTCAACCACGGTACGACGGTGCACGCGATCAACACAGCCACTGCGACCGCGGCACCGGCAGTCGGCAGCAGCAACGCCAACAGAGCCACGGTCGCGAGTGCCGTCACCATCGCGACGGCAACCGGCAACAGCACCCGCAGCCACAGGTCAAGCACCGCATCCACGTCGAGCACCAGCCGCGCCAACAGATCACCTTGTCGACGACCGCTCAACCCACCAGGCGCGATCCGCTCCAGCCGTCCGGTGATCCGCGCCCGGGTCTCCCCCAACACCCGGTACGCCGCATCGTGGCCGGCCAGCCGTTCGACGTACCGGAAGACGCCCCGCCCGACCCCGAAGGCGCGCACAGCCACGATCGGCACCAGCAGGATCAGCACCGGCGGCTGAGCGGCAGCCGTGGTGATCAACCAAGCCGACGTAGCCAGCAACGCCACCGCAGACCCCGCAGCCGCAACCCCCGCCACGAGAGCAAGCACCAACCGCCACCACACTCCCCGCTGCGGCCGCACCAACGCCCAAGTCCCCCTCGTCACACGATGGGGGGATTGGGGGGTGGGAGATCGCATCCACTGCCCAGCCTCCTGTGGGCTCGGCGGGAGGTGGCTCGCGGGTTGTTGTTGGCGGCTCATGCTGGCACCAGTTCCTGGTTTCCGACGACGACTGTGCGGTCGGCGGCTGCGATCAGGGCGGGACGGTGGGCTATTAGGAGGACTGTGCGGCCGGTGGCTCGAAGGGTGGCGATGACGGTGGCTTCGGTATCGGCGTCGAGGCCGGCGGTGGGCTCGTCCAGGAGGAGGACCGGGGCTTCGGTGATGAGGGCTCGGGCGAGGGCTACTCGGCGTTGCTGGCCGCCGGAGAGGAGTTGGCCGCGTTCGCCTACTGGTTTGTCCAAGTCCAAGTCGGCGCCGGCCGCCAGAAGGGCCAGGCGGACGGCGTCATCCGTGGCGGTGGGGTTGCCGAGGCGGACGTTGTCGGCGACCGTCCCCATCCGCAGTCCCGGCCGCTGGGGCACCCAGGCGAACTGACGGCGCCACACAGTCGGATCGAATTCGTCCGCCGCACTCCCACCGACGACAACCACTCCCCGCTCCGGTACGACGAAGCCAAGGAGCACTGCGAGCACCGTCGACTTCCCAGCCCCACTAGCCCCGCTGAGCGCGACCACCTCCCCCGGCCGCACCTCCAGGTCGAAACCTTCGAGCGCGGGCTCCGACCGCCCGGGATACCGCACCGACACGTCGAACAACTGCAAAGTGTGAGACCGCAGGTCCGGTACGTCGGTCCGCTCACCTCGCTCGGGCAGTGGCGTCTCCAGCACCCGGAACACCTCCTCGCCGGCCGCGACTCCGTCCGCGCTGGCGTGGAAGTGCATGCCGACCTGACGCAACGGCAGGTAGGCCTCGGGCGCGAGGATCAGCACCATCAGCGCGGTCTGCAGGCCGAGGTGCCCTTCGATCAGCCGGAGCCCGACCCCGACCGCCACCAGCGCCACCGAGATGCTGGCCAGCAACTCCAGCGCGAACGACGACAGGAACGCCACGCGCAAGCTGCTCATCGACGCAACCCGGTGCCGGTCGGTGACCCGGCGTACGGCGTCCTCCTGTGCCTTCGCCCGACCGAACAGCTTCAGCGTCGGCAGACCGGTCACAACATCGGTGAAGTGGTGTGCGAGCACCCCCAGCGCCCGCTGCCGCCGTCGGCTGTGGGCCTGCGTCGCCCAGCCGATCAACGCCATGAAGATCGGAATCAACGGCAGCGTGACCACCACCGTCCCAGCCGCGATCAGATCGCCGGTCGCCATCCACCCGACTACCCCGGCCGGAACTGTTGCCGCGAGCACCAATTGCGGCAGATACCGGGCAAAGTACGGATCGAGATCGTCGAGTCCCTTGGTCAGCAGTGTGGTCAGCGCACTGCTGCGCTCACCACTCAGCCACACCGGGCCGAGCTTCAGCGCATGCTCCAGCACCTGCCGACGCAGTGTGGACTTCACCGCGGCCGCAGCGCGCTGCGCCACCACCTCCTGCAGCCACAGCAGCGCCGCACGCCCAGCCACCACCGCAGCCAGCGCCCAGGCCACCCCTGTCACATCCGCACCGTGCAGCACCGCTCCCGCAATCCCCTTCGCCAGCAGGACGGCCTGGACGATGATCAGCACCCCACTGGCGATGCCGATCAGCACCGACGCCACCAGGAAGGTCCGGGCGGCCTTCGCTCGGCGGAGCAACCGTGGGTCGAGGGGCTTCATGCCACCACGACCCGCTTGCGGAAGACCCAGTAAGTCCAGCCCTGGTAGAGCAGCACGAGCGGCGTGAAGATCGCCGCGATGATCGTCAGGATCTTCAGCGTGTACGCCGTCGATGCCGCCTCGACCGCGGTCAGCGTCGACTGGGGATCCAGGGTGGACGGGATCACCACCGGGAACAACGCCGCGAACAACGACACCACGGTCAGGCCGGTAGCGACCGCCGTACCGGTGAAGGCCCAGCCCTCGCGGCCGAATCGGTTGGCCACCAAACCGCCGACGAAGGTCAGTGCGGCCGCAGCCGCCACGATCGCCGAGCCGGTGTCACCGCGGAGCGCCTGTGCCCACCAGAGGAAGGCGACTGCCAGCAACGCGGTCAGCACGCCGAGCCGCGCCGCCAGCCGGTTCGCCCGCTCCCGCAGTACGCCGTCGGTCCGCAGCGCCAGGAAGATCGCGCCGTGGGTCGCGAAGACCGCCACGAACGTCACTCCGCCAAGCAGCGCGAACGGTCCGAACAGATCGCCGAGGCTGCCGACGAACTCATGTGAGCCGTCCAGCGGTACTCCGCGGACCACGTTGGCGAAGATGATTCCCCAGAGCAGTGCAGGCGCCACCGAGCCGATGGTGATCAGCGTGTCCATTCGGCCGCGCCACTCCAGGTCGGCCCGTTTCCCGCGGTACTCCAGTGCGACGCCACGCAGGATCAGCGCGACCAGGATCGCGAACAGCGGCAGGTAGAACCCGCTGAACAGCGTCGCGTACCAGTCCGGGAAGGCCGCGAACGTGGCCGCGCCGGCCATCACCAGCCACACCTCGTTACCGTCCCAGACCGGGCCGATCGTGGTGATCGCCGCCCGTCGCTCGGGTTCGTCGCGGCCGATCACCCGCAGCAGCGCGCCGACCCCGAAGTCGAAACCCTCCAGCACGAAGTAGCCGGTCCACAGCCCCGCGATCACGAGGAACCAGACAGTCGTGAGCTCCATCAGTCAGCCCTTCAGTACGCGAACGACAGTGGTTTGTCGGCGGCTTCGGAATCGTCGTCCGGTGCGGAACCCGGTGCTGGGGTGTCTGTCCCAGCCAGGCCGGCCCGGATGGTGCGGAGCATCAGCTTCACCTCGGCCACCGCGAGCACGCCGTACAGGACCGTGAAGCCGGCCAATGAGGTGATCACCTCGGCGGCTGTAGTGCCCGGTGAGACGCCCGATGCGGTGGGCAGCAGCCCGAACACCAGCCACGGTTGACGTCCGGTCTCGGTGAAGATCCAGCCGAAGCAGTTCGCCACGAGGGGCATCAGGGGTAGTGGTGCAACCGTCCAGATCAGCCACTTGGCCGGCGCCCGGCCTTTCCTGGTTGCCCAGAGCAACCACAGCGCGATCGCCCCGGACGCCAGCCCGACGCCGATCATCAACCGGAAGGTCCAGTAGGCGAGCGGGATGTTGGGACTGTAGGAGCCCGGGCCGTAGAGCTTCTCGTAGGCCTCCTGCAGCGAGTTGATGCCCTTCACCTCGCCGTCGAAGTGACCGGTGCCGAGGAAGGACAGCAGGTACGGCACCTTGACCGAGAAGATCTCCTTCGAACCGTCCAGCGTGCCGATCGTGAACAGCGACAGCGAGGCCGGCTTCTCGGTCTCGTAGAGCGCCTCGGCGGCGGCCATCTTCATCGGCTGCACCTCGGTCATCACCTTGCCTTGCTGGTCACCGCTGATCGCGACCCCGGCGCTGGCCGCGAGCACGATCACCGCACCGATCTTCAGCGCCGTCCGGAACACGTCGCGGTCCACGTCGGGCCGCCGGAGCAGGTGCCACAGCGCGACCGCGGCGACGAACGCACCGCCGACCATGAAGGCAGCGAAGATCGTGTGTGGGTAGGTGACGAGCACGACCTTGTTGGTGAGCACCGCCCCCAGGTCGGTCAGCTCGGCCCGGCCGCGCTCGGCGTTGTAGCGGAAGCCGACCGGGTTCTGCATCCAGGAGTTGGCGGCCAGGATGAAGTACGCCGACATCTGCGTGCCCAGCACCACCATCCAGATGCAGCCGAGGTGGACCAGCTTCGGCAGCCGGTCCCAACCGAACATCCACAACCCGATGAAGGTCGACTCGACAAAGAACGCGAGCAACCCCTCCAACGCCAGTGGCGCGCCGAACACGTCACCGACGAAGCGGGAGTAGTCGCTCCAGTTCATCCCGAACTGGAACTCCTGGACGAGGCCGGTGACCACGCCCATCGCGATGTTGATCAGGAACAGCTTCCCGTAGAACTTGGTCAGCCGTAGGTACTTCTCCTTGCCGGTCCGGTACCACGCGGTCTGCAGACCGGCGGTGATCGCGACCAGCGAGATCGTCACCGGCACGAAGAAGAAGTGGTACACGGTGGTGACGGCGAACTGCCACCGGGCCAGATCCAAGGTGTCCACGAGACCCCTCCAGGACGCATCTACGACGTGACGTAGTAGATGGTAGCGCGGATCTACTACAACGCGTAGTTATACTGGTCACGTGACCAGTGAGGAGAAGGCCCCGCGACCGCTCGGCGATCTCGAGCGCGTCGTCATGGAGCAGCTGTGGGCGGCGCCGGACGCGCTCACCGTGCGCGCGGTCTACGAGCAGGTCTCCACCACCCGCGACCTGGCCTACACGACCGTGATGACCGTGCTCGACCGGCTGGCGAAGAAGAAGCTGACGGAGCGCGAGCGCGACGGCAAAGCCTGGCGGTACCGGGCTGCCGCCCCCCGCGAGGAGATGGCCGCCGACCTGATGCGCGACGCGCTCGACCGCGCGGGTGACCGCCGCGAGGCCCTGGTCCGGTTCGTCGACCAGGTGAGTGACGAAGAGGCCGAGCTGCTCCGAGAGGCGCTGGCCAGGCTGGAGGAGCGGGAGGGGTGATCACCCCGGTCCTGCTCGCCGTACTGGCCCTGGCGCTCACCGGACCGGCGCCGGCCCTGCTGGCACGTTCCGCCTGGCCGTACCGGGTCCCCCGCGCCGCGGTCGCACTATGGCAGGCGATCGCACTCGCCGCCGTGCTGGCCGCACTCGGTGCCGGTATTGCGCTCTCCTACTCGACAGCCGGTCAGCCGGGTGAGCCACGCTTCAACCCGTCGTCGCCCCGCGATCTCTTGGCCGCAGCGATCCTCGCGATGACCGCACTGGTTGTACTGCGTCTTCTGTGGGCGACTGGGAAGGTGGCTGTCGGCACTCGGGCCCGACGCCGCCGGCATCGCGACCTGGTCGACGTACTGGCCACTCCAGACGGTCTGATCCCCGGACTGCGCGTTCTGGCTGAAGAGACTCCGCTCGCCTACTGTCTACCCGCGATCAGCGGCCACCGCGTGGTTGTCTCCGTCGGTGCGCTCGACCGGCTCGACGGCACCGAGCTCAAAGCAGTCCTCGCCCACGAGCAAGCTCACCTGCGTGCGCGGCACGACCTTGTCCTGGAGGCGTTCACCGCACTCCACGCGGCCTTCCCGCGCTGGGTGCGCAGCGAGGTCGCGCTCGAACAGGCCCGCACGCTAGTGGAACTGCTCGCCGACGACGATGCCCGCCGTCGCAACGGACCGCGCCCGCTGGCCCGGGCGCTGGTCGCACTGGCCGGCTCCCCCGCCCCTGAGGCCGGTCTCGCCGCTGCAAAATCCTCCACTGTCCTGCGAGTCCAACGACTGGCCGACCCCGAGCCGGGGAACACTGCACTTGCCGTCGGCACCTATACCGTCGCCGCCCTGTTGCTGGTCGTGCCGACCATCACCGTCGCGGCCCCTATCGTGCAGGCGATCGTCAACGCCGTCAGCTGAGGAGCCCCCTATGGACAGCACCGCCCCCGACCAGGCCGTCCGCGACCTCACCGATGCCAAGGACCGCTGGGCCGAGCTGCCCATCGCCGGCCGGATCGGCTATCTCGATCGGATCCGGTCCCTGCTCGCGGAGCGTTCGGACCGCTGGGTCGCTCTGGCAGCAGAAGCCAAGGGGCTGCGCGAAGACTCGCCGCTGCTCGGCGAAGAGTGGCTGGCGGGCCCGTACGGCGTACTGACCTGGCTGGCTGCCATCACGGAGACGCTGCAGGCGATCGACGCCGGCACGGATCCGCTGCGCGGGTCTGTCGTAAGTGAGCGCGCCGACGGCCAGACGGTGGTGCGCGTCGCACCGCACGACTTCAACGAGTGGCTGCTCCTCAACGGCTTCAGCTCCGAGGTGTGGATGCAGCCCGGCGTCACAGCTGCGAACGTCCGCGACCACCTCGGTTCCGCCTATCGCGGCCCGCGGGCCGCCGGCAAGGTCGCGCTGGTGCTCGGTGCTGGGAACGTCTCCTCGATCGCACCGCTCGATGTGCTCTACAAGCTGTACGCCGACAACGAGGTCGTGATCTGCAAGCTGAATCCGGTCAACGACTACCTCGGCCCACTGTTCGAGGAGATCTTCGCCCCACTGATCGCGGACGGCTTCCTCCGCTTCGTGAACGGCGGCGCGGACGTCGGCGAGTACCTTTGCACCCACCCCGGCGTCGACAGCATCCACGTGACCGGCAGCGAGCGCACCCATGACGCGATCGTGTACGGCGTCGGTCCGGAGGCCGCGTCCCGTCGGGAGCGCGACGAACGCATCAACCCGAAGCCGGTCACCTCGGAGCTCGGCGGGGTCGGCCCGACGATCATCGTGCCCGGCCCCTGGTCGAAGGCCGACATCGCCTTCCAGGCTGAGCACATCGCCACCCAGAAGCTGCAGAACAGCGGCTTCAACTGCATCGCCGCGCAGGTCCTGGTGCTGCCCGAGGGGTGGGAGCACACCGAGGCGCTGACCGCCGCCGTACGGGACGCTCTCGCCCGGGCTGAGCAGCGGCCGGCCTACTACCCCGGTGCCGACGATCGGCGGCAGGGTGTGACCGACGCCTACCCACAGGCGGAGACGCTGGCCGGCAGCCGCACCCTGGTGACCGGGATCGACGCCACGGACCCGAAGGCCTACGCGTTCACGACCGAGTTCTTCGCACCGGCGCTGGCCACGACCTCGCTGCCCGCCGGATCAGCCGCCGACTTCCTGGACCAGGCGGTGACCTTCGCGAACGAGCAGCTCCACGGCACGCTTGGCGCCAACCTCCTGATCCACCCGAAGACGATCCGCGAGCTCGGTCCGAAGCTCGACGACGCGGTGGCCGCGCTGCGCTACGGCACGGTCGGGATCAACGCCTGGACCGCGGTCGGCTACAGCAGCCCGCGCGCGACCTGGGGCGCATTCCCCGGTCACACGCCGGACGACGTACAGAGTGGGATCGGTGTGGTGCACAACGCGCTGCTCTTCGACCGGCCGCAGAAGACCGTCGTCCGGGGGCCGTTCACGCCGTTCCCCCGCTCGATCAGCGCGGGCAAGTCGTCGATGTCACCGCGCCCGCCGTGGTTCGTCACCAACAAGACCTCGCTGGTCACCTCCAGGCGGCTCGCCCGGTTCGCGGCGGACGGGAAGCTACGGCACCTCCCCGGCATCCTGCTCTCAGCGATGCGCGGCTGATCCCGTCGGTCGGTAGCGCAGCAGAACCCCGCGCTCGCCCGAAGGACGCGCCTCGATCAGCTCAAGGCCCAGCGTCGAGCCGTCGGCGGGGAACACACTGCGCCCCGCGCCGAGCAGGATCGGGCAGACGCGCAGCTCGATCTCATCGACGAGGCCGGCGGCCAGCAATGAGTGGAACAGCGAGATGCTGCCCCACAGCACGATGTCCTGGCCGTCCTCGGCCTTCAGCGCGCGGACAGCATCCAAGTCACGGACCACCGTCGCCGGCTCGTGTGCACCCCACGGAGTCTCCGCAAGGGTCGTCGAAACGACTACCTTGCGAAGCGCATTGAGTAACGGCGCAATCGGATGCTCGGCACTCGGCCAGTCACCCACGAACAACCGGTACGTCTCCGCACCGAGCAGCATGGTGTCGACCCGCTCGATCGTCGCCCGAACCTCGGCCTCGTGCTCGCCGAACGTGCCGAAGAACGAAGCCTTGCCGTCGGCGTCGGTGGCGTAGCCGTCGAGAGTGACGTACTCCTGGAAGATGAGCTGTCTCATCCGGGGAGGTTAGCCGAAGTGTTTGCCTTCGCCGCGGGCGACAGCGAGCAGGACCAGTCCGGCCAGCACGAGTAGAACAACCATGGTTACAACGAACGTCAGCACTTCTCTCCCCGATTTCCCCACACGATCCCCAGCATCTATCGGGTGGACGTGTTCACCCGCGCAAAAGTTCCCCATACGCCTTGGTGATCTCGGCCACCGACCACTGCAGGGTGTTCGGAGTGATCACCAGCTCGAGCCACGACCAGCCCGGTACGGCGGCCGGCTGCCAGCCAGCGCAGATCGACTCCCGGGTCCGCTCCATGCGGTCGACCGCGGCGGCGTCCATCGCCGCGGCGTCCCGTGGTGCGTACACCTGGAACGAGTTGGTGTGCGGCGGATCGGGCACCACGCGATAGCCCTCGCCCTGCAGAGCCATGGCCACCTCGACCGCACGCTCATACAGCTCGCCCATCAGCGGGAGCGCAGTGCGCAGACCCTCGCGCGCAGCAACGGCGTACGGGAGCATCGTGTACAGGTTGCCGCCGAGTCGGCGCTGCCAGCGTCGGGCCTCGGCGATCAGGTCCTCGGGCCCGGCCAGGACCGCACCGGCCAATCCGCCAAGCCCCTTGTAGAACGACACGTACACCGAGGTCGCCAGCGCGGAGATCTCCGCCAGGCTGTGCCCCAGGTACGGCGTGCTCTCCCACAGGCGGGCGCCATCCAGATGCAGCGGTACGCCGCGGTCCGCGCAGGCGGCCGCGAATACCACCAGCTCGTCCCAGGTGGGCAGCAGGAATCCCGGGTCGCGCAGCGGCAGCTCCAGCGTCACCGCGGCGAGCTTGCCTGGAATCGCCGCCAGCTCGTCCGGCCGCGGCTGCCGTGGGTCGGAGGTGAGCCGCTCGATCCGAAGCTGGTGCACCTCCTCCAGCGCGTTCAGCTCGTGAACCAGGAGGTGCGACTGCCCGTGGACGGCGACCCGCTTGGTCCCCGCACGGTCGGCGTACACGCGCAGGATGCTCTGCTGCGCCATGATGCCGGACGGCATGAACACCGCGGCCGGTTTGCCGAGGAGGTCGGCGACCTCCTGTTCCACGGCCTCGATGTCACCACCGTGGCCGTAGCTGTCGTACTTCTCCTCAGTAGCCGCCTCGGCCAGGCGCCGCAACCGCTCCGGCGCCGGCACGAAGGCATGTGACAACCAGCGGTCACAGTTCTCGCTGGCGGACTTACGACGGTCTCGGAGGTCGTCTGCGGAGGTAGCCACGAGTCCATCCTCTCGTGCGCCGCAAGAAGATTTTCAGACCGTCGTCGTGACCACGTGCTCGCCCTGCACGGTCTTGATCTCCACCGACTTCACCTGGTCCGGCGGCACCAGCACTCCACCACCGAAGCGGCTGCCGTCGCGCGCAGCTTTCTCCGAGATCAGCCAGCTGCCCGCAGTCCACGTCTTCCCGGCCTTGTCGGTCACGAGCATCACGCACTCGGCACCAGGCTTCAGACCGGTGATCTTGACCTGGATCCAGGCCCAGCCTTCCCGGGGCTCCACTGTGGTCGCCATCGTCGTCCCCGTCGCCGCATCCGTCGCCGTGACCTGTCTGGAGCCCGGAACGGGCGCATCGGCCTGGTCGACGGTCTGACGACCGATCAGCACGCCGCCGCCCAGCACACCCGCCACCAGGACCACTGCGGCCGCGACGAGCAGCCATGGCTTCCACTGGTTCTTCTGACGGACAGGCTTGGCGGTCTCGCGCACCTCGCGCAGCGTGCGCTGCAACAGCAGGTCACCGTCCTCGGGCGGCCCGTCCAGGAATGCCTCCGGCGGCACCTCGCCGAGGAACTCCTTCATCTCCTCGAGCTCGGCCAGCTCGGCCTGACACTCGGCACAGGTGGCCAGGTGCTCATCCACCTCACGCCGCTCGGCGGCGTCCAGCGCATCCAACGCGTAGGCACCCAGTTGTGAGTGGTCATGCTCAGTCATCGGGCCACCTCCCCGTTGTGTCCGGCCATCACCGCGCGCAGAGCTCGGAGGGCGTAGTACGTTCTTGATTTCACGGTACCCGGCGGCACCCCGAGTTCTTTGGCCGCCTCTGCCACCGAGCGGTCCCGGTAGTACAGCTCGACCAGCACCTCGCGGTGCTCGGGTGACACCTGATCCAGGGCACCCAGCACCACCATGGTGTTCACCACCGATTCGGAATGATCCCGCTCGACCGGAGGCTGGTCGACCACGTCCGCCACCTCGACAGGTCGCGCGGCTCGCGCTCTGGCCCGGTCGGTGACGATGTTGCGCGCCACCGTCAGCAGCCAGCCCCGCACCGAGCCTTTGGACTGGTCCAGGTCGTCCGCGTGCTTCCACGCCCGGACCAGCGTCTCCTGTACGACGTCCTCGGCCGCGGCCCGGTCGCCGGTCAGGCGGGTCGCGTACGCCAGCACGCTACGACCGTGCTCGGCGTACAGGTTGCGGACGAACGTCTCGCCCGCATCCGGACCCTGGTAGGCACTCACCGACGGAACGATAGCGGGTGCCCAGGCCGGGAAGAACTCGACCGGGGTGGTGGGGCGGGGAAGGTATATCAATAGCCGGCGTTGCCATCGTTCGAGGGCTGGGTCGTGATCTTCTTACCGTCCGGGCCGACCACCCACCAGATGCCACCAACAGCCTGTCCCTTGGTGTCGCCGGCCTTGGCGTCACCCGCGAACAGGTAGATCGGCAGTCCGCCGACCGCCAGCTGCTTGCTGCCGTCGGACCGGGTGATCGTCGTCACCTCGACCCCGTCGAGTTTCGGGGTGCTGTCGCCGGCCGCCACCGCCGGCCACTTCGCCAGGCACTCCCCCTCACAGTTGGACTTGCCGGCCGTGTCCTTGTCGAACACGTACACGGTCCGTCCGTTGCCATCGACAAGGATCTTGCCGAGTCCGCTGTCCGCGGTCTTCAACTGCGCTGCGGACTGCGACGTACTGGTGCTGGGGTTGCTCCCCGCACCCGTGTCGTCACCACAAGCAGTCAGCGCACCGAGCCCCAGCACGATCGCTCCCACCACACCGGCCACACGCTTCATCAGGTCCTCCTCGGAATGTCCGTTGAACACCTGCCATACGTGCCGATCCGGCTAGTGGTTCAATCGCGTTATGAGCCAAGAGATTCCGGCCGCGGTCCAGCGTGCGCTCACCGCGATCGACCAGCAGGACAACGACGCGTTCGTGGCAGCCTTCGCCGCCGACGGGTACGTCGACGACTGGGGCCGCCAGTTCCGCGGCCACGACGGTATCCGGTCCTGGAGTGACAACGAGCTGATCGGCAAGCGGGCGACGTTCACCGATACCCGCGTGTCCACACCGGGCAATCCGATCACCCTGGTGACTCAGGTGGGCGGTGACGGGTTCAACGGCCCGTCCCACTTCACCTTCGACATCCAGGGCGATCAGCTTGCCTCGATGACCATCACGGCCTGAGCAGTACCTTCCCGGTGCGGTCCGGCTGCCGCGAGTGCTGCACTGCCTTGGCGAACTCCGCCACGGGGTAGGTCGCCGCGACCCGCGCCCGCAGTACGCCGTCCACGGTCAGCCGGGCCAGTTCGCCGTACGTCTGCTCGATCTCACTCGCAGGTGTCTGTTCAAGCCAGTTAGGGATCCACAGGCCGCGCAGCTGCAGCTGCTGATAGATGTGGTCGCCCAAACCGACAGCTGGCGCTTGGCCGGTCACTGAGGAGTAGCTGACCACAGTGCCGCCAAAAGCGGCCCAATGCGCCAGGGCGCCGACTGTTGAGTCCCCGGCGCCGTCGAGCACCAGCTCGAACCGGTCCGTCCCCAGTGCGGATCGGATGCGCTCGCTGAGGTCGTCACCGTCGACCAGGACCACGTCGGACTCCAGTCCCTCCGCGGCTTCCGGTCGCCGTACGACGCTGAGGACCTTGAGCCCGGCGTGTTTCGCCAGCGCGGTCACGTACTGCCCGACCGCAGAGTTGCCCAGGTTCTGGCCAATCCAGTCGCCCGGCTTCAGATCGACGAACTTGGTCAGCGCGAGGTGAGCCGTCAACGGGTTGGTGCCCACCATCGCCAGCTGCAACGGATCACCGCCGTCCGGGATCGGTACGACGTTCGTCGCCTTCACCACGACCTGGTCGGCCCACGTGCCCTGCTCGTAGTTCGGCAGGATCAGCACGCGCCGTCCGTGCAGGGCCGGGTCGACGGCGCTGCCCACCTCGGTCACCCGCCCGATGCCTTCGGTGCCGAGGTCGAACGGCACCTTGGGCAGGTAGCCGTAGTTGCCAGAGGCAAGCATCGTGTCGACCGGGTTGATGGTGGCCGCCTCGATCGCGACCAGCACGTCGCCCGGCCCGACCGGGTCGGCGGCGGATTCGAGGACGGAGCTGTCGAGCAGCTCGCCCAGTGTCTTCAGGACTACCTTCATCGTGCTGCTCCTGTCGTGAGAACCATCCGGAATCGGGCCGCGCCGGACATCATCCGGGCGTAGGCCTCCGCGGCCTGCTCGAGCGGGACCCGCTCGACCATCGGCCGCACGTCATGCGCGAGGGCGAACGCGAGGTTTGCCTCGTTCTCGCTCGGGGTGCCGGTGAGCGACCCCTCGATCGACCGGCCGCCGAAGATCAGCGCGCCGGTGCCGACCTCGATCGGGTCGGCGGCCGCGCCGAGCACGATCAACTTGCCGCGCAGCCCGAGCCCCTCGACCAGCGGTGACATCGAGGCGCCACTGGCTGCGGTCGCGACGATCACCTGCGCACCACCGAGCTCCTGCAGCGCCTTGCCCGGGTCGACTGCCGAGCTGTCGATGTAGTCGGTCGCGCCGAGCTTGAGCGCCAGTTCGCGCTTGTCCACACCGCGGGCGATCGCGACCACGCGCAGGCCGAGCTTGGCGGCGTACTGGATGGCGAGGTGTCCGAGCCCGCCGATGCCCTGCACCGCGACGAGACCACCCGGGCCGGCCGCGCCCTTGCGCAGGCCGTTGAACACCGTGATGCCCGCGCACAGCAGAGGCGCCGCCTCCGCCGCATCCCACTCATCCGGTACGGCGACCAGTCCGCTCGCCGGCGCGGTCAGGTACTCGGCGTACCCGCCGTCGATGGTGTCGCCGGTGACCGGTTGATCGGTGCAGAACACGAAGTCGCCGCGGCGGCAGCTCGCGCAGACACCGCAGTGTCCGGCGAGGAAGCCGACACCCACGCGTTGGCCGACGGTCCAGTTCGCGACGCCGGTGCCGACCGCGTCGATCCACCCAACCACCTCGTGGCCCGGGACGACCGGCGTACCGGCTGAACGGCTGCCGTTCAGGTTGTGCACGCCCAGGACGTCGCTGTGACAGACCCCGCAGGCCTCGACCCGGATCCGCACCTGGCCGGCGAAGGGCGCGGACAGCTCGCGCTCGACCTGTTGGAAGGCTCCGTCGAGAGCCTCGATCGCGCGATAGGTAGCCATGATTCTCCTCTAAGACGGTCGGTCATCTTGGATTGGTCAGAAGAAAGCCGTCCCCTTGCGAGGACGGCGGAATTTCAGGCCAGCAGAGAGCTGAAGGTGAGGTCGAAGAAGATGTCGAAGGCCTCGCCGGACTTGTCCGCCCGGGCCCGCAGGATCGCGCCCTCCCAGGCGCTGGTCAGGTAGCGGGCGGTCCGCTCGGGGTCGAGGCCGGCGCGGATCTCCCCCGCCGCCTGCCCCGCCGCGATCGTCTCGGCCAGCGCCGACGACCAGTAGTCCAGGCCACCCTTCACCCGCAACCGCAGCGGCTCGCTGTGGTCGACCACCTCGGCCGCGAAGTTCCCGTACATGCACCCCTTGGTGTACTCCGACAGCTCCGCCCCCAACGACTCGAAGTGCCGCCGGATCCGCACCACCGGCGCCAGCGACTCGTCCCGCAACAACGGCACCGGCCGCGTCTCGCCGTACCGCTCCAGCGCCACCGCGGCGAGCGCCTCCTTGCTCTCGAAGTGGTTGTAGAACGACCCCTTCGGCACCCCCGCCCGATCGGTGATGTCCTTCACCGCCGCCGCATTGAACCCTCGCTCCAGGAACAACTCCACCCCGGACTCGAGGATCTCCTCCCGCATACTCCGTCTGGCCATGTTTCCAATATGACCGGTCGTCTCAGAAACCACAAGCCGCGCTCAGACTTTCGGTTCGGCACGAATGGTTTGTCCGGCGCGACGAGGCGTGCCTGAATGGCGGCCGACAGCTGTCGAAAGGGAGCAGATGACTGTACGCAGAACGGTCCGCCGGTTGATCCAGCTAGCAGTGGTCGGGGCGATGGCCATGGGGATGGCCACAGTGACCGGGGTGCTGCCGGCCTCCGCGGAAGACTACGCGTTCCTCTACGTCAACCAGGGCAGCCGCAACGGGTGCCTTGACCTGGGCAGCTACGCCAGCGGCTCGCCGGTCTTCTTGGCTCGTTGCAACGCAACTCTGGTGAGCCAGAAATGGATTCCGCAGGACAACGGACTGCTCCGGAACAAGGGAGCCGGCAATGGGTGTCTGGACCTGACCTCGTATCAGAACGGCGGGCAGGCGGTGCTGACTCCTTGCGACGGGCGTCTCAGTCAGCAGTGGGTCGAGGAGCAGCTCCCTGGAGGCCCGCTCGTGATGCTGCGCAGCGTCGGTAGCGGCGATGGCTGCCTCCAGTTCGCCGCGTACACCACGGGCACGCCGGCCACGTTGACCCGCTGCGCCGACAACGACCCGCACCAGGTGTGGGAAGTGACGTACCTGGGCTAGACCGGCTCGGGTTCGCGGATGCGTTGGGAGATGACCGCGGAGACGCCGTCGCCGCGCATGGTGACGCCGTACAGGGCGTCGGCGACCTCCATGGTGCGCTTCTGGTGGGTGATGACCAGGAGCTGGCTGTTCTCGCGGAGTTCTTCGTAGATCTCCAGGAGGCGGCCGAGGTTGGTGTCGTCGAGGGCGGCCTCGACCTCGTCCAGGATGTAGAAGGGCGAGGGACGGGCCTTGAAGAGGGCGACCAGGAAGGCGACCGCGACCAGGGAGCGCTCGCCGCCGGAGAGCAGCGAGAGGCGCTTGACCTTCTTGCCGGGTGGGCGCGCCTCGACATCGATGCCGGTGGCGAGCATGTCGTCGGGGTCGGTGAGGATCAGGCGGCCTTCGCCGCCGGGGAAGAGCCGGCTGAAGACGTGCTGGAAGGCGATCTCGACGTCGCGGTAGGCCTCGGTGAAGACCTGCTCGACGCGGTCGTCGACCTCCTTGACGATGTCCATCAGGTCGCGGCGGGACTTGCGCAGGTCCTCGAGCTGCTCGGACAGGAAGCGGTGCCGCTCCTCCATCGCGTCGAACTCCTCGAGCGCGAGCGGGTTGATCCGGCCCAGCTGGTTCAGCGAGCGCTCGGCGGACTTGAGGCGCTTCTCGACCTTGGCGCGGTCGAAGGGTTCGCCCTCGAGCTCCAGGGTGTTGTCGTCGCCGTCCTTGGGCAGCGGCGGCACCAGCTGGTCGGGACCGTACTCCGCGACGAGCGCCTCGACCGCGATGCCCAGCTCGCCGAGCGCCTTCTCGTACAGCTGCTCGAGCCGCATCTTCTGCTCGGCCCGGGCCAGCGCGTCGCGGTGGACGGTGTTGGTCAGCTGCTCCAGCTCGGAGCTCAGGTTGCGGGTGGCGGACCGGGCTTGCGCGAGCGCCTGCTCGCGGTCGGCGCGCTGGGCCTGGATCGCGGCACGCTCGGTCGCGGCCAGGTGCAGCGAGTTCTCCAACCGGGCCAGCACGTGGCCGGTCGCGAGGTGGACAGCCTGGGCAGCCTCGGACTGGCGAGCGCGGCGAGCAGCACGAGCGACCGCACGGGCCCGCGCTTCGCGCTCCTGGCGAGCTGAACGCTCCAGCTGGTCAGCCCGGCCGGACAGCGCCCGGGCCCGCTCTTCGGTGGTGCGCAGCGCGAGCCGCGCCTCCATCTCGGCGGCACGCCCGGCCTTGGCGGACTCGGAGAGCTGGTCGCGGGTCGACGTGTCGGGCTCGTCGCCGTCCTCGTCGAACATCTCGGCGTCGGTCAGCCGCTCTTCGAGCTCGGCCAGACCGGACAGGTTCTTGTCGCGCTCGGCCTCGGCCGCGGCGATCGCCTCGGCCATCCGCTGCGCCTCGCCACGGGACGCCTTGGCCAGCGACCCGAAGTGCGCGAGCTGCTCGGCGACCGCCGCCATCGCGGCATCCGACTCGTGCAGCCGGGCCAGCGTGATCTCGACGGACTCCTTCTGCCGGGACCGCTCGTCCTCCATACCGGCCAGCTCGAACCGCAGCCGCTCACTGCGCGCCGTCGCCTCGACCAGCTTCTCGGCGGCCTCGTCGACCGCCGACTGCACCTCGATCAGGCTCGGGGCCGCGTCAGATCCGCCGTACGCGAAGTGCGCACCCAGTACGTCGCCCGCTCGCGTCGAGCACGTGACGTCGGGCAAACCGCGGACCAGCGACTGCGCCGCCGGTACGTCGTCCACGATCGCGACCTTGCGGAGGAGTCGGCGCAGCGCGGGGCGCAGGTTCTGCGGGCACTCCACGACATCGACGGCGTACACAGCGCCGTACGGCAGGGTCGGCCAGCTTGGGTAGTCGTCGGTCGGAGCGTCGCCCAGGAGCATCCCGGCGCGGCCGAGGTCGTGCTCCTTCAGGTGACCGACCGCGGCCAGGGCGGCGTCGGCGTGGGTGATGGCGACCGCGTCGGCGGCCTCGCCAAGAGCGGCCGCGATGGCCGTCTCGTACCCGGAGCGCACGCTCAGCAGCGCCGCGACCGAACCCATCAGGCCGTTGACCTGCTCGGACGCGGCCAGCAGAGCGCCGGCGCCGTCCTTGCGGTTCAGGCCCAGCTCCAGCGCCTCCTTGCGGGCGCTCAGACCGGTCCGCTCACGCTCGGCGTCCCGCTCCTCGGCGCGCAGCTTGGCCAGCCGCTCGTCCAGCTCGTCCAGAACCGATTGAGCCGCCTCGTACTGGTCGTCCAGACCGCGCTCACCGGCATCCAGCCCGGCGACCTGGGTCTCCAGCGCGGTGAAGTCATGCTGGGCCTTGGCCGCGCGGGCCTCGGCCTCGTTCATGTTCGTGGCGAGGCGGCCGATCTCGGACTCGGCGGCGGCCGCGCGGCTCTTCAGCGCGTTCACCTGACCGGTCAGACGGGCCAGGCCCTCGCGGCGATCGGCGGCAGCCCGGATGAGCGCGGAGATCCGGCGCTCCTCCTCGGCCTCCTGGTTCTCCAGCACCTGGCGGCGCTCGACGGCCTCGGCCAGCAGCTCGGAGTGTGCCTCGACCTCGGCCTCGATCTGCGCCTCGGTCTCGCGCACCCGGGCCGCCTCGAGCTCGAGCTCCTCGGGGTCCCGGCCGGAGCGCGGGCCGTCGTCGGCCTCGTCGTTCAGCGAGCGGATCCGGTCGGCGGCGATCCGGGCGGTGCCCTTGATCTTCTCGCCGAACCCGGACAGCTGGTACCAGGTGTCCTGCGCGGCCTGCAGCGCCGGCGCGTCTTCGCGGAGCGCCTCCTCGAGCTCGGCCTCCAGGTCGCGCGCCTCGCGCAGCTTGGCCTCGATCTCGGTACGGCGCTCTGTCATCCGCGCCTCGTCGGCCAGCTCGGCCTCGAGCGCGGACTGGGCCTGGACGATGTCGTCGGCGAGCAACCGGGCCCGGCCGTCGCGGACCTCGGCCTGGATCGTCACCGCCCGGCGCGCCACCTCCGCCTGGCGCCCGAGCGGCTTCAGCTGGCGACGGATCTCCTGGATCAGGTCACCGAGCCGGTGCAGGTTGCCCTCGGTGGCCTCCAGCTTCCGGATCGCCTTCTCTTTACGCTTGCGGTGCTTGAGGACACCGGCGGCCTCCTCGACGAAGCCGCGGCGGCCCTCGGGGGTCGCGCGCAGGATCGAGTCGAGCTGGCCCTGGCCGACGATGACGTGCATCTCGCGCCCGATACCGGAGTCGCTGAGCAGCTCCTGGACATCCAGCAGCCGGCAGCTCTGGCCGTTGATCTGGTAGTCCGAGCCGCCGTTGCGGAACATCGTCCGGCTGATCGTCACCTCGGCGTACTCGATCGGGAGCGCGCCGTCGGTGTTGTCGATGGTGAGCACCACCTCGGCGCGGCCCAGCGGGCTGCGGCCGGAGGTGCCGGCGAAGATGACGTCCTCCATCTTGCCGCCGCGCAGGGACTTGGCGCCCTGCTCACCCATCACCCAGGCCAGGGCGTCGACGACGTTGGACTTACCGGAGCCGTTCGGGCCGACGATGCAGGTGATCCCCGGTTCGAAGTTCATCGTCGTGGCCGACGCGAACGACTTGAAGCCTCGGAGCGTCATGCTCTTGAGATACAAAGCGATGCTCTCCAACCCGTGAAAGGACAGACGATACCGAAGGAACCGTCGCAACTCGTAACGCTGTCGCTACCCGGGGAAGTAGTTCCGTCGCACAGTCTACAAAGCGCCGTACGCGAAACCGTGGAGGCCTACCGGTCGGAGCGGCAGGCGGGTGGATGTGGGAGCACAACATTTGCGGACAAGCACAACCGGCGGAGGCCCGGACGGGGGCCACCGCCGCCATCGTGCGGTAGTTCAGGTGCGGCCCGGTCCTCAGACCGTGGCAGGAGTGCGCAGAGCCTCGTCGACTGTCAGCAGCCGGCCCTCGTGGACCTGTGCGACGAGATGGTCGTTCTCTGCCTGCAGGCGCATCACGTGCGCCTCCAGATCGGCGACACGCCGGTTGAGCAGACGAACCTGCTCAAGCATGCGCGGGTCAGTGCCTCCAAGATGCCCTAGAAGAGCCTTGGCCATTGTGCTGTCCTCCGGAAGGGTTCTGGCCGGGTGTGCGCACCCCTGCTCAGATCGCGATGGGGAGCGCTGAAAATGTGTACCGTCTTTCAGGGTGACACCCGTAAGGCGGGCGGTCAACCTGGGCCACACTTATTAACAATACCTCGCTCACCAGCGGACGAGCCGCGGAACCGGCTGGCATCTCGGACAGCGGTACGACGAACGGTTCATGAACGGCTCGCGGCGGATCGGGCGGCCGTCCCGGGGGCACGGCGAACCCTCCTGCCCGTAGACGTTCAGACCGCGTTCGAAATAACCCGATTCGCCGTTCACGTTGACGTACAGGGCGTCGAAGCTGGTGCCGCCGACATCCAGCGCCTCGGCCATCACCTCATGGGCATGACGGAGAATTTCCCTTGCCTGCAAGGGTTTCAGCGATTCGGTGGCCCGCGCGTAATGCAGTTTCGCGCGCCACAACGCCTCGTCGGCATAGATGTTGCCGATCCCGCTGACGACTGTCTGGTCCAGCAAGGCCCGCTTCAGGCCGGTCTTGCGGCGCCGGAGCGCGGCGGCCGCGGCCTCGGCGTCGAACAAAGGATCGAACGGGTCCCGGGCGATGTGGGCGATCTCGGCGGGCAGCTCGGCGCCGCCCTCGGAATAGGACAGACCACCGAACATCCGCTGGTCCACAAAGCGGACCTCTCCACCGTCGTCGGCGAAGCGGATCCGGACCCGCAGGTGGGCCTCGTCCGGCGCGCCGACCGGCTGGACCCGGAACTGGCCGCTCATCCCGAGGTGGGTGAGGACCGCGTCACCCGAGGTGAGCGGCAGCCAGAGATACTTCCCGCGCCGGGCCGGCTCCGCGAACACCTGCCCCTTGAGCCGGGCGACGAAATCGTCCGGCCCCGCGGCATGACGCCGTACCGGGCGGGGGTGCAGGACCTCGACCGCGTCGATCGTCCGGCCGGTGGTGAAGTCCGCCAGACCGCGGCGGACGACCTCTACTTCGGGAAGCTCGGGCACCTAGGGCTGCTGGGAGGGATCCGTGCTGTCGGGATGCGCGGCGCGCAGGGCCTTCCAGGCGGTCTCGGCGGCCTGCTGCTCGGCTTCCTTCTTGCTCCGGCCGATGCCGTGACCGTAGGTGTCGGCACCGATCCGGACCCGCGCCTCGAACGTCTTGGCGTGGTCGGGACCGGACTCGGCGATCACGTACTCCGGGACGCCGACGCCGAGCTGGGCGACCAGCTCCTGCAGTGACGTCTTCCAGTCCAGGCCGGCGCCGAGCCGGGCCGAGGACTCCATCAGGTCGTCGAACAGCCGGTGCACGACGCTGCCGGCCACCTCGAACCCGCGGTCCAGGTAGACGGCGCCGATCAGCGCCTCGACGCAGTCGGCCAGGATCGACGACTTGTCCCGGCCGCCGGTGGCTTCCTCCCCGCGGCCGAGCCGCAGGTACTTGCCCAGTTTCAGCTCGCGGGCGACTCCCGCGAGGGCGCGCATGTTGACCACGGCGGCGCGCAGCTTGGCCAGCCGGCCCTCGGAAAGGTCCGGATGGTTGCGGAACAGCGACTCCGTGACGATGACCCCGAGCACGGAGTCCCCGAGGAACTCCAGCCGCTCGTTGGTCGGCAACCCGCCGTTCTCGTACGCGAACGAACGGTGGGTGAAGGCGTGCTCCAGCAAATTGTCAGCCAGCGCTACGCCGAGCCGTTCGTTCAGCTCGGCGTAGAGCCCCCCATGCGCCGAGGCAGGCTCAGCGTTGACCGATGAATTCACTGATGGGTGCCGTTTAGCTCTCGACGACCTGGCGACGCTCGCCCTTCGCGCCGTACTGGCCGCAGGTGGGGCAAACGGTGTGCTGCAGGTGCTTGGCGCGGCAGGCGGGGTTCACGCAGGTCACCAGCGCCGGCGCAGTGGTCTTCCACTGAGCCCGGCGGTTGCGGGTGTTGCTGCGCGACATCTTCCGCTTCGGAACGGCCACGGTTATGACTCCTCGGTTCGGCCGGGGGCTGGTTGACCCGGCCGGCTGGTGTGCGTGTGTTCGATGTTCAGTTGTCTTGCTGGTCGTTCTGGAGCAGTCCGCCCAGGGCGGCCCACCGGGGGTCGGCCGCGTCCTCGTGCTTGTGTCCGGGCTCCTCCACCAGGCGCACCCCGCACTCGGGGCACAGTCCCGGACAGTCGTCCGTGCACAACGGCTGGAACGGCAGCGCAAGCACCACCTGATCCCGCAGCGCCGGCTCGAGGTCGATCAGATCGCCCTCCATCCGGCTGGCCTCGTCCGGCTCGGCCTCGCTCTCCGGGTAGACGTACAGCTCCTGGACGTCAGCGAGGAACTCGTCCTCGATATCGACCAGGCACCGCGCGCACTCCCCGACCAGCCGGCCACTGGCCGATCCGGTGACGAGAACCCCTTCGACCACCGATTCCAGCCGCAGATCGAACTGGATCGGATCGCCCTCGGGGACGCCGATCACATCGATACCGAGATCTGCCGGTGCTGCGGCCGTGAAGGAGACTTCGCGCTGGGACCCGGCGCGGCGTGACAGCTCGTGGGTGTCGATCACGAGTGGGGACCGCGGATCCAAGACGCTCAGGGCTTCCCTTTCAGGCGTGGGCAGGCATAAATCTCGGTCTCAACGAGACCGGTAGACCACATTATCAACTACCCGGCCCGACACCCAATTCGGGGCCTATCGGTGTTTCGCCAGTAACCGTGCGTGAACACTGACCGTCACGAACGTGGACACGTCGCCACCGAGCTTGGCGATCTCCTTGACCCAGCTCGACGAGATGAAGCTGTGGTCGGCCGCGCTCGGCAGGAAGACGGTGTCGACGCCGGTCATCCGCCGGTTCAGGTGGGCCATCTGCAGCTCGTAGTCGTAGTCGGCCGCGGTCCGCAGGCCCTTCACGATCACGCTCGCGCCCTGCTCGGTGCAGAAGTCGACCAGCAGCCCGTCGAAGGTGGCGATCCGGACGTTCGGGAACGGTTCGGCGAGTTCGGTCAGCATCTCGACCCGCTCGTCGTCGCTGAACAGCCGCTTCTTGGACTGGTTCACCCCGGCCGCGACGATCAGCTCCTCGAAGGCGCCGGCCGCGCGGGCGATCACGTCCAGGTGGCCGATCGTGGGCGGGTCGAACGAGCCCGGAAACACAGCCTTAGCCATGTCGGTGACCGTACCAAAGACGCGCCTCGCCGTACTTGCGGTCACGCAGCCCGGTGAACCCCTCCGGCCACTCCCACGGCTCCCGCTTCCCACGCTCGACGACCACGAAGGCGTCCGCCGCGAGCCAGCCGTTCGCGGCCAACGCGACCAGCACGTCCTGCAGTTCGGCGGTCTCCAGCTTGTACGGCGGGTCGGCGTACAGCAGGTCGAATTCGGCCGGAGCCTCCCCCGCGGCGAGCTTCTCGACCGGACGACTCAGCACCGTGACCCCGGGCAGCCCGACGACCTTGATGTTCGCCGCGATCACCTCGGCCGCTCTCCGATCCGCCTCGACCAGAACCACCTTGGCCGCACCACGGGACAGCGCCTCAAGCCCGATCGCCCCGGACCCGGCGTACAGGTCGAGGACGGTCACCCCGTCGAAGCTGCCGAACTCCGCCTCCAGCGACGAGAACAACGCCTCCCTGGTCCGGTCCGCCGTCGGCCGCGTGCCGTCCCCCGGCGGTACGGCGAGCCGCCGCCCGCCCGCGACTCCCCCGATCACCCGTGTCATGTCTTCTCCAGGTACTCGGTGGATTCGGACTCCAGCGCGCTCTGCACGAAAGAACGCAGGGCTGGGTAGTCGGCCAGCCCGGGGTCGACCGAGATCAGGGATTGGGCCACGTGGCGGGCGGTGAAGATGATCTCCTCGTCCCGCAGCACGCTCAGCAGCTTCAGGCTGCTCCGCTTGCCCGACTGCGCCACGCCCAGTACGTCGCCCTCGCGACGCGTCTCCAGGTCGATCCGGGACAGCTCGAATCCGTCCGTCGTCGACGCCACCGCGGCCAGCCGCCCGTACGACTTCGTCCCGTCCCACAGGTCCGTGACCAGCAGGCACAGCCCCGGCACCTTGCCCCGGCCGACCCGGCCGCGCAGCTGGTGCAGCTGCGAGATGCCGAACCGGTCGGCGTCCATGATCACCATCGTCGAGGCGTTCGGTACGTCGACGCCGACCTCGATCACCGTGGTCGCGATCAGTACGTCGACCTCGCCGGCCGCGAATCGGGTCATCACCGCGTCCTTCTCGTCGGCCGGCAACCGGCCGTGCAGGATCTCGACCCGCAGGCCGTGCAGGATCTCGGCCAGCGCCTCGGAGACCTGCAGGACCGAGATCGGCGGCCGGGCCTGCTTCTTGCCGTCGCCCTCCTCGTCCCCGGCGGCCAGATCGCCTTCCTCGTCGGCCGCGTTCTTCACGTCGTCGCCGATCCGCGGACAGACGACGTACGCCTGGTGGCCCTTGCCGACCTCCTCGCGGACCCGCGCCCAGGCCCGGTCCAGCCAGTCCGGCTTCTGCTTGGCCGGTACGACGGAGGACTGGATCGGCGACCGTCCGGCCGGCAGCTCGGTCAGTGTCGAGACCGCGAGGTCGCCGAACACCGTCATCGCGACCGTGCGCGGGATCGGGGTCGCCGTCATCACCAGCACGTGCGGCGTGTTCTCGCCCGATTTCGCGCTCAGCGCCGCCCGCTGCTCGACCCCGAACCGGTGCTGCTCGTCGACCACGACGAGCCCGAGATCGGCGAACTGCACCTTGTCCTCGAGCAACGCGTGCGTCCCGACCACGATCCCGGCGGCTCCACTCGCGGCGTCCAACATCGCCGTACGGCGGGCTGCCGCGTTCAGCGAACCGGTCAGCAGCCCGACCTTGGTCGCGTGCTCAGCACCACCGAGCATGCCTTGCTCGGCGAGGTCACCGAGCATCCTGGTCAGCGTCTTGTGGTGCTGCGTGGCGAGCACCTCGGTCGGCGCCAGCAGGACCGCCTGACCGCCGTTGTCGACCACCGACAGCATCGCCCGCAGCGCCACCACGGTCTTGCCGGAACCGACCTCACCCTGCAGCAACCGGTGCATCGGATGTGGTCGCTCGAGATCGGCGAAGATCTCCTCCCCCACCTCGGCCTGGCCGGCGGTCAGCGAGAACGGCAGCCGCTTGTCGAACTCGTCGAGCAGGCCACCGGACGTCCGCGGCCGGGCGACCGCCTTCAGCGCATCGGTGACTGCGCGACGCTGAGCGAGGATCGTCTGCATGACCAGTGCTTCCTCGAACCGGAACCGGTTCTGGGCGGCGCTGATGTCCTTCTCGGTCTCCGGCAGATGCACCTTTTGCAACGCGTCGACCAGGCCGAGGAGCTTCTCCTTGCGCCGGATGAGTTCCGGCACCGGGTCCTCGAGCTCCTCGCTCAGGTTGTCCAGGACGATCTTGATACTGCGCTCGATCGTTGCTGTCGGCAACTTCGCGGTCGCCGGGTAGAGCGGGCGGAACGGCCGGGCCCGGCGTTCGATCTCGGCCTCGGTGAGGTCCTCGTCGTCGAGGATCTCGGTCCCTGGACCCTTGAGCTGCATGATGTCGCGGAACATCGTCACCTCGCCCCAGAACAGGGCCGCCGTACCGGGGGTCAGCTTGGTGGCCAGCCAGGGCTGGTTGAAGAACGCCAGCTCCAGGTCGTGCCGGCCATCGGTGACCACGACCTTGGTGAGCGTCTTGCGCCGGGTCCACTTCTGGACGTCGGTGAGCGGGATCTCGGCCTTGGTGTCGAGCGAGCGGACGGTGACCTTCTTGACCCGGCCGTTGACCGTTGCCTGGTCGCCGACCTCGAGCTCGTCGAAGGGGGTCAGCTCACCCTTCTTCAGATACCGCCGGGGGTAGTGGCGCAGCAGTTCGCCGACGGTCTCGATCTCGAGCACGTCCGCGAAAGTCTTGGCCGTCTTCGCTCCGACGAAGTCGCGGAGCTTGCGGTCCATATCGGTTTTCATTCCACCCCGATCAGCAACGGGTACCTGTCCTGCCCTCCGTCGTACACCACGACATCGACATCTTTGCGTTGCCGCCGCACGTGCCGCTCGATCGCAGCCGCCAATTCGGGGTCTGCATCGCGCCCGGTGACGATCGTCAGCAGCTCGCCACCACCGCCCAGCAACCTGTCGACGACCCCAACCGCCGCCTCGGTCAGGTCGTCGGTGATGAGCGCGAAGTCACCGTCGACAACGCCCAGCGCATCGCCCACGCGGCAGCGACCGGCCATCGTCCAGGCGTCCTTCACCGCGATCGTGACCGCCCCATGCCGGGTCTGCCCAGCAGCCGCGGACTGGTGGACGACGTCATCGTCGAAGCTAGCCGCAGCATCGTGTACGGCGATCGCCGCCAGCCCCTGGACCTGAGCCCGGGTCGGGATCACGGCCACCCGCAAGCCGTCCTGCCGAGCCGCAGTGGCAGCGGCTTCGGCGACCGCGATGGAGTCCTTGTCGTTCGGCAGCAGCACGATCTCGGCCGCCTGCGACTTCTCGATCGCGGTCAGCAGCTCGCCGGTTGAACACCGCCGGCCTGGTCCGCCCACCACGATCTTGGCGCCAGCCTCGGCGAACAGCGCGGCCAGCCCATCACCTGCGGCGACTGCGATCACCGCCCGACCCGGCGGCGGCTCGTGATGCGGCAGATCGGCGAAGTGCGTCACGCGGATCCGATGCGGCCGACCGATCGCGATCCCGAGCTCGATCGCGGCACCGACATCGTCCGCATGCACATGGACGTTCCAGAGGCCGTCTCCGCCGACCACGACGACCGAGTCACCCAGGTCTGCGAGCTGCCGCCGAAAGTCCGCGACAGCCTCGTCAGCGGCGTCCAGCAGGTACATCACCTCGTACGCCGGCCCGTCCGGGCTGAGGTCACCCGCAACCTCCTGCGGTTCAACCCGAGCCGGTACGTCGATCGTCACGGTCCGCCCGGTGAGCACGGACTCCATCGCCCCGAGGATCACGACCAGCCCCGCTCCCCCGGCGTCGACCACTCCGGCCCGCCGCAGGACATCGAGTTGCTCGGTCGTCCGGGTGAGCGCCAGCCGCGCGGACGCGACCGCGGCCAGGCACACGTCGGCCAGGCTCTTCCCGTCGTTGGCCGCGCTCATTGCCCCGTTGGCGGCCGCGCGGGCGACCGTCAGCATGGTCCCCTCGACCGGTTCCGCGACCGCGCCGTACGCGGCATCAGCGGCGTACGTGAGCGCATCGGCGAAGGCCGCGGCCTCGCTCATCCGCGGATCAGCCAGTACGCCGTCCCTGTCGCGATCCCGCGGCAGGTTCTCGGCCAGCCGCATCCCGCAGGCCCGCACGAGCTGCGAGGTGATCACGCCCGAGTTGCCCCGCGCGCCCAGCAGCGCGCCCCGGCCGAACGCCTGCACCGCCTCCGCGAACGTCAGCTCGCCCTTGGGCAGCGCCTCGCAGGCCGCCTCCCAGGTCAGGTACAGGTTCGTGCCGGTGTCGCCGTCCGGGACCGGGTACACGTTCAGCTCGTCGATCCCGCTCCGGGCCCGCCCCAGCTCCACCAAGGCGGTCCGAGCCCACGCACGCAACACCGCGACCGTCAGTTCCTCCACGCCCGGAAGATTAGTGCCTCGCGGTAGGTTCAGGCCGTGAGCGTGTTGTTCTCGGTTGCGGCCGACAGTTACGAGTGGGCTGTGCGGGAGATCCGTGGGGTGTTCGGGAAGGTGCCGATCCAGCGGGTCGGGGCCGATATCGGGCGGGTGACCGGGCCTGCGGTTCAGGAGCTCGCGGAGGCTTGTGACAGCGGGCGGATCATGTTCGTCCGGCACCTGACCTCGGAGATCGGGAGTTTCGACGAGTTGCCGCCTGGTTATGAGCTCGCGGAGCTGATTCTGGGCGAGCTGCCGGAGTATCCGAAGGCGCTTGCCGTGCAGGCGTGGACGGACCGTGCGGGGACCGGTGGGTCGTACTTCCACCGGATCGAGGAGGCGCTCGGCGAGCGCGGTGTGAGCGTGACCCGCTCGGATCAGAAGTGGGTCGTGTCGTGTTTCGAGAGCCCGCGGACGATCCTGCTCGGCGTGAACCGGCTGGCGGACAGCTTGTCGGACTGGCCGGGTGGGCGGATGCGGCTGGCGCGGGGCGAGGAGCGGGTGTCGCGGTCGGAGTTCAAGCTGGAGGAAGCGATCGCGACCTTCGGGCTGGAGCTGCCGGCGGGCGGCAAGGCGGTCGACCTGGGCGCGTCACCGGGCGGGTGGACGCGGATCCTGCGGGAGCACGGGCAGGAGGTTTGGTCGGTCGATCCGGGCTACCTGGATGTGCGGCTGCTGCGGGACCGCGGGATCCATCACGCGGAGACGACGGCCGGCCGGTTCTTCGCGGAGAACCGGGTTCGCTTCGACGTCGTGGTGAACGACATGCGGATGGATCAGATCCTGAGTGCGCGGATGATGATCGACGCGGCCGCGCACCTGCGCCGCGGTGGTTTGGCGGTCGTGACACTGAAGGGTGGCGGGAAGAACCCGCTGGACGGCGCCCGGCGCGGACTCGACGTGCTGCGCGCGGAGTACGACGTACTGCACGCTCGTCAGCTCCACCACAACCGCAACGAGATCACGGTCATCGCAGAACGCCGGTAAACACGAGTAGGCGCCCGGTGTGAAAACCGGGCGCCTAGTCAGGCCCTACACGGAAAGACTTGCGGGTGGGTCAGCCTACGACGCGCTGGACCTTGCCGGCCTTGATGCAGGACGTGCAGACCTTCATGCGGGTCGGGGTTCCCTTGATGATCGCCCGGACCGGCTGGATGTTGGGGTTGAAACGGCGGGGCGTACGAGCCTTGACCCGCCGGATCATCGCGCCCTTACCCAGGCGGGCAACGCTGTTGCCGAACGTCGGCTGCTTGCCGCAGACATCGCACTTCTTAGACATGATTCTCCGTGTTCAGGGTCGTGACACCGACAAACCATGTTACATGGGTGTCAGGGCTCGACCAATTCGGTCAGCAGGCGCTCCTCAGGCAGTGAGGTACGCCACTTCTTCGTCGCTCAGCGAGACGGTCAGACCAGGTGTCGAGGTCCGCGTCTCACTGATGTGCCGAGGCCCGATCAGCGGGAACACCGGGTACGGCTGGTGCAGCAACCAGGCCAGTGCGATCGCGGTCGGCTCGACTCCCTTGGCGGTCGCGAGCTCCCGGGCACGGTCCAGCCTACGGAAGTTCTCGTCGGAGTAGAAACAGCGGACCAGTTCCTCGTCCGACCGGTCCTCCGGCTTGGCCCTTCCGGTGAAGAATCCGCGGGCCTGGCTCGACCACGGGAACAGCGCTACCTGCCGGTCCCGCAACCACGCCTGCGACTCGTCGTCCGACACGTGCCGGCACCCGGCCCACGGTACGTCGTACGCGCGCGCGAGGCTGAGGTGGTTGCTGAGCAGCGTGAACGGCTGCTTGCCGTTCGCGGCCGCATACGCGTTCGCCTCGTCGAACCGCTCCAGCGACCAGTTCGACCCGCCGTACGCCTTGATCCGGCCGGCCTTGAAGTGCTCATCCAGTACGTCGACGAACTCGCCGACCGGGATGTCCTCGTTGTCGCGGTGCATCAGGTAGAGGTCGACGTGGTCGGTCTGCAGCCGCCCGAGGCTCTCTTCGAGCTGCCGGGTGATCGATGCGGGATCGCAGTGCGGGGTGTGCGCACCCTTGCCGATGACAACGACCTCGTCGCGGTTGCCGCGGGTCTTGATCCACTGGCCGAGCAGCTTCTCGCCGTATCCGCCGCCGTAGATGTAGGCGGTGTCGAACGTCGTTCCGCCGCGCTCGACGAAGTCGTCGAAGACGGTGGCGGCGTGGGTGAGGCTGTGCTGGTTGTCCACGCCCATCACGAGCCGCGACACCTGCTTGTCGAAGCCCGGGACCGACCCGTAGGTCATCGGCGCATCGGCCCGCTTGGTCAGCGGCCGGCCGCTCGCGGTCGGGACCGCGGCGTCGTCCCGCTCACTCGAGTACTGCTGACCGATCGCGGCCCGCCAGGCGTCCAGGACGGTCAGGTTGCCGAGGGTGTCGGCCCAGTTCATCTCGGGCGCCTGGCGTTCCGCGATGGCAGCAGCGACCGCTTCGGCCTCGGCCGCGTAAATGAGCGCAGGCTCGGCGGAGATGTCGCGGATCTCCTCGCCGACCTTGTGCAGGGTGACGTGGGTCGGCTTGCCGTCGCCGCCGAACCAGGGGTCCTCGACGATCAGGTAGCCCTTGCTGCCGACGATCCGAACCTGGTTCAGGTCACCGAGGTGGACGCCGGTGGTGACATGCGCGGTGACGCCGCCGTCGAAGAACAGCGTTGCGGCGGTCCATTCGTCGGCGCCGGTCTCGCCGACCGTCCCGACCGCGTTCACGGCGGCAGGTTCGGCGTACGGGAGTCCGCTGTCGGCGCCGGCGATCAGCCGCGCGTAGGAGACCGGGTACCCGCCGACATCCAGGATGCCGCCGCCGGCGAGTTCGTCGGCGTAGATGCGGCTGGTCGGGTTGAAGGAGGCGTTGAAGGCGAAGGTGGCCTCGATGTGGTGCACCTTGCCGAGCTCACCGTCCCGGATCAGCTGGGCGACGAGCTTGGTCTGCGGGAGGCACCGGTACATGTACGCCTCCATCAAGAAGACGTCGTTGCGGACCGCGGCCTCGATGATCGCCTCGGCCCACGCTTTGTTGATCGCCAGCGGCTTCTCGCACAGCACGTGCTTGCCGGCCTCGGCCGCCTTGATCGCCCATTCGGGATGCATCGGGTGCGGGGTCGCGACATACACCGCGTCCACGGTCTCGTCGGCGAGCAACTCGTCGTACGAGCCGTGCCGGTTCGGGATGTTGAAACGCTTGCCGAACTCGTCGGCCGAGGCGAGCGACCGGCTGCCGACCGCGACCACCTCATTGGTCTTCGAGGTCGGCACCTGGTCGGCGAAACGGGACGCGATGTTGCCGGTCCCGAGGATGCCCCAGCGGAGCTTGCTGTCAGTCAAAGTCGATCCCTAGTCAGTGTTTGGGAGAGGTGAGGTCAGAACTTCATGGCGCCGGCGGCGAGGTCGGCGATGAACGAGCGGGCGCCGATCAGGAACACCCCGATCAGCGGGATCACGCTCATCAGCGCACCCGCCATCACCATCGAGTAGTCGGTGCCGTAGATCCCGTTCAGCTGGTCGAGCGCGACCTGCAGCGTGAGCCGGTTCGGATCGGTCATCACGATCAACGGCCACAGGTAGTCGTTCCAGACGTTGATGAAGGTGAAGATGCCGAGGAACGCCAGCCCCGGCCGCAGTACTGGCAGACCGACGGTGAGGTACTGCCGGAAGAAGCCGGCGCCGTCGACCTTGGCGGCCGAGATCAGTTCGTCGGGGATCGCACCCGCGGCGTACTGGCGCATCCAGAAGATGCCGAAGGCGTTCGCGGCGCCGGGGATGATGAGCGCCTTCAGTGAGCCGATCCAGCCGAACTCCGCCAGCGTCACGAACTGCGGCACCAGGGACAGCTGGGCCGGGATCATGAACGTTGCCAGCAGCAACCCGAAGAGGAATTTGCGGCCGGGGAACTCGTACTTCGCGAACGCGAACGCGGCCAGCGAGTCGAAGAACAGCACCAGCACGGTGACCGAGACCGACGCGATCAGCGTCAGCAGCATGGAGCCGAAGAAGTCGACGTTGTCGAGCACCTTGCCCATGTTCTCGAACAGGTGCGAACCGATCAACAGCTTGGGCGGGTAGGCGAAGATGTCGGGTGTGGTGTTGGAGGCCATCACGACCATCCAGTAGAACGGGAGCAGCGAGACCACGACGCCGAGCATCAGCACGACGTGACCGACTACTGTGCGCAGGCGCTCAACGGACCCCATGTGCCGCCTCCTTCTCTTGCGCTGCCTTCTGTACGGCGATCTTCCGGTCCGCGCGGCGTTTCGCCCGGCTGGCCAGGCGTTGTTCGTCGGTACCGCCGATCAGCCGCCAGTTGATGATGCTGAACAGCACGATCAGGATGAACAAGGCCCAGCCGATGGCGGCGCCGTACCCGAACTGGTTCTTGATGAACGCACTCTGGTAGAGGTACGAGACGATCGTCATACCGGCGTCACCCGGTCCGCCGATGTTGTTGGTGTCGCCGAACAGCACCCGGGACTCGGTGAAGATCTGCAGGCCGCCGATGGTCGAGGTGACCACGGTGAACAGGATGACCGGGCGCAGCATCGGCACGGTGATCCGCCAGAACGTCTGTCGCGGGCTGGCGCCGTCGACCTTGGCGGCCTCGTAGACGTCGGCCGAGATCGCTTGCAGGCCGGCCAGGAAGATGATCGCGTTGTAGCCGACCCAGCGCCAGGTGACGATGGTGGCGATCGCGATCTTGATCCCCCACGGCTGGGTCAGCCACTCGACCTTGGCGATCCCGATCGACTGCAGGAACGCGTTCAGCAGACCGAAGTTGTTGCTGAAGACCGAGCCGAAGACGAGGGTGACGGCGACGACCGAGGTGACGTTCGGGATGAAGTACGCGATCCGGTAGAAGGTGCGGAACCGGGTCGCGTTGTGCAGCGCGTTCGCCAGTACCAGCGCGAGCAGCAGCATCGGGACTGTGGACAGCACCCAGATGATCATCGTGTTGCCGATGGTCTTCCAGAACTTCGGATCGCTGATCAGGTAGCTGTACTGCTCGAGCCCGACCCATTTCATCGGGCCGATGCCGTCCCAGGAATGGAACGAGATCCAGATCGAGAACAGGATCGGGAACGCGCCGAAGATCGCGAACAGGATGAAGAACGGCGAGATGGCGGCGTACTGCGGGAAGGCCTGGCGGAATTTGTTCGGCGGCTTCTCCGCGGTCGTCGCGGTGGTTTGTTTCAGGGCGGGAAGTGTCTTGGTCGCGGTCATCTCAGATCGCCCCCGCCCGGGTCAGTTCCCGCTCGATCTGCCGTTGCGCGTCGCTCCAGGCCTGGTCCGGTGACTTGCCGGCGGTCTCGACGTTGACCAGCTCGGCGCTGAGCGGCGAGCCGATGATCGAGTCGTACGGCGAGAAGTAGGCGCCCGGGTACTTCTTGGCGGATTCGGCGAACACGTCGACGATTTGCTGCCCGCCGAAGAAGTCGTCCGGCGCGCTCAGCCGGGGATCGGTGTAGGAGGCCGGCGTGGACGGGAAGAGCACCGGGTCGAGGAAGGCCTCGGCCTGGTTCTTCGCGGTCTCCAGCCAGCTGATGAAGGCGAATGCGGCCTGCGGGTTCTTGCAGTACTTGGTGATCGCCAGGAACGATCCACCGCGGTTGCCGGCGCCACCAGGAGCCGCAGTCACCCGCCAGAGTCCCTTCGTCTTCGGCGCCGCGTTCTTCGGGCCGAGCTGCGCCCACCAGACGGCAGCGTTGAAGGCCACCAGCTTGCCGTTGCTGATGATCGCCTTCGCGTCGGTCGACCCGTCCTGCGCATTGGCCGACAACCCTTCCTTGACCACCCGTACGGCGAGATCGAACGCCTCGCGGACGTGGTCCTGGTCGCCGATGTACTGGCCGTCGGCGGTCATGTACCGCTTCGGCTGCTGAGCCATCCGGTAGGAGAAGATGCTGTTCACGTTGTCGGTGATCGCGGAGCCGGGGACGGCCTGTTTGATCTTGTTACCGAGCGCGATGTAGGTGTCCCAGTCCGGCGCCTGTCCCGCGATCGCGGCCGGATCGACGTCGATCCCGGCCTTGCCGAGGATGTCGCTGCGGTAGAACAGCGCGGTCGGGCCGGTGTCCATCGGATAGGCCATCATCTTGTTCTGCGGGGTGACGCCGAGCTTCCACTTCCAGGGCAGGAAGTCGGATTCGCGTTCCTTCGCACCGAGCTCGTACAGGTCGTGGAACTGGTCCGAGTTCGGAAAGTACGTCGCGACGTCGTCGTTGATCGCGACGATGTCCGGTACCAGCGACTTGCCGGCCAGGGCGGTCAGCACCTTGGTCTTGTAGTTGCTGCCGATCCGGGTCATCGACAGCTTCAGGCCGTCGTACCCCGGGATGGCTTTCTCGGCCTGTCCGATCAGGTCGTCGTTGACCGAGCCGACCCAGGTCCACATGCTCAGTTCGTTCGCGGTCCCCAGTGAACTGCGGGAACCGCACCCGGTCAGCCCAGTCATCCCGGTCAACCCGGCGGCGGTGGCGGCACCGCCTGCAAGGAACGTCCTTCTGCTCAGCGGCATAGCCTCACCTGGCGCTTTCTGTTGGATTTCGCCGGAAGGTGTCTAATCGTGTTTACGTAGCCATTAGGTAAGCGCATACCGACTTAACCGGTCAAGGGGTAGCGGTCCCCCGGACTGACAGGATGGGCGCATGACGCCCTCGATCACCACCGTCCTCTTCGACGCCGACGGCGTCATCCAGCGCGGCACCCACGACTGGGCCGCCCGACTCCACGCCATGGTCGACGGTGACGGCGAGGCCTTCGTCAACGACCTGATGCTCGCCGAGCGGCCGGCGATCTGCGGCAAAGAGGAGTTCGAGGACGCACTGGCCGCCGTACTGCGCCGGTGGAACGTGACCGCGACCCTGGACGAGGCTATTGAGCCATGGAGCTGGTTCGCGGCTGAGCCGGTGGTCGTCGACCTGATCCAGGACCTGCGGCAGGCCGGCATCAAGTGCCACCTGGCCACCAACCAGCACGCCTATCGCCGAGCCATCATGAACGACGAACGCGGGTACGCCGCTCTGTTCGACCAGTCGTTCTATTCGTGCGACCTGGGGTTGGCCAAGCCCGACCCGGCCTACTTCCGCGCCATCCTCGCTGCGACCGGTGCTCCCGCGTCATCAGTCCTGTTCGTCGATGACATCCCGGCCAACGTCGAAGGCGCCCGCTCCGCCGGGCTGCACGCCGAGGTCTACGACCTGGCCGACGGGACCGACGTACTGGTCGCACTGCTCGGTCGCTACGGGCTGCCGATTTCGGCCTGAGGGCTTGTCGGCCCTTGGTACGTGTGGCATCGTCGCGGCCAATTGACAACGTAGGACAGTCACCAGCCGCTCCTGGAGGCACCACATGTCCGATCCGTACCGCCTGAGTCGTCGTGCTGCCCTGGGACTGGGCGCTGGCGTGGGGTTTGGCCTGGGCCTCGGGTCCGCCGTTCCAGCCTCGGCCACCGGGGCCTCGGCGTACCCGAAAGGCCAGCGGCCGCGCCTGCTGACCGTGCTCGACGAGAACTCTTTGACCCTCCCGGAACGGACCCTCGCGACCACTCTGCAAGGCCTGCTCGCCCGACGCGGTCCCGAGACGCTCTACCTGAACCTGCCCTCTCTCGGATACCAGTTCTGGCTGGACGACCTGGTCACCCGCTACGGCGTCCGAACTCAAGAAAGTGACCTGTGGACAACCGTCCGGCGGTCCGGTGTCCGCGGATATGTTCTCTTTCGAGCGGGCACTCCATCGGTCAACGTCGCGACGACGCTGGCCGGTGTCACCGGTGCTGTCGCGATCGAGGAGAGCCTGGAGGCCCTCGCGATCCGCAACGGCCTGCGCAAGGTGCTGGACGTCCGCGACAAGGACGACCGCTGGGTCGTCGACAACTACTGGCACCGCGTGCGGCACGACGTCGCGATCGAACAGAGAGGAGATATCGCCGAGCGACTGCGGGACTACGTCACGATGGCGGGGACGCTCGCCTTCTTCGACGGCAACACGGCCTTCCGGGCCGAAGTGATCGGCAAACTCGACGATGACGCCACCGTCATCGGCTGGGGCGACGCCTCCGCCGGCGAGGACAAGTTCATCGGCCCCAACTCCGACGCCGGCGCCAAAGCGCTGCCCGCCGACCACGCCCGGAACCTCTCAGTCCTGTCCGGCATCCGCAACAACCGCCTGAACCAGAGCGGAGGGGGTGGGGGGAGGGCCCTCGACCCGGACCCGAATGCCCACTACGTGACGTTCCTGATCACCGACGGGGACAACATCCAGTGGATGCTCGGCGACTTCCCGACCGACCGCCGCTGGTTCGGGAGCCCGCATCGCGGCAAGGTCGACCTTGGGTGGGGGATTTCGCCGTCGCTGATCGATCTGGCTCCCTCGGTGATGCGCTGGTACTACGACCAATCCGTCAAGGACCGCTGGGTCGTCGGACCGTCGGGCGGCGGGTACATGTACCCGAGCCGGTATCCGGCGGCGGCGCTCGAAAAGCACACCGCCTCGCTCGCCGACTCCATGGGTCGGGCCGACTTGTCCGTCGTACAGATCATCGACTTCGACTCGTTCGAGAACACCGAACTGTGGTCGTCGTACCTGAAGCGGCGTGAGATCGACGGTCTGATCTACCTCGAGTACTCCCGGTACGACGGCCACAAGGGCAAGGTCGTGTGGGCGGATGGCAAGCCGGTGATCTCGGCGCGGACGATGCTGTGGGACGGTCTGGACGGTGCCGACGAGGCATCGGTCATTGCCGAGCTCAACAATGCGCCCCGCGACCCGCACTCCACGGCTGGCTACTCGGTCGTCCTCTGGCACGCCTGGAGCAAGTCGGTCGACGACGTCATGACCGTCGTCAACGGCCTCGCCCCACACGTGAAGGTCGTCCCGCCGGACACGTTGGTGAAGATGGTCGCCCAGCACGCCAAGCCGTAGCGGTCCCGCGGGACAGCTTGGTGAAGGTGGTCGGCCGGTGCGCCACGGTCTAGGTGTCTCGCGGACCGCCACCACCGTGCAACCCATGCCCCGACGGCTCCCGCACGCTCAATCAAGCGTGCGCCGAGGGCCCAGCGGCCGGTTAGACGGTGGTGGCGGTCCGGCCGTCTCGCAGGAGTCGGCTCACCCGGCGGCGATGTTCCAAATGCCGTGCACGCGGACGCAGGCGCGGGCGTGGAGGTGGACGCAGATGCCATCACAAGTGACCGGTCGAGGCGTTGTCACGCGGGGAGGCGAGGTGCTGCCTGCAATTGTGATGGCGTTGCGGTCCGCACAGGTCACCCAGGAGAAGTCGAAGGCACCCGGCCTGGGCTCGACCTCCACGTGAAGGCGGTTCCGGCGAGCTCGCCCTGCAGGTGAAGGGGGTCTCGCCCTGTACGTGAAGGCGGTCTCGGCGGGTAGCGGACGTCCCCGGCCGAGTTCTTTCGCGCCTGCACCCCGACTCGACCACCAAAGGCGGCCGACCAAAACCAGAGTGCGCGCGACGTGGGTGGCTGGGCTGGTTGGCGAGGTCCGGCGACCGCGGCTGCGCGTCGTCTGGGGCTGACGGGCTGTGGCTGAGGTGCGTGATGCTCGAGGTCTTGCGTTAGTCGGAGGATTTTCGGGTCCAGGCGCCGATTTCGTTCCGACCAACGCGCCAGCTACCGCCGAGCCCCGAGAACGCGGGCCGGCGGTCACCTTGAGCACCCACCAACCAGCTGACACCCCACCGCAACGGTTGAACCGTGCTCAAGGTTGCCCGGCCAGCTCGCCTTGGGCACCGCTCAACCATCTTCCGGCCGCGCACGTGGTTGACCCGTGCACAACGTCGTAGCGGCTCTTGGTGGAGATGGTCGGTCGGCGGGCCCAGCTGCGGGGGACGGTCCGCTTGATGGGGCGGATGCAGATGGACGGGGAGGCCATCACGAGTGGGTGGCGGAGGCGTTGTCACGCAGGGCGCGAGGTGCTGTCTGCAGTTGTGATGGCGCGGCGGTCCGCATGGTGACCTCAGAGGCGTCGGGTGCTGGCCGAGGTTCCGGCGGCAGGTGCGCGGGTCCGGCGTCGGGAACGACACGTAGTAGTGCCCGGAATGCCGCGACGACTGAGTACGGCAGGCGGCGCGGCTCCACGAGCGACGGACTACTACGTGTCCTTCCGTACACCGGGCCGTTCAGCAGGGGCCGGTCCACTTGGCGGAGGCGGCGTTGTTCCAGACGGATGCGCCGTAGCCGGAGAGGCCGAAACCGCGGTCGAACTTCAGGTTGGGATCGCCGCCCTTGCCGTACGTCACACCGCGCGGGATGCAGATGAAGGCGCCGTGGTAGTTGGAGCCCCAGTAGAGGCGGATCGTGTCACATCCCGAGCAGGGGTAACCGCTGTTCTGGATGATGACGTTGTCGTTGGCACAGTCCCCCAAGGTCGGGGTGTTGTTCGGGAAGTCGCACCGAAGGCCGTTGTTGCGCCAGACGCTGAAGTTGCCGTCGTCTGCCGAAGCAGGGGCTGCGGACAAGAAGCCGGTGAGCAGAATGAGAGCGGCTCCGAAGAGCAGGCAGAGTTTTCTCATACCGCAAAGGGTCGGTGCCGCTTCCCTCTAGACCAACCGTTTCAGCCTTGGCCGAAGGTTCTCCGGATTGCTGGTGCGGCTGAGGGTGAAGAGGGCTAGGAGGAGGGGGATGGTGATGAGGTAGGCAAGGCGGAGGTTGACGAGGCGGGCTAGGGCAGCCAGGGCTGCGGGGGTGATGAGGATGGCGGTGCCGGAGGCTAGGGCGCCTAGGGCGGCTAGGCGGGTGGGGCTTAGGCCGGGGAGGGCTACCAGGGCGGCGAGGGTGACTGGGTAGAGCGGGGCTACGCCGATGCCGGCGATGACGAGCCCGAGGGCGATCAGGGCGGGGGCGTTCAGCAGGCTGACTAGCAGGGTGCCGATGATGGCTAGGGTGCCGCCGATGACGACTGGGGGTAGGGAGCGCCAGTGGACTGGGCCGATCGCGCGGCCTACGGCCATGCCGATGGGGAAGCTGCTGCCGAGGAGGGCGGCGACGGCGAGTGTTAGGCCGGAGTCGACGAGGCGGGCTACGGCCCAGACGACGAAGCAGAACTCGACGCCGACGGCCAGTACGACGCGCAGCCAGCCGAGGCCGACTGTCCAGCCGACCGCGTGGCCGGTCGGGGCTTCGGAGAGGACGGGCGGTACGACGTCTGGGCCTTTGACGGTGGCCAGGATCAGCAGGGGCGGTACGGCGACCAGCATGGCGACGCGGCCGGTGATTCCGAGTGCGTCGATTAGGCCAATCGTCAGTGGGGCGAGGATGCCGGCGGCGCTGGCGACTGCGTTGACGCGGCTGAGGCGTGCGGCTGCGGTGGGGCCGTGGAGCATCAGGGGTGCGACCAGAACGAGCAGCGCACCGCCTAGGCCGACACAAAGGCCGCCAACGACCACACCGGCGTACACGGGGGCCAGGGCTAGCAGTGCGCCGCCAGCGGCGCAGATTAGGGAGCCGACGCGCAGTACGACGCCGATCGACCAGGAGCGGAGTAGCGCCGGGCCGACCGCGGCGATGATGACCAGACCGACTGCGAAGGCGGACGAGAGCAGCGCCAGCCGGCCGGTGGGTTCGTTGAGGTCGCGGGCGAGGATGGCGACGCACGCGCCGAGGCCGGCGAGCAGGTAGCCCATTGAGGAGAGGCTGACTCCGATCTGGAGCTGCTCGGAGCGGGCGGTCATTCGGTGAACAGCTGGACGAGGTGGTGCAGGTCAGGGAGCCGGATGTCGGCCGGTACACCCTTGAGGCCGGCGGTGGTCGCGCCAGACGCGCGCCCGGCGGCCAGGCCGACCTGGGTGTCCTCGACGACCAGGCAGTGCTGGATGTCCACGCCTACGAGCTCGGCGACGCGGAGGTAGCCCTCGGGGTCTGGTTTGCCGTGGGCGACGTCGTCGATGGTGACGAGGATGGAGGGCGAGATGCCGGCCGCCTCTAGGCGGACCTTGGCCAGGCGGTTCGGTGCGCTTGTGTAGACGGCCCAGGGCAGGCCGAGGCGGTCGAGGGTCGCGATCAGCTCGTGCGCTCCGGGAGTCGGGACGACATCGGACAGGTCGTCGCACTCGAGGTCCAGGACGCGTGCACCTGCGACCGCGCGCTCGGAGTCGGAGAGGTTGGGCAGGAAGTGCGCGACGGTCGCCACGGCTGGGTTGCCGTGGGCGACGGCCAGGACGTCGGCCGGCGAGAGGCCGTATTCGGTCGCCCAGGTGCTCCAGCTCCGGTCGACGACCGCGTCGGAATCGACCAGCGTGCCGTCCATGTCGAACAACACCGCCCGAATGTCCCGGATCTTCACTGCCCCTCCAATTAAACTCGTACTCCGAGTATAAGATGGGACAATGTTATGACCAGTGGGCGCCGGGGACAATGGCAGACCGCCGCGGAGATCCTCACCCGGGTGAGCCGGGAACCGGGGATCACCCGGGCGGCGGTCGCACATGAGCTCGGGCTGAGCAGTAGCTCGACCACTGAGGTGACCGCGAAGCTCCGTGAGGTGCAGCTGCTCGCCGAGGTACCGGCACCGAGCCGGGGGCGCGGCCGACCGACGACGCTGCTGCGGGCGCATCCGTCTGGTCCGGTGGCGCTGGTGCTCGACCTGCGGCAGAGCAACTGGCGCAGTGCGGTCGTCGCACTCGACGGGTCCTTCCTGAGCCAGGACGACCGCCGCCACCGCACGCGGCGTGCACAGGTCGTGCTCGGGAACCTGCGCGGCGCCGTACAGGAGGCACAGGACCAGTACGGCGATCGGCTGCGGGCTGTTGGGTTGGCGGTGCCGGGGACGCTGCGGGACAACCACCTGCTGCAGTCTTCGGCGCCGGAGTGGTTCGAGCTGGACCTTGAGACTGTGACGGCGGGGACTGGGGTTCCGCTGTTGGCTGGGAATGACGCGACGCTGAGTGGGGTTGCGGAGGCGCGTTCGGGGGCGGCGGCTGGGGCTGGGACGGCGCTGCATCTGATCATCGAGGCGGGGATCGGTGGGACGTTACTGATCGACGGTGTGCCGGTGCTGGGGGCTTCTGGGGCGGCTGGTGAGTTCGGGCATACGCCGTACGGCGATCGCAGCCGGCAGTGTCTGTGTGGTGCGCGCGGGTGCTGGAACCTGGAGATCGATGGGCGCGCGTTGGCTCATCATTTGCGGGAGCCGGAGCCTGACGATCCGCATGGTTACACGCAGGCCGTCCTGCGCCGGACAGACCGTACGGCGGTGCGGGCGGTTGAGCAGGTGGTCACGGCGATCGCTGCTGGGCTGGCGGGGCTTGCCAATGCGCATGACCCGGATGTGATCACGCTGGGTGGGCTCGCGGTCCCGTTGCGGGCCGCGGCTGAGGAGGCGTTCAATCGCACGTTTCTGGAGGGGCTGATGGCGTTTCACCGGGCGGCTCCCCCGCCGGTCGTCGCGGCGGCTCACCAGACCGACGGCCCGCTCCGGGGCGCTGCCGCACTGGCGCTCGACCACCTGACGACCGAGTCCGCCATAGCTACCTGGGCGACAACCCGTTAGCACCCTCACCACCTTCGGATCCCACTGTGGTGAGCAGGGAGGGAGTGGGCCGCAGGATCCGACTCCCATGGCTGGGGAGTGCGGCCGCGAGGCGCCCCGGGCCGCGGGTCGTCAGGGGTGGTGTCGGTGGGCTGGTTGGCCGCGGGGGTGTCGGTGGCCTCTTCCGACTACTCGGAGTCGGCTGTGGGGGTGTCGGTGACCGCTTCCGACAACTCGGAGTCGGAAGTGGGGGTGTTGGTGAGGTCTTCCGACGGCTCGGAGTTGGGCTTGGGGGTGTCGGTGGCCTCTTCCGACGCCTCGGGGTTGGCCTCGGCTGGTTTGGGTTTGGGGATGATGGGGGGTTCCAGTTTTGCCAGGATGGTGATGATGTCGTGGCGGTGGTGCTGGATTTCGTGGGCGGTGTGGCGGATGACCCAGCCCAGGGTGCGGGGCATTCGGACCGGGTAGTTGTAGAGGCCTAGTTTGCCTAGTTGGGGTGGGGTGAGGACTCGGGCGGCGGCGCCGAAGTCCTTGGCGAAGCGGACCAGGGCGGCGGCTACCTCCATCGGGTCCTGGAGTTCGTACTTCTCCTGCTTCACCCGGCCGGTGCGGTCCATCGGTGCGTAGACCGGGCGGTCCTCGGCCAGGCACTGGGCGATGCGGAAGCGCTGCACCTCCAGTACGTCGCGCACGTGGCAGGCGTACTCGATCGCCGACCAGACTTCGGGCTCCGGCCTGAGCCGTACGACGTTGGTGTCCGGGCCTGCGGCGGCTTTGGTGAGCGCCATGCTGCAGTCGGCCGCCTGGCGGACCAGCAGGGTCACTGTGCCCTGCAGGTCACCGGTGTCGTAGTTGAACCCGCACTGCTCGCAGTACCCGTCGACCGGGGGCTGCTTCGTCAACTGCCACTCCCTCGAAATCTCCACGCGTGATCGACCGGACCGATGCCGCCGCCGAGTGCGAACCCGGCCTGGATCGCACCGGTCACGTACTCCTTCGCTGCACCGACCGCACTCTCGACGTCGTACCCGCGTGCCAGGTACGACGCGATGGCGCTGGCCAACGTACATCCGGTGCCATGGGTGTGCCGATTGTCGGCCCGGACCGCACTGTAGGTCCGCCGGACCCCTGCACCGTGCAACACGTCAACTGATTCGGGTCCCGAATCATGCCCGCCCTTGACGAGCACCCAGGACGCACCGGCCTCCAGCAGGGTTTTGGCCGCCAGCTCGCGGTCATCCAGGACTCCGGACACCGGTCCGAGCTCAGTCAGGTTCGGCGTCAGCACTGTCGCCAGCGGCACGATCTCCGTCCGTACGGCGTCCATCGCGTCCGCACCGAGCAGCGCGTCGCCATGCTTCGACACTGCGACCGGATCGACCACTACCGGTACCGACGGCGGCAGTGTGCGCAGTAGCGACGCCACGACGCGCACCATCGAGGCGGAGGCCAGCATGCCGGTCTTGACCGCGTCCACACCGATGTCGTCGACGACGCTGCGGAACTGCGCCCGCACCTGCTCCTCGGGCAGCTCCCACGCGCCCTGCACGCCCAGACTGTTCTGCGCGGTGATGGCAGTCAGCACGCTCATCCCGTGGACGCCGTTGGCCAGCATGGACTTCAGGTCGGCCTGGATCCCGGCGCCTCCCCCGGAGTCCGAGCCGGCGATGGTGAGCACGCGTGGCGGTCGGTTCATCTCAGCTCCTGAAGTGGGCGTGGCCGGAGTTGGCGGCGTACGGCGCTCCGTCGACGGTGACGGTCCCGGCCGGGCGGTCCTCATTGCCTTCGGCAACCGAGCCGATGACGGTCCAGCCCTCCGGTACGTCGGCCGGCTCGAAGGTACCGACCAGGGCGTGGTCCTCTCCCCCGGTCAGCACGAACTGCAGCGCATCCAGCCCAGTGGCGGCCGCAACGGCTTGCAGCGGCTCCGGAACGGCCAGGGCGTTCGGGTGGACGTCGATGACGACCTGACTCGCCACTGCGATGTGGCCGAGGTCAGAGAGCAGTCCGTCGCTCACATCACACATCGACGACGCACCGGCGCGTGCTGCGCGCGGACCTTCGTCGTACGGCGGTTGTGGGCGTCGGTGCGCTTCGACGACAGTCCGCGGCGACCGGAAGCCGCGCGTCAGCACGGTGTACCCGGCCTCCGCCCACCCCAGTCGGCCGACCACCGCCACCTCATCACCGGGCCGCGCCCCAGAACGCAGTACCGGCGCACGGCCGTCGAGTGTCCCGAACGCAGTCACCGATACGACGATCTTGTCGGACTGCACGGTGTCGCCACCCACAATGGCCGCACCGACCAGTTCGCACTCGTCTACGAGCCCCTGGTACAGCTCCTGGACCCATGCGACGGGCAGCTCGGCAGGTGCGCCGAATCCGATCACGAGTGACGTCGGCCGCGCTCCCATCGCTGCGATGTCGGCCAGGTTCTGTGCGGCGGCCTTGCGGCCCACGTCGTACGCGGAAGACCAGTCCTGGCGGAAATGGCGGCCCTCGACCAGCAGGTCGGTGGTGATCACCATCCGCCCGTCCGGTGCGGCGACGACGGCGGCGTCGTCGCCTGGACCGACCAGGACGTCCTCACTGGTGGACAGCCCTTTGGTGACGGCCTCGATGAGACCGAATTCACCTGTGCTCCCCAACGTCTCTGTCACGTCAGCAGACCTCCCATATCGCCAACCGGAGTCTAGGCGGTACCGTGACCGGGCAACGAAGAGTACGCCCGGCCCTCCCGCAGTACCGGAGCCGGTGCCCAGCTGAGGACGACTGAGTGGAGAACGACGTGGTGGTCCAGGCCTACATCCTGATCCAGACCGAGGTCGGCAAGGCTGCCGATGTCGCTGCGCAGATCGCCGAGGTCCAGGGAGTCACCCTGGCCGAGGACGTCACCGGTCCGTACGACGTGATCGTCCGCGCGGAAGCCCGCAACGTCGACGAACTGGGCAAACTGGTGGTTGCCCGGGTCCAGAACGTACCGGGGATCACCCGGACGCTGACCTGCCCTGTCGTCCACATCTAATCCCCGAAGAGACGCCGCCGACTCTTCAGTCATGCCCAAAGTTCTCCTCGCTGCACTCGGCCTGCTCGTGCTGGCCGGGTGCAGCCCAGGCCCCACGCCAGTTCCCGTGCCGTCACCGGCACCGGAGGTCGCTGCGGCCTGTGAGCCGCTGATCAAGGCCCTGCCGGCCAAGGTGCTGGACGCCAAGCGCCGCAAGGCCGAGCCGCCCAGCCCGCTCACCACCGCGTACGGCGATCCGCCGATCGAGGTGACCTGTGGCGTCGCAACGCCGGCCGGGATGGCCGAGGCGCAGTCGCAGTGTTTCGAGGTGAACGGCGTCGGCTGGTTCGCCAAAGAGGTCACCAACGGCTTCATCTTCACCACGATCGGCCGTGCGCTCTACCTGGAGATCGCAGTCCCCTCGAAGTACCACCCCGAGGCGAACGCTCTCACCGACGTCTCCGACGTGGTCAAGCAGTACAACAAGGTCATCACCCCCTGCACCTAAGGGCAGAACCCGGCCAACGACGCCCCCAAGCCCCTAGCCTGCAAAGGTGACTCGACGGGGTGCGATCGTCCTGACCACAGGTCTGGTCTTGACCGCCATCGTCGTCCTGGCCGCATCCAGCGGCACAGTGCACCCGTGGAGCGACCGTCCCCCGCGAACGCCGCTCCAACACCGCTCCGGCGACAGCACGAGCGGTCCGCGCATCAGCAGCGACCCGATGCCCGACTGGTTCGACACGATCCTGAACGTCGCCCTGGTCATGCTGGCCGTTCTCGTCGGACTAGTGCTGGTGTGGGTGCTGTACGCCGGGGTCCGGATGCAGCGTGACAAGTCAGCGCTCGCCAAGGGCGAGCGGGTCCGCGCGGAGCGCCTCGCCGCCGCAGTCGCCACCGGACTGGCACAGGTCGAGACCGGCACGCCCGACGACGCAGTGATCGCCTGCTGGGTCGCACTGGAGCGAGCAGCCGCCGCAGCCGACCTCAACCGGCGCCCCGCCGAAACCGCCGCCGAGTTCACCGCCCGAGTCTTCGGTACGGCGAACGTGTCGCGCGACGACCTCGACGCGCTGGCAGCGCTCTACCGCGAAGCGCGCTACTCCCGGCACACCAGCTCCGAGGCAGCACGTTCAGCCGCGCGCGCCGTACTCGAGCGGTTGGAGAAGGACCTTCAGCGCAGTCCGGTCGGCCGTGTCATCGCGAGAGTCAGCAGCCGGTCGACGAGTGCCGGATAGTCGACTCCGGAGGCGTTCCACAGCAGCGGGAACATGCTCTTCGGAGTGAAGCCGGGCATCGTGTTGATCTCGTTGATGACGAGCCGGCCGTCGGGTTCGAGGAAGAAGTCGACCCGGGCCAGCCCCTCCCCCTCGATCGCCTCGAACGCGGTCACCGACTGCGCGCGGATCTCGGCCGCGACCTCGTCCGGAAGGTCGGCCGGGATCGACAGCGCGGCGAAGTCGTCGCCCTCGGGCAGGTACTTCGTCTCGAAGTCGTAGAACTCGTGACCGCCACCGGAGACCGTGATCTCGCCACAGACACTCGCCTCGGGACGGCCGCCGTTCAGACCCTGCAGTACGGCGACCTCGATCTCGCGCGGGTGGTTGGCCGCGGCCTCGACCAGCACCTTCGGATCGTGCACGTGCGCCGCCGCGAAAGCCTCGTCGAGCTCGTCAGGCCCGTCCACCTTGCTGATGCCGAGGCTCGATCCACCGCGGGCCGGCTTCACGAAGACCGGATAGCCGAGCGCGTCGACCTTGGCCCGGCATGCCGCCGGATCGGCCGCCCACTCGCGGTCGCGGACGACGACGTACGGCGTGATCGCGAGACCGGCCGCTTGGAAGACGACCTTCATGAAGTGCTTGTCCATGCCGACCGCGCTGGCCAGTACGCCGGAGCCGACGTACCGGATGTCGGTCATCTCGAGCAGTCCCTGGATGGTGCCGTCCTCACCCCAGGGACCGTGCAGCAGCGGGAAGACCACGTCGACCTCGCCGAGCGTGTTCGGTACCGAACCGGGGTCGTTGACGACCAGCTCGCGGTTCGAGCCGAAGAGCACCGGGAGCGCGGTGACGTCGACCTCCGGAAGCTTGCCGTCGCTGATCGACAGGCGTTCGGGGTCACCATTCTCCAGCACCCAGTGACCGCTGGTGCTGATCCCGATCGGGATCACTTCGTACTTGTCGCGGTCGATCGCCTGCAGGACGTTGGCCGCCGTCACACACGAGATGGCGTGCTCGCTCGAGCGGCCGCCGAAGACCACTGCGACCCGGATCTTGCGTTCAGAGCTCACCGGGCCGACTGTAGCGGTCCTTACCAGGTGACCGGCAACGACTGGACGCCGTACACGAGGGTGTTGTCCTTGAACTGGATCTCCTCGAACGGAACGGCCAGCCGCAGAGTCGGGATCCGCGTGTAGAGCCGGCTGAAGACCTCCTGCAGCTCGACGCGGGCCAGCTGCTGACCGAGGCACTGGTGCGGACCGAAGCCGAAGGCGACGTGGGCCGCGCCGTCCCGAGTCACGTCGAGTTCATCCGGGTTGTCGAACACCGCCGCGTCGCGGTTGGCCGCCGACAGCGCCGCCACCAGGAAGTCACCCGCCTCCAAAGTCGCCGGGCCCGCCGGGATCTCGCCGATCACGTGCCGGAACAGGCCGAACTGGACGACAGACAGGTAGCGGAGCAGCTCCTCGACCGCGGTGGCCGCCAGCTCAGGCTGGGAGCGCAGCACCGCGAGCTGGCCGGGTTCGCGGAGCAGCGCGAGGGTACTGAGCGCGATCATGTTCGCCGTCGTCTCGTGCCCCGCGATCAGCAGCGTGACCCCGATCGTCGCCAGCTCCTCGATCGTGAGTTCCTCGCCCAGCTCCTCGCCGCGGGTGATCACGCGGGACAGCAGGTCGTCGTCCCGCTTGGCCTGCTTGGCGATCACCAGGCCGGCCATGTACTGGTTGATCGCCTCCATGGCCTGCCAGGTCACCTCGGGGTCGAGGTCGATCGACACCAGCACCGCGCTGCGCGCCTGGAACTCGGCGCGGTCCGCGTACGGCACCCCGAGCAGCTCGCAGATCACCAGCGACGGGATCGGCAGGGCGAACGCCTCGACCAGGTCCAGCGGACCACCGGCGGCGAGCATCGCGTCGATGTGCTCGTCGATCAGCTTCGCGACGCGCGGCCGGTACGCCTCCATCCGCTTGACCGCGAACTCGGTCGCGAGCAGCCGCCGCAACCGCCGGTGCGCGGGCCCGTCGACCTGCAGGATCTGCCCGGACTCGACCTCCCGGTCCAGCTCGGCGCCCACCACGACGTGCTCGGACGGCGCCGACCGCGAGCTGAGCCGGGCATCCCGCAGTACGGTCCGCACGTCGTCGTACCGGGTGAAGACCCAGGCGTCGACACCGGCCGGGGTGGACACCTTCGACGGCGCCTCGCGGTCGCGGAGCGCGGCGTACCCACTGGCCGGATCGAACGGGCAGCCGGTGGGCCGCTCGGTCGGGAACGTCGGATTCTCGGTCATGTCCACCCCTGGTGAGAGATTTTGGTAGTGACTACCATATGACTGTAGTTGCCAATCGGCATCGGCTCCCAGAGAGTCGTGACCGGGTACTCTGCCCGCGGAGGTCGAGATGGGACTGCGGGAGCTGAAGCGGGAACGGACCCGGCGGCTGATCGCCGACAAGGCGTTCGAGCTGTTCTGTCACCACGGCTTCGGCCGGACCACGGTCGAGCAGATCGCGGCCGCCGCCGAGGTCGGCCCGAGCACGCTCTACCGCTACTTCCCGACCAAGGAGACGCTGGTCCTCGAGTTCGTCGAGGAGTCCCTGATGGGCGCCGTCACCTGGTTCCGCGACCAGCCCGCGACCGCCGTACCGGATGGTCTGCAGGCGGTCATCGAGCGCGTCCTCGACGAGCTGGAGCGCAACCCGGACCGGGTACGCGCGGTCTACGAGATGGCCGACGAGACCTGGTCGGTCGCCGCTCACCTGCAAGCGCTGATCTGGCGCTTCCGCGAAGAGCTCACTGACGAGCTGGTACGGCGGATGTCCGGCCCGGACCCGGTGTTGGTCAAGTTCAGCGCGGCCCTGTCGGCCGGGAGCGCGATGAACATCATCGAGACCGTGGTCGGGATGTGGGTGGAGAACCCGGACGGCCTGGAGGTCAGGGAGCTGGCCCGGCGGGCGATGGGTCTGCTGCACGGCGACGGTATCCCCCTGCCCGCCGCGGTTCCCGGCCCCGGCGACAATGCTCCGCATGGCCCCTGATCTCGATCCGTCCACTGTCGTCGTCCATGCAGGCCGCCCCGAGCGGGCGCCGAACGCACCGGTCAGCGATTCGCCGGTGTTCAGTTCGACGTACGTCGCCGGTGGTGACCGCGGCTACGGGCGCTTCGGGAACGACGCGTGGACGGCGTTCGAGGAGACGCTCGGCGCGCTCGAAGGTGGTCGCGGCCTGACGTTCGCCTCCGGTATGGCGGCCGCCGCGGCGGTCTGCGATCTCGTACCGGTCGGTGGACGTGTCGTCGCGCCGATCCACGCCTACTCGGGCGTGCTCGCGCTGCTCGATCAGCAGGCGGCGACTGGACGCCTGTACGTCGATCGGGTCGATGTCGCGGATACCGAGGCTGTGTCGCGAGCTGTGGTTGGCGCCGACATGTTGTGGGTCGAGTCGCCGACCAACCCGGCGATGGAGGTCGCGGATCTGCCGGCGATCTCGGCCGCCGGGCGAGCGGCCAGCGCGACCGTGGTCGTCGACAACACCTTCGCGACGCCACTGCTGCAACAGCCGCTGCGGATGGGCGCGGACATCGTCATGCACTCCGCGACCAAGTTCATCGCGGGCCACTCGGACGTCGTACTGGGTGCGGTGGTCACCGCTGACGACGAACTGTGGTCGGCGCTCGAACTCCGCCGCCGCAGTCTCGGTGCGATTCCGGGGCCGATGGAGACTTGGCTTGCTCTGCGCGGTCTACGGACGCTCGCGCTCAGGTTGGAGCGGTCGCAGGCCACGGCCGCCTTCCTGGCTCAGCGGCTGCTCGAGCATCCGCGGGTCAGCCGCGTGCGGTACCCCGGTCTGCCCGACGATGCCGGTCATGCGCGGGCGGCGGAGCAGATGTCCGGGTTCGGCGCGATCCTCTCGTTCGAGGTCGGTGGCGACGCCGACTTCGCGCAGCGGATCTGCGAGAGCACCAAGTTGTGGCTGCACGCAACCAGTCTGGGCGGCGTGGAGTCGCTGCTGGAACGGCGTCGCCGGTGGGCGATCGAGGTGCCGACCATCCCCGACGACCTGATCCGGTTGTCGGTCGGGATCGAGCACCCGGACGATCTGTGGGCCGATCTGGAGCAGGCGTTCACTTCCGCGAGTTGAGCACCGGCCCGCCGAAGAAGGTCAGCACGCACAACACCAGCGGCAGGATGAACGCCAGGTTCAGCGGCATGAAGTGCGCGAGCCCGCCGATCAACGCCGGGCCGGCGAGCAGACCGACGTACCCGAGGCCGACCACACGGGCCATCAACGCACCGGCCGCGCGCGGGTCGAGGTTGCCGGCGGCGGTGAACAACTGCGGTACGCCGCCGGCCAGACCGATCCCGAATAGCGCCCACCCGAACAGCCCAAGCGCCACCCACGGGCTGACAATCACGATCGCGATCCCGACCGCCGCGATAGCAGCGCCCCACCGCACGATCGCGGCCGGACCGACCACCGCCGCGACCCGGTCGGTGAGGAACCGCCCGATCGTCATCGCCACCGCGAACGCGCCGTACGCATAGGCCGCCGTACTGGTCGACGTACCGAGGACGTCGCGGAACTGCAGCGCCGCCCAGTCGTTCGCCACCCCCTCGGACAGCATCAGGCCGAACGCCAACCCGCCGAGCGCCCAGACCAGCTTGGCCGGCGGCTTGGCGCGCTCCTCGGCGTGCTCCTCCTTGGCCGGTTCGGTTGCCTCTAGCAAGAATCGGCCGGCGCCCAGCGCGACGACGATGCACACGACACCAGCCACGCTCAGCGTGGTCTGAGTCGGTACGCCGGCCCGCAGCGTGGCCGCGCCGATCAGCGCGGCGATCGCACCACCGATCGACCAGACCGCATGGAACGACGCCATGATCGGGCGCGGATAGCCGCGCTCGACCACCACGGCCTGCGCGTTCATCCCGACATCGATCGAGCCGTTCCCGAAACCGAGGCAGATCAAGGCGAGCCCGAGACTCCACCAGTTCGTGGCGAGCCCCGGCAGGAACAGCGCGACGCCGATCAGTACTCCGGTGGCGGGGACGAGCCGGCGCTGGCCGAGCCGGTCGACGAGCGGACCGGCCAGCTGCATCGCCAGGAAGGCCGCACCGCCGAGTGCCAGCAGCAACAACCCGAGCATGCTGTGCGTGATCCCGGTCGCACGTTCGATACTCGGGATGTGGACGACCCACATCCCGACCGCGAACCCGTTCAGGCCGAAGTACAGAAAGGTCGCAATGCGGGCAGCTCTTGGCGGGGCGGCTGCTTCAAGAGTCGAAGTCACGCGGATTCCTCCGGGTCCGCCACCTCGACCAGGGTGCCGCGCTGCGTGAGCAACGTGCGCTGGTCCTCGGGGGCCGACGGGTCGGTGATGATCAGGTCGGGCCGTTCGGCCGGGCAGACATAGGCGAGTGCAGCGCGGTCCCACTTGGCGCCGTCGGCGAGCACGATCGACCTCGCCGCGACTTCGAACGCGGCCTGCTTCACCTCGGCGTCGCCGAGATCGAAGGCCGTCAGACCGGCGTCCAGGCTGAACGCGCACGGACTCAGTACGGCGACATCGAACCGCAGCGCCCGCAGCGAGGCGACGGTCAGCGGGCCGACCAGCGACAGCTCGCCCTTGCGCGCCTCGCCCCCGGGCATCAGCAGCCGCACCCGCGGCGCCTCGGCCAATTCGAGCGCGACGCGCAGCGACAACGGCATCACGGTGACCGCGCGCTGCTGGAGCAACCGCGCCACCTCGAGCGCCGTCGTACCGGAGTCGAGGACGATCGTGTCGCCGTCCTTCAGGTGCGCGACCGCGGCACGCGCGATCGCCTGCTTGGCGGCGACCGCGGCCTGGGAACGCAGCGAGTACGGCGGCTCGACGCCCGACGGCATCGCCGGAACCGCGCCACCGTGGACCCGCTTCAGCACGCCTTGGGCGGCGAGGTAGTCGAGATCGCGGCGGATCGTCATATCCGAGGACGCAGTGGCCTCGACCAGTTCCTGGACGGAGATTCGGTTTCCGCCACGGAGTCGATCTACGATCGTTTGATGCCGTTCTGCACTTCTCACGCGCAGAAATCTACCATCCACATGATCGTTCGAACAAACAGATTGTTTACTTGTGGCTGACACCGCCCAACTGGTCAAACGCTCGCGGTACGCCGTGGCGGCCGTCTTCTGTGTGCACGGATCGGTCACGGGGTCGTTCGCGACCCGGGTGCCGTGGATCCAGGAGCACTCCGGTCTGTCGGCCGGCGAGCTCGGGCTCGCCCTGGCCTTCCCGGCGATCGGGGCCGCGCTGATGATGCCGCTGGCCGCCCGGATCAGCCACCGCTTCGGCACCCGGACCGCACTGCGCGCTCTGCTCGCGCTCTGGACGCTCTCGCTGATCCTGCCGTCGTTCGCGCCGGGTTTGCTGACGCTTTGCGCGGCACTTCTCGTGTACGGCGGGACGTCGGGGATGGCGGATGTCGCGATGAACGCCCTCGGTGTCGAGGTAGAGCATCGGCTGCAGAAGTCGATCATGTCCGGCCTGCACGGGATGTGGAGTCTGGGCGCCCTGATCGGCTCGGCAGTCGGCACAGTCGCGGCGCACGCCGACGTGAGTGCGCAGGTGCACCACATCATCGCGGCGATCGTGCTGACCGTGCTCGGGGCCGTGGTCTGCCAGTTCGTGCTGAACATTCATCCGGAGGAGGACGAGGAGCCGCCGGCACGGTTCGCGTTGCCGCCGCGGTCGGCGCTGCTGATCGGCGCGGTCGGGTTCTGCGCTGTGTTCGCCGAGGGCGCGAGCCTGGACTGGTCGGCGGTGTACCTGCGCGACGTCCTGGCGAGCTCGCCTGGTGTGGCTGCGGGTGCGACCACTGGGTTCGCTTTGACGATGGCTATTGCTCGGCTCACCGGGGATGCGGTCGTCAACCGGTTCGGCGCGGTTCGCACGGTTCGCTGGAGCGGGCTGATCGCGGTGATCGGTGGCGTGCTGGTGGTGCTCGCGCCGAACGCGGTGGCCGCGATGGCCGGGTTCGGACTGATCGGGATCGGCGTCGCGGTCGTCGTACCGCTGGCTTTTGTCGCCGCGGCGCGCAGCGGTTCGAACGCATCGCACGCTATTGCTGGGGTTGCGACCATCACCTACGCCTCGGGGCTGGTCGCGCCGTCGATCATCGGCGGGATCGCGCAGGCCAGCAACCTGACCGTCTCGTTCATGGTCGTCACGGTCCTGACCGTTGCCTTGGCCGTCTTCGCTCCCGTACTGCGGACTCGAGCGCGCGTCGATGTCTGATCGCCGGCGCTGGGCCGTAGTCATCACCGCAACCGTCTTCCTGGTTGCCCTGTGCCTACGCCCAGCGCTCACGGCGGTCGGTCCGATCCTCCCCCGGATCGGCGCCGATGAGAACCTCGGTGAAACCGCCCAAGGCCTCCTGGCCGCCCTGCCCCTGCTGGCGTTCGCCGCCGCGTCGCCGCTGGTGCACTTCGCGTCCCGCCGGTTCGGGATGGAGCGGACCGTCCTGATCTCGCTGCTGGTGCTCGCGGTCAGCAGCGTCGCCCGGTCCTACACCGGCCAGGCCGGTCTCTGGATCGGCACGGTCGTCATCGGCGCATCGATTGCGGTCGGCAACGTCCTCGTCCCGGTCATCCTGAAACGGGACTACGCCGCGCATGTCTCCCGAGCCACCGGCATCTACACCGCCTTCATCACCGGCGGCGCCGCGCTCGCCTCGATCGTCGCCGTACCGATCGCTGACGCGGCCGACTGGCGCCTGTCCCTCGCAGTCTGGGGCGGCCTCGCCCTCCTGGCCGCACTGGTCTGGCTCCCCCGATCCCTCGGAGCTTCCCTACCGCTACCAGTCTCGCAAGCGGCTTCGCCGGTCAGCGTCTGGCGACAGCCGATGGCCTGGCTGGTGACCGGCTACATGGGCCTGCAGTCGACCAGCTTCTACCTGCTCGTGAACTGGCTACCTACCATCGAGATCTCCACCGGCATCTCGGAACGCACCGCCGGCGTCCACGTCTTCCTCTTCCAAGGCTTCGGCCTCATCGGCGGCCTCACCATCCCCCGCCTACTGAAGAACCCAGTGAGCCAACGAGCCGGCGCAGTCACCGCCAGCATCCCCATCGTGCTCGCCCTCCTAGGCCTCCTCCTAGCCCCCGGCCTAGCCGTCCTCTGGGCCATCATCGCCGGCCTAGGCCAAGGCGCAGCCCTGGTAGCAGCCCTCACCCTCATCAGCCTCCGCGGCCGAACCCACCACGAAACCACCCAACTCTCCGGCATGGCCCAGTCCATCGGCTACCTCCTGGCCGCCACCGGCCCCGTCATAGCCGGCACCCTCACCGAACAAACCGGCACCTGGACCGCCACCCTCACCACCTTCGCCGCCCTAGCCGCCGTACAAGTCCTCCTCGGCTTCGCCGCCGGCCGCCCGAGGAGCTAGAGCAGGCTGTTGAGGACTTCGGTGGCCTCTTCGTAGCCGGCGTCGCTGATGCGCTGGAGTTCGCGGAGGTCCTTGGCGGCGGCGGCTCGGCGGGTGAGGTGTTCGCCGGCCCGGTCGTTGCCTTCGTCGAGGAGATCGTTGAGGGTGCCGAGGTCGGAGCGCTCGTCGGCCAGGTCGGCGAGCTTGTCGGCTGCCTTCTCGTTGCCTTCGTCGGCCAGGGCCCGGAGAGTCTCGAAGTCCGTCATACCCCGAGTATGGCGCCCGCCGGCCAGCCGGCCGCCGGGGGCGTGAACAAGAACTGGAGGCCTTGAACAAGTTATGACCTGTTCAAGGCCCCGTCAGGGTGTCCGGACCCCCGTCAGGTGGCAGCCGTTTACTCGCCTTCGGGGATGGGGGCCTACTTGTCGGTGGCGAAGGCGGCGTCGAAGGCGGCGGCGGGCTTGTCGAAGGCTAGGGCGCGGATGACGTTGACGGCTTCGGCGGCGCCGACCTTGCGTTCCATGCCGGCGTCTTCCCACTCGACCGAGATCGGGCCGGTGTAGCCGATCGAGTTCAGGACGCGGAAGCAGTCTTCCCACTGCACGTCACCGTGGCCGGTGGAGTAGAAGTCCCAGCCGCGGCGCGGGTCGCCCCAGGGCAGGTGGGAGCCGAGGCGGCCGTTGCGGCCGCCGCCGACGCGCATGCGGGTGTCCTTGCAGTCGACGTGGTAGATGCGGTCCTTGAAGTCCCAGAGGAACGCGACCGGGTCGATGTCCTGCCAGACCATGTGCGACGGGTCCCAGTTCAGGCCGAAGGCGGGGCGGTGGTTGATCGCCTCGAGCGCCAGCGTGGTGGTCCAGTAGTCGTAGGCGATCTCCGACGGGTGCACCTCGTGCGCGAACCGGACACCTTCGGCGTCGAAGACGTCGAGGATCGGGTTCCAGCGGTCGGCGAAGTCCTGGTAGCCGGCGTCGATCACCGAGGCGGGCACCGGCGGGAACATCGCGACGTACTGCCAGATCGAGGAGCCGGTGAAGCCGATCACGGTGTCGACGCCGAGCTTGGCGGCGGCGCGGGCGGTGTTCTTCAGGTCCTCGGCCGCGCGCTGCCGGACGCCCTCGCCGTCACCGTCGCCCCAGATCCGCGACGGCACGATCGCCTGGTGCCGGAAGTCGATCGGGTTGTCGCAGACCGCCTGGCCGACCAGGTGGTTGGAGATCGCGTAGACGCTCAGGTTGTACTTCGCCAGGATGTCCTTGCGGCTCTGGACGTACGTGTCGTCGTCAATCGCCTGCTGTACGTCGAAGTGGTCGCCGGAGCAGGCGATCTCCACCCCGTCGTACCCGGCCTCGGATGCGAACTGGCAGACCTCCTCGAACGGCAGGTCGGCCCACTGACCGGTGAACAGCGTGATCGGGCGTGGCATGTGTGAGGCTCCTTAGACGGTGATCCAGCTGCTGTCCGCAGCAGCTGAGCGCAGTACGGCGTCGATCAGCTGGGCAGACCGCGCACCAGCGGCGAAATCGGGCAGACCGTCCGGGCGGTCACCCAGTACGGCGGCGTAGCTGTCCGCGACGAATGAGTCGAACGCGTCCTGGTACCCCTGGGCGTGTCCAGCCGGCAGGCGGTTCACGCGGGCCGCACCGGGGCTCAGCGTGTCGGGGTCGCGAGTCAGGATCTGGGAGGCGGTACGGCGACCTGCCCACAGCCGGTCGGGGTCTTCCTGGTCGAACCCGAAGCTCCCGTCGGTTCCGGAGACCTCCAGATAGAGGCGGTTCTTCCGGCCGGCCGCTACCTGGCTGACGACGATCGTGCCGACCACCCCGGCCTCGGTGCGGAACTGTGCGGTGGCCAGGTCCTCAGTACGGACCTCGTGGCCGCCGCGAACGGCATTGACGGTCCGCAGCTGCGCACTGATCGCGGCGATGCGGTCCCCGGTCACGAACTCGGTCAGGTCGCACCAGTGCGAGCCGATGTCAGCGAACGTCCGCGACGGACCACCGGTTTCGTCGTCGACTCGCCAGTTCTGGTCGTCCGCACCGGCCAGCCAGTCCTGCAGGTATGAGCCATGCAGACTGGTGATGACACCTGCCTCACCAGCTGCGAGGCGAGCGCGCAGCTCGCGGACCATCGGGTGGTAGCGGTAGACGAACGGTACGGCGCCCACCAGGCCGGCCTCGTGCGCAGCGGCCTCCAGCCCGGTCGCATCGGCCACAGAGGTCGCCAGCGGCTTCTCACAGATCACGTGCTTGCCTGCGGCGAGCGCCTGCAGGGTCACCTCGCGGTGGGTGTTGTTCGGCGTGCAAACGTGGATCACGTCGACGTCGGCGGCCAGCAGGTCGGCCAGCGTCTCGTACCCGCGCTCGGCTCCGGAGGCTTCGGCCGCTGCTTCGGCTCGCGCAGGGCTGGATCCGACCGCACCGACGATCTGGGCACCGGAGACCAGCGCCGATCTGCCGTGCACCCGGCCCATGAAACCGCCGCCGACAATCCCGACCTTCAGCTTGTTGGTGGACACGTCGAACGACGCTATGTGAGACTTTTGAACCCTGTCAAGCAAAAGTCCAGCGACCACAGACGGAAGTACGGTGATGAGCGATTCCGAGGTGATGGCACCCGACGCACTCCTGCAGTTGCTGCTCGACGGGCGCCCCCGGACCCGGGCCGAGCTCGTCGCGTCGAGCGGCCTCGCGAGGTCGACGGTCGCCGGCCGGATCGACGCACTGCTGACGTCAGGCCTCGTCGTCCCGTCGGGCGACGGCGTGTCCACGGGTGGGCGGCGGCCGGGCCGGTTCCGGCTCAACCCGGCCGCCCGGCTGATCCTCGCCGCGGACGTCGGCGCCACCCATGTGTCGGTCGCCCTGACCGACCTCACCGGCGTGATCCTCGGCCGGCTGACCACGCCACTCGACATCGCCGAAGGCCCGGATGTGGTTCTGGCCGAGGTCGTCCGCATCGGCCGCGCGCTGCTGCACGGCATCGGCCGTGCAGACACGGACCTCGCCGGAACAGGCGTCGGTCTGCCCGGCCCGGTCGAGCACTCGACCGGGCGGCCGAATCATCCGCCGATCATGCCGGGCTGGGATTCGTACGACGTCGCCGGGCGACTGAGCCGCGAACTCCCGGGACCGGTTCTCGTCGACAACGACGTGAACATCATGGCGCTCGGCGAACACGCGACCGAGTACGCCGACGTTGAGCATCTGCTGTTCGTCAAGGTCGCCACCGGCATCGGGGCCGGCGTGATCAGCGGCGGCCGACTGCATCGCGGCGCCCAAGGAGCGGCCGGGGATATCGGCCACATCCAAATCCCCGGTCACACTGAACTCTGCCGTTGCGGCAACACGGGTTGTCTGGAAGCGGTCGCGTCGGCCGCAGCCATCGCCAGCCGCCTTGGCGTTGCCGGCAGCCACGACATCGTCGAACTCGTCCGTGCGGGCAACACCGCAGCCATCACGGAGGTTCGCCAGGCCGGTCGCGAGATCGGCACCGTCCTCGCCGCCGCCGTCAGCCTGCTCAACCCGTCGGTCCTCGTGGTCGGCGGCTCACTCTCCCAAGCCGGCGACCACCTACTGGCCGGGATCCGCGAGACCGTCTACGCGAGGTCGTTGCCCTTGGCCACGACCGGTCTGCACGTCACCACCACGCGGTCCCCTTACGACGCCGCGTTGCGCGGTGCCGCCGTCCTGGTCCAGCGGCAGCTACTCAGCTGATATCTGCGCGACCGCTGCGGCGAGCTCCGCACGGTCGGTCGCGAGCGTCTCCCGCAGTACGGCGAGCTCGGCCTCGGTCAACGGCCCCGGTCGTCCGATCCGTTCGCGGAACCAGTCCGGCCACGGACCGCCGAAGTCGAACCGTCCCAGGTCGATCTGAACACCGGGCCGTAGCTCGGCTGCCTCCGCACTCAACGCGTCCTGCCACGCCAGCTGGTCCCGCAGGAACAGCAACAGCTGCGCCTGGTCCGGTTCGGCGGCAGGCGCCGCCCCGGGCCACATAGTCCGGTAGCCGTGGAGCTGAGTACCGGCCAGCCGATCGGCTACCGGTGTGACCTGGGAGCCGAGCTGAGTCAGCAGGATGAAGGCAGTCGCGCGTTCGACCGGGTCATCGGACACCACCAGTACGTCGACCAGCTGGTGTGCGAACGCAACCGGCTCAGCGGTCCGCATCCACGACTGACCTTCCGCGTCGGCGACCATCCGGCGCATACTCGCCGCTATCCAGGCCCGTACGTCGGCAGTGGTCAGCTCTGGCCGCCATGGCCCGGCCACGAGCGGCCAGCGTCCGGGACGGTCGATGCGGAGCCAGGGCAGCAGCACACCTTGCACCCCGAGCGGACTGAGCTTCGTACCGCTCTCGTCGAACATCCCCAGCCGCCGCAGCCGACCGACCGCAATCCGCACCGGCTCACTGCCGAGCGACTCGTCGAAGCCCGCCGGGAGACCCGGTTGGTACGCCGCGTAGACCGCAGCCATCACCTCGTCCCGATCGGACGCCGGTACGTCGCCAACCACCGCACGGACCAGGTGATCCCAGGACGCCGGCCGGCTGCCGGGGTCGGCCCACGCGGTCAGGCGCGGTCCCCGCAGTACGTGGGCACCTGTCCAGTAGACGAGTTCGGAGAGCACTGCGATCCGCCAAGCCTCCTGGACCGCGGCAGCGTCGCCGAGAGTCGTTGCTGCCAGGGCCTGCGCCACGGTGTCGTCATCGAGTACGCCACTCGCGCCGACTGACGGCTGAGCTACCAGCCACAGCGCCAGCTCGACAGCCGCCGACACCAACGGCGCCTGCTGCGCAGCCGCACCGGCCACGGACGGGAGCACGAGACGTGGAAACGGGATCGTGACTCCGCCGTACGGGTCACCGCCGAGTGAGACCTCCCCGCGGCGCAACGGACCGGCGAGTCGATCCGCCTCCTCCCAGGACAGCTCTTTGTAGCGGGCCAGCCAGGCGTCGACGTCTGTCCCGGTCGTGAGGTGGTGCAAGCGGCGAACGGTCGACCAGCCGAAGGCATCCTGCATCCGCTCGCCGCTGCCGCCAGTCAGTACCGGGTGGAGCGACTTGACCTCACGCCGGAGAACCTCCGCGGATTCCCGGTCGCCCTCGAAGACCACCACATCCCGCAGGACCGGCAAGGTCACCGCGGCCGCAGCCCGCCAGGCCGCATCGAACTGCAGCACGAACGGCGCGATCCCCATCACCGTCTCGACGAGCGACCCCTCGGGCCAGCTCAACGGATCGGTGTGCCCCAGCACCGCGGCGCGACACTCGAGCAACTCCCGCAGTACGTCGAGATCCGGCTCAGCCAGCGCACCGGTCTCGTCCAGCCAGTCCGGGATACGGTTGACGAAGGCATCGATCTGGTCCATGCCGAAACGCTAGTAGGCCGTCGGGTCAGGCCCAGTTGATCGCCAACTCGTCGATCATCTGCACCGCCGGATCACGCGCAATGTCCCCACGCCGGACCGCTCCAACCCCGTACCGCCGCACCCAGTACGCCGTCCGCACGAGCTCGAGCTGAATCCACCGCCGTACCCGCTGGCGGTCGAGTTCCGCGGCCTCGCAGTACGCCGCCAGCTCCCGTTCCATTCCCTGCAGCAGATCGCCGTGCATCAGCACCAACGTCCGAGCCTTCAGGAACGTCACCGCGTCGTACGCCGGATCTCCGATCAGTCCCTTCGGATCCACCGCGAGCCACGGTTCTCTGTCGGCGCTCAGGATGTTCCGATGATGCAGATCCCCATGCACCAGTACGTCGGGCTGCTCCCGCACCAACTCGTCAATCACCGCCGAAGCCCGAGCAACCACCGCATCAGGCAACGCCCCCGCAAACTCCACGGCGTCCCGCGCCAGCTCCTCAGCCCACTCGTCAGCACGATCAGACAACCGAGGAAGCTCGCGAGCGTGGTCTCGGAGGGGTGGACCGCCGGGCGCCTGCAGCACGGGAGTCGCGTTGTGGATCTGGCCCGGGACGGGAGTCGCATCGGGGGCCTGGTCCGGGACGGGAGTCGCGTCGGGGGCCTGGTCCCGGAGGGGAGACGCGTTGTGGGGCTGGTCCCGGAGGGGAGGGGTGTTGTGGGCGGCGTGCGTGCTGGTGGGGTGGTGTGGGTGCGGGAGTGCCTTGGGGGCGGGGATTGCGAGCAGGCGGCTCATCTCCCCTCCCACCACCGCTACGTCGGCGCCTGAGTCTCGGAGGGTGGTGGGGTGGGCTCGTTCCAGGAGCATCGCGTAGTCAGCGTCTGCACGTTCGTGGAGGTGGACTGCGCCTCGGCCGTTCCAGGCTGTGTAGGCGTCTGGTTCGTGGACGTTGCCGGGGTGAGGGAACGACACCTTCATCACCAGCGGTTCGCCGGTACGACGGACTGGGACGATGACGCCTACTTCGCCGTGCATCCAGTCGCCGTCCGGAGTGCACGACCAGCGGTCGAGCAGGTCTTGCACAATGGTGGGTAGGTCATCCAGCCAGGCTGCTCCGGTTTCGCCTTCGCGTGCGGTGGTGCCGGCGGCGAAGGCTTCGGGGATCACCAGCGCTCCGCCTTGGCCGAGCGGGACACGAGACTGAACAGCATGTCCTTCGGGGTCATCTCCCCCGCGACCACCTTGGTGACGGCTTCGGCGATCGGCATCTCGACATCGTGGTGATGGGCAAGCTCGGCGATCGACGAGCAGGACTTCACGCCTTCGGCTACCTGCCGCGTCGCACCGGCGATCTCGGCAACCGTCATCCCCTGGCCGAGCTTCTCGCCGAAGGTGCGGTTGCGGGACAGCGGCGACGAACACGTGGCGACCAAGTCACCAAGCCCTGCGAGCCCGGAGAACGTGTGCTCATCCGCACCCAACGCCGCACCCAGCCGAGCGGTCTCGGCGAGACCGCGCGTGATCACCGACGCCCGGGCGTTGTCGCCAAAGCCGAACCCAACAGCCATCCCCACGGCCAGCGCGATCACGTTCTTCGTTGCGCCGCCGAGCTCACACCCCACGACATCCGTATTCGTGTACGGACGGAACGTTCCCGAATGACACAGCTTCTGCAACCGGTTCGCCGTACCTTCATCCGCACACGCAACCACCGCAGCAGCAGGCTGCCCCTCAGCAATCTCGCGCGCGAGGTTCGGACCCGACACGACCGCGATCCGCTCCGGCCCCGCACCGGTCAGCTCCGCGATCACCTCGGACATGCGCAACGTCGTACCGACCTCGACGCCCTTCATCAAGCTCACCAGCGGTACGGCGTCCGGCAGCACCCCGGCCCAGTCGCGCAGGTTCTCCCGCAGTGACTGCGAAGGCACGGACAGTACGACGGCCTCCGCGCCATCGGCCGCCGCGGCCGGATCGTGAGTCGCAGTGATCGCTTCGGACAACCGGATCCCCGGCAGGTAGTCGGGGTTCTCATGCTGGGTGTTGATCACGTCGCAGACCGACTGCCGCCGGGCCCACAACGAGACCTGGTTCCCCGCCCCCGCCAGCACCGTGGCGAACGCCGTACCCCAGGACCCGGCTCCGAACACTGCAACCTTCGTCATTCGTTCTCCTCACGTCGAGCTTTGCGCAGATCGAACAACTCTTTGGGCGGGGTCTCACCGCGCAGCTCACCGAGCGTCTCGGCGAGTGCCCGCATGATCACCTCGGTTGCCTCGTGCAACAGCTGGTTGGTGATCGGCTTGCCCTGGAACGCGCTCAGGTCGACCGGCTTCCCGGCCCGCGCCATCACGGTCTTCCGCGGCAGCAACCGGATCTTCAGCCGCCCGGTGTAGGACTGCAGAATCTCCTGCGCACCCCAGTTCGCGATCGGAATCACCGGAGCGCCGGTCATCAACGCGATCCGGGCCGCGCCCGTCTTCCCATTCATCGGCCACAGATCCGGGTCGCGGGTAATAGTGCCCTCGGGATAGACGCCGACGCACTCACCGCGTTCGACCGCTGCCACCGCGTCGCGGAACGCATCGGCGGCCTGGGTGGAATCGCGGTGCACGGGAATCTGCCCGGCGCTGGTGATGATCCGGCCGGCGATCGGCAGTTTGAACAACGACGCCTTGCCGAGCAGCCGCGGAATCCGCCGGCATTCCCAGATGAAGAAGCCGAGCACGAACGGGTCGAAATGGGAGATGTGGTTCGGCACGAACACCACGCCGCCGGTCCGCGGCATGTTCTCCCGGCCGCTGAACCGGGGCTTGGTGAAGATCAGCATGAAGGGCTTGACGAGCGCGACGATCACGCCGAACCAGAAACCCCGCCGCGGTCTCGGGTCGTCCACTGCTGCCTCCTGGTGCTGGTCACTGCTCTCCGCCATGGGAGAATCCTGCCTGATGGCAGACCTACAGGTCGTTCCCTGGATCCTGGCGATCCCGGTGAAGCGTACGGCGATCGCGAAGAGCCGGCTGGCTGCGGCCTACCCGCAGCACCGGCCGGAGCTCGCGCGCGCCTTCGCTGTCGACACTACTGCGGCCGCGCTGGCTTCGGGCCTGGTGCGCGCCGTTCTGGTGGTCACCGACGACCCGGTGGTGGCCGCGGACGTGACCGCGGTCGGCGCCCACGTCGTACCGGATCTGGCCGCCGACGGGCTGAACGGCGCGCTCCGGCACGGCGCCACGATCGCTGCCGCAGAGTTCCCCGGGCACGGCGTGGCTGCGTTGTCGGCCGACCTCCCGGCACTACGCCCGGCCGAGCTCACCGCCGTACTCGCAGCCTGCACAGCCCCACGCTCGTTCGTGATCGACCAGCCCGGCACCGGTACGACGTTGCTCGCGGCCACGGCCGGTGTCGCGCTCGACCCCCGCTTCGGGATCGGCTCCGCCCTGGCCCACCAGGCTTCCGGGGCAGTCCCCATCGACCTGCCGAACATGGACTCCGTACGGCGGGACGTCGACACGGCAGCCGATCTCGCGCACGCGGTCCAGCTCGGCGTCGGTCCCGCAACCGCTGACGTGATGTCGCTGGTGCTTGGTTCCGCAACGGGTTCCGAAGGCCTAGCCTGCTGACATGCAAGCCACAGTGAGCCGGTACGACAGCGAGAGTTTCTCCGGAGCGGTGCTCACCGACACCGGGATCGAGCTTCCCTTTACCGTGCACGCGATCGCGGAGACTCCGGTTCGCCTGCTGCGCGTGGGCCAACGCGTCCGTATCCAGACCACAGGCTCCGGTGCGACTCTTGCGATCACCAAGGTCGACTTCGCAACCGTGCTCTAGAACAAAAGCGAAGGCCGGTCGCTCCTGGAGGGAGTGACCGGCCTTCTGCCGTCGTACTAGTTACTTCAGCGGGCTGCGCGCTTGGCCGGAGCCTTCTTCGCGGCAACCTTCTTGGCGGGGGCCTTCTTGGCCGGCGCCTTCTTCGCCACTGCCTTGACCGGAGCGGCCTTCTTGGCCGGCGCCTTCTTGGCGGCAGCCTTGACCGGAGCGGCCTTCTTCGCTGCGGCCTTGACCGGAGCAGCCTTCTTGGCCGGCGCCTTCTTGGCGGCAGCCTTGACCGGAGCGGCCTTCTTCGCCGCGGCCTTGACCGGTGCGGCCTTCTTGGCCGGGGCGGCCGCCTTGGTGGCGGTCGCGGTGGCCTTCGGGGCTACCAGCTTCGGCAGCTTCTTCGCACCGGAGACAACGGCCTTCAGCTCCGCACCCGCGCGGAACTTCGGCACCACGGTCTTCTTGGCCTTCAGAACCTCGTTCGTGCGCGGGTTCCGGACCAGGCGCGCCGGACGGTCGATGGCCTCGAAGGCACCGAAACCGGTGATGGCGACCTTGCCACCCTTCTTGGTCAGCTCGCGCTGGATGGTGTCGATGATCGACTCCAGAGCGTGCTGAGCCTGGCGGCGGTTTCCGTCGAAGTGCACTGCGAGCGCTTCGACCAACTGGCTCTTGTTCACTGTCTTCCCTCCGTGAACTGGGTGTCGAGCACAGCGCTCGATCTCACAGGAACGTTATGGACAGATGAGGCCGTTGCCAAACACCCACGCGGCATTTCGGCTTGTTTTTAGGCGATTCTTGCCACAAATCGCCCCGATCGGGTGCTCCTGCGGGGTTTTGAGGCTGTTTCCGGCAGCTTCACAGCCACCCGCGACGCTTGAAGACCTGATGCAGACCGACGCACACCAAGGCCATCAGACCGATCGCGAACGGGTATCCGAACTGCCAATGCAGCTCCGGCATCGCGTCGAAGTTCATCCCGTAGACGGTGCCGATCAACGTCGGCGCGAACAGGATCGCCGCCCACGCAGAGATCCGCTTCACCTCTTCGTTCTGCTCGCTGCTCGCGATGGTGAGACTCTTCATCTCCTCGTTCTGCTGCTGGGCGACCAGGGTCGCGTTCACCGTCAGGATGTCGCGCAGCAGTTCGCGGAATCCGTCGACCTTCTCGACCACCTCGGTGACGTGGTCGGCGACGTCGCGCAGATAACGCTGCAGTTCCTCGTCGACGCCGTACTTGTCGAAGCCGCCGCGCAGTCCCTGCAGCATGCCGACGAGCGGCCGGGTCGCGCGCTGGAACTCGATCACCTCACGGGACAACTCGTAGATGCGCCGCGACACCTTCGGGTCACCGCGGAACACCTCGGTCTCGATCTCGTCGATGTCGTTCTCGAGACCGGCGACCACTGGCGCGTAGCCGTCGACGACCTTGTCCAGGATCGCGTAGAGAACAGCCTCGGTACCGAGGTTGAGCAACTCCGGGTCGTGTTCGACCCGACGCCGTACGGCGGCCAGGTTGGGCGCTTCGGCATGCCGGACCGTCACCACGAAGTCCGGGCCGACGAACACGTGCACCTCGCCGAACTCGACCTCCTCGGTCGCGTCCCGGTACCGCGCGGCTTTCAGTACGACGAACAACGTGTCGCCGTACCGCTCGAGCTTCGGCCGCTGATGGGCCTGGATGGCGTCCTCGACGGCGAGCTCGTGCAGGCCGAACTCCTGGGCCAGTGAGTTGAGTTCGCGCTGGTCCGGGCGATACAGGCCGATCCAGGCCAGGCCCTGCGGCGCCTTGTGCAGCACGCGATAGGTCTCGGCCAGCGACTCCGGCGACGCGATCCGGCGGCCGTCGCAGTAGATCGCACTGTCGACGACGCTGTGGCCTTTGGGCTTCTGGGTGTCGCGCTGCTTCTCGACGGCCGGCTCGATCACAGGCGCGGGTGCAGCGTGCTTACGCGCGGTGCCACGCAGTGACGGCGTACGGCTGAACGCACGAAAAGTGCGCAGGCGAAGGTCGGACATGAGTCCTCCAGGTGCGGTGGTACGGGTGAGTGAGCGCATGTCGCGTCTGCCCGACCACTACTGCACGGAGGAGAAAAGTCAGCCTCACAAAGGTCGAGCGAGACCCATAGGTCTGGAGGGTTCGCTGCTGCTGTTCATCAGCGCCTCACCTCCTAGGTCTCGCAAGCCTTGTTCTGACAACCCAGCAAGGGTAACACCAGAGTTATCGCCCCTGTCCACGCAAACGTTACAGGGGCGAGAACTCTTCTACATCAGGCCTTTGCGGGCAGGGTGGCCGGCTTGAAGGACGGCCGGGTTGCTTCGTACGCGGCGATGTCGGCCTCGTGGGACAAGGTGATGCCGACGTCGTCGAGGCCGTTCAGCAGCCGGTAGCGCGTGTAGTCGTCGATCTCGAACGGCGCCGAGAGCTCACCGGCGGAGATCGTCTTGGCCTCGAGATCGACGGTCACCTTGGTGCCCGGGTCCTTCTCGATCGTTGCCCACAGCTGCTCGACGACGTCCTGGGTGACCAGGGCCGCGAGCAGTCCGGCCTTACCGGAGTTGCCGCGGAAGATGTCGCCGAACCGCGAGCAGACGACGACGCGGAAGCCGTAGTCGAGCAGGGCCCAGACCGCGTGCTCACGCGAGGATCCGGTGCCGAAGTCGGGCCCGGCCACCAGGACGGAGACACCGTCGTACTCGGGCTGGTTCAGGACGAACTCGGGATCGTTGCGCCAGGCAGCGAACAGGCCGTCCTCGAATCCGGTCCGGGTGACCCGCTTCAGGTACACGGCCGGGATGATCTGGTCGGTGTCGACGTTGCTGCGGCGCAGCGGGGCCGCCGTACCGATGTGCTGGGTGAAGGCATCCATGATTACTGAGCTCCTCAGACGTTCTCGGGTACGACGACGTTCAGCGGCTGCAGGTCTGCCGGCGCAGCGAGCGTGCCAGTCACGGCGGTGGCGGCGGCGACGAGCGGTGAGACCAGGTGGGTGCGACCGCCCTTGCCCTGACGGCCTTCGAAGTTGCGGTTCGACGTGGAGGCGCTGCGCTCACCGGGAGCCAGCGTGTCCGGGTTCATGCCCAGACACATCGAGCAGCCCGCGCCCCGCCACTCGGCGCCGGCGTCCTTGAAGATCTTGTCCAGACCCTCGGCCTCGGCCTGCAGCCGGACCCGGCCCGAGCCCGGTACGACGAGCATCCGGGTGCCCTCGGCAACCTTCCGCCCGGCCAGCACGCCGGCCGCGGCGCGCAGGTCCTCGATCCGGCCGTTGGTGCACGAGCCCAGGAAGACGGTGTCCACCTTGACCTCGCGCAGCGGCGTACCGGCGGTCAGGCCCATGTACTCCAGCGCGCGCTCGGCCGCGATCTTGTCGTTCTCGTTGTCGAAGTCGTCCGGCGACGGGACGTTGGCCGACAGCGGAACGCCCTGGCCAGGGTTGGTGCCCCAGGTGACGAACGGCGCGATGTCCTCGGCGCGCAGCACGACCTCGCGGTCGAAGGCGGCGTCCTCGTCGGTGGCCAGGCTCTTCCAGTACTCGACCGCGGCTTCCCAGTCGACGCCCTGCGGCGCGTGCGGCTTGTCCTGCAGGTAGTTGAAGGTCGTCTCGTCCGGCGCGATCATGCCGGCCTTGGCGCCCCACTCGATCGACATGTTGCAGATCGTCATCCGGGCTTCCATGCTCAGCGAGCGGATCGCCTCGCCGCGGTACTCGACGATGTAACCCTGGCCGCCACCGGTGCCGACCTGCGCGATCAGCGCGAGCACCAGGTCCTTGGCCGAGACACCGTCCGGCAGGACGCCGTCAACGGTGACGGCCATCGTCTTCGGCCGGGCCTGCATCAGCGTCTGGGTCGCCAGCACGTGCTCGACCTCGCTGGTACCGATGCCGAAGGCAATCGCACCGAACGCACCGTGCGTCGAGGTGTGGCTGTCACCACAGACCACGGTCATCCCGGGCTGGGTCAGGCCGAGCTGCGGGCCGATCACATGTACGACGCCCTGGTCCGGATCGCCGAGCGTGTGGATCCGGATGCCGAACTCCTTGGCGTTCTTGCGCAGCGTCTCGACCTGGGTCCGCGACACCGGGTCCGCGATCGGCTTGTCCACGTCGTACGTCGGGACGTTGTGGTCCTCGGTCGCGATCGTCAGATCAGGACGCCGTACCGGGCGGTCGGCCAGCCGCAGGCCGTCGAACGCCTGTGGGCTGGTGACCTCATGCACCAGGTGGAGATCGATGTAAAGGAGGTCGGGCTCTCCGTCTGCATGGCGCACAACATGTGCATCCCAGACCTTTTCCGACAACGTCCTACCCATCAGACTCTCCTTTGAGGTTTCCTGTGTGGTGAGGGTGCTTTCGCTCACAGTGCTCTCGATCGAGGGCCCGAAGCGACTTGCGTTCCACGATTCGAGACGGCAGTATCGTCTCATGGACAACTCTAGCGGAGTCGGCGTGCTCGACAAAGCAGCTCTCGTTCTGTCCGCACTCGAGTCCGGGCCGGCAACCCTGGCCGGACTCGTCGCGGCCACGGGGCTGGCGCGGCCGACGGCACATCGGCTGGCCGTGGCTCTCGAGCATCACCGGCTGGTCGGCCGGGACATGCAGGGACGCTTCGTGCTCGGCCCGCGACTCAGCGAGTTGGCCTCCGCTGCCGGTGAGGACCGTCTCCTCGCGACCGCCGGTCCGGTGCTCGCACGACTGCGTGACATCACTGGTGAATCCGCCCAGTTGTTCCGCCGTCAGGGCGAGTACCGCGTGTGTGTCGCGGCCGCCGAGCGCCCGTCCGGTCTGCGCGACACCGTTCCCGTGGGCAGTCAGCTGACCATGGCGGCCGGGTCGGCTGCCCAAATACTGCTTGCCTGGGAGGACCCGGAGCGCATGCACCGCGGCCTTCACAACGCGACCTTCAACGCGGCCGCACTGGCCGGTGTGCGGCGTCGCGGCTGGGCACACTCGGTCGGTGAGCGTGAGCAGGGCGTTGCCTCGGTCTCCGCACCGGTCCGCTCCCCCAGCGGCAAAGTGATTGCCGCGGTCTCCGTATCCGGCCCGATCGAGCGCCTGTCCCGTCAGCCTGGCCGCATGCACGCCCCGGCCGTCATGGCCGCGGCCGAGCGCCTCTCCGAGGCACTGCGCCGCGCTTCGGAGTAATCAACACCCGCACGAAGTTCGCGGTACCAACTCGTAGTCCAACACCACTCTGGCCGCCTCCCGATCGGGGGCGGCCAGTAGTACGTCTACGGCCCGCCGCGCGATCTCATCGACCGGCTGGCGCACACTGGCCAGCGGCGGGATCGTGACCGCGCACTCATCGGTGCCGTCGACACCCATCACCGCCACGTCCTCCGGCACCTTTAAACCGGCCTCCCAAGCAGCAAACAGCACACCGAACGCCTGCTCGTCCGTAGCGCAGTACACAGCCCGCGGCGGCCGCTTCTGCTGAAACCAAGCCCGTACGGCGTCCCGCGCAGCAAACCGCGATACCGGCCCGGCCTGGTACCGCACTGTCGTCTTCGGATGTGCTTGCAGCGCACGCTCAACCCCAGCCCGGTGTTGCGCCGTACCGGGTGAGTCTTCCGGACCTGTCAGCACAGCCAACGTCTTGTAGCCGTGCGACAACAGGTGATCCACCGCCGCCTCAGCCGCGGCCACGTAGTCAATAGACAGTGTCGAGACCGTCACACCATCCGGTACCGGGTGCAGCGCCACTACCGGCACACCTGCCGAGCTGAATCGCCGGATCGCCGGCTCCGCCAGCAACGACACCAGTACGACGCCATCCACCTTCCGCTCGATGAACGAGCCGATGTGCGCCGACTCCTGCGCCGGATCACCCGCCGAGTCGCCGATCAGCAGCAGGTGACCGTGCGCCCGCGCCACGTTCTCCAGGTGCTCGGTCAGCGTGCCGAAGAAGGGATTGCGCACCTGCGGGATCAACAGCCCTAAAGAGAAGGAGCGTCCTGCGCTGAGTGCACGGGCGACGGCGTTCGGCTTGTAGTCCAGCTCAGCGGCCGCCTCCAGCACCCGCTGCCGCGTTGCCGCCGCTACCGGACGCGGACCGTTGTTGAAGACATAGCTGACGGTTGCCGTGGACGTACCCGCCCGATCGGCGACGTCACGAGCCGTCGCCATCGGTCTCCCCTGCTGCGGCCACGATCCGCGCGGTGATCTCGTCGGCAACAGCAACGGCATCCAGCTCGCTCACAATCCGCACGGTACCTGCCGGATCCGGGGTGAAGGTACTGAGACCGTCGGTACCGATCTCGACGCGCCCAGGCTCGGACAGCGTGAACAGATCCGGCCGGGTCAGGGTCAACACCGCTACCGGGTCGTGCGGGACGTTCCACGACTCGTTCCAGTACGCCCACCACTGCTCGATGTCCGCACCGAGCGCCGTACCGAGCGGTCCGGCGGCGCGGATCCGTTGCAGCAGAGTGGTCGTGATACTGACCTGACGGGTGATCTCGATGGCAGTGATCGTGGTGGGGATCCCTGCAGTGAGCACAGCACGTGCAGCCACGTCGTCGCTCTTGAAGTTGTGCTCCGGCTCGGCGTCCGCACCGAACCAACCGCCCATCACCCACAGGTGCCGGATCCACTGGGCAATCCGGGGCTCCAGCTCGAGTGCGGCGGCCAGATTGGTCAGGGGGCCGATCGCAACGACATCCAGTTCCCCCTGGTTGTTCTGCAGCCGGGCGACCAGGTCTTCGGGCGCACTGCCCGGTGCGAACGTCTCCGTGTCCAGATCCTTGTGCAGGGTGCCCTCGTGACCCGCCCACCACACCTTGCGGCCCGACAACGGTTCCGCCGTACCGGCCACGACAGTGAGGTCGCGATCGGCCAGAGCGCCGTACCGGCGGGCTAACTGCGCGCGCAGCCGGGTGTCGCCGTACACGGTGTGGATCGCGACGAGATCGAGGCTGGGGGTGCCGAGGATCAGAGCGAGTGCCATCGCGTCGTCGACGTCCGAACCGATGTCGGTGTCGAGGATCAGTTGGCGCATTGGTCTCCCTACTTGAGTCCGCTGCTGGAAACGGACTGGACGAAGTACCGCTGGAACCCGGCGATGACGGCCAGCGGAATGATGGTGAGCACGACGGCGCCGGCGAAGACCAGGCCGTAGTCGGTGAAGTTCTGTCCTTGCAGATTGGCCAGGGCGACCGGGCCGACGATGTGCTCGGCATCTGTGCCTATTAACAGCGGCCAGACGTAGGACTGCCATTGGAACAGAAACAGCATCAGCCCGGCACCGATCAGCGCTGGTTTCGACAACGGCAGGTAGATCCACCGGAACACGCCGAACCAGCCGAGACCGTCCAGCCGGCCGGCCTCGACCAGCTCGGCCGGGATGCCGAGGAAGAACTGCCGGAGCAGGAAGATCGCCATCCCGTTGCCGATGCCCGGTAGCACTAAGCCGGTGAAGGTGTTCGTGAGGTTCCAGTCGCGGAACATCGTCGACAGCGGGATCGCGATCGCGTCGAACGGCACCAGGAAACTCAGTACGACGATGCCGAACGCGAGCCCACGACCGCGGTACTGGAAGGCGGCCAGCCCGAACGCGGCGGACGCACAGACCGCTAGCCCGATGACTACGGTCGCGGCGCTGACCAGGATCGAGTTGAGGGTCGCGCGACCGATCTCACCGCCGAAGAGATCGCGGTAGTTGATCAGGGTCGGGTTCAGCTCGAAGAACGACTCCCAGGACAGCGGACTGAGATGCGCGAATGTCTCCGAGCCGGGGCGGAACGAGTTCGTGACGACCCACAGCAGTGGGATGAAGAACAGCAGACCGATCACGGCGCCAAGCACCGACAGCCCGAGTCGCTTCACGAGTGATCACCTCGCAACAGCCGGAACTGCGCGGCCACGATCGCGATCGTCAGGGCAACCAGCAGGACGACCTCGGCCTGCGCGACGTGGATGTCGCCCAATGCGTAGGCGCGGGTGTAGACGTCGTACATCAGGAGGTTGCTGACCCCGTTCGGTCCGCCCTTGGTGAGGATCTGCACGGGGGCGAACACGAGCAGGTTCGACACGGTGTCGGCGACGAGCACGAACGCGAGCGGCCGCCGTACCAGCGGGAGCGTCACCGAGATCATCCGGCGCCAGGCGCCGGCACCGTCGAGCAGTGCGGCCTCGCGGATCTCACCGGGGATGTCTTGGATGCCGGCGATCAGGAACAGCATCCAGTACCCGACGCCGATCCACGAAAGCAACACGATCAGTGCCGGCAGCACCTGACTCGACGAGGTGAGGAACGGTTGCTCGGGTAGACCTAGCCTGGCCAGGAAGCTGTTGGCGATCCCGTCCGGCCGATAGATCACGCTCCAGATCACCGCCGAGACCGCGGGCGGTGTGGCGATCGGCAGGATGACCAGCGTGCGCCACAGGCGAGTGCCGGGTGCGCGCTGGGTGAAGAGCACCGCGAGCAGGAACGACGCGACGACCTGGATCGGATTCACCAACACGGTGAACAGGAGGGTCACGGCGACGGCTTGGCGAAAGTCCTTGTTCGCCAGCAGATCCGTGTAGTTGCTGAGGCCGGTGAAGACGCGACCGCCGCGGAGCAGGCTCTCGGCGTAGAAGCTCTCGATCAACGCGTAGACCGCGGGACCGATCCGGAGCACGGCGAGACTGATCAGCGCCGGTGCCAGGAAGGCGAGCGCGATCAGTCCTTGCCGCTGCTTCTTCACTTAATCGACTTCCAAGCGTCCATCAGCTGACGGGTTGCTTCGGCGAGGCGGGCGTTGGGTTCGCTGCCGTTGCGGATATCGGCGAACGCCTTACCCATCACTTCCTCGAACTGGATGTAGCCGACACTCACCGGCCGCGAGGTCGCCGTACTGGCTGCCTCGTACGCCGTGATGGCCGAAGCGCCGGCGGTGTGCGCACCGGAGTACGCGTCCATCGCGGGCAGGTACTGCTTCTGCGCCTCGAGGTTGGCCGGGATGATCGTGGTCGTCTTCGTGGTGGCCAGGTTGCCGGCCGCATCGAGAGTGGCGAACTCGAGGAACTTCCGCGCCATCCCCTGCTGTTTGGATGCCGGGTTGATCCCCAGCGACCACGACCCGGTCGGCGTCACCGGCTTGCCACCGGCGAAGTACGGCAGCGGCGCGACACCCCAGTCGAACTTCGCGCTGCCGAAGATCTTCAGGTCCCACGGACCACCGACGAAGAACGCCGCGTTGCCCGTGCTGAACACCGGACCGGTCTGAAAACCGCCGATGCCCCGCGGCGACAGTCCGCTCGCGTAGGTGGCGCCGTACCACTGCATGGCCTTCTTCCAGCCGTCGGTCTCGACCGCCGGTGTGAGCGCGTCGTCGCCGGTGATGCCGGAGCCACCGCCAAGCGACTCGGCCAACGGCTGCAGCTGGTAATAGGCCTCCGGCTGCTCCATGAACAGCCCGTACTTGGTCCCCGCCTGCTGCGCCTTCCGGCCCGCCGCCTCGACCTGCTCCCACGTCCACCGCTTCGCCGGATCCGCAGTCGGCGGCGCGACCTGCGCTTTGGCCAGCGCGGTCTTGTTGTAGAAGAGGAACTGCGTCGAGTTCCACATCGGCAGCGACCACAGCTTGTCGCGGAAGTGATTCACCGCGTACGCCGTCGGTCCGAACGAACTCTTCGCCCGCGCATCCAGCTCGCCGAGGTCGACCAGGAACCCCTTGGCCGCCAACTGCGACACCCGCGGCTCGTCGACCGTGTAGACATCGATCCCGGCATCCTTCGCACTCAGCCGCTGCTGCATCGTCGCGTTGAACTGATCGAACGGGATCTGCGTGTAGGTGACCTTGATCCCCGGATTCTTCGCCTCGAACGCAGCGATCACCGGCGCATACGTCGCCGCGTTGTCCGTCCCCGTGAACGTGATCGTCCCGGTCTCCGGACCCGCGTTCCCGGCAGCCGGCTGATCACCCGACCCACCACACCCCGCCACCACCGCCGCGACCACCAGGGCCGCCAGCACCACATTCCGCCTCATGAGCACCTCTCAAGACCTGTCCCGAGAATCTAAGCGGTTAGACTAAGCGCTTAGATCTCTGCCGTCCAGCGCTCCCCACAAACGGATATCCGGCTCTCCTGACCCATCGGAGGAAGTTGGACACAGGCGCAGGTCCGTTCCGGGTAGTCGGCGGGACACAACTCGGGGGTGCATACCGCGCGCGGGGACCTTGAACAGGTCATGCCTTGTTCAAGGCCACCATGTTCTGTTCACACCCCCAGCAACTGCTCGGTGCGGCCGCGCCGAACCACCCACGAAAAGCGCCTCCCATCGGTGATGGGAGGCGCTTCGCTCTGGTAGCCCCGACGGGATTCGAACCCGCGCTACCGCCTTGAGAGGGCGGCGTGCTAGGCCGCTACACAACGGGGCCAGAGTTTTGCCGACCAGCCCTGACGGGCCGGGCAACGAGGTTGAACTTTACCGATTTTCACCGGTGCGGTCCAATCCGCTGGGGTACTAGGACTCGAACCTAGACTAACTGAACCAGAATCAGACGGGCTGCCAATTACCCCATACCCCAAAGGCATTTCATTCAAAAAAAGAACACTGCGCCGGCTTGGAGAGTTTGTTTCCGCCCTCACCATCCCGGCTCGGAGAGCTTACCCGAGCCAGGTCCCGGACACCAAAACGAGGTCCCGGCGGCGGGTTGTCACTCCCGTCACACGAGTCTCGGCATCTGTGTCAGTGGCAGCTCACACGTTGTTTCGACCTTGGTCCGGCGGGCGATCCAGAGCGCGGCTGCGCCGAACAGCGCGAACTTCGCGATGTCCACGAGGACCAGCGACCACGGCGCTTCCTTCACTCCGAGACTGGCGCCGACGCTGTCGGTCAGAGCGGCGTACACGAAGGTGACGACGTTGTTCGCGGCGTGGGCCGCGATGCCTGCCTCTAGTCCGCCGGTGCGGATCGCGAGGATGCCGGCGACCAGGCCGAAGGCGAAGCGGTCGAGGAACAGTGCCGGGCTCTGCCAGGGCAGTACGCCGTGCGCGAAGGTGAAGAGCAGGGTGGTGACGAGTACTGCCACCACTGGGTTGCGCAGCAGCGCGCCGCACGCCTGCAGGAGGTAGCCGCGGTAGTAGTACTCCTCCCCCGCCGACTGAAGAGTCGAGGTGAGCAGGACCACGACGATGACCGCGGCAGCGTCCGGCGCGGGGCCGTCGCCGCGGCCGACCAGCTCGATGCCGAGGAGGTGGATCGCACCCAGCGACAGCAACTCGACCACGACAGCGGCCGCGGCGAACCAGGCCAGTGGGACCCAGCGGATCCGCCCGAGCACCGAAGACAAGAGACCCGGCGCCTGCCGGTTCAGCAGGCGCGCGACGACGATGCTCAGCGGGATGAACATCGCCAGCGACAAGTTGGTGGCCAGCAGGGTGATCCACGAGATCGTGCCTTCGGGATCCTGCCGGATCGACTTGGCGCTGCTGATGAACAGGATCGACGCGATCGCCCAGCCGACCCAGATCGTGAGCGCGCCGAGAACGACGTACCCGGGTGGGGCCTGGTCGTTCTTCATCAGCCGTTGGTACGTCGGGCCCATCAGTGCTCCACCTTCACCAGCGCCTGCTCGATCCGCCGGAGTGAGGTCTCCCGGCCGAGCAGCTCCATCGATTCGAACAGCGGCGGCGAGACCCGGCGGCCGGAGACCGCGACCCGGACCGGACCGAACGCCTTCTTCGGTTTGAGACCGAGACCGTCGACCAGCGACGCCCGGAGTGCGGCCTCGATCGCCGCGGTGGTCCACTCGACACCTTCAAGCGCCTTGGCCGACGCCGCCAGCACAGAGCCGGCATCACCGGCCAGCACCTTCGCCGCGGCATCCGGCTCGATCACGAAGTCTTCGCCCGCGAACAAGAAGCCGAGCAACTCGACCGACTCCCCGAACGCGTCCATCCGCTCTTGCACCAGCGGTACGGCGGCCCGCAGTACCGCGAGCTGGTCATCGCTCGGCACAGCCGGCAGGTACCCGGCCGCGACCAGGAACGGGACCGTCCGGGCAGCGAACTCGTCCTGCGGCAGCATCCGCATGTGGGCGGCGTTGATCGCCTCGCACTTCTTCTGGTCGAAGCGGGCCGCGTTCGAGTTCACCTTGCGGATGTCGAAGGCATCGATCATCTCCGCCAGCGTGAACACGTCGCGGTCGTCGGCGATCGACCAGCCGAGCAGGGCGAGGTAGTTCAGCAGGCCCTCGGGCAGGAAGCCCTGGGTCCGGTACTCGTCCAGGCCCGCACCGGAGTCGCGCTTGGAGAGCTTCTTGTTGCCCTCGGACCCCATCACCATCGGCAGGTGCCCGAACCGCGGGGTCCGGCCGCTGCCGACGCCGATCTCGGCGAGCGCCTCGTAGAGCGCGATCTGCCGGGGCGTCGAGGAGAGCAGGTCCTCACCGCGCAGGACGTGGGTGATGTCCATCAGCGCGTCGTCGACCGGGTTCACCAACGGGTAGAGCGGATAGCCGTTGGCGCGGACCAGGACGTAGTCGCCGAGGTTCTCCGGGAGGAAGGTGATCTCGCCGCGAACCAGGTCGTCGAACACGATCGGCCGGTCCGGCATCCGCAACCGGACGACCGGCCGGCGGCCCTCGTCGAGGAACGCCTTGGCCTGTACGGCGTCCAGCGCGCGACAGTGGCCGTCGTACCCGCTGGGTTGTCCGGCCGAGCGCGCGGTCTCGCGGCGGTCGTCGAGCTCCTCCTGCGAGCAGTAGCAGTGGTACGCCTTACCGGTGACCATCAGCTTGCCGACGATGTCGGAGTAGATCTGCATCCGCTCGGACTGCAGGTACGGGCCGTGGTCGCCACCGGCCTCGGGGCCCTCGTCCCAGGTCAGGCCCAGCCAGCGCAGCGCGTCGAGGGTGTAGTCGAGCGCCTCGGGCGTGTTCCGGGCCTGGTCGGTGTCCTCGATCCGCAGCACGAGCGTGCCGCCGTAGTGCCGGGCGAAGGCCCAGTTGAACAAGGCACTGCGGATGTTGCCAACGGTGAGCAGGCCGGTCGGGGACGGTGGGAACCGCACCCGGACGTCGGCCGGAGCTAAGCCAGCCAGGACGCCGGAGTCGTCGCGAGCGGGCTGCTCAGTCACGCACGATCACCCTGTTCGTCAGAGTGCCGAGGCCCTCGACGGTGACCGCGACCGAGTCGCCGGGCAGCATAGGGCCGACGCCGGCCGGCGTCCCGGTCAGTACGACGTCGCCGGGCAGCAGCGTGGTGAACGAGGTGATGTAGGCCAGTACGGTCGGGATGTCGAAGATGAACTGCGACGTCCGCCCGTCCTGCTTGGTCTCGCCGTTCAGGGTTGTGGTCACCCGCAGATCCGCCACGTCGAGGTCGGTCTGGATCCACGGGCCGAGCGGGCAGAACGTGTCGTAGCCCTTGGCCCGGGCCCACTGCCCGTCGGACTTCTGCAGGTCGCGCGCGGTCACGTCGTTCGCGATCGTGTAGCCGAAGATCACTTCCTCGGCGCGCTCCTTGGGCAGGTCCCGGCAGATCCGGCCGATCACGATCGCCAGCTCACCCTCGAACTGCAGGTCGTTGGTCTGCTCGGGGTAGACGATGCCGTCCAGCGGGCCGACCACCGAGGTGTTCGGCTTCAGGAAGATCATCGGCTCCTTCGGCACCTCGTTGCCCAGCTCGGCGGCGTGCGCGGCGTAGTTGCGGCCGACACAGACCACCTTGCTGCGCGGGATCACCGGGGCCAGCAGCCGGACGTCGGCCAGCTGCAGCTTCTCCCCGGTGAACTGGACCGGCCGGTAGAGCGGGTCGGAGTCGAGCACGGCGACAGTGCCGCTGAGGCCTTCGGGGTCGTCGGTCTCGACGACGCCGTACTTCGGTTCGTCGTCGACGGAGAATCTGGCGATACGCACGGGCCGAGCCTACCGTCGCACTGGAATGAGACAGTGGTGCGGTGACTTGGGAGATCCGCCAGGCCCGGCCGGACGAGTACGACGCCGTCGGCGACCTGACCGTGGACGCGTACTCACACGACGGTTTCGTCCGCGGTGAGTACGCGATGACGCTACGTGCTGCCGCCGACCGCGCCGCCAAGGCCGAGGTGTGGGTCGCGGTCGACGCGTCCGGGCTTCTCGGCACCGTCACCTACTGCCCGCCCGGCTCGGTCTACCGCGAGATCGGGCTGGATCACGAAGGCGAGTTCCGGATGCTCGGAGTCGCCGGACGCGCCCGTGGACTGGGGATTGGGAGCGCCCTGACCACGCACTGTATAGAACGCACCCGCGAGCTCGGCCTCCCCCGCATCGTGCTCAGCACTGCGGTCTACATGAAGACAGCACACCGCCTGTACGAACGCCTCGGCTTCCAGCGCCTCCCCGACCGCGACTGGTCCCCCGTCGCCGGCATCGACCTCTACGCCTACGAACTGAACCTGTGACCATCTCCGATCCGCGCATTGCGCCGCCGCACGCGGTCCCTCTCCCCCGCGCCGAGTGGGAGCTCTTGCACCGTGCGCACACTTCCCGGGTTGATGCGCTCCTTGCGGATCACCTCGCCCGGCGACAGCGCCGTGAACCACATCCGGTCGAGGACTTCCTCTTCACCTACTACTCCGCGCGGCCGGCCCAGCTCCGCCTGTGGCATCCCGGCCCTGGCGTCCGCCTGCTCGACGCCCCCGAGTACGCCGAACGCCGTGGCTACGTGGTTGTGGACGGCGCCGCGCAACTCCATCCGGCCGAGATCGAGCGCCGTACCGACAGCATCAGGTGGATCCGCGGTCTCCTCGCGTCCACCCTCGATCGGCAACCGCAGTTCGGGTGTTTCGGGTTGCACGAATGGGCGATGGTGTACCGGACGGACGCCGTACGGCATCAGAAGTGGCCGTTGCGGTTGGGGGCCGAGGGCACCGATGAGGTGGTCGAGTCGCACAAGATCGGGTGTTCGCACTTCGACGCGTTCCGCTTCTTCACCGACGCGGCCCGGCCGCTGAACGTCCTGCAGCCGACCCGCGAGGCCCAGCCGCAGCTCGAGCAGGGCGGCTGTCTGCACGCCAACATGGACCTCTACAAGTGGGCGACCAAGCTCGCGCCGTTCACCCCGAGCGCACTCGTCCTGGACTGTTTCGAGCTTGCCCGCGACATCCGGACGCTCGATATGCGCGCCTCGCCCTATGACCTGGCACCGCTGGGTTATGACCCGGTCCGGATCGAAACGGCCGCCGGCAAGGCCGAGTACGCCGCCGCCCAGCGCACCTTCGCGGAGCGCGCCCGCCCGCTCCGCGAGCAACTCGTCGCCCTGTGCAACGAACTTCTCGACTAACCTCCCGCTCATGGGAAAGATCGTCGCGATTGCCTTCGGTGTGCTGCTGACCGCGCTCGGCGCCGTCTGGGCGTTGCAGGGACTGGGTTATCTCAAGGGCAGCTCGATGACCGGGAGTTCGCTGTGGGCCATCGTCGGCCCGATCGTGGCCGCGTTCGGCGTCTCGCTCATCTTCGTGGCGATCCGGGGTCCGCAGAAGCGCTGACGCACCCGCGCACCGGGCGCGTGATTCAATGCAATCCGTGACGAGCCAGACGACAGGGGCACGGACCCCGGCCAAGGCCGCTTTGATGATCGGCGCCCTCGGCGTCGTCTTCGGCGACATCGGGACCAGTCCGATCTACACGATCCAGACGATCTTCAACCCGGGTGATCCGCACCCGGTGGAGACCGCCACCCAGAACGTCTACGGGATCATCTCGCTGATCTTCTGGGCGGTCACGCTGATCGTGACGATCAAGTACGTGCTGCTGGTACTGCGCGCCGACAACCAGGGCGAGGGCGGCATCCTGGCGATGATCACCCTGATCCAGAACATCCCCCGGACGAGCGGGCGCCGTACGACGGTTCTCCTCGCCGGGCTCGGCATCTTCGGCGCGTCACTGTTCTTCGGCGACTCGATGATCACCCCGGCCATCTCGGTACTGTCCGCGGTCGAGGGCGTCAAAGTGATCCAGCCCGGCCTGGACGCCTGGGTGGTACCGATCACCGCGGTCATCATCATCGGCCTGTTCAGCGTGCAGAAGCACGGCAGCGGCCGGATCGGCCGCTCGTTCGGTCCGATCATGATCGTCTGGTTCGCGGCGATCGCGGTCTGCGGGATCGGCGGCATCCTCGACCACCCGAGCATCCTCAAGGCGCTCTCGCCGACGTACGCGATCGGCTTCCTGACCGGGCATTTCGGGACCGCGTTCTTCGCGCTCGCGGCCGTCGTACTGGCGATCACCGGCGCCGAGGCCCTGTACGCCGACCTCGCGCACTTCGGCCGTCAGCCGATCACGCGGGCCTGGCTGTTCCTCGTCTTCCCGGCCTGCATCCTGAGCTATCTCGGCCAGGGCGCGCTGGTGCTGGAGGACCCGAACGGATTCACCAGCCCGTTCTTCCTGCTGGTCCCCGAGTGGGGCCGGATCCCGATGGTGATCCTGGCGACGGCCGCGACCGTGATCGCCTCCCAGGCGGTCATCACCGGCGCGTTCTCGGTCGCCCACCAGGCCGTCCAGCTCGGCTACCTGCCGCGGCTGCGGATCCAGTACACCTCGACCGAGACGGCCGGCCAGATCTACGTCCCGTGGGTCAACTGGGCGCTGATGATCGCCGTACTGACTCTCGTCTTCGCGTTCGAGACCTCGGCCGCACTGGCCTTCGCCTTCGGGATGGCGGTCACCGGCACGATCGTCATCAACTCGCTGCTGTTCTTCTACATCGTCCGGAAGCAGTGGCAGAAGCCGTTGTGGCTGGTCCTCCTCGGCGCCGCCATCTTCCTCACGGTCGAGCTGCTCTTCCTGGGCGCGAACCTGACCAAATTCGTGCACGGCGCCTGGCTGCCGCTGCTGATCGCGGTCAGCGTCTTCCTCGTCCTGACCACCTGGCAGCAAGGCCGCCAACTCGTCACCGCCAAGCGCGAACGCGAAGAGGGCCAACTGCGCGAGTTCATCGACACCCTGCACGAGCGCCCGATCACCCGCGTCGACGGTACGGCGGTCTTCCTGAACCGCGGCAACACCACCGTCCCGCTGGCGATGCGCGCCAACGTCGAGCACAACCACGTCCTGCACAAGAACGTGGTCATCCTCTCGATCGAGACCGTCACCGTCCCGCACGTCCCCGAACCCGAGCGCATCCTGGTCGACGACCTCGGCTACACCGACGACGGCATCATCCACGTCACCGCCCGCCTCGGCTACGTCGAGTCCGCCAACGTCCCCGAGATCCTCGAACGCGCCGCCGCCCAGAGCACCGAACTCACCGTCGACCCCGACGACACCTCCTACTTCCTCTCCGCCATCGAGCTCAAACTCGGCGACACCAGCGGCATGCCCCGCTGGCGCAAACGCATCTTCCTCGCCACCACCGCGATCACCGCCGACGCCGCCGAGTACTTCCACCTCCCCCGCGAACAGGTCGTCATCGTGGGCTCGCAAATCACCGTGTAGGTCTGTTACATTCGAACACATGTTCGAGTGGGACATCTTGCAGCAGCCCTCCGCCATGGCGATGGTGCGAGGGCAGTTGGGGTTCAGCTGGATGGTGCTGTCCGCGCGGCTGGCACAGTTGACGGACGAGCAGTACTTCTGGCAGCCGGGCGATGCGGCACTGACCGTCGTACGGCGGCACTATCCGAGTCACTATCGGTCATTGGGGTCCGGCGAGTGGGTGGCGCAGTGGCCGGACGAGCCTGATCATCGGGGGCCGCGGACGATCGCGTGGTTGATCGCGCATCTGACCGAGACGTTCTTCGAGCGGTGGGAGTGGACGTTCGGACCCAAGGAGCAGGGGCGAGGCGACATCACGTTGCACGGGAACGCGCGGGATGCGGTCGCCTGGCTGACGCATTGGGTGGAGGCCTGGCAGGACGGGATCGCGTCGTTGCCGGAGGAGCAGGTGGCCACGGTGGGGCTCAGTCAGGCGACGGCACTGGATGCCGAGGAGCCGTTCGGGCACGTGGTGTTACGGCTCAATCGCGAGCTCATCCATCACGGATCAGAGATCATGACGTTACAGGATCTGTATGGCGTCACGGCGTGAGGACCACAACATGTGCGACATGCGGCGTGTCGCTACCACTAGATCTAGCGGCTGCCCTAAAGTCTGTCGAGCTGGCGGTCAGGGGAATCCGGTGCGAGTCCGGAGCTGCCCCGCAACGGTGAGCGGACGTCCTGTCGTAGTGGGGCGGCCGCGAGTCCGGATACCTGTCGCCGGCGCGTGCACCGCCGGTGCGCGCGGTCCGAGACCTCGAGGGTGGGTCGCAGGGCGAGACGACAGTTTTCCGGCCGGTGCTGTCCGTCCCGTCATGCGCTCATGCCTTCTGGTCGCGGTCCTTCGCACGCGTAGGGAGAGAAGAGCTTCTGTGACCATCGCTTCCACATCCCGATCGGCGGCCGACGAGGCCGGCCACGGGAACCAACTGACCGTCGTCCGCCGCGACGGCAGTAACACTGTGTTCGACGCGACCAAGATCTCGGTCGCCGTCACGAAGGCGTTCCTGGCCGTCGAGGGTAACGACGCCGGCGCCACCCACCGGGTCCGCGACCTGGTCACCGACCTGACCGGCCGGGTCGTCGAGGCCCTGACCAGTCGCGGTGACGCGCGGCGTAGCGTCCAGGTCGAGGACATCCAGGACCAGGTCGAGCTGGCTCTGATGCGCGCGGGAGAGCATCAGGTCGCCCGGGCCTACGTGCTGTACCGCGAGGAGCGGACCAAGGCCCGCACCCCTGCCGACCCGGCTGAGCTGGCCACCACCAAGCCGGTCGTGTCGGTCCGCCAGGCCGACGGGACCCGCGTTCCGCTCGACGTCGACCGGCTGCGCGTGATCGTCGCCGAGGCCGCCGCCGGGCTGGACTCCGTCGACCCCGAGCAGATCCTGAACGAGACGATCGGGTCCTGTTACGACGGGATCGCCCAGCACGAGGTCGAGCTGGCTCTCGTGATGGCGGCCCGGTCGTACGTCGAGACCGAGCCGCAGTACAGCTATGCCGCGTCCCGCCTACTGCTGGACCAGATCCGCCGCGAGGCGCTCGGCCGAGTACACGGCGAGCCGCGGCAGGCCAGCCAGGCCGACATGGCCACGGCGTACGCCGAATACTTCCCGCGCTACATCGCGACCGGGATCGAGGCCGGGCTGCTCGACCCCGAGCTGGCCACCTTCGACCTGGACCGGCTGTCCGCGGCAATCCGCCCTGAGCGCGACCTGGACTTCGCCTTCCTCGGTCTGCAGACGCTGTACGACCGCTACCTGCTGCACATCGACAAGACCCGGTTCGAGCTGCCGCAGGCGTTCTTCCTGCGGGTCGCGATGGGGATGGCACTGCGCGAGGAGGACCGCGAGGGCCGCGCGATCCAGTTCTACGAACTGCTCAGCTCGTTCCGCTTCATGTCGTCGACCCCGACCCTGTTCAACTCCGGTACGACGCGACCGCAGCTGAGCTCGTGCTTCCTCACCACGGTGGACGACGACCTGGCCGGCATCTTCGCCGGGATCCGCAACAACGCCCTGCTCGCCAAGTACTCCGGCGGCCTGGGCAACGACTGGACCCCGGTCCGCGGAATCGGCGCCAAGATCCGCGGCACCAACGGTGAATCGCAAGGCGTCGTACCGTTCCTGAAGGTCGCGAACGACACGGCCGTAGCAGTGAACCAAGGCGGCCGGCGGAAGGGCGCGGTGTGCGCGTATCTCGAGACCTGGCATATGGATATCGAGGAGTTCCTCGATCTGCGCAAGAACACCGGTGACGAGCGTCGCCGGACGCACGACATGAACACGGCCAACTGGGTGCCGGACCTGTTCCTGCAGCGGGTCGAGGCGGACGGTCAGTGGACGCTGTTCTCGCCGGACGAGGTGCCGGATCTGCACGATCTGTTCGGCGCGGCGTTCAAGACGGCGTACGAGAAGTACGAGGCGGCCGCCGACCGCGGTGAGATCCGGATGTTCCGCCGGGTCCGCGCGCTCGACCTGTGGCGCCGGATGCTGACTGTGCTGTTCGAGACCGGCCACCCGTGGATCACCTTCAAGGACCCGTGCAATCTGCGCTCGCCGCAGCAGCACAACGGTGTCGTCCACTCGTCGAACCTGTGCACCGAGATCACGCTGAACACGACGGTCGACGAGACCGCGGTCTGCAACCTGGGTTCGGTCAACCTGGTCGCGCACCTGACCGAGACGGGCCTCGACGCCGACCTGCTCCGCGACACGGTGAAGACCGCGGTCCGGATGCTCGACAACGTCATCGACGTGAACTTCTACACGACGCCGGAGTCGGAGCGCGCCAACCAGCGGCACCGCCCGGTCGGCCTCGGCCTGATGGGTTTCGCGGACGCGCTCTTCTCACTGCGCATCCCGTACTCGTCGGACGCGGCCGTCGCGTTCGCCGACAGCTCGATGGAAGCCATCAGCTACCACGCGATCGAGGCGTCCAGCGATCTCGCCGCCGAGCGCGGCCGCTACTCGACGTACGACGGTTCGCTGTGGAGCCAGGGTGTGTTGCCGATCGACTCGCTGGAGCTGCTGCGGTCGGCCCGCAACGGTGACGTGATCCTCGACGACGCCAAGACGCTCGACTGGGATGCCCTGCGGACCAAGGTGCTGCGCGACGGCATGCGGAACTCCAACGTGATGGCGATCGCGCCGACCGCGACGATCTCCAACATCTGCGGGGTCAGCCAGTCGATCGAACCGGCGTACAGCAACCTGTTCGTGAAGTCGAACATGTCCGGTGAGTTCACCGTCGCCAACCCGTACCTGGTCAACGATCTGAAGGCACGCGGTCTGTGGGACCAGGTGATGGTCTCCGACCTCAAGTACCACGACGGCATCCTGGAGAACATCGACCGGGTCCCGGCCGACCTCCGCGAGCTGTACGCGACCGCGTTCGAGATCGAGCCGCTGTGGCTGATCAAGGCCGCGTCGCGCCGGCAGAAGTGGATCGACCAGGCGCAGTCGCTCAACCTGTACATGGCTTCTCCGTCCGGCAAGGCGCTCGACGAGCTCTACCGGAACGCGTGGCGCTACGGGCTGAAGACGACGTACTACCTGCGTTCGCAGTCGAAGACCCATGTGGAGAAGTCGACACTGAAGGGCACCGACGGCAAGCTGAACGCCGTCTCCGCCACCGTGCCGACGGCAGTGCCGGTCACCGCACCGTCGGCGATCGACAACGCTCCACTGCCCGAACCAACCGGAGCAGTCTGCTCCCTCGAAGACCCTGACTGCGAGGCCTGCCAGTGACGACCACCGACAACGCGACCGGACTTGGCTCGATCGCCGTCGGCGCCTCCCGCATCGACGTCTCCGACAAGGCGATGATCAACGCGCGGGCCGACGTGAACCAACTGCTCCCGTTGAAGTACAAGTGGGCCTGGGAGAAGTATCTGGCCGGCTGCAACAACCACTGGATGCCGACCGAGGTCTCCATGCAGGCCGACATCTCGCTGTGGAAGAGCAAGGACGGCCTCACCGACGACGAGCGGCTGATGCTGAAGCGCAACCTCGGCTTCTTCGCCACCGCGGAGTCCCTGGTCGCGAACAACATCGTCCTGGCCGTCTACCGCCAGCTCACCAACCCCGAGTGCCGGCAGTACCTGCTGCGCCAGGCGTTCGAGGAGGCCGTGCACACGCACACCTTCCAGTACATCTGTACGTCGCTCGGTCTCGACGAGGGCGAGCTGTTCAACATGTACCGCGAGGTGCCGTCGATCTCCGACAAGGACGCCTGGGCCCTGAAGTACACCCAGCACCTGGAGGACCCAGACTTCAAGACCGGTACGCCGGAGTCCGACACCGCGTTCCTGCGCGACCTGATCGCGTTCTACGTGGTCTTCGAAGGTATGTGGTTCTACACCGGCTTCGCGCAGATCCTGTCGCTCGGCCGCCGGAACAAGATGGTCGGCATCGCCGAGCAGTACCAGTACATCCTGCGCGACGAGTCGATCCACCTGAACTTCGGCATCGACTGCATCAACCAGATCAAGCAGGAGAACCCGCACCTGTGGACCGAAGCCTTCCAGGCCGAGGTCCGCCAGATGCTCACCGAGGCCTGCGAACTCGAGGTCGCCTACGGCCGCTCCACGATGCCCAACGGCATGCTCGGCCTGACCGCTGACCTCTGCGAGCAGTACATGCACTTCATCACCGACCGCCGCGCCGAACAGATCGGCATCGCCCCGATCTTCGGCGAGACCCGCAACCCGTTCGGCTGGATGTCCGAAGTCATGGACCTCAAGAAGGAAAAGAACTTCTTCGAGACCCGAGTCATCGAATACCAGTCCTCCAGCGGCCTCAGCTGGGACTAGCCAGCACGCACAACCGAACCGCCGTCGCCCGACTCCCCGTCAGGCGGCGGCGGTTCGCCGTTCCCACCCCCCACACCTTGAGCACCGCTCAACCATTCAAGCGCCGCCTAAATGACTGATCCGTGCCCAAGGTCCCGCGTCGAAACCACCTTGAGCACCCCTCAGCCACCGAGGGGGGTTGTGGATGGTTGGTGGGGGCCCAAGGTGGGCGATTCACTCCGCGGTTCGGATGGGGTTAGCGGGGGTTGTTGGCGTGGGTGAGGGTTTCCCAGGCGAAGAAGTAGTTGGCGCCGGCTGGGCGTTTGGACTCGGTGTAGGCGAGCGTGGTGGGCATCTGCTGGCCGAGGCGGTTGTGGTAGTGGTTGTAGACGATTTCGCTGACTGCGCCTAGGCCGAGCTTCACGGTTCCGCCGCAGAGGTTGGACGGTACGGCGGTGCCGGTTTCGTAGCGGGTGTGGAAGTAGTAGCCGTCGGTGAGTCGTTTGCCGGCTTCGCCGTACAGGTTGACGCCTTGGTGCCAGGCGGTTTCGGCGACGTGGGTGGCGGCGGTGAGTCCCCAGCCGGTGTGGCCGAAGTCGCGGCAGGTCTCTTGGGCGAGGCCGTTCGAGAACGTGGACTGGCCTTGCCAGTAGGCGACGATCTCCTCGCGGGTGTCCTTCGAACCGCAGGTGGACGGAGCCTTCGGCCAGGCGCCGTCCGTGGTCTGGTAGACGTAACCGGGCAGCCGGCCGCGCCAGATGCTGACCGCCTTGTCGAACGCGGCCTTGTCGTCGAGGAAGACCGCGATTCCGATCGCGGCGTCGGTCATGATCAGTTCCCAGTTGCCGTTCTTGCAGCCGGCGCCGTTGCGGACCTCGGGCAGATACACGGTGCGCAGCATGTTCTCGAACCGCGCTCGCTGGGCCCACGAGCCGCCGTACGTGTGTTTGATCAGTTCACCGGTTCGCGAGAACGACGCGCCGGACCAGCCGGTCTGCAGGGGTGCGTTCGAGTTGGTGTGGTCCTGCAGTACGGCGGACCACGCGTCCATGATCTGGATCGCCTTCTTGGCGTAGCGGTCGTCGTTGGTGAAGTACCAGAGCAACGCGTGCGTGTACGCCGCGAGCGCGTCGTTGCGTTCGTCGGAACAGCCGTTGTTCGGGTTCGAGTTCGAACCGCATTCGACGATCGCGCGAGGTTTCGGGGTGTACGACAGAGCGCCGTACGAGCTGCTCTTCATCGCGTTGTACGCCGCCGTCTGCGGCTGGGCGCCGGACTGAACCTGCTGGCGGGCGAAGTCGAGTTGCGCTTTGTTGACGAGCACACCGGGATGTTTGAAGGCGGCCGGCGCCGCTGTGCTCGGCGGGGCGGCGAACAGTACGGCGGTACTCGCGATCAGGCTCAGGGCGACAGTGACGAGAAGTGGGCGTAGTCGAGTCATGGCAGCCTCCTGGGGGCGGTTGGGGCGCGCTCACGAAGCTACCCAGGAGACAACGATTAGTAAACCTTCTTGGCAAAACTCAGCTGACGGTGACCTCCAGGACGCCGATCACCTTCTCGAGGCGGGCGGCGACCCGGCCGGCGTCGAAGCCAGTGCCGGCGACGACGATCTCCAGCGTGCTCGACTCAAGGCAGAGTGCGAGGCGGCGGACGTCGTACGGGTTGAGCAGTACGGCGATGCGCGCGAACATGCCCTCGGTTTCGACGATCTCGGCGGTGAAGGTCGTGGTGACAGCCGGGGCGACGACGGGGGCTTCGAGGACGGTGGTCATCGGGCTTCCTCCTTGTGGCGCAGGAGGCCGAAGGTGAAGCCGTCGACGAGGGCCTCCCAGCTGGCCTCGACGATGTTGTGGCCGACTCCTACGGTGACCCAGGATCCTTCGCCGTCCGCGGTTTGGATGAGGACTCTGATGACGGCATCGGTCCCGTGGCCCTGGTCGAGGATGCGGACCTTGTAGTCGACGAGCTCGAACTTGTTCACCACCGGGTAGGCCCGCTCGATCGCCGTCCGCAGCGCATGGTCGAGCGCGTTCACCGGGCCGTTGCCTTCACCGGTGACGATCTCCCGCTCTCCCCCGGCGACCAGCTTCACCGTCGACTCCGAGACCGCCTCGCCGTCGGCGCGGGATTCGGTGATGACCCGCCAGGACTCGACGTCGAAGAACGACGCCCGCTTCCCCGTCACCTCTTCGGTGAGCAGCAGCGAGAACGACGCATCGGCCGACTCGAAGGTGTAGCCGCGCGCCTCCATCTCCTTCACCCGATCGGCGACCCGGCTGACGAGCTCCCGGTCGTTGCCGAGATCGAAACCGAGCTCGCGGCCCTTGAGCTCGACGCTGGCCCGGCCGGCCATCTCCGAGACGAGCATCCGCATGTCGTTGCCGACCAGGGCCGGATCCGTGTGCTGGTAGAGGTCCGGGTCGACCTTGATCGCGCTGGCGTGCAGCCCCGCCTTGTGGGCGAAGGCGGACAGGCCGACGTACGGCTGCCGGGTCGACGGCGGCACGTTCGTCACTTCGGCGATCGCGTGCGCGATCCGGAACGAGTCGGCCAGGTGACCGGCCGGCAGCAGTTCCATCCCGCGCTTGAGTTCGAGGTTGGCCACGACCGCGAGCAGGTCGGCGTTGCCGGTGCGTTCGCCGTACCCGTTGATCGTGCCCTGGACGTGCGTGACGCCGGCCTCGACGGCGGCGATCGAGTTCGCCACCGCGCAGCCGCCGTCGTTGTGGGCGTGGATCCCGAGCCGCGCCCCGGTGCTCTCGAGTACGTCGCGGACGATGTCCTGCAGTTCGCGGGGCAGCGTCCCGCCGTTGGTGTCGCAGAGCGCGACCACGTCGGCGCCGGCCTCGGCCGATACTCGTACTACTTCGAGCGCGTAGGCGCGGTTGGCGCGGTACCCGTCGAAGAAGTGCTCGGTGTCGAGGAAGACCCGCTGCCCGTGCTCACGCAGGTGCTTGATGGTGTCGGCAACCATCCGCAGGTTCTCGTCGAGCGTGGTCCGCAACGCCCGCTCGACATGCGCATCGTGGCTCTTGGCAACGAGTGTGACGACCGAGGCCCCGGACTCACGCAGCGCCGAGACCTGTGGGTCGTCGGCCGCCGCGGTCTGCGGCTTGCAGGTCGCACCGAACGCGGCGAAGGTCGCGTTCCGCAGGTCCAGCTCGGTGCGCGCCCGCTGGAAGAACTCGGTGTCCTTCGGTACGGCGCCCGGCCAGCCGCCCTCGATGAATCCGACGCCCAGGTCATCCAGGTGCTGCGCAATGGCGATCTTGTCGGCCACCGACAGCGCGAGCCCCTCCTGCTGCGCACCGTCGCGCAGGGTCGTGTCGTAGACGTGGAACTCGTCGGAGATGCTCATGATCGAGGCCTTCCGGTGCGGCTGGCGAGACTTCATCGGGCAAACAAAAAACCTCCCGCAAGGTGCGAGAGGTCCGCGCGCTCAGGTACTGCCGGCTGAGCGCGCCTAGGTAATAATCACCCGGTGGTTGTTCATGACGTTTGGCAGTCTGCCACACAAAGTCCACCCACTGGCGGAACTGTCTCGCATCACGAACATCCGGTACGCGTTCCAGTACTGAGGAGTAGCCGATAGTTCAGCCGGTCAGGCTCCAGCCCGGATCGTCCCACGCGGTGTAGAAGTCCTCGCGGGACAGCTCCCGCAGCCCCCAGGCATCCCGATCGAGCGCCTTGTCGACGAGCATCCCCTCGTCGTCCTCGAGCCGCTGCCACCAGTACCGCGTGATCTCCCCGTCCTCCGCAGCGCCGAGCTGCCGCACGACAACCCACTCCCGCTCGTGCCACACCGCCTCGAACAGCCAGTCCGTCCCGTCGTCACCCGCCAACGCGCCGTACGTCCGCGGCGCCGTCCCACGATCCAGCTCCCGGATCAGCTCCACCGTCGTCCGCACCGCGATCATGGTCTCGTAAGACCAGTCCCGCCGCTGAGCGAGGTCCGTGTAATACGCCTGGACATCGTCCGGAAGGCTACTCATGCCGTCCGACCCTATCTGGCGAACCCTGGGCGAACGGCCCGGAAGCCCTGAGAGGATCCTGTGAATCGCGGCAGAAGCCTCGACCGCCTGGGGAAGGAAACGATGAGCGACCAGACCAGCCAGCTCAAGTACCGCCTGATGGCCTTCACCGTCTCGTCTCGATCCTGGTGGTGTTGTACCTGGTGATGGCCCTGATCGTGCTCGTCCGCTCGAAGCCGAGCGCGGTGATCTTCAGCGGCATCGGCGGGCTGGTGACCACGCTCCTGATCCTGTCGGCCGACTCGGACTGGACCGGCGCGCCTGTCGTTGCCCTTGGCCTGTGGGCGATCGTCGCCGTCATCGGTTTCCTTGCCTGGAAAGACGCCTGACAGCCACTACCGTGTTGCCATGAGTGACGAAGCGCAGCGTGAGGCGTTTGAGAACGAGGTTCGTACGGCGCTCTTTCGGCCGGGTGGGGAGTTGCATCAGCTTCGGTTCCGGCTGATGTTGTTCGGCAACGCGGTCGCGCTTCTCGCGTTGCTCGCCCCGACTTGGTATGTCGTTGCCGGGGACAACCCGATGCCGCATGTGGTCAGCACCCACAGCGGGATCTCGTTGTTTGCGGGCGCGGGTGAGACGGTTGAGAAGGGCGCGTTGGGGCCTGTTCCGGTGATCGTCTACATCCTGCTCGCGGTCACGCTGCTGTTCGTGCGGGCCGCGTCTGTGACCGGCATCCTGGTTTCGCTTGCCGGTGCGGTGACGACGTTTGTGATCGTGGTGAGCCGGCCGGAGTCCAGGGGTGACACCGAGGTTGAGTGGACCGGCGCGCTCGTGGTGGTCATCGGCCTGTGGTTGCTCGCGGCAGCTATTTGCGGTGCCGCGAGCTCCACAGCGAAGGGCTAGCAGACCTTGGTCATCCAGTTGTGGGGGTCGGCGGCGCGCCCGTACTGAACGTCCAGGAGGGCGCTGCGGACGGCTGCGGTGACCTCGCCACCGTTGCCGTCGGCTACCTGGACCTCGCCGTCCTTCCACTTCAGGGAGGCGACCGGGGTGATCACCGCGGCGGTACCGCAGGCGAAGACCTCGCGGATCCGGCCGGAGGCGGCGCCGTCGCGCCACTCGTCGACAGAGATCTTCCGCTCGGTGACCGGGTGGCCGAGGTCGGTGACGAGCTTCAGGATCGAGTCCCGGGTGACGCCCTCGAGGATGGTGCCGGACAGCTCCGGGGTGACGACCGAGTTGTCGTCGAGGACGAAGTACAGGTTCATCCCGCCGAGCTCTTCGACCCACTTCTTCTCGATCGCGTCGAGGAAGGCGACCTGGTCGCAGCCGTTCTCGATCGCCTCGGCCTGGGCCAGCAGCGACGCGGCGTAGTTGCCGCCGGTCTTGGCCGCGCCGGTGCCACCGGGGGCTGCCCGGGTGTACTCCTCGCTCAGCCAGATCCGGACCGGCTTCACGCCGCCGCTGAAGTACGACCCGGCCGGGGACGCGATCGCGCAGTACGTCACCTGGGCGGACGGGCGGACGCCGAGGAACGGGTCCGATCCGAACATGAACGGGCGCAGGTACAACGAGGTTTCACCACCGCTGGGCACCCAGGCCTGGTCCAGCTCGACGAGGGCCTTGATCGAGTCCAGGAACGCGGACTCGGGCAGCTCCGGGAGCGCGAGCCGGCGGGCCGACTTCGCGAACCGGGCCGCGTTGGCCTCGGGGCGGAACAGGTGGATCGAGTCGTCGGGATGACGGTAGGCCTTCATCCCCTCGAAAATGGTCTGGGCGTAGTGGAACACCGAGGTCGCGGGAGACAGCTCCAGCGGTCCGAAGGCGGTGATCCGTGCGTCGTGCCAGCCGTCGTTCTTCGTCCAGGTGGCGATCGCCATGTGGTCGGAGAAGTACTGCCCGAAACCTGGGTTCGCCATGGTCCGGGCACGCTGGTCGTCGCTCGCCGGGTGGGTGTTCGGCTCAACGATGAACTCAAAGGCGCTCATAGCCGCACCGTACCTCTAGCGCTACTGGTCATGCGAGACTCAGCCCGCCGCACGCTTGGCGATGGCGTCGCCGATCTCGGCCGTCGTGCGGACCGACCCCGTGCGCTCCTCGATGTCGGCTGTGACGGCCGCCTCGATCGCGGCCGCGGCCTCGGTCAGGCCGAGGTGCTCGAGCAGCAGCGCCGCGGACAGGATCGCCGCGGTCGGGTCGGCCTTCTGCTGGCCGGCGATGTCCGGGGCGGAGCCGTGCACCGGCTCGAACATGCTCGGCGCGGTCCGGTCCGGGTTGATGTTGCCGCTCGCGGCCAGCCCGATCCCGCCGGAGATCGCCGCGGCCAGGTCGGTGATGATGTCGCCGAACAGGTTGTCGGTGACGATCACGTCGAACCGGGCCGGGTCGGTGACCAGGAAGATGGTCGCCGCGTCCACGTGCAGGTAGTCGACGGTGATGTCGGGGAAGTCGGCCTTCACCGCGTCCACGGTCCGGGTCCACAGGTGACCGGCGTGCACGAGCACGTTGTTCTTGTGCACGAGCGTGAGCTTCTTGCGCGGCCGCGCCTGGGCCCGCGCAAACGCGTCCCGTACGACGCGCTCCACGCCGTACGCCGTGTTGACGGAGACCTCGGTGGCGATCTCGGCCGGGGTGCCGACCCGGAGTGCGCCACCGTTACCGACGTACGGGCCCTCGGTGCCCTCGCGGACGACGACGAAGTCGACGACGCCCGGGTTCGCCAGCGGGGAGCCGACGGACGGGTAGATCTTCGAGGGCCGCAGGTTCACGTAGTGGTCGAGGGTGAACCGCAGCTTGAGCAGCAGACCGCGCTCGAGAACACCGGACGGAACGCTCGGGTCGCCGACCGCGCCGAGCAGGATCGCGTCGTGCTTGCGAATCTCCTCGAGCTCGGCATCCGGGAGGGTCTCACCGGTGGCGTGCCAGCGCTTCGCGCCCAGGTCGTACTCGGTCCGGTCGAACGTCACGCCGTACTGGGCGGCTACCGCGTCGAGGACCTTGAGCGCCTCGGTGGTGACCTCCGGTCCGATCCCGTCTCCGGGAACGACGGCCAGCGTGAAGTTCTTGTTGTCGCTCACTTCTTGGGTTCTCCCCCGTTGTCGCGGCGGTTCATGGCCTCTTGGACAGCCTTGACCTCGTCGGCGGCCGGGCGCGCGGGCCGGCGGCGACGGGCCGCCTTCCGCTCGCGGGCGTCGATCGCGGGCCAGTTGGCTGGATACATGTCGTACATGCTGCACTCTCCCCGGTTGGACATGGGCGGCAGGATGGGTCCGAATTTACTCTGGCATGCGACTATTTCGCCAGCATGCGGGCATCCCATCCCGCTATGTGAGATCTCAGTGCGGGGACTGGACCGCAGCTGTGCAACTCTCAACCGGTGAGTGCTCCTCCAGAACTGCCGCCGCTGGTTTCCGCGGCCCTCAGCCTCTCCGGACGGCGTGGCTTCGTCAGCTCCACCAGGAACGAGACCGGCCGGCTCCTGGCCAGCCTGGCCGCGTCCAAGACCGGTCTGCTCGGCGAGCTCGGCACCGGCTGCGGTGTCGGTTCGGCCTGGCTGCGCAGCGGCGCCGGCGAGGGGACCAAGATCGTCACCGCGGAGAGCGATCCGCAGCTGGCCAAGGTGGTGGCGGAGCTGTTCGCCGACGACGAGCGCATCGAGGTCGTCTCGGCCGACTGGACCGCACTGATCGAGCGCGGCCCGTTCGCGCTGCTCTTCGTCGACGCGCGCGAGGCCAAGCTCTCGGCCCGCGACGTGATCGCCGACGTGGTCGAGCCCGGCGGCTTCGTCGTCCTGGACGACTTCACCCCGTCCGCCGTGTGGCCGCCGATGTACGAGGGCCGCGTCGACACGCTCCGCCAGGAGTGGTTGATGGACTCCCGCTTCACTACCGTCGAGGTGATGGTCGCCCCCGACGCGGCCGTCCTCCTCGCTACCAGGCACTGAATCTCTCGGAGACCCTTGCCAACACTTCGGGCGTCCCGAAGCGTCAAGGGGGCAGCCGGTGCGGAGGGCACCGGGTGCTGAGAGGACACAGATGGCCATCGATCGTGAATTCGAGGAGTTCACGATCAGCAGACAGCGGGCGCTGTTCCGCTACGCATACCTGCTGATCGGCGACCGGGGTCTCGCCGAGGACCTGCTCCAGGAGTCCCTCACCAAGACCTACGTGCGCTGGAACAAGTTGCGCGACTCGGCCAACGCCGAGGCCTACACGCGCAAGGTGATGACCAATACGGCGATCGGCTGGTTCCGGCGCCGGTCATGGCACGAACGACCCAGTGACAACCTGCCGTCCGGCATACCGGCGCGCGCTGACGACACGTCCGCCCGGATCTGGCTCTGGGCCGAGGTGCGCAAGCTGCCGCCGCAGCAACGCGCCGTACTGGTGCTGCGGTACTACGAGGATCTGAGTCAGGCCGAGACCGCGGCCATCCTCGGCTGCAGCGAGGGCACCGTGAAGAGCCAAGCCTCCCGTGCCCTGAAGAAACTGCGCGCCGGACTCGCTCCCGAAGCGCTCCCGCTCCTGGAGAAGGTGGTGACCGCATGACCGGTCTGCTGAAGGACACGTTCACCGAAGAGGCCGAGGCCATCGGTGACCCGAACATCGACCTGGCGGCGATCGCCGCGAACGGCACTCGCCGGATCAAGCGCCGCCGGCTGGCCACGGTGATCACTGCGGTGGCTGCGACGGCCGCCATCGTCGGTGGCGGACTGACCGTCGTACAGCAGGTCAACGGCGACCCGGACAGCAAGGTCGCCGCCGGCGGTCCGCTGGCCGAGCGGCGGGCAACCTGGGCCGACGGCAAGGAGATCTATTACGGCTCCGAGGTGATCCGGGTCCCCGTCGCGATCTCGTCGTTCCTGCAGACCAACGCGGCCTTCGTCTTCACCAGCGCCGACGGCGGCGTCTACCGGGTCAGCCCGGGCGAAGCGGCCACCAAGATCGGCAAGGGCAGCACGAATCACCGGCTCGCCACAGACGCCGACCAGGCAGTCGTCGGCTGGGTCGACACGAGCCCGGCCGTGCCGCAGTTCGTCCTGTACGACGTCGCGGCCGGGCGCGAGCTCGCGCGCACGGCAACCGGTAACAAGGCCGGCCCGCCCACCGCGGACCGGGCGCTGCGGGTCGCCGCGATCGACAACGGCATCGCGTACTTCGGCGCCTCGGACGGCCTGCACCGCTGGACGATCGCCACCGGCGTCGGCGAACTGCTCAAGCCGAAGGCGTCGCCGGAATTCCTGCTGGCCGCCGAAGCGGGGCAGGTCGTCTGGACACACCCGAACGGCGACGACACCGACCTGGGCGTCGGTCCGGACGTCAACGCGGCCGACCCGGCGCATTACCCGGGCTGGCACGCCAACCTGTCCCCCAAGGCGCGCTACCTGATGACCGACGAGGCCGACGAGGTCGGCGTGGTCGACCTCGTGAGCGGCAAGACGTCGCCGGTCACGATCCCCGGCTACGGGCTGATCGTGCCGACCCAGTGGAAGGACGACCGCACCTTCTTCGCGATCGGCTTCCGGGACGAGGCCTCCCGTCTCGATCTGCTGGACTGCTCGATCAAGTCCGTCGACGTCGGCTGCAAGGTGGCCCTCAACGGGTTCGCACCACCGCTGACAGAGAAGTCGACCACGCAGTTCCCGAACGGCGTACCGGCGTACTAGGGCACAAAGGTCGGGCCCGGACACTTGGGTCCGGGCCCTGACCAGCCACCATGCGCCTGCGGGTGGCTGGCTAACAGTCAGTTAAACAGCCGCGGATGCTAGTCAGTTGTCAAGGTCCACAGTGCGGGCAGTGTCGGCCTGGACGACCGACGAGATGTCGTCCAGTACGGCGGGCGCGACGGCCGAGTCGACCGAGAGCGCGACCAGCGCCTTGCCGCCCTTGCGGTCCCGGCTGACCTGCATACCGGCGATGTTCACGTCGGCCTCGCCGAGGATCCGGCCGATCTGGCCGACGATGCCCGGGCGGTCCTCGTAGGTGAAGAAGGCCAGGTGCGCGGCCAGCTCGACCTCGACGTCGAAGCCGTCGACCTCGACCAGCCGCTCCGACTGCCGGACGCCGACCAGCGTGCCGCTGACCGAGACCTGGGCGCCGTCGGCGAGCGTGCCGCGGAGCGTGATCAGGTTGCGGTGCTCCGGGCTCTCGTGGTCGGTGACGAGCCGGACCTCGAGGCCCCGCTCGGCCGCCAGCAGCGGTGCGTTCACGTAGGAGACGTTGTCCTCGACGACGTCGGCGAAGACACCCTTGAGTGCGGCGAGCTCGAGCACCTTGACGTCGTACTGCGTGATCTCGCCGCGGACCTCGACGTCGAGCTGCTGCGCGACGCCACCGGCCAGCGCGGTGAAGATCCGGCCGAGCTTCTCGGTCAGGGCGATCCCCGGCCGGACGTCCTCGGCGATCACGCCGCCCTGGACGTTGACGGCGTCCGGAACCAGCTCACCCGACAGGGCGAGGCGGACCGACTTGGCGACCGCGATCCCGGCCTTCTCCTGCGCCTCGTCGGTCGACGCGCCGAGGTGCGGCGTGGCGACGACGTTCTCGAACTCGAACAGCGGCGAGTCGGTGCACGGCTCCTTGGCGAACACGTCCAGCCCGGCCGCGGCGACCCGGCCCTCCTTGAGCGCCGAGTACAGCGCGGTCTCGTCGACGATGCCGCCGCGGGCCGCGTTCACGATGATGACCTCGGGCTTGACCTTGTGCAGCTGCTCGTCACCGATCAGGCCGATGGTCTCCGGGGTCTTCGGCAGGTGCACCGAGATGAAGTCCGACGCGGCCAGCAGCTCGTCCAGCGACGCGAGCCGGACGCCCATCTGCGCGGCCCGGCCGGCCTGCACGTACGGGTCGTAGGCGATCACGTTCATGCCGAAGGCGGCCAGCCGCTGCGCGACCAGGACGCCGATCTTGCCCAGGCCGACGATGCCGACGGTCTTCTCGAACAGCTCGACACCCGAGTACTTGCTGCGCTTCCACTCGCCGTTCTTCAGCGACTGGTCGGCGGCCGGGACCCGGCGCGCGGCGGCCAGCAGCAGCGCGACCGCGAGCTCGGCGGCGCTGACGATGTTGGAGGTCGGCGCGTTCACGACCATCACCCCGGCCTGGGTGGCGGCCTTCACGTCGACGTTGTCCAGGCCGACCCCGGCCCGGGCGACGACCTTCAGCTTCTTCGCCGCGGCCAGCGCCTCGGCGTCCACCTTGGTGGCGCTGCGGATCAGGATCGCGTCGACGTCGGCGATGGCGGGGAGCAGCTCGGCGCGGTCGGCGCCGTTCGCGTGCCGGATCTCGAAATCGGGTCCGAGCGCCTCGACGGTGGCCGGGCTCAGCTCTTCGGCGATCAGGACGACGGGACGAGTCACATCAGTCATGGGAGATGTCTCCTGCGAAAGCGGTAGGGGCTCGTAAAGGTTCAGAGCACCGCGCTGTGCCCGCTGACTCGATCGTACCTCAGGTCGATTCGCAGGGCCGCGCGGCGGTCATCTGCTTGGACTGGTCCAGGCGCAGGACCCGGCCGGTCCGCTCCAGCTTGTACCGCATGTCGAGCCGGTTGCAGGTCTGGCCGCCCGACTTGTGGGCCGTCGGGGCGAACAGGACGGAGTACGCCATCCGCACGTTGACGCTGCCGTCGGCGTTCTGGGTGACCTCGGTGATCGCCGGGTCGAAGAAGTACGTCGTCTGGTGGCTCAAGCGGTCCTGCGCCACGGACAGCGCGTTCGCCAGCCGCGTCGAGTAGTACGCGCGGACCCCGGCGAAATCGTGCCGGTTCTGCAGCGTCAGGTAGTTGGCCAGCATCTTCTGGGCATCGGTGGCGAGCGCGGTAGCCGCGACCTGCAGCTTCGGGGTGACCACGCTGCCCGGGCCACGCGACTCCTCGCAGCGACCGCCCAGATCCGGTACGCCGTCGGTCTGGGCGACGTAGCCGCGCAATTCCGCGGCCGGCGCGATCCGGCTCGCAGCCAGGTTGTCACCGGTGACCATGCCGACGAGTTGACCGGACCTGCTGACCACCGGGCCGCCGAGCTTGCCGAGATTCATCACCTCGCTCAGCGGGCGCGGACGGCGTACCGATCCGACCTGCTGCACGGTGAGCTCGCCGGACTGGGTGTAGCCGATCAGCGCCCGCTCGGTCTGCGGGTCGGGGGTTCCAGTGGCCAGCGTCAGGGGCGGCGTGGTCGGCAGACTGATCACCTGCAGCAGCGCCACGCCGTTCCCCACGCGGAGAACGTTGGCACGCCGGACCAGGCCGTCCGACAGGATGACCGCAACGCCTTTCGCCTCCCGGACCGCGATGGCAGCGGTCAGGACGAGCCCGGTGCCGACGACCGCACCTGTGCCCTCACCCGTGCCGCTGCAGGTTGTCGCGAGCACTCGGACCACACTGGGCTTCGCAGCGGTCAGGGCCGCGGCGGTGTCGATCGACAGCCGGTCCTGGCGGATGAACCAGCCTGCGGCGGCACCGCCCGCGACAACGAGCAGGAAGGCCACGAGACCGGCCAGGAAGCGTCCGAAAAGCCACGGGCGGCGCGGAGGAGGCGCCGTACGGCGGACTGCCGGCTGCAACTGGGTGAGCGGGGGCGCGCCGGCGGGGACCCGCCGGGGCGGTCGCGGCGGCGCCTGCCTGCCGTCGTGCACCACCGCATTGCCTCCTCGCCGTCACTGGACCGATCGTGGCCGATTCTGCCAGCTGGGACGGCCAAGGGCCCGGACCATCCACCTGAATGGTCCGGGCCCTGCACAACTACTGGATCAGCGGGCGGACGAGCCCTCGACGTAGTCGTCGTCGTGCGACTTGACCCATGCCATCAGACCGCGCAGTTCCTTGCCCACGGCCTCGATCGGGTGCTCCTGGCTCTTCTTGCGGAATTCCGCGAACTCCGGCGCACCGGCGTCCTGGTCGGCGATGAAGCGGGCCGCGAAGGTGCCGTCGGTGATGTCGCCGAGGACCTCCTTCATCCGCGCCTTCACCGACGCGTCGATGATCCGCGGGCCGGACACGTAGTCGCCGTACTCGGCGGTGTCGGAGACCGACCAGCGCTGCTTGGCGATGCCGCCTTCGTAGATCAGGTCGACGATCAGCTTGAGCTCGTGCAGGCACTCGAAGTACGCGACCTCCGGCTGGTAGCCGGCCTCGGTCAGCGTCTCGAACCCGGCCTGAATCAGCGCCGACACACCACCGCAGAGGACGGCCTGCTCACCGAACAGGTCGGTCTCGGTCTCCTCGGTGAAGGTGGTCTTGATGCCGCCGGCGCGCAGGCCGCCGATGCCCTTGGCGTACGACAGCGCCAGGTCCCAGGCCTTGCCGGAGGCGTCCTGCTCGACCGCGACGAGCACCGGGACACCACGGCCCTCGGTGTACTCACGCCGTACCAGGTGACCGGGGCCCTTCGGGGCGACCATGAAGACGTCGACGCCGGCCGGCGGCTTGATGTAGCCGAACCGGATGTTGAAGCCGTGACCGAAGACGAGCGCGTCGCCGTCGACCAGGTTCGGCTCGATCGCCTCGGCGTACAGCTTGCGCTGGGCCGGGTCCGGAGCCAGCACGACGATGACGTTGGCCTCTTCGACGGCCTCGGCCGGGGTGACGACGCGCAGGCCCTGGGCCTCGGCCTTCGCCCGGCTCTTCGAGCCCTCGGGCAGACCGACGCGGACGTCGACGCCGGAGTCGCGCAGCGAGAGCGCGTGCGCGTGGCCCTGCGAGCCGTAGCCGAGAACGGCCACGTGGCGGCCCTGGATCACCGACAGGTCGGCGTTGTCGTCGTAGAACATTTCTGCTGCCACTGGGAGCCTTCTCCTTGGTAGTTGCGTTGGTAAGTCGGTACGGCGCTCGTTCAGTTCTGGCGGGCGACCGGGCGGCCCGGCGGCGGCGCCGGCACCGGGTGGTGACGCTGTGGGGGTTGGGCCTGCACGGTCGGGGTCCCCGACTGGACGTGCGGCGGCGGCACCGGGACCGGCCGGAGCGTGCGGTCGGAGATGGAGCGGCTGCCCCGTCCGATCGCCACCATGCCGGACTGCACCAGCTCGCGGACGCCGAAGGGTTCCAGCACCCGGAGCATGGCCTCGAGTTTCTCGGGATTGCCGGTCGCCTCGATGGTGATCGCGTCCGGTGCCACGTCCACCACCTTCGCACGGAACAGCTGGACGGTCTCCAGCACCTGCCCCCTGGTCAGGGTGTCGGCCTTCACCTTCACCAGCAGCAGTTCGCGCTGAACCGTCTGCGTGGGCTCGAGTTCGACGATCTTGATCACGTTCACCAGCTTGTTCAGCTGCTTGGTGATCTGCTCCAAAGGCTGCTCGTCCACGCTGACCGCGATGGTCATCCGGGACACCTCCGGGTGCTCGGTCGGGCCGACCGCGAGGGAATCGATGTTGAAGCCCCGCCGCGAGATCAGCGCCGCGACGCGGGCCAGCACACCGTGCTTGTTCTCGACCAGAATGCTCAACGTGTGCTTCGTCATCACAGCTCCTCCGAGTCCCACTTGGGCGCCATGTCGCGGGCGATCTGGATCTCGTCGTTGCTGACGCCGGCGGCGACCATCGGCCAGACCATCGCGTCGCGGTGGACGACGAAGTCGACGACGACCGGCTGGTCGGTCACCGACATCGCCTTGTCGATCGTCGCGTCCACCGAGGCCTTGTCGGCGCAGCGCAGCCCGACCCCACCCATCGCCTCGGCCAGCTTGGCGAAGTCGGGAATGCGGTTCGAGTGCAGGTCGGTGTTGGAGTAACGCTTGTCGTAGAACAGCGTCTGCCACTGCCGGACCATGCCCAGCGACTGGTTGTTGATCACGGCAACCTTGATCGGGATGCCCTCCAGCGCACAGGTGACGAGCTCCTGGTTGGTCATCTGGAAGCAGCCGTCACCGTCTATCGCCCACACGGTCTTGTCCGGCCGGGCCACCTTGGCGCCCATCGCGGCCGGCACCGAGTACCCCATGGTGCCGAGGCCGCCGGAGTTCAGCCAGTGCCGCGGCTTCTCGAACGGCAGGTAGTGCGCGGACCACATCTGGTGCTGACCGACACCGGCCGTGTAGATCGTGTCCGGGCCGGCGATCTGACCGATCCGCTGAATCACGTACTGCGGGGACAGGCTCCCGTCCTCCGGCTCGTCGTACCCGAGCGGGTACTTCTCCCGGACCGACACGAGCTGGTTCCGCCAGGCGTCGTACGACGGGGTCCGGCCGCTGGTCGAGATCTCGGTGCGGAGCGCGGCGATCAGGTCGGTGATGACCTCCTTGCAGTCACCCACGATCGGCACGTCGGCGGCACGGTTCTTGCCGATCTCGGCCGGGTCGATGTCGGCGTGGATGACCTTCGCCTCCGGGGCGAACGAATCCAGCTTGCCGGTCACCCGGTCGTCGAACCGCGCGCCGAGCGTGATCAGCAGGTCCGAACGCTGCAGTGCACCGACCGCGGAGACCGAGCCGTGCATCCCCGGCATCCCGAAGTGCAGCTCGTGCGTGTCGGGCAGCGCGCCCCGGGCCATCAGCGTGGTGACCACGGGAATGCCGAGCAGCTCGGCAAGGTCCTTCAGCTCCGCCTCGGCCTGCGCGCGGATCACACCACCACCGACGTACAGAACCGGCTTCTCCGCGGCGGTGATCAGCCGGGCCGCCTCACGCACCTGCTTGGGGTGCGGGCGGGTCACCGGACGGTACCCGGGCAGCGACAGCTCGGTCGGCCAGTGGAAGTCGACCTTCGCCTGCATCGCGTCCTTGGTCACGTCGACCAGCACCGGGCCGGGCCGGCCGGTGGAGGCGATGTGGAACGCCTCGGCGATCGTGGTGGCGATGTCGTTCGGGTCGTTGACCAGGAAGTTGTGCTTGGTGATCGGCATCGTGATGCCGCGGATGTCCGCCTCCTGGAAGGCGTCCGTCCCGATCGCCGCGCTCGCCACCTGACCGGTGATCGCGACCAGCGGGACCGAGTCCATGTACGCGTCCGCGATCGGCGTCACCAGGTTGGTCGCCCCCGGGCCGGAGGTCGCCATACAGACCCCCACCTTGCCGGAAGCCGCCGCGTACCCCTGGGCCGCGTGCCCGGCGCCCTGCTCGTGGCGTACCAGGATGTGCCGGATCTGGGTCGAGTCGAGCATCGGGTCGTACGCCGGGAGGATCGCGCCGCCCGGGATGCCGAACACGGTGTCCACTCCGGCATGTTCCAGTGCGCGGATCAGAGCCTGTGCCCCGGTCAGCTGCTCGCTCATGAGTGCCTTCCCTCAATCCTGATCACGTGTGCCTTGCTTGGCTTGTGGCGATCGATTCATCTTCGCTGGTGGCCGTTGCGGGGCTTCCGCTGGGTCTCAGATAGTCGCCCGTGCAACAAAAAACCCCCTCGGCCGGGTTGGCTGAAGGGGCGCGCTCGACTCAGTGGTCGCGTCAGTCGGCGCGCCGCACAAGTACGAGGAGAATCGATCGCATGTAGGCATTATTCGCCCGCGAACCACACCGGGGTCAAGTTCGAGCCCACCCCGTCCCACCATCCGAGACGCCCATCCCACCCCCTGGCGCCTTCCGGTCGATTCCCATCTGGTGGGTAGACCCATCGGATGGTGGGTTGGCCAGGCTCCTACCGGTGGGCCAACCCACCATCTGCCTGGCCTACCCATCAGACGGGGGCGGGTCAGATGCAGACGGCGCCTTCGGAGGCGGAGCGGACGAGGCGGGTGTATTTGCCGAGGACGCCTTTGGTGATGGCGGGCTGCTTGGGCGTCCAGCCTTCGGTACGGCGGGTGAGCTCTTCGGGGTCGACGTGGAGTTCGAGGGTGCGGTTGGCGACGTCGAGGGTGATGCGGTCGCCGTCGCGGACGAAGGCGATCGGGCCGCCGTCGACGGCTTCCGGGGCGACGTGGCCGACGCAGAGGCCCGTCGTACCGCCGGAGAAGCGTCCGTCGGTGAGCAGGAGCACGTCCTTGCCGAGGCCGGCGCCCTTGATCGCGCCGGTGACCGCGAGCATCTCGCGCATCCCGGGGCCGCCCTTCGGGCCTTCGTAGCGGATCACGACGACGTCGCCCGGGTTCAGCTCCGGTACGGCGTCCATCGCCGCCCGCTCGCCGTCGAACACGCGCGCTGTCCCTTCGAACACGTCGGAGTCGAAGCCAGCGCTCTTCACGACCGCACCTTCCGGAGCGAGCGTGCCGTGCAGGATCGTGATGCCGCCGGTGGGGTGGATCGGCTTGTCGAGCGCACGAATGATCGCGCCGTCGACATCCGGCGGGGCGATGTCGACGAGGTTCTCGGCCATCGTCTTGCCGGTCACGGTCAGGCAGTCGCCGTGCAGCAGACCGGCATCGAGCAACGCCCGCATGATCACCGGGATACCGCCGACGCGGTCCACGTCCGTCATCACGTACCGGCCGAACGGCTTCAGGTCACCCAGATGCGGGACCTTCTCGCCCACCCGGTTGAAGTCGGCCAGGGTCAACTCGACCTCGGCCTCGCGGGCGATCGCGAGCAGATGCAGTACGGCGTTCGTCGAGCCACCGAGCGCCATCACCACGGCGATCGCGTTCTCGAACGCTTCCTTGGTGAGGATCTGGCGCGCCGTGATCCCCTTCTGCAGAAGGCCGACGACCGCTTCGCCGGACTTCCGCGCGTACCCGTCCCGACGGCGGTCCACAGCGGGCGGCGCTGCTGATCCGGGCAACGACATACCGAGAGCTTCGGCAGAGGCGGCCATCGTGTTGGCCGTGTACATCCCGCCGCATGCACCCTCGCCCGGACAGATCGCGCGCTCGACGGCGTCGACCTCCTCGCGAGTGATCAGGCCGCGAACACACGCACCGACGGCTTCGAACGCGTCGATGATCGTCACGTCCTTGTCGCCAAGGCGGCCGGGCATGATCGAACCGGCGTACAGGAAGACGCTCGCCAGATCGAGACGCGCCGCGGCCATCAGCATGCCGGGCAGGGATTTGTCGCAACCGGCCAGCAGGACCGAACCGTCGAGGCGCTCGGCCTCCATCACGGTCTCCACCGAGTCGGCGATGATCTCGCGGCTGACAAGTGAGTAGTGCATCCCGACATGGCCCATCGAGATGCCGTCGGAGACGCTGATCGTGCCGAACTCCAGCGGGTACCCACCGGCCGCGTGCACGCCCTCCTTGACCGCCTTCGCGAGCCGGTCCAGCGAGAGGTTGCACGGGGTGATCTCGTTCCAGCTGGACGCCACCCCGACCTGCGGTTTCACCCAGTCGTCGTCACCCATCCCGACCGCTCTGAGCATTCCTCGGCTCGCGGTCGCTTCCAGACCGTCGGTGACTGTGCGGCTGCGGGGCTTCACATCGACCATGGGCTCACTCTAAACACATTGCCCCACCGTCCTGGGCTCTCTAGCGTTCGCGCTGTGGATCCCTACGGTGACGAGAAGCTGGTCGAGCTCTACGACCTCGACAATCCCGACGGCGACGATCACGCGTACTTCCGCGCTCTCGCCGACTCCCTCGATGCCCGGAAGATCGTCGACCTCGGCTGCGGTACCGGCCTGCTGACGCGCTCACTGGCGACGCCCGGCCGGGAGGTGATCGGTATCGATCCCAGCCCGACGATGCTGAACTACGCCCGCCGTACGCCGAGCTCCGTCACCTGGCTCACCGGCGACGCCAGCGTGATCTCGCCGACCGCGGACGTCGACCTCGTGGTGTGCACCGGGAACACGGTCATGCACATCCCCGACCTACCCGCTGCCCTGACTGCCTTAGCTGGAGCGCTCCGCGACGGCGGCGTACTGGCCTTCGAGTCGCGGAACCCGGTGGCGCGGGCGTGGGAGTCGTGGACGCGCGAGGCGACGTACGGGGAACGCGACACCCCGATCGGCCACCTCACCGAATGGCTCGACCTGATCGAGGTCGCCGACGGCCGCGTCGTCTTCGATGCCCACAACCGGTACGACGACGGCCGCGACGACGTCTACCGCAACGAGCTGTACTTCCGCTCGCTCGCGGAGATCAGCGACGCGTTGGACGCAGCCGGATTCGCAGTGCAGGTGACTGCCGGTTGGCAGGGTGAGCCGTTCTCTGTGGACTCTCGGCTGATGGTTTTCCGCGCCGAGAAGGGCTAGTCCATCCGTTTGGCGAGGGCTTCGGCGAAGCCGGGGACGCCGCCGACGTAGGACCACGGCACGCTCTCGATCCGGCCTTCGGTGCGGCACGCGTGATCCATCGCCTCGGACTTCGCGCCCGCCCACTTGAGCGCGAACGCCATCGCGCCATGCGCGGATACATCCGCGGGATCCGGCGTACGGGCGTCGTTCCACCACTTGTCGCGGGCTGCGGTCAGGTCCGGTCGGCGACCGGAGACCTCGCGCGCGTACCGCTTCAGGCGCTGGACGCGCGGCGGGTCCTTGTCCGACGCGACCTCCAGCCAGACCTCGTTGAACACGTGGGCCGCGATACTGCACAGCACACTGCCCGGCCGCGCCCGCCCCACCACCGCGTCCCCGAAATCAACCAGCTCAGCCAGCTCCAGCCCGGACCACTTCTTCGCCAGCACCTGAACCCGACCGGTATGCGCCGCGTAGCTCCCCGGGTGCCGGATCAGCGCGGCGTGGAAGATCTCGGCCTTGTCCTCCGGCTCCGCCTGTAACCCGAGTGCCGCCCACTGCAGGACCTCCCACGGCACCGCGTCATCCGCAGCCGCCACGATCGCCCCTTGGAGCACCTCGGCCGCCGTACGCAAAATGTCGTGGAACGTCGCAAACCGCTGCGCCGACACATCCTTCGCCCGCTGCCCGGTCCGCACCGACCACGCCTCGAACACCAGCGTCTGCCCGAACCACAACAAGAGATCCGGATCCTTCGGGTAAGCCTCGAGCCGCATCTCCAGCTGTTCGCTCCGCCCAACCGCCGCCTTCGCCAGCCCAGTAGCCCGGATCGACCGCAGATTCGTATTAGCCGGCGTCACCTTCAGCAGGGCCAGCCCAGTCGACAAATCCCCTCGCCGAACCGCCGCGTACGCCGCGTCGAGGTCGTCGTCCACCCAGGCCTGATCCAGCCTCAGCCCGGCCAGATCGACACCTTTCCGCGAGAAGAACCCCATTCGCGGATGGTAAGACTCCTCGGACCTCTGTGGACAAGGATTGCACTTTCCTGCAATACCCTGTGCCCTACCGCGACTGGCGAGGGTGGATCACCACCGGGGAGCGAACAGCTACGTGGCGTCGTCCGCCTGGGCGCCTCCTCCCGGAGGTCGCGCATGCGTTATGGGATGAATCCACATCAGGCCGCGTCGATGACGGTCGTCGGCTCGGCCGCACCATTCACCGTCGTGGCGGGCAATCCGTCGTACATCAATGTCCTCGACGCGCTGACCGGCTGGCAGCTCGTCCGGGAGGCCGCTCTTGTTTTTGGGGTACCTGCAGCGGCGTCGTACAAGCATGTGTCCCCGGCTGGCGCTGCGCTCGGTACGTCGGTTGCTGACGCGTACCGGCGCGCACGGGACGCCGACCCCAAGTCGTCGTACGGCGATTTCGTGGCGGTCTCGCAGGTGGTCGACGCTGAGCTGGCTGACGTGCTGCGTCGGGTCGTGAGTGACGGGATCATCGCGCCTGGGTACGCGCCTGGTGTGGTTGAGGTGCTGGCCGCGAAGAAGCGGGGCACGTACTTGGTGCTGGAGGCGGATCCGTCGTTCGAGCCACCGCGCGAGGAGGTGCGTGAGCTGTACGGTCTCCGCCTCAGCCAGGAGCGGGACGACGTACCGATCACTCGAGACCTGCTGTCGGCCGAGGTGGGTGACGCCGCCGCACGGGATCTGATGCTCGGCCTGATCGTCGTCCGCTACACGCAGTCCAACACCGTCGCTCTCCTGAAGGACGGTATGGCGATCGGCATCGGCGCCGGCCAACAGTCCCGCGTCGACTGCACCCGCCTAGCCGGCGCGAAAGCGGCCGAGTGGTGGTCCCGCCACTCGCTTGAGCCGCTCACCGGCGTGTCGATGGTCTCCGACGGCGCACTCCCCTTCCCCGACAACGTCGAAGAGGCAGCCCGCTTCGGCGTCACCCACATCGCCGAACCCGCCGGGTCCATCCGCTCGGACCAGATAGCCGCCGCCTGCGCTCGGTTCGGCATCACCTGGTCCCCCACCAACCTCCGCCTCTTCCGCCACTAGCTCAGGCGGTACCTCCCGGCGGCGACCCCCATCCGAACAGCCTCCGCCGTGGCGGCCGCCGACTGGCCGGTCGTGTCGAGGGCGTGGCGCTCCAGCGCGCCTAGGTCGGCAAAGACGCCGTACATGTGAGTGAGAGCGCCTTCGTCACGCAGTGACTCGGGACCGCGGTTCTGCGCTCGGGCGATGGTTGTCTCAAGTGCAGGCCGCAGTGCGACGTAGGACAAGGTCAGACCGTCGGCCTCCGCAGCCGCCCGAAACGGAGGCACGTAATGCGGTCCAACAACACCGTCGACCACGACGTCGTACCCACCGCGTGCATACGTCGCAGCCGCGGCCACGTACGCATCCACCACCACATCGTTCTGCCTCGACGCATCCGGCAGGTACGGCGGGATGAACCCAGTCCGGATCGCCTCGTAGAACTGGTCGGTCACCAGATGCACAGTCGCCCGCTCAGCATCCGAGGCAACCAACCTCGCCACCGTCGACTTACCGGCTCCCGGAGGCCCACTCACCACGATCACGTCGCCCTTCACTTCCCGGACGCTACAACCGGCTCTTCCGCCACCAACCCGTCCCGCACATACTGCTCACCATGTGGGCAGTCATCGGCGTGTGGGACATCGACCCCGACCTCATCGAGAGTCTCCGCGACCAACTGTCACTGATGGCCTCGAGCAAGATCCCCCTGCCCGGCTTCGTGCACGGCACCTGGACCCGCGACGGCCACATGATCCAGGTCTACGCGGACGAGACGAACGCCCGCCAATACCACCAAGCGATGCTCGACCAAGGCGCCGTCGACCGCCCCGGCATCCGCAACATCGTCTGGGCCGTCTCCGAGGTAGGCGCCGAATCCGACACCACCGGCTGGACCGACCGCACCGGCACCCACCACCCCCCAACCTGACCGCGCTAGCCGCCGGCGACGCTGGGGAGGATTAGGAGTTCGGCGCCGTCGGTGAGGGGGGTGTCGGGGCCGGCTAGGTCTCGGATGTTGTCGGGGCCCAGGTAGATGTTGACGTGGCGGCGGACTGCTCCTTGGTCGTCGGTGAGGCGGCGGCGGAGTGGTGGGTCGGTGGCTGCTAGGGCGGCGCGGACGGTGGTGGCTTCGACTTCGACCTGCTCGGCTCCGCCCGCGAAGGGGCGGAGCACGGGTGGGAGCTTGAGGGTGATCACGTCAGATCACCGCGGCGCGCAGGGTGAGTACGTCGGGGAGGTGGCTGGCGACCTCGGTCCAGGTGTCGCCTGCGTCGGCGCTGGCGTAGACGCAGCCGTCGCGGGTGCCTACGTAGACACCGGCCGATTCGGCGGCGTCGGTGGTGAGCGCGTCGCGGAGGACGGGGACGTAGGAGACCTCGGGCAGGCCGTTGGTCAGCGGCTCCCAGGTCGCACCGGCGTCGCGAGAGCGGTAGACGCGACAAGTGGCATCAGTGGGGATTCGGTTGCCGTCGGCCACCAACGGGAAGACGTACACGGTGTCGGGCTCATGCGGGTGCACGGCGATCGGGAAGCCGAAGTCCGACGGCAATCCATCGGCGATGCTCTTCCAGATCTCGCCACCGTCGTCGGACCGGTACACACCATGGTGGTTCTGCGCGAACATCCGCTCCGGTACGTCGGGATGCGCCGCCAGCTTGTGCACACACTGACCGAACTCGGGATCCGGGTCGGGCAGGAAGTACGCCTTGATCCCGTGGTTGGCCGGGGACCACGACTCCCCACCGTCAGTCGTCTGGTAGACACCACCGGTCGACATCGCGACGCTGATCCGCGCAGGGTCGGTCGCGTGCGGCAGCACGGTGTGCACGGCCTGACCGCCGAACCCTGCGCCCCATTGCTCGCGATGCGGGTGGTCCCACAGGCCGCGGACGAGCTCGAACGTCACTCCCCCGTCGGTCGACTTCCACAGCGCCGACGGCTGACTCCCGGCGTACACAACACCCGGCTGGGCAGCCGGCGCCGGCTGGATCTGCCACACGCGCTCCAGCGACGCATCGGTCCCGGCCGGGAACCCGATCGAGCCCTCCGCCGGCTCGTCCCACGTCTTCCCGAGATCATCGGAGTGGAACACCGCCGGTCCCCAGTGCTCACTGGTCCCGCCGACGAAGAGTCGCGGCTGCTCACCGCGCGTGTCGATGCCCACGGCGTACACGCCCTGCATCTCGAACGCGGGACCGTCGAGCCTCCACTCCCGGCGCGCAGCGTCGCTGCGGCCGATCCAGAGCCCCTTCTTGGTCCCGATCAGCAGTACGGTCTCGGACATCGTTGTCCTCCTGTGGATCGACGAACTAGCGTGGCGGCCCCGCCACCACATTGATGAGTGCTTCCCCCTGCGCGAAACGCTCCAGCTGCGCCCGCACCAACCGGGCGACCCGCGGCTCGAACGCCGTCGAGGCACCCCCGCGATGCGGGTTGATCAGCACATTTGGAGCAGACCACAGCGGATGACCTGACGGCAACGGCTCGGGATCGGTGACGTCGAGCGCGGCCGAGATGCGCCCCGTACCGAGCTCAGCCACGAGCGCACTGGTGTCGACGATGACCCCGCGAGCCACGTTCACGAGCAGTGCGCCGTCCTTGAGCCGGGCAAGGAACTTCGCGTCGACCATGCCGCGTGTCTCGTCGGTCGCCGGAGTCAGCGGTACGACGACGTCCGCCTGCGGCAGCAACTCCGGGAGGTCGGTCGTCGGGTGAACACCGTCCCGCGGCCGCCTCGCCACGCGGATCACCTCACACTCGAACCCGGCCAGCCGCCGCTCCAGCGCCTCACCGATCGACCCGTACCCCACGATCAGCACGGTCCGATCCGCAAGCGAGTCGTCCATGTCCACGTAGTCGGTCGGCCACACACCGAGCTCCTGGTTGCGCACCGCCCGCGGCAACCGCCGGTACGACGCCAGGATCAGCCCGACCGCCAATTCGGCCGTCGACGCGTCGTGGACCCCGCGTGCGTTGCACAAGGTGACGCCCTCCGGCAGATGCGGTACGACGGCCTCGTATCCCGCGGTCTGCAGCTGAACCACCTTCAGATCCGGCATCGCGGCGAAGGCGGCGGGCAGATCCACCCCGACCATGTACCCCGGCACGAAGAACTCGGTCCCCTCCGGCTCCGTCTGCGCCGACACCCCGTCCGGCACCCCGCCGAGGACCCGCTCGGAGTCCTCCCACGGAAGCCACGCCCTCACCAGATCACCCATGAGGAAAACCTACTCGCCGCCACGGACAATCCGCGCGAGCAGGCGTGACAGAAGACCCATGCGTGCTCCCGAACCGCCGTCGTACTCTGATTAGGTGCCCTCGACATCGGATGCGGCTGCAACGCTCGCGCACGATCAGGCGGTAGACCGGCTCCGCGCGTCGTACCAGCGCATCCCGGTCGGCGAACCCGTGCGGCTGGCCAAACGCAGCTCGAACCTGTTCCGGCCGCGCACCGAGCTCGCTGCGCCCGGCCTGGACGTCTCCGGGCTGACCGGGGTGCTCAGCGTCGATCCGGTCGCGCGGACAGCCGACGTACAGGGCATGTGCACCTACGAGGACCTGGTCGCAGCGACCCTGCCGCACGGGCTGACGCCGATGGTGGTCCCGCAGCTCAAGACGATCACGCTGGGTGGCGCGGTGACCGGGCTCGGTATCGAGTCCTCGTCGTTCCGCGCCGGACTGCCGCACGAATCCGTGCTGGAGCTGGACATCCTGACCGGCGCCGGCGAGATCGTGACGGCACGGCCTGGTGACGACCTCTTCCGGATGTTCCCGAACTCCTACGGCACACTCGGCTATGCGACCCGGCTGCGCATTTCACTCGACCGCATCTCCCCGTACGTCGCCCTGCGCCACGTCCGCGTGTCGTTGGACGACCTGGCCCCGGCGATCGACGAAATCGTTGCCTCTGGCACGTATGACGGTGAACCGGTGCACTTCGTCGACGGGGTCGCGTTCAGCCCGTCCGAGGCCTACCTGACGCTCGGGCGCAACAGCGACGCCGCGGTGCGGGCGAGCGACTACACCGGTCAGCAGATCTACTACCGCTCCATCCAGCAGCGCCAGACCGACTGCCTCACCGCTCACGACTACCTGTGGCGGTGGGACACCGACTGGTTCTGGTGCTCCGCCGCGTTCGGTGCACAGAAGCCATGGGTACGGCGGTTGTGGCCGCGGAGGTGGCGGCGCAGCGACGTGTTCCACAAACTCGTCGGTTTCGAGAACCGTCATCACCTCGCTGCCCGGATCGGTCAGCGCCGCGGTCACGCGCCGCGCGAGCGCGTCGTACAGGATGTGGAGATTCCGGTGGCGCGGCTGGCCGAGTTCCTGCGGTGGTTCGACAGTGAGGTCGGGATGCGGCCGGTGTGGCTGTGCCCGCTGCGGTTGCGCGGAACCGCGTCCTGGCCGCTCTATCCGCTGGCGCCCGGCGCGACGTACGTGAACGTCGGCTTCTGGGGCACCGTCCCGATCGCTGCCGGTGCTGCGGACGGTGATGTCAACCGCGCCATCGAGGACGCCGTCGCCCGCTTCGGCGGCCACAAGTCGCTCTACTCCGATGCGTACTACTCCCGGGAGACGTTCGACCGGCTCTACAACGTCCCGGCCCTGACTGAGGTGAAACAACGCTACGACCCGGAAGCCCGGCTCACCGGGCTCTACGAAAAGGCGGTGACGCGCCGATGACGACGCTAGCAACACAGGTATCCATCGCAGAAGCCCTGACCACCGTGACCCCGGAAGGCCTCCCCTTCCGCTTCACGGCGTACGACGGCAGTGCCACCGGCCCCGCGGATTCCCCGATCCACATGCACCTGGCGACCGAACGCGGCCTGTCCTACATCCTGACCGCCCCCGGCGACCTGGGCATGGTCCGCGCGTACGTCCAGGGCGACCTGGAGATCACCGGCGTCCACCCCGCGAACCCGTACGAGTTCATGCGGATGATGCTCAACCAGGTCCACTTCGAACGCCCCACCCCGAGCGAGGCCCTACGCATCGTCCGCGGCCTCGGCTGGTCCCACCTGAAGCCACCGCCTCCCCCACCGCAAGAACACCTCCCGAAATGGCGCCGTACCTTCGAGGGCCTCCGCCACTCCCGCCTGCGCGACAAGGCCGCCATCCACCACCACTACGACGTGTCCAACACGTTCTACGAGTGGATCCTCGGCCCGTCGATGACCTACACCTGCGCTGTCTATCCGACTCTTGATTCGACGCTGGAAGAAGCGCAGTACGAGAAGTACGACCTGGTCGCGCGCAAGCTCGATCTGAAGCCCGGCATGCGCTTGCTGGACGTCGGCTGCGGCTGGGGCGGCATGGTCCGCCACGCGGCCCGCGAGTACGGCGTCACCGCTTTGGGCGTCACGCTTTCATCGGCGCAAGCCGAGTGGGCCGCTGCCGCCATCAAACGCGAAGGCCTGGAGGACCGCGCCGAAGTCCGCTACCTCGACTACCGAGACGTCCCCGAACGCGACTTCGACGCCATCAGCTCCATCGGCCTCACCGAACACATCGGCGTCCGCAACTACCCGGCGTACTTCGGCTTCCTCCTGGACCGCCTCAAGCCCGGCGGCCGCCTCCTCAACCACAGCATCACGCGCCCCGACAACCGCTACCGCTCCACCGGCGCCTTCATCGACCGCTACATCTTCCCCGACGGTGAACTCATCGGCTCCGGCCGCATCATCGCCGAAGCCCAAGACGCCGGCTTCGAAGTCCGCCACGCCGAAAACCTCCGCGAACACTACGCCCTCACCCTCGCCGCCTGGTCCGACAACCTCGAGACCCACTGGGACGAGGCAGTAGCCGAAGTAGGCCCCGCCACCGCCAAGATCTGGGGCCTCTACCTAGCCGCCTGCCGAGTCGGCTTCGAACGCAACAACACCCAACTCCACCAGTTCCTAGCCGTAAAACTCGACGCCACCGACGCCCACTTCCCCCTACGACCCACCTGGCTCAGCTAACTGCGGACCGCCCACACTCACCAACTGCCTTCGATGGCGGTTTCCGGCCAGCGATTGAGCGTGGCGGCAGGCGTGCCGCCGGAGTTGGTGAGTGGTGGCGGTCCGCCCACACTCATCAACCGCCCTCGGCGAGGGTTGCCGGCCGGCGGTTGAGAGCGGCGGCGGGAGTCGCGCTGCAGTTGGTGGGTGGGCGGTTCGGGACTGATGTTGGTTGTGCATGAAGTGGGGTGGGGATTGGCATTGGACCTGGGGTGTGGGGGCGGGTGACGGTGGGGGGATGGTCGAGTTCGGGGTGTTGGTGGATGTTCGGGAGGATCGGTACGGCGAGGTGGTGGCGGAGGTTGTTGCGGCTGAGGGGTTGGGGTTCGGGAGTGCTTGGTTGTCGGAACACCACCTTTCGGGGGATGGGGTTTTGCCTTCGCCGTTGGTGATGGCGGGGGTTCTGCTGGGGCGGACCGGGCGGATTCGGGTGGGGACGAACGTGCTGGTGCTGCCGTTTCGGCATCCGGTGCTGGTGGCGGAGGAGGTCGCCGTACTGGATCTGGTGTCGGGTGGGCGGTTCGTGCTGGGGGTGGGGCAGGGGTATGCGGAGCGGGAGTTCGAGGTGTTCGGGGTGGATCGGCGGCGGCGGGGGCGGTTGCTGGAGGAGGGGGTGGGGGTGATTCGGCAGGCGTGGGCCGGGCAGTTGGGGGTGACGCCGCGGCCGTCTACCGAGGTGCCGATTTATGTGGCTGGGGTGACTGAGGCGGGAGTGCGACGGGCGGCACGGGTTGGGGACGGGGTGATTGTCTACTGCGCTACGCCGAAGGATTTTGTGGCTCGGCGGCGGTTGATGGAGGCGGTGCTCGCCGAGGTGCCGCCACTCGTTTGCACGGGGATCATGCACGTGGATGAGGACGCGGACCGGGCGTGGGCCGACGCGGCACCTGGGATCGCCTACCTGGAGGGCGAGATCGCGTCGTACGGCGGGAACGAGCCGCCCGCGTTGCGGCGGGAGGACTACTTGGTGGGTACGCCGGAAGATGTCGCGCGGAAGCTGATCGCGCTGCACGCCGAGGTGCGGTTCGTGGAGTTCGCGCACTGGATGCGGTTGCCGACGATGTCGCACGCGGTGGCGATGCGGTCGCTCGAGTTGATTGCGAGTCGGGTCGCTCCTGCGGTTCGGGCTGGGGTTGGGCGATAGCTTGGGGGGACCTGCGAGCTGAGGAGACGGCGTGGTCGGACGGGTTGTGGTGGCGGTGGCTGCGTTGGCCTTGGTGGCCGGGTGTTCTGAAGGGGGCGCTGCGCCGACGCCCAGCAACTCCGGTACGGCGCCGGCTGGGTCAGTCAGCCAGGTCAAGCTGACCGTGGCGTCGACCGTGGTGAGCGGGATCCAGGTGCCGTGGGGGCTGGCGTTCCTTCCGGACAAGAGTGCGTTGGTGGCTGAGCGCGACACCGGGAAGGTAAAACGGATCGTCGACGGGAAGGCGACCGACGTCGGCACGGTCGACGGGGTGGACCCCTCGTCGGAGGGCGGGCTGCTCGGACTCGCGGTCGATCCCACAGCGCCGTACGTGTATGCGTACTTCTCGACCAGCGGCGACAACCGGATCGCGCGGCTGACCTATAAGGACGGGCGGCTGTCGGAGCAGACCACGATTCTCGAGGGGATTCCGCAGGCGGCGATCCACAACGGTGGGCGGTTGAAGTTCGGGCCGGACGGCTTCCTGTACGCCGGGACCGGCGACGGTGGCGATCGGCCGAACTCGCAGAACGACGACTCGCTGGGCGGGAAGATCCTGCGCATCACCACCGAGGGCAAGGCCGCGCCCGGCAACCCCGGCGGCCGGCTGTGGATCACCAAGGGCCACCGGAATGTGCAGGGGCTCGCGTTCGACGGGAATCAGCTGTACGCCGCCGAGTTCGGCCAGAACACGTGGGACGAACTGAACGCGATCACGCCCGGGTCGAACTACGGATGGCCGGCGGCGGAGGGCGCCGAAGGGCTCGACGGGATGGTCGATCCGATCGCCCAGTGGAAGACGAGTGACGCTTCGCCGAGTGGAGCGGCCTTTGCCCAGGGCCACGTTTTCATGGCGTCGTTGCGGGGTGAGCGGTTGTGGGCGATCCCGGTCGCGGGCGGCAAGCGGGTCGGCGAACCGCAGGCCTTCTTCGTCGGCGAGTACGGCCGCCTGCGGACGGTGGAGGTCGCGCCGGACGGATCGTTGTGGGTCACGACCTCCAACACCGACGGACGCGGCGAGAGCCGAGATGGTGACGATCGAATCCTGCGGGTGACGATCGGGCGATGACTGGTTGAAGGACAGTTGTTGTCCGACTGTCATCTGACTCGTCAACCGTTTGAGGATTTCGGCCGTCTGGTACTAGTGGGGAGGAACCCCTTACGCAGCAGGCTTTTCCAGAGGAGTTGGTATGGTGCCCGACCAGGCGTCCGTCGTCCCCAGCAGTGTCGTCGCTTCGGTGAGCACCTTCGCGGATGCTCAGCAGACAGTCGACTACCTGCGCAGTTACGGGATGGACTCACGAAGCCTGGAGGTGGTCGGCGCCGAGCTCCGGCTGTCGCGCAGACAGGCGGCGGTCCCGGTAGTCCGCCGCACCCTCCTGAGCGCCGGCGCCGGTGCCCTGCTCGGAGTCCTGAGCGGAGTCTTCGTCACCCTGGTGGCCGAGACGACACTGACCGCGTTCTCGGTCCTACTTTGGGGATTCGTGTACGGCGTCCTGGTCGGCGCCATGTGGGGCCTCTTCCAAGGCCTAGTCCGAAACCGCCCCGACGCGCCGCCCATCGAGGTCATCACCCCGACGTACTACGAGGTCCGCTGCGCGCAGGACGACGTCTCGGTTGCACTAACCCTCCTAGCCACCGACCCAGAGCCCGAGCCCGCCCCCGAACCCCAGCCTTTCGCCGAACCCGACCGCGTCATCGCGGCCGAGCCCTTCACCAAGCTCAATCCCTTCGTCGAGCCAGCGCGTTCCTCCGAGCCCAACCCCTTCCTCCAGCCCGAGCACTTCGCCGAACCCAACCCCTTCGTCGAGCCCACGCGCTCCAACACCCCCAAGCCGCAGCATGAACCCAAGCCGCAGCCGGCAGCGAAGTCGCGCTACCTGGTCGAACCGCCCGTGCGTGTCACAGCGCCCGAGCCCGAACCTGAGCCGGTCGCCGAGTCGAAGCCCGCGGTTGAGGAGCCCAAGCCCGACGCTCCCAAGCCTCCGGTCGACGAAAGCCAGCCCGACGAAGCCGAGCCTGTGGTCGACGAGCGCGAGCCTGAGCCGGCGGTCGATGAGAAGCCGGTGGTTGACGACAAGCCCCAGGTGCGGCGGCAGCCGGCGCAGACTAGTCGGAAGGCTCGCGCCAAGAAGAAGACGGCGCGCACCAACGCGGCCTGACCAGCGTGGATCATTCCGCGTTCCGACGTACGGCGGTCGCCCCGGTGCTGGCCGCGTACGCCGGGACGCCCGGGGTTGATGCGGTCATGCTCGGCGGATCGACTGCTCGGGGTGATGCGGATCGGTGGTCGGATGTCGAGGTCGGCGTGTTCTGGAGTCGACCACCGACCACGGCCGAGCGCCTGGCCCCCGCACCGAGCGTTCGCCCGGGAACGCCGGAACACGCAGGCTCACCGTGGTTCGACTATCTGTCGGTCGACGGGTTGGCGGTGGATGTCGAGCACGCGTTGTCGAGCTCGGTGGATGAGACGCTCGACCGGGTGCTGGCAGCGAACGTGCCTGATCCGGATGGTCTGACGCTGCTCAAAGGACTCGTCGACGGGCGGGAGATCGCTGGCCCGCGACCGGAACTGGTGCACACGTGGAAGGACCGGGCGGCGACGTACCCGCGCGGTCTCGCGTCCGCGATCGTCGAGCAGGACGGGGCGATCGACAAGTTCTGGCGGTGCCAGATGCTGATCGAGCGCGACAACCCCGTGTTGCTCGCGCGCGAATTCCTTCGCATGACGAACCAACTGCTCGCCGTACTGCATGCTGTGAACGGCTGCTACAGCGGTCACATCCTGGCGTTCAAACGCCTGGACACGATGGAAGCCGAGCTCACCCACGCCCCACACCAACTCGCAGCCCGGTTGCGAGCGGTCTTCACCGCTCCCCCGCCGCAGGCTACCGAGATCCTCCGCCAACTGATCGAAGAAACCTACGACGTCATCGAGGCACACCTGCCCAAGGTCGACGTCGAGCGCCTACGAACCCGCTTCCGAGCAACCCGCACACCTACCTCTTGATGGCCGCCACTGAAGCCACCGTGTTGATGGCCGCCACTGAAGCCACCGTGCCACTGTGAGGAGCTGGCCGGCGAGTGTGAGAACGGTGTTGCTGGTAAAGGCTTTCCGCCACGACGGTGGTCACACTCGACGAGGTCCGACGTCCACTGGCTTCACTGGCGGGCGTCCACTGGCTTCACTCGCCGACGTCCACTGGCTTCAGTGGCGGGGTGGGCAGGCAGGAGTCTGGGGTGGTGGGGCCGACGAGGCCCCACCACCGGTCGAACTAGATGCCTAGTTTGGCATTCAGGAGTTCGCGGACCTTGGCGGCGTCGGCCTGGCCTCGCATGTCCTTCATGACGGCGCCGATGAGGGCGCCCGCGGCGGCCGGCTTGCCGGAGTTGACCTTTTCGACCACGTCGGGGTTCGCGGCGATGGCTCGGTCGATGGCCTCGATGAGGGGGCCGTCGTCGGAGACCAGGGCGAGGCCGCGCTTCTCGATGACCTCGGCCGGCGTGCCTTCACCGGCCAACAAACCTTCGAAGACCTGCCGAGCCAGCTTGTCGTTGAGGGTGCCCTCGTCGACGAGCTTCTGGACCTGAACCACCTCGGCCGGGCCGACCGGCAGCTCGGCGAGGTCGACGCCCTGCTCGTTGGCGGCGCGGGCCAGTTCACCCAGCCACCACTTCTTGGCGGCTGCGGCGGCGACGCCGAGGTCGATCGTCGCGACGATCGGCTCCAGGGCGTTGCCGTTGATGACGTCGCGCATCTCGAGGTCGGTGAAACCCCACTCCTCCTGCAGCCGCGCGCGGCGCAGCGAGGGGGCCTCGGGCAGGGTGGCCCGCAGCTCCTCGACCCATTCGCGTGAGGGCGCGACCGGCACCAGGTCCGGCTCGGGGAAGTAGCGGTAGTCGTCGGCGTCCGACTTCTCCCGGCCCGAGGTGGTGATGCCGGTGTCCTCGTGCCAGTGTCGCGTCTCCTGCAGGATCTTGCCGCCCGCGTTCAGTACGGCGGCTTGCCGGGTGATCTCGTACGTGATCGCACGCTCGACCGAGCGGAACGAGTTCACGTTCTTGGTCTCAGTCCGAGTCCCCAAAGCCGTCGTACCGGAAGGCTTCAGCGACACGTTGGCGTCACACCGCAGCGACCCCTGATCCATCCGAACATCCGAGACGTCCAGCGCCAGCAGCAGATCGCGCAGCTGGCTCACGAACGCACGCGCAACAGCGGCAGCCTTGGCAGGCGGGACCTCGATCGTCTTGGTGACGATCTCGATCAGCGGGATTCCGGCCCGGTTGTAGTCGACCAGCGAGTGCGACGCACCCTGGATCCGGCCGGTCGCGCCACCGACGTGGGTGGACTTGCCGGTGTCCTCCTCCATGTGGGCGCGCTCGATCTCGATCCGGTACGTCTCACCATCGACCACAACTTCGGTCCACCCGTTGAAGGCGATCGGCTCGTCGTACTGCGAGGTCTGGAAGTTCTTCGGCATGTCCGGATAGAAGTAGTTCTTCCGGGCGAACCGGCACCACTCGGCGATCTCGCAGTTCAGCGCGAGGCCGATCTTGATGGCGGACTCGACGCCACGCCGGTTCACCACCGGCAGCGCGCCCGGCAGGCCGAGGCAGACCGGGCAGGTCTGCGTGTTCGGCGGGGCGCCGAACTCGGTCGGGCAGCCGCAGAACATCTTCGACTTGGTGTTCAGCTCGACGTGGACCTCGAGACCCATGACCGGGTCGTACTGCGCGAGGGCATCGTCAATAGCAACAACTTCAGCGGTCATCGGGTCACCTCCAGCTCCGGAGCCTTCGTCATCAGTACGCCGCCCCACTGCTCGGCCAGCGCGGATTCGAGCGCGGCGCCGACCGTGTACAGCAGGTCGTCGCGCATCACCGGGGCCATCACGTGGAAGCCGACCGGCAGGCCGTCCTCGTCGGCCAGGCCGCACGGGAACGACGCGGCCGCGTTGCCGGCCAGGTTGGACGGGATCGTGCACAGGTCGTTCTTGTACATGGCGATCGGGTCGTCGATCCGGTCACCGATCGCGAACGCCGTGGTCGGCGTCGCAGGCGAGACCAGTACGTCGACCTGCTCGTAGGCCTTGGTGAAGTCCCGGGCGATCAGCGTCCGGACCTTCTGCGCCTGGCCGTAGTACGCGTCGTAGTAACCGCTCGACAGCGCGTGCGTTCCGAGGATGATGCGTCGCTTCACCTCGTCACCGAACCCGGCCTCGCGGGTCAGGCTCGTCACCGTCTCGGCGCTATTCGTGCCGTCGTCGCCGACGCGCAGCCCGTACCGCATCGCGTCGAACTTGGCCAGGTTGGACGAGGCCTCGCTCGGCAGGATCAGGTAGTACGCGGGCAGTGCGTACTGGAAGTGCGGGCACGAGACCTCGACGACCTCGGCACCCAGCTTGGTCAGCAGCTCGACCGCCTCGTGGAAGCGCGCCTCCACACCAGGCTGGTACCCCTCGCCGCCGAGCTCCTTGACCACACCGATCCGCAGACCGGAGACATCACCGTTGCGGGCAGCCGCCACGACGGGGGGAACGTCCTGGTTGATCGAGGTGGAGTCCATCGGGTCCCACCCGGCGATCGCCTCGTGCAGCAGCGCCGCATCCAGCGTCGTCCGGGCACACGGCCCCGGGGTGTCGAGCGACGAGGCCAGTGCGATCAACCCGTACCGCGAGGTGCCACCGTACGTCGGCTTCACGCCGACCGTCCCGGTGAACGCACCGGGCTGCCGGATCGAGCCGCCGGTGTCGGTACCGATCGCGAGAGGCGCCTCGTACGCCGAGATGGCCGCGGACGAGCCGCCGCCCGAACCACCGGGGATCCGGCCGAGGTCCCACGGATTGTGTGTGGTCCCGTACGCCGAGTTCTCGGTGGAGGAGCCCATCGCGAACTCGTCCATGTTGGTCTTGCCGAGGATCACGATGCCGGCCGCCTTCAGCCGCTTCACCACGGTCGAGTCGTACGGCGGCTTCCAGCCCTCGAGGATCTTCGAGCCGGCAGTCGTCGGCACGCCCTCCTGGGTGAGCACGTCCTTGAGCGCCAGCGGGACACCGGCCAGCGGACCGAGCTCTTCGCCGGCCGCACGCTTGGCGTCGACGGCCGCGGCCTGCGCCAGCGCACCCTCGGTGTCGACGTGCAGGAACGCCTTCACGGACCCGTCGACAGCCGCGATGCGATCCAGATGCGCCTGGGTCACCTCGACCGAACTGGCCTGCTTCGACGCCATCAGCTCGGAGAGCTCGGCCGCGGTCTTCCTGGTCAGATCTGACATCGTCAGTCCTCGCTTCGCTCAGACAGCCGACGCCATGGACGCTGTGCTTTTTGGTTCGCTCGCATGCGCTCGCTCACGAGTCCTCCTCCAGGATCCGCGGCACCCGGAATCGCTGCGCCTCGGCTGCCGGGGCGCCGGACAGCGCCTGCTCCGGGGTGAGGCACTCGACGTTCTCGTCGGCGCGCATCACGTTCGTCAGCGGCAGGGCGTGCGAGGTCGGCGGAATGTCGTCCGCCGCGACCTGGCTGACCTGCCCGACCAGGGTGATGATCTGGTCGAGCTGTGGCGCGAGGTGATCGAGCTCGGCGTCGCTGAGCTCGATCCGCGCCAGTCGCGCCAGGTGCGCAACCTCTTCGCGGGTAATCGATGGCATGAACCGGTCCAATGTGTCTGCAGTTGCTGGACACGCCACGGCAAACCTCCACGTGGCGCTCAAGTCATCCTAGAGGGCGGCTGTGACAGGTTTATTTCCTCGTCCCCGTTCGCGGTTCGAGAGGGCCCGGGCGTGTTGCGGGTTCCGCTCTGTAACATGGGCGGCGACAGGGCGTTACGCGCAAGGTGATCGGCTGGGAGATGATCGTTCGGTGTTCCTGCTGCGATTGATCATCCCGGACCGGCCCGGTTCGCTCGGCACGGTGGCCACCGCCCTCGGTGAGGTGAGTGCCGACATCCACGCGATCGAGATCGTCGAGCACCGCCGCGAGAACGGCACCGCGGTCGACGACATCGTGGTCGACCTGCCTCCCGGCGTACTGCCGGACCGGCTGGTGTCGGCCTGTAACAGCGTGGACGACGTCGAGGTGATCTGGTTCTCCCGGTACGGCGCCGGCGGCGGACTGCACATGGACCTCGAAGCGGTCGAGCAGATGACCTCCGCACCCGCGGACGCGATCGACCTGCTGATCGAGCAGGCGCCGGCCGTCCTGCACGCCGACTGGGCTGTCCTCTTGGACGGGACAGGTTCCGAGGTGAAGGTCGCGCTGGAGACCAGCGCCACTCCGGAGTTCGGTGACGTCGCGGCAGCCTGGCTGCCGCTGGAGAAGGCGATCACCCTGGACGCACCGGATCACAAGGGTCTGTCCGAGTCCGTGCTGGTCGCGGCGCCGCTGGAATCCGACCGCCGGATCATCGTGGTCGGTCGCCGCGGTGGACCGGAGTTCCTCGGCTCGGAGGTCGCTCGATTGAGCTACCTCGCCTCACTCGCAGTCACCATCCGCGCCACCGCCTAAGGCGGCGAACTTCCAGCTATCCCAGCTGGAAGTAGGTGAACGTCCAGAGTCCGGCGAGCACCAGCAGCACCAGGACTCCGACCAGCGAGACGATCAGGATCGTCTGGCTGTTGCTGCCGCTGCGCTCCGGGAGGTCGAACTGGGTGGGACCCCAGGCCCCACCCCCTTCGACCCGTTGGGCCGCCTCAGGCGGTGGGGCCACCACCGCCTGTTCGACCCGATTCTCCCGGGGCAGCTTCATCACATCTCCGCCGATCAGCTCAGACGTAGTACGACTCAGCATCGATGTTAATCGTCCGGGACAAGTAGTCGTCCCGGTCGTTGTTCCGGATCTCGACCCGCCAGCCACCGACGAACGCCGCGGCCGGCTTGCCGTCGTTGTGCTTGGCGATGAACTCCTTCAGCGCTGCCGAGTCCGGCCCCTTGAGCGCACCGAACGCGTCACCGACGACCGTCGGCCAGGCGGCCTCCGCGGCCTCCTTGCGCCCGTTGATGCTGATCTCGAGCCGCTTCACGCCACCGTCGGAGGTGCCGTAGCCGAAGACGCGCTGCGAACCGAAGTCGCCGACCTTCTTGGAGCACATGACCTTGCAGTCGTAGCCCTTCGCCGTCAGCGCGCTCTTCAGCTGCGCCTCGGTGGTCTGCCAGGTCTTCTCCGGCACCTTGATCGACTCCTCACCGGACTTGCGCCCGGACAGGGTCACGGAGCTGTCGTTGCTCAGCCGGAACTCGCCCCACGAGGTGCCGACCTTGTCCGACTTCTGACCGGTCTTCACCGCGTCCTGGATCTTCTTCACCTCGCTGCCGCCGAAGGTGTCGTTACCGAGCGCCTGCAGCGCGGCGTCGAAGCTGACCGCGGCGTTGTTGCGGTTGTCGTCGTCGCGGGAGGTCAGCTCGAGGCTGATGATCGACCCGTCCTTGGTGAACTGGAAGATCGCGTCGACCTGGGTCGGGCCGTCGTACTTGAAGCAGCCGCGGTGCGCACCGGCGTCGTTGTTGAACAGATCGGAGCATTGGTAGCCGATGCCCTGGAGCTTCTGCGTCGCCGCCTCGGCCTGACCCGACGAGTTGCCGGTGCCGCCGCCGTTGGTCGAACCTGAGGTGGGCTGCGGGCCCGGATCGGCGGTCTTCTTGTCGCCACCGAGGCCGCGGACGACCAGCACGATGATCAGGCCGATCAGCAGAATGCCGACCACGCCACCACCGATCACCAGCGGCATCTTGTCCTTGCCGAAACCGCCCGGTCCCTTGGAACCACCGGAGCCAGGGCCCTGCTGCCACGGCTGCTGGCCTGGCTGACCACTCTGCTGCTGGTGCCAGCCGCCCTGCTGGGCGCCCTGCTGACCCCAGGCCTGCTGCTGGTACGGCTGCTGCTCGCCCTGCTGCGGCGCGCGCTGGCCCCAGCCCTGGGCAGGCTGTCCCTGCTCAGGCTGGCCCTGCTGCGGCTGCGAAGGCTGCCCGTGCGAAGGCTGGCCCTCCGGCTGACCGGGCTGCGGCCGGCCAGGCTGCTGACCCCATCCGCCACCACCCTGCTGCGGAGGCTGGCCCTGCGGCTGCCCGTGCTGCGGCTGCTGCGGGTTCTGCCCCCAACCGCCGCCACCCTGGCCAGGAGGCTGCTGTCCCCAGCCGCCGCCTTGACCTCCTTGGCCCCCCTGCTGTCCGCCCGGCTGGCCCCCCGGCTGCCCGGAACCCCACGGTCCCTGTGGCGGCGTCGTCATATTCGCTCCTTTGACCCATGCATGGACGTGCAAAACTAACAGTCCGACGGCTCAGCTCTGGTGCCGGATCCCGTGATTCTTCAGGTAGCCCGCGACTAGCCCGGCTCCGGGGTACTCGCGACCGCCGTGGCTGCCTCGGCGCCGTCGGCCAGCAGCACCCGGAATCCGGCCGCATCGAGGATCGGTACGCCGAGCTGAACCGCCTTGTCGTACTTCGATCCCGGCGAATCGCCGACCACCACGAACGACGTCTTCTTCGACACCGACCCGGCCACCTTGCCACCGCGGGACACGATCGCCTCGGTCGCCTCGTCGCGGCTGAACCCCTCGACCGTCCCGGTGACCACGACCGACAACCCCACCAGTGTCTGCTCGACGACCGGCCCGGTCCGCTCCTGCCGCATCACGACGCCCGCGGCCTTCCACTTGTCCACGATCGCCTGATGCCAGTCCACCGCGAACCACTCGATCACCGCATGCGCGATGGTCGGCCCGACACCTTCGATCTCCGACAGCTCCTGCTCACTAGCAGCCCGTACGGCGTCGATGTCGTCGTACACCGCGGCGAGCGCCTGGGCGGCGGTCGGCCCGACGTGCCGGATCGACAACGCGACCAGCCCACGGGCCAGTGGCTGGGTCTTCGCCTGCTCCAGATTCGTCAGCAGCTTCTGGGCATTCGCGGAGAGCGCGCCGGCCTTGGTGGTGAAGAAGGAACTGCGGATCAGCTCGTCCGCGGTCAGCGTGAAGAGGTCGCCCTCGTCCACGATGAGCTCGTCGCCGATCAGCGCGTCGGCCGCCTTGAAGCCGAGCACCTCGATGTCGAAGGCGGCCCGGCCGGCCAGGTGGAACATCCGCTCGCGCAGCTGGGCCGGGCACGATCGCGAGTTGGGGCAACGGATGTCGATGTCGCCCTCCTTCATCGGCCGCAGCTCGGTCCCGCAGGACGGACAGGCGGTCGGCATCACCCAGGGCTTGGCGTCGTCGGGGCGCAACTCGAGGACCGGCCCGAGGATCTCCGGGATCACGTCGCCGGCCTTCCGCAGCACCACGGTGTCGCCGGGGACCACGCCCTTGCGCTCGACCTCCTTGGCGTTGTGCAGGGTCGCGAACTCCACCGTCGATCCGGCCACCCGGACCGGCTCCATGACGCCGTACGGCGTGACGCGGCCGGTGCGGCCGACGTTCACCTCGATGGCCAGCAGCTTGGTGGTGACCTCCTCCGGCGGGTACTTGTATGCGATCGCCCAGCGCGGTGCGCTCGAGGTCGATCCCAGTGCCCGTTGCAGGTCGATCTCGTCGACCTTCACCACGACACCGTCGATCTCGTGGTCGACCGAGTGCCGGTTCTCGCCGTAGTACGCGATGAACTCGTTGACCTCGGCCAGCGTCTCGACCCGGCGCGCGCGATCGCTGACCGGCAGCCCCCACGCCTTCAACTGCTCGTACGCCGAGGAGAGCCGCCCGAGCCGATGTCCCTCGACCTTGCCCAGGCCGTGCACGACGAACCGCAGCGGACGGCTGGCCGACACCCGCGAGTCCTTCTGTCGCAGTGATCCGGCCGCGCTGTTGCGTGGATTGGAGAACACATCCTTGCCGGCCTCGGCCAGCTGCGCGTTCAGCTCGGTGAAGTCCTCGACCCGGAAGTAGACCTCGCCGCGAACCTCCAGGAACGCCGGGATGTCGTCACCCTGCAACTGCTCCGGGATGCTCTTGATCGTCCGCACGTTCGGCGTGACGTCCTCACCCGTCCGCCCGTCGCCGCGCGTACCACCGCTGACCAGGCGACCGTGCTCGTAGACCAGATCGAGGGCAAGCCCGTCGACCTTGAGCTCGCAGAGGAACCCCGAGTCGTGGATCTGCTGGACAGTCACCTCACGCTCGAGCCGCTTCGCCCAGGCCTCCATCTGCTCGGCCGAGAACGCGTTCCCCAGACTCTCCATCCGCATCGGATGCTCGATCGGCGCGAACAACGTCGAGATCGGCACCCCGACCTTCTGCGTCGGCGAGTCCGGCGTCCGCAACTCGTTGTACTGCTCCTCGATCGCCTGCAACTCGTGCATCAGCGCATCGAAGTCGGCATCGGAGATGACCGAGCTACCCAGGTAGTACTTCGCCCGGTGGTCCTCGATCTCGTTGCTCAAGGCAGCATGCCGCTCTAAAACCTCAGGCGGCGCCGCCGGAATCTCCTCGCTCATGCCCAAAACCTACCGCCGCCCACCGACAAACCCGCTCTCCTCCGACCAACCCTCCCGGGGCAATTTGAGGGGAGATCCGTCCAAGTTGCCCCTTCTCCGCTCGTTATTTCAGGGGAGAACGGTGCGTTTGGGGGGATATCCGTTCAAATGCACGCGGCGGGTCGTCAGGCGTCGGCCGGGGTCAGGCGTCGGCGGCTTCGCCTACTACGTCGACGATTTTGCGGAGGAGGTCCAGGCGGGCGCGGGCGTCGCGGAGTGAGGGGGAGGCGGCGAGGCCGCAGGCGGGGGTGATGACTACCTGCTTCATGAGTTCGGGGTCGAGGCCTAGCTCGCGCCAGCGGCGGATCAGCGGGGCTGCGGCCTGCTCCTGGTTCGGCAACGCACCGGTGGTGGGGACCAGGCCGGCGTAGATGGTTGCACCGGCCTCGGACGCGATGGCCAGTTGGTCCCAGCCGGGCTCGTTGAGCAGCGAGATGTCCACGGCGATCCCGGAGGCACCGGACTTGGTGAACACCTCGATCGGCGGCCGGGCTGCGCAGCAGTGCACCACGGTGGGTCCAAAGCCGGTGAACTGGCTCAGCAGCTCGACCGCACCCGGCCCGTCGACAGACCGATGCTTGCTCCAACCAGATGCGGTCGGGATAGCTCCAGCCAGTACGGCGGGCAGTGCGGGCTCATCCACCTGCAGTACGACGTCCGCCCCGGGCACGCGTTTGCGAATCTCAGCCAGGTGCAGCTCAACGCCGTACGCGAGCGCCTGAGCGAGGTCCCGCCGTGCACCGTGGTCCGCCAGCACCTTGTCACCGCGCGGGCGCTCCACCGTCGCGGCCAGCGTCCACGGGCCAGTGACCTGCACCTTCAGCGGACCCACATAGCCGTCCGCGTACTCCTCCAGCACGTCCAGGTCTTCCCGCAGCAGTGCGCGCGCCCTGCGCTGGTCGAGACTCGCAGTGGCGTCACCGCCCCCGGTCAGCCGCCACCCGGCCGGCTGCAGGTCTGCAGCCAGCTCGGTGACCAGAGCGATCGCCCTGCTCAGCATGTCGCCGTACGGGCGTGCCGGGAGCTCAGGCAGGAACGGAATGTCGACCGCTTCGAGCAGGACCTTGGTCCACTCGCGCATGTCCTCGCCCGGCAGTGAGCCCAGGCCAGTCGTCGTCACGCGTGCTGCGCAGCTACGCGAGTGACCGCGTCGATGGTGGCAGACCCGATGACGCGGGTGCCGTCGTACAGGACCACGGCCTGTCCGGGGGCTACTGCGGAGGCCGGCTCGGTGAAGTCGACCAGGACCTGGTCGCCCTCGAGGCGTGCGGTCACTGCGATCTCCTCGCCGTGCGCACGCAGCTGGGCGGTCACCTGCAGCTCGGACGTCGGCATCGGACCGCACCAGCGCGGCTTCGAGGCAGTCAGCCCAGTCACAGCGAGCTCTTCGCGCGATCCGACCGTCACAGTGCGGTCGACCGGGCTGATGTCCAGGACGAACCGCGGCTTGCCGTCTGCGGCCGGCGTACCGATCCGCAGGCCCTTGCGCTGGCCGACGGTGAAGCCGTGGGTACCGCTGTGGTCGCCGAGCTTGTTGCCCTGCGCGTCGACGATGTCACCGGGCGACTCCCCCAGGTGCTTGCTGAGGAAGCCCGCAGTGTTGCCATCGGCAATGAAGCAGATGTCGTGACTGTCCGGCTTGTCCGCCACCGACAGCCCGCGGCGCGCGGCCTCTTCGCGGATCTCGGTCTTGACCGTGTCACCGAGCGGGAAGAACGCATGCGCCAACTGCTGCTGCGTGAGCACGCCCAGCACGTAGGACTGGTCCTTGGCCGGGTCCACGGCGCGGTGCAGCTCACGACCGTCCGGAGTGTCGACGATGCGCGCGTAGTGACCAGTCACCACCGCGTCGAAGTCCAGTGCGAGCGCACGCTCGAGAACCGCGCTGAACTTTACCTTCTCGTTGCAGCGCAGACAGGGGTTCGGTGTGCGGCCGGCGGCGTACTCGGCGACGAAGTCCTCGACCACATCGGCGTGGAACCGCTCGGCCAGGTCCCAGACGTAGAAGGGGATGCCGATCACGTCCGCGGCACGGCGTGCGTCCCGGGAGTCCTCGATGGTGCAGCACCCACGCGCACCGGTCCGGTACGACTGCGGGTTGCGGCTCAGCGCCAGGTGCACTCCGACGACGTCGTGCCCGGCTTCGGCCATCCGCGCCGCCGCGACGGCGGAGTCGACTCCGCCGGACATGGCTGCGAGTACCCGCATCAGGTGTTCCTTCCCACGTTCTGCAGACCGGCGGACTGTGCCCGCTCCACGACCGGTCCGATGTTCTCCAGTACGGCGTCGATGTCGGCCTGACTCGACGTGTGTCCCAAGGTGAAGCGCAGCGACCCGCGCGCACGCTGGTCGTCGTACCCCATGGCCAGCAGCACGTGGCTCGGCTCGGCGACTCCGGCGTTGCAGGCGGAACCGGTCGAGACCTCGATCCCGCGGGCGTCGAGCAGCAGCAAGAGCGAGTCGCCCTCACAGCCGCTGAACGACAAGTGTGCGTTACCGGGCAAGCGACCGGCCGGGTCACCCGACAGTTGCGCGCCGTCGACAGTCTCCAGGACACCCTTGATCAGTGTGTCCCGCAGTCCGGTCAGCCGGGCGGCCTCCAGCGGCTGCTCCTTGATCGAGTGCTCCACTGCGACCGCGAATCCGGCGATAGCCGGCGCATCCAGCGTCCCGGAGCGTACGTCGCGCTCCTGGCCGCCACCGTGCTGCACCGGGGTCAGCTTGGTCTCCTTGTGCACCACCAGCGCGCCTACGCCGTACGGGCCGCCCAGCTTGTGCGCAGAGACTGTCAGCGCGTCGACACCCAGCGCAGCGAAGTCCACCGGCACCTGCCCGATCGCCTGGACGGCGTCGGTGTGCACGGGGATCCCCCACTCGGCGGCCAGCGCAGCCACCTCGCGGACCGGCTGGACCGTGCCGACCTCGTTGTTGGCCATCATCACCGTGACGAAGGACACCGTCTCCGGTGCCGACTCGATCGCTCGCCGTACGTCGTCCGGCCGGACGCGGCCCAGGTCGTCGACCGGCAGCCACTCGAGCTGTGCGCCCTCGTGCTCGGCCAGCCAGACCGCCGGGTCCAGTACGGCGTGGTGCTCGATCCCGCTCAGCAGGATCCGGCGGCGGCGCGGGTCCTCGGCCAGGCGTGCCCACCACAGCCCCTTCAGGGCCAGGTTGTCCGCCTCGGTACCGCCGGAGGTGAAGACCACCTCGCTCGGCTGCGCTCCCAGCGCGGCGGCGATCGTCTCGCGCGACTCCTCGACGGTCCGGCGAGCGGCCCGCCCGGCACCGTGCAGCGAGGATGCGTTCCCGGTGCGCCCCAGGTGCGCCGCCATCGCCTCGATGGCTGCGGGCAGCATCGGAGTCGTCGCAGCGTGATCGAGGTAGACCGCACGAGGGCGCAAAGAGGTCATAACACCCTCAAGGGTAAGTCCTGCCGGGATGTTCCCGATCCGCCGCCGGGATTCCGGACACGCCGGGCACTTGGTCGGCCCAGACGAATAGCTCCCGATCACTTGTCGAATCCGACAAGTGCATCCCCGGGTACCGCCACCTAGCATCGCCTCAGCAGCTGCTGCCACCGAGGAGGACTTCGTGACCCGACGTCTGCGCATCGACGACCTGGCCGAGCTCGCCGTACCGGAGCAGCCCACGCTGTCACCTGACGGCCGCCAGATCGCGTACGTCCTGCGGACCACCGACCTGAAGGCCGACCGCGACCTGCGGAACCTGTGGCGAGTCCCGGCGGCAGGTGGCGAGCCACGGCAGCTGACCCGGTCCGACGGCGACAGATCGCCAGTCTGGTCACCGGACGGCACCAAGCTGGCGTTCCTGCGGGCCAAGGACGGCCCAGCGCAACTGTGGGTGCTCCCCAGTGACGGTGGTGAGCCTGAGCAGCTCACGACGCTCCCACTAGGCGCTGGTGCACCGAAGTGGAGTCCGGACGGCACGCGGATCGCCTTCAGCGCACCGGTCGACATCGCGCCGGTCGAGGGCGGCAGCCAGGACGCACCGATCGTCACGGACCGGTTGGACTACCAGTCCGATGGCGCAGATTGGCTGCGGACAGTCCGCCGGCACATCCACCTGCTGGAGGTCTCGTCGAAGCAAGTCCGACAGGCCACTGAGGGTGACTGGAACGCCGGCGCTCCGGCCTGGTCGCCTGATGGGACGAAGCTGGCGTTCGGCGCGGCTACTGCGACAGATGCGGATCTGACTGCGAAAGCACCGGCGTACGTGCTGGATGCGACCGATGCGAAGGCCACGCCTCGCCTGGTCGGTCTGGCCGACGGACAGGTCGCGGCGTCCGGCTGGACGGCCGATGGCGAGTCTCTGCTGCTGGTCGGCAACCTGCACGGACCAGTGGGCCACAGCCGCCTGCTGCGACTGGAGCTGGCGTCCGGCACGGTCACTGAGCTGGCGGAGTCCTTCGACCGCAACGTGATGGTGGGTGAACCGGCCTACCCAGGCGGTCACCCGGTTCTGATCGACGAGGGCAACACCGTCCTGTTCTGTGCGCGAGACCGCGGCTGCACCCACCTGTACGCCGTACCGGTGGCTGGTGGCGTTCCGAGGCGAGTACTGGGTGAGGCGGGTCAGAACGTCTCCGGTATCAGCGTGGTGGGCGGAGTCGTCACGACCACGCTCACCACCGAGACGTCGTACGGCGAAGTTGTCACCGTCGACCTGGAATCCGGTGCGAGCACCACGCGGACGTCGTACGGCGAGAAGCTCAAGGACGTCGAGCACTTCCGCAGAGTCGAGCGCGAGTTCACCATCTCGGACGGGACCGTGGTCGCGGCCTGGCTGATCCGCGACCCGGACGCGACCGGAGCCCAGCCGCTACTCCTGGACATCCATGGTGGTCCGCACGGCGCCTGGAGCGCTGGAGCCGACGAGATCCACGGCTATCACCAAGAGCTGGTCTCCCGCGGCTGGAGCGTGCTGCTGGTGAACCCCCGCGGCAGTGACGGGTACGGCGAGGAGTTCTTCACCGGTGTGGTCGACGGTTGGGGGACGTCCGACGGCAAGGACTTCTTGGAGCCGATCGACGAACTAGTTGCCGAAGGCATCGCAGACCCCGATCGTCTCGCAGTCGCCGGCTACAGCTACGGCGGTTTCATGACGTGCTATCTGACGAGTCGGGACAACAGGTTCGCGGCGGCCGTCACCGGCGGAGTGATCAGCGACCTGACCAGCATGACGGGCACCTCGGATCTCGGGCACTACCTGACCGCCTTCGAGCTGTCTGGTGGCGACCTGGCTGCGATGTCACCGATGACCCAGATCGATGAGGTACAGACGCCGACGCTGATCATCCATGGCGACGCTGACCGCCGCTGTCCCCTCGGCCAGGCGCAGCAATGGCACACCGCACTACGGGAACGCGGTGTGCCCGCCCAGCTGGTCCTCTACCCGGACGCAGACCACCTCTTCATCGTGCAGGGCAAGCCATCGCACCGCCTCGACTTCAACCGCCGGACGCTCGAGTGGGTCGAGCAGTACGCCGGCAGTGCGGCCGGACCGCGGCGTCCGCGAATCGATGCGGCGCACTGGCAACGCAGGCTGACCACACTGGCCGCCAAGCACCGCGTCGTGGGCGCAACGCTCGGCATCTTGCGTGGAGACGAGCTGGTGCAGGCCGCGACCGGCGTACTGAACCAGAAGACTGGTGTCGAGGTCACTACGGACTCGCTGTTCCAGATCGGGTCGATCACCAAGGTCTGGACGACCACTCTGGTGATGCAGCTCGTCGAAGAGGGACTACTCGACCTGGACGCGCCAGTGGTCGCCGTACTGCCCGAGCTGCAGTTGAGCAATCCGGATGTCGCCAAGCAGATCACCATGCGGCACCTGCTCACGCACACGAGTGGCATCGACGGTGACGTGTTCGAGGACACCGGACGTGGTGACGACTGCTTGGAGAAGTACGTCGAGGTGCTGGCGGACGTCAGCCAGAACCATCCGCTCGGTGCGACCTGGTCCTACTGCAACTCGGGCTTCTCACTGGCCGGACGGCTGATCGAGAAGCTCACCGGCAAGACGTGGGACCAGGTGCTGCGAGAGCGCATCATCGAACCGCTCAGCCTCGAGCACACGGTCACCCTGCCAGAAGAGGCTCTGATGCACCGGGCCGCGGTCGGGCACGTCACTGCGCCCGACACCGGCACCCAGCTCGCACCGGTCTGGGGCTTCCCGCGGTCGGTCGGTCCGGCTGGGCTCATCACGTCGACGGTTGCCGACGTACTCGCCTTCGCCCGGCTGCATCTCGACAGCGGTCTGACTGCGAGCGGCAAGCGGCTGCTCTCCGAAGCGAGCGTCACCGAGATGGCCGCGCAGCATGCCGAACTGCCGGACAAGCACACGCTGGCTGACTCCTGGGGACTCGGCTGGATGAGGTTCGAGTGGGACGGCCGGCGGCTGATCGGCCACGACGGCGGCACGATCGGCCAGGCGGCGTTCCTGCGGATCCTGCCCACCGAAGGACTGGCCGTCACGCTGCTGACCAACGGCGGCGGCGCCGGCGACCTGTACGACGAGCTGTTCCGCGAGATCTTCGCCGAGTTGGCCGAGGTCACGATGCCAACTCCCCTGGTCCCACCGGCCACGCCGCCTGCGGTCACCGTGGAACGGCACATCGGACGCTACGAGCGCGGCGGTTCGACGCAGGAGGTGCTGGTCCGCGATGGTGAAGCAGTACTGCGCACCACGTTCACCGGACCGCTGGCAGCGCTGATGCCCGAGGTGGTGCAGGAGCGCACTCTGGTCGCGGTCGACGACAGTGGCGACCTGTTCGCGTTCCAGCCGGACGGTGTGTTGGCTTGGACTCCTGTGACGTTCTATTCGCTGCCGACCGGTGAGAAGTACCTGCACCTCGGCTTACGCGCGACACCGAAGGTGGACTGATGGATCTGCTCGCGGATATCGAGACCCTGGTGACCTGTGAGTCGCCGTCGGCGGACAAGGACGCGGTCGCGGCCAGTGCGGACGTCGTTGCCCGGCTGGGGACCGAACGCCTCGGCAAAGCACCTGAGTACCTCGTCATCGACGGCTGGACGCACCTGCGCTGGAAGTTCGGCGACGGGCCGAACCAGGTGCTCGTCGTCGGCCACCACGACACGGTCTGGCCGTTGGGCTCGCTGGCGACCCACCCGTTCCAGATCGAGAACGGCGTCATGCGCGGACCCGGGTCGTTCGACATGAAGACCGGTGTGGTGATGGCGTTCCACGCTATTGCCGCACTCCCTGACCCGAGCGGTGTCACGCTGCTGGTGACCGGTGATGAGGAGCTGGGCTCACCGTCGTCCCGGGCATTGATCGAAGCCGAGGCGGCCGGCTGTGTGGCCGCGCTGGTGCTGGAGGCTTCGGCGGACGGCGCACTCAAGCTGGAACGCAAGGGCGTCTCCAACTACGAGCTCCGGATCATCGGTCGCGCCTCCCACGCCGGACTGGAGCCAGAGCTCGGTGTGAACGCCAGTGTCGAGGCCGCGCATCAGATCCTCGCAGTCAACGAGCTGGGCAACCCAGCGGCAGGTACTACGGTCACACCGACCAAGCTGGTCTCTGGGACTGTCCGCAACACCGTCCCGGCCGCAGCGAGCTTCCTGGTCGACGTGCGCGCCCGGACTGTCGCAGAGCAACTCCGAGTGGACGAAGCGATGCGAGCACTCCAGCCCGTGCTGCCGGAAGCAAAGCTGGAACTGATCGGCGGACCGAACCGGCCGCCGTTCGAACGCAAGATGGCCGAAGACCTGTACGAGCACGCCTCTCGACTCGCAGCAGAGCTCGGTCAGCCGCCACTGCGCCAGGTCTCCGTCGGCGGTGCGTCCGACGGCAACTTCACCGCAGGCATCGGTACGCCGACCCTCGACGGACTGGGCGCGGTGGGCGGCGGCGCCCACGCCGATGACGAACACGTCATCGTCGCCGAGATCGAACCCCGCACTCGACTTCTCACCAGACTGATCTCCGAGCTGCTATGACTGAAACATCCACAGCCGTCCAGGTGCGCGAGCTGACCGAACTGAGCGATCTGGAAGCCGTGTACCAACTGTTCGACGCCATCTGGCGACCGGACCCGAACAATCCGCCCGTGACCACCGAACTGCTGCGCGCGATGTCCCACTCAGGCAGCTACGTGAGCGGCGCGTACGACGGCCCCGAACTGGTCGGGGCGTGTGTCGGATTCTTCGGTGCACCGTCGGAGCGGACTCTGCACAGTCACGTGGCCGGTGTGTCCCGTCAGTCCCGCAGCCGGAACGTCGGGTTCGCCCTCAAGCTGCACCAACGGGACTGGGCACTGCAGCACGGTCTCACCGCGATCGAGTGGACCTTCGATCCGCTGATCCGTCGTAACGCGTACTTCAACCTCGTCAAGCTCGGTGCGCGGCCGAAGCAGTACCTGACCAACTTCTACGGTCAGATGCGCGACGAGATCAACGGCAACGACGAGAGCGACCGGCTGCTGGTGCGCTGGCAGATCGACGAACCGGTCGGCGGTGTCGAGACATCGACGACAGCCATCGCCTTGGATCGCGGCAGCGACGGTCGGCCGATCCGCAGCGAGTTGCCGATCACCGGGCCGGTGGCGGTCGCCGTACCGAGTGATGTGGAGAGCTTGCGGGTAACGAACTTCGCTGCGGCTCAGGAGTGGCGGTTGGCGGTGCGTGAGGTGCTCGGTGGCTTGCTGGCGGACGGTGCGCGCGTCACGGGCTTCGATCGGACCGGATGGTACGTAGTCGAACGAGAGGGAGTGGCATGAAGCTGACCGGAGTCGAACTGCGACGGGTGTCGCTACCGCTGGTGTCGCCGTTCCGAACCTCGTTCGGGACCGAGGTCACGCGGGACGCGCTGCTGGTCCGCGCGGTCGGCACCGAGGCCGAGGGCTGGGGCGAGTGCGTCGCCATGGCCGCACCGCTGTACTCCGAGGAGTACGTCGACGGCGCGATCGACGTACTGCGCAGATACTTCGTGCCCGCGATGGCCAACGTCTCCGAGGCCACCCAGGTGGCGCCGGCGCTGGCGAAGTTCCACGGGCATCGGATGGCGAAGGCCGCGCTGGAGACCGCTGTACTGGATGCCGAACTGCGAACCGAGGACCGATCGCTGGCGCGTGAACTAGGCGCTGTGCATGACCGCGTGCCGTGTGGAGTGTCCGTCGGCATTATGGACTCGATTGATCACCTGTTGACTACTGTGGAGGGTTATCTCGATGAGGGATATCTCCGGATCAAGTTGAAGATCGAGCCCGGCTGGGACATCAAGCCGGTGGCCGCGGTCCGGGAGCGGTTCGGCGACATCCTGCTGCAGGTCGACGCCAACACGGCGTACGGCGTCTCGGATGCCCGGCACCTGGCCCAGCTCGACGCCTTCGACCTGCTGCTGATCGAGCAGCCGCTCGACGAGGAGGACATCCTCGGCCACGCGGAGCTGGCCCGGCAGGTCAAGACACCGATCTGCCTCGACGAGTCGATCACGTCGGCCCGCGCGGCCGCTGCGGCCATCTCGCTGGGCGCGTGCTCGATCGTCAACGTCAAGCCCGGCCGCGTCGGCGGCTACCTGGAATCCCGCCGGATCCACGACGTCTGCGTCGCGAACGGCATCCCGGTCTGGTGCGGAGGCATGCTCGAAACCGGCATCGGCCGTGCCGCGAACGTGGCGCTGGCCGCCCTACCCGGCTTCACCCTGCCCGGTGACACCTCGGGCTCCTCGCGGTACTACCAGACCGACATCACCGCGCCGTTCACGCTGGCCGACGGCCACCTCGCCGTACCGACCGGCCCTGGCATCGGCGTCGAGCCACTGCATGAGGAGCTGGCCGCGTTCACCACCTCCACCGAATGGCTGCCCCTGTAGGAATCAACAAAGGACGGTCCGAAAGCTGTCCGGATGCACAATGGCTGAGTGACCCAACGACCCCGGGCCAGCCTCGGCCGCGTCCTCGACGATCTGGGCGCGACCCTGCTCGAGCTCGTAGCCGGCGACCCGGACACGCCTATCGGTGGCGTCGTCATCCACGACCCACTGGACGACCCGGTCCTCCCCCAGCACGCGCTCGTCCTCGGGGTCGGTCTGCACGACCCCGAGGAGATCGCCCAGGTACTGCGCGACCTCGGCCGCCAGCACGCGGCTGGGCTAGTACTGCGGAGTCCGGTCACCGTGGACGAGCAGACTGCCGACGAAACGGGCGTGGCCGTCCTCGCACTGACCAGAGGCGCCACCTGGGACCAGCTCGGCATCTTGCTGCGCTCAGTCCTCGACGTAGGCGTTGCGGAAGCCGAGACTCTCGGCGGCCTGCCCGCCGGCGACCTGTTCGCGCTGGCGAACGCCACTGCGGCGCTACTCGACGCACCGGTCACCATTGAGGACCGCAGCTCCCGAGTGCTCGCCTTCTCCGGACGTCAGGACGAGGCCGACACCGCCCGCGTCGAAACCGTCCTCGGCCGACAGGTCCCCGAACGATACTCACGGCAGCTCTCCGAGCGCGGGGTCTTCCGACAGCTCTACCGATCCGACCAGCCGGTCTATGTGGCCCCGATTCCGGTTGCTGAGCCCGAGAGCGCGATGCCACGCGTGGCCGTTGCAGTGCGAGCCGGCGACGAGGTTCTGGGGTCCATCTGGGTCGCTGTCCATGAGCCGTTGAGTGCTGAGCGTTCTGAGGCGCTACGCGATGCCGCCAAAGTCGTTGCCCTGCACATGCTTCGCATCCGCGCCGGTGCGGATGTCGAACGCCGGCTACGCGCCGACCTGGTCAGTACGGCGCTCGACGGTTCCCGGGAGTCGCTCGACCGACTCGGGCTCGCCGACCGGACACTCGTCGTACTGGCACTCGCCGTACCGGAGTCGTCAGAGCGGCAGCGAATGGCCGATGCATTCGCGATGCACCTCGGTGCGGTCTTTCCGCGGTCAGCAGCGGCACTGGTGAGTGACGTGACCTACGGGCTCGTGCCGGCCGACAGCGAGGAGCGTGCTGCCCGAGTCGCTCAGGACTTCTTGGACCGGGTCGGCGAGCGGTCCGGAGCCGTCATTGGAGTCGGCACGGCAGTGCGGTTGCCGCAGGCACGAGCCAGCGCAGACCGCGCACTGCGAGTCCTGCGGACCAGTCGGCGCGCACAGCGCGTCGCCCGGCTGGCCGACGTACAGGTTGAGGCGCTGCTGCTGGAACTGCGCGACCTCGTGGAGGCGCGCGGTGAGCAGCTGACCGGACCGATCGCGAGGCTGGTGGCCTACGACCGAGAGCACAACGCCGCACTGGTCGAGACACTGCGGGCCTGGCTGGATGCCTTCGGCGACGTGACCACTGCAGCGGCTGCGGCCTACGTGCATCCGAACACCTTCCGGTACCGGCTACGGCGGCTCGCTGAGGTCGGCCAGCTGGATCTGAGCGACCCGGACGCACGGTTCGCGGCAATGCTTCAGCTAAGAGTGCTTGCAGCTGACACCGTGTCAGGCGGTTCGCTGGACGCACCATGTTGAGTATCGGAGACCTCGCCCGCCACACCCGCATCTCGGTGCGGATGCTGCGGCACTACGACGCACTGGGGCTGGTTGTGCCCGAGCGCGTCGACCCGCACACCGGACACCGGTTCTACGCGCTGTCGCAGATCTGGCGTGTCGACAGTCTGGTCGCGCTGAAGGAGCTGGGGTTCACGCTGGAGCAGTGCGGCGCAATCCTCGACGAACAGCTACCTGTCGAGGAGCTGCGCGGAATGCTGCGGCTACGGCGTGCCCAGCTCGAGCAGCGGATGACTGCGGACGCGGACCGGCTGACGGAGGTCGAGCGGCGGCTCCGATCGATCGAAAGAGGACTGACCATGACCAACCGCACCCTCAAGCTCGGCCCGCTGCCCGCCATCCGCCTGCTGCACCTGCAGGCCGAGGTGAACGACGAGTCCGAGATCGGCGGCGCTGTGATGGCACTGACCGAGAAGCTGGACGCACTGCAGCTGTCCGGCCAACGCGTGCACACGTACTACGGTCGCCCGGACGGCACCAAGATCGAGGTGTCGGTCGGCATCGCAGTCGGCGCGACAGAGAACAACGCGACCGGCCTGGACCTGACCGACATCCCAGCGGTGCCGCGGGGTGCGTCGGTGACCTACCGGGGCCCGGCCGAGGGCATCGGCGACACCTGGCGGACGCTGGACGTCGCACTGGACGAACAGGGCCTCGAGTCGTACGGCGTCTATCGCGACATCCGCGTCAACGTCGAAGACCCGGCTGAGGTCGTCGTCGAGCTACAGGCGACCGTCCGGCCAGCCAGCTAACGAATCCGCGCCGGCCACGGGTGACCGGGGTGCAGGTGGTCGATCATGTCGGCCAGCCAGACCCGCTGGTCGTTGGACAGCAGTGGGAGTGCGGCGTTGAGGTCCAGCTCATCCTTCGGCCTGGCCTGCTTCGCCTTGTAGGCCAGGGCCATCTCCGGGTTGAGGTACCGCACACCGTCGGGTGCCCGCCAGGTGATGTCCTCGAGCGCGAAGTCGAGCATCGGATCGCGCCGGAACACCCAGCGTCCGTCGCGATCCGGGTTCACCACCACGTCGAACTCCCACGGCGACAGCGCATGCTTGCGCAACCAGATCTGGTCCGCATCCTCCGGCTGCTCGGGCCGCTCGTCGGTGAGCGGCTGAAACCGCCCACCGGCGTTCGACCACAGGTCGTACGAACCACGCAGGTGCAGCCGGAGCTTCTCGATGTCGCGCCGCCACAACGACACGTCGACATCCTCGTGCTCCCGGTGCACTCCGGTGAACGCGTCGATGGCCCATCCCCCGGCCACCCACCACTCCCCGTCGTACCGGCTCAGCATTGCCAGTGCATCAGCCGGCGTCGACCGCTTCCACGGACCGTGCAACCGGTGGAACGCCAAGTCCTCGGGATCCAGCCCGTCGTCGTACCAGAACCGTTCCTCGTCAGCCACCTGCCGATCTTCACACACCAGCAGCATCACCGGCAGGCGGTACGGGTTACTGAGCGGTGGCAACGATCTGGAGGTACTGCGCGCCGGCCAGCAGGGTCCCGTCGGTAGCCCGGTTGGCACGCTCGTACGCACCCTCAGCCGCCGCTGCGAAAGCAGACTGCGCTGTGGCGTCGAGCCGCTCGTACAACATCCGCCACGGCGGCAGATGCGTCAGCATGGTCGCCACCTGGTCGCGCGCAGACCTCGCGAACGTCTCTTGCACCAGTACGTCGCTACTCGTCACTGCGATGCGGTCGCCGAACAGCTCCTTGTAGTGCTGCTCAGTCCCCCACAGATGCGGTGACTGCGCACCCGGCGGTGGTGGCGGCAGTACGTCGGCCAACGCGGCTTGCAGGTCGGCCATCAGTCCGGTCAAGCACCAGCTCACCAAGCCGATTCGCGCACCGGGCTTACACACCCGCAGCAACTCGTCGGCAGCCCGCTGCTGGTCCGGTGCGTACATCACCCCGAACGTCGACAGCACGACATCGAAGGTCGCATCGCCGAACGGCAACTGCTGCGCATCCGCGAACTCCGTCTGGATCGACAGCCCCTCAGCCGCAGCACGTCGTACGGCGCGTTCCAGGCCGACCGGGCTGAAGTCCGAGGCCGTCACCAGGGCACCACGCCGAGCCGCGGCGAGGGCGGTGTTCCCGGTCCCGGCGGCGATATCCAGCACGCGGTCACCCCACCGGACCGCGGTCGTCTGCACCTGCAGCTCACTCGTCAGCATCGACTGGTGGGCCAGTGGTTGATAGTCGATCTCGGCACACCAGGCCGCCTGCATAGGTGTCGTCATCTCGTCCCCCGCAGTATTGATTATTTGGCACTCCGTAATTCGCTAGCCTTTGCGGCTAGTCAATTGAGGACTACGGTAGCGGGGTGGCCGACAATGTCAACCCCCGCCGGTACGCCTCGCCCGTTCGGGAACGCCGGGCGCAGGAGACGCGGACCGCCGTACTGGACGCGGCGGAGCAGATGTTCACCACCCGCGGCTTCGTCCGGACGACGCTGCCCGCGGTCGCGGATGAGGCCGGGGTGTCCCTGGCCACGGTCAAGCTGGCCTTCAAGACAAAGACCGAGCTGCTGCTGAACGTCTGGCACCGCACCCTGGCCGGTGGCGTGGACGATCAGGTGCCCGTTGTCCAGCGGGAGTGGCACCTGAAGCAGTACGAGATCGCCGACCCGGTCGAGCGCATTCGGTTCGCGAGTGACAACGGCGTGATGATCCGGCAGCGGATCGCCGGATTGGTCGCGGTCATCGAGGCAGGCGCGCTGGTCGACGACACGCTGGCCGAGCTACGGGACCGGATGTTCGAGGAGCACTGGCAGGTCACCCGGATCTTCGCGCAGCGGCTGGCGGACGACGGGCACCTGCGTGACGGGCTGACGATCGAGCGAGCCACGGATGAGCTCTGGCTGCTCAACCACGTGAGCAACTACCGGCAGCTGACCGAGACGCGTGGCTGGTCGGCCGAGGAATACAAAGCGTGGCTGACCAGGTCGGTCAGCCACGCCGTACTGAAACCTGAGCTGCTCAGGACTTGCGCTTGGTGACCTCTTCGGTGGCGGCCGGGAGGACCTTGTGCAGGTCGCCGACGACTCCGAAGTCGACCAGCTCGAAGATCGGCGCCTCGTTGTCCTTGTTGATGGCGACGATGGTCTTCGAGGTCTGCATACCGGCCCGGTGCTGGATCGCGCCGGAGATGCCGGCGGCGACGTACAGCTGCGGGGAGACGGTCTTGCCGGTCTGACCGACCTGGTAGGCGTGCGGGTACCAGCCGGAGTCGACCGCGGCGCGGGATGCGCCGACAGCAGCGCCGAGCGAGTCGGCGAAGGCCTCGACCGGACCGAAGTCACCGCCGGTGCCACGACCACCGGAGACGATGATCGCCGCCTCAGTGAGCTCCGGACGACCGGTCGCCGCGCGCGGCTTCGACTCGGTGATGCGAGCCGTCTTGGCGGCATCCGAGATCGTCACGTCGAACTCCTCGACCTCCGGGGAGGTCTCCGCCGCCTCAGGGGTCGCGGCGTTCGGCTTCACCGTGATGATGGCCGTGCCCTTGGTGATCTTCGACTTGACGGTGTAGTTGCCCGCGAACACCGACTGCGTGGTCACCGGGCCCTCCTGTACGTCGACGGCGTCGGTGATCAGTCCCGATTCGAGCTTGACCGCGAGCCGGGCCGCGATCTCCTTGCCCTCGGCGTTCGACGAGATCAGGATCACCGACGGCTCGATCTTGGCCGCGACCTGCTGCAGCGCCTCCGCCTTCGGCGACACCAGGTACTGCGAGAGCTCCGGATTGGTCAGCGCGATCACCTTCGTGGCGCCGTACTGACCAAGGGCGGGCAGCGCCTCCGAAGCGTTGTCGCCGATGAAGACCGCGACGGGCTCGCCGAGGCGGCGGGCGATGGTCAGGAGCTCGGCGGTCGTCTTGCGCACGACGCCCGCGGTGTGGTCAACGAGAACCAGAACGTTCGACATAAGACTGCTCGCCCCTCAGAGGAACTTGTTGGTGGACAGGAACTCGACGAGCCGGCCCGCGCCGGAGCCGTCCTCATCGGTCACGATCGTGCCCGCGGTACGCGCCGGACGCGCGGTGACCTCGACGACCTCGGTCCAGGAACCGACCTGGTCCGGGGTGATCTCGAGGTCGGCCAGCGACCAGGTCTCGACCGGCTTCTTCTTCGCGGCCATGATGCCCTTGAACGACGGGTACCGCGGCTCGTTCGCCTGGTCGGAGACGCTCAGCACCAGCGGCAGCGTGCCCTCCACGGTGTCACTCGCGGTGTCGCCGTCCCGGCGGATCCGCACGGTCGTGCCGTCGACGGTGACCTCGGAGCCCAGCGTCACGGCCGGCAGGCCGAGGCGCTCCGACACCATCGCGGGGACGACACCCATGCCGCCGTCGGTCGAGCTCATCCCGAACACGACCAGGTCGGCCTCGAGCTTGGCCAGCGCCTTCGACAGCACCAGCGAGGTGGCGACCGCGTCGGAGCCGTGGATGGCGTCGTCGAGCACGTGCACACCCCCGTCCGCGCCCATCTGCAGACCCTTCTTCACCGCGTCCGCAGCCTGCTCCGGCCCGACAGTGAGGATGGTCACCTCAGCGTCGCCGGCCTCCTTCACGGTCAGCGCGGTCTCGACGGCGTACTCGTCCAGTTCGGACAGCAAGCCGTCCACACCGGCACGGTCCACCGTGTTGTCCTCCGGGCGGAAGCGGCGGTCCGCCGTGGCATCCGGCACGAACTTCGCGCAGACGACGATCTTCATAGCGTGTGGGACCCCTTCTGGTTAACGGTCTCTCCAAGCCTGCCACGGATGTTACTCGCGAGAAACATATGCCACGTGCGAGCCCCATCACACCGCCGGCGCCTGTTCAGGCTATCCCGTTCTCCCGGCAACCTGGAGTGAGCCGTTGGTCACCCCGTGTTTGCGGATCAGCACCCCGGGCACCGGACCCGGCGTTAATTGCTACGCGCAAACAACGACACGGGGTTGATAACGATGACCATGCAGGGAATCGAGCAGGTCGTGGGCGAGACGGCGTACGACGCGACCGGGGACAAGGTCGGGTCGGTCGGCACTCTCTATGCCTCCGACACCAGCGGACGCCCGGAGTGGGTGACGGTGAACACGGGGATGTTCGGGACCAAGCACAGCTTCGTACCGCTGGACGGCGCTCACGTCGAGAAGGACGGACTGCACCTCGCGACGTCCAAGTCGAAGATCAAGGACGCACCGCGGATCGACAGCAACGGTCACCTGAGTGCGCAGGAAGCCTCGGAGCTGTATCGCTACTACGGCATGCAGCTGCCGCAGATGGCTCAGGAGCAGGACGGATCGATGGTCCGTCACGAGGAGCGGCTGCGCGCCGGGACCGAGACTGTCGAGACCGGGCGGGTCAGTCTGCACAAGCACGTCGTGACCGAGGAGCAGCAGGTCACAGTGCCGGTGAGCCACGAGGAAGTGCACGTGGTTCGCGAACCGATGGCGGACGGCGAACTGGGCCGGGCCGGTGAGCTCGGCGACGACGATCGCGAGGTCGTGCTGCACGAGGAGCGGCCGGTCGTCGGCAAGGAGACCGTCGCCGTCGAGCGGGTCGGCCTCGAGACCGAGACCGTCCGTGGCGAGGAGAACGTCACCGAGACCATCCGCAAGGAGCAGGTCGAGGTGGAGGGTCTGGACGACGACGGGACCGGTCGGCACAAGCGGTCCTGACGGATAGATCCAACAGTGGCGGTGTTCGGGCTGGGCGGGCCCGGACACCGCCGCTGTGCGTAAGGTGACCGCGTGACCGAGATATTGACCCTCACCGGTGAGCGGACCGCGCCAGGGATCTGGCACGAGAACTACTGGTTCGCGCGGCACGAAGCGGCGTACCGGTGGATCGTGGCCGAGCTGCTGCCGACGGCCGGCCGGGTGCTCGAAGCGGGCTGCGGCGAGGGGTACGGCGCTGAACTGCTCCGGACCGCCGGGTCCGAAGTGGTGTTCGGGCTGGACTACGAAGACAACACCATCCAGCACGTACGGCGGGTGTATCCGCACGTGCAGGTGGTTCGCGGAAACCTGGTGCAGACCGCGTTCTCGGACGCGAGTTTCGGGCTGCTGACGTCGTTGCAGACGATCGAGCATTTGTGGGAGCAACCGCGGTTCGTCAGCGAGTGCGCGCGAATCCTCGCGCCCGGAGGGATCGCCGTACTGAGCACTCCGAACCGGCTGACTTTTCCGAGCGGAAACTGGTATCACACGCGTGAGCTGACGATGGCCGAGTTCAGCGAACTCGTCGAGCCGGAGTTCGAGATCACGCACACGCTCGGTCTGCATCACGGCTCGCGATTGCAGGCCTGGGAGGCAGAGCACGGTTCCTGCGTGGATGCTCAACTGGCCGGCCCGCATGACGAGTGGCCGGATCACCTGCGCGAACTGGTGACCAACACGACGTACAAAGACTTTGAGATCAGGCCGGGCGACCTGGACGCGTCGCTCGACCTGATCCTCGTTGCGGTGAAGCCTACGGACGGATGAAGCGCTCGAGGATCTTGCCGGCGATCAGGTAGACCAGCGCGGCGATCCCCCAGTTCACCAACAGAGTGTTCTTCGCGGTCTCCAGCCGGAACAGGTCCTTGAACGGGCCGACCAGGTCGTGACCGCGCTCCAGCACCCAGCGCACGATCTCGTTGCTCTGGTTGGTCTGGTCGAGTGCCGTGAAGAGCGCGCCCAGCGCCAGCAGGGCTGCCGCGAGCACAGCGATCAGCCAGATCACGGAAGCCAGCAGGTTCCGCAGCTGCCGGACACCCGAGCCCACCGAGCTCAGCGCCTGCTTGCCCGCGGCGGATCCCTTGGCCGGTGTCGCACCGGGCTTGGCCGCCGAGGACGACGTCGCCGTCGTCACCCGGCTGACCGGCTTGGTCACCGTGGTCTCATCCGGGGTGCTCGAGCTGCCGGACGAGCCGGACGCGGCCGAAGCTGCGGCCTCCTCGCGGGCCTTCTGCTCGGCGACGATCTCGGCCGCCGTGCGTGGCTTGGCCGTCTTGGTCGCGGTCGCCGCCGCGACGGGAGTGTCCTCGGGTGCCTTCGGTTTGTCGTCGTTGCCCACGTCACCCATCTCCTCAGCCGGGTTCGGTTCCTCACCTGCGCCCGGAACCGGTGCGGCCGCCTTCCTCCGGCGGCTGACCGGGACCGGTCGCGGCGACAACCTGCGCCGGGCCCCGGCGATCGGGGCCGGCGCGGCGGTCGTTGTCACGTCGTCAGTCGTTTGCAGCGCTGGATCCAACGTAGCGCGCAACGGGTCGGCCTCGGATCCCTCGGGCCTGGCGTGCTCAGCCACGCTGCGTCTCCTCTCCGACAACCATCCGGTCGTGCGGGACATAGTGCCCGACTGATGAGTAACTTGAGAACCCCTCGGCACCCTTCGTGCCGGAGCGCAGCCGGGCGGTGGTCGCTGCGTTCACCTCGGCGAGCTCGGCCAGGTAGGCACGGCGCGGCGCGTCGGCGGCATAACGGGTGCTGCGGTCGGCGACGACGACCGCCGGAACCCCGGCGGCGACGGCGTACGCAGGAATGTTGCCACGGGCAACGCTGTTCGCGCCGATCACCACGCCGCGACCGATGTCGGTTCCGCGGGTGACGGTGACCTTGGTGGCCAGCCAGCAGTCCGGGCCGATCCGGACCGGCGACTTCACCAGCCCCTGATCCTTGATCGGCAGCCCGAGGTCCTCGGTCTTGTGGTCGAAGTCGCAGATGTACGTCCAGTCCGCGATCAGGGTGGACGCGCCGATCTCGATGTCCAGGTAGCAATTCACCGTGACATCGCGGGCGAACACGACCTTGTCGCCGATCCGCAACGTGCCCTCGTGCGCGCGCAACCGGGTCTCGTCACCGAGGTGCACCCATTTGCCGAGGATGATCCGGCCGTGTCCCGGCCGGGTCTCGATCTCGAGTTTCTTGCCCAGGAAGACGAAACCCTCGGTGATGACATGGCGGTGCCGAAGCTTGAACCAGGCGAACCGCCAGTACCGCTTGAGGTAGTACGGCGTCCACGCCCGGTGGCGCAGCACCCAGCGCAGATTCGCCACGGACAGCAACCGCATTCGCTTACCCTACTGCGCTACTCCGGTAATCGAGACGTTGTAGTACAGCTCGTCCGGGACAACGTTGGACAGAACCTTGTCCACCTTGGACAACTGCAGCCAGGACTTGTAGGCGAACATCCGCCAGCCGAAGCCGAGCTTCTGCTCCGGTACGGCGGCCTCGAACGTCCGAATGGGCCAGCCCAGCCACGCGGCGGTCAGCTCCTCGGTCACCGTCTTCACCTCGACAGCGCCCGCACGTGTTGCCGTCCGCGCGAGGGTGTCGGGGTCGAACGTGTGCAGGTCCACAACGGCTTCCAGCGCAGCAGCACGAGAGGACTCGTCGAGCTCCTCCTGCGGACGCCGCCAGTCCGAGAGTGCGGGCAGCTTGGTGACGTTGGTGGTCGCCCACCAGGTCAGGCGGGACAAGCGGCGGGCGATGAAGTCGCCGTACCGGGTCGGTTCGCCGCAGATGACGAAACGGCCGCCAGGCTTGAGAACGCGGAGCATTTCGCGGAAGGCGAGCTCGACATCCGGGATGTGGTGGATGACCGCGTGACCGATGACGAGGTCGAAGCTGTCGTCGTCGTACGGGAGCTTCTCCGCGTCGGCGACCCGGCCGTCGATCGCGAAGCCGAGGGTCTTGGCGTTCTTCTTGGCCGCCTCGACCATGCCCGGCGACAGGTCGGTGACGTGCGCCTCGTCCATCACGCCGGCCAGCTTGAGGTTCAGCGTGAAGAAGCCGGTACCGGCGCCGATCTCGAGCGACTTCCCGTACGGCCAGCCCTGGTCACCGGCGATGTCGGTGAACCGGTCGCGCGCGTAGGCGACGCAGCGCTCGTCGTACGAGATCGACCACTTCTCGTCGTACGTCGAGGCTTCCCAGTCGTGGTAGAGCACCTGGGCCAGCTTGTTGTCGTTCCAGGCGGCCTCAACCTGCTCGGCAGTAGCAGCAGGCTTCGCCTGCGTCGCAGCGGGCTTCTCGGCGGAGGTGGTCATCACTGTCCCTTAAATTCGGCCTTGCCAGGCCCGTTCTCGACAAACGACTTCATTCCGATGGTGCGGTCTTCGGTAGCGAAGAGTGCTGCGAACTGCTGGCGCTCGATCTCCAGGCCCGTGGCCAGGTCGACACCCAGTCCAGCGTCGATCGACTCCTTGGCTGCTCTCAGCGCGAGCGCGGCTCCCTTGGCGAACTGCGATGCCCAGGCGACCGCGGCGTCGTACACCTCGGCGGCCGGGACGACCTTGTCCACCAGCCCGAGCTGCAGCGCCTCGGCGGCGTCGACGAAACGGCCGGTGTAGATGATGTCCTTGGCCTTCGACGGGCCGATCAGCCGCGCGAGCCGCTGGGTGCCGCCGGCGCCGGGGATGACGCCGAGCAGGATCTCCGGCTGGCCGAGCTTCGCGTCCTCGGCGGCGATCCGGTAGTCGGAGCACAGGGCGAGCTCGCAACCGCCACCGAGTGCGTACCCGGTGACGGCCGCGACCGTCGGCTTCGGGATCGCGGCCACGGCGGACAGGGCGGCCTGCAGCGGACCGGAGCGCTTGACCATGTCGGCGTACGACATGTCGGCCATCTCCTTGATGTCCGCGCCGGCGGCGAAGACCCGCTCGCCGCCGTACACGATCACCGCGCGGACGTCGTCGTTCGCCGTCGCCTCGTCGGCGGCGGCCCGGATCTCGTCCTGCACCTGGACGTTCAGGGCGTTCATCTTCGGCCGATCCAAGCGGATCGTGCCGACACCATCACTCACGGTCAGGTTGACGAACTCACCCATCACGTCGCTCCTTCTCGCCTACCCACGGGTCACAATCACCCGGAACCGTACTACAGGTCCACGGGCTGACCAGAAGCGGCGGAGCGGCGGGCTGCGTCCACGATCTGCAGTGTGCGCAGGCCCACAGCACCATCCGGCTGCGGTACGACGGCCGGCTGCTGACCGGGGACCGGGGGGCCGGACTCGCGGACCGCACTCAGGAAGGTCGCCAGCAGCGACTCGTCCAGATTGCCGCCGAAGGCCAGGAAGACCTCACCGTCCGGGTCCGTCCCACCGACGTGCGGCAGGAAGGGCTCGATCTCCACCGAACCGTTCGTGCCAGTGACCTGCAGCGAGACACCACCCCAGGTCGGACCGTTGTCCGGGACGCTCCACGAGCAGTCGATCGTTGCCAACAGCCCGTTGTCGTAGGTGATGGTGACCAGTCCGCCGGTCTCGACCTGCACACCCTTGTCCTGGTGCAGCACGTGGTTCGCAGCGGCGTACACGCGCGCAGCGGACGCACCACCGGTCAGACCGTCGATCAGGTCCGCACAGTGCACGGTGTGGTCGACCAGCGCACCACCGCCGGCCAGCGTCGCATCCGTGAACCACTGACGAGCGTCGTACGGGATCTTGCCGTTGTTGGTGCCCAGTACGGCGAACACGTCGCCGAGCCGGCCTGCTTCGACCATGGCACGCAACCGCAGGTACGACGGCGCAAAGCGAACCGGGTACGCGATCATCAGGATGGAACCCGCTGCGGCACAGGCATCCAGCATGGCTTGACCATCTGCCACCTCAGTGGCCAACGGCTTCTCACACAGCACATGAGCGCCGACCGCTGCCGCCCGCTCGACCAGTGCGCGGTGGCCGGCGTTCTCGGACGTCACCACGACAGCGTCCGGTCCCCACGCGAACAGTTCGTCGTACGAGTCCACATAGGGCACACCGAGCTTCTCGGCGAGCTCCGAACCGCGGGGGCCGGCGTCTGGCGCCGCTGCGCCATCCGGGTCGGCGGACAGCACCTCTACGTCGGGCATCTGGCCCAGCAGGTAGGCGTACGAACCAGCATGGGTGTGAGCGAACGAAGCGATCGCAACCTTCATGCCACTGCCCCGTTCAGCTCGACGGTCTTGCCGGACTCCATGGACAGCCGAGCGGCCTCGGCGAGGTCGACGGCTGCAACCCCATCAGCTCCGAGCACCCGTGGCTCTGGCCCACCCCGCAGTGCGATCGCCAGCTCCCGCAGCTGTGTCAGATAAGGGCTCTCCCCCAGTGCGGACGCCGGGATCAACAGATCGACAGCGTCCTCATCGTTCTGCAGCTCTTCGACGAATCCGGTGTCCACACCCGACGTGTGCTTCAGTACGCCGGATGCACCGGCGACGTGGAAGCCGGTCCGGAACGGGGTCCCGGGCACACCCCAGGTCGCCCGGCACAGCGAGATCGCACCGGACTCGTGGGTCAGCGTCACGTGCGCGGACACGTTCACCGGGCTGATGCCGTCCACAGTCGGCGGGTTCTGAACGGCGTACACGCTGGTGACCTTGCCGCACAGCCACTGCGCCTGGTCGAGGTCGTGAACCATCAGGTCCATGATCACGCCACCGGAGCGAGCGACATCGCGGTACCAGCCCGCACCGGCCGGCGACGAGGCCTGCCGGAAGAAGCGGGCCACCGCGACCGCGCCGATGCGCCCGCCCTGCACTGCGTCGTACGCGGCCTTGTACTCGGGGAAGTAGCGCACCACGTGCGCCGGGTAGACCTTCACCCCGGCGGCGTCGGCGGCTGCCATCACCTCGTGCGAGTCGGCCGCGGTGAGCGTCAGCGGTTTCTCGCAGATCACGTCCTTGCCGGCTGCGATGGCCGCCAGCGTCAGCTCCTTGTGCGTCGGCGACGGCGTGACGATGTCGACGAACTCGACCTCGGCGAGCAGATCGTCCAGGGACGCCGCCACCTCCAGCCCGTACTGCTCGGCCAGCGACTCCGCGCCTTCGACCGAATAGACCACAATGCGTGCGCCAAGCGCCTTCCACGCTGCCACGTGCACGTGCGCGATGTTGCCCGCGCCGATCAGACCGACCCGCAGATCGGCCAGCTGTTCCGCCATTGAGACCCTCACATCGGTCCGGAAGTATGTCGTAACTTAGTAACGATCCTTGCCTATCATTGCGCACAGACGTTCACAACCACCGTCTCACGATCACTCCCCGGGCAATTGGGGTCAATCGACCCCACCCGGGTATGAGTTTGAGAGGACTTGTGCAGAATGTGCCGGTGACTGAAGCCTCCGAGCCTCGTCTGGGGGCAGTGGTCCAGACCGATGGGACAACCTTCACGCTGTGGGCCCCCGCGGCCGAGCGGGTGGAGCTCGCACTGATCGCCGACGACGGCAGCCAGCGCAACCTCGACCTCGCGCACACCGGTGAGTTCTGGACTGGTTTCGTGGCCGGTGTCTGTCCCGGCCAGCGGTACGGGTACCGGGTGCACGGTCCGTTCGACCCGTCGCACGGACTGCGGTTCAACCCGTCCAAGCTGCTCCTCGACCCGTACGCGCGGGCTGTCGACGGCTCGCTCGATTTCGCGAGCCCGCTGATCTACGACTCGTCAGAGGGTGACTCGGCCGGACATGTCCCGGTCAGTGTCGTGGTCGGCGACTCCGAGCCGCCACCGCCGATCTGCAAGCCGGTGCACTGGGGCGAGACCGTTGTGTACGAGCTGCACACCAAGGGCTTCACCAAGCTGCACCCCGACGTACCGGAGCACCAGCGCGGGACGTACGCCGGTCTGGCGCACCCCTCGGTCATTGCGTACCTGCAGGAGCTCGGGGTCACCTCGGTCGAGCTACTGCCGATCCACCAGTTCCTGACCGAGCCTGCGATCGCGCACCGCGGTCTGCCGAACTACTGGGGCTACAACACCCTCGGGTTCTTCGCTCCGCACGCGGAGTACTCGTCAGCCGGCACACGTGGCGAGCAGGTGGCCGAATTCAAGGCCATGGTGGCCGCATTCCATGCCGCCGGCATCGAAGTGATCCTCGACGTGGTCTACAACCACACCGCCGAGGGCGGGTTCGACGGACCGACGCTGAGCTTCCGCGGGATCGACAACCGCGCGTACTACCGGCTCGGCCCCGGCGGCACCATGTACGACGTCACTGGCACCGGCAACTCGGTCGACACCTCGCACCCGCAGGTCCGGCGACTGCTGATGGACTCGCTGCGGTACTGGGTCGAGGAGATGGGAATCGACGGGTTCCGGTTCGACCTGGCGGTCACGCTGATCCGCAACGAGCGCCACGAGGTCGATCTGGTCGACCACCCGTTCCTGTCCGAGGTGGCGGCGGATCCGGTGCTCAGCGGGGTGAAGCTGATCTCCGAACCCTGGGACATCGGGAACTTCGGCTACCAGGTCGGTAACTTCGGCACTCCGTGGTCGGAGTGGAACGGCAAGTTCCGCGACAGCGTGCGCGACGTCTGGCGGAACACCTCCGACGGTGTGAAGGACCTGGCCTACCGGCTCTCCGGCTCCAGTGATCTGTACGGCGACGACGGCCGCTACCCGTATGCGTCGATCAACTTCGTCACTGCGCATGACGGCTTCACCCTGCGCGACCTCGTCAGCTATGACCACAAGCACAACGAGGCCAATCACGAGGACAACCGGGACGGTACCGACGACAACCGCTCCTGGAACTGCGGTGTGGAGGGTGAGACCGACGACCCGTCGGTGATTGCGCTGCGGAAACGCCAGATGGCGAATCTGATGTCCACCCTGATCCTGTCGACCGGCGTACCGATGATCACCATGGGCGACGAGTGCGGGCGGACGCAGGGCGGTAACAACAACGCCTACTGTCAGGACAGCGAGCTCTCCTGGTTCGACTGGTCGCTGCCGGAGCAGTGGGCCGACCACCTCGCTCTGACGAAGAAGCTGATCGCACTGCGCTCGGCACACCCCACTCTGCGGCAATGGCACTACTTCTCCGGACAGCCCGTCGTACCGGGCGGCCGGAAGGACCTGTCCTGGATCGCACCGCACGGTGGCGAGATGAACGAGTCCGACTGGCACGACGGGAACCTGCGCACGATCGGCATGTTCCTGGCTGGGGACGCGCTGCGGGCGACCGACGCTGCGGGCAACGCATTGACGGACAGCTCGTTCCTGCTGGCGCTGAATGCCACCTCCGAGGTCCGGGAGGTCGTCGTACCGGATGCGTCGTGGGCGCCTGGCTATGAGGTGGTGCTGGACACCAGCAACAGCATGGTGACTGAGGTCGAGGCCGGTGCGACCGTGCCGCTCCCACCGCGTTGTTTGGTGCTGCTGCGCGCGCTCTGACCGGGGCGGTGGGGTGGGGAAGGTATCTGGCTAGCTTGTTAACCTTCGCCTTGTACCTTCATTGGTCACCTGCTGTTCATGTTTGGGGGGACCAATGTTTCTACTGCGCCGCGCCTCACGCCGCGAGCGGACTACGCCCATCGGCGCGCTGCACCGCGGCATCATGCGGTGGGGCGAGGCGGAGCGGACGAGTTCCCGGCTGGCCGTGCAGCGCTGGCTCGACGGGGTCGCGTACGTCGACGTCCAGGCGCGCACGTACGCCGACTACTGGACGCAGCAGAATCAGACCGCTTTGACGACCACTGGTCCGCTCTGGGTGGTGCTCGGCGACTCAACCGCTCAGGGGCTCGGCGCCTCCAGCCCACTGCACGGCTATGTCGGTCAGGTGCTCAACGCACTCCGCCGTACCGGCTCTCCGTGGCGCGTGCTCAACCTGTCCCGCTCGGGCGCGCAGACCCAGCACGTACTGAAGGATCAGCTCCCCCTGCTCGCCGGTCTGCAGCCCGCACTCGTCACCTGCGGCATCGGCAGCAACGACATCCTCGCCACCCCACCGAAGCGTTTCCGCGACCACCTGCGCGAAGTGATCGAGCGCCTGCCCACCTCCTCGGTCGTGATGGACCTGACCGTGCCGGACCGCCTCTGGCGCGTCGGCGGCGCCGTCAGTCCGTACGTCGCCGGCATCAACCAGCACATCAGTACCACCGCCTCAGACCGCGGACTGCCCGTGGCTGAGGTCTCCCGGTACGCGCGTCCGCCCTGGCGCGGCATGCTCGCCCGCGACAACTTCCACCCCAACAACCTCGGCTACCGCCGCCACGCCGACGCCCTGCTCGCCGCACTCCCGGCAGACGTGCGCAGCTGACGCTTTACTCTGCCCCTGGGGCAGAGGGTTTGATAGTCGCGTGTTGACGATCAGTGAGTTCGGGCGGCGGGCAGGGCTTTCACAGAAGGCCTTGCGGCTGTACGACGTGTCGGGGCTGCTGGCGCCGGCTCGGGTGGACCCGGCCAACGGGTACCGCTTCTACGACGAAGAGCAGTTGGAACGCGCTCGACGGATCAGCGTGCTGCGGCAATTGGACATGCCGCTCGCGACGATCGCCGCCGTACTGGCGGGGTCGGATGCCGAGGCTGTCATCCGGCTCGATCGATGGTGGGCGGCCGAGGAGGCCACGACGGCTGCTCGGCGCGCGACGCTCGAGTACCTGCGGAGCCGGCTGACCCACACCGCCACCGGCCTGACACCACGGCCGGTGCTGGTCCGCGACGTACCGGCGACGAAGGTCGCGACGATCCGGACCGATACCGATCAGCAGTTCCTGGTCGGGGCGATCGTGTCCGCGACCAACGAGATCATGTCGTACCTGGGCTCGGTCGGCGCATCGCTCACCGGTCATTCGTGGGTGATCTACCACAGCGCCGTGACGCCGGAGGCGGAAGGAACGGTCGAGATCTGCGTGCCGTTCGAGGGTCTCGTCGACCCAGCCGGTTCCATCGCGATCCGGGTCGAGCCTGCCCATCGCGAGGCGTACTGCACGATCACGATGGACGAGTGTTCGTTCCCGCGCATCATGCTCGCCTACGACCTCGTCTCCGACTGGGCCCGGAGCAGCGGCACCCCCGAGGCGGGACCACCGCGCGAGCTCTACCTCCCCGACTGCCATCTCCTCCCCCGCGACGAACCTGCCGTCGACATCGCCCTACCCATTCTCGAGAGGAACGTTTGATGGACTACGCACTGCAGACGCCGTACAGCGATCCCGGTGAGTTCGCCCACCTGTTCGACGCCCTGCCGGACGACATCCCGGCCATCGGCGCCGTTGTCCGCAATCTGCTCATCCACTATCGCGGTGGCGGTATCGAGTTCACCGGCGACCGTCTGGCCGAGATCGACCATCGCTGGGTGTCGTCGATTCTTGCCACCGACGAACACCGCAACGGTACGGCGCTCGCCGTACCGCGGGAGCCGTTCGACCGCGTCGTGGGCTGCTGCCGCGACTACACCCTGCTCTTCGTCTCCGCCCTTCGCCACAAGGGCATTCCGGCCCGCAGCCGGATCGGGTTCGCGGTCTACTTCGGCGAGGGCTTCAACCACGATCACGTCGTCGCGGAGTACTGGAACGGCGACCGCTGGGTGATGACGGATGCCCAACTCGATCCCGCCGACGACCACCCCTTCAACACTCTCGATATGCCCCGCGGCCCGTTCGTCTCCGCCGCCGAAGCCTGGCGCGAGGCCCGCGCCGGCCGCGTCGACCCCGATGTGTACGGCGTCGAGCCGGGCGTCAACGTTGGCGGGCTCACCCTGCACGGCTTCTGGTTCATCCGCACCTACGTCTACTACCAACTCGCTCATCTGATGGGCGAGGAACTCCTGCTCTGGGAGACCTGGGGCGATCTCGGTCCCACCGTCACCGAGGCCGAGGCGGCCGCCACCGACGAACTCGCCGACCTCCTGATCGCCGCCGACAACGGCGACGACGCGGCCTGGAAGGAACTCGTCAACCGCTACCCGGCCCTCGGTCCCAACGGCCGTACGTTTCTCACCTCGCCTTCCGGTCGCCTGCATGCCTGGGTGGAGCTGGCCAAGCACTGAGATCAGTTTTGGATAGCTCAGTCCAAAACGTGCTACGGTCGATCTCATGGTCAGGCCGCGGATGTTCGACGAGGAGCAGGCTGTCGATGCTGCGATGCGGGTGTTCTGGGCGTCGGGGTACGAAGCGACCTCGACGCAGGAGCTCTGTACGGCGACCGGGCTCGGGCGCAGCAGCATCTACAACACGTTCAGCAGCAAGCGGTCGCTGTTCGATCTCGCGCTGCAGCGATACATGGCGCAGACGACGTCGGCGCAGCTCGAGCTGATCCGGCGTACCGAGCTGCCGATCCGGGAACGGGTCCGGCAGATCCTGTGGCGTGCTGTCGAGCCCGATCCGGGTGATCCGTCCGGCTGCCTGGTCATCAACACCGTGGTTGAGCTCGGCCCGACCGATCCCGAACTCGTCGAGATCCTCGACCGCGACCACGCCGTAAAGCTGACCGCCCTCGCCGACGAGATCCGCGCCGCGCAAACCGCGGGTGACGTCGACGCGAGTCGCGATCCGAACGCGCTCGCCGACTACGTGTACGTCGTACTCGGCGGGCTGCGGGTTGCGGCCCGGCGCGGTGCGCCGGCCGGTGCCCAGCAGTCCGTCATCGAGGCCGCGCTCCAAGCCTTCTGAGCAGAGGAACCCATGTCCGTCCAAGGCAAACCCATGCCCTTCGCCGTCTACTTGCTCGGCGCCGCAATCTTCGCCCAGGGAACGTCGGAGCTCATGCTGGCCGGGCTCCTCCCCGAGATCTCCACAGACCTGAACGTCTCGATCCCAGCCGCCGGTCTGCTCATCTCGGCCTTCGCCGTCGGCATGCTGGTCGGCGCTCCAGTCCTGGCCGTCGTCACCTTGCGCTGGTCCCGGCGCGCCGCGATGCTCGCCTTCCTGGTCGTGTTCGCCTTCACCCACGTGGCCGGCGCCCTAACCTCCGACTACGGCTTCCTGCTCGCCACCCGAGTCGCCGGTGCCTTCGTGTACGCCGGCTTCTGGGCCGTCGCGTCGGTCACCGCGATCCAACTCGCCGGCCCCGAATCTCGGGCCCGCGCCATGAGCGTCCTGGCCGGCGGTCTCACCGTCGCGTCCATCGTCGGCCTCCCCGCCGGCACCGCCCTCGGCCAGCACCTAGGCTGGCAATCCGCCTTCTGGGCCGTGGCCGCGATGTCAGCCCTCGCCATGGTCGGCGTCATCTTCACCATCCCCGGCGGCCGATCCTCAACAACCCCCGAACTCCGCCAAGAGTTCCGCGCACTCCGCAACCCAAGCCTCTGGCTCGCCTACGGAACCACCGCGTTGTCGACCGCGGCAATCCTCGCGATCTTCTCCTACCTGGCCCCGCTGCTCACGGACTCCACCGGTCTCTCCGCCGCCTGGGTCCCCGCAGTCCTCGCCGTCTACGGCGTAGGCGCCCTCATCGGCATCACCACCGCCGGCCGAACCGCAGACCGCCGCCCCTTCACCACCCTCACCGTGGCGCTAACCGGCCTCATCGCCGCCGCCGTCACGCTCGCACTAGGCGCCGGCACCCCCTGGCTCGCCGTACCCGCGATCATCCTGGTAGGAGCCTTCGGCTTCGCCAACAACCCGGCAGTCAACGCCCGAGTCTTCACCCTCGCCGGCAACGCCCCAACCCTCGCCGCCGCCTTCAACGTCTCAGCCTTCAACGTAGGCATCACTGTAGGCCCCTGGCTAGCCGGCCTAACCCTCGACGCCGGCGCCGGCTACCCCTCCGTCGGCTGGACAGGCGCCCTCTTCGCAATCCTTGCCCTAGGCACCATTCTCCTAGCCACCCGCCTGCCGCACGGCGGACCGCCAACACTCACCAACCCTCCTCCCAGCCACAAAATCACCACCCACTGAGCGCAAACCAAACGAGCCGCACCGACTTACTGAGTGCTGGCGGTCCGCTTCACACCTCGAACAGCACACCGACTGTGCACTCGCTGCGTGCATGCGGTGAGAGGGCAGCCCGGAAACCCCAGGCAACGTGGAGCCGCGATCACCGGCCCCCGAGATCGCGGGCCGGCGATCGCCTTGAGCACCCATCAACCACACGAGCCCCGCCGAAACGGTCGAACGGTGCTCAAGGTCGACCGACCGGCGCACCTTGAGCACCCGTCAACCACCTTCCGGCCGCGCACGTGGTTGAACCGCGCTCAACGTCGTACCGGCTCGTGTGAAGGCTGGTTGCGGCCGGCCGGGGGTAAAAGAAACCCCGCCTGGTGAGGCAGGCGGGGTTGGGGGGTTAGAACTCGGAGCCGGCTGGGAGGTCCGGGGCGCTGGGGTCGTCGGGGTCGGACGGGCCGGCGGCTAGGCCTAGTTCGGCGGGGCTGGCTAGGGCCTTGTGCTGGGGGACTACTCGGACCGTGTAGCCGAAGGGGCCGGTGCGGTCCAGCTTCAGCTCGCCTTCGTAGCGGTGGCGGTTGCCTTCGTAGGTTTCGGCCAACGACAGGGTGGCGCGGACGGGGTCGGTGATTTCGTCGTTGGCGTCTACGCGGCCGTGGAGGACCTCTACGCAGATGTCGGTGGGCTCTAGGTCACCCAGTGCGGCGAAGGCGCGGACGCCGACGGTGGTACCTAGTTGCGGTACGTCGCCGAGGCCTTGAAGCTCCACGTGGTCGACGCGGATCTGCGGCCAGGCGGCGCGGACCTTCTTCTTCCACGCGGCGAGGTCGCGGGCGCCGTCGTACGTGGCGTTCAACGCACGGGACGAGAGTGCGGCCGGGACGTAGAGCTGCTCGACGTAGTCGCGGACCATGCGGGTCGCGAGGACCTTCGGGCCGAGTTCCTTGATGGTGTGCCGGAGCATTTCGATCCAGCGGCCGGGGACCTCGCCGTCGTAGAAGCGCGGGGCGACCTGCTTCTCGATCAGGTCGTAGAGCGCGTGTGCCTCGAGGTCGTCGCGGCGGTCGGTGTCCTCGATGCCTTCAGCCGACGGGATCGCCCAGCCGAACTCGTCGTCGTACCACTCGTCCCACCAGCCGTCGCGGATGGAGAGATTCAGCGCACCGTTCAGTGCCGCCTTCATGCCGGACGTGCCGCAGGCCTCGTACGGGCGGAGCGGGTTGTTCAGCCAGACGTCGCAGCCCGGGTACATCGGCTGCGCGAGCGCGATGTCGTAGTCGGGTACGAAGACGATGCGGTGCCGCACCTCGGGGTCGTCGGCGAAGCGGACCATCTCCTGGATGAGCTTCTTGCCGCCCTCGTCGTGCGGGTGCGACTTGCCGGCGATGACGATCTGGATCGGCCGGGTCGGGTGCAGCAGCATCGCCTTCAGGCGCGCGGGGTCGCGCAGCATCAGCGTCAGCCGCTTGTACGACGGGACGCGGCGCGCGAAGCCCATCGTCAGCACGTCGGGGTCGAGGATCTCGTCGACCCAGCCGAGCTCGGCGTCGCTGGCACCGCGGTTGATCCAGGACTGCCGGACCCGCGACCGGGTGTCGTCGATGAAGCGCTGGCGCAGGATCCGCTTGGTCTCCCAGATCTGCGCGTCGGTGGTCTTGTCGAGGCCGTCGAAGATGTCCTCGGACTCGGACCGGTCGGTCGTCGCCAGCGTCAGCTGGTTGATCTCGCGCGCGACCCAGGTCGGCGCGTGGACGCCGTTGGTGATCGACGTGATCGGTACGTCGGTGCTGTCGAAGCTCGGCCACAATCCGGCGAACATGCCGCGGCTGACCAGCCCGTGCAGCTTGGACACGCCGTTCGCGCGCTGCGCGAGACGCAGACCCATGATCGCCATGTTGAAGACGCCCGGGTCACCGCCCTCGAAGTCCTCGGCGCCGAGCTGCAGGATCCGGTCGATCGGCACGCCCTCGCCGAACGCGTCGGCCGAGAAGTGCTGCTGGATGAGCTCGACCGGGAACCGGTCGATACCGGCCGGGACCGGGGTGTGGGTGGTGAAGACGGTGCCACCGCGGTTGACCTCGAGCGCGGTGTCGAAGTCGAGGCCCTTGTCGGCGGCGAGTTCGCGGATCCGCTCGACGCCGAGGAAACCGGCGTGCCCCTCGTTGGTGTGGAACACCTCGGGCGCGGCATGTCCGGTGATCCGGCAGTACTCACGGACCGCGCGGACACCGCCGACCCCGAGGAGCAGTTCCTGGAGCAGCCGGTGCTCCGTCGTCCCGCCGTACAGCCGGTCGGTGACCTCGCGCTCGGCGGGCTCGTTCTCCTCGATGTCGGAGTCGAGCATCAGCAGCGGCACGCGGCCGACCTGGGCGACCCAGATCTGGGCGCGCAGCTCGCGCTCCTCGGGCAGCGTGATCGAGATGGTGGCCGGGGTGTCACCGTCGCGGAGCAGGCTGATCGGCATGCCGTCGGGGTCGACGAGCGGGTAGCGCTCCTGCTGCCAGCCCTCGCGGTTCAGCGACTGCGTGAAGTAACCGTGCCGGTACAGCAGGCCGACACCGATCAGCGGTACGCCGAGGTCACTCGCTGCCTTCAGGTGGTCACCGGCCAGGATGCCGAGACCGCCGGAGTACTGCGGCAGCACGTGGGTGATGCCGAATTCCGGGGAGAAGTAGGCCACCGAGCTCACCGGCGTACCGGCCTCGGCCTGGAACCACCGGGCGTCGGAGACGTACCCGTTCAGATCGGAGACGGCCAGCTCGAGCCGGCGCAGGAAGGCCGGGTCACTCGCCAGCTCGTCGAGCCGGGCCGCCGGAACCTCGCCGAGCAGCCGGACCGGATCACCGCCGGTACTGCGCCACAGCTGTGGATCCACGGCCTCGAAGACATCCTGCGTCTCCGGGTGCCAGGCCCAGCGCAGGTTGTTCACCAGGGTGCCGAGACCGGTCAGCGGCTCGGGCAGGACAGGGCGGACGGAGAATCGTCGTATCGCTCGCACCGGGACACCGTACCGGCCATCAGCTGGCAGAACACCCCCGGCATGCATCTTTTTTGCAACACGAGCAAGACTTTGCAGAGCTACGTCCGGTGACCGGTTGTTCACATCCCAGACAGTGGACCGAACCGTGACCCATGCTTGCGCGGTGTGGACGCTGGGAACCGATACGGTCAGGCTTGTAGTTCAACGATCACCCTAGAGAGCGAAGGTTCTGCCACGCCATGACTGGGCGCATCCCGATCACCGACGTCAGCCCGACCGTCGACGCCGGAGCGTATCCGGCCAAGGCCGCGGTCGGCGAGACCTTCACCATCGCGGCCACGGTGTTCCGCGAAGGCCACGATGCGGTGAATGCGAACGTCGTTCTGACGTCGCCGACGGGACAGACCAGACGGATGCTGATGACACCAGGTGCCCCGGGCACCGATCGCTGGAGTGTCGACGTCACCTTGCAGGAGCAGGGCGCGTGGACGTTCGCGGTCGAGGGCTGGAGCGATCCGTACGGGACGTGGCGGCACAACGCCGAGATCAAGATCCCGGCTGGTCTCGACGTCGAGCTGATGTTCGCCGAAGGAGCTGCCTTCTTCGATCGCGCGGCGGCCGGCGTACCGCCCGCCGTACGGGCTGATCGGGCCACGCTGGGCGATGCCGCGCAGGCGTTGTCGAACAGCGCACTGCCGCCGGAGGCACGGCTCGCCGCCGGCATCTCGCCGCAGGTGCGGGCCGCGCTCGGCCGCTACCCGGTGCGTGAGCTGATCACCTCGTCGGAGACCTACCCGGTGTGGGTCGACCGGGTCCGCGCGCTCTACGGCAGCTGGTACGAGTTCTTCCCGCGCTCCGAAGGCGCCGAGTACGACGAGGCCGCCGGCGAGTGGAAGTCCGGCACGCTGCGGACCGCCGCCGAGCGGCTCGAAGCGGTCGCGAAGATGGGCTTCGACATCCTCTACGTGCCGCCGATCCACCCGATCGGCACCGCGTTCCGCAAGGGCCCGAACAACACGCTCGACCCGAAGGAAGGCGACCCGGGGTCGCCGTGGGCGATCGGTTCCGAGGACGGCGGTCACGACGCCATCCACCCCGAGCTCGGCACCTTCGAGGACTTCGAGTACTTCGTCGGCCGCGCCCGCGAGGTCGGTCTCGAGGTCGCGATCGACCTGGCCCTGCAGGCTTCCCCGGACCACCCGTGGGTCAAGGAGCACCCGAAGTGGTTCTCGGTCCGCGCCGACGGTTCGATCGCGTACGCCGAGAACCCGCCGAAGAAGTACCAGGACATCTACCCGATCAACTTCGACAACGACCCCGAAGGCATCTACGCCGAGGTCCTGCGGATCGTGAAGCTGTGGATCGACAAGGGTGTCACGGTGTTCCGGGTCGACAACCCGCACACCAAGCCGGTGAACTTCTGGGAGTACCTGCTCGGCGAGATCCGCAAGACCGACCCGGACGTGGTGTTCCTGTCCGAGGCGTTCACCCGGCGGCCGATGATGCACGAGCTGGCCAAGGTCGGTTTCCACCAGTCGTACACCTACTTCACCTGGCGCAACGAGAAGTGGGAGCTCGAGGAGTACCTGGAGGAGCTGACCAAGGAGAGCGGCCACTTCCTGCGGCCGAACTTCTTCGTCAACACTCCGGACATCCTGACCGCCTACCTCCAGTACGGCGGCCCGGGCGCGTTCAAGATCCGCGCTGCGATCGCGGCGACCTCCTCACCCTCCTGGGGTGTCTACGCCGGGTACGAGTTGTTCGAGCACGTCGCCCTGCGGCCGGGCTCGGAGGAGTACCTGGACACCGAGAAGTTCCAGCTCCGCCCGCGGGACTGGGCCGCTGCGGACGCCGAGGGCCGGACACTCGCGCCGTACCTGACCTTGCTGAACACGGTCCGCCGCCGGCACCCGGCGCTGCAGCAACTGCGCAACCTGTCGCTGCACACGACCGACGACGAGGCGATCATGTGCTTCTCCAAGCGCACAACCGCCCCTGACGGCCACAGCGACACCGTGATCATCGTCGTCAACACCGACCCGCACGCGGTTCGCGAGACGGTCGTCCACCTCGACATGGCCGCGCTCGGCATGCGCCCCGAGGACACCTTCACCGTGTACGACGAGATCACCGGCGCGACCTGGCGTTGGGGTCAGCAGAACTACGTGAAGCTCGACCCGAACGGCGAGCCGGCCCACATCCTCGCCGTACGACGCGGTCAGGCCTGACCCCGCGGCGCTATCGCACGGCTCCTACGTCGCCGAGCTACGCGCCGCACCCCGCCCGCCCCCGCTCATCGCGGTCCATCCCCTCCCGGCTACCGCCGGGACCTGCGAGCTACCGCTCGCCACCGACAGCCCGGGTCGGCGCCTCTTCGGAGCGCCGACGGGCTGACGGGGGCTAGGTAGCTCCTGTGGTCCCGCCGAAGGCGTTTTCAGCGGGTCGAGGGGTCAGTTCAGTCGGCTGCGGAGACGAGTCCGGCGACCTCTTGGGCGCAACCCCAGCTGAGACTGACGCCCGCGCCGCTATGGCCGCAGTTGTGAATGATCAGAGTTCCAGTCGCCGACCGCTCAACCTCAAGACGAGCGGTCGGCCGTAGCCCAACTCGATGTTCCAGGATCGTGGTCTCGGCAAGCCTGGGCTCAAGCTTGACGCATCTGTCCACGATCGCTGTCGCGACCACGTCGGTGGCTAGCGCACCTGACTTCGGTCACCTTTGTCGCATTCGAAACGATGCACGGTGCCGGCCTGAGACGATGCGTGTCCGCGCGGGCCAACTGAGGCACAAACGAGGCCGGATACGCCCGGTGAACCGCCTCATCAGATCCGGGTGGGTGCGGCGCGCGGACCTGCCCCACTCACCAACCCGCTCCTGGACGGTCCGGCCAGGTCGCGCTGAGCGCGAACCGAGCAGGCTCCGCAGAGTTGGTGAGTGGGGGCGGTCCGCCCACCCCCTCCAACCCCTGTCCCGCCTCACTCCTCAGCACACTGGCTTCGCTCGACGCACCACCAGCAGCTCGCCTCGACTGCGAGGAGACTGTCGCCGGTAAACGATGGACAACCGCACGGAGGCCACACTCGACCGCCCACTCCCCACACTCACCGACCACACAGGTCCAAGGGCCACCCGGCTCCACCGCCTGATCGGCCGCACGCTGACCCGCGGGAACGTGACTTAACCACTGCCACCGACTGCACGGCTCAGGCACCAACCCAACGACCGAAGTCAGGACCTACCCGCCATCGTCGCCGGCCTTCCGGTCGAGGCAGGCGGCGGTCACCTCGCCGTCATCGGCAATGGTCGACTCCAGTCGGTGACTAGCGGACGATCTGGTAGCGGAGGTGGGTTACTCCGCTGCCCGCTTCGACTACTCGGTCGCGGTTCAGCGTGATTGGACCGCCGCCGAGCAGGTCGAAGAGGCGGACACCGCCACCGAGTAGTACCGGCACCAGGCTCACGTGGAGCTCGTCGAGCAGACCGACGGCCAACGCCTGCTGGGCTGCGGTAGCGCCGTGGACGCCGACAGTCTTGTCCCCTGCTATCGCTTTGGCCTGGGCGACTGCGCTCTCGATGCCGTCGGTGACGAAGGTGAACACATCCGGCGACTCGGCCGGCGGGTTGTGCGTGAGGACGAAGCACGGGGTCTGACCGGCCGGGCCGCCGTCACCCCAGCCGCCGTCGCCCACGCAGAAGTCGTACGAGCGGCGTCCCATCAGAATCGCGCCGACGCCGTCCGACATCTCCTGGATGACCGCCTCGTCCGCGGCGGTCGCGGTTTCTCCCAGCCAGTGGTGCAGTACTTCGCCGCCTTCGCCGAGCGGCTTCTCCCGACTGTCGTGCGGCCCGGTGACGAAACCGTCCAGTGACATCGACATCCCTGACGCAACCTTGCCCATCGCTCCTCCTCCTTTGAAGGTGTTTCGCTAAGCCTGTCGCTCGGGGCACCTTCCGGGGATCCGTGGTCACCACTGAACTGTGCGTTCGAAGGCCGCACCGATGCGATCCCACTGCGCTACCGCCTCATCCATCAACTGCTGATCGCCAGTGTGGCGGGCCTTAGCCCGGGTCAGACAGGCCGCAGCCCACTCGTTCTCGACGGCCGCCGCTTCAGCAGCCGCGATGCACTCGACCGCATCGGGTAGTCCGGCGACGACCGCCAACTCAGCCCCGGCGGCATGCGCGTAGGGCGACCACCACTTCTCCGGGAACGGCGCGAGCGCGGCATCCACCAGTGCGCGAGCGTCGTCGTACCGGCCGGTGTGTACGGCGATCCGCGCGTCGACGAACGCGGCCGGCGCGGCCAGCGAGAGCGAGTCGGCAGGGTTGTCGACATGCGCGATGCGTCGGGCCCGCACCCGCCATTCCTCGTACGCCGGTCCGTCGCCGCGCAGGCCGTGGACCATGGCAACGATCGCCGCAGCTGATGATGGCCAGTGGCCACGCAGTGAGGACAGCTCGGATTCCACGCCGTACGTGGCCGCACACAACCAGCCGTCCCAGAGGATGTCGGCTTGTTCGAGTGCCTCGTCGAATCGTCCGGTCAGCCCGTACAGCCGGATCAGTCGCGGCGCGACGATCGCCGGATGCGTGCCCGCCTCGGTGTCCCGGGCCGCGATCATCGCCGCGGCCGGTAGATCCCCCGCCGCGATGGCCGAGGTCGACGCGACGTGGAAGAGGTCGACCAACTCAGCCGCAACCGCGGGGTCGGACCGAGACGCCGTCGCGGCCAGCCGCAACCGTTCGTCGGACAGCCGGTGTGCCTGACGAAGATGACCCGCGTTGGCGAGCGCCGTACCCAACGCGTCCAACGCGCCCAGCACCAACGCCACATCCCCTGTACGCCGTGCCGCCGCGACCGCATTCCGCGACAACTCGAGATCTGGGTCGAGCGGATTCTCGCCCGACGCCCAGGCCCGCGCCATCGCCAGTACGGCGACGCACCGTTCGTCACGAGGATCCGCAAGAGCCGTCGCCTCGGCCAGCAACTCGACCAACCGCTCTCGCGGTACCGGCTCGGCGAACGACATCGAGAACCGCGTCGCCGCGATCACCGCCGAAGCGAGTGCGACTGCCCGCGCCGTACCCACGGCTCGATCACTTGCCTCCAGCAACAACCCGAACGCGGCCTCGTCGGCGCTGATCAGCGCGACGTCTGCTGCCGACTGCAGATCCGCCGCAGCTCGGTCCGGGTTCAGCTCCGCGGCCCGGACGTAGTGGTTGCGGGCAGCCACGACCTGACCGTGCACGAAGCTCAAGTGGGCAAGGGACTTGGCGAGGCGATAGCTGTCCGGCGTGGTGTGCGTCAGAGCGTTGCGCAGGTCGTCCGCGACTGCGGTGAAGTCAGTAGTCGCCTCAGCTGCGGTGTCCGCGGCCCAGCGCACGTAGCGCGGGATCAGGTCCTCGCCGCTCAGCTCCAGTTCGTGGGCGGCGACCGCTCGTACCGTCTCCAGCAGCGACCACCGTCCCCGATACACGATCAGACTGCGGTCAGCGAGCCGGCCGATCAGGTCGGCGACCGCACCGACCGACAGCTCCGGGCTGAGCGCAGCAGCGGCCGGTAGGTCGAAGCTTCCAACGAAGACTCCCAGGCGACGGAACAGCCTCCGCTCCTCGTCGTCCAGCAGGTCGAGGCTCCAACTGATCACGTCCTGGAGCGAGTGGTGCCGCTGGTCCGGACCGCGTCCGCCGGAGATCAGCCGCAAGAGGTCATCAAGCGCTGCCTCAATCCCGTCCACACCCAGCGATGCGGTGCGGGCAGCCACCAACTCGATGGCCAGCGGCATCCCGTCGAGCGCAGCACACAGTCGCTCAACAGCTGCGACATCGGAGACGGCCCCGGTAGCGCGCTCCAGAAACAGCTGCGGCGCAGAAGCACCGAGCGACGGCACCTCCACCAACCGCTCCCCCGGTACGGCGAGGCGTTCGCGGCTGGTGACGAGAATCCGCACCTGCGGGCACAGCCGGAGTATGCGGGCGACCAGCTCACCCACCTCACCAATCACGTGCTCGCAGTTGTCCAGCAACAGCAGTGCGCGCTCGGACCGCAGCCGCTCGATCACCGCATCAGTCGGCGTACCAGGTGGTCGCTCGACAACCCCCAGCGCCTGCGCGACCGCTTGACCGACTCCCCCGGCCCGCACCGGCACCAGGTCGACGAAGACCGCGTTCTGACCCGCGGCGACCTCGACAGCGAGCCGGGTCTTGCCCATCCCGCCAGACCCGACCAGACTCACCAGCCGCGCCGCACCGAGCGCTGCGGCGACCGCCGTACGCTCCTCTTCTCGCCCAACGAAAGACGTCGGAAAGACAGGCAGACCAGACACCGGCTCTTCAGCCAGTGCGGCCAGGCTGCGGCGATCCGGTACGCCGGCCTTGCGTAGCAGCGAGGCGACGTGGCTCTCGACCGTGCGGATGGACAGGTGCAACTGAGCCGCGATCTGCGCGTTCGACTGGTGCCCACGAATCGCGGCCAGCACCTCGGCTTCCCGCGCGGAAATCAGCTCCAGCCACTCCATCTTCGGCACTCTAATCTCCGTAGTGGCCACGGATGCCTGGAATGCCGCACCGGCCGAAGCTGGACGTATGACACCTCAAGAGACCGCGCACCGAGTCATCGCCGCCAACAACTACCTGACCCTCGCCACCGCAGACGGCGACGGACACCCGTGGGCCTCACCCGTCTTCTACACACCCGACGGTGACGACTTCTACTGGGTCTCGCGTCCGACCAGCACGCACTCCCGCAACCTGGCGGAGCGCCCCGAGGTCGCGATCGTCATCTACAACTCCCAGGTGCCCATAGGCGCAGCTGAGGCCGTCTACCTGACCGCGTACGCCGAACAGGTCGGCCCAGCGGACCTGTCCCGCTGCGCGCAGCTCTACAGCAGCCGGCTACCCGAACAAACTCGTTTCGAACCTGAGCGACTGCAGGCCCCAGCCGACTTCCGCCTCTACCGCGCCCGAGCGGTAGAAGCGTCCGTCCTGCTGAACGACGGCGGCCCCGATCTCCGGGTGCCGATCAGCCTGCGCGCAGACTCGTGATGGCCGGGTGCTGGTGGTCGGTGAGGCGGAACCCGGTACCGCGGACGGCGTCGATGGTGACCGTCGTACCGAGGTCGTCGAGTTTGCGCCGCAGGCGTTTCACCACCGAGTGGACGTCTGCGGTACCGCGGAGTTCGCGAGTACCCCAGACGGCCTGGTGGAGTGCGTCGTAGGTCCAGACCCGCACCGGTGCGGACATCAGCCGCGAGAGCAGGTCGTGCTCGAGTTCGGTGAGCTGGACCTCGCGACCGCGCCACCGGGCGACCGAACGAACCCGGTCGATGGTGAGTACGTCGGCCTCCGGCGAACCGTCCTGGCGCGCGGTCGACGTACTGTCGGCGGACTCTGGTTCGGGGGGCTCCGGATGTTCGGCCGGCGGCGGTTGCCGGCCGGGAACCAGGAGCTTGCGCAGTTCGTCGAGACTGGAGACGAGCAGCAGCGGCGCGACGTCGTCGATGAGCTCGGCGAGGCGGACACGCTGTTCGGGCGAGGCTGCTACTGCGATGAGCAGCGGGAACGGATGGGCGTCGGTCGTGGTCAGATCGACGTCCGCTGGGGCGGGGACACGGGCGGTGACCATCCCGTCACGATGTCAACCTCTGCCTCAGATCGTCAACGGATTGCCAATCTTTGACTACGTTGCCTCGATTGGCACGACCGTTAGTCACATCTTGCTCACCAACTGTGCTTGTGACCCGGTTCAGATGACACATAGGGTCCTCGACAGGCTCGCCGTGTCACACGCGGCGACCTGGGGGGCACGCAGCGTTCGTTCAACGATTCACCGCCAGGCCGAGCGCCTGCCCTCTGCGCACCACATGACTCGGGGGAGTCAACTCGGGGTCGTCACAGTGAGGGGCTGCGAAGAATGTCAGACAGCAGACGTAGGGGGCTCGCCAGAACTCTGGTCGGCGCCCTGGCGACGGTGGCCGTCGTCGCGACCGGGCTAGGCGCAACCGGCGCCGCCCTGGCCGCGCCGCCCACCAAGCCGACCGGAACGGACCCGGCGAGCAAGATCAAGCCGGACCTGATGGCCAAGTTCACCGCCAAGGACGCCAAGGCCGCGAACGACTACTGGGTCTACTTCGGTCAGAAGGCGGACCTGACCTCCGCCAGCAGGATCAGCGACTGGACCGAGCGCGGGACCGCCGTGGCCGAGAAGCTGCGCGCGACCGCCACCGCGACCCAGAAGGACGTCAAGGCCGAACTGGACGCGCAAGGCGTCAAGTACAAGGCGTTCTGGGCCACCAACGCCATCCGGGTCAACGGTGGATCGTTCGAGCTGGCCAAGAAGCTGGCCGCGCACAGCGAGGTCGCCGGGCTCTACAACCCGATGCAGGTCGAGGTCCCGAAGATCACCGAGGGCACGGCCGAGCACGAGATCAACGCGGTCGAGTGGGGCGTCGCCAACATCAAGGCGAACCAGGTCTGGACCCAGTACGGCGACAAGGGCGCCGGCATCACCATCGCCAACATCGACACCGGTGTGCAGTTCGACCACCCGGCGCTGGTGAAGCAGTACCGCGGAAACCTCGGCAACGGGACGTTCGACCACAACTACAACTGGTTCGACGCGGCCGGTACGTCGCCGAACCAGCCAGCCGACGGCAACGGTCACGGCACCCACACGATGGGCACGATGGCCGGTGACGACGGCGCCGGGAACCAGATCGGTGTCGCGCCCGAGGTCAAGTGGATCGCAGCGAACGGCTGCTGCCCGAGCGACCAGGCGCTGATCGAGTCCGGTCAGTGGATGCTGCAGCCGACCAACCTGGCCGGGCAGAACCCCGACGCCAGCAAGCGGCCGAACATCATCAACAACTCGTGGGGCTCGCAGCTGCCCTCGAACGACCCGTTCATGGAGGACGTCACCCTCGCCTGGGCGGCTTCCGGCATCTTCGGTGCGTTCGCGAACGGCAACAGCGGCTCGGCCTGTAACACGTCCGGCTCGCCGGGCAGCTCGACGAGCAACTACTCGGCCGGCGCCTACGACATCAACAACAACATCGCCTCGTTCTCCGGCCGCGGTGCCGGCCAGAACGGCACGATCAAGCCGAACATCTCGGCCCCCGGCGTGAACGTCCGGTCCAGCCTGCCGGGCAACACGTACGGCGCCTTCAACGGTACGTCGATGGCCACGCCGCACCTCGCGGCCGCGGTCGCGCTGCTGTGGTCGGCCTCGCCGACGCTGAAGAGTGATGTGGCCGCTACCCGCGCGCTGCTGAACACGACGGCGATCGACACGGCCAGCACCCAGTGCGGTGGCACCACCGAGAACAACAACGTCTTCGGTCAGGGCCGCCTCGACGCACTCGCTCTGCTGAACGCCGCTCCGGTCGGCGACACCGGCACCCTGGCCGGCAAGGTCACCGCCGCGACCGGCGGCGCCGCACTCGCCGGAGCCACCGTCACGGTCAAGAAGGCCGGCCAGGCCGACAAGGTCCTGACCACCAGCAGCACCGGCACCTACTCGAGCGTGCTGCCGGCCGGGTCGTACGACCTGACCGTCGCCTCGTTCGGCTACAAGTCGCAGACCGCCACCGCGGTCGTCACCACCGGCCAGACCACCACGAAGGACTTCGCGCTCGCGAGCTCCCCGCAGGTCAGCGTCGGCGGCACCATCTCCGACGGCTCCGGCCACGGCTGGCCGCTCTACGCGAAGGTCAGCGTCGAGGGTCCGGGCGGTGTGTTCGACTACACCACGCCGAGCAACGGCCGGTTCAGCTTCAAGGTTCCGGGTGGAGCGGCGTACAACCTGAAGGTCGAGTCGCAGATCCCTGGCTACGAGACCACCACCGTTCCGGTCACGGTCGGAACGAGCAACGTGACCAAGAACGTGGCCGTCAAGGTCCGGCAGGACTCCTGCCTGACCGCACCGGGCTACAAGAACGGCTCGGACGGCGTGTACGAGACGTTCGACACCAAGGCGGTGCCGAGCGGCTGGACCGTCACCGACGGCAAGGGCAACGGCCAGGTCTGGAAGTTCGACGACCCGGGCAACCGCACCAACCTCTCCGGCGGTACCGGCGCGTTCGCAGTCATCGACAGCGACAAGTACGGTTCCGGCGGCGCGCAGGACACGTCGCTGGTCAGCCCGACTGTCGACCTGTCCGCGGTCACCGCTCCGGTGATCCGGTTCAACCAGGACCTCAACTGGCTCGGTGGCGAGAAGGCCGACGTCGACCTCTCGATCGACGGCGGCGCCACCTGGACCAACGTGCTGCGCCAGGCCACCGCGGACGCCCGCGGCGTCAAGGAGATCGCCATCCCGACCGCGGCCGGCAAGTCCGCCGTCCAGGTCCGCTTCCACTACTACGACGCCTCGTACGAGTGGTGGTGGGAGGTCGACAACGTCCTGATCGGCAGCCAGGTCATCTGTGAGCCGGTCGGCGGCGGTCTCGTCGTCGGCAACGTCAAGGACGCTAACACCGGCGGTGCGGTCAACGGCGCGGTCGTCACCCGTGACGGCTCCACCGAGTCCGGTACGTCGGTCGCCACGCCGGAGGACACCGGTCTGGCCGACGGCTTCTACTGGCTGTACTCGTCGGCCGACGGCGACCAGGGCTTCACCGCCAAGGCCGGCAACTACGTCAGCGCGCAGTCGACCGTCTCGGTCGAGGCGGACTGGGTGACCAGTGCCGACTACACGCTGGCCGCCGGACAGCTGAGCGTCACCCCCGGTGACATCGGCGCCACCCTGCCGCTCGGCGGCAAGACCAGCAAGAACGTCACGGTCACCAACACCGGCGGTGCGCCGGTCAAGGTGAAGTTCGGTGAGAAGGACGGCGGGTTCGTCCTGGAGAACGCCAACGGTTCCAAGACCACCAAGGCGCAGGTGCTGAGCAGCCAGGGCGCCCCGCTGCAGCGGATCCAGGTGCCGACGTCGTTCGCCCAGACCCTGTCCGGCAAGCCGATCGACGCTCCGGAGAGCAACGTTCCGGGTGCGGCGCCGTGGACCGGTATCGCCAACTACCCGGGTGTCGTCATGGACAACCGCGTCGTGACTGTCGACGGTACGGTCTACTCGATTGCCGGTGGCAACGGGTCGGCCTCGACCGGGAACAGCTACAAGTACGACGCGGCCGCCAAGGCGTGGACTGCGATCGCCCCGCTGCCGGGTGCTCGTAACGCCATCACCCTCGGTGTCGTCAACGGCAAGATCATCGCCAGCTCCGGCTGGGGACCGTCCGGTCCGGACGCGGCGACCTGGTCCTACGACCCGGCTGCCAACGCCTGGACCGCAGTGGCCGCCAACCCGGCCCCGCGGGCCGCGGCTGGTCAGGCTGTCGCCGGCGGCAAGCTGTACGCGGTCGGTGGCTGCACCACCGCGAACTGCCTGCCGATGAGCAACTCGGTGGTCAGCTACGACCCGTCGAGCAACACCTGGGCCACGCTGGCCAACTACCCGCAGTCGGTGGCGTTCGCCTCCTGTGGCGCGATCGACGGCAAGGTGTACTGCGCCGGCGGTAACGACGGCACCAACTCACTGAAGAACGCGTACGTCTACGACCCGGGTGCCAACTCGTGGACCGCGGTCGCCGATGCCCCGGCCGACCACTGGGCCGGTGCGTACGCAGTCGCCGCAGGCAAGCTGCTCGTCGTCGGTGGTGTCCAGGCGGGCGCCGTCACCAACGCGGGCTTCGCCTACGACCCGACCGCCAACACCTGGGCCGCACTGCCGAACGCCAACCAGGCCCGGTACCGCGGTGGCGCGGCCTGTGGCTTCTACAAGGTCGGTGGCTCGTCGGGTGGCTTCAACGCCACGGCGGACTCGGAGAACCTGCCGGGTCTGGAGGACTGCTCGGAGTCCGCGGCCGACGTGAGCTGGCTGGCGCTGGACAAGACCGAGGCCGAGCTGGCCCCGGGCGAGTCCACGACGGTCAAGGTCACCCTCACCGCGAACGTCGACCAGCCGGGCACCTACACCGGTGGCGTCACCATCGGTGAGGACACGCCGTACACGGTCAACCCGGTCGACATCAAGCTGACCGTCACGCCGCCGTCGACCTGGGCCAAGATCCAGGGCACGGTGACCGGTGTCAGCAAGACCGGTACCCGGGCCGCACTGCCGGGAGCGACCGTCCAGGTGGACTCGTGGGCGCAGTCCTACACGTTCATCACCGACAAGGACGGTAAGTACGCGTACTGGCTGGACATCCGCAACAACCCCCTCACGCTGATCGCGGCCAAGGACGGCTACAAGCCGCAGACTCGCAGTACCGAGCTGCTGTCCGGCGAGCCGATCACGGAGGACTTCGCACTGCTCGCAACCAAGTAAGACCCACAACTGAATAGTCAGGCCCCCCGGACCGCGATGGTCCGGGGGGCCTGATCGTTTCTCTAAGCAGTGGGCAGCAGGTGGAAGCCGACGCCGCGGACCGCGTGGATGGTCACCGTGGCCTCCAGGTTGGCCAGCTTCTGGCGCAGACGCTTCACCACGGAGTGGATGTGTGAGCCGTGCCCCAGGTGCTCGTTACCCCAGACCGCGTGGTGCAGACGCTGGTACGTCCAGACCTGGCCGGGCTCCTCCACCAGACAGTGCAGGAAGTCGTGCTCCAGCCGGGTCAGTGGCACTTCACGGTCCTCCCAGCGGACCACCCGGCGTTCCATGTCGAGCAGCAACTCGGGCTCCGTGCGTACTGGTTCTGGATCGAGCACCGGTACGACGGATGGTGTCACCACGACCGGTGTGGCCGGTGACACCGTCTCGGTGAGCTCCAGGAACGCCCGGGCCTGTTCGGCACTCGACACCAGCAGCAGCGCGTCGGCGTCACCGAGCAGCCGGGCCAGGTGCACCCGCTCGGCTGTCGACCTGGCGACGCCGATGATCAACGACGAGTCCGCCGGTTTTTGCCTAGCTAGCCTCTCCATCCGACCCCTCCCTCTCACCCCGGACGCCGCTGAGCAGACGCCATAACGCACGCACAAGTACGGTTTACGACGCGAACTAAGTCAAGGGATTCCCTGCACAGCGGCCTGGCACAAATGCGACCTGTCCGAGACAGGACAGTTCTGACCGGATCCGGTCGGCCGACACGCTGTATCGATTTGCCTGACCAGCGTGCGTCCTATGTGCGCGGCGGAGTAGTCTCCTCGCGCACGGTCACTTCGGCCCGCACCCGTCGGAGGACCGCTTCTGACGGAGGAACAGTGCCCGGACTCGTTCGGCGGCCGCTCGTCGGCTGGCTGCTCGCGGCCCTCGCCGTACCTGTGTTACTCACTGCTGTACTGATCCCGGTCCGGACCGGCTCGATCGAGGACGAGCTCCGCGCCCAGGCCACCACCGCCCTCACCGACCACGGCATCGCCGGCGCGACCGTCGTGATGGACGGCCGGGACGCGTCGGTGCTCGTCTCCACCGATATCGACGCGGCGCAGATCCGCGAGATCGTCGGCGGAGTCGAGGGCGTCCGTACCGTTGCTGTCGCGACCGGACCGGGCCAGCCCGCGCCCAGCACCCCGGCGCCGGACGAGCAGACGGCCGGCTTCGAGATCGGCCGGACCGACACCGCGATCCGCGTCCAGGCGACGGTCCGCAGCGAGCTGGCCAAGGACGCGATCAAGACCGAGGTCGAGAAGGTCCTCGGACCCGACCGCGAGTACGACCAGCGCGTGAACGTCGACGCCACCAACGGGATCGCCGACGTCGGCACCCTGTCGGCGCTACTGCATGCACTGGCGATCGGCACCGGCGACGCCTCGGTCCGGTACGACGGGACCACGGTCACGCTGAGTGGCGCCGTACCGGATCAAGCCACGAAGGCGATGGTCGCCCGAGCCGCGGCCCAGGCCGTGCCGGGCGCAGTCGTCGCCGACGAGTTGAAGGTGCCGGAGTCGAAGCCGACCGTGAGCGAGGCGTGCCGGACCTTCAAGAGCCGGCTGTCGGAGTTCGGCCGGCAGAACCGGATCAACTTCCTGTCCGGCACCGCGATCGTCAACGATGCCTCGAAGAAGTCAGTCCTCGGCGCCGCCGAACTGCTCAAAACCTGCGCCACCGCCCGCATCGAGGTAGCCGGCCACACCGACAACCTGGGCTCCCCCGCCACCAGCCTCCCGCTGTCCGAACAACGAGCCGCCGCCGTCAAGGCCGAACTCGTCCGCCTCGGCATCCCCGCGAACCGAATCCTCGCCGCCGGCTACGGCCAGGCCTTCCCGATCGCCCCCAACACCACCGCCACCGGCCGGATCGCCAACCGCCGGGCCGAACTCAGAGCACTGCAGGAGAACTGAATGCCCCGGCTCATCCTCGACACCTGGATCATCCTGCTGGTCGCCTTCCTGCTGGGCAGCGCCCTCGCCTGGTTCGTCTACCACACCACCAAGGGAGCCCGCCGATGAGCTGGCTGTTCCGCCACAACTGGGCCTGGTCCCTAGCCGCCTTCCTCCTAGGAGCCGCCATAACCTGGCTCCTCCTAGACCGCCGTACCCCCGCTGTCACCGAAGAAGCCGCACGCGAAGAAGCCCTAGTAGGCGCACCGAGCGCCGCAGCAGCACCTGCCGCCCCGGCTGCCGCTGCCCCGGCCACCTCCGTAACCCCAGCCGCACGAACCAAGCCCGCACGCCCCGAGCCCACCAGACCCGAGCCGGCACCCACAAAACCCCAACCGGAGCAGGCGAAGACCACCCCCGCCACTCCCGTGGAGCCCACTCCCCCGGCCCCCGAACCCGCAGTCGCCGCGGATCCCGAGCCCGAGACTGTTGCTTCGGAGCCTGAGCCCGCGATCGTTGCCTCGGAGCCTGATCCTCCCGCGACTCCGCGGTCCGAGGCGACATCGGGTGAGGGTGAGTTCTCCCGGTTGATGGACAGCGGGTCGTCCTCGGCACCGACCTTGTTCGACGACGAGGTGCCGGTCGGGCGGTTCGGTCCGGGCTCCGCGGACGCCGTACCGCATCAGGGGCCGCCGGACGGTTTCACCATCAAGGGCAACGCGCAGTCGATGCTGTTTCACACCCCCGACTCCCCGTACTACGGCCGCACCAAAGCCGAGGTGTGGTTCCGCAGCGAGGCCGACGCCGAACGCTCCGGCTTCACGAAATACATTCGCAAACCGCGGAAGTCCACCCAGCCCGGCACCTGACCCACGGCCGGTCCTACGATCGCCACCAACAGACCAGGAGGCAGGGTTGGAGCGAGAGATCACGATTCCCTTCCTCGTCGAACAGGACGAGAACGGCGCGTGGGCTGCCCAGGCGGCGCTGACCCCCAACGCTTTCGCGAACGGCCAGGGCGACACTCGTGAGGAAGCCATCGAGGACCTCAAGAGCGCCATCGCGCTGCTCGCCGAGGAGGTCGGGATCCCCGAGCAACTCGTCGTGACGGTCAATGTGCCGTAATGCCCAGAAGCAGTAGGAAACGTGGTTTCGGGCGGCGTTGAGGTAGAAGACCAGTCGGCGAGAGGTCTTACTGGGCAAGACGTCTGCGAGTGCATTTGCTTGTACTGGCAAAGGGCCGTCAGACTATGCGCAACGCACTCGCGGAACCGTCCATCGCGCGGCGTCACCACATCACCGGGCTGGCCCTTCCTTGCACTGCTTCCTTTTGAGTACTTCGATTCGGGGTACGGGGGTTTGCGGGCGCGGGCGAGTCCCCCACAACACTCCCGATGGAGGTGAGCGTGACCGACATGCTGCCGGAGCAGCACCACGGATTGACGAAGAAGGATCCGCTGTGGTTCAAGCGGGCCGTCTTCTACGAAGTCCTGGTGCGGTCGTTCAAGGATTCGAACGCCGACGGCATCGGCGACCTGCAGGGCCTGACCGAGAAGCTGGACTATCTCGAATGGCTCGGTGTGGACTGCCTTTGGCTGCCACCGTTCTATCCGTCACCGTTGCGCGACGGCGGTTACGACATCTCCGACTACACCGGCGTGATGCCCGAGGTCGGCACGATCCAGGACTTCGCCGCGTTCATGGAAGCCGCGCACTCGCGCGGGATGCGCGTCATCGTCGACTTCGTGATGAACCACACCTCGGACGCGCACCCCTGGTTCCAGGAGTCGCGGAAGAACCCCGACGGCCCGTACGGCGACTTCTACGTCTGGTCGGATTCCGACGAGCCGTACGGCGACGCCCGGATCATCTTCGTGGACAGCGAGCAGTCGAACTGGACCTGGGACCCGGTCCGCGGCCAGTACTTCTGGCACCGGTTCTACTCCAGCCAGCCGGACCTGAACTTCGAGAACCCGGCCGTCGGCGACGCGATGATCGAGGCGCTGAAGTTCTGGCTGGATCTGGGCATCGACGGGTTCCGGCTGGACGCGGTGCCGTACCTGTTCGAGGAGGACGGCACCAACTGCGAGAACCTGCCGCGCACCCACGAGTTCCTGAAGCGGGTCCGCAAAGAGGTCGACGCGAACTACGAGGACCGGATCCTGCTCTGTGAGGCGAACCAGTGGCCGGCCGACGTGGTCGACTACTTCGGTGACCGGGACTCCGGTGGTGACGAGTGCCAGATGGCGTTCCACTTCCCGGTGATGCCGCGCATCTTCATGGGTGTCCGGCGTGAGTCGCGGTTCCCGATCTCGGAGATCCTCGCGCAGACCCCGGCGATCCCCGACACCTGCCAATGGGGCATCTTCCTGCGCAACCACGACGAGCTGACGCTCGAGATGGTCACCGACGAGGACCGCGACTACATGTGGTCGGAGTACGCGCAGGACCCGCGGATGAAGGCGAACATCGGCATCCGCCGGCGGCTCGCCCCGCTGCTGGACAACGACACCAACAAGATGGAGTTGTTCACCGCGATGCTGTTGTCGTTGCCGGGATCACCGATCCTGTACTACGGCGACGAGATCGGCATGGGCGACAACATCTGGCTGGGTGACCGCGACGGCGTCCGGACCCCGATGCAGTGGTCCCCGGACCGGAACGCGTCGTTCTCGACCGCGACCCCGGGCAAGCTCAGCCTGCCGGTCATCATGGACCCGGTCTACGGCTACCAGGCGGTGAACGTCGAGGCCGAGATGGAGAACGCCTCGTCGCTGCTGCACTGGACCCGGCGGATGATCCAGACCCGCAAGCAGCACCCCTGCTTCGGGATGGGCACCTTCACCGACCTGGGCGGCTCGAACCCGAGCGTCCTGTCGTACATCCGCGAGTTCGGCGACGACGTCGTCCTGTGCGTGAACAACCTGTCGCGCTTCCCGCAGCCGATCGAGCTGGACCTGCGGCAGTGGGAAGGCGTTGAGCCGGTGGAGCTACTTGGCGGGGTGCACTTCCCAGCGATCGGTGAATTGCCCTACCTTTTGACGCTCGGCGCGCACGGTTTCTACTGGTTCCGGCTGCCCAAGCCGGCCGACCACGAGGAGAGCATTTCGTGACTTCCCATCTGGACCAGGTCCAGTCCTTCTGTGCGAGCCAGCGATGGTTCGGGGAGAAGGGACACGACGTCGTCGTCGACGCGATGGCCACTTCGGTGTGGCTGTCCGACGACGGGGTGTGGCCTGCGGTCCGGATCGGGTTCGTCTACTGCTCGGGTCCGCCCGGATCGGATATCCCGATCCGGGTGTACCAGCTGCCGCTCAGTTATCACCAGGCGCCGGCCGACAACCTCGGCCACGCCCTGATCGGCGACTGGGACGAGCAGGACCTCGACGACACCCGCGTGTGGGTGTACGACGCCTTGCACGACAAGGAAGCCACGCCGTACTGGCTGGACGGTCTCACGAACGGCCGTCGGCTGGACGGGCTGGAGTTCCACCCGGTGCATGCACCGGAGACGACGACGGTGGTGCCCGAGGACGCGCAGTCCCTGGTGCTGACCGTCGAGCAGTCGAACACGTCGCTGGTCTTCGGCGACGTGGCGCTGCTGAAGGTGTTCCGCCGGCTCGAGCCCGGGAGCAACCCCGGGGTCGAGATCGAGTCGGCGCTCACCGAGTCCGGGTCCGAGCTGGTCCCGGAGGTGCTCGGATCGGCGCGCGGCAGCTGGCCGCGGGCCGGTGGCGGTACCGACAGCGGTGAGCTGGCGATGATGACGGCCTTCCAGAAGAACGCCACCGACGGCTGGTCGTTCGCGACGTCGTCGGTGCGCGACCTGTACGCCGAGGCCGATCTGCACGCGGCCGAGGTCGGCGGCGACTTCGCCGGCGAATCGCATCGGCTCGGTGCGAGCACTGCGCAGGTCCACGCCGAGCTGGCGAAGGCACTCGGCACGGATGTCTGGGAGCAGGACAAGCTCGTTGAGCACGCCGCCGCGATGCAGCGCCGGCTCGCGCAGGCCGTGGCCGCGGTACCCGAGCTCGCGCCGTACGCCGAGGGTCTGGGCCGCGCGTTCGACAATCTGGCGGCGGCTGAGCAGCCGGTGCTGGTGCAGCGCATCCACGGTGATTTCCACCTGGGTCAGGTGCTGCGCACGATCGACGGCTGGAAGCTGATCGACTTCGAGGGTGAGCCGGCCAAGTCGCTCGTCGAGCGGCGCGCGCTGGACACTCCGGTGAAGGACATCGCGGGGATGCTGCGGTCCTTCGACTACGCGGCGCGATCGCTGCTGCTGACCGATCACGAAGGTGATCTGCAGATCGCGTACCGGGCCTCGGAGTGGGCGAGCCGCAACCAGCAGGCGTTCTGCGATGGGTACGCCGAGGTTGCGGAGAGCGACCCGCGTCAGCAGTCCGCGTTGCTGGACGCGTTCCTGGCGGACAAGCTGATTTACGAGGTGCTGTACGAGGCCCGCAACCGGCCGACCTGGTTGCGCATTCCACTAGCTGCGGCGGCCCAGCTGGCCGGTGTCGAGCAGTAGAACCTTAAAACCTCGTCCAATACCCCAAATCTCCGCCAAGTAATCCTCCATTGTGAGAATTACTGAGCGTGCGGGCGTCGCCACTGTAATACTTGCGGGTATGCCACCCGCTCCACCGCTTGAGGTCCTCGTGCTTGGGCCTCTCGCTGTCCGGGTCGGCGGCAGGGCGGTCGCGGTCGACCGGCCGCTGGAGCGGGCGTTGCTGGTGCGGCTGGCGTTGGCCGGCGGGATGTCGGTACCCGATCATCGGCTGGCCGCGGATCTCTGGGGTGATGTCGATCTGGCGCGCCCGACCGAACGGCTGCGGGTGCTTGCGTCCCGGCTGCGGGCGGCGATCGACTCCCCCGACTCGTTGACCCGGGTGAACGGCGGCTATGCGTTGGCCGCCGACCTGAGCGACCTGTCGGAGGCCCGGGCAGCCGCCGAGCGGATGCACACCGCCGTACGGTCCGGTGATCGCCTCGGCGTCAAGACGGCCGCGCAGGAGGCGCTCGATCTGTGGCGTGGCCCGTCGCTCGCCGACCTGCGCACGATCCCGTACGCCGTTGCCGAGGGCGAGCAACTGGATGCGTGGAAGCTGACTCTGCAGGTGGAGTTGCTCGATGCGGAGTTGTCACTCGGTCATGCGGCCGAGGCGGCGCGCGAGCTCGAGGCACTCGCCGCGGAGAATCCGTTGCACGAGCGCCTGTGGTGCCTGCTGGCACTCGCGCTCTACCGGACCGGTCGCCAGGCGGACGCGCTCAGCCGGATGTCCAAGCTGCGCAACCGGCTGGCCGACGAGCTCGGTGTGGACCCGGCGCCGGACACCGCGGCGATGGAGCTGCGGCTGCTCCGGCAGGATCCGACTTTGTTGCCGACGGCATCTGAATCCCCGGCGCCGAGCGCGGCCACTCGCTCTACGCCCACGGCTCCCGCCGGTGCGGTCGCCGACCTGCCCTCGCCGCTGACCAGCTTCGTCGGCCGGCAGGAAGAGCTGTCCTGGCTGATCAACCGGATCCCGCAGCCCGGTGTCATCACGCTGGTCGGCGGTCCGGGGAGCGGCAAGTCCCGGTTGTCGTTCGAGGCGGTCCGGACGGTGACCGATCGCCCGGTTCGCTTGGTCGAGCTGGCGCCGCTGTTGCGCGAAGGCGCCGTACTGGAGGCGATTGCGGGCGAAGAGGCGAGCGGTCCGGATCCGCTTGCGTCGGCTGCCTCGGCGCTCGACGGTTCGGTGCTGGTGATCGACAACGCCGAGCATGTGGTCGAGCAGGTCGCCGACATCGTGGCCGCGCTGGTACGGCGGGCGCCGGGGCTGACCGTGTTGGTGACTTCGCAGCGGCCGTTGCAGCTGGAGGCTGAAGAGGTTCGGCCGATGCGTCCGATGGATGCGTTGGCGGCCGCGCAGCTGTTCACCGAGCGCTGCGCGATTGATGCCCAGGGCGCCGATCCCGAACAGGTCGCCGCGATCTGCACGGCGGTCGACCGCCTCCCACTCGGAATCGAGCTGGCGGCGGGTCTTACGCGCACCCTGACTGTCCCGCAGTTGGCGAAGCGGTTGACGGATCGGATGCGGCTTCTCGTGGCCGGCGGGCGGGATTCGCAGGCCCGTCATACAAGTCTGGTCGCGGCACTCGACTGGAGTCACCAGCTGCTCGGGGACACCGAGCGTGCTGTACTGCGTCGCGTCGCGGTCTTCGCCGGTGGTTTCACTCTTGAGGCGGCCGAGCAGGTCGCGCTCGATCCGCGCGATGTCGCGCCCGCACTGACCGAGCTTGCGGACCGGAGTCTGCTGACAGTCGAGGCGGTCAACGGGCGTCGCTTCCGTTTGCTGGAGACCGTGCGGGACTACGCGCTGACGAAGCTGGAAGAGGCCGGTGAGACCGACACTGCGCGGAGCGCCGAGCTCGACTGGGCCATGAGCTACGTCGAAACCGCCGGCCAGAACAGCGACGACTTCGCCAACGCCGAAGCCCTGACCGAAGTTTTCGCCGAGTGGCCGAACCTGCTCGACGTACTCGATCGTGCTGCTGGCACGGAACGCGCCGCGGCAGGTCTGCGACTCGCGCTCGTCATGCACACCCCGTGGCTGATCCGAGGCTGGTACGCCGAGGCTGCGCGACACTTCGACGCGTTGACCGATGCACCGGGCGCGACCACGTCCGAGCGCCTGACCGCGTTGTGTAACCACGGTTTCGTGCTCACGATGCGCGGTCAGTTCGACCGCGCCGCCGAACTGCTGACCGAGGCCGAGCGACTCGCACCACTGCAGGACGACGACACGTTGACGCTGACTGCGCTGTACTACCGCAGCATCGTCGAGATCGAGCGCGGCCGCCTACTGGACGCCTTCACCCCACTACTGACCGGACAAGCGCTGGCCCGCTCCTCCGGCGAACACGAGCGCCGCCTGTCGGCGTTCACCGATGCGCTAGGCACGTTGTACGTCTACGCAGGCCAATCCGAGCGCGCCCTCGAGTGCTACGAGACCTGCATCGTCGCCGACCGCGAATTCGGCGACGAGCACGGTCTATCGCGAGGGCTTAGCAATCTCGCCGGCGCCCTGGTCGGCCTAGACCGCTGGGACGAGGCCCTCAAAGCAGCCGCCGAATCCGACCACTACGCCCGCCGCCTCGACGACCGCCAGATCCTCCCCCTGAACGACGTCATCCGCGGCCTGGCCGCCGCAGCCCGCAACGACCTCGACGAAGCCGAAAAACACCTCCGCTCCGCCGTCGAATACGCCCTCGCCGACGACAGCGGCGTCAGCCACGCCTACATCGACCTGGCCGACGTCCTGGTCCGCCAAGGCGAACTAGACGAAGCAGCAGCCCTCCTGGACGCCGTCTTCGCCGAAGCCCCCGCCCAAAGCACCTCCTGGCTAGCCGCCCGAGCCGTAGCCGCCGCCCTAGCCCTAGCCCAAGGCGACCGCCAGCGCACCACCGACCTGGTCAGCGACACCACCATCGCCTACACCCGCACCGGCTTCGGCTGGCCCCGCTACGCCACCCGCCTCACGGAGGTACGCACCGCCTTAAGGCAATAGCTCAAAGGCGTCGCAGTGGAGCGGGCGGACGACGCTGAAGTGTCGTCGATCGAGCGTTGCCACCTGCTCGATGCCCAATCGCTCCGCAGCCGTGGCCACCGAAGCATCCGCTGTCCCCAACGGCAGATCGCGATAGACAGAGGCCAGTTCGGCGATCCGTAGCCAGTCTCTCGGCACCACCGGTTCAGCGACCAGGTTGCCGTTCGCGAGGTCGCCGAGGAACCGGATCTCCGGAACCGGCCCGAGGCGACTCGCCAGCAGGTAGGTGACCTCGGTGATCACGAGCGTCGGCACGAGCAACGGCCCTGGGTGTGTCGCCAGCAGTTCGAGACATTCCTGATGATGCTTGTCGTCCGCGTCGACATAGGCATACAGCGGACCGGCATCGACGATCAGTGCGATCGGTCGACCTCCGCCGCGAGAATCTCCTCGATGCGCTCAGAGACATCCGACTGACCACTGCGGCCCGCACCGGCAGCCAGCAGCCGCCGGCGCTTGCCGCGACCGTTGGCGAGGTGTGTCTCGAGGGCTTCCCGGGTCAGCTCCGAGATCGTCAAACCCCGACGTGCGGCCTCGTGCCGTAGCTGTGCGTCGACCTCGTCTGGAAGCTTCACTGTGGTTCGCTTCATGGTATGCCAGCATACCAGCGCGAATCTTCCTCGTGTAGGTCGTGACTTGTCGGGTACGGGGTGCAGTGAATGTGTTGGCTATCGGGCAGGATGGGGTGCATGGGATCGAGTGAGCGCGAAGCCATGGAGCAGCCGGTGGTGGCTGTCGAAGAGCCTGTGGTGACAGCGGTTTCGGTGGACCGGACTGTGCTGGAGCGAGTGGTGGGTGGGACCTACCACGATGCGCATCAGGTGCTCGGGCCGCATCTCGGCGAGCACGGGGTCACCGTGCGGGTGCTGCGGCCGTTCGCCAGCTCGGTCACCGTCCTGTACGGCGGCAAACGCCTGCCACTCAGACACGAGCACGACGGGATCTGGGTCGGGGTGCTGGACACCGACAAGGTGCCGGATTATCGGCTCGAGGTCAGCTACACCGATGGTCCCGCGGTCGAGGTGGACGACCCGTACCGGTATCTGCCGTCGCTCGGTGAGGTCGACCTGCATTTGATCGGCGAGGGCCGGCACGAGCAGTTGTGGACGGTGCTCGGTGCGCATGTTCGCCGGTACGACGGTCCTACGGGTGCGGTGACCGGGACGTCGTTCGCCGTCTGGGCGCCCAACGCGCAAGGCGTTCGGCTGACTGCCGACTTCAACTTCTGGGACGGGCGTGCGCATCCGCTGCGCTCGCTGGGCTCGTCCGGTGTGTGGGAACTGTTCGTGCCGGGCATTGGCCCGGGCACGCGGTACAAGTTCGACATCTGCGGCCGGGACGGCGTGTGGCGGCAGAAGGCGGACCCGATGGCGAACCTCGCCGAGGTCCCGCCCGCCAACGCATCAGTGGTGCACGAATCGTCGTACGAGTGGGCTGACGCTGACTGGATCGAGCGCCGGGCCGCGTCCCAGGCGTATGCCGAGCCGATGAGCGTCTACGAGGTGCACCTCGGGTCCTGGCGCAAGGGGAAGTCGTACCGCGAACTCGCCGACGAGCTTGTTGCCTATGTCAACGACATGGGGTTCACCCACGTCGAGTTCATGCCGGTGATGGAGCATCCGTTCGGCGGTTCCTGGGGTTACCAGGTGACCTCGTACTTCGCGCCGACCTCGCGGTTCGGCGACCCGGACGACTTCCGGTTCCTGGTCGACAAGCTGCACCAGGCAGGCATCGGCGTACTGGTCGACTGGGTGCCGGCGCACTTCCCGAAGGATGCGTGGGCGCTGGCCCGCTTCGACGGGACCCCGCTGTACGAGCACCCGGATCCGCGCCGCGGCGAGCAGCCCGACTGGGGCACGCTGGTGTTCGACTTCGGCCGGCCGCAGGTGCGCAACTTCCTGGTCGCGAACGCGATCTACTGGGCCGAGGAGTTCCACATCGACGGCCTGCGCGTGGACGCGGTCGCCTCGATGCTCTACCTGGACTACTCGCGCCAAGAGGGCCAGTGGGTCCCCAACCAGTACGGCGGCCGCGAGAACCTGGAGGCCGTGTCGTTCCTCCAGGAGATGAACGCGACGCTTTACAAGCGAGTGCCCGGCGTGATCACGGTCGCCGAGGAGTCGACGTCGTGGCCGGGTGTCACCCGCGACACCCATCTCGGCGGGCTCGGGTTCGGCTTCAAGTGGAACATGGGCTGGATGAACGACTCGCTCCGCTACCTGGAGCACGAGCCGGTGCACCGCCAGTACCACCACCACGAGCTGACGTTCTCGATGATGTACGCCTACTCGGAGAACTTCGTCCTCCCGCTGTCCCACGACGAGGTCGTGCACGGCAAGGGTTCGCTGCTGCGCAAGATGCCCGGCGACCGCTGGCAGCAGCTGGCTAACCTGCGCGCGTACCTGGCGATGATGTGGGCGCACCCGGGCAAGCAGTTGCTGTTCATGGGCTGCGAGTTCGGTCAGGAGTCGGAGTGGTCCGAGAAGGGCGAGCTCGACTGGTGGCTGCTGGACCACGGGAACCACCGCGGTCTGCAGGACCTCGTCCGCGACCTGAACGGCGTCTACACCGGCACGGCGGCCTTGTGGCGGACCGATCACGCGCCGGAGAAGTTCAGCTGGATCGACGCCAACGACGCCGGCAACAACGTCTTCTCGTTCGTCCGCTTCGGTGACGAGGGTGAGCCGACGATCGCCTGTATCGCGAACTTCTCCGCACTCCCGCACCACGGCTACCGCCTCGGCCTCCCGTACGCCGGTCAGTGGTCCGAGGTGATCAACACCGACGCCGGCAACTACGGCGGTTCCGGGGTCGGCAACTTCGGCGCGGTCACCGCCGACGGCCCCGAGTGGCACGGCATGACGACAAGCACCGAGCTATCCGTTCCGCCCCTGGCCACCGTGTACTTGCGGTACGACGGGTAGCGTTCGTGGAGTGACCGCCGTACAACCGCTGACCGATGGTGACCTGACACTGCGCCTTGCTACGCAGGACCAGCAGGTGGTGACGTTCGAAGTCGAGAACGGCAACCCTCTCGGCACAGTGGAGGTACGGCGGACTTCGCCTGGCGCAGGCCTGGTCGTGTGGGCGCTGGACGGCGGCCCCGAGTTCGCCCAACGAGCCGTCCGGCTACTGTCCGAATACGCCTTCACCGAGCTCGGTCTGGACCGGTTGCAGATCGACGTCGACCCGTCCCTGCACTCGTCGATGCGGGTCGCGATCCGATCCGGCTTCCGTCGCGAAGGTCTCCTCCGCGGCGCCGCGCTCGTCGACGGCGAGCGCCGCGACGTCGTCGTCTACGGCATGCGCAGCGACGACCCGCGCCCCGATTCCGTCCTCGGCTGGACAACGCTGATGGACTCCACGCTGCCGAAGAAGCGCGTGATCGCGCACGTCGTCGTACAGGACACCACCGGCCGCGTCCTGCTCTGCCAGGTCAGCTACAAACAGGACCTCGAACTCCCCGGCGGCGTCGTCGAACCCGACGAAGACCCCGCCACCGGCGCCTCCCGCGAGATGGAGGAGGAGCTCGGCATCGCCCTCCCCCTGCTCGGCGTCCTAGCCATCGACTGGCTCCCCCGCTGGGAAGGCTGGGGCGACGCCGTCGAAATCCTGTACGACGGCGGCGTCCACGACCCGACATTGCTCGAAACCCTGCACCCCGACGGCCGCGAAATCCTCGCCCTGTCCTGGCACTCCCCCGAAGCCCTAGAAGGCCTCGTCTCCCCGTTGAACGCCCGCCGCCTCCCCCAAATCCTCGCCAAGCCCTCCCAACTCCACAACCTCAGCAACGGCGAACCGATCTAGTCGTGAGGGCGGACCTGTGCCACTCACCAAACCGGTCGGCAGCCCCGTCGGCAGCGCCTGCTGAGCGTGAGCCGGGCAGGCCGCGCAGAGTTGGTGAGTGGGGGCGGTCCGCTCACCAAGGCAGGCGGTTGAGGTCGGCGGTGCACCAGGCGTAGTGGCCGTCGCCTGCGTTGGGGTCGTAGATGGTTGCGGTGATGATCGCGTAGGCCTGGCGGTAGAGGTGCATGCGCTCGCGATCGTGACCGAGCGCCTCGAAGCGGTCGAGCAGGGCGAGATCACGCTGCCTGGCGTCGGCGCCGTACATGTCGAAGAAGCCGGCGGCGAGGGCGGCGTCGAAGGTGTTGTCGCCGGCGGTCGAGAGGAAGCCCCAGTCGAGCAAGGCGGACGGGCGGGCGCCGTCCATCAGCAGGTTGGGTGGGCAGATGTCGCCGTGGACGATGCTCAGGCGGTCCAGGGTGATGGACGCGAGCCGCCGGATGACCTGATCAAGCAGCTTGGGGAAATCCGGTACGTCGCGCGCCAGGTGCTCGCGGGACGCCGCTGCCCGGCGCTGGACGAGAGCTGCGAGTGCCTCACCCCACGAGAGGTCGTCGTCCCAGAACGGCTCGTTGAGTAGCGGAAGCGCCTTGCTCGCCGGACCAGCGGTCGTCGTGCCGAGCGCCTCGACCACATTTACGAACGCGTCGAGGTTGGTCCGGTCGAACGGCGTACCGGTCAGCAGGTCCTCGTCAGTGACGGCCAGCCCGTTGTCCGCGGTCTCGATCTTGCGGATACGCGGCGTACGGAACGGGAGCTCGGGCACTTCGTCGAGGAACGCCTTCAACGGACGGACATCGTCGGGGCGCCGATCGAACCAGACCTTGCGGACCAGACCGTCACCGAGGTCGTAGACGGCGCCTTCCATGCCCTGCCCGATCAACTTCATAGGTGAGCACTCTGCCTCACCTGACCAGAGCGGTCGACGCAATTACCGCTCCGGCGATAGCGACACCGAGGCTGATACCGACCTGGCGGCCGGTGGAGACCATGGAGGAGGCGAGACCGGCCATGTCGGTGGGCGTCTCGGACACAGCGGTGTTGACGAGGGGCGGGTTGATCATGCCGACGAAGATGCCGAACACCAGGTAGATCGCGAGGACGATCGGCAGCGGGGTCGCGGCTCCGAGGGCGAACGAGGCGAGCACGCTGACGACGAACGCCGTACCGGCGATCAGGAGCGGCAGGCGTGGACCGCGTGCAGCGACCAGGCGACCGGCGTACGGCGCGACGAGGAGAATCGCGAGGCCGACCGGCAACAGCGTCACCCCGGCGGCCAGTGCCGGCAGGCCGCGCACGTTCTGCAGATAGAGGGTGGTGACGAAGAGGTAGGCGCCGAACCCGACGTACGCGACCAACGCGATCACCAGCGCGGAGCTGAAGCGGACGCTGCGGAACAGGCGCAGTTCGAGCAACGGTTCGGTACGGCGGCGTTCGTACGCGATCAGCGCGGTCGCGGCCAGCACGGTCAGGATGAGCAGCCACGGGACTGACTCGATGATCGCGGCGACCAACGTGCCGAGCGTGAGTATCAACAGGAGTTGGCCGACAGGGTCGAATCGGCGGGCGTGATCGGCGCGGGTCTCGGGGACGAACAGCTGGGTGCAGACGACGGCGATCACGACGATCGGCAGGTTGACCCAGAAGATCGATCGCCACCCCCAACTGTCGACCAGCGCGCCGCCGAGAATCGGCCCGAGCGCGAGAGCGAGACCGGACATCGAGCCGAAGATGCCGATCGCCTTGGCGCGTTCGGCCCGGTCGGGGAACGTGGTGACGACGATCGCCATCGCGACCGGGTTCAGCATGGTGCCGCCGACCGCCTGGACCGCGCGGGCTGCGATCAGCCAGCCGATCCCGGGCGCCAGGCTGCAGGCCAGCGAGCCGAGGCCGAACACGACCAGGCCGAGCTGGAACACCCGGCGCCGGCCGATCCGGTCCGCGGTCGAACCCGCGAGCGGAAGCAGTACGGCGAGCACCAGGGTGTAGGCGTCGACAGTCCATTGCAGGCCGCTGACCGACGTACGGAGATCACTGTGGATCGACGGTAGAGCCACATTGACGATCGAGACGTCCATCAGCGAGACGATGATGCTCGCGCAGCAGATCGCCAGGACGACTCGCTGCCTCGTTGAAACTCTCATACCTCGAACCTAGGATTTAGAGCGTGCTCGAAGTCAAACCTTCTGCCGAAGCCGATTCCGGAGATGCGCTGCCCGAAGCTGGAGTGAGCATCGCCGAGGCGGCCGAGCGGACCGGCGTCAGCGTGCACACCCTCCGGTACTACGAACGCGCCGGTCTGGTGGTCACCACCGTCGACCGGACCAGCGGCGGCCGACGGCGGTACCGCGATCTCGACCTCAAGTGGATCGGCATCTGCACCCGCCTGCGCGCGACCGGGATGCCGATCCGGACGATCCGCGAGTACGCCGATCTCGTCCTGGCCGGCGCCGGGAACGAGAAGGAACGCCTCGCGCTGCTCGAATCGCATCGCGCCGAGGTGCTCACCAAACTCGCGGAGCTCCAGGAGAATCTCCAGCTGATCGACCACAAGATCGACGTCTACCGCGGCCGGCTCGAGGCCGGGACCGCCGACACTCTCTGGTTCCCCGGCCCTACTGGCTAGCTCGGCGGCGCTCCAGGAACCGGCGTTCGGCCTCATTCGTCGTGAGCGCCACAGCCTCGCCGTACGCATCGGCCGCCTCGGCCTGCCGACCCAACCGAGCCAGTACGTCGGCCCTGGCCGCGGGCAGGTAGGCGTACGACCGCAGCGCCGGTTCGTTGCCCAAGGCATCCAGCTCGGCGAGTACCGCGGCCAGATCAGCACCCGGAACCAGACTGCGCGCCGCCGCCCGGTTGAGTGCGACGATCGGCGTCGGCCAGCTCACCATCATCGCGTCGTACATCCGGACGACCTGCTGCCAGTCGGTTCGCTCCCACGACGGCGAAGTGACATGCAGGCCCGCAACCGCCGCCTGCAAGGCGAAACGACCCTGCCCAGTCAGCAGCGCAGCGGTCGCGCGCGACACCCCTTCGGCGAGCATCTTCACGTCCCAGCGGGACCGATCCTGATCCGCGAGCAGCACCAGTTCGCCGTCCGCGCTCATCCGGGCGTCACCGCGCGCCTCATTCATCAGGAGCAGGCCGAGCAACGCCTCCGGCTCGGTCTCGGTCGGCATCAGCCTTTGCAGTAACCGGGCGAGCTCGATCGCGCGGCCAGTCAGATCAGTCCGGGTCAGCTCGGGGCCGGCCGCGACGTGGCCGGCGGTGTAGACGAGGTGGACGACGGTGAGGACCGCGTCCAGCCGCGCGGGCAGCTCGTCATCGGCCGGGATCCGGTACGGGATGCCGGCGGCCGCGATCTTCTTCTTCGCCCGGGTGATGCGGGCCGCGGCGGTCGATTCGCTGATCAGCAGCCCGGCCGCGACCTCACTGGTGGTCAGACCGCAGATCAGCCGGAGCGTCAGCGCCACCTGCGATTCCTGCGCGAGCGCCGGGTGGCAGCAGGTGAAGACGAGCCGGAGCGGGTCGGTCGGGTGCTCGACCTCCCCCGGTTCCTCGATCAGCAACGGCAGCTTCCGCCGGAGCGTGGTCTCGCGCCGCAGCCGATCGAGCGCCAGCCGCCGCGCAACCGTCGTCAGCCAGCCGCCGGGATTGGCCGGGATCTCGTCCGGCCAGTTCCGGAGCGCCTGGACGAAGGCATCCTGCGTGCAGTCCTCGGCCAGATCCAGGTCCCGAGTCAGCCGCACAACCGAGGCCAGAACCGACGACCAACTCTCCCGATGAGCGCGCTCGACTGCGGCCACAACCAGCCGCACATCTACACCCGCCTCCTCCCACACCCCGGTTGCGGGAGTGCTCCGGGGTGTGGATGGAGGTTCGGTCATCGCGCGGTCAGGCCTGCGGGCCGCTGTCCGCGGAGGTGTCCATCACCGGGCGGACCTCGACGTTGCCGGCCGGGCAGATCTTCGCCAGCTCGAGCGCCTGGTCCAGATCACGGGCCTCGACCAGGTAGAAACCGCCGAGCGCCTCCTTGGTCTCCAGGAACGGCCCGTCGGTGACGAGCGGCTCCGACCCCTCGCGCTGCTTGACCGTGCTCGCCGTACTGGACCGCTCCAGCGCCTCGCCGCCGAGGATCCGGGCCCCGGCCTTCTCGACCGCCTCCGCGAACGCGCCGTGCAGCTTCATCGCCTGCTGCCAATCCTCCGGCGTGACGTTGTCGTACCACTCCTCGCTGTCGAAGAGCAGGAACATGTACTGCGCCATCTCGGGCTCCCTAGTCTCGGGCTTTCTTACTGGACATCTTGCTGACGATCGGCCCCGAACGGAATCGACAGCACCGTGCGGGCAGTTTTCGCGGTACTGTTGAGTGCGTACTCAACAAGCCTTCCGCCCCAGGAGGAACGCATGGAGCACCTCGACGTCCTGATCGTCGGCGCCGGTCTGTCCGGGATCGGCGCGGCGTACCGGATCCAGACCCAGTCCCCCGACCGGTCGTACGCGATCCTCGAATCCCGGGACGCGATCGGCGGAACCTGGGACCTGTTCCGCTATCCGGGGATCCGGTCGGACTCCGACATGTTCACGCTCGGCTTCCCCTTCCACTCGTGGGGCGGGAAGGCGATCGCCGACGGGCAGGACATCCGCGAGTACGTCACCGAGACGGCATCGACATACGGGATCGACAAGCACATCCGGTTCGGGCAGCGCGTTCTGCGCGCATCCTGGTCGTCCGAGACCGCGCAATGGACGGTCGAGACGGACGACTCGTCGTACACGTGCTCCTTCCTCTACACCTGCAGCGGGTACTACGACTACGAGCAGGGGTACGTCGTCGACTTCCCGGGGCAGGAGTCGTTCCAGGGGAAGGTGGTGCATCCGCAGCACTGGCCGGAGGACCTGGATCATGCCGGCAAGCGCGTGGTGATCGTCGGCAGCGGCGCGACCGCCGTCACGCTCGTCCCGGCGATGGCCGATATCGCAGAGCACGTGACGATGCTGCAGCGCACGCCGAGCTACGTCGCCTCCCGGCCCGCCAGCGATGCGTTCGCCGACCGGATCCGCGGCGTACTGCCGGAGAAGCTCGCCCATCGCATCGTCCGCACGAAGAACATCGCCCTCAGCACGCTGACCTACCGGGCGCTCCGCAGGTTCCCCACTCAGGCGGCCAGGCTGCTCAACGGCATGGCGGCCAAGCAGTTGCCCGACTCGATCCCCGCCGATCCGCACTTCACCCCGCCGTACAAGCCGTGGGACCAGCGGCTCTGCCTCGTCCCGGACTCCGATCTGTTCCGCGCTCTGCGGAAGGGGACGGCTTCGGTGGTGACCGACGAGATCGAGCGGTTCACCCCGACCGGACTGCTACTCAAGTCCGGTCGTGAACTGGAGGCCGACATCGTGGTCACGGCGACCGGCCTGAAGATGGTTGCCCTCGGCAAGATCTCGCTCACGGTCGACGGCCGCGAGGTCCCGGTGAGCTCGACCTTTGTCTACAAGGGTCTGATGCTGAGCGGTGTACCGAACCTGGCCTGGTGCGTCGGCTACACCAACAACTCCTGGACGCTGCGCTCCGACCTGAGCTCCCAGTTCGTCGCCCGCCTGCTCAACCACCTGCGCGAGACCGGCACCGACATCTGCCTGCCTGAGATCGACGCGGCCGAGTACGACGCTCCCCGGCGGCCCGTGGTCGATCTGTCCTCGGGGTACATCCAGCGAGCCGCCGGCATTCTGCCCCGCCAGGGTCCCAATGGTCCCTGGCGGTTGCGGCAGAACTACCCGCGGGATCTGCTGATGTTCCGCTTCGGTTCGATCGAGGACGGCGTACTGAAGTTCACTCGACGGGCGCCGGTGGCGGCGGGCCGACGTACTGCGCACTCGGGCGGATGATCTTGGAGTCGGCGGCCTGCTCGAGGATGTTGGCTGACCAGCCGATCACTCGACTGACCGCGAACGTCGGGGTGAACATGGCGCGCGGGATACCGCAGAGCTCCATCACCACCCCAGCGTAGAACTCGACGTTCGCGTAAAGGTTGCGACCGGGCTTGAGCTCAGCCAGTACGTCGACGATGCGCTGCTCGACCGTGGTCGCGAACTCGACGAGCTCGCCGCCGGGGCCGTGGCTGATCGGCCCGCGGGCGATTTCGCGCAGCATGAGTGAGCGGGGGTCGTCGGTGCGGTAGACGGCGTGCCCGAAGCCCATGATGCGGTCACCGGCCTCGACCTTCGCGCGGACCCAGGCGTCGATGCGATCCGGCGTACCGATCTCGTCGAGGCTGGCCAGTGCACGGTCGGGGGCACCACCGTGCAGCGGGCCGGAGAAGGCGCCGATCGCTCCGGCGACCGCCGACGCCAGGTCGGCGCCGGTCGAGGTGATGACGCGGGCGGTGAACGTTGACGCGTTGAATCCATGATCGACGGTAGCGATCAAGTAATGCTCAATAGCGGACGCCTCAACATCGGTCGGCACCTTCCCGGTGACCAGGTACAGCCAACTGGCGGCGGCGGTCAGGTCGGCGCGCGGGTCGAGAGGTTGCTGACCTTCGCGGAGCCGGTACAGCGCAGCGAGGATGGTCGGGGTGACCGCGCAGACGAGCATGGCGTCCGCTTTCCGGCGAGCCGGGTCGACATCCCACAGTGGCGGCAAATTCTTGGTGGCCGCCAAGAGGGAAAGGGCAGTTCGGAGGCCGGCCAGGGGGTTGAATGTAGGCCCGGCCGCGGCGATGGCGGGCAGGACTGCGCGGACCTCCTCCGGCAGCACCCGCAACGGCGCGAGCTCGGCGATGAACTTGGCGCGCTCGGCAGCGTTCGGCAGGTGGCCCTCGAACAGGAGAAACCAGACGTCTTCCAGCGTCTTCGACTTGGCGAGGTCGACCGCCGAGTACTGCCGGTAGTGGTAGAACCCTTCATCGCCGCGGACGTCGCCGAGGGTCGTCTCGGTGACGACGACATTGCGGAGACCGGGCGGAACACTGATCGTCGTTGACATGACTTCAGGGTTGATTCGCAATCAAGTATTGTCAATATTGATCCAGTCAACATGAGTGCATGATGGAGCGTGGATGCCAGCCGAAGGTGACGAGAATTACCTGACCACCGCCCAGGTCGCCAGGCGGCTCCGGGTGAAACCCGAGACCGTCTACGCCTACGTCAGCCGCGGCCTGCTCACCAGCGTCCGCGCCCGCGGCCGCCGCGGCAGCCTGTTCGCAGCAGCCGAGATCGAACGCCTGGCAAGCCGATCAGTCGAACACTCCGGCGCCGTCGAGGAGACCGAGTCCGCCCTCACCCTGCTCAGCGGCGACGAGCTCTACTACCGCGGCCACTCCGTCCGCGACCTCGCCACCTCCGCGTCGCCCGAGTCAGTCGCCAACCTCCTCTGGACCGGCGAACTCACCGACCAACCGCCGTTCCCGATCCACCGCCCCTCGATCGACCTCGCCCGAGCCGCCATGGGCGTCCTTCCACCCACCGCACGCCTCACCGACAAGCTCCGCATCGCCGTAGCCGCCCTAGGCGCCGCAGACCCCCTCCGCTTCGACCTCCAACCCACCGCAGTCACCACCGCAGCCCGCACCCTCCTAGGCACCCTCATCACCGCCCTCCCCGGCCCCACCGCCTCACCGAACTCCTCCCCCGGCACCCGCCTCTGGCCCAAGCTCGTAACCACCGCCCCGTCCGCGCAACCACCGCGCCCCGACCTGATAGACGCCGTACTCATCCTGCTGGCCGACCACGGCCTCGCCGTCTCCACCGTCGCAGCCCGAGTAGCAGCAAGCGCCCGAGCCGACCTGTACGCCGTCGTGTCAGCAGGCCTAGGCGCCTTGGACGGCCAGTACCACGGCGCAGCCCCAACCCTGGCCTACGAATTCCTGGACCGCGCAAAAGACGACCCCTTGACCGCCCTCTCCGACAACCTCCGCGCCGGCACCCCAGTCCCCGGCTTCGGCCACAAGATCTACCGCGCCCGCGACCCCCGAGCCGAAACCCTCTTCGAACTCCTCGGCGACGCCCCGATCATGCAAGTCGTCCAAACAATCACCACCCGCACCAAGTCCTTCCCCAACAGCGACCTAGCACTAGCCGCCCTCATGCACGCCCACAACCTCCGCCCCGACGCCGGCGAAGCCCTCTTCGCCCTGGCCCGCATCACCGGCTGGACCGCCCACGCCCTGGAGGAATACGCCGCCCCCGCCCTCCGCTTCCGAGCCCCCGGCATCTACACCGGCGAACCCACCTCCGACTGAGCTCCTCCGCAGCGACCTTGAGCACGGTTCGATCGTTTCGGTGGGGTGTCAACTGGTTGGTGGGTGCTCAAGGTGACCGCCGGCCCGCGATCTCGCTCCCGCGGATGTCTGGCACGTTGATCGGAACGGAATCGGCGCCTGGACCCGAAAATCCTCCGACTAACGCAAGACCTCGAGCATCACGCACCTCAGCCACAGCCCGTCAGCCCAAGACGACGCGCAGCCGCGGTCGCCGGGCCTCGCCAACCAGCCCAGCCACCCGCGCGGCGCACCCTCTTGGTTTGTCGGCCGCCTTTGGCGGTCGAGTCGAGGTACAGGTCCGAAAGGACTCGGCCGGGGACGTCCGCTCTGGCTGATCGCCGCCTCCGGCCGACTAAAAAGAAAGCGTGGCTGAGCGCCGCGGTGGCTGAGGCGGATGGCGAGGTCCGGTGACCGCGGCTCCACATCGCTTGGGGTTACCGGGCTGTGGTCGCCGTGCCGGAAGGAGGCCGGCTGACAACTGACCCACCCCGCACCTCACCAAACGGCGCCGGGCCTCGTCGTGCGTGCTGCGCCTCGTCGTGCGTGCAGCGCGGTCGTGCGTTGGACGGTAATTTTTTCGCGGATAGCGCCCCAAAGTTACCGACCAACGCATCCTCCGCGGCCAACGTCCGATGGTGCGGAGACCACGCCTGCCTGAGACCACGCCTGCGGGTTCTTCGGACATTGCGGCAGCGGGGACCTCGGATGCCGCAGAGGCGAGCCTCAACCACGTGCATCACCAACCAGAAGCTCAGACCGGCGGTCAACTGCACACGATGAGCCACCACCCGCCGGGCGTGGACGGGCAACACCACCCGCGCCACGAATGAGGTGCACGGGTGGGGGCGATCACCTTGCCTGGCGGCGGTGGGTGGCTACTGCGTCGGCGGTGATGTCGAAGGCTTGGGAGGAGAGGGGGTAGTCGCGTTGGGCTACGCCTAGGTAGAGGGCGTCCAGGACGATCATTTGGGCGTGGCGGCCGGCTAGGGCGCCGGAGCGGAAGGTGATGTCTCGGGCTGCGGTGAGGAGGACTATGTCGGCGGCTTGGGCCAGGGGGGAGCGGGGGTAGTTGGTGAGGGCGACGGTTGTGGCGCCTTGGGTGGCGGCTCGAGTTAGGGGTTCTACTACCTCGATTGTTTCGCCGCTGTGGGAGATGCCGACGGCTACGTCGCCGGGGCCGAGCAGGGCGGCGCTGGTGAGGGCGTTGTGGACGTCGCTCCAACTGTTGGCGCCGCGGCCGATGCGGTGCAGGCGGAGGCGCAGTTCCTCGGCTACTGCGGCTGAACCTGAGACGGCGTACAGGTCGACTCGGCGGGCGTCGGAGATTGCGAGTACTGCGCGGCCGAGTGCGGACACGTCGAGGGCTGCGACGGTGTCTTCGAGGGCTTGGGTGTCGGCGCGGAGCAGGGTGCGGAGGACGTCGTCCAGTGAGTCGTCAGGGCCGACTTCGGCGCCGGTACCGCGTTCCCAGCTCAGGCTGCTGCGGCCGGTCTCGGCAGCGAGGCCCAGCCGGAGCTCGGCGTACCCGGAGAGGCCGAGAGCGAGGCAGAACCGGGTCACGCTCGGCAGCGACGTACCGCAGCGGCCCGCGAGTTGGCCGATTGTCGAGGACGCGACTCCGCTCGGATCGCGCAGTACCTCGGCCGCGATTCGGCTCTGCGCGGGGCTGAGCGCAGGCAGCAGTCCGCGGATCCGCACTTCGAGGCTCGGCGGGGATGGGACGGCAGCAATGCTCATGTGAATTATTCTCAGACCAGTACGTCGAGGATTGCAAGAGTTCACAATGCCCTTCGGCGGACGTTGCAAGGGTCGACGCGGCCGCGCGCAGCCGCCATCGTCACCTCATGCAGCTTCGCCGGATCGTCATCGCCCTAGCGACCGTCGCCGCCCTCGCCATCCAGCCCCTCAACGCCCCGGCCGCACCAGCCGCGCTGGCCCACCCGGCGGCACCAGCGATGCCTCAGGCGGGTCTGCCCTACCCGGCGCGCGACGCCTACCGGATCAAGGCGATCCAGCCCGACTTCTGGGCCAACCCGCAGGAGATCGCGAGCAACAACACCGGCGGCGTCGCGATGAACATGGTCTGGGCAGCCTGGGAGCAGACCAGCAAACCCGCGCCCTGTTCAGCAACAGAGCAGGAGTACGACGACCGCTGCTTCACCGTGGACCCGGCCACCGACGCGGCGATCAAGGACTGGACCGACCGCGGCGTGATCGTCACCGCAGTCGTCTACGGCACGCCCGCTTGGGCGCGGACCGGTAAGCCCTGCTCCCCCGTCAACCCGGGCATGGAGATCTTCTGTACGCCGAACAATCCCGCCGACTTCGGCCGGTTCGCCGGGATGATCGCGCAACGGTACGACGGTCTGCACGGCCACGGCCGGATCGCGGACTTCGTGATCGGCAACGAGGTCAACACGAATGCCTGGTTCGACATCGGCTGTGGTGAGGGCACTCCGTGCAACACCACGAAGTGGTTGGACGAGATCGCCGCCAACTACAACGCGGCGTACGACCGGATCGGCGCAGCGCAGTCGGAAGCCAAGGTACTAACGTCGATCGACCAGCAGTTCGGGATCGAGCTGGAACGCCCAGCCGCAAGGGACGCCACCCTGGCCGGCCAGACGGTACTGCGTGGGCTCGCCAACCGCGTCGGCGCTCGCACCTGGCGAGTCGCCGCGCACCCGTACGCGCACCCGTTGACCAGCGACGTGGTGAGCGCGGACGACTACCCCTATCTGACGCACGGCAATGTCGGCGTACTGCTCGGCTGGTTGCAGCAGAACTACCCGAACAGCCCAGCCGCGACCGAGGTCCAGCTCACCGAGAGCGGCGTGGTCTCGACGGCACCATCAACACCCGCACGCCAGGCGGCCGCGCTCTGCAACATCTTCCGCAACGTCCTCGGCACGCCCGGGATCACGAACTTCGTCTACCACCGGATGGTCGACCACCCCGAAGAGGGCATCGGGCTCGGCCTCCGGTACGCCGACAAGTCGGCCAAGCCCGCTTGGTCGACCTGGGCGCTGGCCAACCGCAACGACCTGAACCCGCCGCAACTCAGCTGCGGATTCGAGAAGTTGCCCTACACAACATTGACCCGCGGGTACCACGGAAGCCGCGGCCACTGGGCGTCATCCCGGCTGCTGCCAAACGGGTTCGCCGCCGAAGGCACCTGGCGCCTGCTCCGCGAACCCGCGCCCGGCACCGCCCGGCTGTACGAATGCCAGGTCGGCGGGCACAACCTGTTGACTCGCGACGCGGGATGCGAAGGACTGCGCGCCCTCGGCCCGGTCGGCTATGTGCTCACGTCGTCCGCCCCCGGCGCAGTGCCCATCTACCGCTGCTACATCCCGGGAAATGGAGACCACTTCATCTCCCGGGACTCCAACTGCGAAGGCCAGCGCACCGAACAACTCCTGGGCTACTCAGCGCCCTAAGAGTCAGCGCCCTGACTTAGAACAGCGCAGCCATCAACCGGCGCCGGGCCTTGCCGACCCGCTCGTCCTCGGCGCCGACGACCTCGAACAGCTCCAGCAGATGCAGGCGGACAGTGTTGCGCTCGTCCCCCGCGGTCGTCTGGATCACGGTGATCAACCGGCTGAACGCGTCCTCGACGTGACCGCCCATCAGGTCGACATCGGCGACCAGCATCTGCGCCTCGATGTCGCCCGGGTTGTCGGCCGCGCGGGTGCGGACATCAGCCGGCGCCTCCTGGGTCCGCTTCCACAGCTGGACCCGGGCCAGACCCGACTTCGCCTCGGCGTCGTTCGGCGTCTCCTTGATCAGTTCCTCGTACGCCGCGATCGCGCCCTCGAGGTCACCCGCCCCGACCGCGTCCTCCGCCTTGGCGTACCGCGGGTTCGGCGCGTCTTCCTCTTCGGAGGCCGGCGCCTCGGCCGGCGCTCCGACCGGCTCAGCCCGGCCGGTGACACCGTTCGCCACAGCCACAGTGAGCAGCTGGTCGAGGTACTGCCGGGCCTCGGCCTCGCCGAGCGGGCCCTGGAACAGCGGGACGACCTGCCCACGCAGTACGGCGATCACCAGCGGCACGGACTGCACGCCGACCGCCTGAGCCAGCTGCGGGTTCGCGTCGATGTCGATCCGCGCCAGCACGAACTTACCGGCGTACTCGGTCGAGAGTTTCGACAGGACCTGGCCGAGCTCGGCCGACCCCGGTGCGCGCGGCGACCAGAACTCGACCACCACCGGTACCTGCAGGGACCGCTCGATCACGTCGCTCTGGAACGTCGGCTCGCTGACGTTCAGCACGTACGACCCTGCAGCTGAACCACCAGCCGAACCACCGGCGGCCGGCGCACCGGCGGGCGCACCCGCAGGCTTCCGCAGAGCCGACAGATCGATCGCCCCGGGACGGGAGAAGTTGGACTGACTCACCACTGCCCTCGCATTCCGCTCGCGCCCATCAGGCGCCCACCGCGTACGTTCACTGGTCTATCTTCTCCGACGCTACTCAAGCGTTGGGAGCCCGGGTAGCCAGGAGTAGCCGAGCCAGCCCGCTCCGGGTACCCGCGACCGCGATCCGGTCGCCCCCTTGGAGCAGTCCGTCGTACGCCGGGGTCCAGTCCCAGGGGTCCGCACCATGCTTGTGCGCGAGCACCCGGAGACCGCCCGCCTCGTCCAGTTCGCCGAGCCGGAGGCCGACCGCGACCGAGCTTGGTTCGACCGCCACCTCGGTCAGCAGCAGGACCCGACGTCCGGCCGGCACGGTCACCTGACTGCGCCGGTTCGCCGCCGCGGCCGCGATCGCCGGGGCGACCAGCATCGACACCGAGCGGCTATGCCCGAGACCGAGCCGCCGTTCGACCCGCTGGGCCAGGTCGTGGTCGAACATCCGCATCGTGATCCGCGCATCCGGGTTGAGATCCCGGACCACCATCGCGGACTCCAGATTGGTGATGTCGCCATCGGTCAACGCGAGGACCGACTGCGCCCGCTGGACACCAGCCGACCGCAGCGTCTCCTCGTTGCTGCTGTCCCCGATCACGACCGGGATCCGCAACCGGTGTGCAGTCTGTACGCCGGGCGCATCCTCATCGTGTTCGACGCCGACCACCGCGACGCCACGCTCGGACAGGATCTCAAGCACCCGGGCGCCGACCGTACCGAGGCCGCAGACGACCACATGGTTGCGCGGCCGGCCACGAACGCCACCGATCACGCGGGACAGTCGCGCCCCGATCAGCGAGTCGACGATCACCGCGGTCAGCAGCGCCACCAGCACGATGCCGGTCAGCTGGACGATCACGGCCGCGACCTTCGCCCACGGCGCCGCGTTGGAGAACGTGTCGTCCTCGATCCCGGCCGAGGTGACCGCGCCGGCGACCAGATAGAGGGCCCGCAACCAGTCGATCTTCGCGATGAAATGCGTCAGCACGGTCCCGATCAGCACGAGACCCACCATCACGGCCGCGATCCGCCGTACGCGGCGATCGAGCACGTCGCTCAACGCCATTAACCACCCGGCCCGCCGTACGTCGCGCGTCCGCCAGACCGTCCTGATCCCGGTCCCGAGCACGATGTCGCCACTCGGATCGGCGCTGGACATCGGCAGCAGCTCCGGCGTCGCGGACGAGGTCGTGTCGGCCAGCACGGTCAGATGTGGTTCCCGGATCAGCTCGGCCTGACCAGCGACCAGCCGCCGATCACCGATCTCGAGCCAGGTGAGCTCGTCATCCTCCAGCGCGTCCGCCACGAACGCGGGCGCGGCCAGCGAGGGCCCGGAGATGACCACGCAATCGCCCAGCAGGCTGTGCAGCTGTTTGCCCAGCCGCGGGTTGACCATCTGCACGATGATCCGCAGTCCAGGATCCATGTCGCGCGCGGTCAACGCGGTGTGCACGTTGTGGACGTCGTCGGTGTCGAGCAGCACCAGCGCCCGTGCGGTCGACGGCTGTCCGTCCTTCGCGTCGATGCCGGCGCGGCGCAGCAACGACTCACTGATCACCCGGACGCCCATCACGTGCGCGCCGAGCTCGCTGATGCGGTCGAAGTGCCGCGAGGCGGGGTTGACGATCGCCACCACCTGCTCGCCCGAGCTCACCAGCTCGGTGACGACCCGCAGCATCGTGCGGTCCGAACCACAGACGATGACGGCCCGCCCATCGGGTGGGCCGGCCGCCGCCTGAATCCGCGCCGTCGTACTGGGTTCTGTCGGTACTGCTTCCTCAGAACCGGGCGGGCTCTCGGTACTCGCCCCACTCGTCCCGAAGAACGTGACAGATTTCCCCCATCGTGGCCTCCGCACGCGCCGCCTCCAGCATGGGCTCGATCAGGTTGCCAGTCCCTCTGGCCGCTTCGACAAGAGCCGCCAGCGTACGCCGTACGAGGTCCTCGTCGCGCTGGGACTTGCGCGCCGCGAGCACCCGGCACTGCTCGATCTCGACCTCATGGCTGACCCGGAGGATCTCCAGGCCGCCGGAAACGGTGTCGGTGAGCGTGTTCACGCCGACGATCTTCTTCTCGCCCTTCTCGAGCTTCTGCTGGTACTCGAAGGCCGCATCGGCTATCTCGGCCATGAACCAGCCGTCCTCGATCCCGCGCAGGATGCCGCCGGTCATGGTGCCGTCCGGGCTCATCTCCTTGATCCGCGCGAAGATCTCCTCGGCCTCGGCCTCGATCTTGTCGGTCAGCGCCTCGACGTACCAGGAGCCGCCGAGCGGGTCGGCGACGTTCGTGATGCCGATCTCCTCCATCAGCACCGACTGCGTGCGCAGCGCGATCTCGGCCGACTGGTCGGTCGGCAGCGCCAGCGTCTCGTCGAGCGCGTTGGTGTGCAGCGAGTTCGTGCCGCCGAGAACGGCAGCAAGAGCTTCGACAGCAGTCCGTACGACGTTCAGTGTCGGCTGCTGGGCGGTCAGCGAGACGCCTGCGGTCTGGGTGTGGAACCGCAGCCACTGCGCCTTGTCGGTCTTGGCGCCGTACACGTCGCGCATCCAGCGGGCCCAGATCCGGCGGCTGGCGCGGAACTTCGCGATCTCCTCGAAGAAGTCCAGGTGACTGTCGAAGAAGAACGACAGACCGGGCGCGAACACGTCGACGTCGAGACCGCGGTCGAGGCCGAGTTCGACGTACCCGAAGCCGTCGGCGAGCGTGTACGCGAGCTCCTGGCCGGCCGTCGATCCGGCCTCGCGAATGTGGTACCCGGAGACGCTGAGCGGCTTGTACGCCGGGATGCCGGCCGCGCAGTACTCCATCAGGTCACCGATCAGGCGCAGGTGCGGTTCCGGCGGGAACAGCCACTCCTTCTGCGCGATGTACTCCTTGAAGATGTCTGTCTGCAGCGTGCCGTTGAGCTTGGAGATGTCCGCGCCCTGCCGCTCGGCGGCGACCAGGTACATCACGAAGGCCGGTACGGCGGGGCCGGAGATCGTCATCGAGGTCGTGACGTCCTCGAGCGGAATGTCCTTGAACAGCCGATCCATGTCAGCGGCCGAGTCGATGGCGACGCCGCAGTGGCCGACCTCGCCGAGCGCCTTGGGGTCGTCGGAGTCGCGACCCATCAGCGTCGGCATGTCGAACGCGACCGACAGGCCGCCACCACCGCCGTTCAGGATCATCTTGTAGCGCTCGTTGGTCTGCTCGGCGTTGCCGAAACCGGCGAACTGCCGGATCGTCCACGGCTTGCCGCGGAACCCAGTCGCGTGCAGACCGCGGGTGAACGGGAACTCGCCCGGCCAGCCGATCCGGTCCATCCGCGGGTCGTCATGCCCCTCCGGTGGGCCGTAGACCGGCTCGACCTCGGTGCCGGAGAGCGTCGTGAAGTCCGCCTCCCGCTTGCGGGCGGCGTCGTAGCGCTGCTGCCACCGGCTGCGGCCGGCTGCGATCTCCTCGGCATCCATGGTCTCAAAATACTAGGACGTCCAACTATTTCCAACCGCGGAAAGCTGACAACTCCGTGAACACGCCCAGCTGAACAGGGCTAGCTGAAGTCGCCCGCGCTCCGGCGCAGCGGTTCGAGGACCGACCAGAGCATCTTCAGCTGCTCGTCGGTCAGGCCCTTGAGCGCGAAGTCGGCGTCGACCAGGTCGGCGGTCGCGCGCTCGACAAGGTCGCGACCGTCCTGGGTGATCTCGCACAGCACGGCCCGGCCGTCGTCGGGATGCGGGATCCGCAGCACCAGACCGGCAGCCTCCAGCCGCCGGACGATCGACGTCACCGAGGTCGGGTGCACCTGCAGGCGCTCACCCATCTTCCCCAGCGGCAGCGATCCGCGCCGGGAGAACGTCAGCAGCACCAGCGCCTCGAACCGCGCGAAGGTCAGCCCGTGCTTGCGGAGGATGTCGTCGAGTTCGCCGATCACGATCTGCTGGGCCCGCATCAACGACGTGACGGCACGCATCTGCTCGACCGCGCCCCACCGGTGTCCCCACTGCCGCGACGCCTCGTCGATCGGATCGAACGGCAACGCCCGTCTCCTCGCCATGAACCGAAGAGTAACTGTCGGCGGCCTGTGGGATGGTCAAGGGCATGGGATTGCCAGCCGAGTTCTACCTGTCAGCGGAGTACTACCTCGAGCAGCTCGCCGCCGAGTCTGCCCGCCTGCGCGAGGTCGCGGAGCTTGGGCTGGACGCGGCCGTGCCGAGTTGCCCGGGCTGGACGGTCGAGTCCGTCGTCCGGCATGTCGCTCAGGTGTATCTGCACAAGATCGAGGTGCTCAGGCTCGGCGCCCTCCCGAAGCCATGGCCGCCGGAGGGGCTCGACGAACGCGACGCCTTCGAGCTGTACGACGAATCTCTGAGCGCTCTGACGGCGGCACTGCGGCAGGCCGGGACCACGCAGCAGACCTGGACCTTCAGCCCGGCCGACAGTACGTCGGGCTTCTGGTACCGGCGGATGGCGATGGAGACCGTCGTACACCGGATCGACGCCGAGCTGGCGCATGACGTGGTCACCCCGATCGCGGCCGAGCTCGCGCTGGACGGGATCGACGAGCTGCTGTATCCGAACCTCGGTGGCCCCTGGTGGGACGAGAACTGGACCAAGCACCCGCTCGACGCAACCGTCCGGATCACCGCCGAAGGCAGATCGTGGACCGTCCGCGCCGACGCCACCAGCGTCACCGTGCTGCAAGGCGCCGAGGGCGAGGCGGACGCGGAGATCTTCGGTGATCCGGGCGCCGTCTACCTCTGGCTGTGGGGCCGGACCAGCGACGACGCCGTCCAGTTCACCGGCTCCGAGGACGTCGTCCGGGAGTTCCGCGGCCGCCTGACCGAAGCCACGCAATAGGGATGTCCTGATGGCGAGTTGCTGTTCGTTCCTTTCCCGAAGGACCAGAGTGGTCCTGATGAGAGGAGTTCCGAGATGACGCAGTACCTCGCACTCACCTACACCGCCGACGTGGACTGGTGGGCACCGGAGCAAGCCGCCGAGCTGGCCGAGTACCGGCAGTTCGGCGTCGACAACGCCGGCCAGATCAAGGCCAGCGCCGTCCTCCACCCGACGACGACCGCGACCGTGGTCCGCGTCGAGGGCGCCCGCGGCGGGCAGGTCGTCACCACCGACGGCCCGTACGCCGAGACCAAGGAAGCCCTGACCGGCTACTACCTGATCGAGGCCGAAGACCTGGAGGAAGCGGTCGCGATCGCCGCCAAGATCCCCGCCGCCTGGAACGGCGCCGTCGAGGTCCGCCCGGTCATCCTCGCCAAGTAGATGTACGACGAAGTCGCGGACACGATCCGGATCGAGGGCACGCGCATCCTCGCGACCCTGATCCGGACGGTCGGCGACGTCCAACTCGCCGAAGACGCCGTCCAGGAAGCCACCCTGGCCGCCCTCAACGCCTGGCCGGTCACCGGAATACCACCCGAACCCCGAGCCTGGTTGACAGTCACCGCCCGCCGCAAAGCAATCGACATCATCCGCCGCGAACGCGCCCGCGCCGACAAAGAACGCCAGGGATCCGAACTCCTCGAGCTCACCCACCCAGCTCCTGTTGAGGATCCGGTGTTGCTCGGTGATGCAGTGGACTCCGAGCAGGTCCTTCAGGACGATCTGCTTCGGCTGGTGTTCACGTGTTGCCATCCGACGTTGTCGCCGCCTACTCGGGTTGCGCTTGCTCTGCGCACGCTCTGCGGGCTGTCTCCCGCCGCGATCGCCGCGGTCATGCTCACCACCGAGGCTGCGACCGCGAAGCGGCTCACTCGGGCCCGGAAGAAGATCGCGGCCGCCAACATCCCGTACCGCGTTCCGCCCGCGACCGAACTCGCCGACCGACTACCCGCGGTCTGCGCGGTCATCCACAGTCTGTACACGTCCGGTCATGCGCCGGCCGCGGGCGAGACGCCGTACGACGTCGATCTGTGTACCGAGGCGATTCGGCTGGCCGAACTCCTGCACGGGCTACTCCCCGAGCAGCCGATGCCGACCGCCGTACTGGCTTTGCTGCTGCTAACCGAAGCCCGCCGTCCGGCCCGCCTCGATCCAGAAGGCGAAGTCGTCACGCTCGACCAGCAGGACCGAACGCTCTGGGATGCCGCAGCGATCAAACGCGGAATCACCTTGCTCAACGACTCTTTGGAGCGGTCCGACCGACAGGCCGACCCGTACCAACTCCAGGCCGCGATCGCGGCCGAGCATGCGCGAGCCCCGGCGTACTCGATCACTGACTGGCGCGAGATCGTCCGCCTCTACGAGCTCCTGCTCTCGGTCGCGCCAACACCGGCTGCCGAGCTCGCGCACGCAGTCGCGATCGCTGAGGTCGATGGACCGCAAGCCGGGCTGACCCTGCTGAAGCAGCAGACCGGCTCACGCACCCACGCCGTACGTGCCGAGCTCCTCGCCCGCCTGCATCGCTATCCCGAGGCGATCGACGAGTTGTCCCAAGCCGAACCCGCGACCACCGCCGAACGGCGGCATCACGAGCGTCGGCTCGAGGAGTTCAGTCGTCGGTCCAGTTCCCGCGATCGCTGTTGAAGATCGACTTCGAGGCGGGTGCGGAGGTGGGCGCCGGCCGGGAGTGATGCGCCGGTGCGGCGGTCGTGGTGGTGACCTCCTGCGCCGAGTCCATCCCGATCGGGCCGGTGCCGTCGTCGTCGGAGTCCTCGTCGCTCTGGACGACGTCGACGCTCGCGGAGGCGCGTAGACCGGTGCGCTGGATAACGCGCTGAATGGTCAGGTCGCGGTCGTCGGGCCGGCTGACCCACTTGATCTCGCGGAAGCCCTGGTCCTGCGCGGCCGACTCGAAGATGAAGTGGCCGTAGCCCAGCATCCGGCCGATGATCGGCTTCTGCAGGGTGATGTCGAGGACTCGCGCGATCGGGGTGGTCGCGACCGTCTGCGAGAAGACGCCGCGGATCCGCATCACGCGCATGTTGGTGACCACGAAGCGGTCGCGGTGATGGGTCAGGAAGTTCCAGAAGGCGTGCGTGAGCAGCACCAGGCAGATCGCCAGCAGCACCGGCTGCCCACCGATCGGTGTGGTCACCATCGCGACCAGCAAGGCCGCCGCGAGCAGGACCTCGAGCATCGGGACCGTGAAGACGACCCAGTGCTGCCGGACCTCGTCGATGACGACTTCGCCCTCGTCCGAGATCAGGTGGCGTCGCACCTTCGGATCGAACATCCGGAAGAGGCCAATCCCGGCCATCCGCTCACTCCCCTGGACTGCGTCAGTTGTGACCCCGTAAAGCCAAGTGTCCCGCACGAACGGTCGTTGCGGGACACCCAGGCGTCAGATCAGTTGAACAACGCGGTCAGGAACGTGATCACGCTCCCGAACAGGTCACCGACGCCGGAAAAGGCGCCCCCCACCGCATCGGCGGCGTTCGTCGGCTGCGTGAACAGATAGAAGCCGGCAAAGGCGATGAGCGACCAGATCAGCAGCTTCTTCGGCATGTCACCACTCCTCGTTCCAAACCACTGGGTCGACTGTGTTTGTATCACGGACCGTCACTAAATGTCACTGACTGAACACAGCCCACCGCACAATGCTCACCAGCTACAAGCTCCATTGTGTAACGGATCCGGGGGCATGGCAGCAACCGGCGCGCCGCCGTGAGACGTGGATCGCAGACCGTGACCGAATAGTGGCACATTTGCCCGAATACGGGACAGTAGCCCTCAGTCGACCAGTCGATTACACGGTGTGACAGAAGATGCCGGACTGTCGCACGGACGAGACCTAAATCACAGGGCTGCGATCAGTTCATCAGCCGCGCTGTACGGATCCGTGTTCCCCTCGGCGACCTTCGCGGCCAGTACGTCGAGCCGCGCGTCCCCATGCAGATGCGCGAACCGCCGCCGCAACGCGGTCATCGCGATCGCCTCGATCTCGTCGCGGGCCCGGGAGCGTCGCCGGTCGCCGAGGACGCCGTTGCCGCGCATCCAGGTCAGCCGGTCCTCGATCGCCGTGACCACCTCGTCGACGCCTTCGTTGCGCGAGGCCACCGTTTTCAGGATCGGCGGTACCCACGCGCCCTCGGGCCGCTCGGCCAGGGCGAGCATGTGCCGCAGGTCGCGGGTGACGTTCTGGACGCCGTCCCGGTCGGCCTTGTTCACCACGTACAGGTCGCCGACCTCGAGGATGCCGGCCTTGGCCGCCTGGATCCCGTCACCCATCCCAGGAGCCAGCAGCACGATCGTCGTGTCAGCCATCCCGGCGATCTCCACCTCGGACTGCCCGACCCCGACCGTCTCTACGAACACCACGTCGAACCCGGCCGCATCCAGCACCCGCAACGCCTGCGGGGTCGACCACGACAGCCCGCCCAGATGCCCGCGGGAGGCCATCGACCGGATGTACACGCCCTTGTCCAGGGCGTGGTCCTGCATCCGCACCCGGTCGCCCAGCAACGCCCCACCGGAGAACGGCGACGACGGATCGACCGCCAGGACGGCTACCCGCTTCCCGGTCCCCCGGTACGCCGTGACTAGCGCGGACGTCGACGTGGATTTGCCGACACCGGGCGAGCCGGTGATTCCGACGATGTGCGCATGACCGGCGTACGGGGAGAGCGCGGCCATCACCTCGCGCAGCAGCGGCGACTCGTCCTCGACCAGCGAGATCAGCCGGGCGACGGCCCGGGAGTCACCCTCCCGGGCACGATCGACCAGCTCACTGACAGGCGGAGTGCGGCGCGGCATTACTTCTTCGCTACGCGGACGATCAAGGCGTCGCCCTGACCGCCGCCACCACAGAGCGCGGCCGCGCCGACACCGCCACCACGACGACCGAGCTCGAGGGCCAGGTGCAGCACCAGGCGAGCGCCCGACATACCGATCGGGTGGCCGAGCGCGATCGCGCCGCCGTTCACGTTGACCTTGTCGGCTGCGACCCCGAGCTCACGGGTGGAGGCGATCCCGACGGAAGCGAAGGCCTCGTTGATCTCGATCAGGTCGAGGTCGGCCGCGTCGATGCCTTCCTTGCTGCAGGCCTTCTTGATCGCGTTGGCCGGCTGGCTCTGCAGGGTCGAGTCCGGTCCGGCGACCGAGCCGTGCGCGCCGATCTCGGCGATCCAGGACAGCCCGAGCTCCTCGGCCTTCGCCTTGCTCATCACGACGACAGCGCAGCCGCCGTCGGAGATCTGCGACGCCGAACCGGCAGTGATCGTGCCTTCCTTGCCGAACGCCGGACGCAGCCGGGCCAGCGACTCGACCGAGGTGTCGCCGCGAACGCCTTCGTCGCTATCGATCACCAGCGGGTCGCCCTTACGCTGCGGGACCTCGACCGGGACCACCTCGTCGGCGAAGACACCGTTCTTCCACGCGGCCGCGGCCTGCTGGTGCGAACGAGCACTGAACTCGTCCTGCTCCTCGCGGGTCAGAGCGCCGTTCGCCTGCTCGGTGAGCGCACCCATCGGCTGGTCGGTGAACGCGTCCCAGAGCCCGTCGAACGACATCGAGTCGACGAGCGTGGTGTCGCCGTACTTGAAGCCCTCACGGGACTTCGGCAGCAGGTGCGGCGCGTTGGTCATCGACTCCATCCCGCCGGCCACGACGATGTCGTACTCGCCGGCGCGGATCAGCTGGTCGGCCAGCGCGATCGCGTTCAGGCCGGACAGGCAGACCTTGTTGATGGTGATCGCCGGGATGTTCATCGGGATGCCGCCCTTGACCGCGGCCTGGCGAGCGGTGATCTGACCGCCGCCGGCCTGCAGGACCTGACCCATGATCACGTACTCGACCTGGTCCGGCGCGACGCCGGCCTTGTCCAGTGCACCCTTGATCGCGAACCCACCGAGCTCCGCTCCGGTGAAGCCCTTGAGACCGCCCAGCAGCTTCCCGATCGGGGTGCGCGCGCCGGCCACGATGACGCTTTGGTTCTGCGTGTCAGACATGCTGTCACGATACCTGCGAGAGCACTGGTACGCGTCTGTCGAACGGGTCACACGAACGACCTCTTGCTCGTTTTGGCTTCTAGGGTGAAGGAATGGACGAGCTCTTCGAGGCGATCGATCACGTCGGCATCGCCGTACCGGACTTCGACGCCGCTGTGCGGCACTACGCCGACGTCTTCGGGATGACGGTCGCGCACGAGGAGATCAACGAGGAGCAGGGCGTCCGCGAGGCGATGCTCTCGGTGGGCACCTCCGGTTCGTCGATCCAGCTGCTCGCGCCTTTGTCGGACGCGTCGCCGATCGCCAAGTTCCTGGACAAGCGCGGGCCGGGCATCCAGCAGTTGGCCTACCGGGTCCGCGACATCGATCAGGTCTCCGCCGTACTGCGGGAGCGCGGCGCCGAACTCCTGTACGCCGAACCGCGCCGAGGTACCGCCGGATCCCGGGTGAACTTCATTCACCCCAAGTCGGCCGGTGGTGTGCTGGTGGAGCTCGTCGAACCTGCCCCGGTTTCAAAGGCCTAGTGTTACGGCTGTCCAACAGCCCGTGACGGCGCGCAGAAACCCCCATCGGAGTTGGGGTTCGCGGACTACGCTGTTCTGGTGCTGAAGGACAGCGCCACCGATTCCTTGGACGGTGTGCCGGCGGGGTTCCAGCACGAAGCCTTCGTCTATGCGAGCGACGAGGAGTTCGTGCGGCAGTCGGTGCCCTTCGTCCACGACGGCCTGGCGACGGACGCGACGATCGTGGCGGTACTCCCGCCGGACCGCATCGCCATACTCCGGGAGACCCTCGGAGAATCCGCGGCACGAGTGCGTTTTATCGATATGACCGTGGCTGGGCGCAACCCCGCGCGGCTGATCCCCTTCTGGCGCGAAATTGTCGGGCAGGCGGGCGGCCGGGCCGTGTACGGCCTCAGCGAGTGCGTCTACCCCGGTCGCACCACAGCGGCGTACGACGAAGCCTTGCTCCACGAGGGTCTGACCGACATCGCCTTCGCCGCCGACTCCGGCTTCCGGCTCTGCTGCCCGTTCGCCGCGACGGTCGGTATCGATCCGACTGCCCATCACTCGAGCACAGAGCATTCCGGCGGGGAGGCGTTGGCCGAGAAGACGTTCCGGACGCCGCTGAACGACGTACCGGATCGGGCCGAGCGCTGGGAGTTCGGGCTGGCCGACCTCGGCGATGTCCGGAAGTGGGTGAACGGGCAGGCGTCGTCGCACGGGGTGTCGCGAGACCGGATGGACGATCTCGGGCTGGCGCTGCACGAGGTGTGCACGAACAGCATCCGCTTCGGCGGCGGCCGGGGCGCACTGTCGGTCTGGATCGAGAACGGGTCGCTGGTCTGCGACGTGGCCGACCACGGCCGGATCGACGACCTACTCGTCGGCCGGGTGATGCCTCCGCTGGACGGGCTCGGCGGCCGGGGCGTCTGGCTGGCCAACCAGCTCTGCGATCTGGTCCAGCTGCGCTCGGGTGACGGCTTCACTCAGGTCCGGCTCCACACGCGCCTGCGCTGACCATCTGGGGTAAGACCACTGACAACGGTGGACTACAAAAGTGACGGTCGTCTCAACCGCTCCCAACTGTGTCACAAGGCACAGCCCGCGAGGCATACTCAACGGTAACGTCCGCTCACCAGTCCACTCCTTGCAGGAGGTACGACGTGAAGCAGATCCTCGACGCGATCCTCGCCGGTGACAGTGCAGCAGTCGGTGCGCTCGACGTACCGGACCATTACCGCGGGATCACCGTGCACGCCGACGAGGCCGACATGTTCGAGGGGCTGGACGCGAAGGAGAAGGACCCGCGCAAGAGCCTGCACCTGGACGACGTCCCGACACCCGAGCTCGGCCCGGGTGAGGCGCTGGTCGCGGTGATGGCGAGCGCGATCAACTACAACACCGTGTGGACGTCGATCTTCGAGCCGGTCTCGACGTTCTCGTTCCTCAAGCGGTACGGGAAGTTGTCGCCGCTGACCGCCCGCCACGACCTGCCGTACCACGTGGTCGGCTCCGATCTGGCCGGCGTCGTACTGCGGACCGGACCGGGCGTGAACGCCTGGAAGCCCGGCGACGAGGTGGTCGCGCACTGCCTCTCGGTCGAGCTCGAATCGCCCGACGGGCACAACGACACGATGATGGATTCCGAGCAGCGGATCTGGGGTTTCGAGACGAACTTCGGCGGTCTCGCCGAGATCGCGCTGGTGAAGTCGAACCAGCTGATGCCGAAGCCGGCTCACCTCACCTGGGAGGAGGCTGCGTCTCCGGGGCTGGTGAACAGTACGGCGTACCGGCAGCTCGTCTCGCCCAACGGCGCCAACATGAAGCAGGGCGACGTCGTACTGATCTGGGGTGCGTCCGGTGGGCTCGGGTCGTACGCGACCCAGTTCGCGCTGAACGGCGGGGCGATCCCGGTCTGCGTGGTGTCGTCGCCGGAGAAGGCGGAGATCTGCCGCGCGATGGGCGCCGAGCTGATCATCGACCGGTCGGCCGAGGGGTACAAGTTCTGGAAGGACGAGTCCACTCAGGATCAGAAGGAGTGGAAGCGGTTCGGCGCGCGGATCCGCGAGCTGACCGGTGGCGACGACCCGGACATCGTCTTCGAGCACCCGGGCCGCGAGACCTTCGGTGCTTCCGTGTACGTCGCGCGCCGCGGCGGCACGATCGTCACCTGCGCCTCGACGTCGGGCTTCATGCACGAGTACGACAACCGGTACCTGTGGATGAACCTCAAGCGAATCATCGGCTCGCACTTCGCCAACTACCGCGAGGCCTGGGAGGCAAACCGGCTGATCGCCAAGGGCATGGTGCATCCGACGGTGAGCCGCGTGTACCCGCTCGAGGAGACCGCACAGGCGGCGTACGACGTGCATCGCAACCTGCACCAGGGCAAGGTCGGCGTACTGACGCTGGCGCCGACCGAGGGCCTCGGTGTCCGCGACCCCGAACTGCGCGCCAAGCACCAGGAAGCCATCGATCGCTTCCGCAACAGGTAATGCTTGGGTAGCGGGGCCGATTGGCTGGTCAGGGGGCGGGTCTGACAGGCTTAAGCTGGGGGATTCAGCTGAGCCGCCAGAAGGGAATCTCAGGAATGCCTGACGAGTCGAGCCTGCCGTTCTTCGACCGCACTGCAACCGCGGCCGGAGGCTTTCCGGTCAGTCGGCGTGGCTACGACAAGCAGGCCGTGGACGACTACGTCCGCGCCCTCGAGATGCAGCTGGTCGAGATCCGGAGCCGGGCCGAGCAGCTGCAGAGCAGCGTCGCGCCGATGCAGCGCGAGCTCGACGAGACCCGCCGCCAGCTCGAGGCCAGCGCCAACCCGTCGTACGCCGGCCTCGGGGACCGCGCCGCGCAGATCCTGCGGCTCGCCCAGGACCAGGCCGCCGAGGCCCTCGACGAGGCCCGCCGCGAGGCCGAGGAGCTGCGCACCACCGCCGCCAAGGAGGCCGCTGCCCAGCGCGCCACCGGCGAGCGGGAGGCCGAGGACATCCGGACCGTCGCACTGAACGAGTCCGACAGCATCCGCCGTACTGCCGAAGGCGATGCCGCCGAGCTCCGCCGTACCGCGGAGACCGAGGCCTCCGAGGTGCTGCAGGCGGCCAAGCGCAAGGCCGAGCAGCTGACGCTGACCGCCGAGTCCCAGGCCAGCACGCTGAAGAACGGCGCGCTGCACGAGGCCGAGAAGATCCGCACCGCGATCCAGCGCGAGTCCGCCGCCCTGCGCGCCCGGCTCGCCGACGAGCGCGAGCAGCAGGCCAAGGAGCTCGCCGACAAGCACCAGCAGATCGCCGCCGACACCGAGAACCTGACCACCCAGATGAAGGAGGCCGCCGAGGCCTCCGAGCGCCGGGTGGCCGAGGCGACCGAGCAGGCGCGCAAGATCCGCGCCGAGGCCGAGGAGTCCGCCGAGCGCACCCTGAGCCGCACCCGCCGCGAAGCCGAGCAGGTGCTGAGCACGGCGCGCACCCGCGCCGAGTCCGAACTGGCGAGCGCGGCCGACGAGGCCGAGCGCTCACGCACGATCGTCGCCCGCGAGACCGAACGCCTCGCCAAGCGCCGCGACGGCATCCTCACCCAGATCGCCGGCCTGAACGAGATCGCCGGCAACATCGCCCGCCAGGCGGCCGAACTCGACTCCGAGACGGCAGCCGCGACGCCGTACGTGAATCCCTTCAGCCGCCCGACCGAAACCCCGGCAGCGAGCGGCTTCACACCGTCGGCGGATGGGCCTGCTGCGGCTGGTCTCGCGCCTTCGGCGGGTGGACCCGGTACGGCGGGCAGCCCGTTCGGGTCGTCGACCGAGAGCTCGCTGTCGAGCGACAACCCGTTCAGCGCGCCTGCCGTGGAGTCGAGCGACAACCCGTTCGGCGGGCCTATCGTCGAGTCGGGCGACAACCCCTTCGCGCCGAAGACGCCGGCCGACGACCACGCGTTCGGCGCCGGTACGTCGGCCGCCGACTCGGCGCTCGACGGCGACGGACCGTTCACCGGTTCGAGCCCGTTCGTCGGATCCGATGCCGGTGACGCCCGGGTCGACGAGACCCGCATCGACACCGGACTGCGGGTCGACCCGGCGACCGCCGCGAAGCTGACCAGCACGACAGCCGGCGGCCCGGCAGCTGATGAAGACGAGACCGCGGACGACGACGAGCCGGCCGACTCGACGAGGATCGACGAGTTCCGCCTCGGTGACCTCGCGACCGGCAAGACTTCGGCCGACGACGAGAAGACCGACGCGCGATCCCCGAAGGACACGATGTGACGCCATCCGGCGACGACAACTCGACAGCGACCCCCGATCCAACAGCGCCATCTGCTGAAGACGTCGCCAAGGCGACCCGCGAGGCCCAAGTGGCCGCCGCGCACGCCGAGGCCGCTGCCGAGCATGCGGAGAAGTCGGCCGACGAGGCCGAGGAATCCGCCAACCAGGCTGAGGAGTCGGCCGATGAGGCCGACGACTCCGCGGATCACGCGACCGAGAAGGCCAACGAGATCGACGACCTCGCCGACGAACTCCTGATCGAGGAACGGCACCCCGACGAAGGCATGGGCCGCCCCGGTCCGCCGATCCAGCGGTCGAACCCGTTCGTCTTCGGGTTCTTCGCGGCCCTCGGCGTACTGGTCGCCTGGGGTCTGTGGAACGCGCTCGGTCACGCGAAGTCGGTGCTGATCCTGCTCGTGGTCTCGATGTTCATCGCCGTCGGCCTGAACCCGCTGGTCGAGTGGTTCATGCGCCGCGGCCTGAAGCGCGGCCTCTCGGTCGGCGTCGTCTTCCTGATCATGATCCTCGCCGTCGCCGGCGTCGGCTTCGCGATCGTCCCGGTCGTCACCGACCAGATCGACGGCCTGATCAAGAACGCCCCTCAGTGGCTCGACCTGCTGCAGAAGTCGAAGACCCTGGACGAGCTCGACAACAAGTACCACTTCATCCAGAAGGCCCAGGAATACATCCAGGACCCGGCGCTCGCCCAGAAGGCGTTCGGGGGCATCCTCGGCGTCGGCAAGGTCGTCGCCGGTGCCCTCTTCAACACCTTCACGATCCTCATCCTGACCCTGTACTTCCTGGCGTCGCTCCCGTCGGTCAAACGCGCCGCCTACAGCCTGGTCCCCCGCACCCGCCGCAACCGCGTCTCGATCCTCGGCGACGAGGTCCTGACCCGCGTCGGCGGCTACGTCAGCGGCCAGTTCACCGTCGCCCTCTGCGCCGGCGTCTTCATGTTCATCTTCCTGGAGATCGTCGGCCTCCGCGAGTACGCCGTGGCCCTGGCGATCGTCGTCATGTTCACCGCCTTCATCCCGATGGTCGGCGGCCTGATCGGCGTCGTCGTGGTCTCCCTGATCGGCTTCACCGACAGCCTCTGGGTAGGCCTCGCCTGCCTCATCTACGGCATCGTCTATCAGCAGATCGAGAACTACGTCGTAGCCCCCCGCATCATGCGCCGCGCCGTAGACATCCCCGGCGCCGTCACCGTCATCGCAGCCCTCCTGGGCGGCGCCCTCCTAGGCGTAGTAGGCGCCCTCCTCGCCATCCCCTCAGCCGCCGCCATCCTGCTGATCATCCGCGAAGTCTGGGTCCGCAAAGCCGACGCTTCCTGACAGCCTGGTAGAGCCGACTGCTAACGCCGAGCGGCCGCCGCTCCCCCAGCCGGCCGCCTCGGCATGCTCGGTAACCGGCCAGCTCGGCGCGCTCAGTGACCCGTCAGCTCGGCGGACTCAGTCACCCGTCAGCTCGGCGTACTCGGTCGGCGTCGGCGGTCGGCGTACTCGGTCACAGGTTGGCGAGCTCGGTCGACAAGCGGCGTACTCGGTCGGCGTGCAGGCAGGTCGGCGTACCCGATCGGCAGGTCGGCGTACCAGGTCGGCGGGCACGCAGTTCGGCGTACCCGGTCGGCAGGTCGGCGTACCAGGTCAGCGGGCAGGCAGGTCGGCGGGCCGCAGGTCACCGCATTCGGTCGGCAGATCGGCCAGCTAGCAGCCCTCGGCCAGCCGAATGACCTACGACGACGCGACGGACGACGACGAACGACCGACGACGTACGAGCAGGCGCAGCGCCGCGGACGGCGTACGAGCAGACCGGGCGGCGCCCACACAGGGCCGTGCGCGGGCGCCGACGTGACGGAGCCTTAGTACGGCGGCGGATCTGAGGAAGCCGCTCGGTCGACCGAGTCCGGCTGCGGTTCGTTGTCGTCGATCGGCCTGCGGGGTTGGATCGGACCGCGGGCCGGCGGAACCGTGGTGTAGCGGTGACCGGTGGGTGTGGTCAGGGTGATCGAACCGTCTGGGTGGTTGTCGGTATGCCAGCCCCAGGCGGGTGTGTCCTTGATGACGTGGTGGTACTCGCAGTACGGCGCGAGGCCGGCCAAGCTCGTCGTACCGGAGATCACGAACCGCGTGCCGTGGTCGCGATCGCATTCGCGGGACGCCCGGTTGCAACCAGGCCACGCGCAGACCGGATGCCGTGCGAGCAGAGTCTCGCTCACCAAAGAGCCAGGCTCGTGCCGTGTCGTCGATGCCTCCAGGACGACCCCGTTCGCCGGGTCGGTCAGGAGACGCCGCCACGTACCGTCGGCGGCGATCCGGCGGGCCATCTCAGCGGAGATCGGACCGTAGCCGGACAGCTCACAGGGGTCATCGTCCATGCCGAGCAGCGTGCTCGCCGGGATCAGTACCTCAATGTGCGGACGTCTCCGGTGCTGGTCGGGCAGACGTCGCCCCAGCCAATCGAGCCCGTTGTGAAGCATGTACTCGAACACATCCGCCGCGACGTCAGCCCTTCGCTGCCCTGCTGTGCGCTCGTCTCGCCGAGGCTTCTGATCCCCACCTTCGACGCTCGCGCCCGGCGAACCAGAACAGTTGCTCACGGCATCATCGGAATCTGCATCACCATCGGCATCGGTGCTGCCGGCCGTGCTGCAATCGGTCGCCGTCCTGTTGGTCGCCGTGTCGGTCTTGCTGGAGATGTCGATGTCGCTGGAAGGGCCGGTGTTGCTGGCCGCCGTATTGCTGGACGTGCCGCCGTTGGTAGCCGTCGTGCTGGCGGCCATGCCAGCGCTGGTGGCCGCGCCGGTGTCGGTGGCCGCGCCGGTGTCGGTGGACGGGTCTGTGTTGCCGGGCCGTTTGGCGAGATCTGCCATGGCTTGGATGACAACCCACATTTGCTGGATCTTGTCGGCTTCGTGGACGATCCAGAGTCCGGCCATGCCGCCCGTCAGCGGAACGATCTTGCAGGTACGCTCGCGCACTGCCTCGCGGTGCTGGTCCGCCTCGGACTCGGCCGCATGCTTGGCCACCTGCTGGCGTAGGGATCGGCGCAGGTTGGCGTGGGTCTGGGATGCGGCGCGACGCAGGACGTGAGCCTCAACCGCCTGGGCCGACTCATCCGATAGGGACCGGGTCGCTTCCGAGATCGACAGGGCTTTGGACCAGGACAAGGCACCGGACCGCAGACCCGTCAGGGTCGCCGACAGCGGACCGGTCAGGTGCAGGGCGGTCTCGATGTGCCGGGTGGCTGTGTCCGCGGAAAGGCGCAGCGCGGCACCCACCTCGGCGGCCCAGGATCGCTCCGGGTCCACTGGACGACCGGACGAGTCAATCTGGGCAGGACGAGGAGCTTCGGCATGCTGGGCCTTGCGCTGCTGAAAGAACGATGCGACTGCGGTGGCTTTGATCGACTCGGCCCAGGACGCCATCCGAGCGGCCGCCTTCATCAACTCGATCAGCGCAACCGGTGTCTCCGCCTGTGGACGTACGGCCTCCAGTTCGGCGGCCAGATCGCCGCCCGGCGGCAGGAAGACCCAGGCCGGGGCGCATCGACGCAGCATCTCCCGCTCAGCCTCATCCTGGTCGACCCCCGACCACAGCTCCCATTCCAGCTCATCGACCTTGTTCGCCCGTAGCGGGATGTCGAACAGGTCTTCCACGCTCAGCGCGATCGGCGCGTCCGGGCCATCAGGGTCGTAGAGGTCGTCCGGAGGTGGAGAGTCTGGGTAGTCGGGCCATTGCTCGGGTGGCGGACTCAGATCGGGCTGCCCGGCGAGATAGCCGGCGAGCAGCTCCTCGTCAGTTGCGCAGAGCGATCGAGTAGTCATGGACCAATACTAGAACATCTGTTCGATTCACTCAAATCGGAGATCTCCGAAGGCAATGGCCGGCGGTCATGGCCTGCGGTCATGGCAGGTCACCGGCACCGCATCTGGCACATCCCTTCGCACGGCCGGACTGCATCTCGCGAAAGTTGGCCGACAGGGCGTCGAGGCTCGCGCGACCGACCCAAGGAAACCGCAGCCGAACCGCAGCGATGTCGACCTGCGGCTCGTCCACACGCCGGACTTGACCGAGCAACCTCACAAACCTCTCGACATCCACGTCAGCTGCGCTTCGACGGCACGACCTCGACGATGCGGAGCATCGCACCACCTCGGCGAGATTCGAGGGCTCTCCGTCAGCCTCCTGCGCCAGCGGGATACGCGGTGATGCGAAACACCGAGGACGTTGCTGATGTCGCGCACCGGAACGTCAGCGCTGGCACGCGACGGGCAATTCGGCTAGCCAGTTCAACCGGTGCAGTCGTCCGATCACGTGCGGGCGGCAGGACGCGGTCGCGCGATGAGCGCTGCTGCGGGCACCAGCCCGAACAGCCGCGCGGTAGCGCTAGGAGCGCGCGGCAGCACGCACCGTCGAGAGTGGGCGGGGCACGGCGGCGGAGGAGTCGGGCGCAGCGAGGCGGGGGTCCTTACGGGGCTGGGAGTTTGGTGAGTTCGGGGGTAGGCGTGCTGTGGAAGGCGGCAGCCCTGGGGTAGCCGGCTAGGCAGCCTCGGGTGGTGAGGAGGGCGGTGTAGTAGTCGATGTGGCGGAAGCCGTGTTCGCCGCGGGCGAAGGGCTGGTGGCGGATGGCGGAGATCCAGCGGTAGAAGGCTTCGTCGGGGATGGGGACGTAGAGGGTGGGGTGGAAGCCGTCCATGTCCTCCCAGTTCTCGGTGTGCAGCACGGTGCGGACGGCGTGCCGTGGGAGGTCGGCGAGGGCCCGCAGGTGGGGTGGGTCGGAGGGCTCCAGTGGGAGGTCGGCTAGGTGACGGGCGCGAGCGGTGAGGCGGGCGGCGTGTTCGTGGTCTCGGTTCCGGCTTTGCTGCCAGTGGGTGATGAGGGTGTCGGGTTGCTGGTCGCGGATGATGGTGGCCAGTTCGGCGGCGGCCTCGTCGGTGTCGGGGAGGAAACCGTCACTGTGGCCGAGGACCATGAAGTCGGCGCCGATCGCGGTGGCGAACGCTTCGCCTTCGGCGATCTTCTGTTTCTTATACTCGGCCGGCGCGAGTCTGGGGTGACTGCGTTCACCGGGCGTCAGGGCGACGATGGTGACGCGGGCGCCGTCGAGGATGAGCTTGGCCAGGGTGGGACCGGCGGTCAGGTCCATGTCGCCGATGTGGGCGCCGATGGCGAGCACGGTTCTGGTCATAGGTGACTCCCGTCAGACGTTGGCACGCAGGATGGTGAAGGTGCGGGTGATGGTGAACCCGGCGCTCAGGTAGAGGCGGCCGGCGGCGGACTGCTCGCCGGTCCACAGGAACCACGCGCTATGGGCGCCGGCCGCGGCCATCTGGGTCAGCGTGAGGTGCAGCAGCAGCTTGCCGAGTCCGGTACCGCGGCATTCGGGCAGCACGCCGAACGGACCGAACCGCTCGATGACACCCTCGTACGTCGCATGTTGCGCCCACCCGAGAATCCGCCGTACCGGGTCTCGTGCCACCACGATCCGCTCCAGCGGCATCCCGGCCACCACGGCTTCGCGGATCGCGCGGGCCCAGTCCGGCGTGAACTCGTTACCCGCAAGGCGGATCAACGCGGTCAGCTCGTCACCGGTCGGCGTACCGAAGCTGTAGCCCTCCCCCACGAGTTCGTCGAGCCGCTTGCCCACCTCGGCCGGCATCGAGTACCCGACAAGACTCCGGTCCATCGCCACGGCGTCGTACCCGGCTTCGAAGCCCAGTCCCGCCAGCAGCCGATCCGCGGCCGGATAGCGCGCTCGGTCGAGGCCCGGCAGGAAGTAGTTCGGTGTGTACGACGAGAAGAAGACCTCGGAGCACCCCACCTCGCGCAGCCAGTCCATCGCGGCGGTCAGTAGCTCCCGGCCGAGCCCGTGCCCGCGCGCGTCGGGGTGCACGAAGAAGAACGGGATCCAGCCCGTTTCCGGCTCCAGGTCCGCGCCGGCCAGCGGGATCAGCCGGCGGACAGCGTACGCCGCGCCAACGACGCGACCGTTGCGTACGGCAACCTTCAGGCCGGCCGGGTCGAAGTTGCGATCGAGTAGGAAGAAGTCGCGGAAGCGCGGGTACCCGATCGGGTCGGCCGGTGCCGCCGCGGTCCAGGCGGCGGCCAGCTCCGGACCGTCTCCCACCGCGAACGAACGGATCATCAGCACCCCGGACCACAACACGCCATGTTGAAAATTTACTGCCGGAAACGCAATCCAGTCAACGTCTTACAGGCGGCGGGTTCGATCAGGACTGAAGCTTCCACCGGTGAACCCGCCCGCCCTGTAGACAGCCGCCTCCGGATCACTACGAAGGAGTGCGATGAGACGACGTCCGTTGGCAGCGACGGCCGCGGCCATGCTGGGCCTGGCCAGCAGCCTGGTCGCCGGCCTGGTCACCGCGATACCGGCCAGTGGCGCACCACCGCAGTTCGAGCATCTCAAGCCGGGTGCGCAGCCCGAGCTCGCCGAGCGCGTCCCCCTGAACGTCGTACTGCTCGGCTACAAGCCCGGCAGCGTCGACCTGGCCGCGCTGAACGGCGCGCTGCCGGTCAACCACAAACCCAAGCAGATCACCCGATTGCTCGCCGGCATCGACGAGACGATCGGGCTCGACTACACCTATGACTACCGACTCCGGTACGCCGATCAGTCGTACCAGAACCGCTTCTTCCAGCAGCTCGCCTCCCTGGCTCGGCCGGTCGAGGTGAACTCGGTGCAGGCCAAGTACAACGCCCAGCAGCGCAACAAGCTGGAGGTGACCGCCAACCACGAGATCGACGCGCCCACCGTCGAGAAGTGGCTCGCGTTCAACCCGCCGTCCGGTGTCGACACCCGGGAGAACACGGTCTACCTGATCAACTGGTACGACCGGCCGGACTTCAAGTTCCACGTGTACACGAAGACGGACGAGCCGGACGCGGACACCGGGCAGAACTGGGGCAAGTTCGCCAGCCGCGGTCTGGTCGCCTGGGGCGGTACGACGGCCGCCGACGAGGAGAGCGGTCTCGGCAGCACCCGCCGGGTGTGGTTCCACGACCTCTCGGCCGGACCCGACCAGTTCTCCGGCAGCTTCAACGTCGACGACGCCGATCTGGACGGAGACAACCAGCCCGACTACCGCATCCCGCCGGCCTGGGAGTACGCCGCCGACGGCTACCGCAAGCCCGCCGACCTGACCGCTGACCTCGGCCGACTGCTCCGCACGGTCGTCGTCCACAGCCTCGTGACCGCATCACCGACGTACCCGGTCGAGCTCACCATCGCCAAGGCCGCGACCGTCAATCTCGACAGCAACACCTACGAGGGCTGGGCGGGCAGCGACAAGTACCTCAAGCCGGATCTGGTCACCAGCGAGCTCGGCGAGGTCCTGCCCGGGATCACCCTGTCCTTCGACCAGCAGAACCTCCCGTACGACGGTGAGGCCAAGCGCTGCGTCGAGGACTGGCTGCGCGACGTGTCGTGCTACCCGGAGACGAACCTGCCGCCGTTCGCGAACATGTTCCTGCAGAACAAGCGGGAGCTCGACCGCGTGCTCGACGACCAGGGCAAGGTCGACTACGAGCTACCGATCTTCAACTACGCCATGACCCAGGAGAACCTGCCATGGCTCGGCTACGCCGGTGACAACTGGTCCGACGGCAGCCCGGGGTACGTCTACAACTGGCTCTCGCCGCAGTACGTCGGCTGGGGCTACGGCTTCACCAGCACGATGATCCACGAGGTCGGTCACCACATCGGGCTGACGCATCCGCACGACGGGTACGACAGCATCACGAACAAGTTCTTCGAGCCGACCGGTCAGTACTACTTCACCTGGCTCGGCGGCGAGTCGAACTCGGTGATGAACTACATGCAGATCAACAACGACTTCGGCCAGTTCGACCAGGACAACCTGGCCAAGTTCCGCGCCGCCGCGCTGATCGAGGCCGCGAACGCGCTCGCCGCCGAGGTGCTGGCGGCACCGAACGCAGACCGCGCGTACGCCGATCTGATCCGCGCCGACCAGCTGATCGGCCAGACCAAGGGCCGGCTGGCCGCGCACGAGTACGACGTCACTCGCCAACTCGCCGCGCAGGCCTACGCCGCGGTCGTCGAAGGCGCGCGCCAGGTGGGAGTGAGCGTGCAGAAGTTCGAGGCCGAGCAGCGCGCCGAGGCCGAGGCCGCCCGCAAGTCACGCCCGGCCGAGCGGCACCCGGCGATCGTCGACGAGGTCCGCCCGAACACCGGGCTCAGCGTAGAAAAGGGGTTCAGGGCAAGAAAGGGATAAGCGCAGCGAGGAAGTCGTCGAGGCGCTCGGCATGTACCCAGTGCCCCGCCTCGGCGACTTCGGCGTACTGGACGCGCGGGAAGTAGGCCGCGATCGTGTCCCGGTGGTCCTGCTGGACGTAGTCCGACTTGCCGCCGTAGATGAACAGCGTCGGTCCGTCGTAGTGACCGCCCTCGAGGCCGGCCGGCCAGCCGGAGATCTGAGGCAGTGCAGCCTCGATCACCGGGAGGTTCGGCCGCCACCGGGCGCCCGAGTCGTCGAGGATCAGGTTCTGCAGCAGGAACGCCCGCGTCCCAGGAGTCGGTACGGCGTCGGCCAGCTGAGCGTCGACGTCGGACCGGCGCTGCACGTTCGACAGATCGGCGTTCCGCATCGCCTGCGCGTACTCGACGAACGCAGGCGGGTAGGTGACGGGCGCAGCGTCAACGACGACCAGGCGCTCGACCACCGCCGGGTAGAGCAGTGCGGTCAGCATGGCGGTCTTGCCGCCCATCGAGTGGCCGACCAGGGTGACCGGACCGGTACCGAGGCTCTCGATCGTCTCCCGTACGTCGGAGGCCATCTCCGGGTAGCTCATCGTGTCGACGTGCGGTGACGAGCCGTGGTTGCGCAGGTCCAGCGCGAAGACGCGGTGCTCGGTGGCGAGACGACGGGCGGCCGTCATCCAGTTGCGGCCGGAGCCGAACAGGCCGTGCATGACCACGACCGGCGTACCAGTTTCGCCGTACGCCGTGACTGGGAGCTTCATCCGCGGCCTTTCATCGCCGACGGCCCCAGCACGCGGTGTGCCAATGGCGTCGTTCGTCGAGGGACTGGGCGCCACCGAGAGCGCCGAGCAGACTGGGGTTGTCCGGCCAGACCACCACGTGCGGCGTGGCCGGTGCGATCAGCTGGTCGCAGCCGGGGCAGCGGTAGGACTTGCCGGACGCGGAGCCCGACACACGCCGGACGTTCCACTCACCGTCCGTCCGTTCCTCCCGGGCCTGGGAACCACCCAGTAGCGGCCGGTCGCTGACGGGCCGCTGCCACTTCGACGGTTTCCTGCTCCGGGGCGACATAGCCCTTCAAGGCTAGCCGTATGAGCCATGTCACCCCGGTGCAGGCACTCCTCCGTACTGCAGAGCTATTGCCGAGCGGTCGCGTACGCCGCGGTGCCGATCAGCTCCATCGAGACCTGGAGGCGTTCCAGGCTGACGTTCTTGGCGATGGTGTCCTCCGGCGAGTGGTACGGCGGCTCGAGGTGGGCCGGCGAGATCTCACCGCGCCAGGAGAAGTTCGCCGACGCGATGCCGACCTCCTGGAACGACTGGTGGTCGGACGCACCACGCAGTACCGGACCGACCATCTGCGGGTCGTACCCGAGTCGCTGACCCGAGGCACGGACCGCATCGGTCGCCGTGTTCGCCAGACCGGTGAACGACAGGATCCAGTAGGTGACCGCCGGGTCCCAACTGGTGGCGACCATGTCGTTCTGGAACACGGCCTTGTACCGGTCGCGCTGGTCTTGCGGCAGCTGTGCCACGTGGTAGCGCGATCCGATCAGCCCCTGCTCCTCCGAACCCCAGAGCGCGAACCGCAACGTCGCATTGGTGTTCAGGCGGCTCATCACCCGGGCGAGCTCCATGGTGAGTACGGTCCCGGAGCCGTCGTCGTTCGCACCCGGGGCGCCGATCACCGAGTCGTAGTGACCGCTGACCATCACGATCGGACCGTTCGGGCCGCTGCGTCCGCGACGCTCGCCGATCACATTGTTCGAGGTCAGGCCACGGTGGGCCTTGGTGCTGATCCGCAACGGCAGCGAGGTCACCACCGCGAGCGCCTCACGAATCAACCGCTTCTGCACCTGCGCGACGCCGATCACCGGGATCGGCGCATCGGTCAGACCGGCCGGTGCGAACGCCGACGCCCGGCGCGGGAACACCAGGTCGGCCGGCAGCAGGATGACACCGACAGCACCCCGCGTCACAGCCTCCGCGACAAAGGCTGGGCGCGCGGCCGCTGTGTCATCGGCGATCACGATCGCGCCGGCTACGTCAGCCGGCCAGACCGGTGCAGTGGCCGGGCCGACGTCGCGGACCGGTCCCTCGACAGTGACGTCGAGCTTGCCGCCAGGAGCAGCTCCGGCCTGCCAGCACAGGTCGTCCGGCAGGATGTCGCGGACGTCCTCGATCTGGGCAGTGAACTTGTCCGCCACCGGGAACGGCTGCAGCGAGGTGCGGTACCCGAACCGGTCGAGCTGGCCGGCGATGTAGTCGGCCGCCCGCTTCTCGCTGGCGGTGCCCCCGATCCGCGGGCCGATGTGCTCCGACAGCACCTGCAGGTGCCGCAGGGCCCGCTCCGAAGACAGCTCGGAGACGATCTGGCGGTCGTACTTGTCAAGCTTCGGATGGTTGAGTGCACCGGGCCGCTGGTCGTCCGCAGCCCAGGCGGGGGCGGCGGGGATCGCGGTCGCGGCGGTGACGCCGGCGACCGCGCCCAACAGCCCGCGGCGGCTCAAACCGGACGTTTCGGTCATGCAGGTCTCCTCACAAGGTGGGCGGCACCCGAGAGAAGTGAAGGTAATCGAGCGATCCGGGTTAGAGAAGGAGTTTTTAGTGTGCGAAGGCCTTTTCGTCCCGCAATTCACTGCCAACGTCATGCATGTGCCGTAAACCCATTCGGTACGAATCGATCAGGCCGGTGGTCAGGTAGGGCAGTCCCACTCGCTCGCAGTACTGCTGCACGATCGGCTGGGCGAGTCGCAGGTTGGCCCTCGGCATGCTCGGGAAGAGGTGGTGCTCGATCTGGTAGTTCAGCCCGCCCATCATCCAGTCGGTCACCAGACCGCCCTTGATGTTGCGCGACGTCAGGACCTGCTTCTCGAGGTGACCCCACTCGCTGTCCTCGCCGGGCATCTCCATCCCCTTGTGGCCCGGTGCGAAGACGCTGCCCAGGTGCAGCCCGAAGATCATGTGGTGCAGCAGCGCGAACACCACTGCCTGCGCCGGCGAGAGCAGCACGAACAGTGCGGTGAAGTACAGCACCAGGTGCGCCGCCATCAGCCCGAGCTCGACCTTCTCGGTACGACGTCTGGCGAGCAGGAAGCGGATGCCGGAGTACTTGAGGTTGAACCCTTCGAGGGTGAGCAGCGGGAAGAAGATCCGGGCCTGGTTGCGGCTCAGCCAGCCCTCCAGACCGGCTCGGCCGGCCGCCTGCTCGCGGGTCCAGACCAGGATGCCCTCGCCGACGTCGGGGTCCTTGTCGGTGTGGTTCGGGTTCGCGTGGTGCCGGTTGTGCTTGTCGTTCCACCACGCGTAGCTCATCCCGAGCAACAGGTCGGCGTGCAGCATGCCGATCCAGTCGTGCAGCCGGCGTGAGCTCGCGATCTGCTGATGCCCGGCGTCGTGCCCGACGAACGCGGCCCGCGTGGTCAGGACCGCGAGCGGGATCGTGAGCAGCAGCACCCACCACGAACTGCCGACGGCCGCGATCGCGGCCCAGGTGAGGGCCATCAGCGCCACGTTGACGCCGATGGAGATCGCGTACGCCGCGGTCCGGCGTTCGAGGAGTCCGGCGGCCTTGATCTCGCGCAGTAACGGCGCGAATCCGCTCCCGCGGGTGTCTGGAGTCGTCACTGTGCTCGTCATGGATCCAGCTTTGCGGTCGCGGGCGGGCGACACACTCCTGCTATCCCCCGAACCCGACCGGGGGTTAATCCCCGGTCTTTTGGGGGGTTAGCACCACTGGCCGGGGCCTCACCCTCGGTCATGATGGGTGCATGACCACCGTTGCCGTTCCTGCGCCACCGATGCGCTATCCCAAGCTTGCGCAGCCGTGGATCGCGCTCGCCCTGGCGATCCTGGCCGAGCTCGGGATCGCGTTCTTCGTGCTGAACGTGGTGGCCGTGCCGCTGATCGCCGTCTGGGTCGGGATCCCGATGCTGCTCGCGTTCGTGCCGGCCACCCGCTGGTTCGCGAACTGCCACCGGACGATCCTGGGCGGTTTCATCGGCGAGCGGATCCCGCGCCCGTACAAGAAGCCGCCGCTGCCCGGCATCCTGATGTGGCTGCGGACGACACTGACCGACCCTGCCACCTGGCGCGACATCGTCTGGCTGCTGGTGAACGCGGTCGTCGGCTTCACGCTGTCCCTGGTGAGCGCGGTGTTGTTCTTGAGCACGCTCTTCTACGGGGTCTATCCGCTCCTGGTCGGCGTCACCCCGGAGGGTGTCTTCACCGAGCCGTTCGGTGGGCTGCTGACGGTCAACTTCTGGACCAGCTTCCTCGTCATGCCGGTCGCACTGATCGGGTTCATGATCTGGAACGCCGCCGGTGAGAAGCTGCTGAAGGCGAACGCCTACATCGCCCGGTCGCTGCTCGGTCCGACCGAGAGCGCCAAGCTGGCGCTCCGGGTCCGCGAGCTGGCCGAGTCCCGCGCCGAGACCGTCGACACCCAGGCGGCCGAGCTGCGCCGGATCGAGCGCGACCTGCACGACGGGGCCCAGGCCCGGCTGGCCGCGCTGAGCATGAACCTCGGCATGGCCGAGGAGATGGTCGCCCGCGACCCGGCCCAGGCCGCCGCGCTGCTGACCGAGGCCCGCCAATCGGCCAGTACGGCTCTGTCCGAGCTGCGCGACCTGGTTCGCGGGATCCACCCGCCGGTGCTCGCCGACCGCGGGCTGGAAGGTGCGGTCAAGGCGCTCGCGATGTCCTGCCCGTTCAAGGTCGACGTCACCTTCGACGTACCGGGCCGGCCGCCGGCGCCGGTCGAGTCCGCGGCGTACTTCGCGGTGGCCGAATGCCTGGCGAACGCGGTGAAGTACTCGGCCGCGACGAACGCCTGGATCCAGATCACCCACGAGCACGAGAAGCTGCACATGATGGTCGGCGACGACGGCATCGGAGGCGCGGTCGTCCGCCCCGGCGGCGGTCTGTACGGTATCGAACGGCGGCTGGCCGCCTTCGACGGTACGTTGACCGTGGTGAGCCCGAGCGCCGGGCCGACCACCGTGATCATGGAGCTGCCTTGCGAGTCCTCATCGCTGAAGACCACGCCCTCCTCCGGGACGGACTGATCCGTCTCCTGGAGGCGCACGACTTCGAGGTCGTCGAGGCAGTCGACAACGGTCCCCGGCTGGTGCCCGCCCTGGTGGAGCACCGGCCGGATGTGGCCGTTGTCGACGTCCGGCTGCCACCGACCTTCACCGACGAAGGTCTGCGGGCGGCGGTCGAGGCGCGCCAGCAGGTCCCCGGCCTGCCGATCCTGGTCCTGTCCCAGTACGTCGAGCAGTTGTACGCCCGCGAGTTGCTCACCGGCGGCGGCGCGGTCGGCTACCTGCTCAAGGACCGCGTCTCCAACGTCGCCGACTTCCTCGACTCGGTCCGCCGGGTCGCGGGCGGCGGTACCGCGATGGACCCCGACGTGATCGGCCAACTGCTGGCCCGCAACACCCGCGACGAACCGATCGGCCGGCTCACCCCGCGCGAGTCCGAGGTCCTCGGCCTGATGGCCGAAGGCCGCTCGAACGCCGCCATCGCCAGCGCCCTCTTCGTCACCGAAAAGGCGGTGTCGAAGCACACCAACAACATCTTCGCCAAACTCGACCTACCGCCGTCAGAAGACGACAACCGCCGAGTGATGGCAGTGCTGCAATACCTGTCAGCCCGCTGACCGCAGGAGATGCGCCACCGCCGCCCTCACCTCCCGCGGGTGGCTAGCTGCGGATGCGGCTCAGGAACTCACGCGTGCGCGCTTCCCTCGGATCGTCGAGCACCTGAGCCGGCGGACCGACCTCGAGTGGTCGTCCTTCGTGCAGGAAGCAGACTCGGTCGGCGACGTCACGGGCGAACCCCATCTCGTGGGTGCAGACGAGCATTGTCATCCCCTCGTCCTTCAGCTCACGGAGTAGGTCGAGGACCTCGCCGACGAGCTCGGGGTCAAGGGCCGAGGTGACCTCGTCCAGGAGCAACAGCTGCGGTGAGTTGACCATCGCGCGGGCGATGGCAGCACGCTGCTGCTGACCACCCGACAGCTCGTCCGGTTTGGCGCTCGCCTTGTCTGCGAGGCCGACGCGTTCGAGCATCGCGAGCGCGCGACTCCGGGCCGTGGACTGGTCGACCCCGTGGACCCGGATCGGCGCGAGGGTGATGTTGTCGAGCACGGTCAGGTGCGGGAACAGGTTGTAGGACTGGAAGACGAACCCGATCCCCGACCGCACCTTGTCCGCGTTCACCCGCGGGTCGGTGATGTCCGCCCCGGCCAGTTCGATCACGCCGTCGTCGACGACCTCGAGCAGGTTGACGCACCGCAGCAGCGTCGACTTCCCGGATCCGGAGGCGCCGATCAGCACGACACACTCCCCCTCGTCGACCTCCAGGTTGAAGTCTTCGAGAACCACGTTCGCGCCGTACGACTTGCGCACTCCACGCAGGGACAACAACGTCATACCGGTCCACCTCCCCCGCCGTACCAGCCTTGCCTGCGAGCGACGTAGTCGGTCAGCCGGGTGAGCGGGATGGTCAGCGCGACGAACAGGAGCCCGGCCACGACGTACGGGGTGAAGTTGAAGTCGATCGCGGTCTCCAGTTGGGCGGCGCGGATCGCGTCGATGACGCCGAGGACCGCGATCAGGCCGGAGTCCTTCTGCAGGCTGACGAAGTCGTTCAGCAGGGGCGGGAGGACGCGGCGGACGGCTTGCGGCAGTACGACGAAGCGCAGCGTCTGGCGGTAGGTCAGCCCGAGCGAGCGGGCGGCGGCCCGTTGGGACGGGTGGACCGATTCGATTCCGGCGCGGAATACCTCGGCGACGTACGAGGAGTAGGTGAGGACGAGCGCAGCGCCGCCCCAGATGACCGCATCGTTGGGCAGGCCGCGCAGTTGCAACGCCGGTACGCCGAAGCCGAGCAGGAAGATCACCAGCAGCAACGGCAGCCCGCGGAACACGTCCGTGTACGCCGCGGCGAAGACGCGGAGCGGGAAGAAGATCGGGCCGCGTAAGGTCCGCAGGATCGCCAGCGTCATCCCGATGATCACGATCAGGACCGCGCAGACCAGCATCACCCGGATGTTCAGCCAGAGGCCCTGGGCGACCGTCGGCAACGCCTCCCAGGCCCGGTCGACGTTGAAGAACGTCTCCCGGACCCGCGGCCAGCCCGGGGTCGAACCGATGCCGACGGCAACCAGTACCAGCAGTACGACCGAGCTGCCCGCCGCGATCAGCGTGGACCGCTGCGCCTGCCGCCGGCGGAAGGCGATCCGCTCCTGCTGAAGCGGCGAAGGTTCCCAGCTCATGAGAGCTCGGGCGCGCCTTCCTCGGTCAGGTACTGCTTCTGCAGCTTGGCCAGCGTGCCGTCGGTCTTGAGTGCGTCAACGGCCTGCGAAAGGCACCCGGTCAGTTTCGACCCCTTCTCCAGCACAAACCCGAACTGCTCGGGAGCCCCGGTCGCCGGCAACTGGCCGACGATTTTGCCATTGTCGAGCTGCGCCGCGGTCATGTAGAACGCGGTCGGCAGGTCGACCACGATCCCGTCGAGCTGCTTGTTCTTCAGCGCCTGCACGGCCAGGTCGTTGGTGTCGAACGGGGCCACCTGCTGCTTCGGCTTGATCTGGTCCTTGGCGACCGTGTAACTGGTCGTCCCGACCTGGGCACCGAGCTTGGCATCCGCCAGTTCGGCGACCGTCTTGGCGTTCGCGATCTTGCTCCCCGCGGTGGTGATCACGGTCTGCCGCACGTCGTAGTACCCGGACGAGAAGTCGACCGCCTGGCGGCGCGCCTCCGAGATCGACACCTGGTTCACATCGAAGTCGAACCTCTTCGGCCCCGGCGCGAACGCAGCGTTGAACTGCACGGTCTGCCACTTCACCTCGGCCTTGGCGAACCCGAGCTTCGCCGCCACCGCATAGGTGACCGCCGACTCGTACCCTTCCCCGTTGCTCGGGTCGTCCTTGCTGAACCACGGCTCGTACGCCGGCTTGTCGGTCCCGACCGCCAGTGTCCCGGCCGTCCGCAACGCCAGCTTGTCCTTGCTACAGGCATCGACCCCGGTCGGAGCCGGCGTACCGGTCGTCTCGTTCTCCGGAGCACACGCAGCCAGCCCCACCATCAGCACAGCTGCCGCCACCACGCTGGATCGAATCAATTTGGCACGCGAAGTCATGCCGAGAAGCGTACGACCTGCCGGGGACAGATCAGCGTCGCCGGTAGGCCGTGGGACTGATGCCGGTGTGGCGGCGGAAGCGGGTGGAGAAGTAGAGGGGGTCGGTGAAGCCGACCTCGGCGGCGACCGAGGCGATCGAGCGGGTGGTGAGTTCGAGGAGGCGGGCGGCGGCGTCGATCCGGCGGCGTTCGACGAACTGTTGCGGGGTGACACCGAGTTGGTCGCGGAAGAGGTGGGCGAAGCGGGAGACCGAAAGGTTGGCGGCGCGGGCGAGCGTGGGCAGGTCGAGAGGCGTCTTCAGGTTCTGGTCGATGAGCTCGATCACGCGGAGCAGGCGGTCGTCGATGCGGGCGGACTTCGGGTTGGCGGTGTCGCACCACAGGAGGGCTGCTTCGAGGGAGTTCACGCTGAGCTGCTCGCCGTGTGGGAGCGGACTGAGTTGATACCTCGCCGCATCGCGGAGGTAGTCCGCGATCTTCGCGATGGCCAGGAGTTGGATGCGCAGGATGCCGGGTGCGACCTCCGGCCAGTCGAGCAGCGGCAGCCATTCCGGCTTGGGGTGCAGGTGGGCGTACATGAAATGCCACCGCTCCCCCACGGTCCCGTAGTCGTGCAGCGTGCCGGGCCGCACCAGGATGACCGTGCCTCGCTCGGCGGTGACCTCGCTGAAGTGGCCGGCGCCGTGCAGGGTCAGGACGAGCAGCCAGTCGGTGGTTCCGTGGCGGCGGAAGGTCGTGTACTCCGGCCCTTCGTCGAACTCACCGGCGACCAGCCGACGTACCTCGGGGGTCGGCGACTCAGCAGGATCTCGAAGGTTCACAGCTCGATAGGCTATCGCGTCCACGCACCCCGCGACGGATCCTTGAGTCATGACAGTCGCAGAGATCTACGCCGCCGAAGGGATCGTCCAGGTCCCGCAACTGCTCGCCCCTGCCGAGGTCGAGCGCGTCAGAACCGCTTTCATGCAACAGGTTGAGACCGATCGATCGATGGACTTCGACGACGGCATCCCGGACGGCGATCCGCTGGCGCGGTATCCGCGGTTCGTGCATCCGCATCGCCGGACCGATATCGAGGCCGGCCGGATCGCTCGCGACCTGATGCTCGACAGCCGGATCCTCGATGTCGTCACCACGCTGATCGGGCCGCCGCTGGGAGCCCAGTCGATGTTCTACTTCAAACCACCCGGCGGCCGCGGCCAGGCCCTGCACCAGGACAACCTGTTCCTGCGGGCCGATCCCGAGACCTGCCTCGCGGCCTGGATCGCGATCGACGATGTCGACGCGGAGAACGGTGGACTTGCCGTCGTCCCCGGTTCACACAAGACCGAGCTGGTCTGCCCGGAGCCCGCCGATCTGACCGAGTCGTTCACGAACGCCGAGGTGCCGATCCCGGACGGGCTGCAGAAGATCCAGACCCGGATGACAGCCGGCGACGTGCTGTTCTTCCACGGCAGCGTCGTGCACGGCTCCCGCCCCAACACCAGCACCGACCGCTTCCGCCGCTCGCTGATCTTCCACTACATCCCCGAGGCCAGCACCGAGATCGCCGCCTTCTACAACCCACTACTCCGCCCCGACCACCAGCCAACCACCCGGGCCGAGGCCATCGGAGGTGGTCCCTGCGGCAACTACGGCGACGCGGAGCCGTGATTGACTGCATATGAGTACTCGTGTTTGAGTACTCATATGCGATCTACTCGGTTATTTGTCCTCGGCGCACTGGCGGACGGGGGTCCGATGCATGGGCACAAGATTCGGACCGCTGCGCAGGTGGACCGGGTGGACTTGTGGGCAGACGTCAAACCTGGCTCGTTGTACGGCGCTTTGCGGCGGATGGCGGATGAGGGCGTGCTTGAGGTGGTGCGTACCGAGCAAGAGGGCAATCTGCCTGCTCGCACGGTCTACGGCATCACCCGGAAGGGGCGTGCCGAGTTGTCCACGCTGCTGCGCGCGACGCTGGCGGACACGACGCTTCGACCGGATCCGATGCAGTTGGTGCTCCTCCATCGCCGTGCGATCTCGGACGAGGAACTGCTGGCGGCGATCCGGGCTCGGCGGGAGTCGTACGACGCGCAGTTGGAGTACTGGGAGAACCTGCGCACCGAAGCGGAGCCGCACCTGACCGGGTTGGAGCCGGTTGCGTTCGACCACACGCTCTTGCGGCTGCGGGCCGAGGTGGAGTGGCACGACCGGCTGCTGGCCGCGGTGGCGGATCAGCAGTCCGACGCAGGCAGTTCGGATGAAGGCGGTTCTAGGAAACAGGGGGAATGACATGCGGGTGGGGGTTATCGGCGGCGGCATCGGTGGGCTGTGTCTCGCGCAGGGATTGCGGAAGGCGGGTATCGAGGTCGCGGTCTACGAGCGGGACCGGACACCGGAGTCTCGGCTGCAGGGGTTCCGGCTGAACATCGAGCCGATCGGTGGAACCGCGTTGCACGCTTGTCTTCCGCCGGCGCTGTGGGCGGTGCTGGTCGCGACGGCGGGTGATTCCGGGCGTGGCATCGGGTTCTTGGACGAGCAGATGCGGTCGATGATTCTGGTTGGCCGGGACGGCGAAGCGCCTCTCGATCCACTGGACCCGGCGACCGGTGAACATGCGGTCAGTCGAGTCACCCTGCGCCGGTTGCTCTTGGCGGGTGTGCAGGATGTCGTCCACTTCGGCAAGGAGTTCACCAGCTTCACCAGCGGGCCGGATGGCACGGTGAGCGCGCACTTCGCCGACGGCACGAGGGCCGAGGCCGACGTACTGGTTGCCGCGGATGGCGCGAACTCCCGGGCCTGGGCGCAGCTGCACCCCGAGGCCGGCCAGATCGAGCTGCCCGCGGTCGCTGTCGGCGGCAAGCTGTACCTCGACGAGGAGACCCTGGGGTGGCTGCCGGACACTCTGCTTAGTGGCAAGAACATCTTCTGGCCGCGGCGTGACTTCCTCTTCACGGCGGTCTTCCGTCGTCGCGAGAATCCGGAATCGGTGGTCGACCGGCTCGGCCCGGAGTTACGTGCGCTCGGCCTCGACCCGGGTCGACTGCTCACCGAGTCGACCGACCGGGACTACGTCATGTGGGCGTACATCGCTCATCGCGACTCCATGCCCGCAGACTTCTCTCGGTTACCACCGGAGGATGCACACGCGACGCTGGCCGGGCGCACCAAGCGTTGGCATCCCGCGCTGCACCGACTCATCACCTCGTCGTACCCGGACGATCTCTTCCAGACCGCGTTCACTGCGGCACGACCGCTCAGCCTCGGACCGGCGACCAACGTCACCGGGCTTGGCGATGCCGTCCACCACATGCCACCGGTCGGCGGTCTCGGCGGCAACACCGCCCTGCGCGACGCGCAGCACCTATGCGCGGCGCTCACCGCGGTGCACTCCGGTCAGCGAGAGCTTTCCGACGCACTCACCGAATACGAGCAGGAGATGGTCAAACACGGCTTCGCCACTGTGCGGGAGTCGGTCCGGAACACCGAGGGTGCCATCACCAGGAACCGGGTGGTGCGGACCGCGGCACGGACCTTCTTCAGGACCTGCGGCGCCATCCCGCCCCTCGGCCGAGCCGTCTTCGCAGCCTGAACAGCACTGGGCAGGTGAACAGCAGTGGGCAGCATGACAGGACTAGAGCGAGACTGCAGCGAGACAGCTGACGTAGGTCAGGCCGAGCAGGGTGGCCGCGAGGCCGGTCATTCGGAGCAGGGCGCCGCCGTAGGAGACCTCGAAGCCGGGGTCGACGAAGCGCAGACCGGGGGCGGGTTGGCCGGGATAGCTCCCCCAGTCTTCGAGGACGTGCCGGGGCACTTTGATGCGGTCGAGGCCGGACAGGCCTCGGGTCAGCGACTTGACGGTCAGCGGGGCGTCGTCGTACAGGACCAAGGCAGTGCCGGAGAGGGCGAGGCCGATCGGGCGGGTGTCCAGGAGGGCTTGCATGGTTCGGGGATGGAGGACGGACATCAGGTAGCGCGGGTTCTCACCCAGTACGTCGAAGCTGCGGTTGAATTCGGCGCTCTCGAGCACGATGTCCGAGCGAGTCAGGCCGCCGGGCCGGACCTCCAGTGTCGGCAGCGCCGCATCCAAGGTGGTGACGAAGACACTCAGTCTGCGCCGCCTCGCCAGTACGCCGTGCCATTGCAACCACTGCACCTCGAAGGCCACTCCGGTCGGAGTCTGTACGGCGTCGCGCGCGGTCCAGGCCCGGCCGACTGGCAACGGGAGCGTCGGCAACTGCAGTCCGCGGCTGTCGACGACTTGCCAACCGTTGCGTTCGGCAAGCTCTTTGAGTTCGCGGGACAGCGCTCGCGGCCGGGAGTAGACGAGTGCGACGGCAATCAGTACCACGAGGAGCAGCACTGGCAAGACCGCGATCACTACGGCGGGGCCGGCGTCGTACACGGACCAGATGAGGCGGAGCAGGACGGCGCCGACCGCGGCGAGGGCGATCCAGCGTGCGACCGTCGCCGCACCGGCCGAGACGAGGAGCAGGAGCCAGGCTGCGGGGAGGCACGTCAAGGCGACCAGGACGATGAGCGAGGTCCAGCCGGGCCAATCGGCGCCGACGCTCGACGGCATCATGACCAGCCCGAGCCCGGTCACCACCAGCAACAACAGCCAGCAGATCGTGAACAGCTCCTGCATCCCGAAGATCTTGCGCACCCACGGGAGTCTGCCAGGTCGCCAGTGTCAGGCAGCAGTATCAAGTGGTCGGTCGCTGTGGGGCGTGGCCGGGTTGGTGACCGTGCGCTGCACGCGGGGATTCGGGCGTGGGCTGGCGGGCGGGAGGTTGCGGTAGGCGCCGCCGGTCGTCCAGTTCGCGCCAGGTGTGGTCGGCCGGCCGCGGCCGGTGAAACGCCAAGGCTTGTTCTCCGGTGCCGTCATCGCTTCCCCCAAGTCGTTGCTGAACTCCTACGACTTGGAGGGTCCGCACCCGCCGATCAGGTTGCCAGGCGGTTCTTGCTCAAAAGATCAGGCGTAATCGCGGAAACCGCGGGCGGTCTTACGGCCGAGGTAGCCGGCGGTGACCAGGTGTTCGAGCAGGGGCGCCGGGGCGAAGCCGGGTTCGCGGAACTCCAGGTACAGGGTGCGCTGGATGGCCAGAGAGACGTCCAGGCCGACCACGTCGAGCAGTTCGAACGGGCCCATCGGGAGGCGGCAGCCGAGCTTCATCGCGGCGTCGATCTCGTCGACTCCGGCGTAGTGCGCCTCGAGCATCCGGACCGCGTCGTTCAGGTACGGGAAGAGCAGTGCGTTCACGATGAAGCCGGCCCGGTCGCCGCAGCGGACCGGGTGCTTGCCGGCGGCAACGGCCAGGGCGGCGACGGTGTCGGCGACGTCCGGGGCGGTGCTGACCGTGCTGACGACCTCGACCAACTTCATCACCGGAGCCGGGTTGAAGAAGTGCAGCCCGACGACGGCGGCGGGGCGCTTGGTCGCCATCGCCAGGTCGATCACCGGGAGGGACGAGGTCGTGGTGGCGAGGATCGCGGACGGCTTGCAGATCTCGTCGAAGGTTTCGAACAGGGCCTGCTTGACGCTCAGCTCCTCGACCACGGCCTCGATCACCAGATCGGCGCCGGCCAGGTCGTCGAGTCGCGCCGTACCGGTGATCCGGCGCAGGGTGGCGTCCCGCTCCTCGGAGGAGAGCTTGCCGCGCTGAACGCCCTTCTCCAGCGAACGCTCCAGGCCGGCCCGGACCTTGTCCACCTTCTCAGTACCGCGGGCGACGTACAGGACGTCGTAGCCGGCCTTGGCGCAGACCTCGATGATGCCGACGGCCATCGTGCCGGATCCGACCACGCCGATCTGCTGGATCGGACGGATCACGGTGTCGGCGCCGTTCGGCTTCGGCGTCTGCTCGTCGTCCACGACGACCGGCGAGTCCGGGGACTCGTAGGTGTAGAAGCCGCGGCCGGTCTTGCGGCCGAGCAGGCCGGCGGTGACCATCTGCTTGAGGATCGGGGCCGGCGCGTGCAGCCGGTTGCGGCCCTGCTTGTACATCGTGTCGAGAATCTCGTACGCCGTGTCCAGACCGATCAGGTCGAGCAGCGCGAGCGGGCCCATCGGGTAGCCGCAGCCGAGACGCATCGCGGCGTCGACGTCCTCGCGGGTCGCGTACCGCGACTCGACCATCGAGACGGCGTGGTTCAGGTAGCCGAACAGCAGCGCGTTGGCGATGAAGCCGGCCCGGTCGGCGGCGACCACCGGGACCTTGTCGAGGCGGCGGGCCAGGGCCTGCACGTCCTCGACCACATCCGGTTCGGTGACGACGGTCTTGATGACCTCGACGAACTCCTGGACCGGCGCCGGGTTGAAGAAGTGCATGCCGACCACGCGGCGCGGGCGCTGGGTGGCGACGGAGATCTCGGTGACCGACAACGACGAGGTGTTGGTGGCCAGGATCGCGTCGTCGCGGACGACCTTGTCCAGCGCGGAGAAGATCTCCCGCTTCAGCTCGAGCCGCTCGATGACGGCCTCGATCACCAGGTCGCAGTCCGCGAGCGCCTCCAGCGAGGTCGCGAAGGTGACCCGGTCGAACAGCGCCTGCTGGTCCTCGACGGACAGCTTGCCACGCTTCACCGCCCGGTCGGTCGAGTGCTGGATGTGAGCGCGGCCGCGTTCGACCGCCTCGTCGTCCCGCTCCACCCCGACCACAGTCAGGCCGTTGCGCGCGAACACCTCCGCGATACCGGCACCCATCGTGCCGAGACCGACCACTCCGACGACCTTCAGTTCCCGAGCCATGCTGGCACTATGCCAGTCCGCGACTGGTCAGCCCATGAGCTGAGTCACCCGCGAGGTCAACCTCACACCTCGTCGAACGCCGGCGGGGCGGTCAGCCACTCCGTCACGAGCGCCTCCGGGTCCGGTACGGCGGCCAGCGTGGCACCGATCGGTTTCGGCTTCAGCTCCCCGTAGCGGTGCGGCGGTAACCACATCGCGCGATAGCTCCCCCGCTCCGAATCCGCCGGACTGTCCATCTCCGGACCGTTCCCGGTGCCGAACTCGCCACCGAGCGTCTCGGCGAGGAAGTAGTGCTGGGTGGTGTCGCGGAAGTTCACCACCGCGACCGCGCCGTGGATCCGCACATGCAGACCGAGTTCCTCATAGGTTTCGCGGCGGGCAGCCTCGGCCAGGGTCTCCCCGGCATCCACCTGACCACCGGGCAACACGTAGTAAGTCAGACCATCACGCACCCGCTCAATCACCGCGATCCCCTCGGAGGAGAACAGGACCACGCCAGCACGAATCATAGGCGGGATCCCGGCAGGGGCGGATCGCCGAGAAGGGAAATGGCGGCGCCGCGCGTCATGAGCAGGCGCGCAGGCAGGCAGCACGGGCGGCGCGCCCGGAGGGGGGATCGCCGACAAGGGGGACGGCGGCGCCGGGCGTCGTGGGCGGGAGGGCAGGTACGAGGTTTGGGCGGGGCGCCGGGAGGGGCGGGGCGGCGCGTGTCATGTGCGGACTGCCAGGATTTGGAACCAGCCGACTGCGCTGTCTGGGAGGCGGGGCATGCTGACGGGAGGTGGCTCGCTGCGGATTAGGTTGCGGACTGTCCAGCCGGTCGAGGTGAGTAGGTCGCGGAGGGGTTGCTCTTGCCAGAGGACGAAGTGGCGTGGGAGGTCTAGGTGGCGGTCCGACCATTCGGCACCTGAGCCCTCTTTTGTGCTGAAGGCGAGGACCGGGGCTGCGCGTACGGCCTTGCGGAGGACTCCGGTTAGCTGGGAGCGGTCGAAGTGTAGGAAGACTGCGTCGGCGAAGACTGCGTCGTACTGGCCGCCGAAGTCGTCGGTCAGGGCGTTCAGGTGGTCGGCGTCGTGACCGTCGGCTCGCATCATTTCCAGGAACGCCTCGGTGGCGTCGGTTCGGCGGACCGCGAAGCCTCGGCGTTCTAGTTCGACGGCGTCGCGGCCGGTGCCGCTGCCTAGCTCCAGGATGCGGGCGCCGGGGGCGACTGCGTCGGCGAGGAGGTCGATTAGGTCGTGGTTGGCTTCAGTCGGGATCGATGCGCGGAATTTGTCCGCCGCTTGTTCGTACGTCGCGAGCGTGAGTTCGTTGTCGGTCGGGACGCGGGTCCAGCCGTCGCCGGTGTGTTCGACGATCGCCGGCAGTTTCAGGCCGAGGTCGACGCCGAGGACGACCACGGTCTCGCCGCGATGGAGGTCCGCGATCGCCTGCAGTTCCGCGTCAGGGCGCCGTACCAGGTCTGGTAGGACGGTCAGCTGGACGCCGAGCCGCTCGGCCAGCCGCGAACCGGCCGAGGCGTCGAACGTCCCCGCATAGACCTGCGCGATCCGCTCACCGACGGCAGCGTCGTCCCCATCGCCGGGCAGCAGCAGGATCCGCGCCGGGCACATGAGGTTCATACGAACCACCCTCGCACGGCCGCCCACCACCGGTCACCCGCGAACGTACTCGAGGGCGTCGGCGCCGTACTCGGCCCAGACCGCGGACTGCTCCAGCGGGATCAGCACCCATTCCTTCATCGGCCGCCCGCCGGCCGGGTCGAACGGACCTGCCCCGGGCACGGCCAGCGCTTCCTCCAGCACACCCGGCGGCAGCTTGAACGCCATCGCGTTCCCGAACATCCCGGCGACCATCTTGCGGCCGACCTTCAGGCACGGCATCCCGAACGACTGCCCGCGCGTCACCCCCGCAGGCTCCAGCTCGGCCGCCAGGTCGTCGTACGCCGCCAGTGCTTCTTCGCTGATCTTCTCCATCACTGGCCCAGCGTCGCAGGCCGCACCGACAACCGCGCACTGGTAGCGTCACTCCTCGTGCGCTTGGTGATTGCAACGTGTTCCGTGGACTACTCCGGCCGTCTGACCGCCCATCTGCCGATGGCGCCGCGGTTGCTGATGGTGAAGGCGGACGGCTCCGTGCTGATCCACGCCGACGGCGGTTCGTACAAACCGCTCAACTGGATGTCGCCGCCGTGCAAGCTGGTCGTCGAGGACGACGTCTGGAGTGTCACGAACAAGGCCGGCGAGGAGCTGCGGATCTCCATCAAGGAGGTGCACAGCGACACGGCGTACGAACTCGGCACGGATCCCGGTCTGATCAAGGACGGTGTCGAGGCGCATCTGCAGGAGCTGCTGGCCGAGCATGTTCACACTTTCGGCGAGGGTTTCACGCTGGTACGGCGGGAGTACCCGACCGCGATCGGGCCGGTCGACCTGTTGTGTCGTGATGCCGACGGGAAGCATGTCGCGGTCGAGATCAAGCGGCGGGGCGAGATCGACGGTGTCGAGCAGCTGACCCGGTACGTCGAACTGCTGAACCGCGACCCGCTGCTGGCCCCGGTGCGCGGTATCTTCGCCGCCCAGCTGATCAAACCGCAGGCCCAGTTCCTGGCCACCGATCGCGGCCTCGAATGCGTCACCGTGGACTACGACCTGCTCCGCGGGATGGAATCCGACGTCCTGCGCCTGTTCTGACCGCGCAGTCCGACCGAGGAGCCCCGCTGATGGGACCGAAGCCCGCGAACCCGATCGAGACGATTCTCAGCCTGATCATGTGGGTGGCGCTGCCGCTCCTCGTCGTGGGCGCGGTCGTCCTGGTGGTGATCCTCGTCCTGCGGTCGCAGCGCAAGCGCAGTCAGCCGCCCGCGGGGTATCAGCAGCCGTACCCGCCGAACCAGCAGTACCCCCAGCAGAACCAGCCCTACCCGCAGCAGCAGTTCCAGCAGTACCCGCCGCCGCAGAACCAGGCTTACCCGGCCCAGAATCCGGCCCACCATCAGCCCCCGCAGCAGCCGCCGTACCAGCCTTAAGGCTGATAAGTCAGGGTTTTTGCCCGATTTCGGGCAGATCCTTTGTGTTGAGCCTGGAAAAGCTGCAGAGTTGTCCGGTGATCAGTGAGGCGGCGGCAGCGCCGGTGGACGAGCTGGCTGAGCAGGTCAGCCGGACGACCGGGCTGTCCGCGGACGACGCGCGGCGAGTGGTCGCGGACGTGCTGGCGTACTTCACGGAGACCGCCGAGGAGTACGTGCGGCGGCGGCACCGTGAGTTGCAGACCTATGGAGCCCGCAACGACGAGATCTTCGCGCGCGTGGGCTCGGAGCTCCGGCACTGGCCGGTGCGCTCGCCCGAACTGTCCGCACGTCAGCTCCGACGGATCGTCTACGGCTGACGGCTGCTACCCAAGACCTACGAAAGGCACCAACACATGTGCGGAATCGTCGGGTACGTCGGCACCAAGCCGGCCACGCCCATCCTGGTGGACGGCCTGGCCCGGCTGGAGTACCGCGGGTACGACTCGGCAGGTGTCGCCGTACTCGGCACCAGCGAGCTGAAGGTGCACAAGGACGCCGGACGGGTCCGTGAGCTGGAGGCGTCGCTGCCGAAGCGGTTCGGCGGCAAGCTCGGCATCGGCCACACCCGCTGGGCGACCCACGGCGGCCCGAGCAAGGACAACGCGCACCCGCACGCCAGCGGCAACGAGCGGATCGCGGTCGTCCACAACGGTATCTTCGACAACGCCGGTGCGCTCCGCGCCCAGCTCGAGGAGGCCGGCGTCAAGCTGCGCTCCGAGACCGACACCGAGGTCCTCGCGCACCTGATCGAGCAGTCCGACGGCGCCACCCTCGAGGAGAAGGTGATGGCCGCGCTGCGCCGGATCGAGGGCACCTACGGCATCGCCGTGATCGACCTGGACTTCCCGGACCGGATCGTGGTCGCCCGCAACGGCAGCCCGCTGATCCTCGGCATCGGCGACGGCGAGATGCACGTCGCCTCCGACGCGGCCGCACTGATCCGCTACACCCGCCAGGTCGTGTACTTGGACGACGGCGAGATGGCGACCGTGAAGGCCGACGGCTACCGCACCTTCACCCAGGACGCCTCGCCGACCACCAAGACCGCGAAGACGGTCGACTGGGAGGCCGACGAGTACGAGCGCGGTCTGCACGAGCACTTCATGATGAAGGAGATCCACGAGCAGCCGGACGCGGTCGGCCGCGCGCTGCGGGGTCGCCTGGACGAGCGCTTCCACACCGTCCACCTGGGCGGCCTGAACATGGATGCGCGTGAAGCGCGCGAGATCAAGCGGGTCAAGATCCTCGGCTGCGGCTCGGCGTACTACGCCGGTCAGATGGGCGCCCAGTTCATCGAGGAGGTCGCCCGGATCCCCGCCGACGCCGAGCCGGCGTCGGAGTTCCGCTACCGCAACCCGGTGGTCGAGCGCGACACGCTGTACATCGCGGTCAGCCAGTCCGGCGAGACGCTGGACACCCTGGTCGCCGTCCAGGAGCTGAAGCGCAAGGGCGGTCGGGTGATCGGCCTGGTGAACGCGGTCGGTTCCAGCATCGCCCGCGCCGTCGACGGTGGCGTCTACCTGCACGCCGGCCCGGAGGTCTCGGTCGCCTCGACCAAGGCGCTGACCAATATGGCCGTCGCGTTCGCGATGCTCGGCATCCACCTCGGCCGGATCCGCGACGTCTCCCCCGCCGACGGCCGCCGGCTGATCGAGGGCCTGAAGAAGCTCCCCGAGCACATCCAGACGATCGTCGACCAGGAGGAGGAGCTGGCCAAGATCGCCGGCCGGCTCGCCCAGCACGAGAGCCTGTTCTTCGTCGGCCGCACCCGAGGCTACCCGGTCGCCCGCGAGGGTGCGCAGAAGCTCAAGGAGATCTCCTACCGGCACGCCGAGGCGTACCAGACCTCCGAGCTGAAGCACGGCCCGCTCGCGCTGATCTCGCCGGACGTCCCGAGTGTCGCGATCGTCCCGCAGGACGAGCTGCTCGACCGCAACATCGGCGCCCTGCACGAGATCGCCGCCCGCTCCGGCCCCCTGTACGTCGTCACCCACCCGGGCGTCGATGTCCCGGACGGCGTCGCCGCGCAGATCGTGGTCCCGAAGAACGAGCCGGAGCTGGACCCGATCCTGCTCACGATCCCGCTCCAGATCCTCGCGTACTACGCCGCTGTCGCCCTCGGTCACGACGTCGACAAGCCCCGCAACCTGGCGAAGTCCGTCACGGTCGAGTAGTCGTCCCGGACCCACAGGCCATCACAACTGCACTCCCCCCGGCCCCCGTCACGCTCAGCGCGGCGGGGGCCGGCCAATTGTGAGGGGATCCAGGTCCGTGCTACCACTCGTCATACAAGCTAGGCACTTGTACGATGACTCAGGTGACCGATCACATCCGCCATGTCCGGTTGTCCTCAGTCGTGCTGCCGTTGGCGCAGCCCGTCAGCGATGCGAAGGTGCTGACCGGCCGGCAACGGCCGATGACCGAGATCGTGCTGCTGTTCGCCGAGATCAGTACGGCGCAGGAGCAGCACGGGATCGGGTTCTCGTACTCGAAGCGGGCCGGCGGACCGGCGCAGTACGCGCATGCCCGGGAGGTCGCCGGGCAGCTGATCGGCGAGGATCCGTCCGATATCGCCAAGGTGTATGACAAGTTGCTGTGGGCGGGCGCGTCCGTCGGGCGCTCCGGCGTTGCGACTCAGGCGATCGCGGCGATCGACATCGCGTTGTGGGACCTGAAGGCCAAGCGAGCCGGTCTGCCGCTGGCCAAGCTGCTCGGCGCGCACCGGGATTCGGTTCGGGCGTACAACACGTCCGGTGGGTTCCTGCACGCGTCGATCGACGAGGTGCGTGAGCGTGCCGCACAGTCGCTTGCGGATGGGATCGGCGGGATCAAATTGAAGGTCGGCCAGCCCGACAGCCGGATCGACCTCGAGCGGGTGCGGGCGGTCCGTGAGCACCTGGGCGACGCCGTACCGCTGATGGTTGATGCGAACCAGCAGTGGGATCGGCCGACCGCACTGCGGGTCGGGCGCTCGTTGGAGCAGTTCGACCTGGTCTGGATCGAGGAACCACTCGACGCGTACGACGCTGAGGGGCACGCGCAACTGGCGGCCGCACTGGACACCCCGATCGCGACTGGCGAGATGTTGTCGAGTGTCGGTGAGCACGTGCGGCTGATCGAGGCGCGGGCGGCCGACATCATCCAGCCCGACGCACCGCGGATCGGTGGCATCACGTCGTTCCTCAAGCTGGCGACGCTGGCCGATCACGCCGGTCTGCAGCTCGCACCGCACTTCGCGATGGAGATCCACCTGCATCTCGCGGCTGCCTATCCGCGCGAGCCGTGGGTTGAGCACTTCGAGTGGCTGAACCCCTTGTTCAACGAGCGTCTGGAGACTGTCGACGGCCGGATGCTGGTACCGGACCGGCCTGGTCTCGGCTTCACCACCAGCGAGCAGTGCGCGGCTTGGACCGTCGACTCGTGTGAGTTCGGCAGCCGATGAGTGCGCGGCGCGGACTCGCGTACGACGTCGTCGCGGAACTGAAGCGGCGGATCCTGGCCGGTGAGCTGGCGCCTGGCGCGAAGCTGCCGGCGGAGAACGGTCTGGTCGAGGAGTTCGGGGTCAGCCGGACTGTCATTCGCGAGGCTGTCTCACGGCTGCAGGCGGCTGGGCTGGTGGAGACGTTCCAGGGGCGCGGGTCGTTCGTGCTGGAGGTGCCTGGACCGGTTGAGTTGCGCGAGGTCCGCAGTCATCAGGACGTGCTCGAGCTGATGGACTTCCGGATCGGCGTCGAGAGTGAGGCGGCCGGGCTCGCGGCTGTACGGCGTACCGATGTCCAGGTGCTCGGGATCGAACGGGCGCTGGACGGGTTCCGGCGGGTCGGGGATGATCCGGCGCGGTCGGTCGAGGCGGATTTCGCGTTCCATCTTGCGGTGGCGCTTGCCTCGGGCAACCGTTTCTACGGCGAGGCGATCCGGGAGCTCGGGCCGATGATGATCATGCTGCCGCGGACCCGGCTCGATCCGGCGTACGAGATGTCCGACCCGGACCATCTGACCCGGGTGATTCACGAGCACGAGAACATCCACTCCGCGATCGTGCACGGGGACGGCGAGGCAGCACGCGCCGCGATGCGCGTGCACCTCGCGAACACCCGCCACCGGCTGGGCGCCTAGGAAGCGGGCGGTGGCGCCTGCTCTACCACCGATGATGGTTTGGGGTGAAGGTCGGGTCGATCGTTCGCATGTACGTCGTGTCGTCGCGGCGGCGGATCCCGGCCGCGAGGTACTGCTCGTGCAGGCGACCTAGCTCGTCGGTGTCGAGTTCGATCCCTAGTCCGGGGCCGGTCGGTACTCGCACACTGCCGTCCGCGAACGAGAGCACTCCCGGCTTGATCAGGTCCTCGGTCTTCCAGGGGTAGTGCGTGTCGCAGGCGTAGGTAAGGTTCGGGGTTGCGGCCGCTAGGTGGGTCATCGCGGCGAGGCTGATTCCGAGATGTGAGTTGGAGTGCATCGACAAGCCCATGCCGAAGGTGTCGCAGATCCCGCCGAGCAGTTGCGACCGTCGCAGTCCACCCCAGTAGTGGTGATCGGACAGGACGACCTGGACCGCGTCTGCCAGGACTGACGGTTTGAGGTGGGCGAAGGCGATCACGCACATGTTGGTCGCCAGCGGGATGTCGGTTTGTGCCGCTACCGCGGCCATGCCGTCGATACCGGGTGTCGGATCTTCTAGGTACTCGATGACACCGGTCAACTGTTGAGCAACCTTGATCGAGGTGTCGACCGTCCAGGCGCAGTTCGGGTCGATCCGCAGTTTGTGGTCGGGGAAGGCGGCGGCCAGTGCGTGGACCGCCTCGATCTCTTGATCGGGGGGAAACACTCCACCCTTGAGCTTGATCGCTGTGAATCCATACTGATCAATCATTGATCGGGCTTGATCAACGATTCCCGCTGGATCAAGAGCGGCACCCCACGAGTCCTCCGCGGCGCCGGGATGCCCGGCCCACTTGTAGAACAGGTAGGCGCTGAAGGGCACCTCGTCCCGCACGGCACCGCCGAGCAGGTCGACGACCGGCCGACCGAGTTCCTTGCCCTGCAGGTCGAGCAGCGCGACCTCGAACGGTGACAGTACGACGTCGACCGGGTCCTGCAGGTTGAGCATCCCACCGACTTCGGCGCCGCTGTCCTTGGCCAGGACCGCTGCGACCCGCTGCCGCAGGCCGTTCACGTCAAAGGTGTCCAGCCCGGGCAGGACCGCGGCCACCGCCTCGAGCCGGGCCAGGTGAGTGTCGTCCGCATAGGTCTCGCCGAGTCCGTGGTTGCCGTCGTCGGTCCAGACCTGCACGATCGTCCGCAGCGCGAACGGCTGATGGACGCCGGAGACGTTCAGCAGCGGCGGGTCCGCGAAGGCGACCGGGGTCAGTTCGATCCTAGAAATCCTGCTCACACAGGGTCCTTATCTCTCGAAGAGTCTTGAGAACGTCGGATCAGCAATCGGACGGCCGGTAGCGCGAGCACGACGATCAGGACAGCCAGCACCGTGCCGGAGATCGGCCGGGTGAAGAAGCCGGCCGGGTTCCCGCCGAAGATCAGCAGCGACTGCCGCACGGCGGTCTCCATCACGCTCCCGAGTACGAACGCCAGCACCAGCGGACCAGGTTCGAAGCCGAACTTCTTCATCAGGTAGCCGAGCACCCCGAAGACGATCACCAGGAAGATGTCGAAGACCTGGTTGTTCACGGTGTAGACACCCAGCAGTGTGATCAGCACCGTTATCGGCGCGAGGATCGCCGGCCGGACCCGGAGGATCTTCACGAACAGACCGACCATCGGGATGCTCATGATCAGCAGCAGGATGTTGCCGATGTACATCGAGTTGACCACGCCCCAGAACAGGTCCGGGTGTTCCGACACCAGTTGCGGACCCGGCGGGATGCCCTGGATCAGCAGCGCGCCGAACATCAGCGCCATCGTCGCGTTGGCCGGGATGCCGAGGGTGAGCAGCGGGATGAACGACGAGGTCGCGGCCGCGTTGTTCGCCGTCTCCGGTGCCGCGACACCTTCGATCGCACCCTTCCCGAAACGCTCGGGATTCTTGGCCCGACGCTTCTCGACCGCGTAGGCGACCAGCGAGGAGAGTGTCGCACCGCCGCCTGGCAGCACGCCGAGGATGAACCCGATCACCGAGCCGCGACCGATCGCACCGCTGGATTGGCGGAGATCGGCGCGGGACGGCCAGACGTTCGTGACCTTCGCCGGCTCCTGCAGCGCGCGGTGCCGTTCCTCCAGGTTGTGCAGGATCTCGCCGAGGCCGAACAGACCCATCGCGATCGGGACGAAGTCGATGCCGTCGGCAAGGTTCAGGGTGTCGAAGGTGAACCGGCTCGCACCGGTGAAGGTGTCCCTCCCGACCGTTGCCAGCAGCAACCCGAGTCCGGCGGCGATCACCGCCTTGGTCCGGCCGCCGTTACCGACGGTCGCGACCAGGAGTACGCCGAACAGCGACAGCGCTGCGTACTCGGGTGGGCCGAAGTCGAGCGCGACCTCGGCTACGACCGGGGCCAACAGCGTGAGCCCGATGATCGACACCGTGCCGCCGATGAACGACCCGATCGCCGCGACACCGAGCGCCGTACCGGCTTTCCCTTGTTTGGCTAGCGCGAAGCCGTCGAACACGGTGACCACCGACGACGCCTCGCCCGGGAGGCGGAGCAGGACGGACGTGATCGTGCCGCCGTACTGGGCGCCGTAGAAGATGCCGGCCAGCAGGATGATCGCGGAGACCGGTTCGGCGCCGTACGTGACCGGTAGCAGGATCGCGATCGTTGCCGCTGGCCCCAGTCCGGGCAGGACGCCGATCAGCATCCCGATCACGACGCCGATCAAGCAGTACAACAAGTTGGTGGGTTCGAGGACGACGCCGAAGCCGTCGATCACGGGGTTGAAGAGGTCCATCAGATCAACCGCGGCAACGGGATCTCGAGCAGTACGACGAACAACACGTAGAACGCGGCCACCGTGCCGACGCTGACAGCCGCCGACGACACCCAGGACTCCTTACCCAGGAAGCGCATCCAGCCGAACACCAGCAGGACCGACGGAATCTCGAAACCGATCACTGGCAGCAGCACCGCGAACAGCACCAGGCTTGCCACCGAGACGGCGGTCAGCACACTCGCGCCGGTGAACCGTTCGGTGTCCGTCCCGTGCCGCCCGGTCAGCGCGAGTACCACCGACAGCACGGTGATCAGGACGCTGACCGCGAACGGCCACAACCCGGGACCAGGCGCGGTCAGCTTGCCCAGACCGAGGGCGAGGGACCCGAGCAGCCCGAAGACGCCGATCGCCGCCGTCACGACCGCCGCACCCAGCTGGGACCGCGGGCCCGCAGCTGGTGGACGGTCCTCGACGAGTTCGCTCACTTCTTCGCGCCGAGCGAGATCTGGAACTGGTCGAGCTGTGCCTTGTACTTCGTCGCGTACTCGTCGAGGATCTTGCGGACCTCGTCCGGCGAACCCTCGATCGGCGTCAGGCAGTGGTTGTCGTTGAACTGCTTGTACGACTCGGTTGCGAAGGTCTTCTTCGCCGCCTCACCGAGCTTGGTCTTGACCGCGTCCGGCGTCCCCTTCGGCGCGGTCAGGAACCGGTACTGCGACACGACCACGTCGTATCCCTGTTCCTTGGCCGTCGGGACGTCGGGCAGGAACTTGATCCGCTCGGCCGAGAACACCGCGAGCGGCACGACCTTCTTCGCCTTGATCTGCGCGATGCTGTCGCCGACCTGGATGGTCGCGACATCGACCTGGCTGCCGAGCAACGCGGTCAGCGCGGGCGCACCACCATCGAACGGTACGTCGGTCGCCGGGATGCCGGCCTGTTTGAACGTCAGCGCGGCCGCGAGCTGCGCGCCGGTCCCGACCCCAGTGGTGCCGTACTTGATGTTCTTGCCGGACTTCTTCAGGTCGTCGATCGACTTGGCGGCCGACGCGACCGGGGCGAGCAGGACGTAGTCGTCCTGGGAGATGCCGCCGATCAGGTCGAAGTCGTCGAGTTTCACGGCCTCGTTGGCGGAGACCGCCAGCGGGGTGATCGTGAACAGCGACGCGTTCTGGACCGCGATCTTGTAGCCGTCGGGTTTGGCCGACTGCAGTTCCTTGGCGTTCAGGGCGCCGTTCGCACCGGGTTTGTTCACCACCGGCACCGAGACACCCAGCTCCTTGCCGAGACCCTCGGCGATCGCGCGGGTGATCAGGTCGGTGCTGCCACCAGGCGCGGCACCGACACTCATCTGGATGTTGCCGGTCGGGTAATCGCCGTCACCGCCGGTCGACGTCGTCTTCACGCCTCCACAACCCGCGACGAGCGCAACCGTCGCTCCGGCTGCCACGACATGGCTGAGCCTCATCAAAGATCCTCCTCTGGTTCGGCCCCGTTTGCGTGAGCGTAGGGAGACCCGTCGATGCCTGTCCAAGGTTGTTTATGCATCGAGTGATACCTTTCGGGAATCATGTTCTCGCTGGACCAGCTGACCGCGTTCGTGGCGGTCGCCGAGGAACTGCACTTCGGCCGGGCGGCCGAGCGACTCAACATGACCCAGCCGCCGCTGAGCCGGCAGGTGCAGAAGCTGGAGCGCGCGGTCGGGGTCCGGCTGTTCGAGCGGGACAACCGCCGCGTCGTCCTGACCGAGGCCGGGCAGGCGTTCCTGGGCGAGGCCCTGCGAATGCTGGCGCTCGTCGAGACTGCGGGTGATCTCGCTCGCCGCGTCGACCAGGGAGCAGCCGGGACGCTGCGGCTCGGCTTCACCGCGGTGTCGGCGATCCGGACGCTCGGCCCGTTCCTGCGCCGGGTGTCCGACGAACTGCCTGAGGTGGACGTGATCCTGCATGAGCGGGTCACGTCGGCTCAGATCGACGGGCTGCTGCACGGCGAACTCGACCTCGCGCTCGGAAGGCCGCCGTACGACCCGCACCTTCTCGACTCACTGGTGGTGGCTCGGGAGCCACTGTGCGCTGCCCTGCCTGCAGAGCACCCGTTGACCGCGCTTGAGCGCCCACTCACCGCGGCTGACTTCGCTGCGGAAGAGGTGATCAGTTATGACCCCGTTCGCGCCGGCTACTTCCATGAGCTCACCATTCGGTTCCTGGCCGGGTCCCAGCACCGCATCACCCAGCGCGTGCAGCAGGTGCTCACCGTCGTGCTGCTGGTCGCGGCGGGTCGCGGGGTCGCGCTCGTCCCCGAGTCGGCGCGCGATCTCGGCGTACCAGGGGTCGCCTATCAAGAGATCGCGCTGGCCGGTGAACCGGTCGAGCTGCACGCGATCTGGCATCGCGAGTCGGCCAATCCGGTGCTGCGGCGAGTGCGAGCGATGCTCTCAGAGCATCAATAGATCCACAAACAGACTTGGACAGGTATCCACCGACGTTCCTAGGCTGACCGGCGTGACTCCCACCGAACTCGCTGCCCAGCTGAAGACCGGCCTGCTCTCGTTCCCCGTCACGCACTTCCGTGCCGACCTGAGCTTCGACGAGCCGGCCTATCGCGAGCACCTGTCCTGGCTCAGCCAGTACGACGTCGCCGGGCTCTTCGCGGCGGGTGGAACCGGGGAAGGGTTCTCGCTGACCCCGGTCGAGATCGACACCGTCGTTCGTGCGGCCGTCTCCGAGGTCGCCGGGCGCGTGCCGGTGATCGCACCGGCCACCGGCGGGACCGCGACCGCGATCGCCCAGGCGCAGGCCGCCGAGGCCGCGGGTGCGGACGGATTGTTGCTACTGCCTCCCTATCTCACCGAGGCCGGTCAGCGCGGGCTCGTCGAGCACGTGTCGGCCGTGTGCCGCAGTACGAGTCTCGGCGTCACCGTCTACAGCCGCGCGAACGCGATCCTCAACGATGTCTCGGTCGCGGAGCTTGCCGACCGCAACGACAATCTGGTCTGCCTGAAGGACGGGGTCGGCAACGTCGAGATGATGACGCGGACCTACGCCCGCGTCGGCGATCGGCTGACCTACATCGGTGGACTGCCGACTGCGGAGACGTTCGCGCTGCCGTTGCTGCAGCTGGGCGTCAGCACGTATTCGTCCGCGATCTTCAACTTCGTACCGGAGTTCGCGCTCGGCTTCTACGCCGATGTGCTCGCGCAGGATCGGGATGCGGTCTACCGCAAGCTGAACGACTTCGTCATCCCGTACCTCGACATTCGCGATCGCACGAAGGGGTACGCCGTCTCGATCGTGAAGGCCGGCGTGAAGGCGATCGGCCGCCCGGCCGGCCCGGTGCGACCGCCACTGCAGGACCTGACCGAGGACGAGCTGACCCAGCTCACCGCGTTGATCGGCCGCGTGAAATGACGCCACGGGTGGTGTCGGTCGAGGTCGTTCCGGTGGCCGGGTACGACAGCATGCTGCTCAATCTGAGTGGTGCCCACGGGCCGTTCTTCACTCGCAACGTGGTGATCGTGACCGACAGCTCGGGGAACACCGGGCTCGGCGAGGTGCCGGGTGGCGCCAAGATTGCGGGCACGATCACGGAGGCCGCGGAGTTGCTGGTCGGGCAGGAGATCGCGCGGTACCGCCAACTACTGCGCTCGGTCGCGACGTCGTTCGCGGATCGGGATGCGGGTGGTCGCGGGTTGCAGACATTCGATCTCCGTACGACGGTGCATGCGGTGACCGGGCTCGAGTCGGCACTCCTCGACTTGTTCGGACAGCATCTCGGCGTACCGGTGGCTGAGCTTCTGGGCGACGGTCAGCAGCGGGACGCCATACCGGTGCTTGGTTATCTGTTCTATGTCGGCGATCCGGGGCAGACCGATCTGCCTTACCTGCATGATGCCGGCGACGATCGTTGGTCGCAGTTGCGGCGGCAGCCTGCGTTGACGCCTGAGGCTGTGGTGGCGTTGGCTGAAGCGGCGCAGGAGCGCTACGGATTCGCGGACTTCAAGTTGAAGGGCGGGGTGTTCGAGGGCGCGGTCGAGCTCGAGGCGATCCGTGCACTTGGCAACAGGTTCCCGCAGGCGCGGATCACGATCGATCCGAACGGCGCGTGGCCGGTTCGCGAGGCCGTTGCCTTGTGCAACGGGTTGGACGACGTGCTCGCGTACGTCGAGGATCCGTGTGGTGCCGAACCTGGGTTCTCCGGCCGCGAGACGATGGCCGAGTTCCGCCGTACGACGGGATTGCGCACAGCCACGAACATGATCGCGACCGACTGGCGTGAGCTGGCCCAGGCGGTACGAACCGACGCCGTGGACATCCCGCTGGCGGATCCGCACTTCTGGACGATGGCCGGTTCGGTGCGCGTTGCCCAGCTCTGCAACGACTTCGGGCTCACCTGGGGTTCGCACTCGAACAACCACTTCGACATCTCGCTGGCGATGTTCACCCAGGTCGGAGCGGCGGCTCCGGGCGAGATCACCGCGCTCGACACGCACTGGATCTGGCAGGACGGTCAGGCGCTCACGAAGGAGCCGCTGCAGATCGTCGACGGCACAATCGCCGTACCGACGCGGCCTGGGCTTGGCGTCGATCTCGACCGTGATGCGCTCGCCGCGGCTCACGCTCTCTACCTCGAACATGGACTCGGTGCGCGCGACGATTCGGTGGCCATGCAGTATGTGATGAAGGACTGGGCATTCGATCCGAAGCGCCCCTGTCTGGTGCGCTGATGTTCATCTCTCGTTGATCGAGGAGTCTGGAATGCGTTGGCAGAAGCCGCTCGCCACAGCTGTTGTTCTGACCACTCTCACCACGCCACTCACCGCCACCGCTGCTGATCACCGCGCCGGTGGAGCTTGCTCGCCGGATGCCCGGTTTCTCGGGTTCAGCGACGCACTGAACAAGACGACGTACGACGGGCAGCCCGTCTCCGGGTTGTCCGCGCTCAATGTCACCGGTCCGCACAGCGCGATTGCGCTGGTCGACAACGTGGGGACCACTCCCGCGCGCGTCTTCGACCTGAAGATCAGTAGCAAGCCGACCGTCAGCGTCGACGGGATCACGATCCTCAAGCGCCCGGACGGTACGCCGTACACCGGACAGGACTTCGATGGCGAGGGACTGGTCGTCGAGCGCGGTCAGCGAACCGTCCTCGCGACGTCCGAGCGCGAGCCGTCGATCCGGCGGTTCCGGCTGTCCGATGGTCTGCAGATCGGGTCGCTGCCGGTGCCGGCACGGTTCCAGGTGGCGCCGGCCGGTGAGGCGGTCTCGAACGGGACCTTCGAGTCGCTGACCGCGAGCCGGGACGGGCGGTCGGTGTTCGCGGGCATGGAGGAGCCGCTCGGACCTGACGGTCGGGATGCCGATGGGCGCGGCCGGAACCGGATCCTGCGGTACGCCGGTTTCTCCGGACATGACTACCGGGTTGCCGCGCAGTACGCGTACCACACCGACCCGGGGCTCTCGCTGGTCGAGCTGGCCTGGGTGAACCCGTCCGAGCTGGTCTCGATGGAGCGGACCTTCGTGGCGGGCGTTGGGAACACCATCCGGGTGTTCACGGTGTCGTTGCGGCACGCAACCGATGTGACGGCGCAGGCCTCGCTCAAGGACGCGCCGGACAAGACGTTCGTGCAGAAGAAGTTGCTGTTCGATCTGGTGAACTGCCCGCCGTCCGGTGCGGTCGCCAAGCAGCCGCAGCCGAATCCGTTGCTGGACAACGTCGAGGCACTCGCGCTCGGTGGTCACCTGCCTGGCGGGCGTCGGCAGTTGTACCTGCTGTCGGACGACAACAACGGCGCAACCCAGATCACCCGCTTCTACTCGTTGGCGGTTGACCTGCACTAAGCGACACTGTGCGTATGCGCGTGATCGTGGTGGGTGCCGGTGTCATCGGACTGACCTGTGCCGTTCGGCTGGCCGAGAACGGTTACGAGGTGGCAGTACTGGCTCGTGACCTGCCGCTGGAGACCACGTCTTCGGTGGCAGGCGCGATCTGGGGTCCCTACCTGGCCGAGCCCGCTGACCGGGTGGCCGCGTGGGCCAAGGCGTCGTACGACGAGTTCACCAAGCTGGCCGATCATGAGCCGTCGGTGCAGTTGCGGCACGGGCGTGAGCTGCTCGAGGAGCGGACTCCGGATCCGGCGTGGGCAGACGTCCTGCCGGATCTGACTCGGGTCGCGTCGCCGCCGACGGGGTTCGCGGACGGGTGGGCGTTCACCGCGCCGGTGATCGAGATGCCGCAGTACTTGCCGTCGTTGGTGAAACGCCTCGAGAACGCCGGTGGCACGTTGACTCGCGCGGCCTTGTCGGGATTGCCCAGCTCGGCCGATCTCGTGGTCAACTGCACCGGTCTCGGCGCCCGGCTGACCGCGGCCGATCCGACCGTGACGCCGGTGCGCGGGCAGGTGCTGACCGTTGCGCAGTGCGGTTTGTCCGAATGGCTGATCGCCGACTCCACCGTCGTGATTCCGCGCTCGAACGATGTGATCGTCGGCGGCACGAGCGAGGCGGGTGACTGGAACCTGGCCGCGGACCCAGCAGTCAGTACGGCGATTCTGGAGCGCGCCGCCGAACTAGTGCCGCAGTTGCGTAAGGCAACGGTTTTGCGGGCGCGGGTCGGACTCCGCCCGGCTCGGCCGTCTGTGCGGTGTGAACTGGTGGGCAAGGTCATCCACTGCTACGGCCACGGCGGTTCCGGCGTCACCCTGTCGTGGGGTTGCGCCGACGAGGTTCTGGCGTTGACGAATGGGCTCTGAGGCAGTGCACTCTGAGCAGGGGATCGTCCTCGACGGCGGCCTGTCGAACGCGCTCGAGGACCGCGGTCACGACCTGTCCGACGCGCTGTGGTCGGCTCGGCTGCTGAGGGACGCCCCGGCGGAGATCGCCGCCGTCCACCGCGCGTACTTCGAGGCCGGTGCGATGGTTGCGACGACCGCCAGTTACCAGGCGAGTGTGCCCGGGTTTACGCAGGCCGGCGTACCGGTCGCGGAGGCCGAACGGCTGATCGCGTCGAGTGTGCGGATCGCTCAGGAGGTTCGCGACGAGTTCGGTGGTGAGCGGCTGGTCGCCGCATCGGTTGGTCCGTACGGCGCGTTCCTTGCCGATGGCTCCGAATATCGCGGTCGGTACGGCGTCAGTGCGTCGGCGCTGCGTGATTTCCACGGGCCGCGGCTGGAGTTGCTGATCGGCGCCGGGCCCGACCTGCTCGCCGTCGAGACGATTCCTGATGTCGACGAGGCCGAGGTACTGGTTCAGTTGTTGCAGGAGCTCGACTTCCCGGCCTGGCTGTCGTACAGCGCGGCCGACGGCCGTACGCGGGCGGGGCAGCCGCTGGCCGATGCGTTCGCGCTCGGTGCCATCGACCAGGTGGTTGCCGTAGGCATCAACTGTTGCGCGCCGGAAGAGGTCGGTCCGGCGATCGCAATGACTGGCAAGCCTGCTGTGGTCTACCCCAACAGCGGGGAGATCTGGGACGCCGACGCCCGCGGTTGGACCGGCTCGTCGGAGACTCTCACCGATCTCGCACCGGGCTGGGCCGCTGCCGGAGCTAAGTACATCGGCGGCTGCTGCCGGGTCGGCCCGAGCGGGATCCGCGCCTTGGCTGCTGCGATTTCAGACGCCTAGGACTTGGCACAGCAGGTCGAGGGCACCTGGGTAGGCGTGGTCGGGCGGGGTGCCGTAGCCGACGATGACGGCTTGGCGGGTGGCTGGGGTCGGGGCGAAGTGGTAGGTGCTCATGCTGGTCAGGCCGAGGCCTTGGCGGGCGGCGCGTTCGACCATCTCGTCGGCATCGCCGGGTACGTCGAGTAGTACGTGCATGCCGGCCGCGATTCCGGCGACCTTGACGTTCGGGGCTCGTTCGGCGAGCAGTTCGACGAGGCGGTCGCGGCGACGGCGGTAGTGCAGGCGCGACCGCCGTACGTGCCGGTCGTAGTGGCCGGAGGCAATGAACTCGGCGAGGACGAGCTGTTCGAGCGTGCCGGTCTGGTAGTCGGCGACACGCTTGACGGCGATCACCGGCTCGAGCAGGTGTTGCGGGAGGACCATCCACGCGAGCCGCACGCCCGGTGCGAGGCTCTTGCTGGCGGTGCCCGTGTAGACGACTCGCTCCGGGTCCAGTGCCTGCAGGGCTCCCACGGCCTGCCGGTCGTAGCGGAACTCGCCGTCGTAGTCGTCCTCGATCACCACCGCTCCGGACTTGGCCGCCCACTCGACCACCGCCGTACGGCGTTCTGGCGAGAGCGGGACGCCGGTCGGCATCTGGTGCGCGGGGGTCAGTAGCGCGGCTTGGCCGGTCAGCTGCGACACGTCGGCGCCGTACTCGTCGAGTGCGAGCGGGACGGGTCGCAAGCCACGCGCCCGGATGACGTCGCGGTGCAGGTCGTAGCCGAACTCCTCGGTGGCGACCGTCGTACCGCCGAGGTTGTGGACTGCTTCGCAGAGCAGGCTGAGGGCCTGGACGTAGCCGGAGCAGATCAGGATGCGTTCCGGATCGGCCCGTACGCCGCGGGCTCGGGCGAGGTAGTCGGCGAGGGTACGGCGAAGTTCGATTCGGCCGCGGGGGTCGCCCATGCCGAACGCCTCGTTCGGGGCAGCCGGCCAGGCCTTGCGGGCCGCGGCTAGCCACTCACCGCGTGGGAAGGTCGAGACGTCGGGTGAGCCGGGGGTCAGGTCGTAGCGGTAGGTCCGGATCGGCGGAAGGGTCGCGATCGGGGTCGGGGCGATGGTGGCGCGGCTGGCGACGACTGTGCCGGAGCCCTGTCTGGCGGTCAGCCAGCCTTCGGCGACGAGTTGGCCGTAGGCGTCGGCGACCGTGTTCCGGGCGATGCCGAGGTCCTTGGCGAGTGAGCGGGACGAGGGCAGCCGGGTCCCGGCCGGGAGCCGTCCGCTGCGGATCGAGGCGTGCAGGGCCTGGACCAGGTCGTTGCGGCCGCGCGAGGCGGCCAGGTCGAGGTGTAGATCAGCGCCGGCGGAATTGGCCCCTGAATCTTCCATGGAAGTGGACCATACACCTGGGCCGATCCACCTCTAGGTTGGAGCCATGAGCACAACGACAACGCGCCGGGTCAAGCTGGCCATGCTGGTCCCCGAGTTCTACCAGGCACTGAACGCACTGGACGAGGTCTCCGCCACCGGCCTCGACGCGAACTTCGCCAACCTGATCCGGACGCACGCCTCCCAGCTGAACGGCTGCGCCTACTGCACCGATATGCACAGCCTCGACTACCTGACCGGCGAAGGCCCGCAGCAGAAGCTGAACCTGCTGCCGGTCTGGCGCGAGTCCCGCAACTTGTTCACCGAGCAGGAGCAGGCCGCACTCGAGTTGACCGAAGCGATCACGCTGGTCAGCGACGGCCATGTACCGGACGCGGTCTACAACCTGGCCGCCGAGCACTTCGACCAGAAGGAACTTGCACAGTTGATCGCATTGATCATCATGATCAATGCGTGGAACAGAGTCGGCATCACCGGCAAGATGGCCCCGGGCCACTACAAGCCATGACCGCCGAGGCGTTCCGGGCCCGGCACCACTCGGGCCCACCACTGATCCTGCCGAACGCGTGGGACCCGGTCAGCGCCCGGATCATCGCCGCCGGCGGCGCACCCGCGATCGCGACCAGCAGTGGCGCGATGGCGCGCGTGCTCGGGTACGACGACGGTCAGCTGACACCGGCTGCGGAGATGCTGACCGCGGTGGCGCGCGTCGTACGGGCTGTTGAGGTACCGGTGACTGCGGATATGGAGGCCGGGTACGGTCTGCCGGCCAAGGAGTTCGCCGAGCGGTTGCTGGAGACCGGTGCGGTCGGCTGCAACCTCGAGGACTCGTTGTCGACTGGGCTGGTGGATCCGGTGGAGTTCGCCGACTACCTCGCCGAGGTGCGCGCGACTGCTGGTGCCGACCTGGTCATCAACGCCCGGGTGGACACGTTCCTGGTAGCGGGTACACCCGCCGACGCCGTCGCGCGTGGACGGATCTATCGGCGGGCCGGTGCGGACTGCATCTACCCGATCTTCGCGCCACTCGACGCACTGCCGTCGCTGGTCAGTGAAATCGGCGGTCCGATCAACGCGCACGCCGGAATCGACGGACCGACGCCGGCCGAGCTGATCGCGGCCGGTGCGCACCGCATCTCCTACGGGACCAGCGTGCACGCGCATCTGATGGACTCGCTGCAGAAGCTCTTACCGAGCCTGCAGTGAAACAGGGCTACATGGTGACCACGGTGAACTCGCACCAGTTCGACCACTCGCCGGGAGACGTGCCGTCGGTGCCTCGGACACGCCAGGCGTAGCTGCTGCCTTCGGTGAAGGCATCGTCGGCGATGGTGGTGCCCAGCCAGGATCCAGAGGCGCCGGGACCTTCGGTCGTGGTGGTGCTGACGGTGCTGCCGACCACTTTCCACTCGAAGGTGCCATACACCTGGGCTCCCAGAGTGTCGCTGATCTGCGCCCGCAACTGCGGAGTCAGGCTGGACATGTACGGCCGGTCCGTGCCGGTGGCGCAGGTGGTGTCAGGCGCGGTCGCCACGGCATCCACCGCGGTCTTGGTCTGATAGGTGACCGTCACCGACGGCGGGTTGGCCGTGGCCTCGCGGGACGCGAATCGCTTCCAGCCCAGGTTGTCGGTCTCGCTCGCCGCGCTGATCCCGATGTTGGTACTGGTCAGCTTGTTCGCCGCCGTGTACTGGAACGCCGCGGTCACCGGGATCGTCACCCAGCCGTCGGCGCAGGCGCTTCCCCAGCCCTTGGTCTGGGTCGAGGTTCCGACCTGCTCGTACTGCGCCGGCCGATTCGTCCAGCGAGCCGTGTTCGACACGGCAGCGACCCGGTACGCCACCCACCCCCTGGCCGTGCAGGAGTACGAGTGATGCCCCCACAGGTTCAGCGTGACGGCCTGGATCTGCTTGTCCCACAGCCATTCCTGGTTGTCGAACCGCAGATATGACTTGGCCTTGTTGGCGCCACTGTCGTTCGTGCCGATCTTCAGCTCGGTCGCGGCGGACTGGTCGGTGCTGTAGCTGGACTGGACAAAAGCGTCGAAGTTCGCGCCCGAGCTCTGCGACGGGTCGATGGTGACCGGGTAGACGGTCTTCGGATCGGTCAGGAACGACGCGTCGGGCGTCAGCAGCAGCGCACCCTTGGCGAGCCCGAGCCCCACCGGCGCTCGCCTGAGGTGTTCACCCGACGCCTGATCGACGGTCGAGTCCCACATCAGCGGAGCCGGTACGTCGCGGCTCTCGCGGCCCGCCGAGATCTTCAGACCGCCCTTTCCGTCGAGCTTCGTGGTCAGACCGTCCGTCTTCCACGGCATCCTGATCTGCTGCAGCTGTACTGCGGCCTGCCGGTTCTTCACCAGCAAGTGCTGCTGGTAGCCGGTCCTGGTCGCTTCGACGACCAGGTCGACACCGGGCTTCACCTCGCGATAGGTGGCTTTGGTCCTGTCGATCTCCGGAGCAGGCAGCGGACCGGACCAACCAAGAGTGGAACGCCTGCCCGGCGTGCCGAGTGCGACCAGGTCGTGATCCCCCTGGCCGGCAGGCCCGGACAGCTTCAGCCCGTACGGATGGGCCTTCGCAGCGACCGAGCCGTCGGCCTGCCGGACCAACGACAGGTCGACGGCGATCCACGCGCCGTACGCATCGCGCATCCGAACCGGACCACCGGCGATGGTCGCCTCGAGCTTGCCCGAGGGCAGCGCGCGGTACTCCGTGGTGTCGGTGGTCAGGCCGGCGATCAGCACCGGCTTGCCGGTCGTTCTGGCGGTGCTGAGAGCAGCCGCCTCGTCGGGACGCTCCAGCGGCCTGACAGCAGGTTGCTCGACCGGTACGGCGGTCGCCGGTTCGTGGAGCAGGCCGGCCACCAGAGCCAGGCCGACGGCCGCGCCGATCCAGCGCGCTCTGGAATCAGGAGACATGCGGATGGCCTTTCTGGGCGGAACCCCGGGCGGCCCGTCAGCGGGCCGCCCGGGGTCGGATCAGTAGTTCAGTAGTTCAGTGGTCCAGTGGCTCAGCCGTACGTCCCGTGATGCGGGAAGGGGTACTTGGGCCGCCATTCCTTCACCCGCTTCCAGGCGTAGGTACTGACGACGCCGAACGCGCAGCCTTGCGCACCCCAGCGGCCGATCTTGTACGGGAGCTTCCGGAACTTCGCCCAGAAGGACTTCCGCAGCATTGCCCCACCGGCGCCCTTGATACAGGCCTTCACGTACTTGTTCTTGACGACCTTGCGCCAGACCCACCGCACGTACTTGTTGCGCTTGATCTTCTTCTTGAGTTCCTTCAACTTCTTCGCGAGTGCCTTGGCCACACACTTCTTGGTCCAGCACATCCACTTGCCGTCCAGGTCGGTCTTGTCCACCGGATCGGCGCAGGTGTACTCGTACGCGTTGCAGCCGGCCCCCCAGATCGGGTCGGTCTGCAGGAAGCGCCCGGTGGTCGGGTTGTAGAGCCGGACACCCATCAAGACGATCCCGGACGGCGCGTCCGCGGCTCGTTGTTGCGCGCCGAGCCAGCCGTAGCGCTGCTTGCCGACGGCTTCGGAGTCGCCGAGCTGGCCGTACTCGTCGGCCTCGCTGGTGCTGGACAACCCCTCGTCACCACTGTGGATGGTGGCCACGATGTCGCCGGACAGGTCGGAGATCTGCCAATCCGCTACGGCGGAGTCGCTGTCGAGGATCGCGGTCAGGCCGGACAGGCCCGGGATGACCCGGGTGAATCGGGTCGTCCCTTCCTGGGTCCACACCGGTGAATCGTCGTCACCGTCGTAGTGATTGACGTTCGTCACCACCTCGCCGGTCGAGTTGTCGGTCCAGGACCGGATCCGCTCACCGGTGACATCGACGGTGTAGTCCGTCGTGCGACTGCCCTGGGTGACCGTGTCGACCAGGTCGTCCGCGTGGTAGGTGGCCGTCACGTTCCCGGCCGCGGGTGCTCCCGTGTCGATCGCCGGCAGTGTCGTGGTCCGGCCGAGAGCGTCGTACGCGTAGCCGGCGGTGGTGACCCGGTTCGCCGTGTCGTACGTCCAGGTACGCGAAGCCGCCGGGGTCGTCGTCTGGCAACTGCCGTCAGCAGCCGGCCCGTACTCGGAGCTACTTGTCCGGTCCGTCGCAGTGCTGAACTCGTAGGTCCGGGTCACACACTTCTCACCGACGATCTCCTCGACCGAGGTGACCCGGCCCGCCGCGTCCTGGCGGTAGAGCTGACTGGACAGGGTGGACACCCGCCGGGCCGTCTGGCCGGTGGCGGAACCGGTCAGCGACTCACTGAACAACGTGCAGTCGCCGGAGGCACAGCCTGGTTTGCTGTAGGTGATACCGGCCGCTTCGCCGGCCTCGTCGTACCGGGTGTCGACCTTGACCCCGTTGGGCCAGGTCTCACCGACGAGCAGTCCGTCAGCGTTGTAACTACCGGTGTAGGTGCCGGTGTGGCTGTCGGTCACCGAAGTGAGCAGACCGCGATTGTCGTACCCGTGGGTTCGGGTGGCTTTGCCGTCCGAGGTGGTCGCCGCCCGGCCGAGCAGATCGTAGGTAGTGGTGGACAAGTTGCCGTCGGCATCTTTGTAGGAGGTGACCCGGCCGAGGGTGTCGTAGGTGCGGACGATCTCGGCGGTGACCGTGCCGGCGGATACCGACTGGCTCCGCAGCACGTTGCCGGTCAGCGGGTCGTAGACGTTGCGCTGGATCGGAACCGCCGTACCGAGGCCTGCTGCCGCGACGACCTCGACCTCCAGGACGCGGCCGGCCGCGTCGAACCTCGTCGTACTGGTTCGCAGTGTCCCGGCACTGGTCTTCTCGACCAGTACTCGCTGCCGGTTGTACATGTCGTACGTCTGAACCTTGACCGGCAGCTCAGGCCCGGTGGCCGCCTGGCCACCTGGCTGGATCCGGCAGACCAGGTTCGCCCACTCGGGCCGGAGATCGCACTCGCTGTACCCCGATCCGGAGGTGGCCCGGTAGTAGATCAACTTCTGCGTGGCCGGGGTGTTGGTGGTCGTACCGCCCGCGACCTGGGTCGTCGAGGTGTCGAGACCGGTGACCGCGTCCACGGTGTTACGGACCGTCCGGTTCAGCCCTCCCGGGTCGGTGGTCGTCACCGTGGGCGTGCGCAGGGTCCAGTTGTACCCAGTGGTCGTGACCCGGCGGTCTGCCTCGACCGCGGTACCGCCCGCGCCCCAGAGCCGAACCACCGACTCGGCGGTAGTGATCAGATTGAACGGACCGCCAGTGGCCGGCGCGCCCTGGTCGTAGGTGTTGCGAATCAGGTGCTTGCCCCGGACCGTGGCGCCGGTGCTGAGGCGGACCTCTACCTCAGGCCCCAGCGTGGTCTCGAGCCGTTCTCCGTCCAGCGAGTAGTTGTTCACCATGGAGTAGGTCTGCGCCAGGGTCTGCTCCGCGGCGTCGTTGTCCGACTGCGACTGGTTCAGTGCCCGATTGCGGTTCTCCGCGGTCAGTGCGCGAACGGTGTTACCGAAACCGTCGAACCAACTTGTGGTGATGTTGCCGCCCGGTGACGCCGTGTTGACCTCCCGGCCGCTGGCATCGAGGTAGCTGACGGTCGCCCGCTCCCAACTCGACGGCAGCGCACCGGTTGCCGGGTTGCCGCTGGGCACCTGGTCGGCCGGGAAGACAGCCGCGGCGTCAGTGGGCGCTTCTGACTGCCCCCACCGCTTGGTCTGCCCGGGAGACATGTCGTACGGCGCGCCTGCTCCGGACAGGGGCACCTTGTAGACAACAGTTTCGACAGCGGTGCCCGCGGTCAGGGCAGAGCGGGACACCTTGGCGATCCGGCCGATGGCGGGGTCGTTCGGCAGTGTCGTGTAGCTCAACTGCCAAGGCTCCTGCCCGGCCGTTCTGACAGTCGAGAGAACACCGTCGGCCTGGTAGCTGTAGGTGTCGCCGACGTGGGTGGTGCCGGAGTCCAGCCGCGGGTCCCAGGCCGAACGCAGCCGGCCCGCGTTGTCGTAGCTGTACCGCGCGACCACCACTGTCCGCAGAGCCGGCGTCGCGAGGTCCGGATCCCAAGCGGTGAAGGAGATCTCCTTGACCCGCCCGAGATAGTCACCCCAGGTCGCCTCGGTGGTGCCGGTGGCTGTGGTCGCGGTGGCGTAGGTGAAGTTCAGTGCCCGGCAGCCGCGTGCCATCGTCGCGCAACTGACCCCGTCCGGAACCGGAGCCAGCATGCGGGTCGGCCGCACCACCTCGGCACCGCCGATCGTCACCTTCTCCCAGTTGTAGGTGGTGATCTGGTTGCTGCCCGGCAGCGTGGTCGCCGTCGGGTAGTACTGGCCCGCAGCTGTCCCAGTGACCCGGCCGAACGTCACGATCGAGCCCTGCTCGTCCGTGAGCTTGTACGAGTCGGTCGCACTCGCATAGGTCAGCTTCAGGCTCGCCTGACCCACCTCGGGGTCGAAGTTGACACCGTCGCGAGCGGTGAATCCGACGGTGTCGCCCTCGGGTGTTCCGACCTGGATCAGGGTTCCGAACACATCGAGAGACGTGTACGGCGTCTGGGCCTCGTCCACGACGGCCCCGGAGATCCAGCCCGGGCCGAACATGCCCGAGTCGTCGGTCTTGGCCGACTGCCGGCTGTTGTAGGTCCGGCTGACCGTCAGGTCGCTGCCGTAGGAGTCGACCGACACATCGGTCTCGGACATCGAGAGGTTGCCCGTCAGCAGGTTGACCTCACCGGGGCCGATCTCTTCGGTCGCTGCCGTCGCGAGGTTGCGGTCGAAGGTGAGCTTCACCGCGCCCGACGACGCAGCAGTTCCACCGGTGAAGTTGCCCCGGATCTGGACCGGTCCGTCCCGCGGGATCGACTGGGTGTCGACCGCGGCCAACGTGGCCTCCAGGTTCCAGTTCAGCTTCGGGAACTGGCCGCTGCCACTGGTCGCCAGCGGCCAGGTCACGGCACCGCCACCGGCGGCGACCTGAACGTGAGCGGCCGGGATCGTCACCCAGGCGTCCGTATCACCGCGACGCCACTGGTAGGTGACACCGGTGGCCGTGGTCCGGCCCGCGCCGACAATCGATGTCTTGGCCGCGCTGACGTCACCGTTCTTCGGTGAGATCACCGCTCCACCACCGACAGCGAACTCGTACGCCGTCAGCGGCGAACGGTTGCCGGCCCTGTCCCTGGTCCGGACCCACAACGTGTGCGGTCCGTCCGCGGTCGGAGTGATGCTGATGCTGGTGGTCGCCCCCGGGGTGGCGGCGTTGACCACCTCGTCCGGCGGGTTGGTGTCGACGCCGTACTCGTAAGCCACCACGTCACCGACGCCCGCGGCGCCGAACGTGAAGGTCCCCGCCGTACCGGCCGCACCTGACCACTGGCCGACCGGGTACGTCGTGGACGAGACAGTCGGTGCACTTGCGGGTGCGATGGTGTCGACGGTGAATTCGCACCAGGCCGACCATGCCCCAGGCGTCGTACCGTCGGTGCCCTGCACTCGCCAGGCGTAGCTGCCGCCCTCGACGAAAGCACCGCTGGGGATGGTGGTGCCCAGCCAGGCGCCGGATGCGCCGGGACCTTCGGTCGCCGTGGTGGTGGCTCCACCAACGGGCTGCCACTCGAAGTTTCCGTACACCGGCGCGCCGAGGCCATCACTGATCTGGGCCCGCAACTGCGGCGTCCGGGTGGAGATGTACGGCCGTGCGGCACCGGTGCCGCACGCCGTCGCAGGCGCGGTCGCCTGGGCGTTCACCGCGGTCTTGGTCTGGTAGGTGACCGTCACCGACGGCGGGTTGGCTGCGGCTTCACGGGAGGCGAACCGCTTCCAGCCGGCGCTCTCGGTCTCGCTCGCCGCCTTGATCCCGATGTTCGTCTTGGTCGCGTGGTTGGTCGCCGTGTGCTGGAACGCGGCAGTGACCGGGATCGTCACCCAGCCGGCCCCGCAGGACGACGAGAAACCCTTCGTCTGGGTCGAGGTACCGACCTTCTCCAGCACAGCCGGCTGCGCGGTCCAACGCGCCGCGCTGGTGACCTCGGCCGTTCGCCATGCCTCCCAGCCCGCCGCCGCGCAGGAGTACGAGTGGGTTTCCCACAGGTTCAGCGTGGCGGCCTGGATCTGCTTGTCCCACAGCCATTCCTGGTTGTCGAACCGCAGAAACGACCTGGCCTTGGTGCTGCCGCTGTCGTAGCTGCCGAGCTTCAGTTCGGTCGCCGCGGACTGGTCGCTGGTGTAGGTGTTCTGCACGAACGCGTCGAAGCTCGCGCCCGAACTCTGCGACGGGTCGATCGTCACCGGATAGACCGTCTTCGGGTCGCTCAGGAAGCCGGCGTCCGGCGTCAGGACCAGCGCGTTCTTGGCCAGGCCCAGCCCCACCTTCGCCGTGCGGGTGTGCTCACCGGAGGCCTCGTCGACGGTCGAGTCCCACATCAGCGGAGCCGGTACGTCGCGGCTTACGGTGCCCGACGAGACCTTCAGACCGCCCTTGCCGTCCAGCTTGGTGGTCAGGCCGTCCGTCTTCCACGGCATCCGGAGTTGCTTGACCTGGGCGACAGCAGCCTTGCTCTTCACCAGCAGGTGCTGCTGGTAGCCGGTCCGGGTCGCCTCGACGACGAGGTCCACGCCGGGCTTCACGTCGCGGTACGTGGCGATATTGCCGGCTAGTTCGGGGGCCGGCAACGGTCCGGCCCAGCCGAGGCTGGAACTCGTGCCGGTCGTTCCCAGGGTGACCAGTTCGTGGTCTCCCTTGCCGGTGGTGGCACCGGCGAGCTTCAGCCCGTACGGGTGAGCTTCGGGAGCGACCGAACCGTCGGCCTGGTGGACCAGCGTCACGTCGACGTCGATCCACTCCCCTTCCTCGTCCCGCATCCGGATCGGACCGGCGGCGACGGTCGCCTCGATCTTGCCCGAGGGCAAGGCGCGGTACTCGGTGGTCTCGGTGGTCTTGCCGGTGATCAGCACCGGCTTGCCAGTTGTCCTGGCAGTGACGATGGCCGCTGCCTCGTCATCACGTTCGAGCGGAAGTTCGGCGGTCACGTCCGTCTGTGCAGCCGGGACGGCCGCGGAATCGTCGGGAGCTTGCAGCACGGCGGCTACGAGCGCCAGACCGAGGGTGACGCCGATCCAGCGCCTGGACTTCAGGCCTGGATAAGGACGGTGGAATCGGGACTTCGGATATCGGTGCATGGGCGGTGACACCTCCTGGGGCGGATTACTCCGCTCCAGCGTGCGGCCCCGCCCCCCGCCCCGGACAGGTCAGTAGTGGACACCTTCCGCTACTGGCCACGCGTCCGATCGTTCGGTCAGCCCAGCAGACCTAGTCGTTGCGCGGCCGCACCGGCGGCGAAGCGGGTCGGCGCGTCGACGAACTCCATGATGGCGGCGATGTGACGACGTACTGTGCGCACGCTGAGCTGCAGGTGACGCGCGATTGCGTCGTCTTTGAGGCCGTGGACCAGTAGGCGGAGCACTTCGCGTTCGGTGCCACCTAGGCCCTTGGTCTGCGTCTGCACGACTGGTGTGGCGGACTCCCACAGCTGGTCGTAGTACTGCGTCAGCGCAGCCACTAGCGGCGCTGAGCGGACCAGGAGCGCGCCAGTGCTACCGCCACCGGCCAGACCGACCAGGGCGAAGTGGTCGTCGATGATGGCCATCCGAGTGGGCAGATTCCGGACTGTGCGAACCTCGACGCCCGCACTGATCGCAAGGTGCGCGCCGTGCTCGGCCAGATACTCCGGTGTGCACAGCTCACGGAACTGCATGCCACTGCACTGACCGTTGAGCGGCGACGGCAGCGCCGCCGGAGGGCCCTCGTCAGTGAGGATGGAGCGGTACGTGCACTGGACGGTGTGGATCGACGTCGTCCAGCGGGCAGTCAGCTCGTCCGGATCGGTCAGCATCTGAGCCAGCACCGACGGCACCTGATCGGCGCGACGGTCGTGTAGCTGGAGCTGATGCATCTCGGCGGCTGCGACGTAGCCCTGCAAGAGGCGGTCGTGCTGCTTGGTGAGCTCGTGGTGGACCTGAGTGAGCAGTCCGGTCACGGCGATCAACGGATCGACGGCACGCAGCAGTACGACGTCCGGTCCGTGCTGCAGGTAGGCCAGGTGCCGACTGAGCAGCTCCTGGTCGATCGGGTCCTCCGGATACGCCACCCGGGCACCTGCGTGTGTCAGGTCCAGGTAGGCATCGGCCACCTCATCGGGGAGCAGCTCGCGAACGAGCTTCTCGTGTTCGGACAAGTCCTGCGGCTGCCGGCTGAAGCCGGCCGTGACTCCTGCAACCACGGCGACATCCCCCACCACGATCGGCCACCAGGGCGGATGGCCTTCTTGTCGTGAAGTTACCATCCGGCACCCCAGCAAAGGTAGTTATCTTTCGTAAACTGCCGGTGTCATCTCTCACTCGCCTGTGGTGCTTTTACCACCTTCCATCGTTAGAACGCTGAGTTTTTCTGACGCAGGGCATAGACCAGCGCCCAGTCCTGGTCGTTGGCGAGCGGGTCCGCGACGTGCGCCGGCTGCCCGTTCACACAACTCGGGTAGACGAACGCACAGGTCGCCGTACCGTCCGGTGCGAAGTTGACGAGGTTCGCGCGCAGGATGGCATCTGCCGCAGCGTCTAACCAGGCTGCCTGCGTCTCCGTGACCAGCTCGCGCGGCCAAGCGTCGTACACGGCCGCACTGAGCACAGACCAGTAGTGCGGGAAGACGTCACCCCAGAGCCGCAGTCGTCCGAACCAGTAGCCGTCCCAGTGCCGAATCGGTACGTGTCGCAGCCGTACGTCGGGCTGGTCGGCGGCGAACGCGGTCAGCCACGGCAGTCGGCGGCTGAGTTCGGCAGCGTCGATCTGGTCGGGTGCAATCCGGTACGCCGCGACCAGGAGCTCGAGGAGCGGCGCGACCATAGATTGTTCGTAATTCACCTCGTGAGGCGGCAGCTCGTCGCCGTACTGGAGAAACGTGCGCGCATGCCGGACTAGATGGTCATGTAGTCCCAGCTCGGTCAGTAACGGTCCTAGATCGAAGGCGAGGAAGTGGTCGCCGCCCAGCTCGTAGTACCGGTTGAGGATGCGTACGGCACCGTCCCGGTCGCCCTGGCCCAGCAGGAACCGTGCGAACCACGGGAAGTTGTAGAGCCGCACCTCGCCGCGATGCTCGCTGTCTTCCTGGACCGTGCCGTCCTCGTCGACCAGATAGTCGTGGACGAAGCGCTCATACCCAGCCAGTGCTTCGTCGAGCTCGCCACGGTCGCCCCAGCCGCGATCTCGGACCTCCTGGAGCAGTAGCGCCATGCCGATGCGCTCGCGGCCGTCGGACCAGTCCCGCCAGTCGTTGGCCTGCACAGTCAGTCCGCTGTCGACGTCGTACGGGACGAAGGCGTACTGGCGACTGTCCGTCAGCTCCGGACGACGCTGGTGATCCAGGACGAACCGCACACGACGCTCTGCGATCACACGCAGCGGCTCGTGGAACAGCAACGCGATCCGCGCACCATCGGCCTCGACATACCTCAGGCCGGGCTGGGCACCGGTGACGGAGCCATGGCCATGTACTTCGATCGTCTCCCCCACCTCGGCTGCCAATCGGTCCGCAGCGAGCCGTGGCTGCCGATCGGCGTGAAACGCGGGCAGGTCGTCGTACCAACCGAGCTGCCAGGTCCACCGGTACGACGCGCCCGGGGCGAGCGTGATCTGCGGCTGACCGCCCATGGCGTGCGGTGCGCGTGCGTGGTCGGTGACGTGCAGGTAGAGGTGGCCGCGGGTATTGCTGCCACTGCTGTGCTCACGGGACTCGACGGAGTACGCCCAGAGCTCGCCCTCTTTGAGCTGGAGCCCCAGACCGGGACCACTGCCGTCCATCGGAACCGCCCAGACCCAGGAGTCCGCTCCACCGGTCCACACGTGTGCATGGAGCGCACCGGTGAGGCTCTCGCGACTCGAGCGGTACACGTCGCGGTACGGCGTACTGATCGCCAGGGAACCGATCTCTACCGGCTCAGCGGTCGGATTGCGGAGTTCGTAGGTCTCAGTCCAGCGGTCGCCGAAGCGGCGGCCGACCCGAAGCTCCAGGTCGCCCAGCTGGTACAGGAGGTCGACTCCGGTGCTTCGCCAGCGCATCAGCGCCGGCTGGTCGAAGCGGTGGCTGCCGCGGTCGGTGATGACGAAACCCTTGCCCCAGACGCGCTGGAGCACCTCACGGCCGTCTGGGTGCAGGACCTGCGCGACGGCGCCGTCGTCGGCGATCTGAACCGTCCCGGGACCGAATCCGAAAGATTCCACAATTCCCCAACCTACTGATGTCGAGGACCGCCGGATGGCTTCGTCCCCCTGATGAGAACACCAACCGGAAGGACTCGAAATGACCCCCGAAGAAATCTCCACGATCCTCGCCAAGCCCTACTCCCAGCAGCTGCTGAACGGCCCCGAGCCGGCCCGGTTCGCCTACGACGGCCTGGACGGCGACCCGCGGGTGGTCCCGATCGGGTTCTGGATGGAGGGCGGCAAGCTGCTCATCGCGACCGTGCCGAAGTCGGCCAAGGTCGCCGCGCTGAAGAAGAACCCGAAGGTCGCCCTGACCATCGACAAGGGCGCCTTCCCGCCCAAGGTGCTGCTGCTGCGCGGCACGGCCGAGGTCGAGCTCGTCCAGGGCATCCCGGAGGGCTACCTGGTCGCCGGTCACAAGGTGATGACCGACGACCAGTACGTCGACTGGGTGGCCGGCGTGAAGGGCCTCTACACCGAGATGACCGTCATCACGGTGACGCTGACCTGGGCCAAGCTGCTGGACTTCGAGACCACCATCCCGAAGGCCGTCGAGGACCTGATCAAGGAGAAGACGAGCGCCTAGATGGCCAGGCTGAACGCGAGTAGTCCGGTTCCGGTGGCGTTGGTAATCGCCGGCCCTGTCTTCAGGTGTCCCTGGTAGACGAGTGCGGTCGCACCGGTCGGCGTACCGGACAGGGACAGCTTGAGCGAGCCGTCGGCTTGGTAGACCACCGAGGTGACCGTGACGGTGGAGCCGACCAGGCGGAAGTCAGCGCCCACTCCGGCATCCACTGTCAGCGGGTCAGCCGACCGGAGCTTCACAGTGAGGGTCGTACCGCTCTTGGTGACGCTGGCCGGGTTCGGCGGAGCCACACCGGCCGACGGGCCGCCGTACAGGTCTCTAGCCAGTACGGCGAACGTCTGGTCGCCCATCTCGCGGTAGCCATCGGCGTAGGCGTAGTGGCAGCCGTCGTGGCCGGGCAGGGCGGTCGTCGACAGCAGCGTGACGTTGTGGGTGTCACCGAGCTTGCGCTGCGCGTCGCGGAGGTTGATGTTCGTGGTGTTGTTACAGGGCGACGTGCGGACCTGGTAGACGAAGTACTTCGCAGTGGTCATCTCGGTTCGCCAGTCCGCCAGCAGTGAGGTGAAGCCGGAGACGTGGACTGAGGCGTTGTCGCTCTCCGCTTCGCCCTGGTACCAGAGCACGCCCTTGACCCGGCTGAGCACTCCAGACGCCTGCAGGCGGCTACGCAGCCGTCCGTAGTTGGTGGAGAGGTCGTTCGGGGTGGTGTCGTTGCGCTGGAAGAAGCTGACCGGCTTCCCGCCGTGAGAGCCGTTGAACAGCGCCACGGGGACGCCGTACGTGTCGACGATCCGACGGCCCATCCGGATCGCCCACTGGCCGGCCGAGCCGGACTGCTGCGTCACGTCGCCGGTCGCGTAGTGCCAGACCCGGTCGGCGCCGGAGATACCCGCTTCGGCGTTCGAGCTGCCGTAGCTCCTCAGGTAGGGCGATTCCTCGACGTTCGCGGCACCTGTGCGTTTGGCCGCCTCAGCGTTCGATTGGCCTTGTACGACGTAGACATCACCGGAGACGATGCCGGTGCGCCTGGCCACGACCCGGTCGACTCCGGGCCCGGTGGCTCTCAGCTCGAACGTGTAGTCCCATAGGCCCGCCAGGATGCGCGGTGTGAACCGGAAGGGCGCTGAGGCTGGCGCTGTGAAGGTCTGCGTCTCGCCGTTGCCGGTGACACGCAGCTCGACCTGATCCACCCCGGCACCAGTGACTTCACCGGCCACTGCGGGGTTCGCACCGTTCTGAGCGTCGCGCGGAATCAGCTTCAGGTCCTGGGGCATCTCGGTCAGCTTCACCAGCGACGGGCGGGCGTAGACGGTCAGCTTGCGCTGCGTGTACGACGCCGCGTTGTCGGTCAGCGTCCAGTCGGGCGCCCCACTGGTGTTGGTACCGATGCCGAGTGCCAGGACCTTACCGGCCGCTTCGGAGAACCTGTTGATCGATAGCACCGGCTTGGCAGGCACGGTCGACGGCTTGGTCGCACCGATCTGGTGGATCTGGAATGTGCCGTGGCCGATCACCGTCGTCGGGCTGTCATCAGCGTCGTACGTGGTCGCCGAGGCGTTGGGGACCTGGCCGCTGGCGGAACCGCTGTACTGGTTCGGCCACATCTCGATGTAGCCGGTCTGACCGGTTCCGGTCGTCACGCCGGCCACATTGGACGCGACCTCGAGGTCGCCGACCTGCTGCCGGAAGAGCTGACCGGTGGACGTCTGCAGGCCCAGCCCCTTCGCATCGCTGGTGAACGGCGCCATCGCCGTCCACACCCACTGAGCGCCCTTCGGGCCGTTCAGCTCGAGGCAGTAGCCGACCCGATCGAAGTTGGAGCCGATCGCCGCGGTGTTGTTCACCGTGTACGGCGGCGTCGTGTTGAGCCAGTTCGCGGACGTGGGCAGGTTGATCTGGAGAGCCGTGGTGTATCCGGCGGCGGCTGCGTCGCAACCGGCGGCCTGGGTATCGGCCGACGCGGGGCTGACGCCGAGAGCTGCGATGGCGGCGAGGACTGTGCTGACTATGGCAAGCGAGGACCGAGGCATGGCGGGACCTCCGACAGAGGGGCGATGTCGACTACGGGCGTCGGAAACCTACCACTGGACCACGATTGCCGGGGGAATCCTTCGCGCGCCTTAAAGTTTGTTCGCCGCCCGGATGACCTCGACCATATCGGCCATCATCCCGGTCAGGTCGTAGTCCTTCGGGGTGTAGACGGCCGCCACACCGGACGCCAGCAGCGCCCTCGCGTCAGCGTCCGGCACGATGCCGCCGACGACCACCGGCACGTCTTCGAGACCCGCCTCGCGCAGACCTGCCACGACAGCCGGCACCAGCTCCATGTGCGAGCCGGACAGGATCGACAACCCGACACAGTGCACGTCCTCGGCCACTGCGGCCGCCACGATCTGCTCGGGCGTCAGGCGGATGCCCTGGTAGATCACCTCGAAGCCGACGTCACGGGCCCGGACTGCGACCTGCTCGGCGCCGTTCGAGTGACCGTCCAGCCCAGGCTTGCCGACCAGGAACCGCAGCCGGCCGCCCAACTCGCTTGAGGTCTCGGCCACCTTCTCCCGGACCGCTGCGATCGCCTCACCACCGGCGGACACCCCCACCGATCCGGACACGCCGGTCGGCGCACGGTACTCGCCGAACATCTCCCGCAGTACGCCGGACCACTCGCCCGTGGTCACCCCGGCCCGGACGCACTCGAGCGTTGCGGGCATCAGGTTGTCGGTGCCCTTCGCGGTCTCACGCAGCTTCGTCAGAGCGGTCTCAACCGCCTGCTGGTCCCGCTGCGACCGCCACTCGCGCAGAGAGGTCAGAGCGGCCTGTTCGGCGGCCGGGTCGACGGTCTGGATCGCAGTGTCCAGGTCAGCGGTCAGCGGCGACGGCTCGGTGTTCTCGAACTTGTTGACGCCAACGACGACCTGCTCACCGGACTCGATCCGCTGCCAGCGCTCCGCGTGTGAACCGACCAGAGCGCTCTTCAGATAGCCACTCTCCACGGCCACGACCGCACCGCCCATCGCCTGCACGCGGTCGATCTCCTCGCGCGCCCCGGCGACCAGCTCATCCACCTTGGCCGCGATGACATGCGAGCCGTCGAAGATGTCGTCGTACTCGAGCAGGTCGGACTCGTACGCAAGCACCTGCTGCATCCGGAGCGACCACTGCTGGTCCCACGGCCTTGGGAGGCCGAGTGCCTCGTTCCACGCCGGCAATTGCACCGCACGCGCCCGGGCGTTCTTGGACAGAGTGACTCCGAGCATCTCCAGCACGATCCGCTGCACGTTGTTCTCAGGCTGCGCCTCGGTGAGACCGAGCGAGTTGACCTGGACGCCGTACCGGAGTCGTCGCGCCTTGGGGTCCGTGATGCCGTAGCGCTCCAGCGTCAGCTCGTCCCACAGCTGGACGAACGCACGCATCTTGCACATCTCCTCGATGAACCGCACACCAGAGTTCACGAAGAAGGAGATGCGCTGCACGACATCACCGAAACGCTCCGGATCGACCTGTCCGCCGTCTCGCACCCGATCCAGTACGGCGATCGCCGTGGAGAGCGCGAACGCGAGCTCCTGCACCGGAGTAGCCCCGGCCTCTTGCAGGTGGTAGCTGCAGATGTTGATCGGGTTCCACTTGGGCACGTTCGCGACCGTGTAGGCGATCAGGTCGGTAGTCAGCCGCAGCGACGCGTCCGGCGGGAACGCGTACGTGCCACGGGACAGGTACTCCTTGACGATGTCGTTCTGCGTCGTACCGGTCAGCTCCGACGGCAGCGCGCCCTGCTCCTGCGCCGCGACCTGGTACAGCGCGAGCAACCACATGGCCGGCGCGTTGATCGTCATCGACGTGTTCATCTGCGCCAGCGGAATCTGATCGAACAGCGCCCGCACATCCCCCAGATGCGCCACCGGCACCCCGACCTTGCCGACCTCCCCCTTGGCCAGCGGATGGTCGGCGTCGTACCCGGTCTGCGTCGGCAGATCGAACGCCACCGACAACCCCGTCTGCCCCTTGGCCAGGTTCCGCCGGAACAGCGCGTTCGACTCCGCCGCGGACGAGTGCCCCGCGTACGTCCGCATCACCCACGGCCGGTCCCGCTCACCAGTCGTCATGTACCCGAGAGTAGGACTGTGTGAGCTTGTGAGTCGCCCCCTCGTGACTCGTGTCACCAGGGGGCTAGGTCACATTCAGGGTCACATTAGGCAGTCATCGGCAGGGGTGTGCGCTCCACGTGCAGGATGCGGTGCAGGCGGGTGACCGCCAGGATGCGCACCACGGACGGGAGGGGGTGCCACAGGACGAGCTGACGGCCCAGGAGCTGGGTGCGGCGATGGGTCGCCACCAGGAGACCCAGGCCGGTCGCGTCGACCGCGTCCACGGCTTCCAGATCGACGATCACGTCGCCTGACGAGGTGTCGATCAGCTGGTTGAGAGTCTGCCGGACGTCGCCTACCGAGCGGACGTCCAGGATGCCGGTCAGATGTATGACGTTGTCATGGGTCGGTGCGTTCATGTCCGTGCCCTCCACTCGTCCGGCGGCCCCCGAGTGATCGGCCGCTGAGTGCGCGTGTGTTCGTAAAGACTCCCTGGAGACACGGAAGGTTGCCAAGGCTTCACGAGATTTTGTTTCGGGACAGAATGGGGTATGTGTTCGCCGAGCGGTATTTCCTGTTCCCCGTCGTGGCCCTCGCCTTCGCCGGGGTGATGGTGCTGCTCTGCCGGTGGGCGTTCTCGAAGTCGAGACGCGGTTCGCTGGTCCGCCGGGTCGACGACCGCCCGGCCGAGCGGGACTCCTTCGGCCTGCTGATCGACGTACGGACCGAGAACAGCCACAACGAGGCCCGGATCACGGTCTCGAAGCTGAAGGACTTCGGCATCAAGGCCACGACTGCCCGCACCAAGGACGGGTGGACCGTCTACGTCTGGCCCAAGGACGAGGCCGCTGCGCGCGGGCTCCTAGATACCCATTAGCGCCGGCTGCCGTCCGTCGCTGTTGCTCCGACGTGTGGGACCGGGCGGAACGCGGCGGCCTGGTGCCGGGTGAGCTCGTGCAGGGTGCGGAAGATCTGCGCTTGCGGTGACTGCCCTGGGTCCAGTACGTCGAACGACAGGATCTGCTTGTCTTCGTCGTACGTGATCAGCAGGGTGTGGTCGTAGAGCGCGAAGTCGCGCGGAATGATCAGAGCGGGGTAGTTCCGCCGGTAGTCCGAGACGGTGATCCAGTAGCTCGCGACATCCCCGGTGTGCTGCCAGTAGAACGCCAGCAGTTCCTCGTCAGCGAGATCGCGTTCCATCTGCTCGGCCTCGTCGTCGTCGATCACGAACAGGCGGGTCTTGAACTTCATCCGCTTGCTCTTCAGCTCCTGCAGATACGCCGTCGCGCCGCTCTCCTGGTACCACCGAAGAGTGTTGCGCTGGATCCCTTCGTAACCGTCCGAGTGCTCGACGGCGCTGCGCAGATACCCGAGGTAGGCGGCCGGGCCGACGTACGGGATGTTGCGGAAGTTGTCACTCATCGAGGACCTGATCAGCTTCGAGAGTGCGTCGTTGTGCCGCGGGCAGCTGGTCAGCATGCCGAGCGCGGTCTCCTGGTAGTCGATGCGCTCGGTCAGCGCGCCCAGGCTCGCGTTGAGGCGGCCGAGCTCCTCGAGCGAGTTGGACGTCGCCGACAGCAGCTGCCGGAACAGCTCGAAGATCCAGCCGCCGAGCGTGCCGACGATCACCGCGAGCACGTGGCTGGGCAGCTGCCGGGCTGTGAAGGCGTTGTTGGCGCCTGCCGAGAACAGCAGGATCGCTTCCAAGGTGAGCGTGCCGACGAGCGCCGAGCCCGCCAGACGCTTCGGATCGACGGACTGGATCACTGTCTTCGCCCCGGCGGACGCTGCCATGGTGTCCCCCACCCTTTGTCCTGCGTCACATGGTGCGGCCGGGTCGCAGCTGTGTGCAACACGATTCGGCGCGTGAGGGACAATGGCCCCGATGACGCTGACCGAGATGTTGCCGGGGACGACCGAGCCTGACGAGCTGTACGACGCGTTCGCGCGGTGGGTGGCGGAGCAGGGGATCTCGTTGTACCCGGCGCAGGAAGAGGCGTTGATCGAGGTGATGACCGGATCGAACGTGATCCTGTCCACCCCGACCGGGTCCGGGAAGAGCCTGGTCGCGACCGGCTCGCACTTCGCCGCGCTCGCGCACGGGAAGCGGACGTTCTACACGGCGCCGATCAAGGCGCTGGTGTCGGAGAAGTTCTTCGCGCTGTGCGACGTGTTCGGCGCGGACAAGGTCGGGATGCTGACCGGCGACGCGTCGGTGAACGCGGGCGCGCCGATCATCTGCTGTACGGCGGAGGTCCTGGCGAACGTCGCGTTGCGCGAGGGCGCGGCCGCCGATGTCGGTCAAGTGGTGATGGACGAGTTCCATTTCTACTCCGAGCCGGATCGCGGCTGGGCGTGGCAGGTGCCGTTGCTCGAGTTGCCGCACGCGCAGTTCATCCTGATGTCCGCGACCCTCGGTGATGTCGAGCGGTTCAAGATCGACCTGTCCCGCCGTACCGGCCAGCCGACTGCGATCGTCTCGTCGGGTGAACGCCCGGTTCCGCTGATCTACAAGTACGTCACGTCACCGCTGCACGAGACGCTCGCCGAACTGCTGGTCACCCACCAGGCCCCGGTCTACGTCGTCCACTTCACCCAGGCGTCAGCACTGGAACGCGCTCAGGCGCTGACCAGCATCAATGTCTGCACGAAGGAGGAGAAGGACAAGATCAAGGAGCTGATCGGGCATTTCCGGTTCGGCTCCGGCTTCGGCAGGACACTGCAGCGGCTCATCATGCACGGCATCGGCGTCCACCACGCCGGCATGCTCCCGAAGTACCGGCGGCTCGTCGAGCAGCTCGCGCAGGCGGGGCTGCTGAAGGTCATCTGCGGGACGGACACGCTCGGGGTCGGTATCAACGTGCCGATCCGGACGGTGCTGCTGACCGCGCTCAGCAAATACGACGGGCGCCGGCAGCGCATCCTCAAGGCGCGTGAGTTCCACCAGATCGCGGGCCGGGCGGGTCGCGCGGGATACGACACGTCGGGCACGGTCGTCGTACAGGCGCCTGATCACGTGGTCGAGAACGTCAAGCTGCTCGCGAAGGCCGGTGACGACCCGAAGAAGCAGCGCCGGGTCCAGCGCAAGAAGCCGCCGGAGGGTTTCGTCACCTGGGGCGAAGACACCTTCGACCGGCTCGTCGCCGCCGACCCCGAACCGCTGCAGTCGCGGATGCGGGTCAACCACGCCATGCTGCTGAACGTGATCGCCCGCGACGGCGACGCGTTCGCGAGCATGCGGCACCTGCTGCAGGACAACCACGAGGACACCAAACAGCAGCGACACCTGATCCGCCGCGCGATCCAGATCTACCGCACGCTGGTGACCGCGGGCGTGGTCGAGCGGCTGCCGGAGCCCGACGAGTTCGGCCGGTCGCTGCGACTGACGGTGGATCTGCAGAAGGACTTCTCGCTCAACCAGCCGCTGTCGACGTTCGCCCTGGCCGCGCTCGACCTGCTCGACCCCGAGGACCCGCTGTACGCGCTCGATGTGGTCTCTGTGGTCGAGGCGACTCTTGAGGACCCGCGCGCGATCCTGATGGCGCAGCTGCACCACGCCAAGGGCGAAGCCATCCAGGGCATGAAGGCCGACGGGATCGAGTACGACGAGCGGATGGAACTGCTCGAGGAGATCAGCTGGCCGAAACCCCTCGAAGAGTTGCTCGAGGCAACTTTGGAGATCTACCGGCAGACACACCCGTGGATCGCCGAGGCCGGACTGTCGCCGAAGTCCGTCGTACGGGACATGTTCGAGCGGGCGATGACGTTTGGCGAATACATCCAGTACTACGGCCTCGCGCGCTCCGAGGGCATCGTCCTGCGCTACCTGAGCGACGCCTACAAGGCACTGCGCCAGACAGTCCCACCGGACAAGGCGAACGAGGACCTCACCGACCTGATCGAGTGGCTCGGCGAGGTCGTCCGCCAGACCGACTCCAGCCTCCTCGACGAGTGGGAAGAACTCACCAACCCGATCACCGAAGAGGTCGAGGTCACCCCCGTCGGCCCGCGCCGCATCACCCTCAACACCCGCGCCTTCCGCGTCCTCGTCCGCAACGCCGTCTTCCGCCGCGTCGAACTGGTAGCCCGCCACCGCTGGGCCGAACTGGGCCAACTCGACACCGACTCCGGCTGGGACGCCGCCCGCTGGGCCGAAGCCGGTACGACGTACTACGCCGAACACGACACCGTCAGCACCGGCCCCGCCGCCCGCGGTCCCGCCCTCTTCCTGGTCGAAGAACACCCCGGCTACTGGGAAGTCCAGCAAATCATCGACGACCCCGAAGGCAACCACGACTGGCGCATCACGGCCTCCGTAGACCTCACCGCCTCCGACGAAGCCGGCGAACTGATCCTCGAAATGGTCTCCTTCAAACCGCTCTGACGGCTGCGTTCAACCGAAAGGATGAACCAGGAGTAGCTGTTCGGCGCGGAGAAGAACCGGCTGATGGACGCGGGAGCCGGTCCTGGACGGCGACGATCTCTGAGTAAGGGATTCCATCAGAGAGGACCGCTCATCATGAACGATCGAGGACTCGGCCGCCGGACGATTCTCGGGGCCGGCGCCGGGCTGGGTGCGGCCGCCGTACTCGGATCGGCCGGCCCGGCCACGGCCGCAGGTGGGCCTGAGGAGACGCGCTCGCTCGATGAGTTGTACCGCGCCGCGGTCGCCGAAACCGGCAAGCTGGTGATCTACGCGGGTGGCGACACCGCCACTCAGCAGAACTTCATGGCGGCCGCCTTCCGGGCCAGGTTCCCCGAGATCGATCTGACCGTTGTCGTCGACTACAGCAAGTTCCACGACGTCCGCATCGACAACCAGTTCGCCACCGGGACACTGGTGCCGGATGTCGCGCAACTGCAGACCGTCCAGAACTTCGACCGCTGGAACCGCGAAGGCCGCCTGCTGCGCTACAAGCCCGCCGGGTTCGGGCGGGTCCACAACAGCTTCAAGGACCGCGACGGTGCCTGGACCGCGATTGCCGTGTACAGCTTCAGTTTCTCGTACGACGCCGAGGCGGCCGGCGCGGACGCGCCCCGCACCCCGAAGGACCTGACCGATCCGCGCTGGCGCGGGCGGATCGCATCGGCGTACCCGAACGACGATGACGCCACGCTCTACCTCTTCAAGCGGTACGCCGAGACGTACGGCTGGGCGTGGATCGCCGAGCTGGCCCAGCAGCAGCTCGCCTTCGGCCGTGGCAGCGACACACCGGCGAAGGCACTCGCGGCGAGGGAGAAGGTGGTCGGTGTCGGGGGCTCCGGCGATCCGCGCGGTACCGGGCGGGTGCGCTGGATCGTGCCGGCGAGCGATCCGTTCATGGCCTGGGGGCAGCGGGCCGCGATCTTCGCCGCGGGCAAGAACCGGGCCGCCGCCAAGCTCTACCTCAACTGGCAGCTCAGCCAGGCGGTGCAGCAGACCGCCTACAACGGATGGTCGGTCCGGACCGATGTTGCTCCCGGCACCGGCCTGCGGCCGATCTGGACCTATCGCAACGCCACCCTGGACGGATTTCCCGCTTTCATGGCCGACCGTGCCGAGGTCGAGCGGTGGCGCCAGACGTTCAGCCTGTACTTCGGTGAGGTGACCGGCCTCCCGAGCCCCGGCTGGCTGGGTCTGCACCCAGGGCGCTGACCGATCCCGATGTTGGCAGCCGCCGTTAGACTCGGCCAGCAGAATCCTCGACGGCAGGAGGCTGACGTGTCCCGGAGCGCGGTGTCCCGCTTGGAGATCGCCATGCATGTGGCGTTCGGGCTGATCGTCGTCGGGTCGTTGGTCCGCCTGTTCAGCATCGACAGTCCGTTGTGCCACCGGGTGCTGGTGCTGAGCGTCCTGCTGTCCGGCGGCTATGCCCTGACGGTCCGGGGCGGGCACCGGCTCGGCAGCTGGCAGCCGGTGCTGATCGCAGCGATCGCGGCCGTTTGGTTGCTGGTGGCAATGACCCTGCCGGCCTCGTACGCCGCGGTCTACGCGTGGCTGACGATTCCACTGGCCTGCCTGATCCTGCGCGCTCTCCCACCGAGACCGGCGATCATCGCCATCAGTATCCTCACCGGCCTGCTCGTGGTCACGATGTTCCGCCGGTCCGGCAACTTCGAGCTCTTCCTCCCGCCGGCCGCCGCGATCCTGGCGACCGTCGCCCTGTACGCCGGTCAGCAACGGGACACCGCCGCGCGGCAGCAACTGATCGACGACCTCGCGGCCACCCGCGACCAGTTGGCCGAGCAGCAGCGCGAGGCGGGAGCATCGGCCGAGCGAGCCCGGCTGGCCCGCGAGATCCATGACACCCTCACCCAGGAGCTGGCGGGCAGCCGGATGCTTCTGCAGGCGGCGGATCGGGACTGGGATGCGGATCCGGCCAGGGCACGACAGCGGATGCGGGATGTCGCCGAGACGCTGGGCGACAACGTCGTACAGGCTCGGCGGTTGATCGCTGACCTGACCCCGGCGGAGCTGGCGGACGGTAGCCTGCCGGCGGCGTTGGCCGAGCTGTGCAGGCGGGAGCAGCAGTACGGCGCAACAGTCGAGCTCAAGGTGACGGGTGATCCGCGACCGATCGGCCCGGAGCTCGAGACGGCCCTGCTGCGAACCGCGCAGGGCGCCTTGGCGAACGTCCGGGACCACGCGGCCGCGGACCGGATCCAGGTCGTCCTCGACTGGCGTCTCGCGTCCGTGCAGCTGGAGGTCCGCGACAACGGCACCGGCCTCACCTCCGATGCCGGCGTGAATCGCGGCTACGGCCTGCCGGGGTTGCGGGAGCGGCTCGGCCACCTGGGCGGCACGCTGAGCCTCCAGAGCACTCCCGGAAGCGGTACGGCGCTGACCGCCGACATCCCGTTCGGCTACGCCGCCGAGGCGTCGGCCGGATGAGGGTGCTACTGGTCGACGACCACAAGGTCGTTCGTGCCGGACTGCGGGCGCTGCTCGAAGGCGAACCCGGCTTCGAGGTGGTCGGCGAGACCGGTGACGGTGCGGAAGCGATCACGCTGGTGCTCGATCTGCGGCCCGATCTCGTCCTGATGGATCTGCGGCTGGAGAAGGGCGCGATCGACGGCGTCGAGGCGACCCGCCGGATCGCCGCCGTCGCGCCGCAGGCGAAGGTCGTCGTCCTGACCAGCCACGGGACCCGCACGGATATCGCGCTGGCCCTCGCGGCCGGTGCGCGGGGCTACGTCCTCAAGGCAGGTCCACCCGACGAGCTGTTCCGTGCGCTCCGAACCGCCGGTGGTGGCGGTACCGGCATCGCTCAGGAGGCGATCGGTCTGCTCGTGGACGAGGCGATCGCTCCCAGTTCCGAGCTGAGTGACCGCGAGATCGGTGTTCTGCGACTGCTGTCCCTCGGCCACAGCAATCGCGAGATCGCGGCGGACCTGTTGCTCAGCGAAGCGACGGTGAAGACCCACCTGGTCCGCATCTACCGGAAACTCGGCGCCGCGAACCGCGCCGCCGCCGTCACCGAAGCCGTCCGCCGGGGTCTTGTCACCCCCGGCTGACCGCGACTACTTCGCCGGCCAAGGGATGTCGACCTCGACCTCGGCTTCGTAGTCGATGCCTGGTACGTCGAAGCCGTAGAGCTTGCGGATCTCGGTGAAGAACCAGGTGGTGTCGGCTACTTGGGTGAGGTTTTCCTGGGTGACGGATTGCCAGGCGGTGTGGACTTCGGACTGGGCTTCGGGGGTTAGTTCCCAGCGGTCGAGGCGGATGCGGTTGTCGTCGTCGAGGTCGTAGGGGGCGGCGCCCGTGAGTTGGGTCCAGAGGTTGATGGACTGCTCGATGGGGGTCTGCATGGTGTCGCCGAGGGTTTTGTGCAGGAGGCTGGTGTAGAGGCCGATGCCGGGGATGGCGGAGGAAGCTTGGGTGACGGCGGCGCCGTTGACGGAGGTGTAGGCGCTGAGGCCGTCCTTGGCGAGGGTGATAGCGGTCTGCTCGAGGTCGGCCTTGGCGGTGCCGATGGAGCCTTGGCGGTAGATGGCGCTGGTGATGTCGGAGCCGATGTAGGTGAGGGCCACGGTGTTGAAGCCCTCGTTCAGCAGACCGCGGTCCTGGAGGGCGGTGATCCAGCGGGCCCAGTCTTCGCCGCCCATCACCTTGACGGTCTGGGCGAGGTCGTCATCCGTCGCCGGGTCGACCGTGACCTCGGTCAGTTGCGGTTCGGTGCCGTCGTACGCGAGGGACTTGGTCGTGTACGGCGCTCCGATCGTCTTGAGCGCGGATTGGTACGTCTCGCCGGTGCGCGGGTCGGTTCGGCGTGGGGCGGCGACGCTGTAGATCAGGTGGTCGATACCGCCGAAGCGCTCGGCGATCAGGTCGAGCACCTCGGTCTTGGTGGTGTCGGCGAAGGCGTCGGCATTCACGAAGGTGAAGTCCCGCCCGAGCTCAGCAGCCAACCGAGCGGTCTCGGCTGTGCGGTACCAGCCGGCCGACGCCGTCCGACGGGCGGTCGCGTCCTTCTCGAAGGCGATCCCGACGCCGTCGATCCCGAACTGCGCGAGCCCGGCGATCGTGGTCGCCAGCCCGTAACCCGCGCTGGAACCGATCACCAGGGCCACCCGGCGCTCCGCCGTACGTGGCTCGACGGAAGCGGCCAGCTCTCTGACCACCTGCACACATCCCGCCGGATGTGAGTCCAGGAACAGGAAACCTCGGCCGACTGGCTTGACCACGCGCTCACTCATGCCAGGACCCTAACCCGCCGAACGAAGCTATCGGCCAGGAGTTCCAGAAGAGTGCCGAAAGAACGCGTGCTCAGTTCCAGTACAGTTCCGCGTCGTCCGGCTCGACGGTGACGTCGGCGCCGAGGCGACGGAGGTTGCCGGCGAAGTCGGTGTAGCCGCGATGTACGTGGTGCGCGGCGGAGACCAGGGTCTCGCCCTCGGCGGCCAGGCCGGCCAGGACGAGGGCGGCGCCGGCGCGGATGTCGGAGGCGACGACGGGGGCTCCGGAGAGCCGCGGGACGCCGCGGACGACGGCGTGGTGACCGTCGGTCTGGATCTGGGCGCCGAGGCGGGTGAGCTCCTGGGCGAATGTGAAGCGGCCCTCGAACAGGTTCTCGGTGACCATCGCGGCGCCGTCACTCAGCGCGTTCAGCGCGATCACGAACGCCTGCAGGTCGGTGGCGAAGCCGGGGTACGGCAGCGTGACCACATCGACCGGCTTCGGTCGCTCGTTCATCCGGACCCGGAAGCCGGGGTTCAGCACCTCGATCTCGGCGCCGGCCTTGTGCAGCTTGTCGAGCGGCAGTTCGAGGTGCTCGGCGTGACCATTCGTGATCGTCACATCACCACGAGTGATGGCAGCCGCGAATGCCCAGCTACCACTAACGATCCGGTCCGGTACGACGACGTGCTCGACCGGCTTGAGCAGTCCGCTGACACCGGTGATCTCGATCCGCGGTGAGCCCGCACCGTCGATCTGGGCGCCCATGGAGACCAGCAGCGCCGCGATGTCCTGGATCTCGGGCTCACGGGCGGCGTTCTCGATCACCGTCGTGCCACGGGCCAGAACAGCGGCCATCATGATCGTCTCGGTCGCCCCGACGCTCGGGAAGTCCAGCCAGACCTCAGCGCCGTGCAGCCCCTGCGGGGCCTCGGCAATCACGAACCCGTGCTCGATGTGCACCTTGGCGCCCATCGCCTCCAGGCCGGCCACGTGCATGTTCAGGCCGCGGGAGCCGATGTTGTCCCCACCGGGCAGAGCGACCTCGGCCCGGCCGCAGCGGCCCAGCAGCGGTCCCAGCACCGAGATGGAGGCCCGGAGCTTGCGCACCAGGTCGTAGTCGCACTGGTAGCCGATCTCAGCCGGTACGGCGATCGTCGCGAGTCCGGCCTCCGCATCCACGGTGACCGAGCAGCCCAGGGTGTCCAGCAGTTGCGCCATGAAGGTGACGTCCAGGATGCCGGGCACCTGCCGCAGCGTCGTCGTCCCCTCCGCCAGCAGCGCCGCCGCCATCAGCTTGAGGACGCTGTTCTTCGCCCCAGCCACCTCCACAGCTCCCTCGAGCCGTGCCTCACCCGCGATCCGAAACCGTTCCACTGGTCGACTGTAGCGTTTAGACGGAGCGACCTTTGCGTAGAGTCCCTGCCATGGCTGTGAACTTGACGCGGATCTACACCCGCACCGGTGACGCAGGCGAGACCCGCCTGGGCGACAACTCGACCACTTCGAAGACGGACCCGCGACTGGCGGCATACGGCGACGTGGACGAAGCGAACTCGGCGATCGGGGTCGCCATCGCGGCCGGGCACCTGAACAGCACCCTGGTGTTGCTGCTGACCAGGATCCAGAACGACCTGTTCGACGTCGGTGCGGACCTGTGCAACCCGATCACGCCGAACCCGGCCTACGAGCCCCTGCGGATCACCCAGGAGTACATCGACCGCCTCGAAGGCTGGTGCGACGAGTACAACGCGCGCCTCACCAAGCTGCGCTCGTTCATCCTGCCCGGCGGCGCCGTCGGCGCCGCTCACCTGAACGTCGCCCGGACGGTGGTCCGGCGGGCCGAGCGCACCGCGTGGGCCGCCGTCGAAGCGCACGGCCCGGCTGTGAACCTGCTGGCCATCACCTACCTGAACCGGCTGTCCGACCTGCTGTTCATCCTGGGCCGCGTCGCCAACCTGTCCTCCGGCGGCGACGTCCTCTGGGTTCCCGGCGGCGAGCGGACCTCTTAAGACAGCTGCCAGTTGAGCGGCATCCGGAGCAGTCCGGCCGGTGGGAGACCCAGCGCGGTGTAGAGCCCACTGGTCAGGCCGTCCAGCGTCAGCGGCTGCGCTGTGACGGCCAGATCGTCCGTAGTGGTCGGTGCCCGGAGCTGGTCGAGCAGATTGCGGTGCGGGACGGTGGCGAGCTGGATGTTGTCGCGGTCGAGCCCAGCGCGGTCGCAGGCCAGCGTCAGCGCGTGCTGGAAGCCCCCGAGCTCGTCGACCAGCTTCCGCTCGAACGCGTCCGCACCGGTCCACACCCGACCACGTGCGAGCGCCTCAAGCTTCTCCTCCGGCAGTCCGCGGTCCAGCGCGGCCTTGGCAACGAAGTCCTGGTAGATCCGGTCGAGAGTCTCCTCCAGCCGATCCCACTGGTCGTCGCTGAACTCCTCCTGAGCGGAGAACATCCGCGCGTTCTCCCCCTCGGACACCGCCTGCTGCGAGATCCCGATCCGCGCGAGTGCATCCCGTACGACGCCCTTGCCCGTCAGCACGCCGATCGACCCGGTGATGGTGCCGGGCTGCGCGACGATCACATCGGCCGGCATTGCGACGAAGTACCCGCCTGATGCGGCCACACTGCCCATCGACGCGATCACCGGCTTCCCGGTGGACCGCAGGCGCAGAACCTCGTTGCGGATCGCGTCAGAAGCGACGTACGAGCCGCCTGGGCTGTCCACTCGCAGCACGACGGCTTTGACCTTGTCGTCGTCCGCAACCGCGCGCAGTGCCGCGCCGACCGTGTCCGAGCCCGATCCAGGCCCGCCGAGCGGACTGTTCGCGTTCCGGCCGACCGTGATGCCGCCAGAGACTCGCACGACCGCAACCACCGGCTTCGGTGGCCACGGGAGTCGCCGCTGCAGCTCATCCAGGTTCCGCGGCCCACGCCGTACGTAGCGCTCAGCCAGCAGCCTGGTGGTCTCGCCGAGCGTCTTCTCCAGCTCGTCGTACACATCCGACCGGTAGCCGAGTCGATCGACCAGTCCGGCCTCCAGAGCGGCCTGTGCAGGCAGAGGCGCGCTGTCGATCAACTCACGAACCCGCTCCGGCGACAGCCGACGCCGTACGGCGATTCCGTCGACGATCTGCTCGTACGCCGACTCTGCCAGCCGCGAGGCCATCTCGCGCGCCGGACCGGTCATCTGCTTCTCGGTGAACGTGTCGGCGGCGGTCTTGTACTCACGCCGCTTCCCGAACTGCGGAATCACCCCGGCCTTGTCCAGCGCCCCACGAATGAAAACCGCCTGCATGGTGACACCGGTGATCCCGAGCTCACCCGACGGCTGCACCCAGACTTCGTCGAACGCGGTAGCGAGGTAGTAGGGCACAGTCCCGCCACCGGCCTCACCGAACGACTCGGTCCACGCGACCGCAGGCTTCCCCGACTCCCGGTAGTCCGCCAGTGCGTCCCGCAGGTCCTGCACCTGGGACAGCGACAACCGAGCGCCACCCAGATGCGCGACCAGACCGGCCACGGACTCGTCCCGTGCCGCCTTGCGCAGCGCTGCGACCAGCTCACGCAGCGTCGGCAGGTGCCGCGCGCGGAACGCGGCCACCGGCGAGGCGGGCGGCGTCTCGAGCACACCCCGAGTCAGATCCAGCTCCAGTAGAAGGCCCATACCTCGACCCTAGACCGCTCTGACAAACCTACGCAGACAAGCCCGACCTGGTGGCTCGTGGCCCCTCAACCGCGAGCCACCAGGAGTTCGGACTACTTCACTTCGTACGCCCGAGTGATCGTCTGGTCGACGCGGTTACCGGCTGCGTCCCGCGCCTGAGCCCGGAGCGTGACGAAGCCGGATGTCTGGTCGAGCGACGCCTTCCATCCACTGGCACCAGTGCGTCGTACCGGCACTGCCTGCCAGGTTTTGCCGTCGTCGAAGGACGCCGACAGTTGCAGGTCCACAATCGGCCGGACCGGCGCCTTGAACGCCGTCTGCACAGTCACCGGGAACTCGAACCGCCCTTGTGGTGCACGGTTCCGCTCGTCCAGCTGTGGCGAGTAGCGCACGTTCAGCAGCGGCAGTGCGGTGTCCACACCGTCTGGAGTCCGCTTGGACCGGAAGGTCCACTGTGAAGAGATCTCCGGTGACAGCTTGGTCCAGTTGCCCGCCCGCTTGGTCACCTTGGTCAGCTGGTACGTCGCCTCCTCCGCCGGGACCGCGAACGTCTGGATCCCGCGCGAATCGGACGCACCGATCTCCTGACCGTCACGGATCAGCGTGGTGCGCTCGGACTGGAGTATCGCGTCGCCCAACCGATTGGGCACACCATCCGCGAACGACGGCACGTAGATGCCCAGACTGTCGCCGTCCCGGGCCGACCAGGGCAGTGCGTCCCGACCGGGGTTACCGATCCGCGGATCCGGCAGGCTGGGTCCGAAGACACCACGCTGCCAGTCGACCCGCGTCGTACGGCCGGCCGGGTAGGACTGTGGCGCCGAGTCGACCAGGGTCAGGTACTCGTAGTTCCCCTCCGGCGTGTGCTGGTAGACCTCGTTGCTGAAGGACCACTGCACGTTCTTCGTCGAGTAGTACTCGTCCCGGCGGAACGGCAGGTTCATCCCGATCGCCGGTGTGAAGACGAACGCCGGTACCCAGTGGCCACTCGGGTCCCGCTGCGGCAGAGTCGGGAAGGTGTAATTGTTGAGGCGGTAGCCGGGCTCTCCGGCGTACGACGCGTCCACGTGCGCGTAGTCACGCGGATCGGTGATGACGGAGGGGTTGGCCGGGATCTGGCCAGGCCAGACTGCGGAGTCGTGGTAGAAGTACGGGCTGTCGAGGTACAGGTCTCCGCCGGGGTCCTGTCCGTCTGCCATGCCGGCCCAGGCGACATGGGCGTAGGCCGTGTACTTGTACGGCGCGACAGTCCGGTTCGGGACGACATACATGGTGGGTACGAAGTTCGCCGTACCGGCGTTGTCGACGCCGACGCCGCCGATGTAGTTCCCGTCGCCGACGGTCCGGGCGACGCCGATTCCGGTGGCTGCCGCGGTCGCGTCGGTGACCGGCTGCCGGACCGCGAGCTTGCGGGCCTGGCGGCCGTCAAGAGTGATCGGGCCGGACGCACCGACCACCAGGTTGGGCTCGGTGAAGTAGGTGACCTCACTGAATCCGGCGCCGTTGTCGTTCACGGTCGCGGTGTAGCCGTCGACGATGTAGTGGCCGGACGGGAGCTTTACCGACTCCCCCGCCGCGACGGAGTACATCGCCAGCCGGTCCACGTCGATCAGGTAGGTGCTGGACACGTGCTTGTCGTCGTTGACCGCCGGTGCGCCGTTCCGGTCGAGCATCTGCACCTTGTGGTCGTAGGTGGTGATCTCCTTGCCCACACCGACGTTGGTGCGGACCGTCTGGCCATTGCCGGTGGCAACCAGCCAGGCGCCGTACGCACCCTCGGCCTCCGGCCCGGAGGTGTCTGCGGTGACGTCGACCGTCGCACTGCCGTGTGGCGGGACCTCAAGCGAGGAGGTGCTCAGTTTGAACAGCTTGGCGCCGTTGAGCTTGAGTGACAGGCGCACCGGCTCCGCACTGCTGTTGAAGTAGGTCACCGGCTTGGTGACGGGCTTGTCGTCGTTGTGCGGCGCAGTCTGCAGTCCCAGGTTCAGGCTGCTCGGCATGGCCAGCACGGGCTGCTTGAGCGCCGCTGCGACGTCCACCCGACCTGCACCCTGGGTGTAGATGCTCTGGTCGCGCAGACCGAGTGCCGACCCCATGAGGGCCGACTTCAGCTGGGGCGCTTTCCAGTCCGGGTGTGCCTGCGCCAGCAGCGCAGCAGCGCAGCAGCAACGTGCGGTGCGGCCATCGAGGTGCCCGAGAGTTCGGCGTACGACGCATTGATCGCGACCGGATCGAGTGGCGTGTTCGCAGCCCGCGCAGCGACGATGCGACTGCCCGGTGCCGAGATGTCGGGTTTGACGGCCAGGTCTCCGACTCGCGGTCCCTGGCTGGAGAAGTCGCTGTGTCCGTCGGACTTGGTCACCGATGCGACGGCCAGTGCGGCATCTGCGGCGGCTGGTTCGGACACTGTCGACGCAGCGCCGAAGTTGCCAGCCGAGACGACGAACAGGGTGCCGGTGTCAGCAGACAGCTTGTTGAGCGTTTCGGAGAGGATGTCCGTCCCGTCGGACGGACCGCCGCCGATGCTCATGTTGACCACCCGCGCACCGGAGTTCGCGGCCCACTCCATGCCGGCGATGATGGCGGAGGTTTCGCAGTTGCGGCCGCCACAGATCTTGCCGATCATCAGGTCCGCGTCCGGTGCGACCCCGCGGTACTTGCCGGCCGAGGCGGCACCTGTGCCCGCCACAGTCGAAGCGGTGTGCGTACCGTGCCCCACGATGTCGAGCACGTCCTTGTCGTCATCGCTAGTGAAGCCCTTGGTCGCGATGACTCGGCCCTTGAAGTCCGGGTGGGTGGCGTCGTACCCGCTGTCGAGTACGGCGACCTTGACGCCCTTGCCGGTGAGTCCGGCCTGCCACGCGACCGGTGCGCCGATCTGTGCGGCACTGCGGTCCAGGTTCGGCGTCACACCGCCGTCCAGCAAGACCTTCTTCACCGTGCCGGCCAGTCCGGTGCGGCGCTTGGCCTGTGGGCTGTTCAGCCAGCTCCACCACAGGTCTGTGGCCTGAGTGCGTGTCTGACCGATCGCTACGGCGTCGATGATCGGCAGGTCGCGCTTGACCTCGGTCCCTTCCGGCAGTGCGCTCCGGACTGCGCGAGCGGTACCACTGGCGGCGTACTGGACGAGTAGTGGGAGCTTCGGCGCGGACTTGTCGTCCAGACCGAGTTCACCGAGCAGTGCAACGTCGAACAGCCTCGGGTCGACCACACCGGCGTTCACCAGCGGCATGGCGTCCAGCGGTACCACCAACTGCTTCTTGCCAAAGGCAAGCTTGTGGAATGCCATGCGGTCGCGGCCGGGACCGGGGCGGACATCGATGGGGACGACACCGGCATTGGTCCGCCGGGCGATCACCTTGTCGCCGGTCACCAGCGTGAAGCTCAGCGAGTTGTCAGCCGCCAGGGGCTCAGCGCCGACAGCATGCGGGACGGTCGAAGCCAGTACGACGAGTGACACGGCTACTGCGGTTGCGACAACTTTTCGGGGGCGGAATCTGGGCATAGGTCACCTCATTGGGAGGAGGGCAGGGCACAGCGCGGTGACGGCTCGGAGTGAGCCGCCACCGTTTCTGGGGAGAGGTCAGCGAATGGCGGTGGAGGGCGGGGTGGGGCGCTCGTCGGTCCAGCCGGACTCGAGGACGATGTCGGCGCCGCGCTTCATACCGAAGGTCTCCGAGGCGAGCAGCCGGCCGTGCACCGGATCGATGATGTAGTCCACCCGGCCCTCGCTGAACAGCGTGGGCTGCGCACTGGGCTCGGCACCGGGCTTGACCCGGCCGAAGTCGGTGATCAGCGAGATCCGCGTCCCGCTGCGGCCGAGCGGGTCCTTGACGTTCTGCTGGATCGTCACACCCGGGATCATCGACAACACCCGCAGTGCGGCGCCACGCAGCTTCGGCGGTGAGGGCGCCTCGAACAGCAGCCGCCCGGCCGCGGTGTACACGGAGTAGTCCCGCAGCTCTTCGGTTTCGGCGCCGGTCCCGCGGGCGAGAACCGCGCGCAGCTTCACCGGATCGGTAGGCAGGGCAGCGATCTGCTCTGCGGTCAGCGGCTTGTCGCCGGACAGGTAGTACCCGGGCGGCACGTCCTCGAAGGACATCTGGTTGACCACCGGCCTGGTCGGAGCGGCAGTGATCGGGTCCACCAGCTCACTCTGAACCCAGGACGTAGGTGAACCCTGCGCGCGCCACTTGGCCTCATCGCCGGGGGTCGCCGGCTTGTAGCCGAGCTCCACCCAGCCGAACCAGGAGCGGACTCCCGGCTTCATCGGCATCCAGCGCTCGGTGATGCTCTGCCGCTTCAGTGTGTACTTCGGACTGCCGACGCGAGTGCCGGTGTCGACATGCAGCGTCCGGACCAGGAAGTACTTGCCGGACACCTTCTCGTCGGCCTCCTGCTTCACCGCGGCAGCGATCAGCACCTCACTGGCGCTGGCCAGCCGAGGCGGCGTCAACGTAGCAGGTGCGACACCGACGTCGCCGCCGGAGCCAGGGCCCTGCAGTAGCGGTACACCCAGAGCCACCACTGTCACCACGGCAGTGGTCGCGGTGACGACACCACCGATCCAGCCGACCCGTGCCAGCGTGGATCGGCTGCGGTGCTTCTCCTCGTGGATGAGCGACTGCAGCTGCCGGCGTGCGGCGGCCGATGCCTCCGGGCTGGGCCCGTCATTCTCGGGGAAGGCCTTGCGGATCGACTCGAGCTCGTTCATCAGGAGTCAGCTCCTGTCGGATCGGTGTGGCCAAGAGATTCGCGGATGATGCGCCGGGCCCGGGACAACCGCGAGCAGACCGTGCCGTACGCGATTCCGAGTGCGGCGGCGACTTCGTCGTACGTGAGCTCGCCGAGGGCGACCAGCAACAGCACCTCGCGGTCCCTGGCGGAGACCTTGGCGAGTGCGGCGGCCAGCTCGCGGCTGACGCCCTCTGCGGTCACCTGCGCAGTCACTCGGTCCTCGTGACCACTGGTCGGTTCTGGGAGCGGGAGCTTGCTGGTCGCTCTCCAGGCCCGCACCTCGTTGCGCCGGTGCCGCCTGATCAGATTGGTCGCGATGCCGTACAGCCAGGCCCGCACGACTCCGTTGCGGCTGTTGAACCGCTCCCGCTGCCGGAACGCGATCAGGAACGTCTCCGCGGCCAGATCGTCGGCCAGATCGCTGCCGAGCCGCCTGGCGACGTACGAGTGCACCTGCCCGAAGTACTGGTCGAAGATGTGCGTGAACCGGTCAGGCTCCCGCACTGACGCCTCCAACACTCGACTGTCCTCGTCCGCCGAGCTGGGCGCAGCGTGCACCCGTCCCGGAAAGGCGATGGCTGCCAAGGCCCCGTCGGGCGTCATCGGACTCCTCACGTCTGCTGGGTCGCCGCCGATCGGCTCGCCCTGTTCTTGCCCGATGTCCCCAGACCCCTTCTCGTGACCCCCATCACACCTGCGTCAGCACAACGAGTGCCGGCGGGTAGACGCGCAGCCAGGGCCACCGGAGGACATCCGGCCGCAGAAAGTCAGCGCGTGAACAGTGCAGCTATCAGCTCGGCAGGGTCTCGCGACGCGGGCCAGTCACTGACCTGCCCATCCCCCAGCTCCACAACGCGCCACGCGCCGTCTGAACGCCTCGTCAGGTCCACTGTCACGAACGGCAGCGCCAGGTCCGCCACCAGCGGCTCGACCTCCACCAGGTCCACCCCAGCCGGTACGTCGTCCGGTGTGTCCGGATGCGGAGTCACCAACACGCAGCGCCCGCCGACCCACCACGTCCGCGCCTCCACGCCGGTGAACTGCTCAAAGCGCCGTACGACGAACCCTCCGGCAAACGAGTCCTCCCGCAGCTCCAGGAACCGCCGTGCGACCCGCTCGACCGCGGCTGCATCCGCAACGTCCGGGATGTAGGCCGCCTCGTCCCAGTAGTGCTTCATCGACTTCACGTAGTCCCGCAGTACCGCAGGGCCCTCACCCAGCTCCCCCACCGCAGTCAGCAACGCGGCAACGTCATCCCCGACCGTCCACACCGACTCCGGCGTCACGAGCCGCAGACCGTCGTACCAGCCCGGCAACTCGTGCGCTGCCCGATAACTGTCCGCACCGGTCCGCAGCGCCACCCCACGCTCCTCGAGCGCGCCCGCGAACCCGTCGTACTGCCCGGTCGTCAGCATCCACCCGCGGTACACCACGTCCTCCCCCGCGGGCACCCCGTCCACACTGAGCGCGTCATGATCGATCCGCGCGACCGGCACTCCCAGCTCGCGCGCAGCCACTGCCTGCGCCGCGAAATGCGGGTCTACCCGCCGCATGTTCAAGGGGTCCCCAGGCACCAGCAACATGCCCTCATCCTCCCTGAATCACCCGCGTCGTGCGGGCCGTCAGGCGTGGCTCAGAGGTAGGTCTGGGTGCTGGGAGGTGCGGATTCCATCCAGGCGAGGACGCCGGTGAGGGCTTCTTCGGTCATCGCGAAGTGGACGGTGCGATCGCGGAGCTCGGCGTCGACGATGACGTGGCCGGCGTACGTGACGAGGGGCTCGTTGCCCATCGGGCGGCGGGTCTTGATGCCTTCGAGCTGGCGGCGGTTGACGGTCAGCTTGGGCCACCAGGCCAGGCTGAAGACGCGGAACCACTGCAGGTCGTCACCGACGTAGCGGGCCAGGCCGAGGGCCCAGCCGCGGCCGTGGTCCTTCTCGGCCAGTTGGAGGCTGCAATCGAAGGTGCCGCCGTCCCTGGTCAACCAGCGACGACGGCACGCGAAAGCGATGATCAGCAGTACGGCGGCAGCCAGACAGACCCCGACGACATCGAGGACTGTTCTCATACCCTGCCGACCCCATTTCCGGTGCCCACTTGATCCCGGCACCGCCGGAGAACCCGTACTGTCAGTGACGTTGTTCGATTATGGCAGGTGGGGTGAAGCCGTGATCGGCCCCACCCCACCCACGGTCGTTCAGGATGCTGTTTCGGCGGCCCGGACCCGGGCCTCGGCGGCGCGGACCTCGTCCGCGTCGGCCTCACCGGCGGTACCGGTCGCGAGCGCCTGCTCGAGCTCGCGACGGGCGTCCTCCAGGTCGATGTCGTGACCCAGCTCGGCGTTCTCGGCCAGGATCGACACCCGGTCGTTGGCCACCGAGATGAACCCGTCCGGAGCGGCCGCGACGAGGAACTCCCCGTCGACGGTCCGCACCTGGACGGTGCCGCCCTGCAGCAGACCCAGCAGCGGGGCATGGCCGGGGAGGATACCGACGTCACCGTCGGTGGTGCGGGCGATCACGATCGTCGCCTGCCCCTCCCAGACCACCCGCTCGGCCGCGACCAGCGCGACCTCGAGGTGCTTGCTGCTTTCCTCAGCCATTACAGCTCCTTCTGGAGCTCAGCCCAACGCCGCTCGACGTCGTCGAGCGAACCGACGTTGAAGAAGGCCTGCTCGGCGATGTGGTCGCACTCGCCGTCCGCGATCTTCTTGAACGACTCGATGGTGTCCTTCAGCGGCACCGTCGAACCCGGCGTGTTGGTGAACTTCTCCGCCATGTAGGTGTTCTGCGAGAGGAACTGCTCGATCCGGCGCGCGCGGGCGACGGTGATCTTGTCCTCTTCGGAGAGCTCGTCGACACCGAGGATGGCGATGATGTCCTGCAGTTCCTTGTTCTTCTGCAGGATCTGCTTCACCCGGACGGCCACGTCGTAGTGCTCCTGGCCGATGTACTGCGGGTCGAGGATCCGCGACGTGGAGGTCAGCGGGTCGACGGCCGGGTACAGACCACGCGACGCGATCACTCGCGAGAGCTCGGTGGTCGCGTCCAGGTGCGCGAAGGTGGTGGCCGGCGCCGGGTCGGTGTAGTCGTCGGCGGGCACGTAGATCGCCTGCATCGAGGTGATCGAGTGACCGCGCGTCGAGGTGATCCGCTCCTGCAGAACGCCCATCTCGTCGGCCAGGTTCGGCTGGTAACCCACGGCGCTGGGCATCCGGCCGAGCAGCGTGGAGACCTCGGAACCGGCCTGGGTGAACCGGAAGATGTTGTCGATGAAGAGCAGTACGTCCTGCTCCTTCACGTCGCGGAAGTACTCCGCCATCGTCAGCGCCGACAGCGCGACGCGAAGACGCGTGCCCGGCGGCTCGTCCATCTGGCCGAAGACGAGCGCGGTGTCCTTGAACACGCCCGCGTCTTCCATCTCGTGGATCAGGTCGTTGCCCTCACGGGTACGCTCACCGACCCCGGCGAACACCGAGGTGCCACCGAAGTTGTGGGCGATCCGGTAGATCATCTCCTGGATCATGACGGTCTTGCCGACACCCGCACCGCCGAACAGGCCGATCTTGCCGCCCTGCACGTACGGCGTGAGCAGGTCGAGCACCTTGATGCCGGTCTCGAGCATCTCGGTCTTGGACTCGAGCTGGTCGAAGGCCGGCGCCTTGCGGTGGATCGGCCAGCGCTCGGTGACCTCGAACTCGGACTCGTCCTGGTTCAGGCACTTGCCGGTCACCGACCACACGCGGCCCTTGGTGACGTCGCCGACCGGGACGGAGATCGCGGCGCCGGTGTCGCGCACCTGCGCGCCCCGGACCAGACCGTCGGTGGGCTTCATCGAGATCGCCCGGACGATGTTGTCGCCGACGTGCAGCGCAACCTCGAGGGTGATCGTCGTGGTGACCTCGGCCAAGGTGATGTCCACCTCGAGCGCGTTGTACATGTCCGGCATCGCGTCCGCGGGGAACTCGATGTCGACGACCGGGCCGATGACCCGGGCGACGCGGCCCACGGCACCCGCCGTACCGCTGTTGTCCTTCTCGGTAACCGTCGCTGTCATCTCTCTCACTCGCTCCCGGCGTTGGCGTCAGCCAGCGCGTTGGCGCCACCGACGATCTCGCTGATTTCCTGGGTAATGGCCGACTGCCGCACCTGGTTGTACTCGCGGGTCAGTCGTTCGATCAGATCCTGTGCGTTGTCCGTCGCGGACTTCATCGCACGCTGCCGGCTGGCCAGCTCGGAGGCCGCCGCCTGCAGCATGCAGTAGTGGATCCGGCTCGCGACGTACTTCGGCAGCAGCCCGTCGAGCACGTCCTCGGCGGACGGCTCGAACTCGTACAGCGGCAGCACGTCCTCGGCGGCCGGAGCCTCCTCGCCCTCGACGACCTCGAGCGGCAGCAGCCGGATGACGTCCGGCTTCTGGGTCAGCATCGAGACGAACCGGGTGAAGACGATGTGGATCTCGTCCACGCCGCCTTCCTCGGTCGGGGTCAGGAACGCCTCGATCAGGGCGTCGGCGACCTCCCGGGCCCGGGCGAACGTCGGCGCGTCGGACTCACCGCTCCACGACTGCGAGATCTCCCGCTGCCGGAAGGTGTAGTACGCGATCCCCTTGCGGCCGGTGACGTACGGCACGATCTCTTTCTCGTCCTCGCGCAGCAGCTGGTTCAGCCGCTCACCCTCCCGGATGACCGAGGACGAGTAGGCGCCGGCCTGGCCGCGGTCCGAGGTGATCAACAGCACCGCGGCACGCTTCGGGTTCGGCTTCTCCGTGGTCAGCGGGTGGTCGACGTTCGAGAACGTCGCCACCGCCGACACGGCACGGGTGAGCTCACGCGCGTACGGACCGGCCGCCTGGGCGCGTTGCTGCGCCTTGACGATCCGGGACGCCGCGATGAGCTCCATCGCACGGGTGAGCTTCTTGATCGTCGAGACCGAGGCCCGCCGATCCTTCAGCTCGCGTTGGGTTGCCGGCATGGACGATCAGCCCCGCTTCTGCCGGACGATCTGCTCCTGCTCGACATCCTCTTCGGCCAGGGCCTCGCTCTCCTCGCGCCCCACGAGCAGCTGCCCGTCGGAGGTCTGGAAGGTCGGCTTGAACGCGTCCAGCGCGGCCACCACGGCCTGCTGGGCGTCGTCCTCGAAGAGGTTCGACTCGCGGATCCCGTCGAGCACCTTGCTGTCCCGCCGCAGGTACTCGAGGAACTCACGCTCGAAGCGCAGCACGTCGTTGACCGGTACGTCGTCGAACTTGCCGGTGGTACCGGCCCAGATCGAGACGACCTGGTCCTCGACCGCGTACGGCGAGTACTGCGGCTGGCGGAGCAGCTCGACCAGACGCTGGCCCCGGTCCAGCTGACGGCGCGAGGTGGCGTCGAGGTCGGAGGCGAACATCGCGAAGGCCTCCATCGCGCGGAACTGCGCGAGGTCGAGCTTCAGCGTGCCGGAAACCTTCTTCATCGCCTTGACCTGCGCGGCGCCGCCGACCCGGGACACCGAGATACCGACGTCGATGGCCGGGCGGATGTTGGCGTTGAACAGGTCCGACTGCAGGAAGATCTGGCCGTCGGTGATCGAGATGACGTTGGTCGGGATGAACGCCGAGACGTCGTTCGCCTTGGTCTCGATGACCGGCAGACCCGTCATCGAACCGGCGCCGAGCTCGTCGCTCAGCTTCGCGCAGCGCTCGAGCAGACGGCTGTGCAGGTAGAAGACGTCACCCGGGTAGGCCTCACGGCCCGGCGGGCGGCGCAGCAGCAGCGACATCGAGCGGTAGGCCTCGGCCTGCTTGCTCAGGTCGTCGAACACGATCAGGACGTGCTTGCCCTGGTACATCCAGTGCTGGCCGATGGCCGAGCCGGTGTAGGGAGCGACGTACTTGTAGCCGGCCGGGTCGGACGCCGGGGAGGCGACGATGGTGGTGTACTCCATCGCGCCGGCCTCTTCGAGCGCGCCGCGCACGGAGGCGATCGTCGAGCCCTTCTGGCCGATGGCGACGTAGATGCAGCGAACCTGCTTCTTCGGGTCGCCGGACTCCCAGTTCGCCTTCTGGTTGATGATCGTGTCGACCGCGATCGCCGTCTTACCGGTCTTGCGGTCGCCGATGATCAGCTGACGCTGGCCGCGGCCGACGGGGATCATGCCGTCGATCGCCTTGATACCGGTCTGCAGCGGCTCGCGGACCTCCTGGCGGTCCATCACGCCGGCGGCCTGGAGCTCCAGGGCGCGGGTGCCGTCGATACCGTCGATCTCGCCGAGGCCGTCGATCGGCACGCCCAGCGGGTCGACGACGCGGCCGAGGTAGCCGTCGCCGACGGGCACGGACAGGACCTGGCCGGTACGCCGGACCTGCTGGCCCTCCTCGATGCCGCCGAACTCACCGAGTACGGCCACACCGATGTCGCGGACATCGAGGTTCAGGGCGATGCCCTTGGTGCCGTCCTCGAACTCGAGCAGCTCGTTGGTCATCGCCGAGGGCAGGCCCTCGACGTGCGCGATGCCGTCACCGGCGTCGATGACAGTGCCGACCTCTTCGCGGGCCGCTTCGGCCGGCTGGTAGTCGGTGACGAACCGATCCAGGGCGTCCCGGATCTCCTCCGGCCTGATCGTGAGCTCAGCCATTTCGTGTTTCCTGCTTCCTTGACCCTTGCTGGCCTGTTGTGGCTCTAAAGGCTTAGCCGTCCCTTAGCGCCGCTGTCTGTCGTTAAGGGGCGTTCAGCCCGCGATGCGCCGTTGCGCCTCGTCGAGCCTGGCCGCGATGGTTGCGTCGATCACTTCGTCACCGATGTCCACCCGGACGCCGCCGATCACCTTGGGGTCGACGATCACGTTCAGCTGGATGTCCCGGCCGTACTGGCGTCCGAGCGCCGTGGCGAGCCGCGTCCGCTCCGCCTCGGACAGGTCGGTGGCGACCCGCACCGTGGCGATGCTGGCGCTGCGCCGGGCGGCGGCCGCGACCTGGTACGAGCGCAGCGAGGCAGCGAAGCTGCGGCCCCGGCCGTCGACGGCCCGCTCGGCCAGTCGCACCGTGACCTCGTCGGCCTTGCCCCGCAGCAGTCCGGCCAGCAGCTCCTGCCGGGCGGACACCGGGATGTTGCGGTCGCTGAGCTTGTCGCTCAGTCCCCGCTCGGCCGCGACGATCCGGTCCAGCCGGAACAGCTCGTCCTCGACGTCGTCCAGCTTGCGCCGGCCGTCCGCGTAGGCCACCTCGGCCTCGACGCTGAGCTGGTCCAGCGCGTTGCCGAGATCGCGGCCGCTGACCCAGCGGCCGACCACGGCGGCGGTCAGGATCTCCTGCGCCTGGGCGGAGATCTTGCCACCGAACAACTGCTGGACGAGCGCGCTGCGCTGGTCCCGCGAACGGGCCGGGTCGGTCAGCGCGCGGCGCAACGCACCGGTGCTGTCCAGGAGCCGGGCCACCGAGAACAACTCGGCCCCCAGCCCCTCGGTGACGGCGGCACTCGCCAGGGCCTCCTGGGCCTTGGCGAGCGACTCGTTCGATGCGCCGCGCATCAGCCGTCCGTTCCGACGGCCGCGCGCGCCGACTCCGATGCCTCGAGCTCGGCCAGGAAGCGCTCGACGGTCCGGCGCTGCCGGGCCTCGTCCTCCAGCGACTCCCCGACGATGCGACCGGCCAGCGTGGTCGCCATCGTGCCGACCTCACCGCGCAGCGAGGCGACCGCCTGCGTCCGCTCGGCGTCGATCTGGGTGCGCGCGTGCGTGACGATCCGCTCGGCTTCGACGTTCGCCTGCTCGCGCATCTCCGCGATGATCTGCGCACCCTGCTCACGCGCGTCCTCGCGGATCTTCGCAGCCTCCGAGCGGGCCTCGGCCAGCTGCGCGTTGTACTTCTCCAAAGCCGCCTTCGCCTCGGCCTGGGCCTGCTTGGCCTCGTTCATCCCGCCTTCGATCGCCGCGGTCCGATCGGCGTACGCCTTCTCGAACTTCGGAACGACGACCTTGGCGAAGGCGATGGCCAGCAGGATCAGGAAGACGAAACCGAAGATGATCTCGGCGGTGTGCGGCAGCAGCGGGCTGGGGGTTTCCTCGCCCGCGGCTTCTGCCAGCGGTAGCACCAACGTCAACATGTCTTGATCCTGTCAGTCAGGGGTTGGGTCAGGCCTTCTGGAACACGAATGCCAGGGCGATACCGATGATCGCGAGAACCTCGGTGACGCCGAAGCCGATCCACGCGATCGACTGGAGCTTGTTCTGAGCCTCCGGCTGCCGCGCGGTGCCGTTGATGACGGCCGCGAAGATCAGGCCGACGCCGACGCCCGGGCCGATCGCCGCAAGGCCGTAACCGAGGACCGCGATGTTTCCGCCCATTTCGAGGGCCAGCTGAGAAACCATGGTTCCGGTGTTTCCTTTCAGTACGGATAGGGGCTATCCGGGTTTCCGTTTACTACGGGTCTGTGGGGTGGTGCTGGATCAGTGCTCGTCCGCGATCGCGGTACCGATGTACTGCGCGGTCAGGACGACGAAGATGTAGGCCTGGATGCACTGGACGAACAGCTCCAGCCCGGCGATCGCGAGGCCCATCAGGAAGGTCAGGACGCCGACGCCGCCGAGGGCGAGGTTGCCGGACTCGAAGACCATGTACTCGCCGCCGAGCACGAACACCAGCAGCAGGATGTGACCGGCGAACATGTTCGCGAACAGCCGCAGGCTCAGCGAGATCGGCCGGACCAGGATGTTCGAGATGAACTCGATCGGGATCATCAGCGGCATCAGCCAGACCGGCACGCCGGCCGGCATCGTCTGGTGCTTGAAGTAGCCCCAGAGGCCCTTCCGCTTGATCCCGACCGCGTTGTAGATGACCCAGCTCATCACCGCGGCCACGTAGGCCCAGCCGATGTGGCTGAAGGTCGGGAACTGGAACAGCGGGATGCTGGCCGCGACGTTGTTCAGCAGGATGAAGAAGAACAGGCCGCACAGGTAGGGCACGAACCTCATGTAGTCGTGGCTACCGATCGCGTCGCGCGCGATCGAGTTGCGGACGAAGTTGTAACCCAGCTCGCCGGCGAACTGCAGCTTGCTCGGCACCACCGCGGCCTTGCGGGACGCACCCCAGAAGAACCAGATGATGACGACGACCGTCAGCGCGGCCACCAGCACGGGCTTGGTGAACCAGTCCACGCCGTGAATGATCGGCGGGGTGTCGAAACTCTGTGGACCGGGCGGGGAAAACTCGGTCGGAACGCCGGCAATCACCGGGTCTCCTCTCGCGTCGTGCTCAAGTCGGACGCCTTGTGGCAAAGGGCAGGGCGGCTCAGGGCATGGCGGTCAACAACGTCAGACCCGGTGCGGATCGGACCGTTCCCCGAAGGGATCAGGACCGCGACCCGTACCGGTAGTTCAACAGCAGGATGGTGAGCCCGGCACCGAGCACGATGCCCACCAGTACTAGAAACTGAGTGCCGAACAAGCGATCCAGGCCGAATCCGATGCCCCCGTACAGCAGGACACCGCCGATCAAGTAGGACAGGACCCGCCAGCCGTCGCCCGAATTGCGGGGTGATGGCTTCGGATCCTTGTGCTCGCTCATTGGCACCCGAAAGGTACCAGCCCGCGACACGCCGGGTCACATCGGCACCCGCGACCTCGATCACAGGCCCAAAACCGTTACAGGGCGTGGTCATGGGTTCACCTCGTTGTCGAGGTCGTAGATCGGCACCCGCAGCCGCGACCAGGCCCACATCTCGCCGGCCATCCAGCCCAGCACCACGATCATCGCGACGATGCCCAGCACGGTGAGATTCACGTGCCTGGCAAGGCTGTCCGAGCTGATCGCCAGCGCCAGCAGACCGCCGAAGATCGCGATCCGTCCGGTGTACGACGCCATCGCCATCGCCAGCTGCATCTGCGGAGACGCATGCCGCGAAAGGTGCAGCGCGAACAGCCCCAGGCCGGAGAAGACGATCACCATCAGCAACCCGAGCAGCGCGCCCCACAAGCCCTTGAGGCCGGCCGCAACGGCCGAGACCGCGGCGGCATTGAGGCCGACCACGAGCGCGGCGACCAATGCGCCGCGCAGCATCGCCAGCGCCGGGTGCCGAGTGACTTGGCCGGCTGCTTTCGGGCTTTGGGCTGTGGGAGCCATCTGGTGGTTCCGTCCTGCGGGCGACCAGGTCTCGCGGCCAGGTCGTCGGGTGGGCGGGGTCAGGGGTGTCAAAGTTCTTTGCTGGTGCTTGTGAAAACTAGCACAAAGTCTGCACCGTCAGCAAAACGAGTCCCCTGCCGCTGTACAGGCACACCTTATCGGTAGCCCACACACCCCAGTGGTCTGGTCCCCGCCCGGACTCAGCCAACCACCTTCAGGGCATCCATGGTCAGCTCACAACGGTCCAGCCGACCGGTCAGCGTTCGCAACGCCATGGCGGTCTCCACCGGATGCTTCCGCCAGTTGCCCAACCGATCCCGAAGGCCCGGATCCACCACGAAATCGGTCGCCGGAACGCCTGCCTGCTCGACGAACCAGAACGCCACCAATCGGTACGGCGGATCGGCCGGACCGTCCTCGGGCGGTGCGCACCGGTCGATCCGGGCGATCGATGCGGCCAACTGACCGGCCACGTCCATCGTGTTCGAGGCGTTCCGTTGGGCGCCGACGGCCAACTGGATCGAGGTCGGACTGTTGGCGACCACCTCGCTGGCCAGCGTGAACGGGAAGAGTTCTGGTCCCGCGGCCGCGGCGACTCGTTCGACCTGGGCATGGACCGCCGCGAGATCAGGCCCGTGTTCGGCCAGCAGGCAGACCCGGACGTGACCGTCTTGGCAGACCACGTGCGGGGTCGCGACGACAAGGGCCGGGACCGGAACCACGATCGCCGCGGCGACAACGCCGGCGGTGGCCCACAGCGCCGTCGTACGGCGGGATTTGTCTTGGCGTAGCCAGACCAGTGCGACTGAGGCGATCGCGGCGGCCACGACCAATCGAATGACGGCGAGCCAGGAATTCCAGGCGGCTTCTCCGGAGGGAATTGCTGACATTCCGGCGAATGGCAGGAAGGAAAGCCAACGGGACTCGCCGCCGGTCAGTCGCACGGCTCCGATCACGGCTATCCAGCCGACGGCGGCGACGGCCAGCACTGTGCGCGGCCGGTACGACGTGACGCCGGCCGAGACCGCGGTCGCGATCGCTGCGACCCAGGCAGCGGGCACGATCAGGAAGAGGATCGACGGCGAGTCCTCCGCCGTACGGAGAGACCAGATCAGCAAGGGCATCAGGCCGAGCAGCCAACCACCCGTCGCGGCCGCAACCGCGGTCCGCACGACCGGAACGCGGCTGGGCTTCCGCGAGGCGGCGTACAGGAGGACGGTCAGTGTCAGCAGCGGCAGGATCACGATCAGCGTGGAGGCCATCAGCCGGGTTGTCTCGGCCCAGGTGGCGTAACGCCAGTCGGTCAGCCGGCGGCCGGTGACGAGTGCGGTCGGCAGCGCTGTCGCGACCACGAGCAGCGCAGAACCCAACCAGGACAAGCGATTGCGGAACATCTCGACCTTTCGTCAAGACCGGACGGCGCCCGGGAGCGGGACAGGGGACCACCCCCGGACGCCGTACGGCAGAGATCAAACCGAGGTGCGAATCAGCACTCGGTCTGCTTGGCGCCCTCGATCGTGCGCTCACTGCCGGAACTGTCGAGACGGCCGTAGTACGTTCCGCGGCCGGCCTCCGCGCAGTCGTCCAGCGACGTCAGTTCGAAGTTGACGCCGCTCTTCTTCGCGGTGTTCACGACGCCGTCGACACCCCAGTAGGACTTCTTGAGCTCGAGGGTCAACGTCACCGTGCCGGTGCAACCACGCCGACTGCCGCTCACCCAGACATTGGCGCCGTTGTTGTCCGGCGGGGCGACGTACAGCGCACATGCCTGCACGGAATCCGTTGCAGCGTTGGCCGCTACGGCCACGCCCCCGAGGGCCGCCGCACCGAGCGTCGTCGCCGCCACTGCCCGCACAAATACTCGCTTCATGATTCTCACCTTTCCGTTGGGAGGCAGAACAACGTCGGTCAGCACTCGTCGTTCTTCGGGCCCTGCCGGCTGCCGCCGTCGGAGCCCTTGGTCTTCCCGTAGAACTCGCCGTGGTTGCCGGCCTCGGAGCAGGTGGTCTTCGCGGTCACGTCGAAATTGACGCCAGTGTCGCTCTTGCTCGCCTTGACGGGGTCGACGCCCCAGTAGCCCCTGTACAGCTCGGTCGTCAGCCGGACGGTGTTGGTGCACCCGCGCCGGCCACCGGTCACCCAGACGTAGCCCCTGACCTGGGAGTCGGGAGGCGCGACCGAGATAGTGCAGGCCTGCACAGAGTCCGTCGCGGCATTGGCCGCCACCGACACGCCCCCGAGGGCCGCCGCACCGAGCGTCGTCGCCGCGACTGCCCGTACCAGTACTCGCTTCATGAATCTCACCTTTCCGTTGGGAGGAACGGCAAGACCATTTCAAGGGAGCGTATGACCCAGACAGGTACAAACTGGTACAAGCGGGCTAATTGCAACAACGTGCAACCGCCCGAATTGCAGCAACCTGCAATTTCAGACTTTGCTGAGGGGTTTTGCGGCGGCTCTGCGCTTCGGGATGCCGGTGGTGAGGACGACCGCGATGACGGCGATGGTGAGGACGATGAGGGCGGTCCACCAGGTGAGGACTAGGCCGAGGACCACGACGCCGAAGGCGATCAGGATGGTCCACAGGTACATCAGGAGGACGGCTCGGCGGTGGGAGTGGCCGCGTTGCATGAGGCGGTGGTGGAGGTGGAGCTTGTCGGCGGCGAAGGGTGAGCGGCCGGCTTTGGTACGGCGGACGTAGGCCATCGTCAGGTCCAGGGCGGGGATGGCCAGGACCGCGATCGGTAGGACGAGTGGCAGGAGTGCGGGGAGGAGGCTGGAACCGCCTACCTCGTACGGGACGGCGTACGGGTCCATCTGGCCGGTGAGGCTGATGGTCGACACGTGCGGAGAGAAGATGTGCGACAGGAAGCCGAGGCATCAGCCTCGAAGTCCACCACGCCGTACTTCGCCACCAGTCTTACGGCTATGCCTCCGACGAAGGAGGTGAGGAGAGTGACGCCGGCGGCGAAGCAGCCGCCGATGTCGCCGTCAGTGAAGCATTTGAGGTCGTCGGTGATGCCGAGTTCGTCGGCGGCGACCTTGACGAGGACCTTGACGACCTTCTTGATGACGTCATCGGGTCGGCGACATCGAGGATCGGGTCGACGCTGATGAAACGGCCCAACTGCGGGTCGCGCTCGCAGGCGCCAAGGTGGGTCGGGCCCGTCGATTCATCCTCGACACCGTTAACGACTTGCCCGAATAAGCGAACCGGGGGCGCCGACCATCAGCGCCCCCGGCGTGGCAACTCATTGCCTGGGAACTGGCTTTACGAAGCTGTCCATTCGGATTCACGAATAGCTTCAATCATCTCCATATGCGTCCCCACAGGAGGATCTCCGATCATTTCACTCAAGAAGTTCTCTGTATCTTCGTCCAGGTTCTGGCCGGGCAGCCAAACAGATTCACATTCTGGGCACAGGAGAAAAGATTTTACCGATCTTCTTGATTCGATAAGCAATCTTCATTGTCGCGGCCAACTCACCGGGAATGCGGAAACTACTTCATTCTCTTCGCGAGGCGGCTCTTCACGTCTGGATCTGACTAACGGCCGTACCTGCCGATCATCCGAGAAGACGTGTTTTCAACCCTCACATTCAGCCACCTGGGTTGGCATATCAATTAGCCCGCCTATCTGCAACACGCAGACAACTGATAACCATCGCGGGCTCATCAGACATCCAGACCATATATCCATGCGACGGAAGGCTTAGCAACGCAAACTGCAATGAGTCACCGTTGTAAGCATTCAAGTCATTCACCACCCGACCGAGCCCAGACGCGGCGGCATCGCCTCGCTCCACAGACTCCTCGAAACGCTGTCGATAGAGCCGCAACCAGTGCGACCGATCTCCGACATCGAAGACAATATCCTCGTTTCGAGCAACATCAAACGCTGGTTCCCAGTCCCGCGCCTCTAGATTTGAGCGATCCAGATAGGAACGAACAAGGTCAATGAAGCGACTTCCGCTCACGCTGGTCATCGTAGACGGTCAACTCCTCGAACTGGGCCAAAGATGAATACTTCTGACCTCATTGAAGTAGTCGGGTGACTCCACCTCCGGCCACTACCAGGGCAACGGACAGCGCACGTTTGAGCACCACGAAAATCCCCCACCGCCAGGCCGTCCCCCAGACGGCGCCTCACTTCTGTCGCCCCCGACAGAGTTCAGTGTGCCCAACGAGTTGCGGTTATGGCCAATTTTCAGACTTTGCTGAGGGGTTTTGCGGCAGCGCGGCGTTTGGGGATGCCGGTGGTGAGGACTACGGCGATGACGGCGATGGTGAGGACGATGAGGGCGGTCCACCAGGTGAGGACTAGGCCGAGGACTACGACGCCGAAGGCGATCAGGATGGTCCACAGGTACATCAGGAGGACGGCTCGGCGGTGGGAGTGGCCGCGTTGCATGAGGCGGTGGTGGAGGTGGAGTTTGTCGGCGGCGAAGGGTGAGCGGCCGGCTTTGGTACGGCGGACGTAGGCCATCGTCAGGTCCAGGGCGGGGATGGCCAGGACCGCGATCGGTAGGACGAGTGGCAGGAGTGCGGGGAGGAGGCTGGAACCGCCTACCTCGTACGGGACGGCGTACGGGTCCATCTGGCCGGTGAGGCTGATGGTGGACGCGGCCAGCATCAGGCCGATGAGGAGGGCGCCGGAGTCGCCCATGAAGACCCTTGCGGGGAAGAAGTTGTGCGGCAGGAAGCCGAGGCAGGCGCCGGCCAGGGCGACTGTGATGAGGGTTGAGGTGGTGGCGCGGTCCAGGTCCTGCTCGACGTTCAGGAGGTAGGAGTAGGTGAAGAACGCTAGGGCGCCGATCGCTGTGACGCCGGCGGCTAGGCCGTCTAGGCCGTCTACGAAGTTCACGGCGTTGCAGGAGACCAGGAGGATGCCTGCGGTGATGACGGCTAGGAGGGCGGCTGAGGGTGAGACGACGCCGCCGGGGAGCGGGAGCCAGTACAACTGGATGCCTTGGACAACCATTACGCCGACAGCGAGGACCTCGCCGGCGAGCTTGGTGATCGCGTCGAGTTCGTAGAGGTCGTCGATCACGCCGACCGCGCAGATCACCACGCCGCCGATCAGGATCGCCCGGCCGTCGTGGGCGACCTGCAGGCTGTCGCCGAGGAACGGCAGGCTGGAGGCGACCGCGAAGGCGGCGATCAGGCCGCCGAGAATCGAGACGCCGCCGAAGTACGGGATCGGGACCTTGTGCACGTCCCGGGCGCGGACCTTGGCCACGGCGCCGTACCGAAGTGCGATCTGCCGGGCCACACCGGTCAGCAGGAAGGTCGTGGCCATCGCCACGAACAGGACCAGCAGGTACTCGCGCACTAGTCCGCAGGCCTCACATCAGGGTTGGCAGCCTTCTCATCCACCTTGGACGCCTCAGCAGCACCTTCGGTTGGCTTGTCGTCCACAGGCTTGTCGACGGCAGCCTCGGCGGGCTTCTCGTCGGCAGGCTTGTCCGCGGGCGTTTCGTCGGCCGGCTTCTCGTCCGCGGGCTTGTCGTCCGTGGATGTCTCGACGGCGGCCTCGGCGGGCTTCTCGTCCGCGTCGGCGGGCTTGTCCTCGGTGACGGCGTCGGCCGGCTTGGCGTCCGTGGGGTTGTCGACGGGTGCCTCTGCCTCGGTGGGGGGTTCTTCGTCGGTGGTTATTTCGGGGACTACTTCGCGGAGTTGGGCCAGGGAGAGGGCTCCTAGGCGGACTACGCGGGGGGTGTCGGTGGTGATGTCGACGATGGTGGAGGGTTCGCCGCCGGTGACTTCGCCGCCGTCGAGGTACACCGCGACTGTGTCGGCTAGTTGGTCTTCGGCGTCGTAGACGTCCAGGGCTGCGGGGCGGCCGCTCTTGTTGGCGGAGCTGACGGCCAGGGGGCCGGTGCGGGAGAGGAGTTCGCGGGTGTTCTCGTGGTCGGGGACGCGGAGGGCTACGGTGCCCTGGGTCTCGCCGAGGTCCCACATGAGTGAGCCTTGGGCGTGGCAGATCACGGTCAGCGGGCCGGGCCAGAACTTCTCGCAGAGTTTGCGGCCGGCCTCGGGGACGTCGGTGGCGAGCGCGTCGAGCGACTCGACCACCGAGATCAGTACCGGCGGCGGCATGTCGCGGCCGCGGCCCTTGGCGTCCAGGAGCCGCTGGACGGCGTCGGACTTGAAGGCGTCCGCGGCCAGTCCGTAGACGGTGTCGGTCGGCAGGACCACCAGGTCGCCGGCCTCGATGGCGTCCACTGCGGCACGGTACGCCGGGGCCAGTTCGTCACCCGTGAAATCGAAGCGCTCACTCACGCACCGAATCGTGCCACTCACCCGGCTCCGCGCCTAAACCGGCCCGACTTCCGGGCAAACCTGACCGTCAATTGTTAATTTCCCGACCAACCAGGCCCCGACCTCCCTAGGATCCCGGACATGACTGTGACGCGTGAGTTCCTCGAAGGGCTGCCGAAGGCCGAGTTGCATGTCCATCACGTCGGTTCCGCCTCGCCGCGGATCGTCGCCGAGCTGGCCGCGCGGCACCCCGGATCGCCGGTGCCGGCCGACCCGGCCGCGCTGGCCGAGTACTTCCAGTTCACCGACTTCGCGAAGTTCATCGAGATCTACCTGAGCGTCGTCGACCTGATCAAGACGCCCGACGACGTCCGGCTGCTGACGTACGAGATCGCCCGCGAGATGGCCGGGCAGAACCTCCGGTACGCCGAGCTCACCGTGACGCCGTACACGTCGCAGCTGCGCGGGATCGCGCCGGAGGCGTTCTGCGAGGCGATCGAGGACGCCCGGACCGCCGCCGAGAAGGAGCTGGGGATCACCCTGCGGTGGATCTTCGACATCCCCGGTGAGGCCGGTCTCGCGGGCGCCGAGGAGACGCTCCGGGTCGCGACCAAGATCCGTCCCGAGGGGCTGGTCGGATTCGGGCTCGGCGGCCCGGAGATCGGCGTACCGCGGCCGCAGTTCCGGCCGTTCTTCGACGAGGCCATCGCGGCCGGGCTGCACAGTGTGCCGCACGCCGGTGAGACGACCGGACCGGAGACGATCTGGGACGCCCTGCGGGTACTGCGTGCCGAGCGGATCGGCCACGGTACGTCGACCATGCAGGACCCGGCCCTGGTCGACTACCTGGGTGAGCACCGGATCCCGCTCGAGGTGAGCCCGACCTCGAACCTCGCCACCCGCGCGGTCGCGTCGTACGACGTGCACCCGCTGAAGGCGATGGTCGAGGCCGGACTGGTCGTCACGATCAACTCCGACGACCCGCCGATGTTCAGCACCACGCTGACCAACGAGTACGCCGTTGCCGCGGACCTGCTCGGTCTGGACAACGCAGGGGTCGGCGAGCTCGCCAAGACCGCCGTACGGGTGTCCTTCGCCGAGGACTCGCTGAAGGACACCCTGACGGCCGAGATCGACCAGTACGTCGCCGCGAACAGCTAGGCGACGTCTAGATCGCGTCGAAGTACCAGCGCTGGCAGGCGCCGCCGTGGAACGGCCAGATGATCACGTCGGCTCCTGCTGCCGCGCTGCAGCCCGCGACGTCGAGTGACTTGCCACTACCGACGCCGAGGATCTGATACGCGCCGTTCGAGAGCGCACTGATCCGCCACTGCTGACAGGTGTTGGTAGAGCTCGGCGCAAGCTGCACAGGCCTGGCGTCCGTGGTCACACAGCCACTGACCTCGACGGCGTTTCCGGTGTTGCTGTCGACGATCTTGTAGACGTTGTCGGTGACCGCAGTGACCTGCCAACGCTGACAGGGGCTGCCTGCGACGCGGTCCCACATCCGGATGTCGGTGCCCTGGCAGTTGACGACGTCCAGGTCCTTGCCGAGCTCGCTGCGGATCCGGTACGTGCCGTTGGGCACGCTGACCGGGCGGAGCTTGAACTGCTGGGTCGCAGCACCAGTGAACGGCTGCTGCTCGAGTGTCGCCGGGTGTGCGCCCGCATCCGTCATGGCCAGTCCGGACAGCGTGTTGATGATGCCGTAGACGTCGCCACCGAGCGGGTGCAGTGTCCAGCGCATGCCGTCCTGGCCGTTGCACGAATACTGCAGCACCTTCGTGCCCGGCGCCGTGCCGCTGAAGGCGCTGTCTGCACACTTGCCGCTGTTGACGTTCTGCAACTGCCAGCCCGTCTCGTACTGGAACCGCCACTGCTGGCTGGTCGCACCACTACGCGGTCGGTGACTCAGGTTCGCCAGGTTGGCCGTCGAACCGTCGACCACGTCGATCGCCTCGCCACTGGACGGACTGACGAACTCGTAGATCTGTCCGTGCCGTGGGCCGGGCCGCGGGTCCGGAGTGGCGCTCTTGATCAGCCAGTCGCTGTTGGCGAGGTTCCAGTGCGTGGCGAGGTAGCTGCCGGCCGGCGGGTTGGTGTTGAAGTAGTCGTCCTTGTTGCAGTCCAGCAACCGGTCGTTGTCCTTGTCGGCGCACACCACGCGGGTGTCGGAGCCGTAACACATCAGGTCGTACTCGTCGTTGCAGTGCCCGTTGTAGTTGGGCGCAGACGACTGTACGGCGCCCAGATTGTGCCCGAGCTCGTGCGCAGCGGCGTTGAAGCCCCAGCAGTTCGCCGACGCGTCCACGCGGGCGTAGCCGGTGTTGTTGTTGTTCGCGTTGTCCAGGCCCGGCCGGTCGTCGCCGTACAGGGTCCCGACGCCACAGACCTTCTGAGCGTCCGCGTAGACGAGGTACTTGCGGGTGCTGTCCTTGTAGCCGAGGTTCTGCAGTGCGGTGACCATGGAGTTCCAGGTCTCCAGCCCACCGGTCGGTACGACGGCCTCCTTGACGTTCACCTGGCAGCCACCGGACACCGCGTCCGTGACGTACCGGATGTGCCGGCTGGCACCGGTCTGGAACGCACTGTCGTTGTAGGCCGCGTCGATCTCGTGGGACCACGCCCGGAACGACGGCAGGAACAGCTGCAACCGACTGGCCTGCTGCGACTCCCGCGCGTACAGAACCTGCACTCGCTTACCAGCCACGCCATTGCCGTCGCAGACGATCGCATTGGCAGCCATGGTGGCGTCCGCAACCGCCTTCGGCAGCGGCTTCGCCTTCTCACTCAGATCGGCGTTCGGAAGCACCTCAGGACCGCGCGTGCACTGGTCGATACCAGCCAGCTCCAGCCGCTGCATGCCCGCACACAGCTCAGCCTCGGTCTTCGGCTTCGGACTCGGTGGTGCGGCTTGCGCCGGGGTCAGCATCGGCGTACTGATCGCCAGCGCGACCGTCGCGGCCAGAACCCCCAGTTTTGACAGGACGGACCTCACGCGTCACTCCTCACCCGCGGCCGGTCCGACCGTCAGCAGGCGGCTGACAGTGGGCGGCGAACCAACCACGATCCACGCCATCCTGTGCGATCACAGGTTCAAGAGCGAGACCTTCGACCGTGATGACAACGTTTAGCCACGGCCGGGGCGGGTTACAGGAGACACCGTGATGACCCAGGGGTGGTACGACGTCGTCGACCGGGTTCGCGCGTTCTGGATGGTGAAAGGGGCGCGGGCTGAGCTGGTGCTCGCGGGGGTTCTGCTGGTGCTCGCCGTAGTGGCGTTCGAGCTCTAGACCCTGCGGCCGGTCGCGAACCTGTTGCGCCCGGCCAAGTCCAACTGGTCGCGGACCTCGGTGAAGTGGCCGGTGGCGGCGAAGACTGCGGGAGCCGACTCGCCTTGCACGTCGGCGTGTTCGCAGGCGAACCAGCCGCCTGGCTTGAGCAGGCGGGCTGCGGTCACCGCGACGACCTTGACCTCGTCCAGGCCGTCGTCGCCGGACCAGAGCGCCAGCGCCGGGTCGTGGTCGCGAACCTCAGCGGTGACCGACTCCCAGGCTGTCAGCGGGATGTACGGCGGGTTGCTGATCACCGCATCGGCCAGACCGTTGAGCTCGGGCAGGCAGCCGTCGATGTCGCCCTCGTGCAGGGTGGCGCCGGTGCCGGCCAGGTTGCGGCGGGCCCAGACGCACGCCTCGGGTGACAGCTCGACCGCATGTACGACGGCATCCGGGCGCTCGGTCGCGACCGCACCGGCGATCGCACCGGAACCCGAGCACAAGTCGATCACCAGCGGGGACTTCACGGCGGCGATCCGGTCGAGGATCCAGCCGACCATCACCTCGGTCTCCGGCCGCGGTACGAACACCCCCGGTCCGACGGCAAGCTCGCGGTACCGAAAGGCCGCCGTACCGGTCAGGTGCTGCAGCGGCTCGCGGGCAGCGCGCCGCGCAATCAACTCGGCATAGGTACGGCGCTCCGCGTCGGAAGGCTCGCGAAGGTTCAGCCGCGAAGAGCCGGTGACGAACGCGAGCAGCTCGGCCGCGTCGAACTCAGGTGACGCGACGCCGGCCGCCCGGAGCTGGTCTGCGGCCGCGGCGATCAAAGCCTTCACTGGGAGTCGACGGCCTCGAGACGTGCGGCCAGGTCGGCCTCGGTGAGCGCCTGGATGACCGGTGCGAGGTCGCCGCCGAGCACCTGGTCGAGGTTGTGCGCCTTGTAGCCGACCCGATGGTCGGAGAACCGGTTCTCCGGGAAGTTGTAGGTACGCACGCGCTCGGAGCGGTCGACGGTCCGGATCTGCGACCGGCGGGCGTCGGACGCCTCCTGGTCGGCCGCCTCCTGCGCCGCCGCCAGCAACCGCGACCGCAGCACGCGCATGGCCTGCTCACGGTTCTGCAGCTGGGACTTCTCGTTCTGCATCGAGACGACGATGCCGGTCGGCAGGTGGGTGATCCGGACGGCGGAGTCGGTCGTGTTGACGCTCTGCCCACCGGGACCGGACGAGCGGAAGACGTCGATCCGCAGGTCGTTCACGTCGATCTCGACATCGACGTCCTCGGCCTCCGGCAGCACCAGGACACCGGCCGCGGACGTGTGGATCCGGCCCTGCGACTCGGTCACCGGCACCCGCTGCACCCGGTGCACGCCGCCTTCGAACTTCAGCTTCGCGTACGGCGCCTCGCCCGGCTCCGGCGTGCCTTTCGCCTTCACCGCGACCGTGATCGACTTGTACCCGCCGAGGTCGGACTCGGCCGAGTCGATCACCTCGGTCTTCCAGTTCTGCGACTCGGCGTACTTCAGGTACATCTTCAGCAGGTCCCCGGCGAACAGCGCGGACTCGTCGCCGCCCTCACCGGCCTTGATCTCGAGGATCGCGTCCTTGTCGTCACTCGGGTCGCGCGGCACCAGCAGCATCTGCAGCTTCTCGGCCAGCTCGTCGCGCCGATGGGCCAGCTTCACGGCCTCGTCGGCGAACGCCGGGTCCTCGGCCGCCAACTCACGAGCCGCCTCGATGTCGTCGGCCGTCTGCAGCCACTCGTCATACGTCCGTACGACGGGCGCCAGGCCGGCGTACCGCTTGCCGACGCGTCGCGCGTTCGCCTGGTCGGAGTGCAGCTCCGGGTCGGACATCTGCCGCTCCAGCTCGGCGTACTCCGCCTTGAGCGTCTGAACCGCCTCGAACATTGCGCACTCCTCCTCTCGGGGAACTCCTGGACAGACAAACCGCGCGCCGGTCCACCCCCGTGAGGGCAGACCGGCGCGCGGTAGGACGCCTACTTCTTGGCGTAGCGCTTCTCGAAGCGAGCGACCCGGCCGCCGGTGTCGAGGATCTTCTGCTTGCCGGTGTAGAACGGGTGGCACTGCGAGCACACGTCGGAGTGGATCGCGCCGCTCTCCGCGGTGGAACGCGTCGTGAACGACGCGCCGCAGGAACAGGTCACCTTGGTGTCCACGTAGGTCGGGTGGATGTCGCTCTTCAAGACAATCTCCTAGGAATCAGGTGCTCCGGGTCGTCCACGGCGTGAACGTGAACCGGAACCGACGTACCAGTCTGCCACTTTCACGCGGCGGACCGGTAATCGAGGGTGGAATCAGTCGCCGTTGGTGGTGCTGTGGGTCGAACCGGCCGACGGGGTGGTCTTGTTGACCTGGAGCAGGAACTCGATATTCGACTTGCTCTCCTTGAGCTTGCCGATCAGCAGCTCCAGGGCGGCCTGGCCGTCGAGGGCGGACAGCACCCGGCGCAGCTTCCAGACGACCTGGGTCTCGTCCTTCGACATCAGCAGCTCCTCGCGGCGGGTGCCGGAGGCGACGACGTCGATGGCCGGGAAGATCCGCCGGTCGGCGAACTCGCGGCGCAGCCGGAGCTCCATGTTGCCGGTGCCCTTGAACTCCTCGAAGATCACCTCGTCCATCTTCGAGCCGGTCTCGATCAGCGCGGTGGCGAGGATGGTCAGCGAGCCGCCGTCCTCGATGTTGCGGGCCGCACCGAAGAACCGCTTCGGCGGGTAGAGCGCCGAGGAGTCGACACCACCGGACAGGATCCGGCCGCTGGCCGGGGCCGCGATGTTGTACGCGCGGCCGAGCCGGGTGATCGAGTCGAGCAGCACGACCACGTCGTGGCCGAGCTCGACCAGCCGCTTGGCGCGCTCGATGGCCAGCTCGGCGACCGTGGTGTGGTCGTCGGCCGGGCGGTCGAAGGTGGAGGCGATGACCTCACCCTTGACCGTGCGCTGCATGTCGGTGACCTCTTCGGGCCGCTCGTCCACCAGCACCACCATCAGGTGCACTTCGGGGTTGTTCGTGGTGATCGCGTTCGCCAGCGCCTGCAGCACCATCGTCTTACCGGCCTTCGGCGGCGAGACGATCAGGCCGCGCTGGCCCTTGCCGATCGGGCTGACGATGTCGACGATCCGGGTGGTCAGCACGCCGGGCTCGGTCTCCAGCCGGAGCCGCTCGGTCGCGTACAGCGGGGTCAGCTTGTTGAAGTCCTGACGCTGCTTGGCGATCTCCGGGTCCGACCCGTTCACGGTGTCGATCCGGACCAGCGGGTTGAATTTCTCCTTGCGCTCACCCTCCTGCGGCTGCTTCACCGCACCGGTGATCGCGTCACCCTTGCGCAGGCCGTACCGCTTGACCATCGAGAGGGCGACGTACACGTCGTTCGGGCCGGGCAGGTAGCCGCTCGTCCGGACGAACGCGTAGTTGTCCAGTACGTCGAGGATGCCGGCGGCCGGGACGAGCACGTCGTCCTCGCTGATCGTCGGCTCCGGGTCGAACCGCTCGCCGCGACCGCGGTTGCGGCCGGAATCCCGGCCCGAGTCCCGGCCGGTGTCGCGGCCCGAATCACGCCCGGACGTGGCCGGCTGACCGTCGCGGTTGCGGTCCCGGTCGCGGCCCCGGCGGCGACGACGACGGCTGTCGCCCTCTTCGCCACTCTGCTCCTGCTGCCGGTCCTGCTGACGGTTGTCGCGGCCGGAATCGCGGTTCTGGTCCCGGTTCCCATCACGGTTGCCGTCGCGGTTCTGGTTGTTGCGGTCCCGGTCGCGGCCCTGGTTCTCGCGGTCGCCGCCCCGGTTGTCCCGGTTCGCGTCGCGGTTCTGGTTGTCGCGCTGGGCGTCCCGGTTGCGGCCCTGGTTCTCGCGGTTGCGGTCCCGGCCCTCCCGGTTCTGCTCGCGGTCGGCCGGCTGCTCGGCGCGGGCCTCGACGGCCGTCCCGTTCTGCGCAGCCTGTACGGCGGGCGCCTCGACGGCCGGAGTCTCCACGGCCCGGGGCGCGGCGGCCTGAGTCTCGACCGGCGCCTTGCGCTCGGCCGTCTTCGGGGCCTCGGCCACCGGAGTCTCCTCGGCCGTGGCCGCGGCGGCGGCGCGGGTCCGGCGGCTGCCGCCCTCACGCTTGGCCGGAGCCTGCTTCGCGGCGGGCGCCTCGGCGCTCTCGTCGAGCGTCGGCTGCGTCGCCTTCGCCCGCGATCCACCCGCGGAACCGCCCGTCTGGGCGGCCTTGATCGCCTCGATCAGCTGGCCCTTGCGCAGTGCGCCGGTGCCCTTGATGCCGAGCGTCCCGGCGAGCTGCTTGAGCTCGGGGAGCAGCATGCCCTCGAGGCCGCCACCAGCCTTGCGGCGACGCGTCGCGGTACCAGCCGCGGCGTCGGAGCTGGAGGCTTCAACAGTTTCTGTCACGTGAGGTCCTTCCCACACGGATCGTCGAGGTGCGACCGCACCATCGACCGTTTCATCGCCCACGACCGAACGAATTGGCACGTGGGGTTCAAGAGGCTCTCGCTCGATCTGAGTCCCCCCGGACATCCCCGGCGCAGGCGGCGCAAGATCACGTTCACAGGGGGTCGCCACACAACACAGGGTGCCGGGAGCACAGCCCGGATCGTGACGAGAGTTCGCCGATCGCCTGGAGGGGATCGGGTGAGTCGAGACTAGCACCCCGCAGGGTCGTCCGCCTGACTCGAGGGGTACAACGCGTGTCAGTTCCTCGCTATTCCCTGCCTCACCCGGCCTCCATCGACCAGACCTGTACGCCCACTGGATCGACGCGCAGGTCGTGCCGCTCCCAGCCGTCCGGCGGTACCGGACAGGTCCGCTCAGGGCCGCCCACTACCAGAACCGTCGGCCCGGCCCCGCTGATGATCGCGGCCAGCCCACTCCCCCGCAGCTTGTGCACGAGCGCCAGACTCTCCGGCATCGCCGGCTCCCGGAACTCCTGATGCAGCCGGTCCTCGGTCGCCGTCAACAGCAGATCCGGCCGCTGCGTCAGGGCGACGACCAGCAACGCCGCCTTGCCCGCATTCGCCGCTGCATCCCCATGCAGTACGGCGCTCGGCAGCAACCCACGCGCTTCTTTCGTCAACACGCGGTTCGCCGGAACGTACGCGACCGCGCCAAGACCGTCCGAAGGGTCCAACCGGACTGCCCGACCGTCCTCACCATCGAGCCAGGCAACGGTGAATCCGCCGTACACGGCCGCTGCCACGTTGTCCGGATGACCTTCGATCTCGTTCGCCAACCGGAGCAGCCGCTCCCGATCCACCGGCTCACCAGCAAGCCCGTACGCCGCGGCGAGTCCGCCGACAATCGCGGCCGACGACGACCCGAGCCCACGCCCGTGCGGAATCCGGTTCTCACACCGCAACGTGAACCCGGGGACCTGCACTCCGAGCGCGTCGAGACCAGCCCGGATCGACCGCACCACAAGGTGCGACTCGTCCCGCGGTACGTCGTCCGCCCCTTCCCCGGTCACCTGCACGGTCACCCCGGATCCGCCCGGGGTAACGACCAGTTCGTCGTACAAGCTCAGCGCAAGCCCGAACGCGTCGAACCCAGGCCCCAGATTCGCGCTGGTAGCAGGCACACGCACCCGCACCTGGTTGCAGGGCCGGCGGTCGCTGCCCTGCCCCGCCCGGTCGCTGCGGGCGCTCACCTCTCCGCCCACCTCAGACGAGACCGGCGACGCGGGCGACCGCATCAGTGTCGGCGGGTGTGACCGGAGTCTCGTTCACCTTGGCGTGGTCGAGGGCGGTGTCGATGTCTTTCAGGCCGTGGCCGGTGACGGTGATCACCACGGTTGAGCCGCCGGGCAGCCAGCCCTGGGCCTTCGCGTGGAGGAGACCGGCGACTCCGGCCGCCGATGCCGGCTCGACGAAGACGCCCTCGTTGGCGGCGAGCTCACCCTGGGCGGTGAGGATCTGGTGGTCGGTGAGCATCTCGATCCGGCCGCCGGACTCGTCGCGGGCGGCTTCAGCGAGCGTCCACGACGCGGGGTTGCCGACGCGGATCGCAGTCGCCACGGTGTCCGGCTTCTCGACGATCGCGCCGCGCACGATCGGCGCCGCGCCCTCGGCCTGGAAACCCCACATCTGCGGCTTCTTCGTGGCCAGCTTGTCCTTCGCGTACTCCTGGTAGCCCTTCCAGTAGGCCGCGATGTTGCCCGCGTTGCCCACCGGCAGCAGGTGCAGGTCCGGTGCGTCACCGAGCGCGTCGCAGACCTCGAACGCCGCGGTCTTCTGACCCTCCAGGCGAACCGGGTTCACCGAGTTCACCAGCGCGACCGGGTAGTGCTTGCCGAGCTCACGCACGATCCGCAGGCAGTCGTCGAAGCTGCCGTCGATCGAGACCAGCTTGGCCCCGTGGACGACAGCCTGGGCCAGCTTGCCCTTGGCGATCCGGCCGGCCGGGATCAGCACCAGCGGCAGCATTCCGGCCCGGACGGCGTACGCCGCGGCCGACGCCGAGGTGTTACCGGTCGAGGCGCAGACGACCGCCTTGTCGCCGGCCTGCGCGGCCAGTGAGATGGCCATCGTCATCCCGCGGTCCTTGAACGAGCCGGTCGGGTTGTTGCCCTCGACCTTGAGCCAGACCTCGCAGTTGGTCTGCTCGCTCAGCCACTGCGCGGCCACCAGCGGCGTACCGCCCTCGCCGAGCGTGACCACCGGAGTGTCCGTCGAGACCGGGAGCCGGTCGCGGTATTCCTCGATCACGCCACGCCACTGGTGAGCCATTGTTCTACTCGCCTTCTACCCGCATCACACTGCTGACTTCACGAACGATGTCCATGTCGCGCAGGGCCTCCACGGTGGCGGACAACGCGGCGTCGGTCGCGCGGTGCGTGACGACGACCAGTTCGGCGTCGCTGCCCCGGCCCTCTTGGCGGACGGTCTGGATCGACACGTCGTGCTCCGCGAAGGCCTGGGCCACTGCCGCGAGGACACCGGCCTTGTCGGCCACGTCCAGGGACACGTGGTAGCGGGTCACCGCTTCGCCCACCGGGCGCACGGCCCGCTGGGTGTACGACGACTCGCCGACCCCCGGCACACCCTTGAGCCGGTTGCGCGCGGCGGACACGAGATCCCCGAGGACAGCACTGGCCGTCGGGGCGCCGCCGGCACCACGACCATAGAACATCAGCTCGCCGGCCGCTTTGGATTCCACGAAAACGGCGTTGTACGCATCGCGAACACTGGCCAACGGGTGGGTGAGCGGAATCATCGCCGGGTACACCCGGGCGCTGACCGAGTCGGTCAGCTCGTCCAGCTCACAGATCGCCAGCGACTTCACCACGCAGCCCATCTCGCGGGCCGAGGCGATATCGGTCGCGGTCACCTCGGTGATGCCCTCGCGGTGTACGTCGGCGATCGAAACCCTGGTGTGGAAGGCCAGGCTGGCCAGCAGGGCCGCCTTGGCAGCCGCGTCGAAGCCCTCGATATCCGCGGTCGGGTCGGCCTCGGCGTACCCGAGGGCCTGAGCCTCCTCGAGCGCCTCGTCGAACCCGGCGCCGGTCGACTCCATCTTGTCGAGGATGAAGTTCGTGGTGCCGTTGACGATGCCCATCACCCGGGTCACGTCGTCACCGGCCAGCGACTCGCGCAGCGGCCGCAGGATCGGGATCGCACCGGCCACGGCGGCCTCGAAGTACAGGTCGCGCTGGTACTTCTCAGCGGCCGCGAAGAGCGTCGGACCGTCCTCGGCCAGCAACGCCTTGTTCGCCGTGACGACGGAGGCGCCGTGCTCGAGCGCGCTCAGGATGAGGCTGCGGGCGGGTTCTAGGCCGCCGATCACCTCGATCACCAGGTCCAGTTCGCCGCTCGAGACCAGCGCCTGGGCATCGGTCGTGATCAGCGCCGGGTCGACTGCGATATCGCGCTCGCGCCCGGCTCGCCGTACCGCGATGCCGGCGATCTCCAGCCGGGTGCCGACGCGGGCCGCCAGATGATCCGCCTGCTCGGTCAGGATCCGCACCACCTCGGTGCCGACCACACCACAACCGAGCAGGCCCACCTTCAGAGGTTTGTCACTCATCCGTCGACTCCCATGTCCAGCAGCAACAGGTCGTCCTCGGTCTCCCGGCGTACGACGACTCTCGTCTGACCGTCCTTGACCGCGATCACCGGTGGCCGCGGTACGTGGTTGTAGTTGCTCGCCATCGACCGGCAGTACGCGCCGGTTCCCGGTACGGCGACCAGGTCGCCCGGGCCGACGTCGCCCGGCAGGAACTCGTCCTTCACGACGATGTCGCCGGACTCGCAGTGCTTGCCGACGACCCGGGCCAGGGTCGGCGGGGAGTCGGAGTACCGGTTCGCGAGCGTGCAGGAGTAGTCCGCGTCGTACAGTGCGGCGCGGATGTTGTCGCTCATCCCGCCATCGACCGAGACGTAGGTACGGGCCGCGCCGTTGTCGAGCGCGACCTCCTTGACCGTGCCGACCGAGTAGACCGTGCACATCGCCGGTCCGACGATCGCGCGGCCGGGCTCGATCGAGACCTTGGGGACGTCGACCTCGAAGGCACGGCATTCGTGCTCGACGATCTTGCCCATCTCGGTGGCGAGCTGCGCGGGGTCGGACGGGTCGTCCTGGGTGGTGTACGCGATACCGAAACCACCGCCGAGGTCGAGGTCCGGCATGTCGACGCCGAGCTCCTCGGAAACCCTTGCATGCAAGGCGATCACGCGCTTCGCGGCCACCTCGAACCCGGACGAGTCGAAGATTTGCGAACCGATGTGCGAGTGCAGGCCGAGCAGCTCCAGCTCGGGCGCTTCGTTGACCCGGGCAACGGCTTCGAAGGCCGCGCCGGAGGTGATCGAGAAGCCGAACTTCTGGTCCTCGTGCGCGGTCGCGATGTACTCGTGGGTGTGCGCCTCGACGCCCGCGGTGACCCGGATCATCACCGGCGCGGTGATGCCACGCTCACGGGACAGCTCGATCAGGCGGTCGATCTCGTACAGCGAGTCGGCGATGATCCGGCCGACTCCGGCGTCCAGCGCGCGGGCCAGCTCGGCCTCGGACTTGTTGTTGCCGTGGAACCCCAACCGCTTCGGATCGGCACCAGCTCGCAGTGCGACCGCCAGCTCACCGCCGCTGCAGACATCGAGGTTCAGGCCCTCTTCCATCACCCAGCGGACAACCGTCGTACTGAGGAAGGCCTTGCCTGCGTAGTAGACGTCGAAGTCCTTGAACGCGTTCTTGAACGCGCGGGCGCGGCTGCGGAAATCGTCCTCGTCCAGCACGTACGCCGGACTGCCGTGCTCGGCGATCAGGTCGCGAACGTCGACACCGCCGACGACCAGCGAGCCCTCGGCGGTCTTCTTCGCCGTACCGGACCACAACTGCGGGACCAGGTCGTTGACGTCACGCGGGGCGCTCAGCCAAGGCGGCGCGCGGTGGCCGGCCTGGGCGTGCAGCGCGCCCGCCTCGTGGGCCCTCACATCCGCTCCGGAGCGGAGACACCGAGCAGGTCGAGCCCGTTGGCGAGCACGGTCCGCGTCGCAGACACCAGCGTCAGGCGAGCCTTGTGCACCGGCTCCACCTCCTCGTCGCCGCGGGGCAGCACCCGGCAGCTGTCGTAGAACTTGTGGAACGCCGAGGCGGTGTCCTCGAGGTAGCGCGCGACCCGGTGCGGCTCGCGCAGCTCGGCCGACGTCGCGACGATCCGCGGGAACTCGGCCAGCGCGCGGAGCAGGTCGCCCTCGCGCTCATGGCTGAGCAGACCGGGCTCGAACTCGTCCAGCTTGATGCCGAGCTCGTCGGCGTTCCGCAGGATCGAGGCCAGCCGGGCGTGCGCATACTGCACGTAGTAGACCGGGTTCTCGCTGACCTGCTTGGTCATCTCCTCGATGTCCAGCGTCAGCGGCGAGTCGACCGGGTAGCGGCAGAGCGTGTAGCGCAGCGGGTCGACGCCGCCCTCCTCGACCAGCTCAGCCAGCGTGACAATGGTGCCGGCCCGCTTGGACAGCCGCATCTCCTCGCCGCCCTTGAGGATCTTCACCAGCTGGCCGATCAGGATCTCGATGTTGTGCTCGGGGTCGTCCCCGGCGCAGGCCGCGATCGCCTTCAGCCGGTTCACGTAGCCGTGGTGGTCCGCACCGAGCAGGTACATGCAGACCTCGAAACCGCGCTCCCGCTTGTTCACGTAGTACGCGGCATCAGAGGCGAAGTACGTCGGCTCACCGTTGGTCCGGATCAGCACCCGGTCCTTGTCGTCGGTGAAGTCCGTCGTCCGCATCCACAGCGCGTCGTCCGCGTCGTACAGGTGGCCCTGCTCGCGGAGCTTCTCGATCGCGTGGCCGACACCGTCCTGCTCGTGCAGGCTGCGCTCCGACATCCACACGTCGAACTTGGTCCGGAAGTGCTCCAGCTGGTCCTGCTGCTCCTTGAGCTGCCGCTCGTAGCCGGCCTCCCGGAACGCGACGGACTGCTCGTCGACCGGCAGCTCCAGGATCCCCGGCACCTCGGCCACGATCCGCTGGGCCAGCTCACCGATGTACTCACCGTGGTAGCCGTCCTCGGGGATCGGCTCGCCGTGCGCGGCCGCCTTGAGGCTCTCGCCGAACTTGTCCATCTGGTTGCCGCGGTCGTTGATGTAGAACTCACGCGTCACCTTCGCCCCGGCCGCGGTCAGCACCCGCGCCAGCGCGTCCCCGACCGCCGCCCACCGGGTGTGCCCGAGGTGCAGCGGTCCGGTCGGGTTCGCCGAGATGAACTCGAGATTCACCGCGAGCCCGTGCAGTGCGTCGGTCGACCCGTACGCCGGCCCGGCATCCACGATCGACTGAGCGATCTTGCCCTGGGCATCGGCCGCCACCCGCAGGTTCAGGAAGCCCGGGCCTGCGATCGACACCTCGGTGATCGCCTCGTCGTCCTGCAGCTTCGCCGCCAGCAGCTCCGCGAACGCCCGCGGATTCATCCCCGCGCGCTTGCCCAGCTGCATCGCCACGTTCGTCGCATAGTCCCCGTGCTCGGGGTTCTTGGGTCGCTCGACCTTCAGCTCGCCGGGCAGCCCACCCTCGACGGCGATGGTGCCGTCGGCAGCGAGCGCGGCCAGGGCCTGCAGGATCTTCTCAGCGAGCTGTTCCGGAGTCACCGCCCCAGCCTAATGGCGAACCATCCATTGCCTGGAATCACCATCCAAGCCCCGGTACGACGGGCACCCGGGCGATCAGCCCTGTGACTCGTCGCTCAAGCCAACAGCGTTGATCAGGATCGCCATGGCCTCCTCCTCTAGCGACCGGCCATGCGACGCGGCCCGGGCCCGCAAGCGCTGCACTACGACATCGTCCAAGCCGTCCACCACAAAATCCGGCATCCGGACCACCTCCGCAGAAAGGCTAGCGCTCAGTGACTGGCTGCCACCAGAACGCGACTGCCTCCGGTCAGTGGGGTGTTCCAGGGTGCCGGCTGACCATCGACGGTCACCTTGAGGTTCGTGCAGGCGTCGGCGAGGCAGTTTTCGTCGTACTTGAGGCCCCAGAGGGTGAAGAACTGGGCGAGCGTGGGGTGCTCGGCGGTGGTTTTGGCCTCGACGTAGACCAGGCCGTCGGTGGTGTGAGTGTGTACGGCGGCCTGTTCGGCGCGGACGCGGTCGACACCGATCCCGGCGGGGACCTGCACGGGGTTGCCGTCGACGGTGACCTTCAGGCGCAGTGTGTACGGCGCTGGGCCGGAGAAGTCGAGCGGGAGTCGCTCGAAGCCGGCCTTGTCGATATAGGACACGGCGTCGCGGGGCGCGTCCCAGGGCGGGGCCGTGGTGCGGAGGTCGGCCGCGGCCGGCTTGGCGGGGCTCACCCCGCAGCCGGCCGCAGCAATGCTCAGCAGGAGCAGAGCGGTCGCCTTCACACCTGCTCTCATGAGGAGCCAGATTAGTACTTCTCGGCCGGCATCATGATCCAGAGTGCGATGTAGATCAGGAACTGCGGCCCGGGGATCAGACAGCTGACCAGGAAGATCAGCCGCATCGTGTTCGGGGTGGTGCCGAACCTACGGGCCAGTCCGGCGCAGACACCGCCGATCCAGCGACCGTGCGACGGGCGAACCAGAGAGCTAGCCATCAGAACCGACGTCCTTTCGTGGTTGGACTTACATCCACTATGACGGCAGCCGGCCCCGGTCCGATCCCGCCGCACCGGTGTTCCAGGGTCCCTTCAGGGAGAGCCCCTACGACTAAGAGCTATCGCTGGAAGCGGTACGTCTTGCTGTCGGTGGTGATGCAGATGCTCGGCGACAGCACGATCACCCGCAGCGTCCCGTCCTGCTCGAAGTAGTCGATCCCCTCCACCTCGAAGCTCCCGGTGCAACCGCTCTTGAGCGGCAACTGACCGAGCGACTTCACCTGCCCCGTCACATCGGCGGAACCGACCGGTCCGGACAGATCCACCTGCAGCAGCGGCTTCGTCGTACCGAACAGAGTCCCGGCCGGATCGTCGGACGCACACAGCAGCCGAGTCGCCGTCACGAAGTCACAGCCCTGTACGTCGCGCACCGGGCGATCCAGGTTGACCTTCGAAGCGAGCGGCAGGTTCTGCCCGGGGTTCGTCGCCCGCACACCCGGCATCGGGAAGACGAGCAGGCGGTCCATCGTGCCCCACTCGCCGTTCACCATCCACTGCGTGTCCGGCGACACCGCCGACCAGCTGTTGTTCGTCGCCTCCCACGACTCCAGTGCGTGCTTGTAGTTCGACCACGCACCCGTCGGCGACTGCACCCGGAACAGCTTCCCGCCCCGGTCATCCCGCTGGTACGGCTCGACGTACCAGCCCTGTGCGGCACCCGGATCACCCACGTGATTCCACCCGGCGACCAACAGGTCGAACGGGATGGTCGCACTCCCCGTGTACCGGTACTGCGTCGTGCTGCCACGAGTCACCGTGGCAAGCCCCTGACCTTCGTCGAGCGGCCGGGCGTTGTCCGACCCCACCAACCGCCAGCCATCCACTGCATGAGCCTGTGCCGGCCACATCACGGCGACAAGCATGACCACCAGAGCGATCCCCAGTTTGCGCATGCCCGGAGTTCTACCCCACACCGCGAGCCCCAATTCGGAGATGGCAGGAACATGCTGCTAATGTTCACCTCGTTCCTGAGCCCCCGTAGCTCAGGGGATAGAGCACCGCCCTCCGGAGGCGGGTGCGCAGGTTCGAATCCTGCCGGGGGCGCGCGATTCTGGGCGATTCATGTCAGCGGAGAGCGCTGACTATGAATCGCTTTTGTGCTTTCTGGGGGCGGAGCCCCCAGACCCCGCCCCGGGAGGGCTGCGCCCCCCGGACCCCCTGCTGCGCGGGGCTGGCGAGTGGTGCCTGGCTGGGGCTGCTTGTGGTGTTGGGGCTTCCCCCCTTGCCCCCGGGCGCGTGGCTGGGGTCGGCGAACTAGCTGGGGTTGGCTGTGGTGTTGGGGCTTCGCCCCTTGCCCCCTTGGTGGGGGTGGCGTTGGCTAGAGGGTTTTTAGGTCTGATTGGGCTTTGGTTAGTTGGTGGTTGAAGTCTGCTGCGGGGTCTTGCATCCAGTCTTGGATTGCTTGAGTGAAGAGGGCCATGCCTACTTGGGCGGCTAGGGCGGCTTGCCTGGGTGGTGTTCCGCGGGTGATCAGGGCTTCGGTGGCTGCTGTTTGGAGGGCGGCGCGTTTTGTGAGCTCTCGTTCGCGGAGGGCTGGGTTTGCTTCGATCACGTGAGCTCGAGGGAGCGCGAACGGGCGGTTTCTCAGCAGGTGTGGCTCCAGGGCTCGGAAGGCTGCTGTCAGGATCTTGAGGGGCTTGGTGCCTGTGGCCTCGGCGATTGCCTGGCACAGTGCTGGTGCCAGCTCCTGCTCGCCGCCGAAGAGGACTTCGCGTTTGTCGGGGAAGTGGCGGAAGAAGGTTCGTTCGGTGACGCCGGCGGCTGCTGCAATTTCGGCGGCGGTGACCGCTTCGTAGCCGTGCTGGGTGAACAGGGCCAGAGCTGTCTCCTGGAGGCGGCGGCGGGCTGGTTCTGCATTGCGGGGCATCGGGACAGTTTACGTCAGTCACTGACTTTACGTGGTAGCGTCAGTGACTGACAGATTGGAGCCGCGGTGACTGACGTGGTGCTTTCTACGGGGCGCGGCGAGATGCCGGCGTATCTGGCGGTGCCTGCTGGGGCCGGGCCTTGGCCGGGGGTGGTGGTGATTCACGACATACTCGGGTGGACTGCCGATGTGCGGGAGCAGGCCGACTGGCTGGCCGGTGAGGGGTTTCTCGCGCTGGCGCCGAACCTCATGCACTGGGGTCGGCGGTTGACGTGTGTGCGGTCGATCTTTCGGGACGTGCGGGATCGGCGGGGGCGGTCGTTCGACGATGTCGAGGCTGCACGGCAGTGGCTTGCCGGGCGCGACGACTGCACCGAGCAGATCGGGGTGATCGGATTCTGCCTGGGTGGTGGATTCGCGTTGTTGCTGGCCAATGGGCACGGGTTCGATGCGTCGAGCGTGAACTACGGGACGGTGCCGAAGGATGCGGACGCCATCTTAAACGGAGCCTGTCCGGTCGTCGGTAGCTTCGGGGCCAAGGACCGCTCGCTCCGAGGCGCCGCTGCACGGCTCGACTCGGCCTTGAGCAGGAACGGCGTTGCCCACGACGTACAGGAGTATCCGCAGGCGGGGCACGGGTTCTTGAATCAGCACGACTCGGCCGAGGTCCCACTGGTCATCAGGGTGATGGGCCGGCTGGTTGGTGAGGGGTACGACGAGGATGTCGCCCAGCACGCTCGTGAGCGGATCAGCGGGTTCTTCGGGGAGCACCTCAAATGATCACCATCGCCGGGCGAACCGTGTCCCGCAAGGGCTTCGGGGCTATGCAGTTGCGCAGCGGGACCGAGCCCGAGGTGGCCGTGGCGGTACTGCGCAGGGCGGTCGAGCTCGGCGTTCGGGTGATCGACACCGCGTGGTTCTACGGCAACGACGTCGTCAACCGCTTCATCGCCGACGCCCTGCGGCCCTATCCAGCCGATCTCGTGCTGGCGACCAAGGCGGGTGCGCGGGTCGAGCACGACGGTCTGTGGCCGCAGCCGGACTACAGCCCGCACCAGCTCCGGGCAGGCAACGACCGCGACCGGATCGTGCTCGGCCTGGACACCGTGCCGCTCACCCACCTGCGGTGGCCAAACGCGGATGACTCGTACGACGGGGTGACCTTCGACCAGGCATTCGACACCATGCTCGAGATGCAGGCGGAAGGCCGGATCGAGCACGTCGGACTCTCGAACGTCACCCTCGATCAGGTACGCCGTGCGCATGCGCACGGCACCGTCGCCAGCGTGTCGAACCTGTTCAGCTACGGCAATCAGGCCGACGCACCAACGCTGGCGTTCTGCACCGAGCACGGCATTCCGTACCTGCCGTACGGGCCGCTTGGGTACGGCGCGAGCGGTACACCTCCCGCCGTACCGGGACAGACCTCTGCCCAGGCACAGCTCGCCTGGCTCCTCCACCGCTCACCCGTCACGGTACTGATCCCAGGTACCAGCAGCGTCAAGCATCTCGAGGAGAACCTCGCTTCCAGAGCTTAGGAAGGGATCCCGAGCCGGTGTGGTTTGCTGGGCTGCATGGCATCGGGGTCTGCTGGTCGGTGGGTGCTGCCGGTTGCGCTGGCAGTGATGATCGTGATTCCGGCCGGCGCTGTGCTGGTGCCGCACCTGGTGAAGCGGGTGACGGAGGACCTGTCGAAGGACCAGCGGACCTACTCGTTGTGTCCCCGCGATCGTGGGGACACCGACGTACTACGGAAGTCGCAGATGGCCGAAGATTCGGCGCCCTATCGAGGGGCTGGGCCGCATCGGGTCGTGGTGGCCGGCGCGGGTGACCTGACACTGCGGTTGCCGAAGGAATGGGTACCTGCGCAGACCGGGACCCCTGCCGAGTACCAGCTCGATCAGCTGGAGCTGGTGGCGTGTGGTTATCGGTATGCGGTCGGTGAGGAGGGGATCCTTCAGACCTGCAAGTACAAACCGCTTCAGGGCGGCGCGGAGTACACGGTGTCGCAGCAGAGCGCGAAGTACGACTATCGCGTGTATGAGGCGCGGACCGGGAGGCCGCTGGGGAGCTTCACGCTCAAGGCTGTGCGTGGCGACTGCGCGGATTTCCGGAGCGTGTATGCGGGGGCGACTGGTACCGAGGTGACGGCCGATCCTGATGACAAGGAACTGCAGCGCGAGCTGCAGCCCTTTGTCATGGCGACGGTACCGGGCTAAGCGACTCCTGCTTCGAGGAGTTGTTTCCAGATCTCGGACTGGTCTACTACCTCGACTTCTAGTTTTTCTGCCTTGGTGATTTTGGCGGCTCCTACGTCGGCGCCGGTGATGAGGTAGTCGGTGCTGGCGGAGACTGAGGAGGCGATGGTGGCTCCGGCTCGCTCGCAGAGGCGTTGGAAGGCTGGTCTTGCGACCTTTTCGCCGGTGCGGGGGTCGGAGATGGAGCCGGTGACTACTACGGTTTTGCCGGCTAGTGGGGCGCCTGCTGCTACTACCGGTGGGAGGTCCTCTTCGCGGACGTCCAGGGAGACGCCGGCGGCTCGTAGGCGTTCCAGCTCTGGCTGGAGGCGGTTTAGGTGTTCTATGAGGGAGGCTGCGACCTTCGCGCCGATGTCGTCGACCGCGACTAGGCCGTCCTCGCCTGCTTCGATGATGGCTTCGATGGAGGGGAAGCCGGCTCGGCAGAGTCTTGCTGCGGTTCCTTCGGAGGCCATGGGGATGGCTAGGCCGATGAGGGCTCGGCGGAGGCCTACTTGTTTGCTGGTTTCGATGGAGTCGATCATGCGGGTGGCGGAGACTTCGCCTACGCGGTCGAACTCCAGGAGGCGGTCCTTGGTCAGGGCGTAGAAGTCGGAGGGGGTCTCGAGGTCGCCGGACTCGGCCAGGCGTTCGATCCAGACGCCGCCGATGGCGTCGATGTCGGCGCCGGCGCGGGACGCCCAGTGGATGAGGCGGCGGACGGTTTGGGCGGGGCAGGAGGCGTTGGTGCAGAAGAGTTCTCGGCTGTTGCCTTGCTCGGTCAGCGGCTCCTCACACGACGGACAGACCGTGGGCGGGATGATCTCTTGCTCGGCGCCGGTACGGCGGGATGCGTCGAGCACGCCGGCTACGAACGGGATCACGTCGCCGGCTCGTCGTACCAGGACGGTGTCACCGATCTTGATGCCTCGGGCCTTGATCACCTCTTGGTTGGCGAGCGTGGCGCGGGTGACTGTCGTGCCGCCGACGAAGACTGGTTCGAGCCAGGCGACCGGGGCGATCTTGCCGGTCTTGCCGACATCCCAGCGGACCTCCAGCAGGGTGGTGGTCTTCTCCTCGGCCGCGAACTTGAAGGCCAGTGCGCCACGCGGTGAGCTCGACCGGGTCCCGGCCGCGGCGTACGCGTCGCGATCGGCAAGCCGCAGTACGGCGCCGTCCAGGTCGTAGTCGAGTTCGTTGCGCTGCTGCTCGATTCCGGTGATCACCTCCTGAGCCGCCGCGGCGTCCGCGCAGTGCCGCATGTCGGCGGCGGTGAAGCCGAGTGTCTTGAGTGCACGCTCCAGATCGGCGTCGGTGCTGTCCGGATCGGTCTGCAGGTCGAACGCGAGGAACTGGAGCCGGCGCTCGGACACCGTGGCCGGGTCCTTTGCCCGCAGCGTGCCGGCGGCCGCGTTGCGCGGGTTGATCAGCGGCTTGTCCGGGTGCGCTGCGTTGTACGCCGCGAACGTGGACCGCAGCATCACCGCCTCACCACGCACCTCCACTCGCCCCGGTGCGTCCAGCTTGTGCGGTACGCCGTCGGCCAGGGCGCGCACCAGCGGCGTCACGTCGTCACCGGTGGTCCCGTCGCCCCGGGTGATCGCCCGGGCGAACCGGCCGTCCTCGTAGACGAGTGCCAGCGACAGTCCGTCGAGCTTCGGCATCACCACGACGGGCTGTCCCGGGAACCGGCTGAAGAACGCCTCGACCTGCTCCGGCTTCGTCGCCTTCTCCAGTGACAGCATCGGGCGCGAGTGCCGGATCGGTGCGTGCAGCACGGCCGGTGCGCCCACCTGATCCAGCGGGTTCGGCTCCGGCGTCAGCTCCGGGTTGGCGGCGATCAGGGTGCGCAGCTCGTCCTCGATCGCGTCGTACTCCGCGTCCGCGACCACCGGGGATCCCTGGTAGTACGCGTCGCGCAACTCGACGATCCGGCCGGCCAACTCCTGAATGCGTTCATCGACGTTCACACCACCGGACGTTACCGGTCGCCGGGGACAATCCCCGTACCATGAAGCGCGTGAATGACAGCGGCTTGGTGGAAGCAGCAGACGACGTTTTCTTCGTCCAAGGCTCGGCAGTGAACTGGGTGTTGCTCCGCGACGGGTCGAACCTGACGCTGATCGACGGTGGCTATCCGGGCGACCTCGAGGCCGTGGAGGCGTCGATCCGGGCGATCGGACGCCGGCCGGAAGATGTGCAGGCCGTTCTGCTCACGCATGCACACGTCGACCACATGGGTGCGGTGAACCCGTTCCACAGTCGCTACGGCACACCGACGTACGCCGATCCTGCTGAGGTCGGCCACGCGCATCGGGACTACCTGGACCAGCTGGCTCCGGCCAAGCTGATCAGCAACCTGTGGCGGCCCGGTGTGCTGCCGTGGGCGGTCGGGATCATCCGGAACGGCGCTATGCAGGACGTGGCTGCTCCGCACGTCCAGGCGTTCCCCTCGGAAGGTGCACTCGACCTGCCGGGGTCACCGGTGCCAGTGCCGACTTACGGGCACACTGCGGGCCACTCGGCGTACTTCGTCCCGGCGGCAGGTGCGGTGATCACTGGGGACGCTCTGGTGACCGGGCACAAGATCGTTTCGGCCGTGGGGCCCCAGCTGATCCCACCGCTGTTCCAGCACGGCGACCCGACCGATCTGCTCGCAGCGCTCAAGCCGCTCGTCGATCTGGACGCGGATGTCGTGCTGCCCGGCCACGGCGGACTGCACCGCGGTCCGATCCGCGAAGCAGTCGCCGCCGTACATGCCTAAGACTTTGGCTTGTTCTCGCGCCACTCGCGCTCGAACGGCAGCCGCCAGGCACGCGGCGCGATCAGCTGGTGAATGGCGTTCGGGCCCCAGGTGCCGGGCTGGTACGTCTTGACCGGCGGCGGGTCCTCCAGCAGGTGCGCCGACCGCTCCCACAGTGACTCGATGCCCTCGGCGGTCGTGAAGAGCGTGTGGTCGCCGCGCATGGCGTCCAGGATCAGCCGCTCGTAGGCCTCCAGGACGTCACCGGCGCTCTTGGTCTCCTGCGTCGAGAACTGCATCGACAGCTTCTCCAGCCGCATCCCCGGCCCGGGCCGCTTGCCGTAGAACGACAGCGAGACCCGGGACGAATCCGCCAGGTCGAAGGTCAGGTGATCCGGGCCCTCCGCCCCGAAACCGGTCGGGAACATCGTCTTCGGCGCCTCCTTGAAGGCGATCGAGATGATCCGCTGCCCCTGCGCCATCCGCTTGCCCGTGCGCAGGAAGAACGGCACGCCGGCCCAGCGCCAGTTGTCGATCTCGACCTTGAGGGCGATGAACGTCTCGGTGTCGGAGTCCGGCGCGACGCCGTCCTCGTTGCGGTACCCGGAGTACTGGCCGCGGACCACGTCGGTCGCCTGGATCGGCAGCATCGACCGGAAGACCTTGTTCTTCTCCTCCGAGATCGCCCGCGGTTCCAGGGCGGTCGGCGGCTCCATCGCGACGAACGACATCACCTGCATGAGGTGCGTGACCACCATGTCCTTGAACGCGCCGGTCGGCTCGTAGAAGGTGGCGCGCTGGTCGAGACCGAGCTCCTCGGGGATGTCGATCTGCACGTGGTCGATGTGGTTCCGGTTCCAGATCGGCTCGAACAGTCCGTTGGCGAACCGGAAGGCGAGGATGTTCAGCGCCGCTTCCTTGCCGAGGAAGTGGTCGATCCGGAAGACCTGCGCCTCGTCGAAGGTCTCGTGGACGAAGTCGTTCAGCTGGATGGCACTGGCCAGGTCGTCACCGAACGGCTTCTCCATCACCACTCGCGCCCGCTCGACCAGATCGGCGTCGCGCAGCATCGCGATCACCGCCTGCGCGGCCTTCGGCGGCACCGACAAGTAGTGCAGCCGGCAGGCGCCCGCACCCAGCAGGTCCTCCGCTGCCTTCACAGTGGCGGCCAGCGCCTCCGGCCCGGCCGACACCGACACGTAGTCGAGCCGGCTCGCGAACTGCGTCCACTCCTCGTCGCTCATCCGGTGCGTCCCGTACGTCTCCACCGCCTGGCGGGCGCGCTCCCGGAACTCGTCCACGGTCAGGTCCTCGGTCGCCGACCCGATGATCCGCACGTCGGGAGCGAACTTGGACTGCTGCAGGTACGCCAGACCGGGGAGCAGCTTGCGCTTGGCCAGGTCACCGGTGGCACCGAACAGCACGATGACGTGCGGTGCCAGGGGCTCCTCGTCCCGTCGTGACGGCCGCGATCCGGGTGCCGGGTACGCGATGGTCTGGGTACGGTCAGGCATAGACGCAGTGTAGGTCGTGTCTGTTTCGGATCCGGGCGTTCGTCGGTGAACTGTTAGGGCACAGAAAGCTGGGAGGACAGGCTGTGAAGTACCTGCTGATGATCGCCGGTGATGAGAGCGCGGCAGAGCACGCCAACGACGGCTGTGGCAGCTGGTCCGAGGAGATGGAGGCACGGGGTGTGGTCACCGGCGGAGCCGGTCTGCGGCCGCCCACCGAGGCAACCACTGTGCGGGTCCGCTCGGGCGAGCTGCTGCTCACCGACGGCCCGTTCGCGGAGACCAAGGAGCAGATCGGCGGCTTCGTGCTGATCGACTGCGCGGATCTGGACGAGGCGATCGAGATCGCCGCCAAGCACCCTGCCGCGAGCTACGGGACGATCGAGATCCGCCCGGTGTTGTGACGTACGCCGAGGTCTTCCGGGCGGAGTGGGGCCAGGTGGTCGCCACGCTGATCCGGATGACCGGGAACTGGGAGCTGGCCGAGGAGTGCGCCCAAGAGGCGTGTGCGGCGGCTCTCGAGCGCTGGCCGCGCGACGGCGTACCGGACAAGCCAGGTGCCTGGCTGACGACCACTGCGCGCAACCGCGCGATCGACTGGCTCCGCCGCGAGGCGGTCGGGGCCGCGAAACTGCAGGAGGTCGCTGCGATGACCTACGAGCCCGAGGTGCCCGCGTACGACGTACCGGACGACCGGCTGCGGTTGATGTTCACCTGCTGCCATCCGGCGTTGGCGATGGAGGCGCGGGTCGCTCTGACGTTGCGGACGCTGGCCGGACTCAGTACGGCGGAAATCGCGCGCGCGTTCCTCGTCGGTGAGACCACCATGTCGAAGCGGCTCACCCGGGCCAAGCAGAAGATCCAGAACGCGGGAATCCCGTACCGCGTCCCGCCTGCGCATCTCCTGCCCGAGCGGACTCCCGCCGTACTCGCGGTGTTGTACCTGCTCTTCAACGAGGGGTACTCCGATGTCACCCGCAGCACTCTGACCGAGGAGGGTATTCGGCTGGCCAGACTGCTCGTTCAGCTGATGCCGGATGAGCCAGAGGCAGCTGGACTGCTTGCGCTCATGCTCTTCCACGACTCCCGGCGGAACACCCGGCTCTCCCCCGACGGTGTCCTGATCACGCTCGACGAGCAGGACCGAACGCGCTGGGACAGTGCGCTGATCACCGAGGCTGAGCAGTTGCTCGACCAAACGCTGCAGCGCGGCAGTCCGGGCCCGTACCAGGTGCAGGCCGCCATCGCCGCGTGTCATGCGATCGCCCGGACCGCCGCCGACACCGACTGGCCGCAGATCGCACGCCTCTACGCACAGCTCCCCCAGACCCCGGTTGTCGCGCTCAACCGCGCAGTGGCGATCGGTATGGCGGACGGACCTGCCGTCGGACTCGCACTGGTCGATCGACTCGCCGCAGGCTCCTTGGCCGGCTACCACCTGCTCCCCGCCGCGCGGGCGGACTTCCTGCGCCGACTCGACCGCCGTACCGAAGCAGCCGAGGCCTACCGAGAGGCCGCCGACCTGGCCACGACGGACGCTGACCGGAGATACCTGGAGAAGAGACTGGCCGAGGTGTCTGTCCAGAGCTGACCTGTTCGTCGGTGGGGTATGACAGACATTCGAGAGCTCGTTGCGGGTGAACGCAGTGATCTGGTCGAGGTACTGGCCGGACTGCCCGAGGAGGACTGGGACAAGCCGAGTCTGAGCGCCGGCTGGCGAGTACGTGAGGTAGTCGCCCACATCACCATGGCGTACCGCTACTCCACTCCCCGCGTTCTGCTGGGGATAGCGAAGGCAGGTGGCAGCTTCAACCGGTTCTCCGACCGCGCGGCGCGGGCCGACACCGCAGCGCTGAGCAACGCCGAACTGCTCGCCTGTCTGCGGGAGAACATTAATCACCCGTGGAAACCACCGGGTGGCGGCTACGAGGGCGCGTTGTCCCATGACGTGATTCACGGGCTCGACATGACCGTTGCGCTCGGCATCGATCGCCAGGTGCCGCTGGAGCGGCTGCGCGTGGTGCTGGGTGGTCTGGGGCCCAAGCACCTGAAGTACTTCGGTGTGGATCTGCCGAACACCGAACTGCGCGCTACCGACCTGGACTGGTCCTACGGTGCCGGTGAAGTGCTCACCGGCACCGCTCAGGAGTTGGTGTTGCTGGTCAGCGGACGGGACTCGTCAGTTCGGCGAGGCTCTTGAGCTGACGACCTGCGGCGCTTCGGGCGGCCGTAGTCTGGTGGCGGAAGAGGCGGCCGCCCAGGCGGAGGAAGGCGGGTTTGCCGTCGGGGCCTGGGATGAAGTTGGCACGGGTGTGGGTCGGGGTGCCGTCGAGGGCGAGCATCAGCACGTAGTCGCGGCGGTAGAAGCCGAGGCGGAGTGCCTGCTGACCTTGGACCGAAGCGAGGAGCTGACCCTGGTCGCCCGTCAGGTCGAGTTCGAGCGAGCTCTCCACTCCGTCGACGCCGACCTGGGTGGCGACGTACTTGCCCTCGTACGGCGCCAACTGCTTCGGCGGAAGCGGACGCTGTACGGCGGGCAGGTTGTGTACGCCGGCCAGTTCGGCCAGCGCCCAGTCGTCGGCGAACAGTTCGGCCGTCAGCTCCGGACCACTCTCCGAGTTCGTCAGCACGGTGAGGGCGAAGTCGCGCTTCGGCACCATCAGGAAACCGGAGTGCTGGCCAGGCCAGTCACCGCCGTGCTGGATCACCTTCACGCCCTCTGCGGTCGGACGGATCATCCAGCCGATGCCGACACCGTCCAGCTCGACGAACAGCGTGCCACCCGGTCCCGGGTTGGACTGCATGGCCACGCGGGTCCGCTCACGCAGCAACCGCGGGAGCCCCGGGTGGCCGAGCTGGAAACGCGCATAGCGCAGCTGGTCCTGCGCACTGGAGATCAGGCCGCCGATCGCGTGCAGGCTGCGCGGCATCGGGTCGAACGACGGCTCGACGACCGGCTTCCCGTCGACGATGTTGTGGGACGCGGCCACACTGAATCCGCCCAGTTCACTGAGGAAGAACCGGCTGTGCGCCAGACCGAGCGGGTCGATCAGCAGCTGCCGGGTAGCGGTCTCGTAGGGCTTCCCGGTGACCGCCTCGATGACCCGACCGGCCACACCGATCGCTGCGTTGTTGTACGAGAACACCTTGCCCAGTGGGGTTATCTGCGGTGCCGACGACAGCAAAGCGACGTACCGGGCCAGTCCGTCGTCGCCGTCACCGGTGTCGACGAACGTGTCACCTCTCCAGCCGGCGGAGTGGTTCAGGAGCTGCCGGACTGTCACCCGGGGACCGACTGTGGGGTCCGCTGTGGCGAAATCAGGCAGGTACGCGCGGACCGGCCGGTCCAGGTCGACCAGCCCTCGGTCGACGAGCTGCATCATCACGGTGGCGGTGAACGTCTTGCTGGTGGAGCCGATCCGGAAGACGGTGTCCGCGGTCACCGGTGCCGGCTTGTCGACGTTGGTGACCCCGAAACCGCGCACGTACTCACGGCCGCGGTACCAGACGCCCAGACCGACACCAGGGATCGCGTACTTCGCCATCCCGGCCTCGACCTTGTCGAACAGCCTCCCGACCGCGAGTGGCGTCGTACGGGATGGTTTGGTGGCGACGGGCGCCGCAGTGGCATTCGTCGTCGTCAGAGCGGTAACAGGTACGGCGGCTGCCGCGGCGGCGAGCACGGTGCGCCGCGAGAGGCCTGAGCGTTTCGAACTTGCGGGCTGCTGGTGGAGCGACACGGCAGTCTCCTCGGTCGAAGGCGGATTGATACCACAAAGGATATTATTCCCATACTTGGAATCAATAGGGGAAGACCATGACCGAACCCTCGACACCGATGGCCGACCTACTGCTGCACCCGATCCGCTTCCGGATCGTCCAGCGCGTGCTCGGCCGCGAGGTGACCACCACGGATCTGAAGCAGGATCTGCCCGACGTCCCGGCGACGACGCTCTACCGGCACGTGGCCGCACTGATCGAGGGCGGCATGCTGACAGTCGTCCGCGAGCGGCGCATTCGCGGCGCGATCGAGCGCACCCTGACCCTCGACCAGGCCACGACCGGCCGCATCGGCATCGACGAGGCGCGGGCGATGACGCCGGACCAGCACCGCAGCGCATTCCTGCTGGTGCTCACCCAGCTGATCGCCGACTTCGACCGGATGGTCGAGCGCGGCGACCTCGACGCCAGGCTCGAGCAGTTCGGCCTCAACCAGGCCTCACTGTATGTGGACGCCGCCGACCTGGACTCCCTCCGGGAGGGGATCGGCGCCCTAATCGAGCCCTACCTCCAGACCCAGCCCGGCAAGGACCGGATCACCTGGTCGATCATCTCACTCCCTGATACCTAAGCAGATCATCATGAACTAGATAGTCTACTACGGAACTATCTGCTACGGTCTTGCTCATGACGATCGAGACCGAAGTTCGCCCGGCCGGACGCCTCAAGGCGCTGGTCGTGCTGTGCGTGATGCAACTGATGATCATCCTCGACGGGACCGTGGTGACGGTCGCGTTGCCGACGCTCCAGCGCGACCTGGGCTTCTCGCCCGCCGGTCTGGCCTGGGTGATGAACTCCTACCTGATTGCCTTCGCCGCTCTGCTTCTGCTGGCCGGCCGGCTCGGCGACCTGATCGGCGGCAAGCGGGTGTTCGTCGCAGGTCTCGGACTGTTCACCGCGGCCTCCCTGCTCTGCGGGATCGCCAACAGCGCCGAGGTGCTGATCGCCGGACGGTTCCTGCAGGGCGTCGGCGGCGCACTGGCCTCCGCGGTCATCATCGGGATGATCGTCGGACTCTTCCCGGCACCTGGTGAGCAGGCACGAGCCATGGGCATCTACAGCTTCACCTCTGCCAGTGGTGCGTCCATCGGCCTGATCTTCGGTGGACTCATCACCGAGACCATCGGCTGGCACTGGGCCTTCCTGATCAACGTCCCGATCGGACTGATCGCCCTGCTGTTCGCCCAGCGCCTGCTCACGCGTGAACAGGGTCTCGGACTGGGCAAGGGTGCCGACGTGCTGCGTGCTGCCCTGGTGGCCGTCCTGCGGATGTTCCGCAGCCGGCAGATGACGGCGGCCAATCTCGTGGTCATGCTGCTGTTCGCGGCCGGGTACGGCTTCCAGTTCATGACTGCGCTCTACCTGCAGCGTGTGCTCGGCTATGACTCACTCGCCACCGGTCTGGCGTTTCTGCCGGCCCCCATCATGAACGCGGTGATGTCACTGTCCATCGCACCCCGACTGACCGTCCGGTACGGCGCCCGCCGGATGCTGATCGTCGGCCTCGCCATGTTCGCCCTGGCACTGCTATGGCTCAGCCAGGCACCCGTGGACGGCTCGTACGTCGTCAATGTCGCGCCTGCGCTCGCAGTGATGGGCGCCGGGATCGGGCTGGCCATTCCGGCCGCGATCATGCTGGCCATGGGAGCTGCGGATCCGACCGATGCCGGACTGGCCTCGGGACTCAACAACACTGCCCAGCAGGCCGGTGCGGCAATCGGCACCGCCGTACTGGCCACTCTGGCCGCCGCCACCACTTCACAACGCCTGTCCGATGGTGCGGGCGAACTGCTGGCGCTCCGGGACGGGTACGGCGTCGCCTGGCTCGCTGCCGCCGGTTTCGTTGCCACAGGCCTCGTCTTGGCGCTGGGGTTGATCCGTCGGCGCTAGGGTGTCGGCCGTGAGTAAGACGAGGAATCCGGATCGCTTGGTCCTGTTCACCGACGCAGTGGTGGCGATCGCGCTGACCCTGCTGATCCTGCCGCTGGTCGAGGTGGTGACGGAGTCCAGGACCGAAGGGCTGACCGCGCTCGAGGTCGTCACCGAGCACAAGCCGGAGATCTACTCGTTCCTGCTGAGCTTCGCGGTGATCGCGAACTTCTGGCTGGGTCACCACCGGGTCTTCGAGCACGTGCGGGCCTACACGCCGAGGCTGATCCGGCTGAACCTGATCTGGCTGCTGGCGATCGTGATCCTGCCGTTCCCGACCGAGATCGTCGGCACCTTCGAGAGCTCGCGGTTCACCGCCGGGTTCTACAGCGGGACGATCCTGGCACTCAGCCTCAGCCAGACTGCCCTCACCTGGCTGATCCGGGGACACCGGGAGATCGAGAACCCGGACAACCCGGTCAGCCGCCGGGAGCTCGAAAACTCCTTCGTGCTGACCGGGCTCACGCTGCTCGCCTTCGTGCTGGCAGCGTTCGTTCCGGGCGTCCGCTTCTACGCACTGCTGCTGTTGCTGCTCTCACCGGTCATCATGCGCGTGGGTGACCTGGTGCGCCGGCCTGCTACTTAAGACCGGCCCAGAAGTTGCAGTGGTGCTCGGTACTGAGGTTGACCGGGTGAATGCCGGACTGGTCCGTCGGAGCCAGTGAGAGTCCCGTGACCGCGCGCTGGCCGGTCGGCGACCAGTCCGGGCGGCCGGGGCCGTTCGGGTTGCCGGTGCGGACGAACGACGTCCAGTAGTCGATCATCTGGTTCGACAACTGCTGCTGCGTCGCCGAGAGCGGCCAGTCGAAGCCACCCGGGCGGAACAGGTACACCAGCTCCGCAGCGTGCGCAGCGCCCTGACCGGGCTGCACGAGTGGCGAGTGCTTGTCGGCGAACTCGTACGCGTAGACCGGCACCTTGCGAGCCGCCTGCTGACTACTGGTGACCTGAGTGCACGACCAGATCCGGTCGGTGGTGACTGCGGCCCACGCAGCGGCCGGCGACTCGTACCGGCTCAGCGGATACTCCCGCAGTACTTGAGCTGCCTGCTTCGCGCCGACCATGTCAGTCACGAGCTTCGGGTAGTCCTTGATCTCTCCGAACGCCGGTAGCCACGAAGCGGCTTCGTCATGGTTGTTGCCGGAGACAATCGGCACCCGGTGGAACAGCCCGGCCTGCAGCGCCTTGGCCGGGCTCAGCGGCAGGACGGCGCTCCCGCCGTACCCGACCTGGGTGAACTGCAAGGTGTCTTCAAGCAGTACGTCGGACTTCGCCGTCTGAGCGCAGTCGAGGAGGGACTGGCCGGGCTTGCAGCCCAGCTCTGCCTTCTTGCTCTCTACCCATTCCTTGCCGGTCGCCTGGACATCGCGGACCGGACGCCACGGCGAACCGGCCGCCTGGTTGGGGTACTGGCTGTTGTCGGCCCAGTTGAACGCACACGAGCCGCTCTGCATGATCGCCTTGCTGAACAGGCCGGCCGCTGTTGGCGAGGTGAGCTGCGTGCACACGCTCATGCCACCGGCGGACTCCCCCGAGACCGTCACATTGTGCGGGTCTCCCCCGAAGGCGCGTGCGTTGCGCTGCACCCAGCGCAAGGCGGCCTGCTGGTCCTGCAGACCGAACGTGCCGGAGCCAGGCAGACCTGGGTAGCCGAAGAAGCCATAGATGCCCAGCCGGTAGTTGACCGTCACTACGACCACATCGCCACGCGCAGCGAGCTTCGACGCCTCATAGCTGTTGCCGGCGCCCTCGAAGAACCCGCCGCCGGGAATCCACACCATGACAGCCCGTGGCTTCGCGGAGGCCTTGGCCGGGACAGTGACGTTCAGATAGAGGCAGTCCTCGAGCGATGAGCCCTTGGGGACTTCGGAATTGGCCTGTTGCGGACAGGGGTTGCCGAGCGTCGACTCACGGACGCCGGTCCAGGGCTGCACCGGTTGCGGCGCCTTCCAGCGCAATGCGCCGACCGGTGGCGCGGCGTACGGGATGCCGTCGAAGACACGAGCCTCACCGACTGTCTTGCTGCGAACGGCACCCGAGTCGGTTTGTACGACGTCCGACGCGGCTGCCGGGCCGGGGATGGCGAGCGGGGCCAACGCTGCGGTCAGCAGTGCCAAGAGTTTCTTCGTCATGCCCAGCAGCTTCGGCCGGACTGGTCACTAGCCGCTTCGGCCGGATGGCCAGGGCGCCACCACCTTTGGTCTAGGGGCGACGCAGCAGATAGGTGTCCATGATCCAGCCCTTGCGCTCGCGGGCCTCGGCTCGCACCTTCTCGATCTCCGCAGCGACCTCACGGACCGGACCGGCGATCAGCAGCTCGTCCGGCGTACCGAGGTAGGCACCCCAGTAGATGGTGGCGTCCTGGTCCAGGTGTGCGGTGAAGGCAGTCTGCGCGTCCAGCATCACGACCACGTCGTCCACACCGTCCGGCCACTCCTTGGCCAGCCGCCGACCGGTGGTGATCTGCACCGGACGTCCCACCTGGTTGAGCGGGACGCGGTGCCGGGCAGCCAGCGTGGAGACGCTGCTGATGCCGGGGATCACCTCGATCTCGAAGGACAGCTCACCGCGGGCCTGGATGTCGTCGAGGATCGCCAGCGTGCTGTCGTAGAGCGACGGATCGCCCCAGACCAGGAACGCGCCCACCTGGTCCGCACCGAGGTTCGCTGCGATCAGCTCCGCACACACGTCCGCTCGGCGGCGCCGCCAGTCGTCGACAGCCTCGACGTACGCCGTAGTGGACCGGTCCCGCTCGGGGTCGCGGCCGACGACGACCTGGTATCGGGTCGCGTGCCGCTGCAGGATCTCGGTGCGCAGATCGACCAGCTCCTGCTTGACGTCACCCTTGTCCAGCACGAAGAACACGTCGACCCGGTTCAGCGCCGCGACCGCCTGCAGCGTGAGCTGCTCCGGATCGCCTGCGCCGATACCGATCACCAGGATCTGCATGCGGGCAGACTAAGGCATCCACCCCCTGTGACTGCCGACTGACTGCGGGTGTGGATTGCCCGATCGCGAACGGGTCATGGCCCTGGCGGCGGCCTGGACGCGACTGTTGCCCGAGGCATCTGATTTTCACAATCGACGGCATGGACCTGAAAAACAGAGCACTACAGGTGGGGAAGTCGCGTACCGTCGCGGCTGTGCTGGGGGCAACGGTGGCACTCGGTGCCAGCACGGTGCTGGTCGCTTCGGCGGCTGAGCCGGCGCCGGTCACGATCAACGCGTGCGTCGGCCGGAGCTTCGGTGACGTGCGGATCATCGACCCGGCCAAGGGCGGCACCTGCCTCTTCTACGAGACGCCGACGTCGTGGAACCAGAAGGGCCCGAAGGGCGACCTCGGACCGGCCGGTGCGGCCGGACCGCAGGGTGCCGCCGGTCCGCAGGGCGTCCCGGGGCCGGCCGGACCGGCTGGGCCCGTGGGCCCGCAGGGGCCGAAGGGTGACGCGGCGGGCTTCGTCGTCAACCCGCCGACCATCTTCCGGAAGACCATCCAGGACGGCGGCTGGGCGCAGTGGGAAGCCAGCTGCCCCACCGGTCAGGTCGTCGTGACCGGCGGGACCGGCGGTGGCACCAACAATGGCCGCGGACTGACCTTCTTCCAGTCCGAGCCGAGCTACGACGGCCACCGCTGGTTCTTCGGAGCGCGCTTCAGCAGGGCTGACGGTGGCGTCAACGACAGCATCGAGGCCTACGGCTTCATCGTCTGCACGCCGGGTAAGAGCAACGCCTGAGCAGCACGCGTCAGCTCGTCCGCTGCCTTCCGCGGCGGACGGGCTGCGCCTCGACCGGCGTGGCCAGGTGGTCGTCGACCAGGGTCTGCAAGGCCTCGACGAACGGCGTCCGCCGGTCGGCCGCCAGCGCGTCCAGGGTCTCGCGGTGCACGCGGTCGACGATCGCCTGGCCTTCGCGCGCGATCTTCGCGCCGGCCGGGGTGACCGAGACGATCCGCGCCCGGCGGTCGGTGGCCGACGCCTTGCGCTCGGCGTACCCAGCCTTCTCCAGCGCGTCGACCGTGACGACCATCGTGGTCTTGTCGAGGTACGACAGCTCGGCGAGTTGGATCTGCGTCCGCTCGGCCTCCAGGGCATGACCCAGCACGCACTGCATGCGCGTCGTCAGCCCGATTTCGGCCAGGGCGGCATGCAACTGCGTCTCGAGCACGTGACCGGCGTGGTTCAGGTAGCCGGTGAGGTCGGGAACGGTCCGCGTGATCGCCATGATTCGAGTCTAGCTCGGGATTATCTGCGGCCAGATGATCCCGCTCCGGATCACTCCCCCGTGGCCCCGTCGATCAGCTCGCGCACGATGTCCAGGTGGCCGAGATGCCGGGCCGACTCCTGCAGCACGTCGGCGACGAACCGCTCGATCCGGACCGGGCCGTGGTACCCGGTCACGAACGCCGACCAGTCGACCTTCGCCAGCGTCCGCTGCGACAGCGCCCACTCCGCGTCGTACGCCGCGATGACCGTCGCGACCGTCTCGTCCGGACCTATTCGGAACTCGTAGTCATGGTCGTCGGACCGCCACAGCGACGGCAGGTCCTGGCCGCCGATCGTGCGCTGGATGTGTTGCCGCTGAACCGCAGTCAGGTGTTTCACCAGCCCCAGCGGGTTCATCACCGGTGACGTCGGGAGCGGTGTCGCCCGCGCCTGCTCCTCGGTCAGCCCGTCCAGCTTGTTCACGACGGTGGTGTGGACGAACTGGAAGTACCCGACCACAGACTCCTGCAAGGTCAGGTCGTCGTCCGGCCACGGCCGGTCTCGCAATGCCATGACCCGAACCCTGCCAGGTGCTTCCGACAATCCGCGGGAATGCGACATCTCGGTCGGCCTTCGCCTCACCGTCGCAATTCCGCGAGTCTCCCGCGCCCGCGCTCGGTTGGCTGGATGGCATGACACTCGAGATGACTCGGACTCGGACCAACCATCGGCTCGGTGTGGCCGCACTGACGCTCGGCATCTTCACCATCGTCACCACCGAGATCCTTCCGGTCGGCCTGCTCACTCCGATCGGCACTGACTTTGGTCTGACCGCAGGTCGGACGGGTTGGCTGATGACCATGCCCGGGCTGGTCGCCGCCGTCGCCGCACCGGTCATCACGGTCACCACAGCGCGACTGGACCGCCGGCTGATGCTGTGCGCGCTAATGGGGCTGCTGGCCGTCTCCGGGTTCCTGGCAGCCGCCGCACCCTCCTACCCCCTCGAACTGCTCGCCCGCCTCCTCGTGGGCCTCACCATCGGCGGCTTCTGGTCGATCGGTGCCGGACTGGCCGAGCGCCTCGTCACCGAGCGGTGGAAGGCCCGGGCTACCGCAGTGATCTTCTCGGCGGTTCCACTCGGCACACTCCTCGGCGTACCGGGTGGGACCTTTCTCGGTGAGCTGCTCGGCTGGCGTGCCTCGTTCGCAGCGCTCGGCGGCCTGGCTCTGGTGGTGATGATCGCCCTCTACCTGACCGTGCCTCCGCTGCCGCCGCTGCAAGTCACCCGGCTGTCCGTCCTGCGGGGCGCACTCCGGGGCAGCAACCTGGCGTTGCTCGCCACCTGTCTGGTGGTGACCGGCCATTTCGCCGCCTACACCTATGTGACGCCGTTCCTCCGGCCCTTCGTGCAGTCCGACCTGATCAGCCTGCTCCTGCTCGTCTACGGCGGCGCTGGCCTGGTCGGCAACCTCGTCGCGGGTACGGCGGCCGCCCGGAACCTGCGGCTGACCTTCGCCACCTGCGCCGGTCTGATGGCCACAGCGATGCTGCTGCTCCCCCTGCTCGGGCGCAGTACGCCGGGAGCTGTTGCCCTGCTGGTGGTGTGGGGACTCGGGTACGGCGGCGTACCGGTCTGCACGATGACCATGTTCGCTGCGGCGGCTCCGCAGGCACGGGAGGCCGCGACTGTGCTGTTCACGTCGTCGTTCCAGGCAGTGCTTTCGATGGGCGCGTTGTTCGGCGGCCTGGTCGTGGATGCCTGGTCAGTGCATACGGCGATGACGCTGGGTGGTGTGTGCGCTGCACTGACGGTCGGAGTCGTGACGTGGTCCAGGACACAGGAGGCTGGCACGTAGCATCACCGGTGTGGTGCGGACTTCGACGGACAGGTGCCCTGGTGTGCTGGCAGTGCACCAGGCGGCTGACGGTGGGCTGGCTCGGATCCGCGTGCCTGGCGGGTTGCTGAGCGTCACGCAGCTCGACGTACTGCGCACTGCGTCGCTGGACCTCGGTGACGGTCGGCTCGAGCTCACCTCCCGCGGGAACCTGCAGATCCGCGCCCTGCGGCCGGACGGACCACGAGAACTGTCGGACCGCCTCTACCGGGCTGGACTACTCCCCTCGTTGACGCACGAGCGGGTCCGCAACATCCTCGTCTCGCCGCTATCCGGTCTGGACGGCCGGTACGACGTACTGCCGCTCGCTGCTGCGCTTGACCGGGCCCTGTGTGCGGATCCTGGTTTGGCCAACCTGCCGGGGCGGTTCCTCTTCGCACTGGATGACGGACGTGGCGATCTGGTCGCCTCCGGCGCGGATGTGCTGGTCCAGGCAGTCGATGCTCGTGAGGCGCTGCTGACCCTCGGTACGCGCGGTGTGCGCGTCGGCTGGGGTGATGTGGTCGAGCTGATGCTGGCGGCCGCGGCAACGTTCTTGGAGGTGCGGGACGCTGCGGAGTGGCGAATCGCCGAAGTGGTGGACGGAGAGAGCCGGATTCTGGAGCGGCTGGGCCTGCAGGCGACTGACGAGTTGCCGACGGCCGGTGCGCCGGTTGAGGCTGGTCCGCATGGAGCAGCGCTGGCAGTCACCGTTCCGCTCGGGAGTCTCACGCAGGAGCAGGCGGTGCTGCTCACGGAGGTCGCGGAGTGGGTCCGGGTGACGCCCTGGCGTTCGGTCGTGCTCCCTGCGATGGCCAGTGAGCCGTTGGAGGCTGTCGGGTTGATCACAACACCTGACTCGATGTGGAGCGGTGTGACAGCGTGTGCGGGCCGCCCCGGCTGCGCGAAGGCGCTGGCCGACGTCCGCGGTGACGCGCAACGGATCGCGCCGCGGATGGTGCGGGACGGACGCCGGGTGCACTGGTCAGGCTGTGAACGCCGGTGCGGGAAACCGGCAGGTGACTTTGTCGACATACTTGCCGTCGGCAACGGGTATCTGGTCGACGGTCAGTTGAGGGAGACGTGGTGAGCGGGTTCGAGTACGTGCGGGATGGCGCGGAGATCTACCGGCGGTCGTTCGCGACGATCCGGTCCGAGGCCGCGCTCGACCACCTGCCGGCCGACGTGGCCCAGGTCGCGGTGCGGATGATCCACGCCTGTGGCATGACCGATCTGGTCTCCGACCTGGCCTGGTCGCCCAACGTGGTCAAGAACGCGCGCGCCGCCCTTCAGGACGGCGCACCGATCCTGTGTGACGCACAGATGGTGGCTGCCGGAATCACTCGACGACGGCTGCCGGCCGACAACGAGGTGATCTGCACGCTCAGCTCCCCCGGCGTGCCTGAGCTGGCCTCGCAACTCCAGACGACTCGGAGTGCGGCCGCGGTGGACCTCTGGGCCGACCATCTGGCCGGTGCGGTGGTCGCGGTGGGCAATGCGCCCACCACGTTGTTCCGGTTGCTCGAGGTGATCGCAGCGGGCGGTCCGCGACCGGCCGCCGTACTGGGGATTCCGGTCGGGTTCATCGGTGCTGCCGAGTCCAAGGAGGCGTTGGCAGCGAACACGCTTGGTCTGGAGTACCTGGTCGTGCGGGGACGGCGTGGTGGCAGTGCGATCACCGCTGCCGCTGTGAATGCGATTGCGAGCGAGGAAGAGTGACCGGACAGCTGTGGGGCGTAGGACTCGGGCCGGGTGACCCTGAGCTGGTCACTGTGAAGGCTGCGCGCTTGATCGGTGCTGCGGACGTGATCGCGTTCCACAGTGCGCGGCACGGGCGGAGTATCGCGCGCTCGGTCGCGGCGCCGTACCTGCGGGATGGGCAGATCGAGGAGCACCTGGTCTACCCGCTCACCACCGAGACCACTGACCACCCTGGCGGGTATCAGGGCGCCATGGACGAGTTCTACGCCGAGTGCGCCGCTCGGCTCGCTGCTCATCTCGATGCGGGCCGCGATGTCGTCGTACTGGCTGAGGGCGATCCGTTGTTCTACGGGTCCTACATGCACATGCACAAGCGGCTGGCTGACCGGTACCCGTGTGAGGTGGTTCCGGGAGTGACGTCGGTGAGCGGGGCGGCCGCCGTACTCGGACGGCCGTTGTGTGAGCGCGATGAGGTCCTCACTGTGCTGCCGGGCACACTGCCGCCGGACGTGCTGGCCGAGCGACTGCGGAACACTGACGCTGCCGCAGTGATGAAGCTGGGGCGCACTTTCAGTAACGTCCGCGAGGCTTTCGAGCTGGCCGGCCGCGCTGACGAGGCCTGGTACGTCGAACGCGCCACCACCGCGGACCAGCGGATCGCACCGCTGTCAGAGGTCGATCCGGACGCCGTTCCGTACTTCTCGCTCGCACTGCTGCCCAGTCCGATCAACAACACCTTCAGTACGCCGGAGGTGCGCACCGAACGCGAAGGCTCGGTGACGGTGGTCGGCCTCGGTCCTGCTGGGCCGGAGTGGATGACACCCGAGGTGCGGGCGGCGATTGCCGGAGCCGACGACCTGATCGGCTACGGCCCGTACGTCGACCGTCTGCCGGACCGGGCTCGTCAGCGCAAGCATGGGTCGGACAACCGGGTTGAGTCGGAGCGGGCTGCGTTCGCACTGGACCTGGCGCGCAAGGGGTCCTCGGTGGTCGTGGTGTCGTCCGGTGATCCGGGTGTGTTCGCCATGGCCAGTGCGGTCACGGAGGTCGCGTCGGAACCGGAGTACGCGGACATCGCCGTACAGGTGTTGCCTGGGATGACTGCGGCGCAGGCTGTGGCCAGTCGGGTCGGTGCGCCGCTGGGACACGACTTCTGCGTGCTGTCTCTGTCAGATCGGCTCAAGCCGTGGGAGGTCATTGCGCAGCGACTGGCTGCTGCTGCGGCTGCTGATCTGGCGATCGCGATCTACAACCCGGCTTCGAAGACGCGCACCTGGCAGGTGGCCGCAACGCGGGACCTGCTGCTGGAGCATCGTTCCGCGGACACACCCGTAGTGGTGGGGCGTGACGTCGGTGGAGCTGGTGAAAGCGTCACTGTGACCACGCTGGGTGAGCTGGACCCTTCGATCGTCGACATGCGGTGTCTGCTGCTCATCGGCTCGTCCCAGACACGAAGTGTTTCCCGGCCCGCCGGACCGCTGGTCTTCACACCACGTCGCCATCCCGGTTTAACAGAGCCGGGTTAAATCCTCGGCGCAACCGGTGTTGGCAAGGAGCCAGGGGGGTACTGGTCGTAAGAAGCTCACTGTGAGGAGAAACGGACGATGAGCAACGTGACGACCGTCCCGGACCGGCCCGTGGCCGCTGCTCCGGATCGCCAGCCGGCCGCCGACGCGGCACTGCTGGTCTATCGGGGATTCAAGTTCGGCGCCGCCTTCTTCGGCTGGCTGATCGCGATCTCCATGGCGGTTCTGCTGTCCGCCGCGGTCTCCGCAGTGGCCCTGCTGACCGCTGAGATCCTGGACTACAACCGCAGTGACGCCGAATCCGCCCCCGCCGCCGCAGGGCTCACCGCCTCGGTGATGGGCATCGTCGTGATCGCAGTGGCCTTCTACAGCGGCGGCTACGTCGCTGGCCGGCTCGCCCGCTTCGACGGCGCCCGGAACGGCTTCGGAGTCTGGATGGTGGCGGTCCTCGTCGCCGTGCTCACCGCGGGTGCTGGGGCGCTGCTGAATAGCCAGTACGACTGGCTGGGCGACGTACAACGTCCTGACATCGCGCTGTCCACCGAGACGCTGGCCACGGGTGGTGTGATTGCCGCGGTCGCCCTGATCGTGGTCACGCTGCTGTCCGCGATCGTCGGCGGCAAGAGCGGGCAGCGCTACCACGAGAAGATCGACCGGCTGATCGCCTCGGAGGAGTGAGCCTGTCTGGGAAGACGTGGGGGTAGTCCCGCGTTGTTCCTGGTGTGCAACAGGTTGTGGTGATCGGCGCCGGGCAGGCGGGACTGTCGGCTGCGTACCACCTCGTGCGGATGGGATTCACGCCGTACGAGGAGGTCGTCGTACTGGACCGCAATCCGGAGCCGGGTGGCGCGTGGCAGCACCGGTGGGACTCGCTCACCATGCACGACGTCCACGGGATCGCGAACCTGCCTGGCGTCCCGGTGCCGGCGAGTGCTGGGTCGGAGCGGGCGAATGTCTTCGTGCCGTCGTACTTTGCGTCGTACGAGAAGCGTTTCGGGCTGCCGGTCGTGCGGCCGGTGGCGGTCGATAGCGTGCAGCGGGTTGACGGTGGGTTCGAGGTGCTGACGGACCAGTCGACGTACCGGACGGCTGCGCTGGTCAATGCGACCGGCACGTGGAACCGGCCGTTCATCCCGTGGTACCCAGGCATCGAGACCTTCCAGGGGCGCCAACTGCACACCGCTGACTACCGCGGCGCGGCTGAGCTCGCCGGCCAGCAGGTGCTCGTGGTCGGCGGCGGTGCGTCCGCGGTGCAGCTTCTGGCAGAGATCTCCGAGGTGGCGACCACCACCTGGGTCACGCGCCGCCCGCCCGAGTGGCGCACCGGCGAAGAGTTCGGCCCCGAGCTAGGCCGCCAGGTCGTCGCCAAGGTCGAAGAACGCGTCCGCGCCGGCCTCCCACCCCGCAGCGTCGTCAGCGTCACCGGCCTCCACCTACGCCCCCAAGAACAACCAGCCTGGGACCGCGGCGTCTACACCCGCCTCCCCATGTTCGACCACCTAACCCCCGACGGCCCCACCTGGCCCGACGGCCACCACCAACACATCGACACCATCCTCTGGGCCACCGGCTTCCGAGCCGACCTGGCCCACCTCGCCCCACTCCACCTCCGCGAACCCTCCGGCGGCATCCGCATGCAAGGCACCCAAACCGCCCAAGACCCCCACATCCACCTAGTCGGCTACGGCCCCTCCGCCAGCACCATAGGCGCCAACCGAGCCGGCTTCACCGCCGCCCGCTCCCTCCGCAACCTCCTCAAACCCTGAGCCCTCGCGACGGTGCGGGCATTGCCGGGTCAGGGGGTCGCATATATGCTACAGGCGTGGACGCGAGTGAACTCCTTCGGCATGCACGCGAACAGGCAGGCCTGTCGCGGAGCGCACTCGCCGCCCGCGCCGGCGTCCCGACATCCACGGTCTCGCGGATCGAAGCAGGCTCGACGGACCCGACGTTGACGATGCTCGGACGCCTGATCGCAGCCGCCGGACTGACCATGTCGATCACAGTCGGGAAGAGCGCCCGGTCGCGGCAGCCACGCATCGAGGACCTGACAAACGCCTACGCACCTAGCGCTCAGGTCCGCAAGATCAACTGGACGCACCTACGGGGTTTTGTCGACCAGCTCACCCAGCACCCAGAGCTGATCGCAGCGGCCATCGCCTCACCACCTCACCGAACGGGTGACCCAATGTTCGACTCCCTACTCGCCGGCATCGCCGAGAAGCTCGCCGACGACGCAGGCATCGACAGACCCCGATGGACTCGCAGCGTTCCGGCATCCCGCACCCCATGGGACACACCAGGCACCCCAACCCGGGTCAAGCGAGCCCGCGCACAAACACCCTCACAACTAGCAGCCCGTAACATCTGGCTCGCAGCCCACGACCTCTGGCGAGACGCCGCGTGAACCAAGCCGACCCAGCTCTTCCGCCGCCAATCTTGGGCAAAGACGACATCGTCAACCACCTCAGCGAGGTCAGCGACGAACTCGCCGAACGCGACGCCGTCTGCACGATGGTGATTGTCGGCGGCTCCTACCTCGCACTAGTCGATCTTCGCGAGTCAACCGCGGACGTGGACTCTCTGACGCGCCTCTCCGACGAGATGAAATCAGCGGTCCGCCGAGTCGCCGATCGGCATGGTCTGCGACCCAACTGGCTCAACGACTCGGCTGCGATGTTCGCACCTGCCGGACTGCGCGCCGACGACTGCGAAGTCCGGTTCCAGACCAGCCATTTGACAGTTCTCGCACCACCGCCTGACCTGGTGTTCCTGATGAAACTTCTCGCGGCTCGCGCACCGGACCATGACGACATGGTCGCCCTGTGGCCGCGATGCGCATTCCCTGACGCTCAGGCAGCAGTCGACACGTTCTACGCGGCCTATCCGTTCGAGGAACACGACCCCTACCTCGTCGACTACGTGCAACAGATCGCCGACCAGTCCCTCAAACCCGGCGCGACCTGAGGTCGATCGTGATGGGTGGGTCGCCGTACGGCGAGAACTGGGTGAGCGTGGGGCCTAGGCGGAGATCGGGGTCGGTGTCGACCTGGTGCTCCAGGTGATCCTCGGCTGTTGTGTCGCCGGCGTCGGCGGCTAGTAGTAGATGGGAGATCTGGTCGGCGTCGGCGTCTGTGATGCCGTCGGCTACGCCGTCCCAGAGGAGCGTTTCGTAGCCGTAGCCGTAGCGGTGGAGGACCTCCATGACGACGTACAGACGGATGCAGCCGAGGCCGGACAGGGGTGAGCCGGCCGCCACGCCGTAGCGGGTGGGGTCGAGGCGGCCGGCGCGGTAGCCGGTCCAGTGCCCACGCCCGCGGTCGCGAGCGCTGGGCATCCGTCGAAGACTCGCGCATCGACGTCAGCCCACCTCGATCCGGAAAAGGACTGCACCAGATCATCGGCGCCATCATCGACGTACCGGGCGCCGTCGTCACAACCTCGACCCGTCCGGACATCGTCGCCGCCACCCTCGAGTCCCGCCGGGCGGTCGGTCCCGTCGCGGTCTTCGACCCCACAAGGTCTCGGCCGAGCCGAAGGGGTTCGCTGGTCGCCTGTCCGCGGCTGCGAGAACCCGACCACCGCCATGGTGCGCGCGAGCGGGCTCGCTGCCGGAGCGGTTCGGGATGCGTCGGCCGAATGACTTCGCGATAGAAAGAATTCTGCGGACATACTGGTCATTCGGGGGGCGGCCGCTACGAACTTCCTTTAATGCCGTGTTCGCAATCTGTAGGTCTGTCGTCGTGGACTAGTCAGGCCCGAGTAGGTCCGGTGGTATCCGGGTGGCAGACGCGGGATCAGTTCGCCTGCTTGGAAGCTGGCAGTGTCCATTGCCGTATCCCGAAGGCTCCGCTACGAGGCAGCACGGATGGACCAGCGAAGTGGCGGTACTGCACTGATCCGCTGTTCACTGCCTCCAGGAGCGTTCCAGATGCAGATGGACCTGCAATCACTGATCACGCGTGCCGACGCCAGTCGTCGCCTCGGGGGGTTCGCCGAAAACCTCTCCAAGTGGCATTTCCGGACGCAATACCCCGATCAAACAGTCCCGGTGGACGAAGAACTCCTGCCTAGCGTCAGTGCCTCTTCGCGACACGGTGAGCACGAGGTGGTCGTCTGATTCTGAGATGGTTCCACCGCATATCGCATCGACGTAGGTGGTTTCTTCCGGCACTTCATCAGCCTCCTTGGAGGTCGAACCATCGGCCGCGCGAGACCTGCCTTGCGATCCAACCGTCCGACGACCATTGATTGGTGACGATCCTTCCCGTCGCAGGGTCGCGGATTGTCATTTGGTTCAACCCATTTCGCTGAGACCAGCAGAATACCTGGTTCCGTTCTCGTCATAATACATTCGCTCGGCGTTCCTCATTACCTCCTTGGGGTCAATGTTCCGTTCGCCACCGCGTATGGCAGAGTGGATCGTATCCTCACTGGGCGGTGAATCGTCCGATTGAGATCCACCCGCATCGCCGGAGGCCGTTGCGTACAGGATCGCAGTGGCCGCCGCCGCGACCGCAATTGCCGCGGCACGGGCAAGCGTAAGGCCAAGCACTGTGGCGGCAGCTCGCCGTCCGGCAACTGCGAGTAGCCCGCCGCACACTCCGAAGTAGATGCATGCGGTCGCGGCCGCGAGAGCTGCGGCAGCCAAGAATATGCACACGAGATCGCAGTGGCCGATGGTTGGGGTGGAAGAGAGCCCGGTGGGGTCGGTGTAATTGAATGGGTTGTTATCCACGTACGCATTCCATGATGCTCAGGCAGCAGTCGACGCTTTTACGCCGCTTATCCGTTCGAGGAACACGACCCCTACCTCGTCGACTACGTGCAGCAGATCGCCGACCAGTCCCTCAGACCCGGCGCGACCTGAGGTCGATCGTGATGGGTGGGTCGCCGTACGGCGAGACCTGGGTGACTGTTGGGCCTAGGCGGAGTTTGGGGTCGGTGTCGACCTGGTGCTCCAGCTGGTCTTCGGCTGTTGTGTCGCCGGCGTCGGCGGCTAGTAGTAGGTGAGCGAGGTTGTCGGCGTCGGCGTCGGTGATTCCGTCGGCGACGCCGTCCCAGAGGAGGGTTTCTTGGCCGTGGCGGTGGAGGGCTTCCATGATGACGTAGAGGCGGATGAAGCCGGGGCCGGACAGGGGTGAGCCTGCGGCTACGCCGTAGCGGGTGGGGTCGAGGCGGCCGGCTCGGTAGCCGGTCCAGACTTCTGCGGCGGTTTCGAAGGGGGAACCTTCGCCGGTTGGGAAGTCGCGGATGTTGAAGGGGCGAGTGCCGGGGCGGAGTTCGGGGTCGAAGCGTTGCCAGCGCGTGCCGTTCCAGTGTTCGGCGACGACGTGGTCGCCGCAGAAGTCGGGGGCGTGGGTGAAGCCGACGCGGGTGCGGGCTGGGGTTTCCTGCTCGCGGAGGGCGGCGACTGCGAGTAGCGCGTGGTCGCGGCAGCAGCCGGCGACTCGGTCGCCGGGTGGGCGGGGGTTCAGGAGTGGGCCGGGATTACGGGCTTGATCTAGGTCGAGGATGGTGGAGATCCAGCGGGCGTTGATCTCGTCGCGACGGTCGTCGCGGAGGAGGTGGGCCTCGGCGCGGTAGTGGAGGACGAGGTTGTTGGCGATCGCGCAGATCTCCTCGATGCCGGAGAGCTCACGGAGCAGCCCGGCATGCCGGCCCGGGTCGGAGAAGGCGGAGTGCCGCGCCCGGCGTTCCAGGGTGTCCATCCGATGAGCGTGCCTGGATTTTGGCGACTTTTCAGCCATTTACGGATCCTCGAGATGGTTAAGCAGATACTTGACTTTCGCCACGGCTCCGATGATAGTTAACGACATGCCTAACCAATCTGGGGTTGACGCGATCGGTCGGGTTTTTCATGCGCTCGCCGATCCGTCGCGGCGGGCGGTTGTGGAGCGGTTGGTTCGGGGACCGGCGGCGGTGAAGGAGCTGGCGGAGCCGTTGGCGATGTCGCTGCCTGCGGTGATGCAGCACCTGAAGGTGCTCGAGGACGCGGGCGTCATCGTCAGCGAGAAGGTCGGCCGCGTCCGCAGCTGCCGGATCGAACCGCAGACCCTGCGCGACGCGGAGCACTGGCTGTCCGGCCAGCGCACCGAATGGGAACGGCAACTGGATCAACTCGACGACTACCTGAAGGGAAACTGATCATGTCTGTCACGCACTCGACCTACACCCTCGAACGCCGCTACCCGGTCCCGATCGAGCGAGTCTTCGACGCCTGGGCCACCCCGGAAGCACGCAAGCGCTGGATGGCCCAAGGAGCCGAGCATTCCCAGGACTTCCGAGTAGGCGGCCACGAAACAGCCAAAGGCTTCGACGGCGAAGGACGCCCGCTGACCTACGAGGCCGAGTACACCGAGATCATCCCGAACGAACGCATCCTCACCACCTCCACGCTCCGCACCGGCGACGTACTCTCCACCGTCTCCGTCACCAGCGTCGAGTTCCACGCCGAAGACGGCGAGACCCTCCTCGTAGTAACCGAACACGGCATCTACCTCCCCGGCCAGGAGAAGCCCGAGTGGCGCGAGCAAGGAGCCGCCCAACAACTCGACACCCTCGCCAAGGAATTCACACGTCCCTAGCGGACGGCTCCTAGATCACGCTCGCCGCACGCGGTCTGTTGTTGGGCGAGCGGTAGCGAGCAGGAGGAGTGAGCGTTGCGAGCGTAGGAGGGTGGGCGGGGCGGCCTGCGTAGCGTGCGACGGAGGAGCTCGCGTAGTCGGGCTGCGAGGGGTTATCTGAGGATGAGGGTTAGGAGGTGGGGGCCTAGGGATTGGAGGGTGGACTCGTTGAGGTGGTAGGTGACGAAGCGGCCTTGGCGTTCGGCGGTTACGAGGTTGGCTCGGGTGAGGGCTTTGAGGTGGCGGGTTACTTGGGTGGGGTGGAGGTTCCAGAGGGCGGCTATTTCGCCGGCGGTGCGGGGTTCGCTGGCTACGGCTCGGCAGACTTGGAGGCGGTCGGGGGCGGCTAGGGCTTCCAGGCGAGCCTTGACTTGCTGGGCGGTGGGGACGGCGGGGCCGCGGCCGGTGGCGGGATAGATGACGGTGAGGGGTGCGCCGGGGATCTCGCCCAGGAAGAGGTGGGGGGCGATGTGGTTGCTGGGGATGAGCAGCAGGGAGCGGTCGGACAGGTCGATACGTTTGTTCTGGACCTTCTGTACGACGGCGCTGTCGTTGTCGCGGATGTCGATGGAACTGTCCAGCGACTGCAGCATCGCCAGTACGCCGTCTCGCACGGCCAGATCGCGGTCTTGGCGGCCACGGGCGGCCAACGCGTCACGGGACGAGTCCCACACCTCGTGGAACCAGGTGGACCAGCAAGCGTCCAGCAGGTCGAGGAAACGTCGTACCGGCTCGGCAGGTGCATCCAGCAACGACTCAACGAGTGAGGCGACCGCACGGCCACGCGAACGCGACCAGTGCCGTACGGCGTCGAGGTCGACCTCTCGACTGCTGAGTGGACGACCGCGCAGCGGGCGCACGAGCTCAGCGGCCAGGTCTTCGGGAGCACGCGCACGCAGTGCCGCGATCTCGTCGGACCACGACGGCAGTCCGGTCGCGGACGAGGTAGCGAAGAAGCGAGCTCGCACAGCGCGCACGGTCCACGTCCACTGCGACAACTCGTCGCGCAGCGCAGCAGGCAGCGGTACGGCGGCAGCCCAGTCCACCCGACTGTGGTGCCGGGGCTCGGCCAGCACGTGGAGGGCGCAGCCGAGCTCGATGAGGGGTGAGGCGACGTGCCGGATGCGTTCTGGTGCGAGCCGGCTGGCACCTGCGAGGACTGTGGGCACTACTTGAGCTTGAACTGCAGCTCGGTGTCCCAGTCCGCCATGTCTGGCACCTCCCGCGGATCGGACAGGTAGATCTCCAGCCGCGACACCCACTTGTCGCCGTGAGCGTCCCACTCGACGCCCTCGGCCTCACCCCAGGCGAGCAGGTCGCGCGTGGCGTCCAGCAGACCGTCCGGGTGACCATGGTGCGACACAGTGGCGTACCGACCGGCCGGAAGCACGCCAGTGACGATCTCCCCCTCACCGGCATGCAGGTCGTCCACCGGGAAGCCGATCTCCATCACGAGACCGGCTTCCATATCGACCACGTCGTACTTGAAGAACGGTGCGTCGTTCGGCGCGATCTCCCGCGCTGCGAGCCAGCGGATCACCTCGTGCAGCCGGTCGGCGAACGCACTGATGCCGTCCATCGGCACGGTCCCCCGCAGCGCGACGTACGGCCGCTCTGCCAGCTCGACGATCTCCGGCATCACACAGTCCTCCCACTCGGCAACGCGATCAGCCTCAACTTAACGCCTGCAGGATGGCATGCGTGTCCTGATACTCACGCCAGCCCGCGATGAGACCGTCCCGCACCCGCAGTACGCCGACGAATCGCGCCCCGGCTCGTTCACCGGTCACGGGGTGCGCCCCCGCCAGTTCGTACTCCAGCACGGCGACCTCCGGGTCTGTCGTCTCATGCAGGGTCAAGACCGTGAACCGGTCGAGCCGCACCGGGAAAGCCTCCCGCGCGGGCACCGCGTGCGCGAGCCAAGCCTCGCGTCCGTCCCACCGCGCCGGACCGCCGGCCGCGAACGGCGCCTCGATCACCACGTCGTCGGCGAGCAGCGAGTCCATCGCCGCCGGATCACCGGTCCAGCCCTGCCCGAGACTCTCGATGATCGTTCGCAGGTCAGCCATGACAACCTCCAAAGATGAGTGGTCACTCAGGTTGCCTCGACTATAGTGAGTGCTCACTCATATTCCAAGCGGGAGGCCGGATGGCTCTGCGCGCCGACGCAGCACGGAACCGGGCAGCCATCCTGGCCGCCGCCTCCGAAGCCTTTGCCGAACACGGCCCGAAGGCGACCACTGAGCAGGTCGCTCAGCAGGCCGGAGTCGCGGTCGGGACCGTGTTCCGGCACTTCCCGACCAAGGACGACCTACTGGTCGCGATCATGAAGGAATCACTGGAGCGACTCGCCACCCTCGCGGACGAGTCGACGCTGGCCGACTTCTTCAAAGCAGTGGTCGACGAAGCCGCCCGAACCAGAATGGTCGTTACTGCGCTGGGCGAGTCACGCCTCGACATCGGCGACGCCCTGCGCGGACTCACCGACAGCGTCAGCCGGCTGCTCGAGCAGGCGAAGGCCGCCGGTGAGGCCCGGTCCACCATTCAGGTGGACGAGGTGATGGCGCTCCTCACGGCGGCGACCTACGCAGCTCGGCAATCTTCTTGGACGACGGACCTTCGGCAGCGAACGCTGGCCGTCATCCTCCGAGGCCTGCGTTAGCGAGACCACGGCGGCTGGACGGTGCTGCCGTCAGCCATGGTGCCGGTGAAACCGGCGGTGATGACGACCTGAATCTCGGCGTGGCCCTCGCCCAGGTTGGTGATGCCGATGGGCTCACCGGCTGGGACGATCAGGGAGTCACCGGCGGTGAGCTTCTCCCCGTCCGGGGTGATCTGGACAGTGCCGCTGAGGACGACGAAGACCTCGTCCGCGTCCAGGGTGTGCGGTGCGTCGACCACGAACCCGGGATCGACCCGCAACCGCCAGGTGCAGACGCTGGGCGAGCCGAGGCTCGGCGCGGCCTGCACGGTGAACTCGAGTCCGGGTGCCTGCATTTTCGGCGCGTCGGCCGCACGTACGACTGGCATGGAATCCCCTCCGGTATTTAGTCAAGCCAGCTTGACCAAGCTGACTTGACTATCATGACCGGTATGACGGATTTGGGCAAGCTTGATTTCGGGATCCTGCTGTTGCTGGCCGAGCAGGAGTTCGTCCGCGGGCTGCGCGCGTCGACCGCCGAGCAGGGGTTCACCGACCAGGGCAGGTCGGACGGCTTCGTGCTGCGCACACTCGGCGAGGGGCCGACGACGATCAGCGCAATGGCGGAGCGCCTGGAGATCACCAAGCAGGGCGCGAGTCAGCTCGCGGACGACATGGAGCGGCGTGGGTACGTCGAACGCCGCCCCGACCCGTCGGACGCCCGGGTGCGGCTCCTGCACCTGACCGACCGCGGTGAGGCGGCGCTGAAGGCGGCCCGGAAGTACCACCAGGCCTACGAACGCCGGCTGCGCACCCGCTTCGGCGACCAGGCCGTCGACGGACTACGCGACGTACTGGCCGCCATGGCGGGTGAAGCCGAGGTCATCACCCCGCACTTCCGAGCGCTGATGTTCTAGCTGAAGTACTGCGGGAACAGGTCGTTCGTCGGCCAGGTCCGGACGCCGTTGGCGGCCGTCCACATGGCTGCGTCGATATCGCCGTACGACTTGCCGGACGCGTCGTCGCGCCGGTTGAACAGCACTGCCCAGCTCATACCGTTGTACGTGCGCACCAGCAGCGTGGACGTGCCCGGCATGCTCCCGGTGTGCCAGGTGTTGCGACCGGTACCACCTGTCGTGACCGGACGCACATGCCACCCCAGGCCGTAGTACCAGCCACCGGGATCCATACCGGTCTCCGGCTTCGACCAGACCCGACCCAGCGACGTACTGTTCAGCACTGCGCTCGGTGCGTCGAACATCTTCGCCCACCGGACCAGATCCGGCGCACTGGCGATCCAGCCGCCGTTGGCATCCTGCGTGCGCATGCTGAACGTCCCGTACGGCGCTGCGACCGTCGAGCCGGTGTTGTTGAGCACCGTCTTGCCGGTGTACTGCGATTCGTACGACATCTCACCGGTGTGCTTGGCAATGCTCCAGCCGAGCGCCATCCGCTTGATCTTGAGCGGGGCCAGCAGCTTCTGCTTGACGTAGGCCTCGTAGCTCAGCCCGGACACCTTCTCGATGACGCGGCCGGCCAGCAGGTATCCGAAGTTCGAGTACGAGTACTTCGTCCCCGGCGCGACGTCGAGCTTCTGGCTCTTCATGTACTTGATGACGTCCGCGTGCTTCAGCTCCATCGGTACGCCGAGCGCCTGCGCGATCGCCGCGTCCTTGAAGTTCGGGTCACCGGAGACAGCACGGTCCCAACCGCCCAGGTGCTGCAGCAGCCGCCAGAGCGTGATGTTCGACCAGCGCGGATCGACGGGCGCGGTGATGCCGAGGATGTCGACGACCTTCGAGGCGAGCTTCAGCTTGCCGTCCTGCTCGAGGCGCAGGATCGCGGCGGCCGTCAACGACTTCGACAGGCTCGCGATCCGGAAGAGAGACGTCGGCTGGACGACGGTCGCGCTGGCACTGTAGCCGCGGGCAAGCACCAACCGGCCCTTGTAGGTAACGGCGAGCTGACCGGCTGTCACCCCACGCGCCTGCATGAACGTCTTCATCTGGTTGTCGAACCCGGCCAGTGCGGGGACCGCGGTCCCGGTCACCTTCCAGGTCGCGGCGTCGGCCGCGACCCCTACCGCGACTCCGATCCCGGCGGCCGCTCCGGTCGCGACGGTGAGTTTCCCGAGATTCCGGCGGGACAGTTCCACAGAGGTGACTCCTTCAATGGCAGGCGGATGCCATCGAACCCTATAAACCCGTCGGTCCATTAGCGTGCAGAGGGTGAAGAAGACAGCCACCGCACTGGCCACAGCCGTCGCTCTCCTGGCCGCCGTCCAGCCTGCAGCAGCCGGTACGCCGGACGCCGGGCTGGCGCGCGACTCGGTGCGGACCGGCCCGTCCGGGGTGCCGTTCTACATGGTGATGATCGACCGGTTCGCGAACGGTGATCCGGGCAACGATCGCGGCGGCATACCGGGTGATCGACTGGTGAACGGCTTCGACCCGACCGATAAGCAGTTCTTCCACGGTGGCGACCTGAGCGGTCTAAGCGGCAAGGTGGATTACCTGGCCGGGCTCGGGGTGAAGGCGGTCTGGGTGAATCCGCCGTTCCGCAATCGCTGGGTCGTCGACTTCGGCGCGGGCGGCGCCTTCGCGGCGTACCACGGGTATGCGATCACCGACTTCACCAGCTTCGACCCGCACTTCGGGACGGCGGCGGAGATGCGGGCGTTCGTCGACAAGGCGCATGCGCGCGGGATCAGGGTGTTCTTCGACATCACCGCGGGCTATACCGCCGACGAGATCACCTTCGACGGAGCACATCCGTACAAGACGCTCGCGGAAACGCCGTACCGGGATGCCGATGGCAAGCCGTTCGACATCAAGGCGGTCGCGGGCCGGCCGGACTTCCCGAAGCTCTCGGTCGAGAATTCCTTTCCGTACAAGCCGATCGTCAGCCACCCGACGCTGAAGAAGCCGGACTGGCTGAACGATCCGACGCTCTATCACAACCGCGGCGAGGCGACCGTGTTCGAAGGTGAGCAGCTCGAGTACGGCGACTTCTTCGGGCTCGACGACCTGATGACCGAGCACCCGCGCGTGGTCGCCGGGATGGAGCAGATCTACTCGTCGTGGATCGACACGATGAACATCGACGGTTATCGCGTCGACACCACCAAGCATGTGAACGACGAGTTCTGGCAGGCGTTCGCACCGGCGATCCAGCGGCATGCCGTTGCCCAGGGCAAGAAAGACTTCTTCGTGTTCGGTGAGGTCTACAGCGGCGACCCGCTGCTCACGTCGCACTACACGACGGACGCGAAGATGCCCGCCGTACTGGACTTTCCGTTCCAGGGTGCGGCGCGGTCGTTCCTTGCGGGGAAGGGTGCGGCGGACCTGGGTCGCGTTGCGGACGCCGATGATCTCTACACCGATGCGGACTCGAATGCGTACTCGCTGACCACGTTCGTCGGGAACCACGACATGGGCCGGCTGTCGACGATGCTGAAACAGGATCGGCCGGGGATGACCGAGCAGGAATGGCTGGCCCGCGTGAAGCTCGGGAACGAACTGCTGTACCTTTGGCGCGGGAATCCGGTCGTGTACTACGGCGACGAACAGGGTTTCGCCGGGGTCGCGGGTGATGCGGAGGCGCGGCAGGACATGTTCCCGTCGAAGGTGCCGGACTTCGTCGACCAGGACCAGGTCGGCACCGACCGGACACCAGGCGACGGCAACTTCGACCCGAATCACCCGCTGTACAAGCAGTTGGCCGAGCTCGCGCATTTCACCGCCGCCGACCCGGTCTGGAAGCGCGGCAACCAGGTACTGCGACTGAGCGATGGTGACGTGGTCGCGTTCAGCCGGATCGATCGCGAGTCCGGTCGCGAATACGTCGTCGCCGCCAACGCATCCACGGTCGCTCGAACCGTGGACGTACCGGTAGGGGCGGCCGGACGGTACGACCGCATCCGACCGCAGGTCACCGTGGCGAGCGTCGGCCAAGCGCCCAGCTCGGTGGTCGGAGACGGCAAGCTCCAGCTGACGATTCCACCCCTCAGCACAGTCGTCTACCGCAGCACCAAGGCACTGCCGCCGGCCCCCACCGGCCCTCGACCGACACTTGCCCTTGGCAACAACACGACCGACGGTCGCACCGCGCTGATCGCCGGCGTGCCCGATCAGCCTTACGCCCAAGCCACGTTCGCGGCCCGCGTCAACGGCCGGTGGCAGATCCTCGGCACCGACGACGCAGCGCCGTACCGGATCTACACCAAGACCAAAGCCACGCAGTACCGCGTCGTGGTGAAGGATCGCCAGGGCCGGATCGGCTCTGCGGAGCTACGCCCCTGATTCCGGGCGCAACCCGTCCAGGATCAGCGCGAGCATCCGCGGCGACCGCTCGTCGGACGCCCGCCAGAGCGCGGCGGTCAGCGCGAGGAAATCGCCCGCGTCGGCATCGGCGCGGATCGTCCCGTCGCGCTGCCCGGCCTCGATGAGCGTGGTGATCGCGCCGATCACCGGCTCGTAGGTCTGCTCGGTGATCGCCTGCTGCGTGGCCGGGCCGAGAGCGTCACCCAAGCCGTGCTTCCGGCGCATCGCATCGACCAGCCCGGTGGTCCATTGCCGGAGCGCTTCCAGCGGTGGCAGCTCGGCCAGCAACTCCGGCACCGCGCTGAGGATGCGCTCCACCTCGTCCTGGTAGACGGCGAACACCAGCGCCTCCCGGGTGGGGAAGTTCCGGTACAGCGTGCCGGCGCCGACCCCGGCGCGCTGGGCGACCTGGTTCATCGAGGTGGATCCGTCGTCGAGGAAGGCCGCGCGAGCCGCCGCGAGGATGCGTTCCCGGTTCTCCCGAGCGTCCGAACGAACCACAAGACTCCCCATCTTGATAAGTGGAGAGCTCTCCACTACCGTATCTGGAGAACTCTCCACATAGCTTAGAGGAGCATCATGAGGACGGACAAGGTTTTGGTGACCGGCGGGTCGGGGTTCATCGCCGGCTGGTGTGTGCTGGCCCTGCTGGAGGCTGGGTACGACGTCCGGACGACGGTACGCCGTCTCGACCGCGCGATCGCATTGCGCGCTCAGTTGCACGCGGCGACCGACTTCGAGGACGCCCGGCTGAGCGTCGTACAGGCGGATCTGCAGAGCGACGACGGCTGGGCGGACGCGGTGGCAGGTTGCGAGTACGTGCTGCACGTTGCCTCGCCGACTCTGCGCAGTACGCCGGAGAGCGAGGAGTCGATGGTTTCCGCGGCTCGGGACGGCGTACTGCGGGTCCTGCGGGCCGCTCGCGATGCGGGGGTCCGCCGGGTGGTGCTGACCAGCGCGTTCGGAGCGATCGGCTACGGGCATCCGCGACGGTCGACGCCGTTCACCGAGGCGGACTGGTCGAACGTCGACGCCGGCATCCCGCCGTACCAGAAGTCGAAGACGCTCGCCGAGCGTGCGGCCTGGCAGTTCATCGAGGAGCAGGGCAACGGTCTCGAACTCGCGGCCGTGCATCCGACCGCCGTTCTCGGCCCGGTCCTCGGCCCGGACGATCCGCCCTCGTTGCGGAACATCCGCGCCATGCTCGAAGGTGTCTTGCCGGCCTGCCCGCCGTTCGCGACCAGCTGGGTCGACGTCCGCGACGTGGCGGACCTGCACCTGCGTGCGATGACCGACCCAGCCGCGGCCGGCGAACGCTGGCTCGCCTCCGCCGGTCCGAGCCTGCGCATCGTCGAGGTCGCCCGCATCCTGCGCGCACGGCTCGGGGACCGCGCGGCACAGGCCCCGAGCCGCGAGCTGCCACTCCCCCTCGCGCGCGTCCTCGCCCGGTTCGGCGGCCCGCTGCGCGCACTCCGGCCGCAGCTCGGTCAGGACTTCAACGCCACCAGCGCCAAGGCGGAGCGGCTCCTGGGCTGGCGGTCACGCCCGATCGAGGACACGATCGCCGAGACCGCCGAAAGCCTGCTCAGCCACGGAATCGGTCAGGACTCGTCGACCACCGCGGCGTAGGCGATGACTCCGCGGCGGATCTGCTCGACCACCTGGCGGGCGGTGTGGCGGAGCGGGGTGTCCCCGGCCGCGTCGGCCACCTGTTCGGTGAGGTCGATCAGCTGCTTGGTCCAGCGGACGAAGTCACCGGCCGCCAGGTCCGACTCGTAGAGGACCTCGGCCAGCGATGCACCGGCCGACCAGCGGAAGGCCGGCCAGCAGAAGCCGAGGTCCATCGAGCGCAGGAAGTCGACGCGCATGTCCCGCTCCAGCGCCGACAGCTCGCGCCAGATCTGGCCCATCTTCTCCAGCGCCGGGCGGACGTCGCCGCGTGGTAGCCGGGGCGAGGTGGGCTCGTCCTTGGAGCGTGATTCGTAGACGAGCGCAGCCAATGCGGCTGCCAGCTCGGGCACGGTGAGGTCGTCGAACACGCCTTGCCGCAGGCACTCGGCCGCGACCAGGTCGAGCTCGGTGTAGATCCGCGCCAGCCGGTCGCCGGCCTCGGTGGTCTTGTCGCCGTCGAGGTAGTGCAGGGCGTCGAGCACCTGGCAGACCCGGTCGAACTGGCGGGCGATCGTGTTCGTCCGCTGCTCGATCTTGCGCTGGACATCACGGTTCTCCCGGTCGAGCCGGAAGTACCGCTCGGCCCAGCGGGCGTGGTCCTCGCGGTCGGAGCAGCCGTGGCACGGGTGTGCGCGCAGCTCCGCCCGCATCTCCTGCAGCTCCGGGTCGTCCGCGTGGCTGACGACATCGCGGCCGCGGGTGCGCGACGGCGGTCCGTCCTCGCCGAGCATGTCGGTGCGAACCCGCAGCACCTGCGCCAGCTCACGCCGCTGCTGCGGATTGCGGGCGTTGAACTTCTTCGGGATCCGCAGCGAGCTGATCGCCTCGACCGGGGTCGGGAAGTCGATCATCGACAGCTTCCGCACCTGCCGGTCCAGCGTCAGCACGGTCGGCCGCGGTCCTTCGCGCTCCGACCGCATGCCCGCGTCGAGGACCAGCGCCCAGCCCGCGCTGCGGCCGGCCAGGATCCGGATCACGTCGCCCATCTTCAGCTTCTCGATCGACTCCTGCGCCTCGACCCGGCGGTCCTGCTTGCGCGCCTTGGACCCCGAGGACTCCCGATCCCCGATCCGGCGGCGGAGAGCGGCGTACTCGAGGAAGTCACCGAGGTGGCAGTCGATCGACTCCTTGTAGCCCTCGAGCGCCTCGGTGTTGCGCTGCACCTGGCGCGCGAGCCCGACCACGGCCTGGTCGGACTGGAACTGCGCGAACGACAGCTCGAGCATGTCGCGCGCACGCGTCCGCCCGACCTGGCGGACCAGGTTCACGGCCATGTTGTACGACGGGGAGAACGACGACCGCAGCGGATAGGTACGAGTGGACGCAAGCCCGGCGACCGCCCGCGGATCGAACCCGGGCTGCCACAGCACGACCGCATGTCCCTCGACATCGATCCCGCGCCGCCCAGCCCGCCCGGTGAGCTGCGTGTACTCCCCCGGGGTGATGTCGACGTGCGCCTCACCGTTCCACTTGCTCAACTTCTCCAGTACGACGGTGCGCGCCGGCATGTTGATGCCCAAGGCAAGCGTCTCGGTCGCGAACACGACCTTGATCAGCCCGCGCGCGAACAACTCCTCGACGACCTCCTTGAACGCCGCCAGCATGCCCGCGTGGTGCGCCGCGATCCCGCGGCTGAGCGCCTCGGAGAAGTCGTGGTACCCAAGCACGCCGAGGTCCTCGTCCGGCAGGTCGACGGTCCGCTCGGCCAGCACCCGCTTGATCTCGTCGCGCTCGGACGGCTTGGTCAGCCGCAGGCCGGAGCGCAGGCACTGCAGCATCGCGTCCTCGCAGCCCTTGCGCGAGAAGATGAAGAAGATCGCCGGCAGCAGCGCGCCCGCGTCCAGCTCCTCCACAACATCGGACCGGTACGGCGTGAAGTGCGAGCGCTGCGGGCGGTTCTTCGGCAGGTCGCGACGCCGACGCGGCTTGCGCGAATCGTCGCGGAAGATCCGGTTGTCGTCGCGAGCGATCTTGACCAGCTGCGGATTCACCAGATCACGCAGATCGGTGGCAGTGCCCTGGCCCGCTGCCTTGGCCGGGTTCCCCGAGCGATTCGGACGGCCGGCCGACGGACCGAACTGCGCCTGCACGCCCGCACCGGCGGTCGGCGTCTCACCGGCGAACAGGTCGTGCAGCCGCTTCCCGACCATCACATGCTGGAACAGCGGCACCGGCCGCTTCTCTTCCAGCACGACGACCGTGTTACCGCGAACGGTCGCCAGCCAGTCGCCGAACTCCTCGGCATTGCTGACGGTCGCGGACAGCGACACCACCGACACCGAGTCCGGCAGGTGGATGATCACTTCCTCCCAGACCGCACCGCGAGCCCGGTCGGCCAGGTAGTGCACCTCGTCCATCACGACGTACGACAGGCCGAGCAGTGTCCGAGAACCGGCGTACAGCATGTTCCTGAGGACCTCGGTCGTCATCACGACGATCGGGGCCTCGGAGTTGACCGAGTTGTCCCCGGTCAGCAGTCCGACCTGATCCGCGCCGTACCGGCTGACGAGATCGGCGTACTTCTGGTTGCTCAGGGCCTTGATCGGTGTCGTGTAGAAGCACTTCTGACCCCGCTGCAACGCCAGATGCACGGCGAACTCGCCGACCAGCGTCTTCCCGGACCCGGTCGGCGCGGCCACCAGGACCTGGTGGCCGTCCTCCAACGCTGCGCAGGCGCGGAGCTGGAACTCGTCCAGTGCGAAGTCATACAGCCCGCGGAACTCCTTCACCGCAGGATGCTCCTGGTCCGAGCGGAAAGTTGCGTACTTCTCGGACGGGGTGCTCATGGCTACACACTATTCGACGGCTCCCCCAAAAACCCCACGCCCAACAAATCACACGCAGCCCTCACGGTCAGGCGACGCGGTCAGCCGATGTGGTAGCTGTCGCCGTAGACCTTCCAGTCCAGCGGGGTGTTGAGGTCGAGGTTGCCGTTGCGGAGCCAGACGCGCTGCGCGGTGTCGACGCGGCTGGTGTCGCTGTGGGCCTCTTCCTGCTTCATGGCCCAGACCCGGGCGTCCAGGAAGGCGTTCAGCCAGGTGGTCTCGTTACCGCCCTGCGCCGGCGGCTTCGCCTTGCCGAGAGCGCGCTTGCGAATGTTCCGGAAGCTGGTCGAGTCGCCGCCGTCGCCGTGCATGACGATGGCGTCGTAGTAGGCGAACTGGCCGAGGGCGCGGACGCCGTCGGACTTGCCCTGGGAGACGGCCGGCCGGAAGTAGACCCGGTCGCGCTCGTCGTTCTGGCACTGCTGGAAGACGGTGTCCTTGGCGGCCGTCGCCCAGTCCCTGGTGTAGTTCGGGTCGAGCCCTTCGTGCGAGTCGCTGCCGTCCACCTCGCGGAGCGCCGGGAGGTACTTCTGCAGGATGTTGCCGGCCTTGCGCTGCGAGTACAGCTCGACCAGCTCGAGCATGTCGTGGGTACCCGAGCAGAACCCGATGATGCCCGCGGTGTAGCCACGGCCGTCGTCGATGTCCTCGATGTACTTGTAGTAGTTCTTCCAGTTCAGCGACGAGTTCTCCGCGCTGCAGACGACCTTCATCGCGATCTCCTTCTTCGCGGGATCGTCGAGGTTGACCGCCTGCACGGCGGCGTCGGCCGAGGATGCGTAGCGGGTGACCAGAGCGGTGGCCGGGACGGCGGCGAGGCCGAGACCGAGCAGCAGCGTGCTCCGGCGAGTGGGGCGGTACTCCATGTCTTCCTCCGAGGGGGCGTCCGGAAGTGAACTTAACTGATAGGAAGCTTTACTATCAGATGGAGTGCAGAGCTGAAAACACTTCAGCTCCAAATATTTCTTCGATCAGGCGCAGTTCGGATCAGGCGAAGACCGACAGCGCGCCCGGCGCGATCGTGACGTTGACCGGGAGCGGGCCCAACGGCTCACCATCGGCGTACGCCGTGATGCCGGGCGACTCGATCCGCACCGAGCGGCCGCGGAGTGCGCGGACCATCGGGTGCCCGACATGGGTGCCCTTGGACAGCTTCGGGAACAGCTGCAGCAACGTCAGCCGCGACACCGGCTGGATGATCGTGATGTCGAGCAGCCCGTCGTCGATGACCGCCCCGGCGCAGATCTGCAGTCCCCCGCCGTACGTCGGGCCGGTGCCGACCGCGACCAGCATCGCCGACGTCTCGATCACCTCGTCGTCGACCGTGACGACGTACTGGAGGGGTTTGAAGGTGCGCAGCTCGGCCAGTGTGGCGACCGTGTACCGGGAGTTGCCCTTGGGCCACGTCATCGCGTTGGCGCGCTTGTTCACCAGCGAGTCGAAGCCGCCGGCCACGACCGTGGTGATGAACTCATCCTTCGCGACGGCGAGGTCGACCGTGCGGATGTTGCCGGCCACGATCAGATCGGCCGCCGCGGTCGGATCCTTCAACGGCAGGCCGAGACCGCGAGCGAAGTCGTTGCCGGTCCCGGCCGGGATCACGCCGAACGGCATCCCCGACTTGGCCAGCACCTGAGCCCCGAGATGGATCGTGCCGTCACCACCGACCAGCGCGACCGCGTCCGCACCGGAGGCGATCACCTCGGCCGAGATCCGGCCGACATCCTCGGCGCAGGTCGTCTGGTAGCTCTCGACCGTCAGACCGGCCGATTCCAGCCGTGCCTGGACGACCGGAGCCACCCGGGCACCCAGTCCTCTGCCGCTGGTGGGGTTCACCACCAGCGCGATCTTGCGGGTCATCAGGCTTCCAGCAGTTCGTCGTTCTTGCGCCGCCGCCGGCGGTCGTTCAGCCGGGCGACGATCTCGGCGCCGAAGAACAGCAGACACATCGGCACGGCCAGGAACATCAGCGAGAACGGGTCACCCGACGGGGTCGCGATCGCGCCGAAGAGGAAGATCGACAAGATGATGTACGGCCGGAACTTCGCCAGCGCCGTCGCGGGGACGATGCCGAGGATGTTCAGCAGCACCACCACCAGCGGCAGCAGGAACGCGATCCCGAACACCAGCATCGTGCGCAGCACGAAGTCCAGGTACTCCGGCAGGGTGATCAGGTTCTGGGCGAAGCTCGGGGTGAAGCCGATCAGGATCTCGATGCCCTTGGGCAGTGTCCAGTAGGCGACCCAGATGCCGGCCGCGAACAGCGGGGTGGCGATCGCGGCGAACAGGTACGCCCACTTCTTCTCACTGCGGTGCAGCCCGGGCGCGATGAACGCCCACAGCTGGTACAGCCAGACCGGGCTGGACAGGATCAGGCCGAACACCATCGAGATCTTGATCTGGAAGGTGAACGGCGAGGTCACCGAGTTGAAGGTGAGCTCCGGCCGCTTACCGCCGTTGTTACTGGCGATCAGGTCGGCGACGCCTTCGTCGAAGGGCTTCTTCAGGAACGCCAGCGCGTGGTCGTAGAAGATGTAGCCGAGGATCGACATCAGCACGATCGCGAGCACCGCGATGGCCAGCCGGTTGCGGAGCTCGGTGATGTGCTCGCGCAGGGTCATCCGACCCTCTTCGTCCTTCGGGCGGCGCTCCTTCTTCTCCTTGCGTCGCCCGAACCTCACCATCGACAAGACGTACTACTCGGCTCAGTTGGCCGTGTGCGGCGGCAGGCCTTCACCGGGCGCCTGGCCGTTGGCCTGGTTCGGCTGGGCCTGGGCCTGGGCCTGCGCCTGCGGGGCCGCCTGCTGCTGCACAGGGGTCTGGGCCGGCGGCGTGCTCGCCTCTCCGGTCAGCTCCGCGTCCTTCTTGCGGGGGCCGACCTCTTCCTCCCAGATCTTCTTCGACTTGCCCAGCTGGCGGACCAGGGCGGGCAGCTTGGTCGATCCGAAGAGCAGGACGACGATCGCGAGGACGACCAGCCACTCTGCGCCCGAGGGCATCGTGATGAGCGGGTTCATGTCGGTCTCCCTTTCACAGAACTTCTACTCGTGGCTCACGCCGGAGAATTCGAGACGGATACTACGCCCGGACCCGGTCCTCCGACATTGCAGCGTCCAGCTTGGACTGAGCGGCGCCCAACTCTCGCAGCAGCGCCTTGGACTTGCCCCACAACTTCTTCGCCAGCAGAGCGAGGACCAGGAGCCACACCGCCACCACCGCAAGGAAGAGCAAGAGCCAGTACATACCAAGGAGCCTAGCCGGTTCCCGGGCACCGCCCACGTCGCCCGGGGCGTCCCGCCCGACAACGGTGTCGGAACGTGATGGTAAAACCAGGTGTCCGGCAGGCAGGTGAGGGGACGGAATGCGGCAGATCGGGGTCGAGGAGCGGCGGGCACGGATCGGGCGCCGGCACCGGCTGGCAGCGTCCAGCCAGGCGGCCGACGCGGCGGAGGCGGCTGCGGCGATGGTCGCGTTGCACGCCACGGATCCGGCCACCGTGCACCTGTCCGTCGCCGCCAGAGTGCCTGGCAGTGACGTTGCCGCTACAGAGCGCGCCTTGTACGACGAGCGCTCGCTGATCCGGATGCTCGGGATGCGCCGGACCGTGTTCGTCGTACCGACCTCGTTCGGGCCCATCGTTCAAGCGGCCTGTGCGGACGACATCGCGGTCAAACAGCGCAAACTGCTGGTCAAACACCTCACCGAGGCCGGAGTGGCCGGTGACGCGGAGTCCTGCGGCACGTGGCTGCGAGCGGTCGAGGAGTCCACTGCGACCGCTTTGGCACTGCGTGGTTCAGCCACCGCTCAGGAGCTGTCAGCGGACGAGCCGCGGCTGCGGACCCGGCTCAGCATGGCCGAGGGCAAGGCGTATGCCGCTGCGCCGTACGTGACCAGTCGGGTGCTGTTCCAGCTGGCCGTCGAGGGCCGGATCGTCCGTGGCCGACCACTCGGCACCTGGCTGAGCAGCCAGCACCAGTGGTCTCCTGCGGAGGACTGGCTGGCCGGTGGGCTGGGTGACAAGCCGGTGGCTGAGGAGGCGCGAGTAGCACTGGCACGAGCGTGGCTGACGTCGTTCGGGCCTGGGACGGCTGCTGACCTGCAGTGGTGGGCTGGCTGGACAGGCGGTCAGACCAAGAAGGCCCTGGCTGCGGTGGAGGCAGTGGCGGTCGATCTGGACGGCCAGGTCGGCTATGTCCTGCCTGGTGACGAGGAGCCTGAGGTCCCGGTCGAGCCGTGGGTGGCGTTCCTGCCTGCGCTCGACCCGACGCCGATGGGCTGGAAGGACCGCGGCTGGTACCTCGGTGCGCACAAGGCGAGGCTCTTCGACACCACCGGCAACATCGGGCCGACAGTCTGGGCGGACGGTCGGATCATCGGCGGCTGGGGTCAGCCGGAGTCCGGTGAGGTGCGTTTCCAGCTCCTCGAGGACGTCGGCGACGAGACCGAGGCACTGGTCGAGGCGGAGGCGGCCCGGTGGACCACTTGGCTGGCCGGAGTCCGTGTGACACCGCGTTTCCGGGTCCCCCTGGAGCGACAGCTCAGCCAGGGCTAGACGTCGTACGCCGACAGTGCTTCGCGGGCCGTCTCGGCGATCTGACTGCTCAGGTCGGGCGGATCGAGCACAGTCGCCGCACCGCCGAGTCGAAGCACCAGACGCTGCAACCAGGCGATGTCGGCGACCCGGAGCTTGACGACGAGTGAGCCTTCGGGGCCCTCCTCGACCGACTCGTTCGGGTAGTACTCCGCGACCCAGCGGGCCGGGGGCGCGAGCCGGATCGTGGCCAGCAGGTCACGCTCGGACGGCTGGAACATCCCGTTCGACAGGTCGCGCGGAGTCGCCTCCGGCGGCGGCTCACTCGGCAGGTCGAGCAGTTTGACGGCAGCGATCCGGTCCAGCCGGAACAGCCGGACGTCCTCGGCCAGCCGGCACCACGCCTCCAGGTAGCTGCGCCCGTCGGAGACGACCAGCCGCATCGGGTCCACATCTCGCTCAGTGGTCTCGTCCCGCGACGGTACGTCGTACGTGAGGTGCAGGCGGCGCTTCCCGGCCAGGCCGCGATTCACCGTCTCAGCGATCTCCGGTGCGGCCGGCTCGACGTGCACATGCGCGGCAGAGCCCTCGTGGGCCGCCGCAGCCTCACCAGCGGCACGCTCCAGCTTGGCGATCGCCCGGTCGACCGCATCCCGGTCCTGACCGGCAGTCACCTCGCGCAGCGTGCGCAATGCGGTCAGCAGTGCGAGCGCCTCGTCGGCTGCCAGCCGCAGCGGCCGTGCCAGGTAGTCGGCGTTGTTGATGTGGATGACGCCTTCGCCCTCGGCGGACTCGATGTCGATCTCGATCAGATCGCCCATCTGCGCACCGGGCAGACCGCAGAACCACAACACCTTCAGGTCCGCGAGGATCTGCTTCGGCCGGACGCCGAACTCCTTCGCGACGTCGTCGACGCGGGCTCCGTCGTTCTCCCGCAGGTACGGCACGAGGGCGAGCAGGCGCTGCACCTGATCACGTGCGTTAGACACCGGCCACCGTCCGGAGTCTCCACAGCACACCGTCCAGCACGTCACCAGGGCCCTCGACCACGGCATCCGGACCGTACGACGCGATCTCCTCGGCCAGTACGGCAGAGTCGGCGTACGGGACGTGGAGCAGGTCCCAGCCCTCTTCGTACGGCTCGATGGCGTTGGCGCGGCGGCGCAGGCTCACACAGGAACCGGTGCGCGCCCGGACCTTCGCCTCCGACGTCGGACGCGGCGGAGCGAGCTCTGCGACGAGAGACCGCAGATCGGTGCCCTCTGGGACTGTGAACGCCCCTGCGTCGCCGACCGTCTTCACGTCGCCGCCGATGCGCGACAGCCGGAACATGCGGGTCGCCTCGCGATCACGGTCGCGACCAACGACGTACCAACGGCCGTGCCAGGACACGATGCCCCAAGGCTCCAGCGTCCGTGTCATGGCCTCGGTAGCGCCACTGCGCAGGAACTGGAACCGCACTGCGGTCCGACTGACTACAGCCGCCCAGACGGTGTCGAAGGCAGGCTCCGACGCCCCGACATGCGGCTCAATCGCGCTCAGTGCGGACTGGTCGGTCTGAATGCCGGCTGCCTTCAGCTTGAGCACGGCCGAGGTGGTGGCCTCGGACAGCCCCGCGTGCTGCCAGACCCGCGCGGCAACGCCCAGTACGGCGGCCTCGTCCGGCTCCAGCTGCACTTCGGGCAGCTCGAAGACATCCCGGCGGATCCGGTAGCCGACGTCGTCGGAGAAGAACTTGTCGATCGTGCCCATCTCGATCGGGATGCCGAGGTCGCGCAGCTCGTCCTTGTCCCGCTCGAACATCTTCTCGAAGGCGTCGTCGGTCTGGCCCGCGTACCCCTCGACGGCCTCGCGGATGCGCTCCTTGGTCACGTACGTGCGCGCGACAAGCAAGCAGATGACCACGTTGAGCAGTCGCTCACTCTTCCGCGCCGACACCCGTCCACCTTACGGCCTCACAGCGTCAAACCACGCCTCCCCCACCGAACAGGTGTTCGGACGGACTAAGGTCGCCGTGTGATTCGGTGGCGTAGTGGTGTGGTGACGCAGGTCGGGCGAAGCTGGGCTGGCGCGGTCGAAGTGACCGCACTGGTGGGTGAGCAGCCGGTGCGCGCGCTGGCCTACCCAGACCTGGTCGGTACGCCGGTCGCGGGTGACCGCGTGCTGCTGAACGTCGGTGCGCTCGACAAGGGCCTCGGGACCGGCGGCTACGCCCTGGTGGTGGCTCTGCCGGACCGCCTCCCGGAGGACCCGCCAGAGGGCGGCCATCTGGTGAAGGCGCGCTACACACCGCTGCAGGCGATGGTCATGGGCGCGGACGACCAGGAGTCACCGGACCACGACGTACTGCGAGATGCGGACGACCTGTTCGGTACGCCGGTAGTCGTGGCGGACCTGCACTCCGCACTGCCCGCCGTACTGGCTGGGATCTACGAGGCGCGGCCGAACACTCGGGTCGTCTACGTGATGACAGACGGTGGAGCGCTGCCGATCGCGTTCTCGCGGACTGTGGCCGCACTGCGCGAGAGTGGCTGGCTGAGCGGCACTGTGACGGTCGGGCAGGCGTACGGCGGTGATCGGGAGGCGGTGACGGTTCACACCGGGCTGCTGACCGCAGTGCACGTGATGGCGGCGGAGGTCGTCGTACTGACGCAGGGGCCGGGCAACCTGGGGACTGGGACGCGCTGGGGGTTCAGCGGGGTGCAGTCCGGTGAGGCGGTCAACGCGGTCGAGACCCTCGGTGGGCGGGCTGTGGCGTCGCTGCGGATCTCCGAGGCCGATCCGCGGCCGCGGCATCGCGGGATCTCGCATCACAGCCTCACCGCGTACGGCCGGGTCGCACAGCAGCCGGCGGACGTCGTCGTACCGGATCTGGACGGTGACTTCGGCGATGCGGTCCGTGACGCCGCCGAACCCCTCAAGGCTCGGCACCGCGTCGTACGGATCGGTGTGGACGGTCTGTACGACGCCATGCAGGCCGCACCGGTCAAGCTGTCCACCATGGGCCGCTCACTCGACGAGGACCGCGCGTACTTCGAAGCCGCGGCCGCTGCGGGCCGTCACGCGGCCGGACTGGTGGACATACCCCCACTGGGAGTGTGGTCTCAGAACTCCTGAGTGCGAGGCCGCTCTGCGTCAGCCTGGAAGCATGACAGTTCTCGTACGCCCCCAAGCACCGCTGACCGCGCGGTGGGCCACTCTGCTGTGGCTGCTCGCGGTCGTCGCCGGAGTGGCGGAGTCCGTCGTCGGAGTAATCGGTGCGGTCCGTGACGACGTCCCGATGGGTAGCATCGCGGCCCAGATCGCCATCCGCGCCCTGGTGTACGGCGGCCTGTTCGTCGTCATCGAGCGCTACTTCCAGCACGGCGTCAGGTGGTCCCGCTACCTGCTAGCGGGCCTACTAGGCACCGTCGGCACCGCCTCACTCGTCATCGGCCCGATCGGCTGGCTACTCGACCATGACCTCGGCAGCATCGATTGGAGCGCACAGTTCGTGCTGACCGCGCTGCTGCGCAGTGTGCACCTCACCGCAGTCATCACTGCTCTCGTGCTGACCTTTCACCCCGAAACCAACCGCTGGTTCCGTCGCAACGCAAAGACCGCCTGACCACGTCGATGGTCAGGCGGTCTGCGGCAAGAACTACTGGCCCTGCTGCTTCGGGGCCGGGAAGGCGTTCAGGATGTCGATGACCGCGAACGCGTTCACCGCCTTGCCCTTGGCGTCCTTGGTCGGCGGGAGCTCGACCAGCACGCGGCTGCCGATCGGGATGCCGGCGATACCGTCCAGGGCACCCTTCTGACCACCCGGGCCGGGGCCGACCTGGAGCTGGTCCGTCGGCGCGCCCGGCTGGGCCGGACCGGTCTGGCTGGCGGGCTGGCCGTCCCAGGTGCTGGCCTGCTTCTTGCCGGTGTAGTCGAAGACGACGTAGCGGCCGATCAGCTGGCTGCCCGCTGCGACCGGCTTGCCCTTGCCGAGCGCGATCACGACCGGCTTGCCCGGCTTCGCCGGCGGCTTGGTGCCGGCCGGAACGGTGACCTTCGGCTCACCGTTCAGCTCGCCGGTGACCTTGATCTTGGAGTTCGCCGAGGTGGCCGGCTCCGCGTCCAGCTTGGTGTCGTTGGCGGCCGCGCCGACCAGGTCGACGACGAAGATCAGCGTGTCGTCACCCTTGATGCCGGCCTGCTCGTTGCCCTTCTCCTTGTAGCCCTTGTCGGACGGGATGGAGAGCATCACGCGGCTGCCGATCTTCTTGCCGACCAGCCCTTCGTCCCAGCCGCCGATGACGCCGCCGACGCCGATCGGGAACGACGACGGCGCACCGCGGTCGTAGGAGTTGTCGAAGACCTTGCCGTCGCGCCAGATCTGGCCGAGGTAGTTCGCGGTGAGCAGCTCACCCTTCTTCACCTCGGGACCGTCGCCCTCCTTGAGGACCTCGGTCACCAGGGCCTTGTCCGGCTCACCCTCGCGGTGCGTGATGGTCGGCTTCTGACCGAAGTCCGACGTCACCTTGATCCCACCGGCTCCGAACTCGGACTTCTTGTCGGAACCGCAGGCCGCCATCGAGGCCCCCAGGGCCACGACTGCAACCAGACTCAGCAACTTGCGCACGAACCAGCACCTCGAAACATCCCGGCGCGGTCTGCGCCATTCGATCGACGGGCAACAACGCGGACCACCCTAGCCTGCACACGCAACCACGCCAGCGGCCACCTGCGTCACCGTTAGGTCACACCACGTACAGTCACGCCGCTCAGAAGGCCATGGCGTTGTGGGGAGCCCGATCCGGCCGCAACAACGCGTCAAGCCGAGTCAGCGCTCCAGATGTGTGCTCTGTCATCCGTCCGGCGTCGCGGAACTCACTGGCGCGGACTCCGCCTAGATACAGCGATCCCAGTTCGTTGACGGTCAGACTGACGTCCGCGCTCGCCCCGGGCGCCGCCGTACAGGCTGCTCCGTCGGGAGACGCGTCCAGGCGCCAGGCGACGCCGTCCACCTCTAGAACGAGCGCATCGGTTGCTGCGTAGGTGCGCGCCTCCAGTGCACGTTGTACGTCGAGGATGTTGAGCCAGAGGTTGTCACGCGTTCGGGCAAGCTTGAGTGCCCGAGGATTCGCCAGCATCCAGCGCAGTGGCTCGTCTACTGGTCGCCGTGCTGCGACTACGCGTTTAGTGAGGTCGAAGTCGAGCAGTAGGCCCCACAGTGCGCGATAGGCATCGACGGTGAGTGCCTCAAGGGACGCCACGGCCAGTACGCCGGCGTCGGCTGGGTCCGGCGCCCACGGCACCTTGAAGATCGCTGCGCCGTCCACCTCGCCTGCAGCGTTGCGGTGCACGAGGTGGTGTGCCGGTCCGGAGCCGTCGGCCGGCAGTGCGCCCGCAGCGAGCCCGTCCCACCTGCCTGGCAGCGGACTGATCTCCCCGACCCGCTGTGCCCGCACCTGCCCGTGCAGAACCGGCCAAATCGCCGCAGCGGTCGCACCGTCTACCAGATCAAGCGTGCCGGGGTCGGTGAACGGAGTACGGAACGCAGCGTCGGTACGGCGAACCTCCCACCGGTGCTGGAATGTCGCCGTACCGAACCCGTAGCGGCCGTAGATCGTGCCCTCACTCGCATGGAGGCCCGCCAAGAACTCACCGCGTTCGCGGCAGTCGGCCAGTAGCGCGCCCATCATCTGCCGCAGCAGACCGCGCCGCCGGTACGTCGGGAGCACGCCCGACCATGTGACTCCGCCCATCGGTACCTGCCGGCCGCCGGGCAGGGTGATGTCCACCGACACGATCGCGGAGCCGCCCGCCAACTTGCCGTCCACGAAGGCGGCCTGCGGACGGAACCGGTCGGTCAGCAGACCAGCGGCGGCCTGCTCCAGCCGCTCGGCCGTGGGCTGCACGAGTGGCGGGAAGGCAGCGCGACCGGTGTACCAAGCGACCGGCTCGGGCTCCTCCTGCGGGAAGCCGCTCACCCACGGCATCACCCGCATGTACTCCAGGGCCTCGCCCTGGGTGATCGGCCGGATCTCGATGGTCATCTCACCTTTATAGGCAGCCGAGACCGGCCTCGCACTCGACTTGCCCCTTCGGGCCGTTCAGAAGCCCACTGCGTTGTGCGGTGCGCGGTCCAGCTGCAGCAGCGCATCAAGCCGGGACACTGCGCCGGCGGTGTGCTCTGCGATCCGCCCGGCACCGCGGAACTCGCTGGCGCGGACTCCGCCCAGGTACAGCGATCCCAGTTCGCTGACGGTCAGACTGACGTCCGCGCTCGCCCCGGGCGCCGCCGTACAGGCTGCTCCGTCTGGAGACGCGTCGAGGCGCCAGGTGACGCCATCGATCTCCAGAACGACCGCATCGGCTGCTGCGTAGGTGCGGGCTTCGAGTGCACGTTGTACGTCGAGGATGTTGAGCCAGAGGTTGTCACGCGTCCGGGCAAACTTGAGTGCCCGAGGATTCGCCAGCATCCAGCGCAGTGGCTCATCCACTGGTCGCCGCGCCGCCACCACTCGTTTGGTGAGGTCGAAATCGAGCAGTAAGCCCCAGAGCGCCCGGTGCGCATCGTGGTTGAGCGCCTCGAAGGCGTCGACCTGCAGCTCGCCTGCATAGTCCGGATCCGGCGACCAGGGCAGCCGGAAGATCGCTGCGCCGTCCACTTGGCCGCCAGCGTCGCGGTGGATGAGGTGGTGCGCCGGTCCGCGGCCATCTGCCGGCAGTCCGCCGTCAGCGAGACCACTCCACTTCCCTGGCAGCGGGCTGACCTCACCAACCCGCACTGCCCGCACCTGCTCATGCAGCACCGGCCAAATCGCCGCAGCGGTCGCGCCGTCCACCAGGTCAAGCCCGCCTGGGTCGGTGAACGGCGTACGGAACTCAGCGTCGGTACGGCGAACCTCCCACCGGTGCTGGAAGGTCGCCGGAGCGAACCCGTACCGCCCGTAGATCGTCGCCTCGCTGGCACTCAACCCAGCCAGGAACTCACCGCGCTCCCGGCAGTCGTCCAGCATCGCGGCCATGACCTTCCGGAGCAGACCGCGCCGCCGGTACGTCGGGAGCACGCCCGTCGACGTGACTCCGCCCATCGGGACCTGCCGACCGCCGGGCAAGGTGAGCTCCACCGACACGATCGCGGAACCACCGGCGATCTTGCCGTCCACGAACGCCGCCTGCGGGCGGAACCAGTCAGTCAGCAGCTCCTCGGCGTACCGGTCCAGCTGCTCGGGCGTTGCCTTGCGCTGCGGCGGGTTGGCCGCGCGACCGGCGTACCAGGCCGAGGGCTCGGGCTCCTCCTGCGGAAGGCCGTTCGCCCACGGCAGGACCCTTAAGTAGTCCTTGGCCTCGGCGCGGGTGATCGGCCGGATCTCGATCGTCATGCCCTCTTTCTAGAAGGCATGACGCGACCGGTCACCCGATTTAGCGACGGGCTACATGCTGGCGATGAGCTTCTCGACGCGCTCGTCGTGAGACTTGAAGGGGTCCTTGCAGAGGACAGTGCGCTGCGCCTGGTCGTTGAGCTTCAGGTGCACCCAGTCGACGGTGAAGTCGCGGCGGCGCTCCTGAGCCCGCTTGATGAACTCACCACGCAGCCGCGCCCGCGTGGTCTGCGGCGGCACCGACTTCGCCTCGAAGACCCGCAGGTCGTCGACCACCCGGGTCACCGCACCGCGACGCTCGAGCAGGTAGTAGAGCCCGCGCGGCCGGTGGATGTCGTGGTACGCCAGGTCGAGCTGGGCGACCCGCGGGCTGGCCAGGCCGAGGTTGTTCTGCTGGCGGTAGCGCTCGATCAACCGGTACTTGATCACCCAGTCGATCTCGCGCTCGATCCCGGACAGGTCGCCGGACTCGATCGCCTTCAGGCAGCGCTCCCACAGGTTCAGCGCGCGTTCGACAGCCGGCGTACCGAGCTCGCGGCGGTCGACGAAATCGCGCGCCTTCGACAGGTACTCCCCCTGGATGTCCAGGGCGCTGGCCTCGCGGCCGTTGGCCAGCCGGACCTCGCGGCGGCCGGTCATGTCGTGGCTGATCTCCCGGATCGCCCGAATCGGGTTGTCCAGCGTCAGGTCGCGCATCACGATGCCGGCCTCGATCATCCGCAGGACGAGATCGGTGCTGGCCACCTTCAGCAGCATCGTCGTCTCGGACATGTTCGAGTCGCCGACGATCACATGCAGCCGGCGGAACCGCTCGGCATCCGCATGCGGCTCGTCCCGCGTGTTGATGATCGGCCGGGACCGCGTCGTCGCACTGGAGACGCCCTCCCAGATGTGCTCGGCCCGCTGGCTGACGCTGTACACCGCGCCACGCGGCGTCTGCAGCACCTTGCCGGCCCCGCAGATCAGCTGCCGGGTGACGAGGAACGGAATCAGCACATCCGCCAGCTTGGCGAAGTCGCCGTGCCGGCTGACCAGGTAGTTCTCGTGGCAGCCGTAGCTGTTCCCGGCCGAGTCGGTGTTGTTCTTGAACAGGTAGACGTCACCGAAGATGCCCTCATCGTGCAGCCGCTTCTGCGCGTCGACCAGCAGCCCTTCGAGAATCCGCTCACCGGCCTTGTCGTGCGCGATCAGGTCGGTGACCGAGTCGCACTCGCCGGTCGCGTACTCCGGGTGGGAGCCCACGTCGAGGTAGAGGCGTGCCCCGTTGCGGAGAAACACGTTACTGCTCCGCCCCCAGGACACAACCCGCCGAAACAGGTACCGCGCCACCTCGTCGGGAGTCAGTCGGCGCTGACCGCGAAAGGTACACGTGACGCCGTACTCGTTCTCCAGTCCGAAGATTCGCCGGTTCACATCCACCACACTACGTCCCGCCTCCGACAACCGTGCGCTGTCTCAGGCGCGCCGCCGTACGGCGTTATCCCTTTGTGGTCTCTTCAGGGCCGGCCCGGCACCCACGGATGCGACGGCAGGTTCGTCGCGTCGCCCAGTACGTCGAAGTAGCGCTGCTTGCTCCACTCCGTCCTATTGCCGATGACGAACAGCCGTCGCTTAGCCCGGCTCACCGCCACGTTGAGCAGGTTCGGCCGTTCGGCCGCCCAGCTTCGGGCACCGGCCCGGTCCCGGGCCGTCCCGAGGATCAGGATCACGACATCGGCTTCTTTGCCCTGTGCCGTGTGCACGGTGCCGACCCGGTCGAGGTTCAGCAGCCCTCGAACCGCCCGCTTCGCGCCGGTGACGACCTCTCTGAACGGGCTGATCACGAACACGTTCTGATTCAGGTCGATGTCGGTGGTCTCGGCGATCTTCCGCAGCACCTGGCACAGTGCCTGACCTTCGTCCGGAATCCAGTGCCCTTCGTTCGCGGTTCCGACCACGTCGATCCAGCAGCTTCCCGGCCGGTAGGCATACGGGGTACGGTCCGGCGTACCGAAGACCATCATGTCGTCATACGCGATCGCGTTGCTGATACCGAACATCGGCCGATCGCAGCGGCGATGCACTCGCAGCGGTGCCCCCACCCAGACTTCGTGGCTTCCGTCCGGCAGTTCGGCGGGAAGCGTCGTACCGAGGTTCATGCCGCGATCGGCGATCCGTTGCACCGAGGTGCGGCCGGGCGTCCACTCCTGGGAGACGCCGAACTCGGCACGGAGTGTCTGCTGGGCAGTCCAGGGCAGCGTGACCACGGGCTCGAGTTGCAGCGGATCGCCGACCACGACCGCTCGCTGCGCCCGCCACAGCGCGCCGACCGCCAGCTGGGGCGCAGCCTGGCCGGCTTCGTCGATGAACACCCACCCCAGGGCCTCTCGACCAAGGCCGTGGAACTGACGGTCCAGCGACGCGAACGTCGTGGACACGACCGGGACAACAAGAAACAGGCACTGCCAGGCAGCCAGTCGTTGTTCCTCCGGAAGGTCGTGTGGCGCCTGGCCGGAGACGACCTCCATCGCGGCTCGCAGGTTCGACTTCATCGTCGGCGCCATACAGCGGATCAACGCGTGGTGTAGTGCCAAAGCCGCCAGGAAGAGCTCGGTGCGGGCCACGCAGAACTCTTCGTCTGCCCACGGCGCCGACAGTTCTCGCAGGTCGTCGTCCTGCGACCACTCAGCGGTCGGCACAAACCCCGGCCACGCCTGGCGTGCCTCAGCGAGGACAGCATCCAGTCGACGCACAGTGTCGAGCGCGGCCGCCTGGCGCGCCCGGCAACCTGCAAGTTCATGCTCAACGGAGACCGCCGCGGAGCGCGCGTGCGACTCGACGGTCCGCGCCTGGACCAGCGCCGCCTCCGCGCCGTACGTCCGCTTCGCGAGCTCGGCATCCTCGCGATGCCAATCCCGGGCAGCTCTGCCGAAGGTTGCCAGAATGATCCAAAAGCCAGGACGTCGAGTCGTGTGCTCCTTGCGTCGCTCCGCCGCGCGCTCGAACTCGATGGACCGTTGCGACGAGGCAGCAGTCAGCGGCTCGAGCGCTGCACGTGCGCGGACGAGCCTCTCGCTCGCAGCGGACGTCGCGCGCTGGGACTCATCGGCAGTATGAACGGCTGCCTCGCGCCGGCTCCAGGCGTCAGCTGCGGCGACACGCTCGTCGCGGAGCCGCTCGACCCGCTCCTGCGCCGCGAGGAATGTCTGTTTCGCCTGCTTCCATACACCTGTCTGAGGAGTTGCGATCCACTCGTCGAGCTTGTCCTGCAGCGTCATTAGCGGCGGTCCGTCGGCTGTGCCGTACCAGAGCTTGTTCACGAACTCCTTGCGGTACTGCTTCTTCCCCAGCCGTGCAGCGATCAGGCCCCACGCGGGCTTGCCGTCCAGGAGTGCTGTGGCCTGATCGGCAAAGTAGTCGGCATCGGTCCGCCACTGCTCACCGAGACTCTTGCGCTCGGGGATTTCGATCGAGATGTTCTCGACCGCAGCGTTGTTGGCGGACGCGACGACCATCTCGAATCCCGTGAGCTCGGGGATCAGCCTGCGTACCCGGCGGCTGCGCTCGGCGGTCTGCCAGCGCACCTCGGAACCGAAGGCATCCGACGGGCGCCTGAGAGCGGCTAGCCTGCGTGCCCGTTCAACGATGCGGTCGGCAACGTTGTCCCGCAGCATCGTCGTCTTCCCGGTCCCAGGCGCACCATTGACCGCGAACAGCCCGCCACCGATCAGATCCGACCGGGTCGAGTTCACTGCGAACTGCTGACTGAGGGCCAGCGGCTCAGACGGCGACGACGGCCACCTCCCCAACGGTGTGCGTTGCGGATTCACTGCGTCGAGAACGATGTCGGGATGGCGACGGACGTCAACACGCCGGGCGCGATCCAGCGCCGCATCGGGTGTGAGGAACGTTGTCAAGGCCTCGCCGACGTCGCCGTCGCGGGCCGCGGAGGCGACTCTGGCCAGGTCTCGCAGGTAGAAGCTGTTCAGGAAGTCGTCCGTCACAGGCTCCTCGGCACGCTTCCGTGAGCGCAGGATGGTCCGCATCCGATGGCCGGTCGGCGTGAGCTCCTTCGTGACACCCCATCCAGCCGCGAGATCGTCCGCGAACTGGTGCAGGATCGAAGAGTCCATTCTGCGGGTGAGCGGTGACTCAACGGGCTCCTCGGTGCCGCCCTCATCGACCGGTGCCGGTTCGGGGCTGAGCGCGGCCAGCAGGTCGCGGACATCGCGCTCGTCGTCGTCGAAGCCCTCCAACCAACCCCGGTGTCCACCGCGCCGCAGTGCGCGGCCGGTTGCCCACCCGCACGTAGAGACCACCAGGGTGCCCGGGAGAAGTTTGCCCTCATCGGTCACCATGACCGCGAAGAGCGCCGTGGTGCCCCGGATCCTGCCGTCGAAGTCCTCGCCCGTCGCACCGAAAACCTGCGCCACGACATCACGGACCGCGGTCAGCTCGAACAGTCCGCCGTACACGATGTGGACTCTGACCAGGTCAGGACCGATCGTCCGACGCCGCTCCGGATGCCCGTTCTCCCAGGGCGCCAGGGCGCCACGGGCGACGTCGTACACGCGCTCGTTGACGTCGGCCCTCGGAACGGCCTGCGGACTGAACAGTTCGACCGCGCGGTAGTACTCGAGCAATCTTGCCTGTCGGGCTCGCTCGCCGCTCATTCCCCTCCAGCTCTCAGCATCGTCCGCGTCCATTCTCGTGGACGCCGGGTCCCGTGTGGGGCTCTGCGTGAGTCGCTGTGGATAACTCGAACGGCGAGGCTCAGAGGTCGACGATGTCGAGGAGTTGGCCGAGTTCCTTGGGGTCGAGTTCGCGGAGTTCGCCGGTGTGCAGGTTGCCGCGGCGGACCGGGCCGATCGCCGTCCGGGTCAGTCGCTTGACCGGGTGACCGATCGCGTCGAACATCCGGCGGACGATCCGGTTGCGGCCCTCGTGCAGGGTGATCTGGACGAGCGTGCGGCCGCGGATGCTGGACATTTCCTTGACGGTGTCCGCCTGGGCGGGACCGTCGTCGAGATTGACGCCGTCAAGGAGGCGGCGGAGGGTGCCCGGCTTCACGTTGCCTTCGACCTCGGCGACGTACGTCTTGGAGACCTCGTACGACGGGTGCGCGAGGCGGTGCGCGAACTCACCGTGGTTGGTGAGCAGCAAGAGTCCTTCGGTGTCAGTGTCGAGCCGGCCGATGTGGAACAGCCGTTCCGTCCGGTCCTGCACGTAGTCGGCGATACACGGGCGACCCTCGGGGTCGGACATCGTGGTGACCACGCCGCGCGGTTTGTTCAACACGAGGTAGGCGTGCGCACTCGTCGGCGGGATCCGCTCCCCGTCCACGCGAATAACCGAAACCGCCGGATCCACCCGCGTCCCGAACTCGGTCACCACGGCGCCATCCACCTCGACGCGCCCCTGCTCGATCAGAATCTCAGCATTCCGCCGACTGGCCACCCCAGCCTGAGCCAACGCCTTCTGCAGCCGGATCCCCTCGTCCTCACTCACCCCGCTCACGCAACTCTCCACCACTAGATACCGCGCCCGAGGACTCAATCTCCTCAGCCGTCTGGTCATACGGATACCACCGACTAGCCGCCTCACCAGCCCCGACCACGGAGTCGTCGGACTCCACCTGCTCGGTCGCGGGGGCGGCGTCGTCGTCTGCCTCGTCCGCCGAAACGTCCTCCGCGGACACGTCGGCTTCAACCGACTCGTGCTCGGGGCGCTCGTGCTCGAACGACTCGGCTGCGGACGCGTAGGACTCCACCTGCCCAGTCGCGAACGCGTCGTACTCGGACTCGCCGGACTCGACCTGCTCGGTCGCGTGGGCGGCGTACTCAGGCTCGCCTGCCTCGTCCGCCGTGACGTCGTCCCCCGGCTCCTCGGCCTGGACCGGATCGTGCTCGGGGCGCTCGTGCTCGGACGACTCGGTTGCGGACTCGTAGGACTCCACCTGCTCGGGCGTGGAGGCGTCGTACTCGGGCTCGACGGGCTCGGTCGCGGTGGCGGCGTACTCGGACTCGTCGTCTTCGTCGTCGTCTTCCGGGTCGGTCGGGGTGACGGCGGGTGGGGCCAGGTCGTTTTCGAGGGGGCCGCTCTCGTCTTCCTCGGGCTCGGTGGGTGTTGATTCCTCGGGGACAGGCGGGAGGGACTGGGCGGCGAGTTCGTCCTCGATGTCGTCCATGTCGGGGAGGTACGGCGCGAGTTCGGGCAGGTCGTCCAGCGACTGCATGCCCATGCGCTCGAGGAAGAACGAAGTGGTGCGGTAGAGCGTCGCCTGGGATTCGGTGTCGGCGCCGGCCTCTTCGACCAGCCCGCGTGCGATCAGCGTGCGCATGACGCCGTCGACGTTCACACCACGGATGGCGGAGACGCGAGCCCGGCTGACCGGCTGCTTGTAGGCGACGACGGACAGTGTCTCGAGAGCCGCTTGAGTGAGCCGCGCCTGCTGCCCGTCGAGCACGAACCGCTCCACGAACGCAGCCGCCTCCGGGCGCGTGTAGTACCGCCACCCACCACCGATCTCACGCAGGTCGAACCCACGCCCCTGTTCGGTGTACTCCCCCGACAACTCAGCCAGCGCCGCAGTCACATCCCCCGTCGGCCGCCCCACCGCCCGAGCCAACGTCAACACCGGCAACGGCTCATCCGTCACCATCAGAATCGCCTCGATAGCCCGCCGCATGGTGTCGTCATCGATCACCACCTCGTCCCCAACAGGCACCTCAGTCTGCCCCGGCGGCAAGTGATCCTCACCCCCCGGTACGTCGCCCTCTTCACCCCGTACGCCGTCCCTGTCGCCAGAAGCAGTGTCCGCCGTGGAGTCGTCGCCGTCCGAGGTGGTGTCCGCCGTGACGTCGTCCGCGGTGGTCGCGTCCTGGGAGGCGCTCCCGGTGGTGTCTACCGAGGCGTCGTCCGAGGATGCGTTCTCCTGCGACTCCGCGCCCGCGCCCGAGGTCTCGTCCACCGGCGCTTCGTCGTCATCCGAGGCGGTGTCGGCTGGCTCCGAGTCGACCGGTGGGGTGGACTCCGGGGCAGCGTCCGCGTCAGCCTCCGCGGCTGGGGTGGTGTCTGCTCCGGCGTCGACTGCCGAGGAGGCGTCGTCAGCCGAGGAGGTGTCGGCCGGCTCCGAGTCGACGGGTGCGGTGGGCTCGACGGGGGCGTCCACGCCCGAGTCGACCTCCGAGGGGGCGTCCACGTCGGAGTCGACCGCCGACGACGCGTCTACGGGGGTGGGGTTCTGGGGGTCGCGCTCGTCCGACGGGGCGGGGGTCGGGGTGGGGGGTTCGGTCACTGGGGCACCGTCTCGTGGGGTGGTTCGGGGTGGGTGGGGGCCTCAGGGTCTTCGGTGAGGGAGTCGCCGGGCTCCAGGAAGGAGTCCTCGTCGGTGACTGTGGGGGCTTCGCCGTCGTCGGAGGGCGGGAGGTTCTCTTCGTCGAACTCGTCGCTGACGGCGATCTCACCCTCGTCGGTTCCGGTCCAGCGGATGGTCAACTCACCTAGCGGGGTGACCTGGTCGAAGGAGACGTCGGCGGAACGGAAGAGCTCCAGCAGCGCAAGAAAACGGCAGACCGTGGTCACGGTGTCGGGCGAATCCGCGACCAGCATGCGGAACGTCGTACTGCGCTGACGGCGCAACCGGTCCACGATCACCAGCGCCTGCTCGCGAACCGTCACCGCGGGTGCGTGCAGGTGAGCGAGCGAAACACCCTCGGGGATGTTGTCCTTCGGCGCGAGCGCCTTCTGTGCCAGCAGCATCAACCCATTCGGATCGATACCAAGCAACACCTCAGGCAGCAGCTCGGCGAACCGCGGCTCAACCCCAACCGACCGCGGGAAGCTCTTCGCCTGCTGCGCCATCCGCTCCTGGACCAGCGCCGCGATCTGCTTGAACGCCCGATACTGCAACAGCCGTGCAAACAACAGATCCCGCGCCTCGAGCAGCGCCAGGTCCTCGTCGTCCTCGACCTCGCCCTTCGGCAGCAACCGCGCCGCCTTCAGGTCCAGCAGCGTCGCCGCGATCAGCAGGAACTCCGACGTCTGATCGAGATCCCACTCCGACCCCAGCGCCTTGATATGCGCGATGAAGTCGTCCGTGATCACCGACAGGGCGATCTCGGTGATGTCCAGCTTGTGCTTGCTGATCAGCTGCAGCAGCAGATCGAACGGACCGTCGAAGTTCACCAGGTGAACCTCAAAACTCTTGCCCTCGGCAACAGTCGGTACGGCGGCGTCGCCACCACCACCGATGTCCAAGGGCAGGGAGTCCGCCACGGTCACTCCGACGCCTTGAGCCGCCGTACCAGCACCGAGTCCGGTCCGTGGTCGACGAAGTCGGCCAGCAGGACGTCGATCGCCTCCCGGACGATCCGGCCGCGGTCCGCGCTGAGGCCGTGTTCGGCCCGCAGCGCCAGCCGCACCTGTTCCAGTCCGAGCAGCTCTTCTTCCGTCACGTACACGGTGATCTTCGTGTCGTGACGGATCCGTCCACTGGACTTCCGGTCGTCGGCGACCGCCGTGCGGGAACGCACGGAGCTCGACGCCGGTCCGTCAGTGGTGGTGCGCTTCTCGGGTCTGGTCTGCTGCGGTGCCGCACCCCCGAAGAGTTCACTGGCACCTGGCAGGCTCACCCGGCGGGACAACGCGCCAGCACCTCCTTGGCAAGATCGCGGTACTGCGTGGCCGCGGACGAGGACGGGGCGTACGTCGTGATCGGTTCGCCGACGACCGTGGTCTCGGGGAACTTCACGGTACGCCGGATGACGGTGTGGAAAACGCGCTCGTCGAAGGCCTGGACGACGCGGTCGAGCACCTCACGCGCGTGCGTGGTGCGCCCGTCGAACATGGTGCCGAGGATGCCGACGATCTCCAGCTTCGGGTTCAGCCGGTCCTGCACCTTGCCGATCGTGTCGGTCAGCATGGCCAGGCCGCGGAGCGCGAAGAACTCGCACTCGAGCGGTACGACGATGCCGTTCGACGCGGTCAGCGCGTTCACCGTGAGCAGACCGAGCGACGGTGCGCAGTCGATCAGGATCACGTCGTAGTTGGGGATGATCGGCTCGAGGACGCGCTGCAGCGTGTACTCCCGGGCGACCTCCTGGACCAGCTGCACCTCGGCCGCGGACAGGTCGATGTTGGCCGGCAGCAGGTCGAGGTTCTCGACCCGGGTCGGCTGGATGACCTCGGCGGGTGTGATGTCGCGCTGCATCAGCAGGTTGTAGACCGACAGCTCCAGGTCGTGCGGCTGCACGCCGAGGCCGATCGAGGCCGAGCCCTGCGGGTCGAAGTCGATCAGCAAGACCTTGCGGCCGGTCTCGGCGATCGCGGCGCCGAGGTTGATCGTGGTCGTGGTCTTGCCCACGCCACCCTTCTGGTTGCACATCGCGATCACCTGCGCCGGACCGGTCTTGGTCGGCGGCAGGGGCTCCGGCAGGTCCGGCATCGGACGGCCGGTCGGCCCGATCTTCCTCGGGCCGCTGGGATCGCTCACAGGTGCAAGGTCCTCCGCGGTGAGCTTGGCCGTCGGCCTCGGCATCGCCGCATAGTTCTCGGGTGGGGTCAGGGTGCGCTGGGGCGGCGCGCTGGGTTCGGCAGGCGTCGCCGCCGGCCGAGACAGTTCGGTGCCGTGCTGTTCGGTACCGTGCTGGGCGCCGGCGTACTGCTCGAGATCATGCTGCTCGGTGCCCGGGAATGTCGACTCGTTCATGACTCGCCAAACCTTTCAACCGATACGGGCGACGCCTGCGACTGTAAGCGTGCATTCAAGCACTCTCAAGCGGCCACTCCGCACCCGGGTCGAGCGGTTTCCGGTCGGCATTCCACGGTAGGCCGATCACCCTGTTGCGGTGACCGACCGTGAGCAGATCATTGCACACCGTTCCGATCTGCTGTGCACCGGGGTCCACCCTACGACAGAGCCCTCAGGAGAGGGCCCGCGGATGCGAGGTCGCATAGACCTCGCGCAGCTTGTCAACGGTGACGAGCGTGTAGACCTGCGTGGTGGTCACCGACGCGTGGCCGAGCAGCTCCTGCACCACTCGTACGTCGGCTCCCCCGTCCAGCAGGTGGGTCGCGAACGAGTGCCGCAGCGTGTGCGGGGAGATCTCCTTCGCGATCCCAGCCCGCTGCGCCGCACGCCGCAGTACCGTCCAGGCACTCTGCCGCGAGAGCCGACCACCGCGCGCATTCAGGAACAATGCGTGCGTACCGCGACCCCGTGCGACCAGATCTGGCCGCCCGCGCACCTGGTACGCCGACAGTGCGTTCAGCGCGTAGCTGCCGACTGGGACGACCCGCTCCTTGCTGCCCTTACCGCGCAGCAGCACTGCACCGACTTCCAAGTCGATGTCGTCCACATCCAGCCCCACGGCCTCAGAGATACGCGCACCGGTGCCATAGAGGAACTCGAGCAGCGCAGCGTCCCGAGTAGCCAGTACGGCGGGCTCCGCCTCCGCACCAGCCGCGGCAGCCAGAATCCTGGTCACCTCGTCCACGGAGAGTGCTTTCGGCAACCGCTGTGGCGGTGCCGGCGGTTTCACGGCAGCGGCCGGGTCGACCGCAGTCAGCCCTTCACGTAGGCAGAACTTGTGGAAACCGCGCACTGCGACGACTGTGCGCCCCGCACTGGACGCAGTGAGTGGCGGATGGTCCTCATCGCCCTCACGCAACCGCATCAAGAAATCACTGACAACAGCCTCGGTGACTCGACCGAGCTCCGTGATCCCGGTCGAGGCGAGGTATCCGTCGTACCGGCGCAAGTCACGCCGGTACGACGCCAGGGTGTTCGCGGCGAGGCCGCGTTCGACCGTCAAGTGGTCGAGGTAAGCACCAACCGCCCGGCTGATGCTCAGACCAGGACCTCGTCCAGCTTGAGCTGGGAGATGTCGTGGGCGTCCGCAACCGGGCCGTAGGTGACGTGGCCGTCGTAGGTGTTCAGGCCGAGCGCCAGGCTGTGGTCCTGCTTCAGCGCCTCCCGCCAGCCGAGGTTGGCCAGCTCGATCGCGTACGGCAGCGTCACGTTGGTGAGCGCGTACGTCGACGTGTTCGGCACCGCGCCGGGCATGTTGGCGACGCAGTAGAACAGCGAGTTGTGCACCTGGTAGACCGGGTCCGCGTGGGTGGTCGGACGCGAGTCCTCGAAGCAGCCGCCCTGGTCGATCGCGATGTCGACGAGCACACTGCCCGGCTTCATCCGGCTGACCAGCTCGTTGTCGATCAGCTTCGGCGCCTTCGCACCGGGGACCAGCACCGCGCCGATGACGAGGTCTGCCTCCAGGGCCGCGCGCTCGATCTCGTAGGCGTTCGAGGCGATCGTCAGCAGGTGCCCCTGGTAGATCTGGTCGGCCTGGCGGAGCCGCGCGATGTTGCGGTCGAACAGCTGGACCTGGGCCTGCATCCCGAGCGCGATCGCGGCCGCGTTCATCCCGGAGACACCGGCACCCAGGATGACCACGCGGGCCGGGTGCGTACCGGAGACGCCGCCGAGCAGAACACCACGCCCACCACCGCTGCGCATCAGGTGGTAAGCGCCGGACTGCGGTGCGAGCCGACCGGCGACCTCGCTCATCGGGGCCAGCAGCGGCAGCGAGCCGTCCGGCAGCTGAACCGTCTCGTAGGCGATACCGGTGACACCGGCGGTCAGCAGCGCGTCGGTGCACTCCTGACTGGCCGCGAGGTGCAGGTACGTGAACAGCACCTGGCCCCTGCGCATCCGGTGGTACTCCTCGGCGACCGGCTCCTTGACCTTCAGCACCAGGTCCGCTTCGCCCCACACCTCGTCGGCGGTGGGCACGATCCGCGCCCCGGCCGTGACGAACTCCTCGTCGGGGATCAGCGATCCGCTCCCCGCGTTCTGCTCGATCAGAACCTCGTGCCCGTGGCGCACGAACTCGTGCACACCGGACGGCGTGATGGCCACCCGGTACTCGTGGTTCTTGACTTCCTTCGGAACTCCGACCTTCACTGCTTGCCCTTCTTTCCTTCCAGGAGGACGGCGCACATCGTTGTGACCGCGGCCCGGCGGTGAGCGGATGATGCCAGGTCGCTGCCGAGTGTATGCCTGCCCAGGCCATACCACCTGACCGGTTGGTCTGATCTTCATGTAACTCGTAAGTAGGGTGCCCGAATGGACAGCGAGGAGCTTCTCCCCGGCGGCAACGTGAGCGGAGCAGTCCGCATCGGCACCACAGTTCGCCGCACCACCGGACCCTGGACTCCGGCTGTGCACGCACTGTTGCGTCACCTCGCCGACACCGACCTGACCGGCGTACCGCGGGTGCACGGCCTCGACGACAAGGGCCGCGAGATCCTCGACTTCCTTCCGGGTACGGCGTACGGCCCGGAGGTCCCGGACGACGTACTGGTCGATGCGATGCGTTGGCTCGCGCAGTACCACCGCGTAGTCGCGTCGTACCGGCCTGTTGGTCCGGTGGTGTGGCGAGCCGGTACGGCGGCGCTCGCGGCCGGCGAGATCATCTGCATGCACGACTACGGGTACTACAACTGGATCGGCACGTCTGAGGGTTTCAGCGGAGTCATCGACTGGGATCTGGCCGGTCCGGGGGTACCGCTCGACGATCTCGGCTTCACGGCGTGGAACACGGCTCCACTCGCCGTAGCGATGGACCCGGCGTACCAGGCTCGTCGACTGCGGCTGATGGCGGATGCGTACGGCGGTGGGGTCACAGCGCTCGAGATTTTGGAGCGTGCGCTGGTTAGCGCGCAGCGGTCGGCGCGGGTGATTCGGGCGGGGCAGGTGGCTGGTGACGCGGGCATGGTGAATCTGGCGAAGGTGGGTGAGCCGGGGCGCACCGAGGCGCGACTACCGGGGCTGGTAGCACGCGTCACGCAGGTGGCCAGTCACCTTTGACGTGACAACCATCATTGACGTGACCACCGTGCCATCAGAGATGCTTCTCCTTGCAAGTACCGCCCGACCGCCCCGGGTGTGCGCCTGACAGTGGGATGACGAGAGGGGTACGACGTGGCGATCGAACTGGGACGCTTCGGGGTCTGGCACGGTGCGCAGCACTGGGGTCCGGAACTCGCGGCCGGGCTGGAGCAGGCCGGGTACGGCGCGCTGTGGCTGGGCGTGTCCCCGGGAGCCGGTCTGCGCGACGCCGAGGTGTTGCTGGCCGCAACGAATTCTGTTGCTGTCGGCACCAGCGTGGTGAACATGTGGAAGTCGCCGGCCGAGGAGGTGGCGGCTTCGTACCACCGGCTCGAGGAGTCGGCGCCGGGGCGGTTCCTGCTGGGGGTGGGCATCGGGCACCGGGAACGCACCGCGGAGTACAAGTCGCCGTACGAGACGATCGTGTCCTACCTCGACGAGCTGGACGACGCGAAGGTACCGGCCGATCGACGCGCACTCGCAGCGCTTGGTCCGAAGGTGCTGCAGCTGGCTGGTAGCCGCACTGCGGGCGCACTGCCGTACTTGACCACTCCTGAGCACACTCGGGAAGCACGCCGGAGTCTCGGTGGCGGCGTGCTGCTCGCGCCTGAGCAGAAGGTCGTGCTCGAGACCGATGCGGACATCGCGCGGACCACGGCCCGCGACTACCTGGCGACGTACCTTGCGTTGGGCAACTACGTCACGAACCTGAAGCGCCTCGGGTTCACCGACGACGACATCGCCGACGGCGGTAGCGACCGGCTGATCGACGCGCTCGTCCTGCACGGTTCGGCGGTCGAGATCGCCGAGGGGCTGCAGGCCCACCTGGAGGCCGGGGCCGACCACGTCGCGATCCAGCAACTGGGTCGCGAGGGCATCGACCTGCTGCCCGGATACGAGGCCTTGGCAACCGTTCTCCAATAGGGGTTGACGACACCTCTTGACGGCTGGCCCCAGCGGAGGAATATCAGCAGTAGACGCACCACATTTCGTGGTGCGCACACTGGAGGTGTTTCCCCATGACTGAGCGACACGAGTTGCGGTGGGGTGGCTTCGCCGGGCTGGCTTTCGTCGTCCTGGCTCTCCTGGGCAGGTTCCTGCCCGGCAACCCACCGAACATCGACGAATCACAGAGCGCCATCACCGCCTGGATCGCCGACAACCGCGACATGCTGCTGACCAGTGCGCTGATGTGGGCCGCGGCTGGCGGGTTGGTGATCTGGTTCGCGTCGGCCTTCGCCGAGGCGATGCGGGAGCGGGACGAGCGCAGTGACGTGCATCTGGCGTTGCTGGCCGGCTCGGTCCTGGTCGGTGGTGCGATCTTCGTGAACGCGGCGATGTCCGGTGCAATGGCGTTCGGGATCGACGGCCGCGACGCCGCGCTCACGATGATGCTGTTCCAGATGACGTCGGTGATGACCACGATGATCGGGTTCGCGGCAGCACTGCCGCTGGCCGCGGCCGGCATCGGAGTCATGCGCACCCACCTGATGCCGAACTGGCTCGGCTACCTGGCCCTGCTGGCAGCAGTGGTGTCCATCGCCGGCTCGTTCGGCATCTTCGCGTCGACCGGCACGTTCGCTGCCGGTGGCTTCCTGATGACAGGTGTCCCGCTGCTGCTCTCGGCACTGTGGATCGCCTGCGCCGGTGGCTACATGGTTCGCGAGCACCTGCCCGAAATGACGACCGGGGAGGCCGCCGTACCGCAGATGTGACGTCTCAGTCGCCCGGCAGCATCTCGAAGTCCGTGAAGTCGAAGCCGGGCGACACCACGCACGACACCAGCACTGCCTGATCTCCGGCCGGCCGCGCGGCCTGCCACGCGCCGGCCGGGATCACCACCTGCGGCTGCTCACCAGCCGCCACGTCCGGCCCCAGCGTGAAGGACTCGGCCTGCTCCGGACTGTCGCCGTACTGGAGTGTCAGCGGCCCACCGGAGTGCCACAGCCAGATCTCTGCCGACCGCACCCGGTGCCACTGCGACTCCTCCCCCGGCCCCAGCAGGAAGTAGATGGCCGTCGCACTGGCCCGCTTCCCGTCGTACCCCTCCGGCTCGAAGCTCACCTCGGACCGCCACGTCTCGCGGTACCACCCGCCCTCCGGATGCGCCTCGAGTCCCAGCTGCTCCGCCAAATCCGGTTTCGTCATGCCCCAATCCTCCGGCACAGTGCAAGACATGACAGAACTGCCTTCTGACTACCACCGCAACCTCCCGTACGGCGAGCGGATGTCGGCCGAGCCGTTCATCGGCGATCCGATGTTCCCGTTCGAAGGCGACCTGCAGGTCGACCCGCTGGCCGAGCCGGTGATCCCGGAACCGCCCCGACGCGGTGAGGAAGGCGGGGAACCGTGTGGGACCTGCGCCGCGCCGGACCGGTTCGTCATCTGGCGCGACGACCAATGGCAGCTGAAGGCGTTCGACGAGCACGGGCTGCCGTTCGTCGCGATCCTGGAGCCGCGGGAGCACTACCGGCTCGACACTCTGCCTCCGGAGCTCATTGCGACGCTCGGAGTGCTGATCCAGCGCGTGGCCGGGGCGATCGGTCGGCTCGATGCGGTGGGCCGGACACACTTCAACCGGTGGGGCGATGGGAGCGAGCACTTCCACCTGTGGTTCCTGGCGCGGCCGGTGGGGCAGATGCAGTTGCGTGGCGCGATGATCGCGCTTTGGGACGACATGCTGCCGAACGTCCCGTCGGAGCAGCACAACGAGTACGCACGGGTGGTCGCCGCCGCCCTGTGCGAGGGCGGCGGCGAAGCGGTTCTATCGGCCGCCGAGTGAGCGGGCGATCAGGATGTCGGTCTTGCGAACCGGAGGACCGTCGAGGTTGTCCGGGTTGTCCTCGCTGACGACGGTGCCGCCGGCGGCGACGCGGTCGAGGGTCTTGAGGCCGGTGCGGTCAACAGAGCCGAAAACGGTGTAGTCCGGGCGCAGCCGGGAGTCGGCGAAGACCAGGAAGAACTGGCTGCCGTTGGTGTTCGGGCCTGCGTTCGCCATGGCGAGCACACCGCGGGCGTAGACCTTGCGAGTGCCAGTGGTGTCGCCCGGCCAGTTCGGCAGGTCGGTCGGGAGCTCGTCCTTGTAGGAGTAGCCCGGACCGCCCTCACCGGTACCACTGGGGTCGCCGCACTGCAGGACCTTGAGAGTCGGGTACAGCGTGAGCCGGTGGCAGGTGGTGAAGTCGTAGAACCGGCTCTTGGCCAGGTGCAGGAAGCTCTGCACCGTGCAGGGTGCCTTAGCGCGGTCCAGCGACAGTAGCATCGGTCCCTGGTTGGTGGCGATCAGCACCTTCACCACGCCCTTGTCCGGCGTGTGCTTCGGGTCCGGCGGCAGCGAGACCGGCCGGGCCGGCGGCTCGTCCGGAGTCGTCGTGTAACCGCACGGGCCCTTGGTGCTGGTCGGCGGTGCGGCGTGCGCCGGAGTGGCCACCAGCAAGCTGGCCACCAGCACCGTTGCACCTACGATCGCTGCCTTCATCAGTTTCCTCCCACTGCCACAGTGAACAGCCGCAGGTCGCGGTTCTTCGGAAGCGTCATACTCACCGGCGTCCGGGTCAAGCTCACAGGCGCCGTGGCAAAGATGTGCGTGGTCACGTTGTCACGGCCGCCACCAGCCTCGTTCCGGTACGGCGTGGTGGCGACGATGACGTTGCCGAAGTGCACGGTGTCGCCGCCACCACCGAGTGTCCAGTCGCTGAAGGACAGGTCGATCGGCTGCGTACTGCCGTCGCTGAAGTTCAGCGTGGCGGTGGTTTGCTGGTTCCCGTTCACCGCGCTACCGATGAACGACAGCTTCGTCGTACCAGCCGGCAGGTTGAGGTTGAGCAGCTGACCGTCGGCAGGCACGTTGTCAGGGTCGCCAACCGGTACGTCGGGCCACGTGAACGTCAGCCCCTGCACGGTGCCACTGCCACCTGGTGTCAGACCGGCCGCGGCCAACGCCTGGCGCGAGTAGCTCACTCCCCCGCCGTCGTAGTCGGCCTCGTTGTGATCACCTGCGTCGTCAGAGGCGGCCGTGCCCTCGCGCAGTACGAAGAACGAGTTCGGTAGTCCAACAACCACAGTGAAACCGACCTGCGGTAGCGCAGCGCCGTCCGCGGCCTTGACGGACACAGTGACCGGGTAGCGACCATCCGGCGTACCGGGCGCGGCCGTGATCGTCACCGGCGCACTGCCGTCCTGCTCGACGCGGAACGAACCGGTGGCCGGATTCGCCGTCAGACCAGGCGGCGTCTTCACCGTGTAGGTCACGTCTTGCGGTGTGCCGCTCAGCCGGTGCGCCCCGATCGACACCGCGGCACTCGTGGTGCCCGGTGCGACGACTACTCGGCTCTGATCGGTCGATGTCTGGAACGGGATCTCACCGGTCCGCCACGACGGCGGTGCGTCGGACGGCTTCGAGCCCCACGACACGTTGGCCGACGTACCGAGTTTGAAGTCGAGAGTGCCGCCGTACCGGACGAAACTCTCCGGCAGCCACGGCTTGGTCGACGTACGCCCGTTCACCTTCAAGGACTGCACGTACGGCGCGTCTGCGCCCGGAGCGTTGATGCGGATCGTCCGACCGCCGTCGCGGTGGATCACAGCGCGCGGGAACAGCGGTGCGGCCACCTGGAGCTCGGAACGGCTCGGTACGTCGGGGTAGAGCCCGAGCGCGGTCCACACGAACCAGGACGACATGGCGCCCAGGTCGTCGTTCCCAGGGATGCCACCGGTGCTGGTGTTCCACAGCTGAGTCATGGCCTGCCGCAGCGTCTCCTGCGTCTGGTACGGCTTGCCGGTGAAGTTGTAGATCCACGGTGTGTTGATCGAGGGCTCGTTGTCCATCTCTGCATGCAGCTCACCGGCTCTGGTCAGCGCCCAGGTGCCATCCGGGTTCTTGAAGAACGCATCCAGCCGCTGGTTCGTCTTGTCGACTCCACCGATCGCATCGACCAGTCCGGCGCGGTTGTGCGGAACCATCCACGTGTACTGCGCACTACTGCCCTCAGCGAAGCCATCACCAGTCGACGGCGTGAAGCCGGGCCAGGCGCCGTTGTCGTCACGGTTCTGGATGTAGCCGCCGTTCTCCGGGTTGAACACGTTCTGCCAGTACTGCGACCTGTCCAGGAACCGCTTGTACGTCGACAAATCACCAGTCCGCTGAGCCAACTGCGCCACCGCGAAGTCAGCAGTCACATCCTCGAGCGTTTCGACCGCACCGCCCCAGGCGTTGGACTTGGTCGGGATGTAGTGCAGCGCAAGGTACTTGTCGAGCGAAGGCCGCTGCCCGATCGACATCACCGGCTTACCGGCCGAGCTGAGGTCCTTCTCGGTCGGAACCGTCGCCGCCTGCACCAGCGACTTCAGTGCACTCCGTACGTCGAAGTTCGTGCCACCGAACGCATAGATGCCAGCCACTGCCGGTGCGGCCGGGTCACCGGTCATCACCGCCGTACTGCCGGAGGCGTGGGTCCAGCGGTCCCAGACACCGCCGTTCTGATCGGCCTGGTTCAGCAGCGACTGTGCGATGTCACCTGCCTTGTCCGGTTCCAGCAACGCCAGCAACTGCACCTGCGACCGGTAGATGTCCCAACCCGAGAAGGTCGCGTACTGCGCCTGCTGACCACGCGCAACGCGATGCACCTTCTGGTCGAAGCCCCAGTACTGGCCGTTGACGTCGCTGAACACGTTCGGGTGCAGCAGTGCGTGGTACAGGGCCGTGTAGAAGGTAGTGCGCTGGTCGGTGCTCCCACCGGTGATCTCGATCCGGTTGAGCTGCTTTCGCCAGTCCTGCTTGGCTTTCGCAGCAGTAGCGCTCACCGAAGTGCCACGCGGGTTCTCAGCACGCAGGTTCGCCAGTGCGTTCGCCTTGCTCACGTACGAGATGCCGATGCGCATCGTCACCGTGCTGCTGTCGAACCCGACGTACCCACCGCAGCCCTTCTTCGCCGGCATCCACCCGTCCGCGCCGTACGTCGTACCGCCGCGTGCACTCGTGCTGTCCGGAGTGACCGTGCCGTCGGTCCAAGTACCGGTGTTCTTGAAGGGCTGGTCGAATTCGGCGACGAAGTGCAGCTTGTAGTAGCTACGGCGACCAACACTGGCCAGATAGCCGCAGAAGTTGCCACTGGTCACCTCACCGGAGACGGTGCGCGTCTTCGCGTCGATACTGACCTGCGCATCGCTAGAGCCGACCTCGGAGTTGGACGTCCGGAACAGCAGTGACTTCGCCTTGTCCGCCGGGAACGTGAACGCGGCCGACCCGGTGCGCGGAGTCGCACTCAGCTCCGCAGTCGCACCAGAGTCCAGTCCGACCTTGTAGTACCCAGCCTTGGCCACCTCATTGGCGTGACTGAACGTGCTGGCGTAGACCTCGTCCTTCGCATCACTCTGCGGCGAGCTGGTGACCTCACCGACGTACGGAAAGATCGGAATGTCCCCCGATCCACCAGCACACCCTGTGCCGCTCATATGCGTCAGGCTGAACCCACGGATCTTGCTGGCCGAGTACAGGTACCCGCCAGGCGCAGCCGTCCGGTAGGCATTCCCCCGACTGGTCTCCGGACTGAACGAAAACATCCCGAACGGCGACACCGCCCCGGGGAACACATTCCCCAGATTCGACGTCCCGATCAACGGATCCACATGCTCAGTCGGATCAACCGACGTACTGGCGATCCGGGTGGGTCCAACCACCTCCCGGATATCCAGCGGAGGCTGTGGCGTCGCCTGAGCCGACAGGCCCGTTCCGAGACCAGCAGCCAGCGTTGCGAGCACAGCAGTACCACGGCGCAGGGCGGTGCGCGACATAGGTGTTCCCCACCTTCGACATCAAAATTGGGCGGCGTGACATCGTTGTCAGCAAGAAATACCTGTAGTGACCGCACCTCGTCAAGCGTTAGGGCAGAGTCCAGTTCTGGGCCGGGCTGCTGTTGCAGTCGTACAGCTGCAGCTGGACGCTGCTGTCAGGCTTGCCGCCTGGCACGTCCAGGCAACGGCCGGACGGAACGTTCATCAGCACCCCACCGGGCCGCGGCCACCACTGCTGTGCCCCACTGCCGTTGCACGACCACAGCTGGATCTTCGTGCCGTTCGCTCGGCCACTCGAGGAGGCGTCGAGACAGTGGCCGCGCGCTCGCATGGTCCCGTCAGATGCCAGTGTCCAGGTCTGGTTGATCGTGGCGTTGCACTCCCACAGCGCCACGGGCGCTCCGACGTTCGGTGCGTCCCCCTGGGCGTCGAGACACTTCCCCGCGACCCCCTTCACCGCCGTACTGGTCCGCGGTTGCGCCGGCCCCACGTCGTACGACGGCGGCGCATCGGCGGCGGCACTCGCCCACGTCGTACTGGCCGTCGCACCAAGGGTGTAGTCGAGCGTGCCACCGGCCGCGACGAAGTCCTCTGACAGCCAGGCGCGGTTCGAGGCCTGTCCGTTGACCCGCAGGCTCTGCACGTACTTCACGCTGTCTGACGCGTTCGGTGCGTTGATGGTGATCGTCTTGCCGTTGCCCCGGTCAATTCTGACGGTCGGAAACTGCGGACTGGCCAGCACGAGCTCAGACCTCCCCGGTACCTGCGGATACATCCCGATGGCCGCCCAGACCGCCCAGGACGACATCTGGCCGAGATCGTCGTTTCCGACCAGACCGTCCGGCGTCGGCTTGTACAGCGACGTCAGCACGCGCCGTACGACGTCCTGGGTCTTGTACGGCGTTCCGGCGTACAAGTAGGCCCACGGGATGTTCGCGGACGGCTCGTTGCCCAGATAGGCGAACGCCTTGTGCGGACCGGCGTTGAGCTGGCTGAAGAAGTTGTCGAGGCGGGAGTTGACCGTGGCGTTGCCGCCCATCATGTCGAACAGACCGCGGTAGTTGTGCGGCACCATCCACGTGTACTGCGCGGCGTTGCCCTCGACGTAGGAGTCCTCCATTTCAGGGGAGAACGGCGGAAAACTCAGGTCGGCGTTCCGCGGCTGGATGATCCCGTTGATGTGCAGGTTGCGCCAGCCCTGCGACCGGCGCAGGAACTTCTCCGCCTCGGGTTTGTGCCCGAGCCGCGACGCCAGCTGGGCCACAGCGAAGTCGGCGACGTCGTACTCGAGGGTGCTGGCCGTCGCGCCCAGCACACCCGGCTGGCCGTGCGGGACGTAGCCGATCGCGTTGTACTGCTCGAACCCCGGCCGCTGTTTCGGGTCGGCAGCGCCGGCGACCATCCGCCACCAGCCCTCGTTCGCGTCGAACGACGTCGCGCCGAACGCGTACAACGTCGACAGCACGACGGGTATCGGGTCGCCGTTCATCACATCGGTCGGGGAGTTCAGGAACGTCCAGCGATCGTAGTAGCCGGTCTGCTCGGCCTGGTTCACCGCGGACTGTGCGATGTCCGACGCCTGCTCCGGCGCGATCAGCCCGAGCAGCGCGACCTGCGAGCGATAGATGTCCCACCCGGAGAAGTTCGCGTACTGCGTCTGTCCGGCCGGCGCGGTGTGCACCTCCTTGTCCATACCGACGTACTTGCCGTCGACATCACCGAAGACGTTCGGGTGCAGCAACGAGTGGTAGAGCGCGGTGTAGAAGGTCTTCAGCTGACTGTCGGTGCCACCACCGACGTCGATCCGGCCGAGCAGCGCGTTCCAGTCGGCCCGAGTGCCGTCGCGCACAGCGTCGAAGCCCCGGCTCCCGGTCTCGGCCGCGAGGTTCGCCTTGGCACCGTCGAGGCTGACGAACGACACGCCCACCCTGGCGACCACCGTGCGATTCGTACTGGTGTCGAAGGACACGAAGGCCGTGGCCCCGCTGGTGTTCACGCTGCTGAACGGGCGGTCGAAACTCAGGTGGAAGTAGAGCCGGTACCTGGTCGACGTGAAGCAGAACCCACCACTGTCGGCCCACCCCGAGATCGTGTCGGTCCCAACCGTCACCGACCCCGTCCCGCCCATCGCAGATTTCGCCGCGTCCACCGACAGCGACGCCTGCTGACCGGCCGGATAGGTGAAGCGAGCACCGCCACTGCGCTGCGTGGCCGTCAGCTCGGTCCGCAACCCGTTGTCGAACGTGACCGCGTAGGCACCAGGAGCGGCCGACTCGTTCGCATGACTGAACGTCGAATGCTCCACCGGAGCACTGCCGAGAACAGGCATGATCGGCACGTTCCCCAACGCCTTACAGCCGGCCCCGGACAGATGCGTGAGGCTGAATCCCGCGATCCGGTTGTCGCCGTACTTGTACCCGCCTTGCGTCGGCTCGGCGGTGTCAGGACTCCACTGCACCATCCCGAACGGCGCGACCGCCCCCGGGTACGTGTTGCCCGCTCCCCCACCATGCCCGAAGTCCGGCCCGCCGTCCTGCGTCCCCACGAACGGATTCACATACTGCGCAGGATCAGCAACCTGCGGTATCACCTGAACCACCGGCTGAGCCGCCTGCACGACCGGCGGAGCAACTGCGACAACGAGGGCGAGCGCGAGTGCACGAACGAACATGGCGGCCTCCGGGCGGTAGGCCGCCATGATTTCCCGCCCAGCCGACGCCAGCCACGCTTTCCATCCACGTCGAACCGGCCCGCGTTATCGTCGGCAAGTGATCAACGGAGCCCACGTCATCATCTACAGCCAGAACGCCGAAGCCGACCGAGCGTTCCTGAAAGACATCCTCGGCTACCCCCACGTAGACGCCGGCCACGGCTGGCTCATCTTCAAACTCCCCCCGGCCGAAGTCGCCGTACACCCAACCACCACCACCGAGTCCCACGAGCTCTACCTCATGTGCGACAACCTCAACCAAACAGTCGCGGACCTATCCGCCCAAGGCGTCGAGTTCCCCCACCCACCCGAAGACCAAGGCTGGGGCATCCTCACCACAATCCGCCTCCCCGGCGGCAGCAACCTAGGCCTCTACCAACCCCACCACCAACCGGCCTACGACCTCTGACGAGCACTCGCCGGCCCGCCGGTTCACGGGGTCGATCCGCCGGCCGTCAACGCATACGCGCCGGTCTCGCGCTTCAGGCGCGACGCCTTGGTTTCGCCACCTCCCACCGCGCTCAGGTGGGCATGCGTCGGTACGACGATCACGGCGATGTCGCGACGGTTGACCACCTTCACAAGCGCGTCGAAGGCGGCCGGATCAGTGGCGAGGTGTTCCACGAAGACCTCGCGCAGGACGAGGCCTCGCAGGTGCGCGAAGAGCGCCAGTTGCTCTGCTGTCTGGTCGAGTTGCGCACAGGTCATCGATGGGTACTGCCGCAAGTAGCCGACCGCCGATGTGAGCTGGGCGGGACAACCGCTCGATCCAGTGCTGCTCATCGCTTACTCCCCTCAGGGTGACATCGAGAGTGAATATTCCAGATTCAAGATGGAATATCAATCCAAAATGTGGATCTTCTGATGGGATATTCCATCTCGATCGGCATCACGCTAGGCTTCCGCTGTCATCGCCCCTTGACCGAAGGAGAACCCCGATGTCTCAGCTACGGCGGATCGCTGGCGATTGCCCGGACAACAAGACATGCCCGGCGGCCTGGACGATGGACACCGACCCCGACTCGGTCTACGTCGTCGGCTCGATCGTCGAGGACCTTCAGGACCTGCTCGCGAAGGCCGGCCCGGGCGAAGCAGTGGTGCGCGTCCCTCGAAGCCTGTGGGAGCGCCGTTGATGTTGCCCGAAGAGCAGGTGGACGCGATCTTCGAAGGGTTCTCGCACAGCGCATTTCGCCTTGAGACCCTTGACTACTACCACGTGGGGTCGGACGGCGGTGACGTCGCGCGCTATCTCGCCGGCGCACCCGAACCGGATCCGGATCGCAAGGGACCGTGGCTGAACCAGCTTCGCGCCGAACGGGCGGCCGGGAAGCTCAGGCACCGCGTCCACGTCCTCCGTACGCCGTTGAGCGACTACCTTCGCTACGAATGCGAGTGGGGGTATCTGCCGAACGCTGCCGCCGGGGAAGAGATCCACATCCTCGATCTCTCCGAGCACCCACTGCCGACCGAGGTCGAACGGCTCGAGGACTTCTGGCTCATGGACGACGAGACGGTCCTGCGTATGCACTACGACGAGCTGGGCGTGTATCTCGGCGCCAGCCTCGCCGAGGACGTCGTACCGTATCGTCGGAGCCGCGATGCCGCCCTCGCTGCCAGCACAACCTTTGGCACCTGGTGGAGCGATCATCCCGAGTACTGGCGTGCCAACCAACAAGAATCGGAGAAGCCGAGCCACGCATGACTGGTGCGGACGACACCTCGGGTGCTCTCGATCTGGCCGCGGTACTGCGTGAGTTCCGGCGCCGTGCCGGTCTCGGCGGTATCGAAGCCGCCCGCCGGGCCGGCGTCAGCCAGTCGAAGATCTCCAAGCTCGAGAACGGCGCGCTTCGAGCAAGTCCCGAGGACGTCCGCTCGCTGTGTGACATCTACGGTGTTCCCGCCGCTGAGCGCGAGAACCTGGTCAGGCTGGCCTCCGATCTGAAGGCCGAGAGTCGCCTGTCCAGAGTCGTCATGACCCGAGGCGCTGCGCGGCTCCAGCATCACATCGGTCAGCTGGAAGCGAAGGCAACGCTACTGCGCAGCTACCAACCCGCGATGATTCCAGGTCTCCTGCAAACGCGCGCCTATGCGAGGCTCGTCTTCGGTGGTGGCCTGTCGGACGACGAACGCGACGCGGCAGTCGATGCCCGCTCGAACCGGAGCAGCGCCCTGGACGACGACACCAAACAGTTCAAGCTCGTAATCACTGAGGGCGCACTGCGATGGCAGGCCGGCAACCCGCAGGTGATGGCTGATCAGCTCGACGCCATCATCACCGCGTCACGCCGCCCGAACGTACGTCTGGGTGTGGTTCCGTGGACGACGCCGGTCGAGGTCTTCTGCACACACGCCTTCCACCTCTATGACTCCGCCGCCGTGCTCATCGGAACCGAGATCGCCTCAGCCATCCTCGATTCCAGCGACGACGTGAGCGTGTACGACGAACTCTTCGATCGACTCGAGCTCGTCTCGTCCACAGGTGACGACGCCCGCCGAGAACTACTTCGAATCAGAAGCGACTACCAGCTACTCGGCCGATGACAGGTAACCGCACTCTGCTACTCGTGACCTGTGGGGCTCCGCTTGCGGCGCGTCTCGAGGACGGCGTACGTGTTGCCCGTGAACTGGGCTGGACGCCGTACGTCGTTCCTACCGACTCGGCTATGCCGTGGCTCGACGAGCTGGACCTGGGTGATGTGCCGATTGTCGTGGGCAATCGAACGCCTCATGAGCCTAGGCGCACACCGCCTGCAGATGGTGTTGTCGTTGTCCCTGCAACGTTCCATACGCTCAATGCCTGGGCGAGTGGGATCGCCAGCTCGTATGCATTGACCACGCTGTGTGCGGCTCTTGGCTCTCGGACACCTACGGTTGCTGTGCCGTACGCCAGCGCCGAGCTCACCAACCACCCTGCCTGGTCCGTGTCGGTTGCCATGCTCCGGCAAGCAGGTGTGCGAATCGTTGACCCTCAGACTGGCTCGACCGAGTCGCTGGAACCAGTGGAATCAGGCACGCGTGGGCGAATCGTCGGAGAGTTCCGCTGGGACTGGGTGTTCGGCTGCCTCGCGCCGCGGAGGTAAGCAGGCATGGCCAGCCACCGGGGGTTCGGGCTGCGGGCGGTAGCCCGCAGGGTCCGGGCGGTAGCCCGGGAGGGAAGTAAGGGCGGGCGGGTGCGCGCGTAGCTGGCGCGACGAAGGAGCGACTGCGTAGCACGCGGGGGAAGAACTCCCTACAAATCCTTTGCCGGCCAGGGGGAGTCGGCTGGGCGGAGGGTTTCGAAGCCGGGGCCGTTGAGGGCGGTCCAGGCGGCTAGGGAGCCCATGACGAGGATGGGGTTCTGGAGGTGGCCGGCCAGGACTGCACCTACCACCTCGACGAGGGGGGCCCAGACGGTTTCCATGTCCGCCTCTTCGTGGAGGCGGGTGTAGGCCTCGTCGGCGGGTGAGAGGTCGCGGGCCAGGAAGATGCGGACGGCTTCGTTGGTGAGGCCGGGTGAGGTGAAGGCGTCGACGAGGATTCGCCAGTCGGCGGCCTTGGTGCCGGTTTCTTCCCAGAGTTCGCGTTCGCCGCCTAGGCGGTACTGCTCGCCTTGTACGTCGAGGAGTCCGGCCGGCGGTTCGAGCAGCCGGTAGCCGACCGGGTGCCGGTACTGGCGCACCAGGAGCATGCGGTTCTTGTCGTCGAGGGCAACCACACCGACTGCACCTGGATGCACGACTACGTCGCGGACGAACGTGTCGCGGCCCGGAGGTTCGATGGTGTCGCGACGGACCGAGATGACTCGGCCCGTCGAGTGCACCGTTTCCGACGACGAGACCGGCCACTTCTCCGGTACGTCGGCCAGTCCGGCGCCGAAACGCAGTTCGGGGTGGTCCATCAGGCCTTGACCGTCTCGGCCTTGGCCTTGGCAGCGGCGGGCTTCTTCGAAGGCGCGGGCTCCTCGACGGGAAGGCGGGACTCGCGCTGGCGGACCAGGGCGGCGGCGACCAGGCCGGCGAACAGCGGGTGCGGCTTGGTGGGGCGCGAGCGGAGCTCGGGGTGCGCCTGCGTGGCGACGAAGTACGGGTGCTGGGCGCGGTCGAGCTCGATGAACTCGACCAGCTCGCGGTCCGGCGACAGGCCGCTGAACACCAGGCCGGCGGTCTCGAGCTTGTCGCGGTAGGCGTTGTTCACCTCGTAGCGGTGGCGGTGCCGCTCCTGGATCGTGGCGGCGCCGTACAGGCTGCGGACGATCGAACCGTCGGCCAGGTTCGCCGGGTAGAGGCCGAGGCGCATCGTGCCGCCCATGTCGCCACCACCGGCGACGATGTCCTTCTGCTCCTCCATGGTCGCGATCACCGGCTGCTCGGCGTCCGGATCGAACTCGGTCGAGTTCGCCTCCGTCAGGCCGGCCAGGTCGCGCGCCACCTCGACCACCATGCACTGCAGGCCGAGACACAGACCAAGGATCGGTACGCCGTTCTCGCGGGCGAACCGGATGGCGCCGATCTTCCCCTCGATCCCACGCACCCCGAACCCACCCGGAATGCAGACCGCGTCCACATCGCCGAGCAGCTTCGCGGCACCCTCCGGCGTGGCGCACTCGTCGGAGGCGATCCACCGCAGATTGACCTTGGCGTCGTTGCCGAAACCGCCGGCCCGCAGCGCCTCGGCGACGGACAGGTACGCGTCCGGGAGGTCGATGTACTTGCCGACGAGAGCGACCGTGACCTCGTCCTTCGGGTGGTGCACGACCTTCAGCAGCTCGTCCCAGCGGGTCCAGTCGACATCGCGGAACGGCATGTTCAGGCGGCGGACGACGTACGCGTCCAGGCCCTCGGCGTGCAGCACCTTCGGGATGTCGTAGATGCTCGGCGCGTCGACGGCCGCGACCACGGCCTCCAGGTCGACGTCGCACATCAGCGAGATCTTCTTCTTCACACCCTCCGGGATCGGCCGGTCGGCACGGCAGACGATCGCGTCCGGCTGGATACCGATCGAGCGCAGCGCGGCCACCGAGTGCTGGGTCGGCTTGGTCTTCAGCTCACCGCTCGGGGCCATGTACGGCACCAGCGAGATGTGCAGGAAGAAGACGTTGTCCCGGCCGACGTCGTGCCGGACCTGGCGTGCCGCCTCGAGGAACGGCAGCGACTCGATGTCGCCGACCGTGCCGCCGATCTCGTGCAGGACGACGTCGACGTCGGGGCCCGCCATCGCGAGCATCCGTTCCTTGATCTCGTTGGTGATGTGCGGGATCACCTGGACGGTGTCGCCCAGGTACTCACCGCGGCGCTCCTTGGCGATCACGCTGGAGTAGACCTGGCCGGTCGTCACGTTCGCGACCTGCGACAGGTCGCGGTCCAGGAACCGCTCGTAGTGGCCGATGTCGAGATCGGTCTCGGCACCGTCGTTGGTGATGAACACCTCGCCGTGCTGGAAGGGGTTCATGGTGCCGGGATCGACGTTGAGATACGGATCCAGCTTCTGCATGGTCACCCGGATGCCCCGTGCCGTCAGCAGACTGCCGAGGCTTGACGCCGTCAGCCCCTTGCCGAGACTGGAGGCCACGCCACCGGTGACGAAAACGTGCTTGGTCTGCTGCGAGCTCGAAACCCTGTCCACGGGCCTCCAGCCTACCTGTTGTCAAGGGGTGGTCGCGACGAGACCCGCGTAGATGTCGAGCAGATTCTTCGCGGCCCCGTCCTCGTCCGGCCACTTCGCGGCCAATTCCCGGCCACGCGTCCGCATAGCGTTCGCCGTACCGGGCTCGGCGAGGATCGCCCGGACTCCGTCGGCCAGTCCGTCGGCATCGCCGGGGAACGCCAGTACGGCGCAGTCCTCGACCAGCTCCGGGATACCGCCGACCGCGGTCGCCACGACCGGTACGCCGACCTGCATCGCCTCCTGTACGACGAGCGCCCGCGCCTCCCAGTGCGAGGTGAGCAGGAAGACGTCGGCCGCCCCGAGCAGGTTCGCCACGTCGCTGCGATGTCCGAGCAGGCGCACCGGCAGTTGCTCGGCGTCGATCCGGGCCTGCAGGTTGTCACGCAGCGGACCGTCACCGACCACCACGAAGACCGCGTTCGGCGTCGACTCGTGCACGCGGGCGGCTACGGACAGCAGCGTCGGGTAGTCCTTCTGCGGGGCGAGTCGGCCGACGGTGAGAACCAGCGGCTGGTCAGCCAGGCCGAGTTCCGCCCGGATGTCAGCGGCCGGGACGGTCGGCTTCGACAATGTGGGCGCAGCGACCGGCGCCAGGCGGGCGTCGCGCGCTCCGAGGCTCTTGGCGAGCTCTACAAGGTCGCTGGAGGCTCCTAGCGTCACGTCCGCACCCCTGGCGACCAGACGCTGTCCCAGCCGCATCACGAGGCCCTTGGGGCCCGGAGCGATCACTGCGTTGTGCCAGGTAACGACTAGCGGGCGCAGCTTGGAGCGGTCACGCAGTGCGGTCATCCCAGCGCGGTAGCCGTGCGCGTGGATCACGTCCGAGCCGCGCAGCGCCGGTGCCTGGGTGACGACGGTTGCCGCACCGAAGTCGAAGTGCTCGGCAGTACCGGGCGGTGCGCAGACGACCACCTCGTGCCCGGCTGCGATGAACCGCGGTACCAGGGAAGCGACGTGCTGCCCGATCCCGCCGCGCGACTCTGCGAGCAGCAGACCGATCTTCATGCCACGACCTTTCGAAGGAGCAGCGCGCGGGTGTCCGCACGATCCAGTACGACGGCGATCGCGGCGTACACGATGACGACGGCCAGGCCGGACAGCACGGCGTACAGGACCGCACTGCCCACTCCGGTGTCGCTGGCCGGCAGTGCGACGACCCAGCCTGCTGCACCGGCCAGTACGGCGCCGACTAGCGCAGCCAGCGTGGCACGGGTCAGCCCGGCCAGTGCGCCAGCCCCTGCGTCTCGGCACAGCACCACGAGTAGCGCAACCGCTCCGAGGACCATGCCGATGGACATGGCGGCCGCTAGTGCGGGCACTGCGTCCCACTGCGCTGTCAGGACGACGGCTGACACAGCGACCAGGACCCAGGCAGCTGACGTGACGATCGCGACCTGCCGACCGGAGTGCCGCGCGTAGAGCACTCGGCCGATATGCATGAGTACGGCGAACCCGATGGCGGCTGGGGCGAACGCGATCAGCCCGTTGCCGAGTGAGGTCGCTTTCGCTTCCTGTACGGCGCCGTCGTCGTACGCGAAGATCCGTGCGACCGGTACCGCGGTTCCGACGAGCAGTGCGGCACCAGCACCGCCGGCCAGCATCACCGCGCGGGACGAAGCGGCGGCGTACAGGTCGAACCGCTCCCCTGCCTCGTACGCCGCAGCCAGGCGCGGGAACACCGCAGTGGTGATCGGTACGGCGAGGACCGCGTACGGGAGCAGGTAGACCGCGTTCGCCCAGGTATAGACGGCGATACTGCCCGCAACACCGCGGTGGTTAGCCAGGTACGTCGTGACGACGAAGGTGAGCTGCTGAGCGATCAGCACGGCTAGTCCGGCCAGTGCGAGCTTCCGCAGTACCGGTCCGACACCGGGGTCGAGTCTGAGTGTCAGTCTGATCGGTAGTCGCAGTAGCAGCATCGGAATCAGCACTGTGAACGCCAGTGCAGCAACGCCTGCTGTAGTCCCCCAAGCGAGCAGGTCGTTAGCGCTACCCGACGCCCGATCCGCATCCGGAGCCATGGCCGCGAACACTAGGTAGGTGCCGACCACCACCAGGCTAGACACCAGCGGAGCCCACGCACCCGCCCCAAACTTCTTGTGGGACTGCAGTACGGCGGTGGCGATGACGGCCAGCGCGTACCCGAACACCTGCGGCACGAAGATCATCAGCATCCGAGTAGCAGTCGCCGCCGACCCACCACAGTCCGCACCGGGATCCAGCAACGCGTCCGTGTACTGCCCAGCCAGCAACCACGACAACACCGCAAATGGCGCCAGCAACACAAACGACCACGACAACAACGCGCCGACAATGCGCCCCTGCGCAACCCGATCCCCACGAGCCACCGGCCCAGCCAGCACCGGAATCACCGCACCAGCCAACGCACCACCAGCCACAATCTCAAACAAGATGTTCGGTAACTGGTTAGCCGTCGTATAAGCCTCAGCCAAACACCCCGCACCAACAGTCTTAGAAAAGACAAGCCACCGCCCAAACCCCACAACGCGGGCGAGCACCGTCACCGCCGCAACCAGCAACGCAGCCCGCGCAACGCGTGATCCGACGGAGGGGGTGTTCGCGGGGGAAGTGGTGAGGGGGATGGAGGAGCCGCTCCCAGCCCCCTCCCCCGGGTGACCCGAGGCGTCGTCCGAGCGGCCGCCCCGCCCCTCCCCCGAGCCACCGCTTGAGCGGACCTCCCGGGCGTCGTCCGGGCGGTTGGTGCCCGGGACTTCGTCGTTCACCGGGGGCGTCGGCCCCACTGGTCGATCTTGTCGAGGACGGGGGTGTCGGCGATGACCTTGGTGAAGCTGACTTTTTCGCTGGCCAGGTTGAGGCCTACGACTCCGGCTAGGACTACGGTCTTCAGCCAGCGCGGGAGGGAGGCGGCTAGCGCTGTACCGGTGATGGCGCCTAGGCCGTTGGCTCCGCAGTCGCCGAGCATGGAGCGTTCGCCTAGGTCGGAGGGGGCAGAGGCTACGGCTGCACCGACTACTGCGCCGGCTGGACCGTTGACTACGGCGAGGGGTGCGTTGACTGCGGCAACTGTCTTCAGCGCGCGGCCGGGCCGCAAGTCGAGCAGGTTGGTCAGGTTCGCCGTACCGGCGATCAGAGCGCCGTCAGCGACTACACCGGCGAGTGCCTTCACTCCGGTTGACTTGCGGGGTAGCAGCGCCGCAGCGGCTAGACCGGCGGCACCTACGCCGAGGATCTTGACCGCACCGCTCGTCACCTCACCGCGCTTCAACGCGGACAGGTGTCCGCGGAAGCCCTTGGCCTGCGTGGTTCCGCGCAGGTCGTCGTACGCGCCGACTGCCCCCGACACCGAGCCGGCCAGCAGCGCAGCGGCCTTCACCTTGCCCGGAGTCGACGGTGCGGCGAGCACACCGGCCAGTGCGCCGAGGACGGCGACCGGGCCCTCCAGGAGCGTGACCGGCTCGCCCCGGTGGTTGGTGCGCTCGAACGGCTGCCGGTTCTCCTTCGGCAGCTTCTCGGCGGCCTTCTCCAGTGCAGCAGTCGCAACTGCCGCTACAGCAGCGCTCAGAATTCCCACGTCAGTTGTCCTTCACCTGTACGGCGGCCGGCGCGATGCCGTCCTTCGCGTCGAAGGCACCGTACTGGCCGGCCTTACCGGTCGTCTGCTCGACCAGTGCGAAGACGACGGTCATCTGCCCGGCGGGCAGATCGGCCACGTCCACCGAGGAAACGATCTTGGTCGCGTCGGAGTCACTCCGCAAGGCCTTCAGGAGTCCACCGTCCTTCGCGGTGTCCGGCGTACCGGCCACGACGACACCGCCGCTGCCCTGGTCCAGACCCTCGATGAAGTCCACCGCGTCCGTGTACGACGAGTTGGCCGGCGCGGGCACCGCCGGCTTGCCGGCGACCACCACGATCAGCGTGGCCCGGTCCTTGATCTGCGACGGCTTCAGCGACACCAGCTCGGAGCTGGTCAGACCGCTGAGGATCTTGTTCGCCTCGTCGTCGACCGTGCGCGCCGGGTCCTTGGCCGCGACGCCGCGGGCCAGGATCAGCCCAGCCCGCTGGTACGTCGTGGAGTCCTGCGGGACCGTGATGTCGGCCGTGATCAGCTGCGTGACGAGTGGTTCGACCAGCTGGCGCTGACCGGGGTCGAGCAGCTTGGCGTTCACCGAGACGCGGACGGTGACCTGCGCGCCGGCCTTCTGCAGCTCGTCGTTGACCGAGTTGACCAGGTCGCCGTCGGCGTTCGGCATCGTGACGAGTGCGACCTTGCGGTCGGTCAGCTTGCCGGTGGCCAGCCCGGCCGTCACCTTGGCCTCGTAGTCCTGGTGGTACTTGTTCAGCGCCTTCAGCTGGGTGATCTCGTCGCGCGCGGCGACGAGGTTGGCCCGGTCCACGTTCGCCTGGTTCTGGATCAGGTCGCTGCCGGTGCCCTTCAACGGGCCGGCGCCGAGCACCACCCCGGCGCCCAGGGCGAAGAAGATCGCCACGATCGAGACGATGTGGTAGCGAAAGTCGATCACGTGAACAGCTCCCGGATCCAGTAGACGAAGTCGCTCCAGCGCGCCCGCAGGATCGACCACAGCACTTCGTCGGCGTCGATGGCGACCATCGCCATCCCGAGCGCGAACAGGCCGGCCACGACCAGCGCGATGATCTGGAACGTCGACACCCGGCTGCGGTACAGCCGGCCGACGCCCTTGGCATCCACCAGCTTGGCGCCGACACGCAAGCGGGTGATGAAGGTGCTGGCCATTCCGGAGCGGCCCTTGTCGAGGAACTCCACCAGCGAGTTGTGGGTGCCGACCGCAACGATCAGCTGAGCGCCCTTGGAGTCGGCCAGCAGCATCGCGACGTCCTCGCTGGTACCGGTCGCGGGGAACTCGATCGACTCCACGCCGAGCCGCTCCAGCCGCTCCGATCCCGGCGCCCGGCCGTCGCGGTACGCATGCACGACCACCTCGGCGCCGCTCTTCAGCGTCTCGTCGCTGACCGAGTCCATGTCGCCGACGATCAGGTCGGGCGCGTAACCGTTCTCCACCAAGGCATCCGCGCCACCGTCGACACCGATCAGCACCGGCCGGTACTCACGGATGTACGGCCGCAGCGCGACCAGGTCCTCGCGGTAGTCGTAGCCACGTACGACGATCAGCACGTGCCGGCCGTCCATCGGAGTGTGGATCTCAGGTACGCCGACGCCGTCCAGCAGCAGGTCGCGTTCGCGGCGCAGGTACTCCAACGTGTTGGCGGTGAACGCCTCGAGCTGCGTCGACAACCCCGCCCGGGCATCGTCCATCAACTCGGCCACCGTCTGGCTGTCCTGCGCAACACCCTTCGCGACGACCTCGTCACCGCGGTACAAGGTGCCGTCGTGCAACCGCACGCGCTCACCCTCGTGCAGGACCGAGAACACCTCGCGACCGACACCGTCGACCAGCGGAATCCCGGCCGCGACCAGGATCTCCGGGCCGAGGTTCGGATAGCGGCCACTGATCGAGTCAGCGACATTCACCACCGCGGTGACCTTGCAGTTCACCAGCGCCTCGGCGCTCACCCGATCGAGGTCGACATGATCGATCACCGCGATCTCACCCGGCTTCAGCCGTTTGGTGAGATTCTTGGTACGCCGATCGAGCCGGACCACACCGGTGGATCCGGGCAGTTCAGTCGGGCGTGCTCTCCGCAGGCTGGGCAGTCTCATCGCGCTCTCATCCTGCCACGTCACCAGCCCGGTTCCCGCCCAATACCCCTCCGCCCAGCCGAATCATCCTTTGGAACGACCGCTTGATCGCCTAGCATCGGCCGCGAACCCAGCGGCCAGAAGGCGGAGCTGATGAGACCTGCGCGGTTGCTACTGCTGGTCATTGCGCTTGCGCACCTGGTGATTCCGGTGGTGATGTTCGCGCGCTCGAGCACGTTGCGCGCGGAGGTCGCCGCTCAGCATCCGGACTTCACACCGAGCGAGCTGGATGCCTCGGTGCGGGTTGCGTTGACGTCCGCAAGCGTCTTCCATCTCGTGCTGGCGGTGCTGTGCGTCGTCCTGGCCTGGAAGCTCGAGCGGCGGTGGGCATCCCGGCTGACCGTTGTGTCGCAGGCGTTGTCGATCGTGTTCAGCGTCGTGTCGTGGTCGACGTCCGGGATGTTCCATGCGGTCATCCCGGTCGTCATCGCGCTGCAGCTCGCCGTGATCGCGCTGGTACTGCGATCCCGTCGTACCTAGCGTTTCTTCTTCTTGGGTTTGTTGTGACGTTCTGCCGCCAGGGCGAGTAGCTCCTCGGCGTGTGCCTGGGCGGCATCGGAGTTCTCCAGGCCGGCCATCATCCGCGACAGCTCCTTCAGCCGGGCGTCATCGTCCAGAGCGACCAGACCACTCGTGGTCACCGAACCGTCGTCACTCTTCAGCACGACGGCGTGCCGGTCGGCGAACGCGGCCACCTGCGGCAGGTGGGTCACCACGATGACCTGTGCCTTCTCAGCCAGCCGGGCGAGCCGTTTGCCGACCTCGACCGCAGCGCGACCGCCGATACCGGCATCGATCTCGTCGAAGACCAGCGTCGGTACCTTGTGCGTGTCGGACAGGATCACCTCGAGTGCCAGCATCACGCGGGACAACTCACCACCGGACGCCGACTTCTGCAGCGGACGCGCCGGGCTACCCGGGTTCGCCGCGAAGCAGAACTCGATCTCGTCGATACCGAACGGTCCCGCCGACGTCTCGTGCACCTCGACCGTCAGAGTCGCGTGCGGCATCGCCAGCCCGGTCAGCTCTTCAGACACCAGTACGCCGAGTCGCTGCGCCGCCTCGATCCGGGCCTCCCGCACCTGTCGACCCAGCTCAGCCAGCGCCGCATCCAGCTCAGCCAACTCACCGGTCAGCAGCTCGACGCGCTCATCGCTGCCATCCAGCTCGGCCAGTCGCTCGGCAGACCGCTTGGCCCAGTCGAGCACCTCATCCACAGTGCCCTGCTCGGCGCCGTACTTGCGGATCAGGTTGGTCAGCAGCGCCCGCCGCTCGCTCACCACGGACAGCCGAGCCGGATCGGTGTCCACATCAGCGGCGTACGACGAGAGCTCGCCGGCCAGGTCTGCAGCCAGGTACCCGAGTTCGCCGGCCCGGTCCGCCAGCTCAGCCAACTTGGCGTCGTGCTCGCGTTCGCCGTCCAGCAACTGCTTCGCCAACGCCAGCAAACCCAGTACGTCGCTCGGTCGCGTCGACTCGAGATCCTCGGACGCCAGTGCGTCAGCCGCGTTCGTCGCCGCGGTCCGCAGACCGTCGGCGTACGCGAGCCGCTCCTCCTCGGCCGCCAGCTCGGTGTCCTCACCGGGCAGCGGCTCCGCCTTCGCGACCTCCTCCAGCCCGAACCGCAGCCGGTCCGCCTCGGCGAGCCGATCGCGCTGCCTGGTGGTCAGCTCCGTCAGCTCAGCCTCGACCTCGCGATGCCGCTTGTACGACGTCGAGTACTCCTGCAGTGGCACCAGAACCGGCTTACCGGCAAAGGTATCCAGCGTCTCGCGCTGGCGGGCGGGCTGCAGCAGCCGCCACTGATCGGCCTGTCCGTGAATCGCGACCAGGTCGCCGGAAACCTCACCAAGCACCGACACCGGCACCGATGCGCCGCCAAGGAACGCCCGCGAGCGCCCCTCCGACGACAGCTCGCGCGCGATCAGCAGCTCTTCGTCGTCCAGCTCGCCACCGCGGTCCTCGGCCTGCTGCACGATCGCCTTCGGCACGTTGGTCGCTCGCCCCTCGACGCGCGCCCGCCGCACCCCGTGCCGCACCAGCCCGCTGTCGGCGCGGCCGCCGAGCAGCATGTTCACACCGGTCACGACCATCGTCTTACCGGCACCGGTCTCACCGGTCACGGCGGTGAACCCGGGGTCGAGGTCCAGAGTCGCGTCCTCGATCACACCCAGGCCGATGATGCGGATTTCCGAAAGCATCAGGTCTCCTGTTGACCGTTGGGATTGCGTTTGCGTTCGGCGGCACCACGCCAGCCGAGCACCGGAAGGTCGAACTTGGCCACCAGCCGATCGGTGAACGGCGCCTCGTGCGCCCGGGCCAGCCGGACCGGACGAGCACCGCGCCGGACCACGATCTCAGCACCCGGCGGTACCTCGACCATCCGCCGGCCGTCGCACCACAGCACTCCACGGCCGTTCCACGACGGCACCAGCTCGATCGACAGCCGCGACGAGGGCGCGACCACGATCGGCCGCGAGAACAGCGCGTGCGCACTCACCGGGACCAGCACGATCGCCTCGACCTCGGGCCAGACGATCGGGCCGCCGGCCGAGAACGCGTACGCCGTACTCCCGGTGGGCGTCGCGACCACGACACCGTCGCAGCCCCAACGGGACAGCGGGCGGTCGTCGACCTCGACCAGCACCTCGAGCATCTTCTCGCGAGCGGCCTTCTCGATACTCGCCTCGTTCAGCGCCCAGGTCTCGAAGATCAGCTCGTCGTCGTGGCGGACATCGACGGCCAGCGTCATCCGCTCCTCGACCGTGTAGCTGCGGTCCACGACCACCTGGACGATCCGCTCCAGGTCGTCGACCTCGGCCTCGGCCAGGAAGCCGACATGACCGAGATTGACACCCAGCACCGGCGTACCGTGCGGGCGGGCCAGCTCGGCGCCACGCAGGATCGAACCGTCGCCGCCGAGCACGATGATCAGCTCGACATCGAGCGCGGCCTTGTCGGGGTCGACGGCGATCTCGACCGGGTCGAGGTCGAGGTCGTCGGCCTCGATGGCGAGCAGCCGCACCAGCAGACCGGCATCCGTCAGCAGCCGGTGCGCCTCGCGCGCCACCCCGACCGCCTGCTCACGACCGGTGTGCGTCACCACCAGCACGCGCCGCGGCTCGGCGTCAGCCACTCCTACCTCCCCTACTGCGGTCCACGCTCAATCGCGTCCTGCAGCATCGTCTCATCCAGCGGCGGCGCCGAACGCCGTATCCACAGGAAGTACTCGACATTTCCGGACGGTCCGGGCAGCGGACTGGCCGCCACCCCCGCAATCCCCCAGCCCAGCTGCTGCGCTTTGAGAGCCACTCCCCGTACGGCGTCCGCCCGCAACTCGGGGTCGCGAACCACTCCGCCCTTGCCGAGCCGCTCCTTGCCGACCTCGAACTGCGGTTTCACCATCAGCATCAGCTCACCGTCCGGTTTCACCACTTGGAGAAGCGCGGGGAGCACCAGCGTCAGCGAGATGAAGCTCAGGTCGCTGACCACGAGATCAACCGGTTCACCACCGATCTGCTCGAGCGTGAGCGTCCGGACGTTGGTCCGGTCCAGCACCGTGACCCGCTCGTCGGTCTGCAACGCCCACACCAGTTGCCCGTAGCCGACATCGACCGCGAACACGTGCTGAGCCTCGTTGCGGAGCAGTACGTCGGTGAATCCGCCGGTGGACGCACCCGCGTCGAGCGCGACCCGGCCCTTCACCTGGACCTCGGGGAACGCCTCCAGCGCACCGATCAGCTTGTGCGCACCACGACTCGCATAGCCGGGGTCGTCGGTCTCGGAGGTGTCCACCACGATCGGCGCATCGGTCCCGACACCGGTCGCCGGCTTCGACGCAACCGCGCCGGACACCTTCACCTTGCCGGCCGCGATCAGCTCACTCGCCTGCTCACGCGACCGCGCCAGCCCGCGCCGTACCAGCTCAGCGTCGAGCCGCGCGCGCTTCGCTGCTCCCTTGGCCACTTACCGGCTGTCGCCCTGGTCGGAGTCCGCCTCCACCAGCGCGGTCTGCAGCCGCTCGTGCAGGTCGGCGTACACCTCGGCGTGCTCACCGACCGGCTTCTCCCGCAGATCGTCCAGCCGAGACATCACCTCATCCACCAACGGATGCCCGGAGTCCTCATCGGCGTAATCCGCGGCCGAGTCGTCCACCGGCTCCGCGACGAACGGCTGCTCGTGCTGCTGACCGGGGTCGCGGGCGAACTCCGGCCCGAACTCCACCTCGGCCGGATCCACGGGCGCGTGCTCCACCGGCTCCGCTTCCTGGGACTCCGGCGTTTCCTGGGACTCCTCGCCGTACTCCAGGTTCTGAGAGCCCGGCTCGGCGTCGTAGTCGGGCTCGGCCGGGGGCTCCTCGCCCTGCTCCGGCGTGTAGTCCGGCTCCACGTCGGGGTCGACGTCCGGGGGGAACTGCTCGCCAGGGTGTTCGGTCACGTCAGGCCTTCTTCGCTGCCGTCTTCTTGGCCGGCGCCTTCTTCGCAGGTGCCTTCTTGGCGGGCGCCTTCTTGGCCGCGGCCTTCTTCACCGGCGCCTTCTTGGCGGGAGCCGGCTTGGCAGGAGCGGTCTTCGCGGGAGCCTTCTTCGCCGCCGCAACGGGTGCCGGGGCCGGGACCGCGGCCTGGGCCTCGGCCAGCTCGGTCTCCAGCTGCTGGACGCGCCGGGTCAGCGCCGCGACCTCTTCGGAGCGGACGAACCCGAGCCGCGCGACCGCGCCCTCGACCTCGTTCGTCACGATCGCCGTCAGCAGCTGACGGTTGCTCTTGCTGGTGGCAACGATCTCGTCGGCCAGGTCGCCCACCTTCGTGGTCAGCCCGGACGTCAGCGCATCCGCACCCGTCTGCTGCAGCAATGCCTTCGCCGCCGCTTCGGCCTTCTGCCTGCTGACCTCGGCCAGACCGTTCGCCAGCTGTACGTAGCCGCGCAGTGCGTCCATCACCATGACTGCCTCCTCGCTTCGTTCCAGCAACGGTAGCGCTTCGGGTTCACTTGTCCAGGCCGACCCGGTGGAGCGCACCGTTGATTGCGATCGTGCCGAGAGCCGGTGCGGGCTTCGGCAACGGACGGCGGCTGCTGCGAGTCGCTGACTTGGCAGTCTTGGTGGCCGTCTTCGCTGGTGCGTCGACAGCGGTCCAGACAGCAGACAGGATCGCGCGCAGCCCGTCGTACGGCTCACCTTCGCCCTTGACCGCCACAGCGTTGTTGACGACCTCAGCAGTCCAGCCACCACAGCTGTGCTTGCTGCCGTCAACCGTCACACCAGGCTGCTTCTGTGCCAGTGCGGCCAGGTCAGGCGCGATGTACGTCGGCCGCTGGTCCTTAGGCGCCTGTGCGAGGTCATGTGCGTCGTGGACACCGGTTGCCACCCACAGACTGGCGATTCCGACCGCGTGGGCCCCAGCAATGTCGGAGTCCAGCCGGTCACCGATCATCAACGGCTTCTTCGCGTTGAGCCGCTCAATACTCGTCTCCAGCAACGGAGGCTCCGGCTTGCCGGCCACTACCGGGTCCACCTCGACCGCAGCGCGGACTGCGGCCACCAGCGTGCCGTTCCCCGGCGCCATCCCGGCCGCAGTGGGGATTGTCAGGTCAAGGTTGGTCGCGAACCACTTGGCGCCCTCGTTGATCGCGTGCGCACCATCCGCGAGCATCACCCAGTTCACATCCGGGTGGAAGCCCTGTACGACGGCCACCGGGTGCGCGTCGCTGCTGCGCACCGGCGTCAGCTCGTACTCCTCCAGGGCAGAAATCAGCCCCTCGCCGCCGATGACGAGCACCGGCGAGCCTTTCGGGTACTGCGACGCGATCAGCTTCGCTGCGGCCTGTGCGGACGTCACCACGTCGTCGGCGATCACATCCAGCCCGAACGACGCCAGGTGCTCGGCCACGATTCTGGCCGGCCGGCTGGCGTTGTTGGTGATGTAGCCGATCCGCATGCCTTCCTTGGCCGCCTTGCGCAGGTGCTCGGGCGCATCCGGTACCGGGTCCGGGCCGACGTACACGACGCCGTCCAGGTCCAGCAGGGCGACGTCGTACCGGCTCGCGAGCGGTTCATCACACTCCGACAGCGGCGCGGGCGCTTCGCGATGCGGGCTCATGAGCGCGCCCGTACGATGCGGCTCATGCGGGATTCGAGGGCGAGCGTGCTGCGACTGGACCCGTTACGGGCCTGGCGGTTCGTGGCGGGCATGGTGAGCGGCCTGGGCGCGGTCACCTCACCGCCGTACGACGTGCTGGAACCCGCGCTGGTCCGGCGGCTGACTGCGTCTGATCTGCACAACATGGTGAGGCTCATCCTTCCACGCGACCCCAACCTCGGTCCGAGCCGGTACGACGAGCCTGCCGAGCGGCTGGCCGGGTGGCAGGCCGCCGGAGTGGTTATCCAGGACCCGCGGCCCGCGCTGTACGTGTACGAGCAGCGCCTGGGCGACGCCGTACTGTGCGGTCTGGTCGGTGCGCTGGCCCTGGATCCGCAGCGCCGCGTGGTGCTTCCCCACGAGAACGTGATGCCGCACTGGGTCGACGACCGCCTCGAACTGATGGAAGCCACCGATGCGGACCTGGAGCCCATCCTGCTCGCGTACGGCGACGGTGGCGCGGCCAGCGACGCAGTGGACGCCGCCCGGACCGGAGTGCCGTGGGTGGAGGCCGAAACCGAGAACGGCGCCGAACACCGCATCTGGCGGATCGAAGACCCCGAAACGCTCGCAGTGATCGCCACCGAGATCGCCAAGCACGAGGCGCTGATCGCCGACGGCCACCACCGCTACGCGGCGTACCTGGAGCGCAACCGCCGTGAACCGGACCGATCCAGTACGTCGGTCGGCCTGGCGATGCTGGTCGACTACAACCGGCATCCGCTGACCCTGGACCCGATTCACCGCGTGGTGCCCGGCCTGACGCTGGAGATGGTGCAGTCCCGGACTCCGGCCGGCTGGAACGTCCTGCCTGGCCGCTCGGAGCAGCTCCCCGTCCACCACCTCGTGGTGACAGACGGCACGGACTGGCTCACGATCCGCCCGGCCAACGGACTGACCGTCCCCGTCGTCTCATCCCTCCACGAGCACCTCCTCCCCGCCTGGGGCGCTCCGGTCGACGACATCACCTTCCACCACACCTGGGCTGACGCATTGGCCCTGGCCAGCCCTTCACAGGCAGCCATCGAGCTCACCGCTCCACACCTGGACCAGGTACTCGGCTCGGCGATCCAGGGCGTCGTACTGCCCCAGAAGGCGACCTCGTTCGGCCCGAAGCCGCGCGTCGGGCTGCTGTTCAGGATGCTCTAGCGTCAACCTCACTACGCGTCGGCGCGGTCGCAGGCCCGCTACGAGTCACCGCGATCGCTGCGGCGATGTTGGCCCGCCGGGCAGCCTCCAGTACGTCGGTGCCGCGGAGGAGCTCCGCAGCAAACCAACCGCAGTGCGCGTCACCAGCACCGTTGGTGTCCAGCACGTCCACCGAGATGCTCGGCACCGCCTGCACTGTGCCGTTCTGGGCCACGACACAGCCGCCTGCCCCGATCCGCACCACAACCACGGCTTGCGGCGGCACTCTGGTGGCCAGCTCCCGCGCTGCGTCCAGGGGGTCGGAGAGGCCAGTCAGTAGCTGGGCCTCGCGGTCGTTGCAGCTCAACACCGCACTGCGGGCCAGCGTGCGGGTCCAGACATCGGGATCGATGTCAGCGACCAGGGGTCCGGGGTCGACGAGCAGAGTTCCACCCCGCATCGCCAGCACCTGCCCGGCTTTCTCCGGGACCACCAGGCTGTAGCCGGAGACGTATCCGATGTCAGATGCGTCCAGATCAGGGAGTGGGTCGCCAACAGCGGTCTCGGCTCCGCTACCGGTGACGAACGTGCGCTCCCCAGTGTTGTCGAGCAGCACCACGCAGACGCCGGTGTCGATCGAAGTGGTGATCGGCTGGGCGACTTTCACTCCCTCAGCAGCGAGTTCGGCGCGCACCCCGCTCGCCGCGGGGTCCAGTGCCATGTCCACCTGCGTAGACGACGGTCGCACCAGCCCGGGCTGCGGCTGCCATCACGTTGAAGCCACCACCGACGTACTCGACCGTGGAGAGCGCCAGCATGTCACCGCCGACTGGCGGTAGCGCAGGTACCTGCATGACGAGGTCAATCAGGACCTGTCCCGTGTGCACAAGCCGCCCAGTCATTCACCCACCTCCAGCGGTACGCCCGGCACCGGACGAGCACCACCGAGTGCGGCGTACGCCCCGGCTCCGACGACGAACGTGATCACCCACGCCAGCCCGTTCTCGCCGAACCAGGTGTCAGCGAGCGGTCCGGTGAACCATGGATCCGACGCCGGCCCCACAGTCGCGAACAGGTAGCCGACCACGATCGCCAGCGCCCAAGCCCCAAACGCGCTCCAGGCAACGCCACCGCGGTACCAGTAAGCGCTGGTACGACGGGTGTCCAGCAGAGCGTCCGGGTCGTAGTGCCGGCGTCGCAGCATGTCCACGGCGAACACACCGACCCACGCAGTGATCGGTACCGCCAGTGCACTGATGAAGGCGATGAACGGACCGTAGAACCCGTCGGCGATGAGCAGGAAGTAGATCGCGCCGGCAAAGGTGACTGTCACGTCGACAACCACTGCGTACACGCGGCGCACCCGCACTCCAAGAGTCAGCGTGGTGAGTCCAGCGGAGTAGACCGAGAGGTGATTGGACAGCAGCAGTCCACCGAACGCTGCGATCAGGTACGGAACAGCCATCCAGCTCGGGAGCATCGCGCGGATCGCGGCAACTGGGTCGCCCGCATCGGCCAGCGTGGGGTCGCCTGCGGCGAGCAGACTGCCCAGCGAGATCAGCAGTACCAGCGGGATCCCCGCACCGGCCGCAGCCGACAGCACCAGCGACCCGCCGCGCACGGCCGAAGCCTGGTAGCGGGACATGTCGGCCGATGCGTTCGCCCAGCCGATACCCGTACCTGCTGCGATCACACCGATCCCAGCCACAACCACACCGACAGGTGCCGGCGAGGCAGCTCCAACAGCCGACCAGTCGACGGTCGCCACCAGGAAGCCGCCGACCAGAATGTTGAGCGCCCCGAACACCCAGGTCGCCCACCGCTGCACGGCCACCAGGAAGGCGTGACCGAGTCCGGCGACCAGCACGGTCAGCAGCTCAAAGACCGCGATGGCGACGATCGTGAGTACCGGATGGTCCTTCGCCGCCGGGCTGGTGCCGAACAGGATCGTGGCCAGCGACAGCAGCGCGAACGCTGCGGTCGTGGTGTTCACGGTCTCCCAGCCCAGCCGGGACAACAGCGAGACGAGTGTCGGCCCAATGTTGCCGCGGGCACCGAACGTCGCGCGGGACAACGTGAGACCGGGTGCACCACCACGACGCCCGGCGATCGAGATCGCACCGACGATCGCGAACGAGCCGACCGAGCCGACGACCGCTGCGATGACGGCCTGCCAGACCGTCATCCCCATCGCGACCAGCGTCGCGCCCAAAGGCAGACCGAGGATGGAGATGTTGGCGGCGAACCACACCCAGAACAGCTGGCCCGGCCGTCCGGTGCGCTCGGCGACCGGGACCGGTTCGATACCTCTGTTTTCCAGCGTGGACTCGCGGGATTCTGTTGCCTGGCTTGCAGTATCGGTGGCCATGGCGGCCTCCTTCAGTTGGTGGAACGCAGCGCGAGCAGCCCGTCGACAGCGGCGTCGAGGTCGAGCCGATTGACCTGGCGGACCTCTTCGAGCAGGTCGGCCGGCAGTCCGGACATGCCGTGATGTGCACCCAGTACGGCGCCACAGATCGCGGCAATGGTGTCGGTATCGCCACCGAGTGACGCGGCCGTCGTGAGCGCGGCGCGGACGTCGTTGCCGAGCACCTCAACCAGCGCGAACGCGGCGATCACGGATTCGTTGGCAGCGACCGACGTACCGACGACTTCGTCGAGGGCCGGGACGAGTTCGGCGGGAGTGAGGTCGTGGACCCAGCCACGGACCCAGCGCAGCCGTGCGGCGATGCTGCCGCCGGCAACCCAGTGCCCGCGCTGACCACCAGTTGTTGCAGCTTCCTCGGCCGCAGCAACAGCCTCGGGCAGCGCGGCCCCGGCGACGCCGGCCGAGACAGCCGCAGCCACTGCGGCGGCTGCTCCGATCCCGAGACCGGTGTTGTGCGTGACGCGGCACGACTCGACCACCGCATCCAGCAAGCTGTCTCCGGCAAAGGCGATGCCGACCGGTGCGACCCGCATGGCGGCGCCATTCGTCGTACCGTCTCGGCCGGTCTGCTCTGCGGGCTCACCTGCGGCCAGGCGGTCCAGTGCGCGCTTGGTGGAGGGTCCGAGCAGGTCCAGGGAGCCGCGGCGGATCATGTCCTGTTCCCAGGACTGCAGGGCCTCGGCAAACCCATGCGGGTCCAGCTTGCCGTCACCCTCGACCAGAAGCCGTGCCAGCAGCAGCGCCTGCTCGGTGTCGTCAGTGACCGTCCCGGCCGGCATGTCCGGCGCAATGGGCTGGTCCGCAGCGCCAGGCAGCAGTCGGTCGACCACGCCGTACCGCTGTGCGATGTCGGCGCGGGACAGCGACTGCGTGGGCATCCCCAGCGCATCACCGATCGCCAGCCCGTACAGGGCGCCGAGCGCGCGGTCGCGGGTGCTCATCGGGCCGCCGGAAAGCTCAGGTGGAACCGGAACCGCTGGGGATCGAGCCAACTGACGACGTACTCGACCAGGTCGCCGTTCTGGTCGCGAGTGACTCGGATAGCGCGCAGGAACAGCTCACCGGGCGTTCGCTCGAGCAGAGCGGCGTCAGCGGCGTCCAGCGGTTCGACCGAGATCCACTGCTCGCCGCCAACGCCTTGGCGGCCGGCTGCGCGCAGAGTCGCGGTGATCGAGTCGTCGACCAGTCCGGTCGTGGGCAGGTCGGCCAGCGCTCCGACAGCCGGTAGCGCCGAGACCTCGATCGAGACCGGCTGACTGCCTGCGCGGCGCAGTCGCCGTACCGTGACGACCGGACCGTACTGCTCCTCGACCGCCGGATCCCCACCGGCCGCGATACCCAGCAGCTCGGTGCCGACATCGGCGCCACCCTCGGCCAGCGCGCGAGCCCAACCGATCTGCTGGTCGAGCTCCTTGCCGTCGAACGTGACGAACGAACCGACCCCGGTCTCGGTGGTGATCAGCTCCCGCCGCTGCAACTCGGCCAGCGCACTGCGGACCGTGCCGCGGGAGACCTGGTAGCGGGTCGCGAGCTGGTTCTCGCCCGGCAGCCGCTCACCATGGCCGAGCCGCCCGGTCCGGATCTCCGTGGCAATCTCCGCGACCAGCTGGGATCGCTTCGAACGACCTACCTGTTCAGACATGTACATACATGTACAACCAGGCGGTCAGCCTGTCAAGAGCGGTGGTACAGGCTGAGGAACTCCGCACGCAGCGGTTTACGGGCTGCCCGGTGCCGCTCGACGAGCCGTCCGAGCGTGAAGGCCCGCTCCGGCCCGGCGTCCGTCACAAGCGCAGTCAGCGCATCCGCAGCCGCACAGTGGTCCTGATGCTGCCCGAGCAGCTCCTGGTACCGAGCAGCCTGTACGGCGGTCGCCTTGGCCTCGTCACCGAGCACAGTCGCGCAGGTGTTGGCGGCGTACCGGACTCGCTTCGCCAGCAACCGCACCTCGTGCCAGTCGTCATCCTGTGTCCACGGCTCCAGCTTGTCGGCCTCACGCGCGAACAGTCGCACCGCGCCGTCCAGCAGCTGGGGCAGAGCCTCGCCGCAGGGTGTCTCGGCCTTCGGTGAGAGCTCGGGTGCAGTCGCAGTCGTCTCCAGCGTCCGCAGGAGCGTGGCGGTCCCCTCTCCGAGCACCACCTCCGCTGACCGCGCCGCTGCCTGCTCCAAGCCGGCTGTCAGCGTGCTGAGGATGTATTCGACGTGCTCGGGGTCGTCCTCACCGTGCGCGGTCTCCTTCACCAGGGCCGCGATCACCTCGAGGTCCCGAGCTTCTCCGCACGCCTGCGCCAACGCGGCCAGATCCGCCCGCAGAGCGCCGGCCCACTCTCCCGCAAGCATCTTCCGGAACAGCTTCAGATCGCTCCGCAGCCGCCGGCAGGAAACCCGCACTTGATGGATGGCGTCGTCGTCACCTTTCTCCACCATCCGCACAGCCTTCTGCAGTCGCCGCGCCCCCTTGGTGACCGCATTCCCCACCAACAGCCCAACAGGATCGTCCGCCAGCGGCCTCACACTCGCATCCATCACCCGATTCTCCCCTAAACGCACAGAAGCCGCCGGGGATCCCGGCGGCTTCTTCAGTGCGACTTCGTTCTACTGCTCGGACTTCTCCGGCTTCTCCTCGGCGTCATCCTCTTCGGACTCGTCTGGGTCGCTGAAGTCGTCTTCGTCGTCCACCTCGTCGACCTCGACGACAGTCGCGGCGTCGTCGGTCTCCTTGGCCTCTTCGATCTCGTCGTCCTCGTCCTCGAGGTCGTCGTCGAGGTCGGTGAACTCGAGGCCTTCCAGCTCGGCAGCGCGCTCAGCGGCTCCGGTCGAGCCGTCGGCGTCGGCGCCGGCAGCACGGTGGAACCAGACCAGCGCCTCTTCGGTGCGGTCCGCAGCGGCCAGCGCGTCGGCGTACGCGTAACGCAGGCGCGGCAACCAGTCCGCCCGGGTGCGCTTGGTCAGCTCCGGTACTTCGAGCACCTGGATCGCGGCCGCGGTCTGGCCCATGTCCCGCCGCGCACCGGCCGTCACGATCAACAGCTCGATCTGCGTCGGCTCGGACAGATCCCGAACGTGCTTGTCCTGCGCGAGCGCCAGCGCCTTCTCCGGCCGTCCGAGCGCACGCTCGCAGTCGGCCATCATCGCCAGCACTTCGTGGTTCCCAGTCATCCGCCGTACGGCGCGGAACTCGGTCAGCGCCTCGTCGTAGTGCTCAGCCAGGTACGCCGTGATCGCGACCGCCTCGCGGACACCGCCCAGCCGTGCGGCAAGCCGCCGAGCCGTCCGAGCGTGCAGGTACGCAAGCTCCGGCTCGTCGTCCAGGAACCGCCCGGACGCCACGAGGTGCTGTGCGACGAGGTCCGCCAGGCTGCGCGGCAACGAGCGCAGCTCGGCCTTCACTCCGCGATCCAGCTCCGCACCGGTGATGCCCTCAGGAATCACCGGGTCGTCGCGCCGCGGACCAACCTTCTCTTCGTCATCCCGCCGCGGTCCCCCACGACGGTCGTCCCGTCCACCGCGCGCACCACGCGAGTCCCGATCATCCCGCTTGAACGCGCCACGCTCACCCCGAGCCGGCCCAGCACCACGAGCACCACCCCGTACGCCGCCCCGGTCATCCCGAGCCGACCGCTGATCCCGCCGACCCTCACCCCGCTCATCCCGCCGGAACCCACCACCCCGCTCATCCCGAGCCGGCCGAGCACCCCGGTCATCCCGAGCAGGCCGGTCGTCACGGTTGTACCCGCCCCGGTCATCCCGAGCCGGCCGCGTACCGCGGTCATCGCGAGCAGGCCGCGCATCCCGGTTGAACCCACCGCGGTCGTCGCGGTTGTAGCCGCCGGTGGAACGGTCATCACGCCGGAAGCCGCCGCGGTCATCACGAGCCGGGCGGTCATCGCGGTTGTACCCACCACGCTCGTCGCGTGCCGGACGCTCGTCGCGACGGAAACCGCCGCGGTCGTCGCGTGCAGGTCCACCGGTACGCCGAGCGGGTCCACGGTCGTCGCGGTTGTAGCCACCGCGGTCATCCCGCGCCGGACGGTCGCCACCACGGAAACCACCGCGGTCGCCGCCGGAGCGATCGTCGCGGTTGTAACCGCCACCACTGGGACGGCCAGCTCCACCGCGGTCTCCACCAGTGGATCGGTTGTCTCTGTTGTACCGACCGCGGTCGCCGCCACCAGAGCGGTCGTCGCGGTTGTAACCGCCGCGGTCGCCGCCTGTGGAACGGTCGTCGCGACGGTAGCCGCCGGAGCGGTTGTCGCGGGAGTCGCCGCCGCGGTCGTCACGACCGGCGAGCTGACCACCGAAGGGATCCCGGCGACCCTTGTCGTCACCACGGGAGCCGGCGAACCCACGCCGGTTCTCGGTGCGGTCGTCCCGGTTCCCACCACTGCGCGGAGCGCCGGTCCGCGGGCTGTCGCCACGACTCGAGGCGCCACGACTCGAGCCATCTCGGAAGGCACCTGAGCTTCGCTGTCCACCACCAGAGCCCGAACCACCGCCAGAGCCACCTGACCCCGAACGGTTGCCGCCGTACCCCGACCCACCACCGGAACCGGAGCCGGACCGCTTACCGCTGTAGCCGGCACCACCGGATTCGGGACGTCCCCCACCGCTACGGCCGGAACGTCCGCTGTTCCCGGAGGAACCGCGTCGGTCCCCCGAGCCGGACCGGGGATTGCGAGGTGGCGTCGCCACTGTGACTCCTAACGATGCTGTAGTGCGGGGTAACCGCACAAACCTACCGCCCCGGGCCCCGGACACCCGCATCGAGCGGCCCGGAGACCACCCAGCGAGCATCGCCCAAGGATCGGGCGCAGAGAACGGCGCGGCGAGAAAATGTCCCGGACATATGTTAAGGGCCACCCCTCGCGGGGTGGCCCTTAACAGTGTGAAAGTCCGGCGGCGTCCTACTCTCCCACGACCTCCCGGTCGCAGTACCATCGGCGCTGAAGGGCTTAACTTC